>NZ_AZWO01000014.1 GCF_000514775.1 Salinispora pacifica CNR114 | reverse complement strand
CGCGCCGGCTATCGGCGCCGTCGAACGCGCTGTCACCGCCGCCGATGACCGGCTGGGAAGACCTATCCGCGCCTCCACCGACAACAAGGATCACGAGGGCAAGGGTGAGAAGGACAANGGCAAGGCCACACCAGTTCGGTGTGGCGCCGATGCGCTGATCGCGGCGATCACCCTCGCCAACGCCCGCGGNGGTGCTGTCCTCGACCTCGCCGAGGACTGCACCTACACACTCATGGGCGACATCGACGACGGTGCGGGCTTGCCCGCGATCACTACCCCGATCACTCTCAACGGCGGCAAACACACCACCATCACACGCGCCGCTGCCGCCGACGAGTTCAGAATCCTCACCGTCGACGCCGGCGGAGACCTCACCCTCAACCACCTGACAATCACCGGCGGACAAACCACCAACGCTGGCACTGACGGGGCTGGCGTCTTCGTGGACGCAGGTGGAACGTTGACCAGCAGTCACAGCGCCATCACCCGCAACATCGCCGGCGGCAGTGGTGGCGGCATTGCCAACAATGGCACCACTCATATCCACGCCTCCAACGTCAGTCACAACACCGCTGCCTCTGCCGCTGGAGGTGTGGCAAGCTCTGGCGTACTCGAAATCAGCAAGTCCAGCATCCATGCCAATGCCGCCATGGACGGAGGTGGGGTCACGAGTTCGGGAACTGTGCGGATCGGGCACAGCAGAATTTCCAGTAATCGCGCCCGCAGCTCTGGTGGTGGCCTTTTTGTCATGAGTGGTACTGGTTTTGTCGCGGACAGTAGCGTTACGGCGAACATCGCCGGTGACGTGGTTGGTGGCATCATCGCGAGCGTTGGCGTGCAGATGACGATCAGATCCTCTGTCATCGCTGAAAACGTAGCTGAAGCGGGAATTGTCGGTGGTCTGGGCGTGGACGAAGACGCCTCGGTTGTCGTTATGGACAGCATTGTCAAGAACAACAACGGCAGCGGCAATGGCGGTGGGGTTTACAACATCGCCGAACTGGTACTCAGAAACACGAAGGTCTTTGGTAATCAGTCAGGTGATCAGGGCGGCGGAATATACAACGAAGCCTCCGCAACCCTCACCCTGTTCGGCGCCAAGGTCACCAAAAATATTGCCGTCACCGATGGTGGTGGCATCTTCAATGAAGTGGGCGGCACGGTCGAGCTGAACACCGCTACCGGCACCGTCGTGGCAAAGAACCGGCCGAACAACTGCGTCAATGTCACCGGCTGCCCGGACTGACCCCGTCGTTCGGGCACCACGAGGGGCCCCGCCCCCTACCGTCTACGGGCGGCAGGGGGGCGGGGCCCTTCCTGGTTTGGATCGGGGGATGCGGTTGCGGAGTTGCTCCAGGCGGCCGGCGCTGACATGGCCGTTGCCCAGTAGCACGCGGCCGAGGTACGCGAGGGGCTGGAGAGGTCCGGCTCAGTCGGGGGCGTTGTAGCCGACGACCGACACCACCAGGGCGATGATGGAGACCAGCGCGGCCGGTGAGGGCAGCGGCCACCGGGCGCTCGCTCTCCAGGGCGCGTAGGCGTGCTTCATGGTCCTCGCCCTGCCGAGCAAGGTCCTTCACGTCGCCTGGCGGCGTCCCACGTCTCAGGGCCCAACAGCCCATCCCGGGTGAGGCCCTGGTCGGCCTGGAATGCCTTGATCAGCTCTCGGCGCTCTGAGCCGTACCGGCCGTCGTGGCCGCTCTTACGCAGATACCGCTCTTCCTCGCCCGCAGGCCCGCCCCGGCGGCTGAGCTGCTCGGTCCACATCGCTAGCCACTGCCGGTCCGCCTTACCCCTGAATCTCCTGCGGTAGTAGCCGGACACCGAGCTGTCACCGCCGGAGCGGGCAAGTGTCACCCACAGCTGTACGACCTGCTCCATCGTGACCCGTGCGAGTCGTGCAGGTCGGCGTCGAAGTCCCGGGCCCGCACCCCGTCGAGCTGGTCGCCATCGCGATATTCCGCCCGACCGGTCCGGTCCGGGTTGTGGCTCGACGGGTAGCCCTGGTGGGAGGTATCGCCGATCGAGCCGTCCGATCTGGTGTCCCGCTTGGGGAACCAAGGGATGGGGGCGGTCATGGGGTGGCTCCGGGGGTGCGGCTGGCGTGGGTGGCGGTGGCCTGGCCGTTGCGGAAAGGGTTGTTCTGGCGGCCGTTGAGGTGCCGGTTCGCGCCGGTGGTGCGGGAGCTGGGCGCGCGGCTGCCGCTTTCGGTGGCGCGGAGCATCAAGTTTCGCCAGGTAGGCGGCGACCTTGGCGTCGGTCACGGCACCATCGCCGCTGCCGATGCGGCGCACGTCGACCTGTTCGCCGCACGACACCGGCAGCCGTCGAAGCGGTCGGGGTGTGGTGGGGTGGTGACGGTGATCTGCCGGGCGGCGGCGGCACCAGTGCGTCGGAGTCACCGGGGTCGACGCCGTCGAAGCGCAGCAGGAGGTGGAAGTGCACAGCTCGCCGGAGAAGCCGTTCCACACGGCCTGGTGGTCGTGGTCGTAGCAGTCCGACATAGTGGCCGCCCGAGCTGGGAGTGGTTGCGCAGGGCCGTCCCGCCAGCGTCCGACCGTGGGTCAAGGTCTTCTTGACGTGGCGGGTCGGGCGGAGGCCCGCTCCACAGGAGTGCGGGCCGACGGCAGACGGAATGGCCACCGTGCGCTTCAGGATGGAGGGCTCTCCATGCCTGGTTGGCAGGTCAAGCCTGCCCAGTAGCGTGCTGGGACATGGGTGAGCTGATCGAGCAGGTCATCGGTCGTAACCTCGTCGCGGTAACGGAGGCTCGACACTGGCATGAGGGCCAACGTGATGGTGACGTGGAGAGCTTGGTGCATTTTTGGCTGCACTTTCAGGGAGTGCCGCCGCTCATGGCGCATGGTTCTGGCGAGCTGCTAGGCCTTGAGTTCAGCGAGCCGTATGCGTCGTACGACATGGGAGAGCACGGTGAGACGCGCGTGGGGCTGGCGCAGTGGCCCGACATGCTGGGACTGCTGCCGGGTCATCGGCTGCTGGACGCCGCTCTCATTTAGGGCTACGCGACGCGGCTAGGCTTGGGTGGTGTCCTACTGAGATTCGATCACTGCGACCTGGTCGTGGCGTCGTTGGGCGATGAGTGGGTGCTGAGGCAGGGAACGATACCGCCGGCGCTTGCCCCGTACCTGACCCTTGGTAGCTGGCTGGCTGATCGGGCTATCGGCTGATGGCGCACATCATCATGGTCCCCGTGCGCGATGCAGTGGTTAACACCGGCAAACAGCGAGACGAGTGACTAAGTGGGTGACGATCGGGGACGTACTTGGCCGGACGTCCGTGGACGACAACAGACGTGCCCGCCAGCGTGGGCTGCGGATGAGGACAGGTCCTCGCGAGCTGCATGTTGCCTTGGGTCAAGGAGGCGGCAGCTCCGGCAACTGGTCGGACGTAGCCATGCGGAAGGCCCCGCCTGGCTGGGTAGGTTGCCAACCGTCGGCCAATGCCTTCCGGACGATTGCAGCGACTGCCGACGGGAGAACGGGAACTGCCGACCCGCCAATCCAGTTACTTGGGTGGTCTTGAGGCATGGTGACCAGCAACACTCTGCCCTTGCAGTCGACCCGTTCTACAGCAACAGCGAGCGGCTTTTCACACAGCGCTTGAGCATAGGTTGGTCTAGCCCGCAATCGCCATCTGTAGGCGACCCCATCAACCGTGATGAGCCGAGCGCCCTTCCTGACCAACGTCATGACGAACCTTCTCAATGTCAGGTGACCGTGCCCGTAGCGTGCCCGAAGCAGCGGTCAGTATGGGACAGCGAGGGACGCCCGACAGGCAAGACAGCCACGCTGCGTTCCGTACGCGGTGGGCAGCTCGTACCCAAGCTGCGCTTCCACCGCCCGTAGAACCTCGTCGGTGAGCGGGTTCTCCAGCGGGCCGGATCCGTCGAAGACCGTTGCGGGATGGAGCACCGGTCGACGGTAGTCGGTTGGTGCCAGTTCCAGGAGCGCCGGTAGCCCTGCTGCTGTTGACAGTAACGATGACAGCAACAGGGCCCCAGGCGGGGAGGGCCAACGACGGATCAGTACCCGACGTCAGAGACGTGCGCGGACGCGCATGGACGGAGCGCCCAGGACCTACAAGTGAGGGGTCGGGCGGCTGGGGTGGTGTGGCCGGTAGTTGCCGCCTGTCGTGCAGGGTGTGGGGTTCGGCGCGGATACTGGCGGGCCGGTGGAGAAGCAGGCGGTGGAGTTGACTCGGTGGACCATTCACGGTGAGCGGGTCGTGGACGACACCCGGCGGGGCGCGGCTGAGTATCGCCGAGCACGTCCCGCACCTGGAGCCGGTGGAGGCGGTTGTGGGCGGGCTACAGGTTGTTGATTCGGGCCAGCAGCTCTGCCTCGGTCAGGTTTTCCAGGACCGCGTCCTGCTTGCGGCCCAGGACCGCCAGCAGCTTGTCCTTCTCCAGCTTCTTGGCCGCCGCCGCCTTCGCCGCCTGGTCCTCCGAGAGGCGGACGGCGATGACCTGCTTGACGACCTCCAACTTGGTCTCCAGGATCGCCTTCGCCGGATTTGCCTCGGTGGCCACGAACGACTCGGTGTCGACGGCCTTGAGTTCGGCGTTGACCGCCTTGGCCACATCATCGAGGCTGAAGCCGGACTTGGCGGTCAGCGGAAGCTCCCACAACTGTTCCGTGGTCAGCAATCCCTTGGTCGACGGATAGCGGAACTTCTCCCGCGTGGCCTTTTCAAAAATAGTCACTAGGGCCTTCTCCGATTTCTGGGTCGAGAATCAGAACTGGATGCTGATGAGGCGGCGCTGGCCGCCGATCATGGTCACTTTGGCGACCACAGAGCTGCGGACCGTGGAGCTGAAGCCGAGGCCGGAAAGCTGTTCCGGAGACGGCTCGCACTTGGTGCGGTCGCCGAGAACCTCGAACACCTTGCGGTGCGGTTGCAGGTCGCCGCGGAGGAACTCATTGTAGATCCCCCGCGTCGGCTGGTCGTTCACACACCCCTTCAGGATGAAGAAGTAGTGCCGGTTGCCGACCTCGTTGTCGTCGAAGTAGTTCGGCGAGTACATGATGGTGGACACCGGGACGAACTGTTCGGTGGTGATGCCCCACAACTCTTTGCCCGTACTGCCCGGCTGCACGTCTACTCCCGGCAGGAAGGCGGTGATTTCCCCGCCGGCAACCGTCATCCGACCCACCTTGACGGTCTCCTTGTGGTCGACCGCGCGATCGTGGCTGTAATGCTCGATCTTTCCGTTGCTCTCGGTCTCGATAACAAAGCCAACATGGGTGCTGTCCCGCTTGCGGTACTGGTTCACCTCGATCCGGTACTCACCGTCGGGGACGCGGTCGGTCCAGGTGACGTTCTCCACCGGCTCGCGGGAGAGCGTCCCGCCGGCGTTCATGTCGACGTCCAGCTTGTTGCGCTTTTCTTGGTACCAGATGTGGTCGCCGTTGGGTTCGAACACGTGCAGGTCGAGGTCGTCGTGGTTGAACCAGGACAGGCTGACCCGCAGCTTGCCGGTGACGTTGCCGCCGGCTCGTTTCACTTTTTCCTTGATCGAGTCGGTGACGTTGCCGCCGTACGACCAGCCGAAATCGTTGTCCCACTTGAACAACCGCGGAGCAGCCGGGTGCCGGCCGGTCGTGAGACTGACGAAGTGCGGCTCGTAGGTGTTGGCGACCCACAGGTCGATGGTGGTGGCACCGGGCAGGATGTCCTTCAGGAAGGAGGCCACGGGAATCTCCTCCGGCTTCGCGTCGCGCAGGCGGGCACCTGCCGACTTCATGGTGGCCTGCATGAGCAGCCCTTCGATGCCGTCTTTCATCCGCGGCTGTGTGTCGTTGTCGACCCACAGCACGTTGGTGATCGACACATCGGACAGCCGAGCGAACCGTCGCTGCAACGACTCCTCGATGCCCAACTCGTCAATGGTCTTCATGGCAGCCTTGACCATCGCCGGTGTGATCAACGCCTTGGGGCGCTGGTAATTCTGCGGTGCCACCTTCGTCTCGAACGATCGGACCGCCTGCTCCAGGTCGACGCCCGCGGAGAGGTCCTGGACGAGGGTGCCGATCACCATGTTGCGCAGGCGTGCCGCCGGGTTCATGGCGTTGGCGAAGACGAAGGCCCGTCTGTCGGTCGCTGTCGTCCACCTGTTCTGCAGCGATCGGAACTCGGTCACCGCCCGACGATGCTCCGTGCCGCGGTAGAGGGCGTTGTCGTCGATAAGATCGACGACGGTACTCAGAGCGTGCTGGGTCAACTCGGCCAGGCCACGTTGGAAGACCTGCACCGCGGCGTCAAAGGTGCCCTGTGTCGCGCCGACATCTTCGATGCGATGCCGCTTCTCCACCCGGCCGTGCAGGTGGTGCCACACCTCGACTTTGCCGTCCCACAGGGTTCGGGTGCTCTTCGTGCCGTACTGCGCCTGTGTGGACCGAAAGATCGTGGACAACGGCAGCGAAAGAACGAAATCATCCAGAGCGGCGGCGACGACGGAGAAGACTGGGTCGGAGGCCGACACCCCGGACCAGATGGTACGGACCTGGCCGGCGTGGATCTCGACGACGTTGCCGAAGCGCTTGATGAAGCCGCGGCAGGTCGAGCAGTCGTACTCGGATCGCTCGCGGAACCGCAGATTGGTGCCGGCGGGGAAAGAATCGAGATAGGTGAGCCAGAGTGAGTCCCGGTCGAGACCGTCGCCGACCACGTACAACTCATTCCTGGACATGGTGGACAGACGCGATCTCACATCCGTCACGAACTGCTGGAAATCGCCCACCGTTCATCCTCCTTGATCGCCGGAGATCCTAACGGAGCGATCGCCAATCGGAGAAACGCGTTTCCGGCGTTGCGGACGGTCACAGACGGGCGCCGGTGGCCGGCGGTCAGTCGAACGGAGCGCGTACGGCGGTGGGCTGCCGGGCCGGCGGGCAGCAGTTTCCGCCGGTCTCGTGATCCGGAGTCAGGAACGTTCATAATGGGCGAGCCGGAGGGCTGGCGCGCGAACCCAGCGACGACACCCCGGTCCAACGGGAGACCTTCCGCACCGTCGCCGGCGTCAAACTCCAACTGGAAGTTCGCCCGGTAGCAGCCGGCAAGCGAGGTCACGCGCGATCCAGACCGCTGCCGTACACCTCGTCGGAGTACCAGCGATTCGTGCCAGGCACGAACGGTGGCTTGACCCGAGCAACCTCGACCAGAACGGCCGTCAACTCCAGCGGCTCGAAGAGATGTAACTCGCCGGTAGCAATATGAGAGCTTCTTTCGCGTATTTCCTTCGCGTTTGCCGTGCTGTGGGCGTGGTGTCGGGTTTAGCTCGACGGTGGGCCGCTACCGCCTGTCTGGTAGCTGAGGAACACGCCACCCGCGTTCCCCTGGGTGGTGGGCTCCTCGCCGTTCACGGGGAAGGACACCGAGACCGCAATGCCATCTCAACGACATGTTGACAGCTCCAGCCGCACTGATAGTCGGCCGCCACGGTGGTGGATGGCCGTCGGGATGGCCGGGTTGACCGGCCTGGCGTTCACCACGGCCGCTCTTGCCACCGCCGCCCACGCTCAACCGAACCAGCCCGTACCCGGCTCCACCACGGCGACCGATGCGGCGCCCGGGCCCATCGCGACCGCCCGGGATGGAGCCGGCACCGGCACTCCCGTCACGTGTGACGCGGATGCGTTGATCGCCGCGATAACGTCTGCCAACGCTGCGGGCGGCGGCGTGTTCGACCTGGCCAAGGACTGCACCTACCTGCTCACCGCCGACATCGATGGTGCCGGTCTGCCCACGATCATTACCCCGATCACCCTCAACGGCGGCAAGAACACCACGATCGAACGCGCCACCACCGCCGCCGACCAGTTCCGGATCTTCACCGTCGACTCCGGTGGCGACCTCACCCTCAACCACCTGAAGATCATCGGTGGTCAGACCACCACGGCAGGTACCGATGGGGGCGGCATCCTGGTCAACGCGGGCGGGGGTTTGACAGTCAGCCACAGCGTAGTCACCCGCAACATCGCCGGTGGTAATGGTGGCGGCATCGCCAACAATGGGACCACCACCGTCAAGCGCTCGATCGTCAGCCGTAACACCGCCCCGCTGGAAGGGGGCGGCATCTACAACACGGGCGCCCTGACCGTCAACGGGTCTGAGGTCAAGGCGAACACCGGCACCCTCGGGGGAGGCGGTGTCGCGAGCACGGCAGGAACGGTCGACGTTTCCAAGAGCTCCATCTCCGGCAACTGGTCCGACCAGGGAGCTGGTCTCTTCATCGTTGATGGCGGAATCGGCTCGGTAACCGGCACCCACATCAAGAATAACTCCGCTGCCGATGCTGGTGGAGGTATCTTTCTGCTGGGTCAGCTGACGATGCAGAAAGTCGTCCTCGCCGGCAACACCGCCGAGACCGGTGCTGGCCTCATTGTCGACGAGGAGTCCACGGCCGACATCACGGGCAGCCGCATCGTCGACAACACCGCCGGGGCCCAGGGCGGCGGCATCTATAACGCTGGCATGACCACGTTGAACGGCACCAAGCTCGACGGGAACCAGGCCGACACGGGCGGCGGTGTCCAGAATCTCGCGGCAGCGACGCTGACCTTCTTCGCCTCGACGGTCACCGACAACCTTGCTGTGACCGACGGCGGGGGCATCGTCAACGACGTGGGTGGGATCGTCACCCTGAACACGGCCACCGGCACCACCGTTATCAGTAACCGCCCGAACAACTGCGTGAATGTTCCCGGCTGCGCCGGGTAGCGACCTTGAGCGGGTCAGTCTCACCCGGGCCCCGCCCCTGCCGTATGCGGTAGGGGTGGGGCTCCGTCGTGCGGTAGCTCACCAGAGCTACGGCGCGCCGCCGGATTCGCTGCTGGCGCCGCTGTCGAGGGCCTGGCCCTCGCTGCCGCCGCCACCTTTTCCACGGAGGCTGCCAGATCGCCGACGGCGACGCTGGCGGGCACTCTGGCGGATCGCCCGGCGGGCGTTCGCCATCGTCTCTTGTCTACTGTCGGCCCGCGGACCAGCCCGGCGTCGACGCCTCCGGGCCACGATGACGACCAGCACAAGTGCGATCAGCAGGGGTAGGGCGACCCACCCGAGGTGAATCTCGGACATGTCTGGAGAGTAGCGACTCCAGTCGATGACCGGAATCGGAGAGGTGGGTGCTCGGGGCCGGTACGGTCAGCTACCGGACTGGGCTGCCGCGAGCAGGTAGTGCAGCACGTCGGTGGCCGCGTAGTCCTCCCCGAAGCGCCGGTGCAGCTCGGTGAGGACGCCGATGTCCTGGCCGATGGTGATGATCGGCGGCTCGGTGTCGTCGCTGGCGCGTCGCTGGCCCAGGCCGATCGTGCCCATGAGCCCGTTGCACAGGCAGCGGCTACCCGTGGTGTCCTCCGCCGCGCCGCCCTTGCGGATGTAGTCGTCGACCGGCTCGGCGGGGCACCGGAAGCCAATCCGGCCGGTCGGCCGCAGGTACGGGGTGCGCAGGTATCCCAGATCGCATCGGCGAGCGCGGGCCTGGTAGATACCTGCCTCGGCGGCGGTGCCCTCCAGCTGGGCGATCTTGAAGGGGAAGCCGGTCGGGGAGGCGGCCGGATCGTTCTGGATCGCGAGCTGCCCGTCGGTGGCCCGCTGGAGCAGCTGTCGCCGCAGCTGGGGGTTGATTCCGGATTCGCGGCAGAGGGCGAAGGCGGTGCCAACCTGAACCCCGGTGGCTCCGGCCGCCTGGGCGGCGGCCAACCGCCGTGGGTCGGCCTGCCCGCCGGCGACCCAGAAGGGCAGCCCGGCTGCGGCTACCTTGGCCAGGTCGATCCGGTCCCGCTCGCCGTAGACGGGCTCGCCGTTGTCTCCGAGCACCATTTTGCCGCGTGGCCGGGCCGAGTGGCCGCCCGCGGTGGGTCCTTCGAGGACAAAACCGTCGGGGCGGGTACGGGGGCTGCGGGCAAGGTAGGTGACCAGGGATGCGGCGGAGACGATGGCCAGGAACCGCGGCCGTGGAAGGGGCGGCGGTAGCTCGCCGGTCAGGTCAGGCGGGTTGAAGGCGACGGTGTGGGCTTCCCCCGCCGGGCTGCCCTCGACGGCGACGGGCAACTGGACGGGCCGGTGGTGGGTCAGGGCGTCGATCAGAGACGGGATCTCACTGGGTAGGCCGGCACCCATCAGGATGTAGTCGACCCCGGCCAGCATCGCTCCGTACACCGCGGCGGGAGTGGCGAGCTGGATCTTCTCCAGGTAGTTGATGCCGACGACGCCGCGGTGGCCCTGCTTGGCCAGGTAGACCTCGACGAAGTTGGCGACCACGGCCAGTTCGTTCGCGTGTCGTCGGGGCCGCATGCTCAGCAGTGGTGCTGGTCGGAACGGTTTGTCGGCGGGGATTCCCCCCGGTACGTAGTAGCGGTCCAGCACCCGCTGGGCGACCTCCGGCACGGGGAATTGGCTCAGCGCCTGCCGGAGTGTGCCGTCCTCGTCGCCGAGTTGTAGCCGGCGGGCCAGTGCGGCGTCGAGCGCGACCCCGGACACCACTCCGAGCTGACCGGCGGCGGATACGGCGGCGGCCAGCCGCCAGCTGGAGACACCGACGCCCATCCCGCCCTGAATGATGATCGGAAGTCCCACCTGATTCCTGCCCTTCAGCCGGCTCTGTCGGCACTGGCAATCCTGTGACCTGCCGGTCGGGGGGCGACAGGGCATTTGGTCCTGTGCTCGGGTGGGCCAGGTCACGAGGGGCCCTCCGGCCGGAGGCTGGGTCAGTGGGCGAGCACCGACAATTCACCAGCATTTGTCTCATTCAGGGGTTTTTTCGTCTTCATGTTCTCCTGGGGTCAGTGTCGGTTTAGCGTCCGAGATGGCTGCTACCGATTGCCTGGTAGTCGAGGAAGCCTGACCGATCCTGGGTTGGTCCTTCCTCGCCGTCAACGGGGAAAGGACATCGACACCGCGATGAACCATCAGCATCACACCCACGAACCCGAAACCGATCGCCCGGACGGGCGTCGGTCGCGGTCGCGGTGGTGGGCGGCCGGCCTGGCTGGCGTGGCTGGCCTGGCCCTCACCGCCGTCGGCGTCGCGGCGGCTCCGGCCGCCGGCTCTGCCGGAGGTACCACCAGCGCGGAGACCCAGCCCGGGGACGGCCACCGGGGCAAGGGCCAACCGGGCCAACCCTCGTACGAGGAGAAGAGCAAGGGCGATGAGGAGAGAGGCAGGAAGGGACAGGGGAAGACGGAGAAGCCGAAGGGCACGCCGGTCCCCTGTGACCCGGATGCGTTGATCGCGGCGATCACTCTCGGCAATGCCCGCGGTGGTGCGGTGCTCGACCTCGCGAAGGACTGCACCTACCTGCTGACCGCTGATGTCGGGGATGGTGCTGGTCTGCCCGCGATCACCTCGCCGATCACGCTCAACGGCGGTAAGAACACCGTCATCGAACGCGCCGCCGCGGTCGAACAGTTCCGGATCCTCACCGTCGAGGCCGACGGCGACCTCACCCTCAACCACCTGAAGATCACCGGTGGCCAGACCGACGGCAGTGGTGGGGGAGTCCTCGTCAACGCTGGCGGAGCGTTGACCACCAATCACAGCATCATCACCCGCAACATCGTCCAGGATGACGGCGAGGGCGGTGGCATCGCCAACCTGGGCGTCACCCAGATCAACCATTCCAAGGTCAATTGGAACACCACCAGCGAGGAAGGCGGTGGGATCTTCAGCACCGGCCGCTTGGAGATCGTCAAGTCGCACCTCGACAACAACACCGGCGACCAGGGCGGTGGCATCTACCAGAGCGGTAGCACCGTCACCGTCAAGGGTGGCAGCATCTCCGGCAACCAGGCGTCCGACGGGGGCGGCTTCTATCTGGTGGGCGGAAGCGGCAAGCTGACCGGCACCAAGGTGGCGAAGAACACCGCCAGTGGTGACGGTGGTGGCGCCGTGGTCGCCGAGGCCGGGCAGTTGACGCTGCAGAAGGTCGGCCTCCTCGACAACTCCGCGCTGTCCGGTGCGGCCGGCGGCCTGTTCGTGGAGGATCCCGGCAGCACCTACGCTGTCGTCGAGGACAGTCTCATCAAGAACAACACCGCGGCCGACTTCGGCGGGGGCATCGACAACTCGGGCGTGACCGTGTTGCGCCGCACCCAGGTCATCGGCAACCAGGCCGACCAGGGCGGCGGCATCTACAACACCGGCACGTTGCGCCTCTTCACGACGAAGGTGGTCAAGAACATCGCGATCACCCTCGGCGGGGGCATCTTCAACAGCGCCGGCACGGTGGAACTGAACACCGCAACCGGCACCGTGGTCGTCAAGAACCGGCCCAACAACTGCGTGGACGTCCCCGGCTGCGCCGGCTGACCCTCCGAGCAGGGCACTTGGGTTCCGCCCCACCGCGAGCACCCGGTGGGGCGGAACCCCGTTCCAGCCACCTTGGCGATGACCGTAGCCCCGCGCCCGATCCTGCCCTGTCGTCCCTCGCCGGGCGGGTGTGACCAGCACGGTGTGCTGCGGCGCTCTGGGGCAGGATGATCAGCTAATCGGATTGCGGTAGGCGGCATCCCACGTCTTGCGGCCCAGTAGCCCGTCCCTGCTGAGGCCCTGATCCGCCTGGAACGCTTTGATCAGCTCGCGGTGCTCCGGGCCGTACCTGCCGTCGTGGCCGTTTCGGCGGAGGTACCGCTTTCCCTTGCCAGCGGACCAGCCTCGGCGGGTGAGCTGTTTGGTCCAGATGGCGAGCCACTGGCGGTCCGATTTTCCGTTGAACTTTCGCCGATACTGGCCCGACACCGATCGATCTCCTCCGCTCCGGGAGCCGAAGTAGTAGCCGCTCGGGAGGGGGAATGGCACCGCTGGCCCCGGTGCGGGTCGGACCGGTGTCGGCTTCTCGGGCTCGACGGGTCCCGGCTTGCCGAGCTGGTCGAGCCGCCAGTTCGTGTCCCGTACCGTGTCGGCGGCCTGGGTGAAGTCCGAGTTCACGTGGCAGTGGGTCGTGTGCCGGTTCGAGCCGGTGTAGGTGTGGGTGGCGAAGTTGTGCCGACGATGCCAGATTCGGTCCTTGTAGATGATGTACCGCACCCACCACAGCGCGCCGGAGCGAGCGAGCTTCACCCACAGCTGCACGACCTGTTCCATCGTGACCCCGCCCGGGTCGCGCAGGTCGGCGTCGAAGTCTCGGGCCCGTACCTCGTCGAGTTGGTCGCCATCGCGATGCTCCGCCCGACCGGTCCGGTCCGGGTTGTGGCTCGACGGGGAGCTCTGGTGGGAGGTATCGCCGATCGAGCCGTCCGATTTGGTATCCCGACTGGGGAATCGTCTGTTGAGTTGATCACGGGCTTCGTCCAGGTTCGGTACCACCATCCAAGCCATCGATCTTCACCTCCACAACTGGCCAGTCGGTCTGCTCAGGGTCGAGCCATGGATCCGGGGTCTGCATCCCGATGTGCTGCTCCGGGTCCTCGTTCGGGACCGGGTGCGGGTCGGTGGCGGACATGTTCCTCCCTCAAATGCGATGCAATTAGATCGGCGGGTACGCCCAGCGTTTTCGGCACGAGCGGCGGGATCATGATTCCTCCATGAATCACGATCTCGGGCAATTTATAATCGCCTGCCGATGATTAGTCGATTCTAGCGGCCGCGTAGCTCATGGGCATGATCAAAACGTTGTCGCAGCTTGCTCTGTGGGTGGGTGGCGGACATTGATGCGAGATGTGAATCAACATTCTTGATCGCGGGTGCTGTGCCGGGCGGGTCGGTGACCGTCGGGGTGTGTCGCAGCCACGATGCTCGTCGCCCTATTCATGTTCGCCGGCGTTCGGCGCGCGGTTGTCCTGCGGGCTGGCAGCCGGTCGGTGGCCGGTGGCGTGGCGGTCCCCGGGCCGCTCCTGCCTGGCCGTTCCGCGTCTGGGCTGGGGAAGGGAGCCGAGACTGCGACGAGCTCTGACGCCCCCGCTCGTGACCCCGGCCCGGTGAGCCGGATGGGGCGGCGCCGGCATTTGTTTTAGTCGAAGCCTCAGTTCTGCTGAGCGCTAATTTTCTTGCAGCTGGTTGGCGGCGGCGAGATACTTCCCGGGTGTCTTTCCGAAAAGCAGTCCCTACTGTTATTCGGGCTTCGCCCTACTGGCCGGTGTTGCGGCACCGCATTCTGCGGAGACTCTTCCCGGGTTTCGTGTTGTCGGCTCTGGGCGACGGCATGAGCCTGGTCGCGGTCAGTTGGCTTGCCCTTCACTTGGCCCCGTCGGAGAGTAGGGCCACCTGGGCTGCGGTGGCGATCGCCGCGTATACCCTGCCGGGGGCGCTCGGATCGGTGCTGTTCGGTCGGTGGCTCGGTGGCCGCGGCGGTGCCCAACTGGCCGCGTGGGATGCGGTTCTGCGGACCGTGATGCTGGTGCTGATTCCGGTTGCGCATCTCGCCGGAGTGCTGGGCATCTGGCTCTACACGGTGTTGCTCGGACTCTCCGCGCTGCTGCGGTCGTGGGGGTCGGCCGGTCGCTTCACGCTCATCGCCGAGCTACTCCCGCCGAAGCACCGCTTGGCCGGTAACGCGCTCATCGGTCTCCTGGTCGAGGCGTCGGTCCTGGTCGGCCCGGCCCTCGCAGCGGTGATCATCGGGATTGGCGGCCCGGTCGTCGTCATCGCCATTGACGCCGCGACGTTCGCCGTCCTGGCGATCACCTACCTGCTCGCCGTGCCGAAGGCGGCGCGTGCTCCGCGCGGAGCACGGAGGTCGTCCGGTCTTGCCGGTTTCGCTGCGATCTCACGCGACCGCGGCATACGTGGTCTCTCCATCCTGACCTTCGGCTTCTTCTTCCTCTACGGGCCGATACTGGTGGCGCTGCCGGTCCACGTCGGGGCGGCGTCCGGCGACTCGGCTGGAAGGCTCGCCGCGTTTTGGGTGGTCTTCGGTGCCGGCGCGATCGTTGGCGGTTTGGCCGCTGGCTACCTGCGGCGCTGGCGACTGTGGCCGGTCACCATCACCATCGTGCTGGCCTGGGGAGTTGCCCTGCTGCCGCTGGGCGCCGGGGCGCCGACGGGGGTGGCGCTCGTCATGTTCGCTGTGGGCGGGCTTGTCTGGGCCCCCTTTCCCGCTACCACGATGGCCCTGTTGCAGGCCCGGACCGAGGCGAGCACGAGAGCTCCGGTGATCGCCGCGTACAGCGCGATCGCGACTCTCTCCGTGCCGCTCGGCACCCTTGCCGGCGGACCGATGATCGCCAGCTTCGGCGCCCAGCCCACCATTCTCGGCTGCGCCGGACTGACGCTGGCCCTCGGCTTGGTGGCGGCAGCTGTCGCGATCGGCCGGGCTCGCCGGCGGTCGGACGGTCAGGCCGCGGCCGAGCCCCGGCCCAGCATGGAGCCGGCAGCAAGGGGGACGTAAGATATGTTCATTTTCATCTGGTTTGGTGGATTTAATCGCATTTAGGGCTTCGTGTCGCCTCCCCTTGTTTAGCGTGCGGTGGCTGGTATCACCCGACGGGTAGCTGAGGAGTGACCTCGACTGGCAACCCGACTGGGTGGTTCCTTGCCGTGCACGGGGGAAGGACATCGAGACCGCGATGAACCATCAGCGCCACGCCCAGGGAGAGCCGCCCGACCGGCCGGGCGAGAAGCCAGCGCGGCCATGGCGGCGGCGGTGGTGGTTTGTCGGGTTGACCGGGCTGGCGCTCGCCGCCGTCGGGGTGACCCCGGTTGGCGAGACGATCAGGCGCGCCCTGCCGGCCGTTGGCACGTCCGGGACCCCGATTGACGGGCCGCCCGCCGACGACCGTCGGGACGAAGGCAGCGGTGCGGCCGACAAGAGCGACGCGGGTGGGGGCGACGGGAAGCAGGGGGAGCGGCGGGCCGGCAAGCCGGTCCCCTGCGACCCCGATCGGCTGATCGCCGAGATCGCCCTGGCCAACGCCGGCGGTGGTGCCGTGCTCGACCTCGCCGAGGGCTGTACCTATCTGCTCACCGCCGACCTCGGTGGCGCCGGTCTGCCCCCGATCACCACCCCGATCACCCTCACCGGCGGCAGGAACACCACCATCGAGCGGGCCGCCGCCGTCAACCAGTTCCGGATCCTCGCCGTGGCCGCCGGTGGCGCGCTCACCCTCAACCAGCTGACGATCTCCGGCGGCCACGCCACCGAGGGCGGCGGAGGGATCCTCGTCAACACCGGTGGCGTGCTGACCGTCAACCACAGCGTCGTCCATCGCAACATAGCCGACGTCCTCGGCGGCGGTATCGCCAACAACGGCACCGCCCGGGTCAGCCACTCCAGGGTCGAACGGAATATCGGGAACCAGCGCGGCGGTGGGATCTTCAGTGCCGGCCCACTGGAACTCGTGCAGTCTTACGTCCGCGGAAACCTCGCCGACCTCGGCGGCGGCGTCTTCGCCTCGGACAGCAGCGTGACCGTCCAGGGCGGCAGCATCGCCGACAACCGGGCGCAGTCGGTTGGTGGGTTGTTCGTCTCCGGCGGCATCGGCACGGTTACCGGCACTCGAATCACCGGGAATCTGAGCCAGTCCGACGGCGGTGGCGTCCGGGTCGGTCTCGGCGGGCAGCTGACCCTGCGGTGGGTGCGCCTGACCGGCAACACCGCACTGTCCGGTCTGGCCGGTGGCCTCTTCGTCGAGGGGGACATCGGCGGAGGAAGCTACGTCGTCATCGAGGACAGCATCATCAACAACAACACCGCGATGGCAGCCGCCGGCGGTGGAATCTTCAACGCGGGGCAGACGGCGGTACGACGTACCCGGATCATCGGCAATCGGGCCGACCGGGGTGGCGGCATCCACAACTCCGGGACGGTCAGCCTCGCGGCGACGAAGGTGGTCGACAATCTCGCCGTCACCGACGGTGGGGGAGTCGTCAACGACGGTGGCACGGTGGACCTGAACACCGCTACCGGCACCATCGTGATCAGGAACCGGCCGAACAACTGCGTCGATGTCGCGGGCTGCGTCGGATAGTCGCCCACCATGCCGTAATCGAGTGTGATTGCTCGTCTGTAGCCCGGCTCTCGGCGCTCGTCATAGTCGGGTTCACGTCGTGAGAAGAGGTACCTCGACATGAATCGCGCCTCCGGAACCGGCCTGGCCGCTCCGGTCCTGTCCGTTGCTCCCGTCGTCATCCCGGCACCCGCCCGGACGGTGGATCTCGAACTACGGGTGTCGGTGCCAGTGACGGGCTCGTCCCGGCCCCTCGTCCTGTTCTCGCACAACCACGGGCCGTCCAACCTCTCCTCGTGGCGCGGGTACGACCCGCTCGTGGAGATCCTGGCAGCCTGCGGTTTCGTCATCGTGCAGCCAACGCACCTGGACTCGTTGGCTCTCGGGCTACGCGAGGCGGACGCTGCCGAGGCTCCGCTCTACTGGCGTTCGAGAGCGACCGACCTGTCGTTTGTCATCGACAATCTCGACGCGGTCGAGGCCGCGGTGCCCACGCTCAGCGGACGGGTCGACCGGGCACGGATCGCGGTTGTCGGGCACTCGGCAGGCGGCCACACCGCTTCCCTCCTCCTCGGCCGTCGCCTCAACGATCCCACGGACGGCTCGATCGTTGATCTGTCCGACCGCCGGGTTCGGGCCGGAGCGATCCTCTCGGGCCTTGGTCGGGGCGGCGATGCCCTGAGCGAGTACGCGAGGGAGAAGTACCCGGTTCTGCAGACGTCTGACTTCAGCACGATGACCACCCCGGCACTTGTGGTCGCGGGCGACCAGGACTGCGGGCCGCTCAATGTTGTCGGCGCCTCCTGGCACCGGGACTCGTACACCTTGTCTCCCGCGCCGAAGGCCCTGCTGACCGTGTTCGGGGGCGAGCACAGCCTCGGCGGAATCGTCGGCTTCGGTGCCGCCGAGACCACGGATGAGGACCTGGGCCGGGTCTCGGCGGTGGGAGCAATGGTGGGTGCCTACCTCCGCACCGCACTCGGGGTCGACGGCGATGCCTGGAGCCGGGCGAGGAGGGAGCTGGAGTCTTCGCCCACGCCGCCGGGAAGCGTGATCGACAAGTAGCGAGTGGGCGGCGTTCTCCGTGGTGGCGCGGATTGACCGGGCCGGTTGTGTGCGGTGAGCGGTGATAGACAATCTCTGGGATGAATTTTCGGGTTCATGTTCATCTGGGGTCAATGTCGGCTTAGCGTTTGACTATCGGCTACCGCCGGTCCGGTAGCCGAGGGACACCACGCCGGGTTGGCCCCGGCCGGCGGAGTTCCTCGTCGTTCAGGGGAAGGCACCGGCACCACGATGCGGTATCAAGACCACGACCAGGGGGGTACACCGGAGCGTCCGGCCCGTACCCGGCCATGGTTGGTGGCCGGGGTGGCGGGCCTCCTGCTCGCCCTGGTCGCCCCTGCCGCCATCGCGGGCCCCGGCACCGGAATCGATGAGCAGACCAGGCCGAAGGGCACGCCGGTCCCCTGTGACCCAGACGCGTTGATCGCGGCGATCACTCTCGGAAATGCCCGCGGTGGTGCGGTGCTCGACCTCGCGAAGGACTGCACCTACCTGCTGACCGCTGATGTCGGGGATGGTGCTGGTCTGCCCGCGATCACCTCGCCGATCACGCTCAACGGCGGTAAGAACACCGTCATCGAACGCGCCGCCGCGGTCGAACAGTTCCGGATCCTCACCGTCGAGGCCGACGGCGACCTCACCCTCAACCACCTGAAGATCACCGGTGGCCAGACCGACGAGGACGGCGGGGGGATCTTCGTGGCCGCCGGTGCCGCCCTCACCCTGAACCACAGCAGAATCGTGCGCAACATCAGTGCCCAGGAGGGTGGCGGCATTCGGAACGCGGGCACCGCCACCATCACCCACTCCTATCTCGAACGGAACACCGCCGGCACGGGTGGGGGCGGGGTCGCCAGCACCGGCGTTCTTGACCTGCGCTCCTCCACTGTGGGCGAGAACGTCAGTACGAATGGCGGGGGTATCTCCAGCGCCGGGTCCGTTGTCGTTGTCGGCAGTGCGATCACCGGAAACCGGGCAACCTCCGTCATCGGCGGCGGGCTGCTCGCCACCGGAGGAAGCGCCCTGCTCACCGACTCGCAGGTGCTTCGTAACTCCTCCAACACCGAGGGTGCCGGGGTCGTCGCCATCTCCGTGCAGCTGCACCTGCGGCGGGTCGTCATCGCCGACAACGCGGCCCGCAGCGGGGGCGGCGGACTGATCATCAACAGTACGTCCTCCGCGACCGTGCGGCAGGGTCTCATCCAGGGCAACACCGCCAACACCGATGGCGGGGGCGTCTTCAACGCCGGCGCGTTGGCGCTGTTCGACACCGAGATCCGGGGCAATCAAGCCACTCGGGGCGGGGGTGTCTACCACGATGCCGACGGCACGCTCACCCTCTACACCTCCACGATCAGGAAGAACACCGCTGTCGCCGACGGTGGCGGGATCTTCAACGAGGCGGGTGGAACAGTCGAGTTGAATACGGCCACCGGCACCGTGGTGAGCGCGAATCGGCCCAACAACTGTGTCAATGTCGCCGGCTGTCCGGGCTGAACCCCGGCGAAACTCCCATCAAACAGTGCGCCAGTTGTGAACCCAGAGGTGATCTTCCAATGTGCGGGATAGCAGGCTACATCGGCATCAGCGCATTCTGGGGTGAGCCGGTGCTTCGCCGGATGGCCGACGCCCAGGTCCACCGGGGCCCCGACGGCGACGGCTACCTGACCGACGGGCTGATCGGGTTGGCGCACCGACGGCTGGCGGTCCTCGATCGAGCCGGTGGGAACCAACCGTTGCACTCGGCGGACGGCCGGTGGGTGCTGAGCTACAACGGCGAGGTCTACAACTATCGGCAACTGCGCGCGGAGCTGAGCGATCTCGGCCATCGATTCACCACGGAATGTGACACCGAGGTGGTGCTCGCCGCGTGGGTCCAATGGGGTCGGGCCGCCTTCGACCGCTTCAATGGAATGTTCGCCCTGGCCATCGCCGATCTGGAGCGTGGCGAGGTGGTGTTGGCCCGGGACCAGTTCGGCATCAAACCGCTGTACCTCGCCGAGGACGGAGACGGACGGGTCTTCTTCGCCAGTGAGATCCGCCCCCTCTTCGCCGCCGGTGCGGTCACGCCCAAGCCCGATGACCGCACCATCTACCGATACCTACGGTTCCGGGTCCACGACGACACCCCACGGACTTTCTTCCACGGGGTCACCCGATTGATGCCGGGGGAGATCGCCCTGCTCACCTCGGACGGCGCGATCCAACGCTCCACCTACACCCGCCTCTACGATGACATGGACGCGCTGGCAGCGGCGCCGACCCCCTATGACCGGTCCGCCCAGGAGCGGTTCCGGACGGTGCTCGACCGAGCGATCCGGGCTCGACTGGTCAGCGACGTTCCGGTCGGTACGGCCCTCTCCGGCGGGCTGGACTCCTCGACCGTGGTGGCCAGCATTCATTACATGCTGGCCTCCGCCGAGGACACCTGCCGGCCGGTTGGTGCGACGCAACAGACATTCTCCGCGGTCTTCCCGGGCGAGCGAAACGACGAGGAACGCTACGTCGACGCGGTCGCGGCGACCTGCGGCGAGGCGCTCCAGGTGCACAAGGTGCGCCCGACCCCGGACCGCTTTCTGGTTGATCTGCGGGACTTTGTCCGAACCCAGGAAGAACCGGTCATCTCCACCGCACCGTATGCGCAGTACTGCGTGATGCGGGAGGCGAGTCAACATGTGACGGTGATGCTCGACGGTCAGGGCGCCGACGAGCTGCTCGCCGGCTACCTGCCCTACTATCTGGTGCACCTGCGCGGCCTGCGCGGTGGCCGGGTGGCCGGAGAGCTGCTCCGCTCCGTCGATGTGCTCTGGCGCCTGGGCCGCACCCGGCTGACCGACGTCGCTGGTCGGCGGCGCCGGACACCGCCCGTCAACCTGCTGGGTCGGACCTTCGCCGAAACCTATCGGTACGAGCGCTTCCCGTCGGTGCGCAATGACATCAAGGCCCGGCTGACCGCCGACCTCTTCCGGCACAGCCTTCCCGCGCTGCTCCGCTACGAGGATCGGAACAGTATGCGATTCTCGGTCGAGGGTCGGGTGCCGTTTCTCGACGCCGCTCTGGTGCGTACCGTGTGGTCGTTTGACCCGTCCGCGATTATCCACCACGGATGGAACAAACGGGCCCTGCGGGACGCGACCGTCGACCTGCTGCCCCGGCTGGTTCATCGACGGCGCAACAAGATTGGCTTCACCACGCCCGAGGACAGCTGGTTCCAGCGCATCAAGAACGACGTGTACCTGATCTTCGCTTCCCGGTCCTTTGGTGCGCGATCCTACTTCGACCAGCCAGCCGTGCTTCAGGCATTCGAGGATTACGTCGCCGGCCGGGGCGGTGTGGACACCATGACGTTCTGGCGGATGCTCAATATCGAACTGTGGCTGCGCGAGTTCATCGACCCGAGACCGGCCAGCGACGCGGGCACCTCCGAGTCGGCGGAGCCAGCCCGGGTCGCGGCCCAGCGGGGTACCGGCTCGGACACCGACCAGAGTGCAGACCCGCTGCCGAAACCGGACTTCGTACCCAACCAGGGGAAGGAGTTGCTGACGCCCGGTGGCGCCTGGGCCCGGTTTCCGCTGCGTACCGACCTCATCGCCGCCGGGGACGATGTCCCCGTGCTCGCCGTCAACCGGGTCGGTGAGTTCTACAAACAGGGGGCGGAGGTGCCGTTCGCCGTCCAGCAACTGGCAACCGCCGGACCCTGGTACCTGTTTGTCAGCGAAAAGGTGGTCGCGGTCGCGCAGGGACGAATCTTCAAGGTGGCCGACATCAGGAGCGGAGCCTGGGCGCGCTTGCTGTCGCGAGGTGTCCGGCGAACCCCGTACGGCATCGGGCTGGGGCATCCGGCCACGATGCAGCTGGCTATCGAGGAGGCGGGGCTGCCCCGCATCCTGGCCGCCGCAGCAGTCGGGGCAGCTGGGAAGGTGGTCCGGCGGCGGGGACTGTTCTACCGGGTCGCTGGTCCGGCGGTACGCGCCATCGACGGGCCCACCGAGTACTCGGCCTACCCGGCGAACATATCGGCGAAGCTGGCACCGCGTGATCCGGATCGGGTCGCCCGGGACATTTCGTCGGCGATCCGGGCGGCCCTGCCCGCCGAGTTCGCGGAGCGGTTCGGCGGCACAGTGATCATCGATGCCAATGACCTCGGTCAGGACATCCTGGGCCAGGACGCCGACCTACCGGACGCGGCGTTGGTGGAGGCGTTCGTCGACAACCCACTCGGCCAGGCCCGCGAGCAGACGCCGTTCGCGGTTGTGGTGGCCCAGCACCAGCGCGGGGTCGCGGGCCACCGTGGCGGCCACCGGGTGTGTCACACCGGGGGCTGAGCCGGCACCGCCGATGCCACCCCGAGGTAGGGGGACATCGGCGGTGGTGGTGCGCCGGTCGAGGTGCCTCAGCCGATGAAGCCCTCGGCCTTCATCCAGTCGGAGACGACCTGGGCCACCGGCTCGCCCTGGACGTCGATCTTCTCATTGAGCCCGCGCAGGGTCTCGTCGTCGAGCTTGGCGATCACCGGCTCGAGGATCGTCAGGATGGTGCCGTACGACTCGGCGGTCTCGCCGTTGAGGGTGGGAGCCGGGTTGTAGATCGGGAAGAAGCTCTGGTCATCCTCCAGTACCCGCAGGTTCAGGTGGCTGATCCGGCCGTCGGTGGTGAAGACCTCGCCGAAGTTGCAGGCCTCGCCCTTCTTCGTCTCCGTGTAGACGACGCCGGTGTCGACGACCTTGACGTTGTCCTCCGAGACGTCCATCCCGTACGCCGCGGTCATTCCGGGCCACCCGTCGTTACGCCCGACGAACTCGGTCTCCAGGCAGAACGTCGCCTCCTGCGGGTTACTCTCGGCGAACTCGGCCAGGTCGGAGAGGGTTGTCAGATTCCACTCCGCGGCCTTCTCCTCCCGCAGCGCGATGGCGTAGGTGTTGTTCGCGGGAGCGTAGGCCCCCCAGACCACGTTGTTCTTCTCCTTGTCCTCCTTGACCACGGCCGCGTACTGCTCGGCGGAGTCCTGGATCGGGTCGGTGTGGTCGAGGTAGGTGATCCACGCCGTACCGGTGTAGTCCCAGTAGACGTCGACATCGCCGCTGAGCAGGGCCTTGCGGACGTTGACCGAGCCCTTGATGTTGGTCTGGTCCTCGACCTCCGCCCCAGCGGCGGTCAGCGCCTGCATCGTGATGTGCCCGAAGACGATGTTCTCGGTGAAGTCCTTGGAGCCGACCACGATGGTCTGGCCCTTGAGGGTGGCGTCCTCCTTGATTGATCCCTCGCCGACCGCGACGTCGGTGCTGGGGTCCTCAGTCGTCACCGAGCAGCCGGTGAGCGCGAGGGCGACCACCGCGGAGCCGGTCGCCAGACGGGTGAGTGCGGTTCGATTTCGCATCGTTACCTTCCTTGGGGTAGTGCGAGTGTCGGTGGTGCGCAGGTGCGGGATGAGGCCACTCAGTCGAGCCCACGGGGCCGGAGCAGGTCGGAGATCACTCCGCCCAGCCAGTCCAGCGTCAACGCCAGAGCCGCGGTCAGGACTGCTCCGGTGACGAGGATCGTTTCGCGTTGGAGCTTGATCCCGGTCACGATCAGCGAACCCAGACCTCCGGCGTTGATCAACGTGGCAAGGGTGGCCACGCCGACGGCGAGGACGAGTGCGGTCCGCACCCCGGCGAGGATCACGGGAACAGCCAGCGGAAGCTCGATTCGGAGCAGGACGGCTATCGGTGACATACCGATGCCCCGTCCCGCCTCGATCAGGTGGCGGTCCACCTGGTTGATCCCGACGATGGTGTTCTGGAGTACCGGGAGGACGGAGTAGGCGACCAGGCCGATCAACGCGGTCGAGGAGCCGATGCCGAGGAAGATGCTCAACAGGACGAGCAGCCCGATCGCGGGAGTCGCCTGGCCGATGTTGGCCAGAGCGGTGGCGAAGGGGGCCAGCCACCGCAGGGACGGACGGGTGAGCAGGATGCCCCCACCAACAGCGATCGCCACGACAAGCACAGTGGTCTGCGCGGCCAGCGTCACATGCTCTCCGGCCGCCCGCAGCAGCTTGTCGGCCTCCAGGGCACGCCGTTCGATGTCGTCCAGATCCGTGGCGCTGACCCAGAGGTAGGTGGCGAGCAGCACCGCCGCGAGGATCGCCGGCATCGGGGCGTGTCGCCGCAGCAGCCCGCGCCAGCGGGACGGCGGGGTGAGCACCGTCGCTGCGGCCTGGGTCTCGGCGGCGCTGCTCATCGCTGCTCCGGGGTGAGCTCGGCGGCGGGGGCCACGGCCGAACGTTGGTCGGGAACCCCGGAGCCCGGTTCGCCTCGTTCGGGCGTGTGGTGGATCACCTGCATCAGGCCGTCGAGCGTGACCGTGCCGGCGTAGCGGCCGTGCTCGTCAACCACGACCGCGGCGCCGTCGCGGGAGGCGAGCATGGCGTCCAGGGCGTCGCGGAGCGTCGCCTGTGGCTCGACCGTCGTCACCGTCTGGCCGGCCTCGTCAAGGGCGTCCGGGCGAGCGGCCAGATCGTCGGCGTTGACCCAGCGCAGCGGCCGATTGTCCGCGTCCACGGTCAACGCCGAGGAGCCTTCGGTCTGGTCCAGCTGGCGCTTCGCGCCGTTGACGGGCTTGTCCAGTTGGATCAGCGGGACGTCCTGCCACGTGATCGCGTCAACCCGACGTAGGTCGAGCTGCTTGAGTCGGGCGCCGCGGCCGATGAACTGGGCCACGGTGCTGTCGGCGGGTTGGGCCAGCAGGTTTTCCGGAGTGTCGAACTGCCGAATCTTGGACCTCTCGCCGAGGACAGCGATCCGAGTGCCCATCTTGATCGCCTCGTCGAAGTCGTGCGTGACGAAGACGATCGTCTTGCGCAGCTGTTCCTGCAGGCGGAGGAACTCGTTCTGCAGCCGGTCCCGGGTCATCGGGTCAGTGGCGCCGAAGGGCTCATCCATCAGCATAACCGGCGGATCCGCGGCGAGGGCCCGGGCCACCCCGACGCGCTGCTGCTGCCCACCGGAGAGTTGGCGGGGCAGCCGGTTGCGGTAGATGGCCGGCTCAAGGCCGACGAGGTGGAGGAGTTCGTCGGCGCGGGCCTCGATCCGCTTGGCGTCCCAGCCGAGCATCTTCGGCACCAGCCCGACATTGGTGGCGACGCTCATGTGGGGGAAGAGCCCCACCTGCTGGATGACATAACCGATCTGGCGGCGCAGGTCGTTGCCGTCCAACGCGGTCACGTCGGTGCCGTCGATGAGGATCCGGCCGCTGCTGGGCTCGATCAGCCGGTTGATCATCTTCATGGTTGTGGTCTTGCCGCAGCCGGAGGGGCCGACCAAGACAATGATCTCGCCCTGCTGGATCGTCATTGACATGTTCTCGACGACCGGGGCTTTCTGCCCTCGGTAGAACTTGTTGACCTGCTGCAGGTCGATCATTACGTCGTGGCTCATTCTCGGCCTCCGAGGGAGGGGGAAGGTGCTGCTGTGGCGGGCGTGAGCGTGGGGCGGAGAGTCGGGCGGGTGCGGAACAGCTTCGGGCGTTGCCCGGCCTGGGTGAGCTTGCCCAGGAGTGCAAGGGCCACGTCGACGGTGAGGGCCAGCACAATGACGCCGACCGTTCCGACCAGAGCCTGGTTCAGGGAGTTCACGCCGCCGAGATTGGCGAGGCCGTCGAAGATCTGGTGGCCCAGACCTGGGCCCTGTACATAGGCCCCGATCGCGGCGATCCCCATCGTCATCTGGGTGGACACCCGAATTCCGGTCAGGATTACCGGCCAGGCGAGGGGAAGCTCCACAGTGGCCAAGGATCGGACTCGGCCCATGCCGATACCCCGCGCGGCCTCGGTCAGGGCCGGGTCGATCTCGGTCAGGCCCACAATGGTGTTTCGAAGGATTGGTAGCAGGGCATACATGGTGAGGGCCACCAATGTGGGCGTGTAGCCCAGCCCAAGCGGTGTGATCAGTAGGCCGAGTAGTGCGAAAGACGGGATGGTGAGCATGGCCGCGGCCATGCCGGTCGCGACGGCCCGGGCACGGGGGTGGCGGTAGGTCCAGAGGGCGATCAAGACGCCGATGACCGTCGCCAGGGCGACGGACATCAGCACGATTGTCGCGTGTTCGAGGGTCTGTGCGAGTAACAGCTCACGTCGGCTCTGTAGAAATTCGAGGAACGTCATGTGTCACCTGTCACCTCCTGCTGTGGCAATCGTGGGCCCGGAGATCAAGGAGCGGCTGGGTGGGCCGTGGCGAAAGCGGGTCAGCCATCAGCGAGTGGTGATCAGCCGATGGTGGCAAGGGGGCCCGACCATGGGCTGAGCCGCGCGGCTCAGGGAGCCCGGGCTCGCGTCGGTTCGAAGCCGCCGTCCTCCCTTGCCTCGTCAATTCGGATCACAATCTTAACTCAACGTCACACCAAGGACTGGACGCCCTCGAGGGCATCGAGGGTGGGATGTGGGATAGACCGGGCGAAACACGCCGATGGCGCTCGTCGATCCGCGCCATCGGTTGTTGTCCCGCAGCTTGGTGCGGCGGCGGGCGTTTGGCGGGGGTGAGACGTCCGCCCCGGCTGTGGTTCGGGTGGCTCCCGTGCCGTGCCGCCCCGATTCGGTCCGTATGGGTGTCAGAACGTTATCTTGCGTTCCTCGTCCTGTGATCTCTCTCGTATCGGCAGGTCAGGAGGCGTGCGCGTTGACGGGGTGCCGGAAAACACGAGGTAAGGTTGCATCCCTGCACGCATCCGGTTCGACCCCCGAACCGGTCGGGAGCGCGCGGCCGGTCGGGAGCCGGTGCGGACGCACCGGACGGACGCGACTGTGGAGTGACGTGCGCCGAGCCCCCAAAGTCGCAGCTTCGTCCTGTCGTCATGCCCGGGTTCGCCGAGTTCCGCGACCAGTTGAGTGAGGTGAGTGGAAGTGACAACCCAGCGTTACGACTTTGTCATCGTTGGTGGCGGTTCGGCCGGCAGCGCGCTCGCCGACCGGCTCTCCGCCGATCCGGGCAACCGGGTTCTGGTCCTGGAGGCCGGCCGTCCCGACTACCCCTGGGACGTCTTCATCCACATGCCGGCGGCGCTGCCGTTTCCGATCGGTAGCCGGTTCTACGACTGGCAGTACAACTCGGAGCCGGAGCCGCACATGCACGGGCGGCGTATCTACCACGCCCGGGGCAAGGTGCTGGGTGGGTCGAGCAGTATCAACGGGATGATCTTCCAGCGGGGCAACCCGTTGGACTACGAGCGGTGGGCCGCCGATCCGGGCATGGAGACCTGGGACTTCGCCCACGTTCTGCCGTACTTCAACCGGATGGAATCCGCGCTGGGGGCCGATCCGGACGACCCGTTCCGTGGCCACGACGGCCCGCTGGTGCTGGAGCGTGGCTCCGCGGACAATCCGGTGATCCAGGCCATGCTCGCGGCGGCGGAGCAGGCCGGCTATCCGCGCACCACCGACGTCAACGGCGTGCAGCAGGAGGGTTTCGCCCCGTTCGACCGGAACGTGAGTCGGGGTCGGCGGTTCTCCGCGGCCCAGGCGTACCTGCGCCCGGCGATGAAGCGACCCAACCTCGAGGTGCGTACCCGCGCGTTCGTCACCCGCGTCATCTTCCAGGGCACCCGCGCCGTGGGCGTCGAGTACACCCGCGGCAAGGGGACGACCCCGCACCGGGTGTACGCCAACGACGTGATCCTCAGCGGCGGCGCGATCAACACGCCGCAGCTGCTGCAGCTGTCCGGCGTGGGTAACGCCGACGAACTGGCCGGCCTGGGCATCGACACCGTCGCGAACCTGCCCGGGGTGGGTGAGAACCTGCAGGACCACCTGGAGGTCTACATCCAGCACGCCTGCACCCAGCCAGTGACGATCCAGCCCTACCTGAACTGGCGGTACGCGCCGTGGATCGGCGCGAAGTGGCTGTTCGGACGGACGGGCCTGGGCGCCACCAACCACTTCGAGGCGGGCGGCTTCGTCCGGAGTAACGACACCGTCGACTACCCGAACCTCATGTTCCACTTCCTGCCGATCGCGGTCCGCTACGACGGCTCTTCCCCCTCTGGTGGCCACGGCTACCAGGTGCACATCGGGCCGATGTACTCCGACGCCCGCGGTACGGTCAAGATCGTAAATCGGGATCCCCGGGTGCATCCGGCTCTGCGGTTCAACTACCTCTCCACCGAGCAGGATCGGCGGGAGTGGGTGGAGGCGGTCCGGGTGACCCGCGACATCCTCGGCCAGCCGGCGATGGCGCCGTTCAGCGGTGGGGAGATCTCCCCCGGGCCCGAGGTCCAGACCGACGAGGAGATCCTCGACTGGGTCGCCCGCGAGGGGGAGACCGCGCTGCACCCGTCCTGCACGGCCAAGATGGGGACCGACGACATGTCCGTGGTGAACCCCACCGACATGTCGGTGCACGGGGTGACCGGGCTACGGGTGGTGGACGCGTCGGTGATGCCCTACGTCACCAACGGGAACATCTACGCCCCGGTGATGATGGTTGCCGAGAAGGCGGCGGACCTCATCCTGGGCAACACGCCGCTGGCGCCGTCGCCGCTCGACTACTACCGGCACGACCGCGGTTCGTCGGCGGTGGCATGATGCCGTGTCGCGAAGGCAGAGCTGGACCAGGGAACCACTCGACGAGTGCATCGGGGAGTTGCGCGTGAAGGACCTCTACATCGATGGAGAGTGGCGGGAGTCGGTAGCCGGCGGGCGCCGAGAGATCCGCTGCCCGGCCGACGGCACCTCGGTGGTCACCGTCGCCGAGGGGACCCGGGACGACACGATCGCGGCGATCCGCGCGGCCCGGAAGGCGTTCGACGAGGGGCCGTGGCCGTGGCCGCGAACCCCGGCCGGCGAACGTGGTGCGCTGCTGCACCGGGTCGCCGACCTCCTCCAGCGGGACAAGCAGGAGTTCGCCCGCGCGGAGTCGCTCGACACCGGTAAACGGCTGGTGGAGAGCGAGTACGACATCGACGACGTGACCGCCTGCTTCCGGTACTACGCGGGCCTCGCCGACACCGACGGCGGACGCGTCGTGGACACCGGGCGCAGCGACGCGATCAGTCGGGTCGAGTACGAGCCGATCGGTGTGTGCGGGCTGATCACGCCCTGGAACTACCCGTTGCTGCAGACCTCGTGGAAGGTCGCCCCGGCGCTCGCCGCCGGAAACACCTTCGTCCTCAAGCCCAGCGAGCTGACCCCCTCGACCGCGATCCTGCTGATGCGGCTGCTGGACGAGGCCGGGCTGCCGCCGGGCGTGGCCAACCTGGTCCTCGGCGCCGGTGCCGAGGTAGGCGCGCCGCTGGCCGAGCACCCGGACGTGGACCTGGTCTCGTTCACCGGGGGCCTGCAGACCGGGCGTGGCCTGATGGCGGCGGCAGCGGCGACGGTGAAGCGGGTGACGCTCGAACTCGGCGGCAAGAACCCGAACGTCGTCTTCGCCGACGCCGACTTCGACGCCGCCGTGGACTTCGCGCTCACCGCGGTGTTCCTGCACTCGGGTCAGGTCTGCTCGGCGGGTACCCGGCTCGTGGTCGAGGAGTCCATCCACGACGCCTTCGTGGACGCGGTCGTGGATCGCGCCCGTCGGATTCGTCTCGGTGGGCCCTTCGACGCCGACGCGGAGACCGGCCCACTGATCTCCGCCGCCCACCTGTCCAAGGTGGAGTCGTATGTCGAGGCTGGAATCGCCGAGGGGGCGGTGCTGCGCTGTGGCGGCCGTCGCCCCGACGAGGACCGCCTCGCCAACGGCTTCTACTACCTTCCGACGGTGCTTGACGGCTGTCGTGCGGGCATGTCCGTGGTCCGCGAGGAGTCCTTCGGTCCGGTCCTCACCGTCGAGACCTTCACCGACGAGGACGAGGCGGTGCGCATCGCCAACGACACCCACTACGGCCTCGCCGGCGCGGTCTGGACCAGCGACGCCAGCCGTGCCCAGCGCGTCGCGCAGCGGCTACGGCACGGCACGATCTGGATCAACGACTACCACCCGTACGTACCCAAGGCGGAGTGGGGCGGCTTCCGGCAGTCCGGCAACGGCCGCGAGCTGGGCCCGACCGGGCTCAACGAGTACCGGGAAATGAAGCACATCTGGCAGAACACCGATCCCCGCCCGCAGCACTGGTTCCGCGGCTAGCGCCCCCGCGCCATCCCGTAACCGTCGCCCAAGGAAAGAGACGAGTCAGCCATGTCTGTCCCAACCGACTATCACCGCCGTCCCGGCGGGCCCATCCCCGCGTGCGCACCCCGGTGCTGCCGGGGCGTGCCGAGGTCGCGGCGTTGCGACCGGGCGGGGTGGGCCGCATGAGCACGGAGACGGCGGTTGAGCCGCGCGGGCAGGTCATTGCAGCCCAGACTCCGGTGATCTCGGTCCGGAACCTGTGGAAGGTGTTCGGCCCGAACGCGGAGCGGGTGCCCGACTCGGCCGAGCTCGCGGCGCTGTCCCGGCGGGAGCTGCGGGAGCGGGCCCGGTGTACCGCCGCGGTACGGGAGGTGTCGTTCGACGTCGCGCCCGGTGAGGTCTTCGTCGTGATGGGGCTCTCCGGCTCCGGCAAGTCCACGCTGGTGCGCTGTCTGACCCGGCTGATCGAGCCGACCGCGGGGGAGGTGGTCTTCGAGGGCGAGGACATCCTGCGTGCCGACAAGAGGCGGCTGCGGGAGCTCCGGCGCCGGAAGTTCTCGATGGTCTTCCAGCACTTCGGTCTCCTGCCGTACCGAACGGTGGTCGACAACGTCGGGTATGGCCTGGAGATCCGGGGTGCCGGCCGCGCCGAGCGGATCCGCCGGGCGACCGAGGTCATCGAACTGGTGGGCCTCGACGGCTACGAGAACGCGTACCCGGACCAGCTCTCCGGCGGGATGCAGCAGCGCGTCGGGTTGGCGCGGGCGTTGGCCGGTGATCCGGACGTGCTCTTCTTCGACGAGCCGTTCTCCGCGCTGGACCCGCTGATCCGGCGCGACATGCAGAACGAGGTCATCCGGCTGCACCGCCAGGTCGGCAAGACGATGGTCTTCATCACGCACGACCTCTCCGAGGCGCTCAAGCTCGGCGACCGGATTCTGCTCATGCGCGACGGCAACGTGGTGCAGGCCGGGACCGGGGACGAACTGGTCGGGGCGCCGGCCGACGACTACGTGCGCGACTTCGTCCAGGACGTGCCCCGCGCCGATGTCCTCACCCTGCGGTGGATCATGCGTCCGTCCCGGGCCGCCGATCAGCTGGACGGCCCCGAACTGGGTCCGGGGGTGATCGTGCGGGACGCGGTCCGCACGGTGCTCGCCGCCGATCGGCCGGTGCGGGTCGTCGAGAACGGGGAACTGCTGGGCGTGGTCGGCCATGAGGAGGTCCTCGACATCGTCGCCGGCAATCAGGCGGGCGCCTAATGGCCACGACGACCATGACCGGCGCGTCAACGCGAACCACCCCACGTCGACGAATCACCAAGCCGCTCGCGGTGGTGGGTGTCCTCGCGCTCTGGCTCGTCGCCTGGACCCTGCTGCGCGGCCAGGACATGTTGGAGCTGCCCCGGGCCACGCTGACCGAGCTGCACCACTGGCTCAACGACGTCAACGACTCGGTTGGCGCCAGCCGGAACAGCAACCCGCTCTTCCTGTACTTCTTCAACGAGATCCGCGCGGTGATGGACGCGTTGGTGACCTTCGTTCAGGGGCTCATCGCGCAACCGGCGTACGGGCGGCCGGTGCCGGTGCTCGGTTGGCTGGGTGTGGTGGCGCTCGCCTCCTACGCCTCCTGGGCGTTCGCCAACTGGCGGGTGGCGCTGCTCGCCGCGGGCGGGTTCACTCTCTTCGGCCTGCAGGGGCTGTGGCAGGAGAGCATGGACACGCTGGCGCTGACGTTGGTGGCGGTCTTCGTGTCGCTGTTGTTCGGCATTCCGCTGGGCGTTCTGGCCGGGGTGTCGGATCGGTTCCACCGGTTGATCACTCCGGTGTTGGACCTCATGCAGACGATGCCGACCTTCGTCTACCTCGCGCCACTGACCCTGGTGTTCCTGATCGGCCCGGCCTCCGCGACGATCGCGACGCTGATCTACGCCATGCCGCCGGCGATCCGGATCACCGCGCACGGAATCCGTTCCGTGCCCGGACCGCCGGTGGAAGCCACCGACTCGTTCGGCGCGACCCGGCGGCAGCGGTTGACCAAGGCGCTCCTGCCGCTGTCGAAGCGGACGATCGTGCTCGGTGTCAACCAGACGATCATGGCGGCGTTGGCGATGGTGACCGTCGCGGCCCTGATCGACGCTCCCGGCCTCGGTAAGACGGTGATCAAGGCCCTGCAGACCCTCGACGTCGGTACCGCGTTCAACGCGGGGGTGGCGATCGTGGTGATGGCTATCGTCCTGGACCGGGTCACGACAGCGGCCAGCGTCCGCGCCGAGCAGGGGGGCGGTGAACTCAATCCCCGGATCCGCCGGCTGCTCCTGGCCGGGTTCGGGCTGGTCGCCGCGGTCTGCTCGTACCTGTCCTACACCTACCTGTGGGCCTCTGAGTTCCCGGAGGGCGGCCAGCTCGGCGAGTATCTGTCGCAGGGGGCGACCACGGTGACGACGTGGGCGCAGCACAACCTCGCGGATCTGACCGCGGCGGTGAAGGACGGCGTGACCATCGCGTTGCTCAATCCGTTGGAGGCGCTGCTGGCCGAGTCGCCCTGGTGGTTGATGGGTGCGGTGATCGTGCTGCTCGCCGCGCTGATCGGCAACCTGCGGGCCGCCGCCGTCGCCGCGGTCTGTGTGGGGCTGCTGGTCGGCAGTGGGCTGTGGAACGCCAGCATGGTCACGCTGGCCATGACGCTGGTGGCCACGCTGTTGGTGGTGACGCTGGGAGTGGTCGTCGGCGTGTGGATGGGCCGGAGTAACCGGGCCGATCGGGTCATCCGGCCGGTCCTGGACGCCGGGCAGACCATGCCGGCCTTCGTCTACCTGATTCCGGTCGTCGCCCTCTTCTCGGTGAGCCGCTTCAGCGCTATCGTCGCCGGTGTCGTCTACGCCGCGCCGGTCGCCATCAAGATCGTTGCGGACGGGGTGCGCGCCATTCCGGAGTCGACGGTGGAGGCGGCGACCGCCGCGGGCTCCAACACCTGGCAGACCATCACGAAGGTCCAACTGCCGATGGCGCGGCAGTCGTTGCTGCTCGCCACCAACCAGGGGCTCATCTACGTGCTGTCGATGGTGGTTATCGGTGGCCTGGTCGGGGCCGGTGCGCTCGGCTACGAGGTCGTCGCCGGTTTCTCGCAGGGGCAGCTCTACGGCAAGGGCCTCGCGGCGGGCGTCGCGATCGTCGTACTCGGGATCATGCTGGACCGGATCGCGCGGGCTGCCGCGCAGCGGTCGGAGCCTGCCCCCAGTGCCAACCAGACGTGACTCATCCGCCGTTCCGGTGCGCCGGGACCGCGGAATCGGAGTTGACCGACGAACAACACCTTGGGAGGGTGACAGTAAATGAGATCCATTGTCAACAAGAGGGTCCTGGCGGGCGTCTCGCTGTCCACGGTGGCGGCTCTCACGCTCACCGCGTGCGGTGGTTCCAAGATCGAGTCGACGGATGCCGCCGACTCGGGTGACTGCGGCACCTTCACCATCGCGATCAACCCCTGGGTCGGGTACGAGGCGAACGCGGCCGTCATCGCCCACGTCGCCGAGACCGAACTCGGCTGCAAGGTCGTCAAGAAGGACCTCAAGGAGGAGATCGCCTGGCAGGGCTTCGGCACCGGCCAGGTGGACGCGATCGTGGAGAACTGGGGCCACGACGACCTCAGGCAGAAGTACATCGAGGATCAGAAGACCGCGGTGAGCGCCGGTTCGACCGGTGTCGAGGGGGTCATCGGTTGGTACGTGCCGCCATGGATGGCCGAGGAGTACCCCGACATCACCGACTGGAACAACCTGAACAAGTACGCCTCCCTCTTCGAGACCACGGAGTCCGGCGGCAAGGGACAGCTGCTCGACGGTGACCCGTCCTTCGTCACCAACGACGAAGCGCTGGTCAAGAACCTGGGGCTGGACTACAACGTGGTCTACGCGGGCAGTGAGCCGGCCCTGATCCAGGCGTTCCGTCAGGCGGAGGAGAAGAAGGAGCCGGTGCTCGGCTACTTCTACGACCCGCAGTGGTTCCTCTCCGAGGTCGAACTGGTGAAGGTGGACCTGCCCGAGTACCAGGAGGGCTGCGACGCCGACCCGGAGAAGGTCGCCTGCGACTACCCGGTGTACGACCTCGACAAGATCGTGAGCAAGTCGTTCGCCGACGCCAACGGACCCGCCTACCAGCTGGTCGACAACTTCAACTGGACCAACGAGGACCAGAACCTGGTGGCCCGGTACATCGCCCAGGACAACATGTCGCCGGAGGAGGCGGCTGAGAAGTGGGTCGAGGCCAACCAGGACAAGGTTGAGGCCTGGCTGCCGCAGAGCTGACACATCTTTCGTAACACCCTGTGCGGTGGCGCCGGTAACACACCGGCGCCACCGCACAGCTGTTTCTCGACCGGCTGCCGCTGGGCAGCTCTCCCCGGATCGCCGTCCGCTGGCATGGATTCGCGGTACCACGGAAGGGCCCTGGTGTCGCTACGCTACGGCCTGACCGTTGGCGTAGCTGACAACCGGGGGGGTTGACGTGTCGCAGAACCAGGCCGAGCAGCAGACTGCCGAGCAGCAAACCGGCCCGCGGCGGACCGGAGCCGTTCCCTCCACGTTGGATGTGTCGGTGCCGCACTCGGCGCGGGTGTGGAACTACTGGTTGGGCGGCAAGGACAACTTCGCGTCCGACCGGGCGGCCGGCGACCAGGTTCGAGCGATCTTCCCGGAGATCGTCGAGGCCGCTCGCTACTCCCGGGTGTTCCTGCGGCAGGCGGTGACCTATCTCGCCGCCGAGGCGGGCATCCGCCAATTCCTCGATGTCGGCACCGGCCTGCCGACCGCCGACAACACCCACCAGGTCGCCCAACGGATCGCCCCGCCGACCCGCGTCGTCTACGTCGACAACGATCCGATGGTTCTCGCGCACGCCCGGGTGCTGCTGACCAGCGACCCGGCGGGTGCCACCCAGTACCTCAACGCCGACCTGCACGATGCGGAACGGGTCATCCGGGAGGCCCGGGCGACGCTGGACCTCAGTGAGCCGGTCGGCTTGATGATGTTGGGGGTGATGGGCCACGTCGCGGATCCCGCCCAGGCGCGGGACGCCGTACGCGCGCTGGTCTCGTCCCTGCCGGCGGGCAGCTTCCTGGCGATGTCCGACGGCACGGCCACCAGTGAGCGGGTGATCGAGTCCCACCGGCAGTACAACGAGAGCGGTGCGGCACCGTACCACCTGCGCGAGGTCGCCGACTTCACCGCCTTCTTCGACGGCCTTGACCTGGTCGAGCCGGGTGTCGTGCCACTGGGGCGCTGGCGGCCGGAGAACGGCTCCCCGAAGGTCGTGGACGGCTACTGCGGGGTTGCCCGCAAGCCCTGACCAGCAGCGCCACCCGGACCAGCAGCGCCACCGCGGCCGAACGGGCCGGTTCCGTCCGGTCCGACCCCGCCCCGGGTCAGTGGTGAGCCCGGTGTTGGTCGAGCTGGTGGCGCAGGGCACCGGCGAAGCCCTCCGCGGTGCGGAGCTGTTCGCGTAGCGTCTCCACCCGGGTGGCAGCGACGGTGTGGAAGAGGCCGAGCCGGTCGAGCAGGGCGGGCCGGTCGGCGGCACCGGCAGTGACCAGGGCGTCCAGGACGGCGAGCAGCGCCCGCATCTCGTCGAGGCTGAACCCGAGCGGTTTCATCCGCTTGACCACCGCGAGACGCTCCAGGTCGGCGTCGGTGTAGAGGCGGAAGCCGCCCTCGCTGCGCGCCGACGGGATGATCAGCCCGGCGTCCTCGTAGTGGCGGATGGTGCGGATGCTCAGCCCGACCCGCTCGGCCACCGCGCCGATTCGCATCAGCGGCCTGGCGCCGGTTGGGCGCCCGGTGGCCCTGGGTGCGGGACCACCGGGCACCGAGCCGGGCATCAGTGGCCCCCGCCGAGGGTGCCGGCCAGGTTGCCGTGGATAGCGGCACTGGGCTGGTTCAGTTCGATGATCTCCACGGTCTTGCCGCGAGCCGCGTACTTGGTGGTGATCGCGTCCAGCGCCGCGACCGATGAGGCATCCCAGACGTGGGCGTGGGTCATGTCGATCACCACGTGCTGCGGGTCGTTGGCGTAGTCGAACTGGTAGACCAGGTCGTTGCTGGCGGCGAAGAACAACTCGCCGTGCACCGAGTAGATGCGGCTCCGGCCGTCGGGGTCCAGCACGCTGGTGACCTCGACCAGGTGCGCGACCCGGTTGGCGAAGATGACCATGGCGGTGAGGACGCCGATGACCACGCCGATGGCGAGATTGTGGGTGACCAGGGTCGTGGCGACGGTGGCGACCATGACCAGCGTCTCGCCCCAGGGCATCCGCTTCAGCGTGGCCGGGGCCACCGAGTGCCAGTCGAACGTCGAGACCGAGACGATGATCATCACGGCGACCAGGCCCGCCATCGGGATCGCGGCGACCACGTCACCCAGGCTGACCACCAAAATGAGCAGGAACACGCCGGAGAGGAAGGTCGACAGCCGGGTCCGCGCGCCAGACGCCTTGACGTTGATCATCGTTTGACCGATCATCGCGCAGCCACCCATGCCGCCGAAGAAGCCGGTGACGATGTTGGCGACGCCCTGTCCCCAGGACTCGCGGGTCTTGTTGGAGTGGGTGTCGGTGATGTCGTCCACCAGCTTGGCGGTCATCAGCGACTCCATCAGCCCGACCAGCGCGATGCCGAGGGCGTACGGAGCGATCAGGGCCAGGGTGTCGGCGGTCCACGGGATCTGCGGCAGCCCGAGGGTGGGCAGGCTGTTGGGCAGCTCACCCTGGTCGCCGACGGTCGGTACGGCGATGCCAGCGGTGACGGTGATCCCGGTCAGGACGATGATCGTCACCAGCGGGGCGGGTACGGCCCGAGTGATCCGGGGTAGCCCGATCATGATCGCCAGGGCCAGGCCGACCAGCGGGTAGACCAGCCACGGCACCCCGAGCAGATACGGCACCTGGGCGGAGAAGATGAGGATGGCCAGCGCGTTGACGAAGCCGACCATCACGCTGCGGGGGATGAACCGCATCAGTTTCGCGACCCCGAGTAGGGCCAGCAGCACCTGGAAGATACCGCCGAGGATGACCGCGGCGATCAGGTAGTCCAGCCCGTGCTCCTTCGCCAGCGGCGCCACGACCAGAGCGATCGCCCCGGTCGCCGCGGAGATCATCGCCGGTCGGCCGCCACAGATCGCGATGACGACCGCCATGGTGAAGGAGGCGAACAGCCCGACGCGGGGGTCGACCCCGGCGAGGATCGAGAAGCTGATCGCCTCGGGGATCAGCGCCAGGGCGACGACCAGACCGGCCAGCACCTCGGTACGAAGAACCTTCGGTGTCAGCCAGGACGGGCGGGACAGGCGCGGCCGGGTGACCGCGGGCAGTTCAGAAGACATACAGCCGTTTCCGCTCGGGTGTGCGCGGGGGCGCACACGTGTCGCCGGATCCCGCTCGGGACATGGCGAAGTTCGTACACAGCATTTCCGGTCGGACAATCCGGACCATTCCAGGCAACGTTGCCCGGCGACGGCCGTGAGGGGCCAGCAGCCGCACCTCGACGACCGGGGTCGAACCCTACCCTTCGGTGAGGGGAGAGTCGGCACGCCGTGATGATCATCACGGTGGACCGGGTCTGCCCCCGGGGCGGCCCGTCCGGACAGGCTCGGGTGCCAGGCGCATTAGGCCGACGACATACCTTGGTCTACGGAAATCGTGCATCCGGTGCTGTCCGCCTATCCGGCCGACGAATCAGGCGCCCTGAAAAAGCAGACATGTGATCTGATCCGGTGCCAGAAAAGCTGGAAGAACGCGGGCTGTTATTGCTGTTCAGGCGGCCTGTGGCTAGCGTGGCGCCCTTCGGAGTCGAAGATATCCGAGGGAGTTGTACCATGCGAAAGCGCTTCGTCCTGCCATTGATGACGATGGGAGCTGTCACGGCCACGATGGCCGTCGCCGCACCCGTCCAGGCGCATGGCTACGTTTCAGGACCGCCCAGCCGTCAGGCGCTCTGCGCCCAGGGTTCGGTACCCGACTGTGGGCCCATCGCGTTCGAGCCGCAGAGCGTCGAAGGGCCAAAAGGCCTGACGAGCTGCAGTGGCGGCATCTCCGAGTTCGCCGTGCTCGACGATGAGAGCCGGGCCTGGCCCGCGGCCACGGTCGGCCGGTCGGTCACCTTCGACTGGATCAAGACCGCCCCGCACAAGACCAGTAACTGGGAGTACTTCATCGGCGACGAGCTGTTGGCCACCTTCGACGGTGGTGGCGTGCAGCCGCCGTCCACGCTCTCGCACCCGGTCGACCTGGGCGACTACGTAGGCCGGCAGAAGGTCCTCGCGGTGTGGAACATCGCCGATACTCCAATGGCGTTCTACTCCTGCATCGACGTGAATATCGACGGTAGCTCTTCGCCGACGCCGACGCCGACGCCGACGCCGACGGCCTCACCGACGGGCACCGCCGCACCGACCCCGACCGGTACGCCGTCTCCGACCTCGACCGGGACTCCCGCGCCGGGAAGCTGGCAGGTCGGCACCGTCTACCAGGTCGGTGACGAGGTGACGTACGACGGGGTGAGCTACCGGGCTCGGCAGGCGCACACCGCGACACCCGGGTGGGAGCCGCCGCACGTGCCGTCGCTGTGGATCCGAATCTGAGCGAACGGGCGTGGCCGTACCGGCCGTGGTGGGAACACCCGGCCGGTGCGGGCCGGCCGCGAGTCGGCGCCCCGTGACCCGAAGGGAGTAGGCCGTACGACGGCTGCTACTGGTCGCCCTGCTTGCCACCGCCGCGCTGCTGGCGGGCTGCGCCGGACGGCAGAACGCGCGGTGCAGGACCGGATTCGGTTGGCCGTCCCCGTCGAGGGGTTAGTCAACGGGGGCGGAGGCCAGCAGGCCGACGAGACACGCGACCGACGGAGTCCCCGACCTGGCCAACCGGCCGGGGACCTCACCAGTCGCATGCCCGCCTCAGAGAGCCGCTGGCTCGTCAGTGTTGTCGTCGGCGTTGAGTGCGAGTGCATCCTGGGGGGCGAACGCCGGGACAGGCGCCGTGTCGAGTTCAGTATCGAAGCTGTTGGCGACGTTATTGAGGTCGGCGTCGATCGAGTTGTTCGAGTCCTCGTTGAATTCGGCGTCGATCGAGTTGTTCGAGTCCTCGTTGTTCGAGTCGTTGACCGAGTTGTCGATATCGGTGGTGATGTTGTTTTCGATCGACTGTTCGTTGTTGGAGTTGTCGATGGAGCTGTTCTGTGACAGGTCGGAGTTGTTGATCGAGTTGTCGATCGAGTTGGATGACTGGTCCTGAACGCCCGACCCGAAGTTCAGGTTCGCGAGGTCGTTGCCTCCGCCAAAGTCGATATTGCCGTCGCCGAAGGTGTTGTCGCCATCGCCGACGACCCCGCTGTTCTCGCCCGTGTTGACGTTTCCCACGTCATCGCCGGCGAGGACGGCTCCATCGCCGGTGTTGGCCTGACCGTCGTTGTCGCCGCCGATGACCTGAGAGCCGTCACCCGTGGTGACGACACTTGCGTTGGCGCCGTCCACGTCTACGTCCACTGAGTTGTCGATGGTCGTTGACTGGTCGAAGAAGCTCGTCGACTGGTCGATATCCTGGTGCACGACAGTGACCAGCTCGGTGACGGTCTGCACGATCTGTTCCAGTGGCGGCTGCCCACCATCTGTCGCCGGCCCGCCGTCGCCCGAGTTCTGTTCTCCACCGCCCCCACCACCAGCGGCGAGTTGCGCAACCGCGTCCTTGGTTTCCGGTGGTAGCGCCGACTCCTGAGCGACGACCGCGGCGACCTGGGCGACGTTGACCCCGGAGAGGTCGGCGTCGGCAATGCCCTCTGCTGCGAGCACGCCCTCCGGGTCGGCCACGAAGTTCTCCGCGACTTCGCGGTCACCGAAGACCCTGGAAAAGAAGTCCCGAAAGAGTTCACTAACATCAACGCTCATCGTCTGCTCCCTGTCTGGCCGCGGCCGGTCGGCCCCGGCATAGCCCTACACTGCCGGCGGAGCCCTGACGGTGACATCGGGGAAACCCCCGCGGGCCCGCTCTGGCAATAGGGGCTGCTGCGAGCCGGCCCACGGACAAGTACGGTCGCCGCTCAGGCGACAACCCCCGGGTGTTTCCGCAGGGCGGCGAGAAACTCGGCCCGGCTGGACGCGTCCAGTTTGGTCCGCATCCGCGCCACATGGTGTTCGACTGTCTTCGGTGACAGGTACAGTTGGGATCCGATCTCCCGTTGGGTGCGTCCCTCGAGCACCATGCGGCCGACCGTAATCTCGCGTTCGGACAGCACCCCAGCCCGCCCGCGCTGCTCGCCTCCGCCGACCTCTGCGGCAGACAAGCCCCGCGCGTGCTCCAACATTCGCCGTGCCGCCGCCGCATCCGTGGTGCGAATCGCGGCCTGGCCCACCAGCCGTGAGGCATCCCAGGGCAGCTGGTTGGTCGCCAGGTCCCCAGCGACCGAGCAGACGCGGTCGACATCCACCTTGCCCACAAGCACATCGGCCCAGGCCAGTGCGGCGGCGCCCTGCGCACGCTGGCGTGGCCCGGCGAGGGTAGCTGCCGTGGCCAGCTCACCGGCCACCGTGGCGGCCGTAGCCGCATCCTCGTGGGCGACGGCGACCTGAACCCGAATCCAGCCCACGGCGACAACCCACGTCGGCGGATCCCCGGCGCGTGCGACGACATCGTCGAGTACGTCCATCACGGGCCGAGCCCGCACCATCTGGCGCAGCCGCGCCGCCGTTACCACAAGCTCCTCCAGGACCTCGATCGCGAAAAGGTCCACCGCGCGTCGGGCCAGCTGCGCCTCCACCCCGTTCCATGCCTCGCGCATTCGCGCCACGTCACCACTACGGCGGGCCATCCCCGCCGCGAGTGCGGCGGCGAGCAGTTGATCCCGGGCAGTTGGATCCGGCCCTGGCGCCAGCTCCGCAGCCGCACTGTCGTAGCGGCCGGCTCGCATCCGAGTGAACGCCAGGAGCAATTGATGTCGGCGGGCGGTCACCGGGCCACCCACGCCCGCGGCCAACCCGGCGAGGAGTAGTCGTTCTGCGGTGGAAACATCACCGGTCAGCCCGGCGACGAGGGCGCCGAGCGCGTGCGGCGAGTCGGGCAACACGACGTCGGGTGGCGTGCGCTGCGCGGCCTCGGCAGACTCGATCAGCAGGGGCAACATGGCCTCCGGCTTGGCGAGGCCCGCCGCGGCCTCGGCCAGCCGGGCGAGGGCCTCCGGCGTCCGTCCGCTGGGCTTGGTGCGGGCACGACGGGCGGCATGACCAGCACGTTCGGGTTGCCCAGTCGCGGCCCAGGCCACGGCGGCCAGGGCCGCACCTGGCTGGTCGGCGTCGGCCAGTGCCTCTGCTGCTCTGTCCCATCGTCCCTGTTGCGCGGCGATCGCGGCCCCCACGATGGCCAACCGTGCCGGATCACCACTGACGCCGGTCAGGTCCACCGGTATCCCGAGCTGGGTGGCCGCCTCGGCCCGACCCAGGTCCACAGCCGCCGGCTGTGCGCCCGCCTCGACCGCGGCGTCGTACCAGGACACCGCAGCACCGGGATCGCGAAATCGCAGGTGATCAGCGGCATGCGTGTAGGCGACCGCTGCCGTGGGTGTCTGGACACGTGCCCGCCGCAGCTGAACCGAGACCAGCAGCGGGTCAGCACCCGAGTCCAGGAGGGCGGTGGCCACCCGGTCCTGCAACTGCCGCCGCACCACCACTGGTAGGTCGGTCAGGATCGCCGCTGCGACGGCCGGAATCATCGAAGCCGAACCAGGCGCGATCATGCCAAGTTCCTGTAGGACGTTGCTGGTATCCGCGACCGTCGCCAAGGTCACCCCGGCGGCCCGGGCAACCACGGAGTCCGGGACGTCCAGTAGTAGCGCAAGCACCTGGGTAACTGCCGTGCCGTCGGCGGGAAGGCCCGCGAGGCGGCGCTGTACCCGGGCCCGCAGTGCGGCGGGGACCGAGCCCCTGGACGTCGTGGTGGCGATCGAGCCCCTGGACGTCGCGGTGGCGATCGAGCCCCCGGACGTCGCGGTGGCGAGGGAAGCGGCTACCGCGGCCATCCCACCCGATGCGGTGCGGATCTCCTCGATCGTGTCCTCGTCGGGCTCAAGTACGCCCGCCTCGGTGACGACCGCGGCGACACCGGCGGCGTCCAACGGCCCGAGCTGGTCGACCATGCCGGCCGCCGCGACGACCTGGTCCAGGTCGGCCAGCTCCGCGGCGCGGATCACCGGCCGCCGTGCGATCAGCATCGCCTGGCCAGCGCGCGCGGCCTCGGCCAGGGCGCGCCAGCTGGACGGTTGCCCGTGGTGAGCATCGTCGACGATCACCACGGCGCCCGCAGCCCGGGCGTCGGTCAGTACCAGGTCGAGATCCGCATCACTGCTGGGTAGGGCCACCCAGCGCACGGGACGGTCGAGTGCGGCGGCGAGATCACGAATCCGCCGGCTCCGTCCGGCACCGTCGACACCCACGATCACGGTCGTGGCATCGGCGCCCGGGTTGGTCATCTGACCTTGGGCCTGCACCCCGGCTCAACCTTCGGTGATCGGTGTGCAGTTCCCCGTCTCGTACCCGCCGTTGGTGTCCTTGACCAACCCGTGCCAGTCAACCGCGATCCGCACACACACCTTGTCTGGCAGTGTCTGACCAGGAGGTGCGTAGGAAGCGATCGCTTTCCACCGGCCATCACCCCAGGTGGCGACGGACGGAAGCTTGTCCTCGACGTACCACTGCTCCTGGTCGGTGGCGTGGGCGCCCATGACAGCGGGGTCCGGGCTGACGCCATCGCTGCCGAAGATGTGCAGATGGAAACCGCCGTTGACGTCCAGGGCCGTGCCCTCCGGGACACCGACATCGCCCTGGAGAGTGAGGGCGGAACCGTCGAAGACCGCTGCGGTCAGACACGCCCACCGTTTGTTGGCGCGAATCGTCTCGGTGCACTGCTCGTCCACGGGGGGCGCCGCCTCGCTGGGAATACCTGTCGCCACTGCCGCCACCGTCGCACCCTGATCTGTCGGAGGGGCATCGTTGTGGCCGAACATCGTGTATCCGGCGCCGGCAAGTGCCAGCACCAGAGCGAGGGCCGCGGCGCCGATGGTCAGCGACCGAGACCGGCCCGGGCTGGCCGACAGCTTCTTCGTGTTCGAGGGTCGGTCGGTGTCGGAATGCCGGGTCCGGCCACGTCGGCCACCGCTGACAGCCGCCGCTCCGCGGACCAGCGGTGCTGCCGCGCCCCTGTTCCTCGGGATGGCGGCCGTCGCCGAGGTATCGGCCCGATGGACAGCTGCGGTCGGTGTGGCCAAGGGCGTTGCCGACACCTGCGCTGGTGCCTGCCGGGGTGCAGGCGTCCGGCTGCCTGCCGCGCGGGCTAGCCCACCCGCAGCGAGCCAGGCCGCGCCGAGCGCGACCGCATGCTTCGGGTGGGTGTCCACCGCCACTGGACGGCCCAACTCGGCGCCGACCATCTGCGCGACCAGTGGCATCCGGGACGAGCCGCCGACCAACAGGACCGAATGTAGGTCATCTGGCGTGACTCCAGCGGACACCAGCGCCCGGCGCATTGCCTCAATGGAATCGTAGAGCGCCGGGCGTACCAATGCCTCCAGTTCGGCCCGGGTCAGGCGGACCTCGGTGGACAGGTTCGGCAACATCACCGGGATGGACACGTCGGTATCAGCAGACAGCGCCTCCTTGGCCTCGACGCACTCGCCGCGCAACCGGGCCACGGCCGCGATCGCGGTCGGGTCGTCGTCGTCCAGCACCGCGAGCTTCCCGCCGATCGCGGCCGCCACATGAGCGAACACCGCTGCGTCGAAGTCGATACCGCCGAGCCGCTCGATTCCCTCGGGCTGGCCAAGAATCTCGAACCCGTCCCCGGTGTGCCGAAGCACCGCCGCGTCGAACGTGCCGCCACCCAGGTCGTACACGGCCAGGGCGGCACCCCGATCGACTCGTTCCTGCTGGGCGTACGAGACAGCCGCGGCGACCGGCTCGGTGGTGTACTCGACCGGCTGCCCGATGTTGGCCAGCTGCACCGCCTGGCACAGCATGTCGGTCTTGTAAGGTCCCCAGTTCGCCGGATGCGACAGGCATATCCTGGCCGGCGCCTCGCCCTCGCGCTGGACCACGTCGTTGACAACCGACCGAAGCAGCCGGGCCATCAGCGCCTCTGGCGAGTACGGTACCCCGCCAAGCAGCAGCGGCGTGGTGTCGCCGAACCTGCGTTTGAACTCCCGCGCCACTCGGCGTGGCTCGGTCAGCCCGCGCCTGCTGGCGGTCTCACCGACCAGGAAGGTCTCGTCGTCGCGTAGCAGCACCACGGACGGGATCACCGCGGCTCGGGTACCCAGCGGGGCGATTTCCGCCCGCCCCTCCCGCCACGTTGCCGCAGCAGTGTAGGTGGTTCCCAGATCAATTCCCAACACGTACATCTCTACTCCAGCGTGTGCGCCCTGCAGGTTCACCACCCCACGCTTCGCGCTTCGCGGCCTGACACCGTCGGTGCTGCGCGGGGATCTGTTCACAGCTCGTGCGTCGCGGTCAGTCACCACCGCCATCCGCGACGATTAGGGGGTCGATCGGGGATCTCCCCGCTGCGGTATCGGTGGCACGATCCCTACCGTGGGTGACATGGATTCGGGCAGACTTCTCGACGCGCTCGGTGACCTCGCCGGCAACGAGAACGCCCGGCAGGAGTACGCCTCCGACCCGGACGCCTTCATCGGTGTCCACGGCCACCCTGGACTGCCCGCCGACCTCGTCAACGAGGCGGTTTCCCACTACGCCGACGTGGCGGACCCGGCTCTTGCGGAACACATCGCCCCGACAGTCATGGCTCACCGCGGCTTCGGCGACACGAACACGACTGGGGGCTCTGGTCTGGACCTGTTGGCTACCGCACCGACTGTCGACGGCGGTGATCCGATGGCGGACCTGGACGGCGATCCCGCTGCCGGGTCCAGCGATCCGATTACGGCGCACTCCGGAAGGAACGATGCTGTCGAAGGTGAGCCGTGGTCCGAGCCGGGCAGCGACCCGGATGCCTCCCCCGACCTGGCCTTCGGTCTCGGTGCGCAGGTGAGTGCCGGGGAGGAACACGACCACGGCCTGGACACCGACCCGGTGGGCGTGGCAGTGATTGTTACGGCACCCCTCGCGGATATCGGCGGGGCCGGCCAATCGGTGCACGAACTGGCCAGGGTCGACGGCGCCCAGCAACCAGACGAGCCGTGGCTGGGCGACGAATTCGACGGTGACAGTGTCTGACCGGTTCATTCGCCCCGGCCGCCGCCGGTCAGGGCGGCAAGCATCCCCTCGCAGGAGCGGACGGCGATCCGGCCGGCAATCGCCATCTCACGGCTGGTCATCGGGCTTTCGCTCCGGATCTGCCAACGTTCGAGCGCGGCGTGGACCGCCGACGTCAGTTCCTGCGGCGACGCGTCCGGCTCCAGACCCACCCGGACGTGCGGCGCAACACCCTGACCGCCGATGAGCCGCTCCAAGTCGTCAATGACGGCGGGCTTGCCGGTGACCCAGCCAGCCCGCACCGAGGTCAGCACCCGCAGCTCGCTGAAGGGGTGCGCGCCAGCCAAGATCTCCTCCACCTCGGCCGCGGTCGCCTCGCTACCCGGTGCGGGGCGGGTGCGGGTGAGGGCGTCAATGGCCAGCAGTGCCGATCGGCTCTTGAGCACGTCGCGCCGTGCGAAGAACAGTGAGTTGAGCACCGCCCTGAGCTCGACCAGGCCACTTCGCTCCGACAGCTCCCGGGCCAGCTCGGCGGCGGTCCGCGCCACTCGTTGTCGGACTATCGCCGCCGCCAGTCGTAGGCCGTAGAGGCCGAACCGCTCCAGCAGCACGTCTCGCTCGATCAGGGGCAGCCCCAGTTCCGGCATCGATTCTCGGAACCGGTCGGCGGACAGCAGCAGCGCCTCGACATCGCGGGGCGCCAGCTTCGCGATGCGTCGCAGCCGCTCCATCTCGGCCTCGGTGAGCGTCGCCGCAGTCTCGGCCAACAAGCCGGCAACGGGTACGACGGTCTGCACCATCCGTCGGATTCTCGGGTCCATTGTCAGGTGTGCGGCAATGCGTTGCGCCGACGCCATCGAATCGATCCGGCCGACCCCGATCTCATCGGCGCGGGACAGGACACCGACAGCATTTATCGGATTGGGCTGAGACACCTCACTGTCCCGAAAAGCCTTGAGAAATTCCATATCGGAGGCGTGCACGTGCCGCATGAGATAGAGCACCGCGTCGGTTGGCATCGCTTCCTCCGCCGCGCCGTCGGCGGCGAGCAGTTCCCAGGACCGTCGGGACACCCGATCGGTCAGGGATCCGATGCCGGGGGTGTCGACCAGCGTGGTGGTTCTCAGGGCCTGCGAGGGCCAGGTCACGGTGAGGTGGTCGATCTCCTCCGGTGCCCGGCCAGCGAGGTCGATCTCGATGGCGCCGTCGTCACGGCTGAACCGCAGTTGCGCTGGAGGTTGGTCAGCGACGTGCGCGGTGACCCGGTAGGTGTGGCCGTCGGCGTACCAGGTCACGACGCGGGTGCACTCGCCCGTGTCGGTCGGCGCCAGTCGTTCTCCGACCAGGGCGTTGAGCAGCGTCGACTTGCCGGCCTTCACCCGGCCGGCGATGGCCACCCGCAGCGGCTCGTCGAGGCGGTCGCGGATCGCGGTCAGCTGCGGCTCGTCCGCTGTGCCACGATAGACACCTATCGCGCGGTTCAGCGCCGCGCGGGTGCGGTCCAGCAGGTTCGTGGGGATCGGCCTGGTCATGCCGTACCCTCCGTGATCGCACCGGCCAGCTGCCGCACCTTCGCCAGTCGAGCCAGCTCCGCATCGAGGTCCCGCAGGCGGGCCGCCCGGTTGGTCTTGGTGGTCTTTGCCGCGTCGGTGGCGGCCCTCAGCGCCTCGGCGGTGGACTTGTTGAGATCCTCGGCCAGGGCGGCATAGTGGTCGCGCAGCTGTCGCTGGATTCGGCGCAGCGTGTCCCGGGAGTCCTTTCCGACGACGAAGTTGACCTCGTCGCAGTAGCGCCGCACCGAGTTCTTCGCCTGGTTGCGCCGGTTCTGCAGCTGGCGCTTCTTTTCGTCGCGCAGACCCTTGTGACCCATGATGAGCCCGATGCCGAGCCCGATCGGTCCCAGGCCCAGTCCCAGCAGGCTGCCGAGCATCGTGAACATCAGACCGCCGGTGTACGCGTTCTTCAATGCCACCATGGCCTGCTTTCCGACCTTCATCTTGGTCAGGTCGAGATCCTTGTGCTCGCCGGCCTGGGCCGTCAGCCGGCTCGGGTCGTGGACGGCGAGCTGTTCGAGCGCCGTTCCGGATGCCTTCCGGAAGTGGTCGGCAACCTCCCAGCTGAGTTCCTCAGCGCGGTCGCGCAGCATGGTGTAGTTCGCCAGGGCCTCGGCGGCGATTCGCGACTGTAGCCATGTCTCCACCGAGTCCCACGAGTCGGCCGGGTCGATGTCGGCGATCATGTCGTCCGAGTCCTCGACCACCTGTCGTATCCGGCTGCGCAAATCATGATCGACATCCGCGGTCAGGTCGAGAATTCCGTCATTGAGCGTCTGGCTCCACCGGGCCGCGGCGCCTCGCAGGGCTTCGGTCTGGGCTCGGGTGGCGGCGAGGTCGTCGATGATTTGTTGGGCGGCATCCGGGTCAGCCAGCGTCGCCCGTTCGGCCCGGAACTGGGCGCTGATCTGATCCATCGCATTCGCGACGTCCGCGGCGCACTCGGCCGCCAGACGCTTCGCCGCCGACGCGCCAACCCGGTCGGCGACAAACGTGACCAGGTCCCCGAAGCCGGACTCGCGGTTGAGGTCCTTGTCTCCGACAGCTACCGCACGGGACCGCAGCGTCGAGGACACCGCCATTATCGGGAAGTCGGTGCCGACGTGCCGCTGGTTGAGGTCGCGGACCCTGCGCCAGGCCGGATAGAAGTCGGTCTTCGTCATGACGCAGATGACGGTGGGACACAACTCCCGCACCCGGTACAGGACGTCGACCTCGGTGCGGGTCAGCTCCTGCGACGCGTCCGTGACGAAGACGACCGCGTTGGCCATCGAGGTCGCCGCCAGGCTGGCCGTCGCGTGGGCGGAGTTGAGGCCACCCACGCCGGGCGTGTCGACCAGGACCAGGCCACCGGCGAGCAGCCTGCGGGGCAGGCTCACCTCGATCGCGCGTGGCGGCGTGGAACCAGACCCGGCATCGGTCTCCACCACGTGTCCGCGGATGTCCTCCACTGCGATCGGTTCCCGTGCCGGCGGTTCACCCTCGCGCAGCAACACCGCGGCCACCTGTTCGCCATAGCGCACCTGGGTGGGAACCGCGGTGGCAGGACCGTCGTTAACCGGGCACAGATCAGTGCCGACCAGCGCGTTCACCAGGGAGCTCTTCCCCTTCTTGAACTCGCCGACCACCACCACGTGCACGTCGGTGGCGTACAGGCGGCGCCGGGCCTGCCGCAGCCGGGTGGCGAGGTCTGCGCGTTGGTAAGCCTCACAGGCACGCAGGGCGTGGTCCACCAGTTGCGCTGTCCGTTCGATCACGCCCGTCGCTGCCGTCTCCGATGCCGTCATCGTCGTGCTCTCCTCGTGCCCCCAGGCGCCTGCCAAAACGGCAGGCGCCCTGGGTGGCGCCCGCCCGAATCAGGGATCTGCACGGCCCGCAGTGCGCAGCTCATCAGGCCAGGCGAATGTCGCTGCCCTCGACGACGAGGTCACGTGGGTCGAGGCTGCGCGGAGCTGGCCCGCCCACCACGGAGCCGTCGGCCACCGAGAACCTGCTGCCGTGGCAAGGACAGTTGATCGTCCCGTCGGACACCTCGGCCACGGTGCAGCCCTGGTGCGTACAGGTCGCCGAGAATCCCTTGAACGTGCCCTCCTGCGGTTGGGTGATGACCACGCCGGCGTCGGCGAGGATCATGCCGCCGCCGACCGGGACTTCGGCTGCCTGTGTCAGCACCTGCCCACCGCTGGCCGCGTCCGGCGCGTCGCCGCCCGCTGCTGTGCCGTCACCACCACCGGTGTTCCCGCCGCCATTCGTGGCCGGCGCGGAGTTGCCGTAGGTGGCACAACCGCTCAGGATGACCGCCCCGGTCGCGCCCACCCCGGCCAGCCACCGTCGCCGCGATGTGCATCCTCCTGGTCGCCCGCGGTTTTGACCGTCGGGTAGGTCGGGGCAGGTGGTCACTTCTGGGCCCAGGCCGTCGGGGCCGTGCACCTTGCTGCCGACCTCGGTTGCCGGCCGGGCGTTTCCGGCCAATTCGCCACCGGGCCTGCCGGCGGCCGTCCTCGATTCGCTCACAGCGTGACTCCGATCGTGGTGAAGTACCAGAACGATGACGTAAACCACAGCGCGATCAGGGCGGTGAACACGGTGCCGCCCAGCACCGGCAGGGCCCAACCAGGCAGGCCCGGCTTCGGTAGGGCGAGCATCTTGACCGTGAAGGCGCCGAAGAAGAAGCAGCCGAGCAGCCCGTGCGCCACGACGCGCAGGTCGTAGGTGGCGAAACCGAGCGCGTACAGGCAGTGGATCGCCACGGGGACAGCGAGCAGGAACGCCAGTCGCCCCGACCAACGATGTACGAGTGCGGCCCAACTGGGAGCCAGTGAGCCGAGTTTGCCCCACATCGACAGCGCGGACAGCAGCTGAGTCACCGCGAGCACGGCCACGCCGGTGGCGAGCCACACCTTGACTGTCTGTGGACTGGAGAAGCCGCCCACGTTCACCGCGACACCGGTTGGCTCGTGCAGACCGCCGTAGACCCCGAGGGTCACCGCGACCGTGGCGCCGATCAGGAACGGGACACCGAGCAGCGTCAGCTGGCTGGTGCCGCCAGTGCGCCCCGCGCCCTCGTCGACGGTGCGGTCCGTCGTAATCTCGTTGCGGGTGGTCACGACAACTCCCTGGGGCGGGTCGGGGTGAGCACATCGCCGTCGACGGTGACCCGGCCGGTGGCGGTGTCCAGTGGTGGCGCGGGTTGGGCGATTCCGTCCACAGTGACCAGGCCGACCTGGGTGCCGTCGGCGAGCACGATCCACCCGCCGTCGACCTGCGCGCCGCGCACCGTCGCGGCGGCCCGGTAGAGGCCGGACGGCGCTGTGACCGCTGTCACGGTGAACGGTAGGACCTGGTCGTCGATCTTGATTTGGCCGCTGGCCTGTCCCTCGCCGAACGTGCCGCTGAGCGTCTCGCCGGCACGGCCAGCCAGGTCGAGTCGTCCGCCCGCGGCGGTGCCCTGAAGCCACGCCTCGATCGCGGCACCGTCGCACAGGTAGGCCACCGCGACGCCGTCCTGTACCGAGATCGCGAGTGTGCCGGCGGTCAGTCGTCCTGCCCAGGTGGCGTTGATGGGTGTTTGGGTCGGGGATGGCGATGGTGCGGCGGATGCTCCCGCGACGGCGGTGGCGGTGGGGGCGGCGGCCGGGACTGGTGGCTCGTCGTTCCCACCGGTGGCGTGCACGCTGAGCGCGAGCACAACCGCGCCGAGCGTGACGCCGCCGAGCAGTGTTAACAGCGGAGTGGGTTTCACGCTGGGTAGTCAACGCTCGTTCGGCGCGCCAGTCTGCGTACTAGTACCCATAGCCGTCGGGTGGTGGGTGTTGTGGGGCACGTATGGTGAGCGTGTGTGGCGACAGCTGACCGGGTCTCCCGTTTCGTTGGCTCGGCGGTGGCGTCGTCCGCGGCCGGCTCGTCGTCGAGGCCGCCAGGTTGCGGTGCCGGTGCGGGCTCTGGTCTGGGTGTTTCACATGGCGCTGCCGCTTCTGGGGTTGTGGCTGCTGGTGGCGCGTCCGCAGGCTGATGTGCACTGGCATGACCCGTTGGGTCATTTCTATTTGATCGTTGCGGTGGCGCTGGTGAACCTGGTGCTCGGCGTCATGGTCAGCGCGGCGGCGCATCGGCGGCATGACGCGCGACTGTTCCTCGTGTCATTGGCGTTTGTGGCCAGCGCCGGGTTTTTTGTGTTGCACGGGTTGGCCACGCCGCAGGTGCTGGTGGAGCATCCGAATCTCGGGTTCGAGTTGGCGCAACCGGTGGGGCTGGCTTTCGCCGCCGTGTTCGCGGTGGCCTCGTCGCTGCCGTTGGATGGCCGGCGGGGCGCGGCGATCCTACGCGCGCGGCATGTCTTCTGGGGTGAGCTGGCGGTGATCCTCGCCCTGTGGGGCGTGGTGTCGTTGCTGGATATGCCGCCGTTGTCGGATCGGCCGGACCCGGCGGTGGAGGACGCGTGGCTAGCCTGGTTGGCGCCCGTGTCGGTGGCGTTGCTGTTGGTCGCCGCGGTGCGGTACTTCCTGCTGTATCGGCGTCAGCCGTCGGCGATGTTGATCAGTGTGATCACGGCGTTCGTGTTGCTCGCTGAGGCGATGGTGACGGTGGTGCTGGCCGACAAGTGGGCGTTGTCGTGGTGGCAGTGGCATGTGCTGCTGGCGTTGGCGTTCGGGTTTGTCGGCTACAGCGCGTTTGTCCAGTACCGTCGTGAGGGTTCGTCTGCCGGCTTGTTCGACGGGTTGGCGTTGGACCAGACCATCCGGGCGGTTCGGGCCGAGTACAGTGCGGCGTTGGAGGAACTGGTATCCGCGCTCGCCGAGCGGGAACGTGACGGTACCGGTGACATCGGCCCGGTCGCGGCCGGGTTGGGGGAGCGGTTCGGGCTGACCGAGCGGCAGACCGCGGTGCTGGAACGCGCCGCACAGGCGTTGTCGGCGGAGCGGGAGGTCAGCCGCCGGCTGGGTACCCTGTTTCGGCACTACCTGTCGCCGGATGTCGCGGCCGCGTTGATCGCCGACCCGGACCAGGCGGCGTTGGGTGGCTCGGTTGTCGAGGTGACGGCCCTCTTCGCCGACCTGCGTGGGTTCACCACGTTTTCTGAGGCGGCCGAACCCGCGGAGATCGTGGCCATGCTCAACCGCTACCACGGGGTAGCGGTTCCCTGCATCCTCGACAACGGCGGCACCGTGGTGCAGTTCGTCGGCGACGCCCTACTGGCCCTGTTCAACGCCCCAGCCCGGCAGCCCGACCACGCGCTACGAGCGGTACGCGCGGCGACCCAGATGCGCCGCGCCGTGGACGAGATCGCCGCCGGCCACCCCGACTGGCCGCGGTTCCGCATCGGCGTGAACACCGGCCCGGCGCTGGTCGGTAACATCGGCAGTGACCAGCTACGCGGCTTCAACGCGATGGGCGACGCGGTCAACGTGGCCGCCCGACTGCAAACGATGGCCGACCCCGGCCAGATCGTCATCGGCGATTCCACGTGGCGAGCCACCCACACACAGGTCCCGGTCGAGCCACTCGGGGACCTCACCGTCAAGGGACGAACCGGCCTGGTCCGGGCCTACGCAGTACAGGTGCAGCAGTGAACGAATTCTGGAGCACCCTGACCAACGGCGAACGTGACGCCTTCCGCCAACGCGCCACCATCCGTCACTGGCAACGCGGCGACGTCCTCTTCCACGAAGGCGACCAATCAGGATGGGTCGCCGCCCTCGTAGCCGGCCGGGTCAAAGCCTCCTGCCACAGCGCCTCCGGCACCGAGATCCTGCTCGCGGTACGCGGGCCCGGAGCACTCCTCGGCGAGCTGTCCGCAGTAGACCGTCTACCACGCTCAGCAACCGTGCAGGCGCTGGACCCGGTCACCACACTCGTCATGTCACCGGCCGGATTCCAGGAGTACCTACAACAACAGGGCCGCGTCGCCTTCCAACTCATGCGGCTGCTCGCGGAACGGTTGCGTGACGCCGACCGCAAACGAATCGAGTTCGGCGTCCAGGACAGTACCGGCCGCGTGGCGGCTCGCCTGGTGGAACTGGCCGAACGGTTCGGCACCCCGGTGGACAACGGTATCCACGTCGCCGTCCGGCTGTCCCAGGACGAGCTGGCCGGCTGGATCGGCGCGTCACGGGAGGCCGTCACCAAGTCCCTGCGTGTGTTGCGTGACTCGGGCTGGGTGCGCACCAGTCGCCTTTCGGTCGTGGTGTTCGACCTCGACGCGTTGCGGCGGCGGGCGGCCGGGTGCGCGCCGGACTGATCCGCGTCTCAGGCGGCTGACTGACGGGTGCTACCGACCTGTCGCTGCACCTGGTCGGATGCCATGGAAGTCGCGGCCGTTGGGGTCGTCGGCCCAGGCGTACCTGGGTTCGTGGGCAGGGTGGCGCCAACGAGAGCAGCGGGTGCGGAAAGCCCGATCAGGGTGACGCTAACGCGGTGTTCGACCACGCGTACCCAAAGGATGACCTTGAGGTGGTGGTGCCGCCCGGGCTTGGCGGTCATGTTCGGCCGTGATGGGTTCTGCGGTCGAGGGACATCATCGGGCTGTCGTAAGCCGGCGCCGTCGGCGCTTTGTCGAGGCCAGGCACCAAGTGACGGGAATCCGACGTCGCTCGACCGCGAACCGGGCCGACGGGATCATGGTTGCGGTGCCAAAACGGGGTCGTTGCCGCTAGCATCGGGCTGTTCTGAGGAGACCGGATGGACGACGTCACCCTCCGGGCCCTGTGCCTCCTCGAGGAGGCACAGGCCGGCGGCGCGGCCCAGGTGCTGGTGGCCGCCGAGTCCGCGCTGCGGACACCGACCGGGGACATCTGCGACGGCCCAGCCGCGATGCACTTCGCGCGCGTTGTGGCGTTGACCCGACTGGGTGACCTGCGGGGCGCTGTCACCGCAGCCGACCTGATGCTGGCCGCCGCCGACCGCGAGCACAGCGTGGGATGGCGTTCGTGCGCGCTGTCGCTGCGCGCCATCCGGCGGCTGCGTCTCGGCGACCTGGACATCCGCGAGCACGACATCGTCGCGGTGCTCCGGGATCTGGTCACCGCGGAGACCGCTCTGCTCGCCGGCGAACCCGACCCCGTGATCGCGGGAAACGCCCACACCGGGATCGCAATCGGGTACGCGCAGCTGCGCCTGTACGAGCTGGCCGAGCCCCAGTTCCAGGCGGCGTACGAATCCACCCTTCAGGCGACGTACCCGGACAACGGCAACCGGGCGATGTGGCTGTGCAACCTCGCCGAAAGTAACCTGACGTGGGCCCTGGAGCTGTACCAGGTCGGCCAGGTGGCGGAGGCGGAGCAGCATCTCACGGCGGCCGAGGACTACGCGGTACGGGCGGCGGCGGAGGCCTCAGGGCCGAAGGCGGAGGTGTGGCGGCACCTGGGGTTACTCTTCGCGGCGTCCGCGCGTGCCGAAGGCCGGGATCCGACCGGCGCGGCCGATGACATCCCTCGGTGCATCGCCCAACTCCAGGCGTTCGGCGTGCCCGCGCAGCAGGCGGAGGTGCTGCTGTGCCGGCCTTTCCACGCGGTCGCGCTCAACCGCTCCGGTCGGCTGGACGAAGCCCTGCGCGTCATCGAGGAGGCCGTCGTCGACCTGTCATCCGACGTCGCCTGGCTGGTGTCGGCGGCGTTGCACCGGACACACGCGGTGTTGCTGGCCAAGAATGGTGCACGCGATGCCGGGCCGGGACTCACCTACGGCGACGCGCTCGCGGAGCTGCTGTGGCGCCAACGGCACCGCTGGCTGCACGCGGCGGTGTCGATGCAGTCGTACGACGTCCTGCGGTGGCAGCACGAGCAGGCCGAGCGGGCGGCACGGACCGATCCGCTGACCGGGGTGGCGAACCGGCGGGGCCTCGACAACTTCCTGCGGAAGCTGGCGGACCCGGGCACCGTCGACGACGACCGGGTCGCGGTGCTCACCCTGGACGTCGACTGTTTCAAGCGGATCAACGACTCGCAGGGGCACGCCGCTGGGGACGAGGTGCTGCGCGCGGTGGCGCAGGCGCTGACGACCAGCGTCCGCCGGGGCGACTTCGTGGCCCGGCTGGGCGGCGACGAGTTCGTCGCCATTCTCCCCGGTGCTGACTGCGCCGCCGCGGAACAGGTTGCCCGTCGGGCCGTCGCCGCCGTGCGCGGACTGACGCCGTGGCGGACGGGGGTCAGCGTCGGGGTCGCCAGTGGAGCCGCCCATTCACTCGGGATGTCGCTGGCTGATGCCGACCGCGCGATGTACGCCGCGAAGCGGGCCGGCGGCAACCAGGTGAGCTGCGGGCACGTCGCGACCTGAGCTCAGCGGCTTCGGCCGCGTCGGCACCCCGAGAACCCACGGGTGCGACGGCTGCCGATATCATGCCAGCCCGCGGTTCGGTGGGGGAGGATCTTCACGTGACGGGCGAAATTCCTCGTGGGCGGCGGTGGTCCGCCCGGAGCACCGGGGCCAGCCGGCGCAGTTCCCCACTGCGGGCGTTCCTGCACACCGAGACCGGCAGCGCGCGGGTGCTGCTGGCCGCCGCCGTGGTCGCCCTCGTGTGGGTGAACCTCGACGAGTCGTCGTACGAGTCGCTGTGGGGCACCACCTTCTCCGTCCAAGTCGGCAGCTGGCAGGTCGCACACGATCTGCGGTTCTGGGTCAACAGCGGACTAATGACGTTCTTCTTCCTGGTAATCGGCCTGGAGGTGCGGCGTGACTTCGATCTGGGCGAACTGCGGGAGCGGCGCCGGTTGATGCTGCCGCTGCTGGCGGGGATCGGCGGCATCCTGGCGCCGATCGCGATCTACCTGGCGTTCAACGCCGGGAAGCCGACGGCCATGGGCTGGGGCGTGGTGATGGCGACCGACACCGCGCTCGCGTTGGGCATGCTCGCCGTCCTCGGCCCCCGCTTCTCCGACCGGTTGCGGAACTTCCTGCTGACCGTCGCCGTCGTGGACGACCTGATCGTGATCGTGGTACTGGCGATCGCCTACCCGGAACACCCGTCGCCGACGGCGTTGTTCGTCGCGGTGGGCATCTTCGCGCTTGTCCTGCTCATCCGCGCGGCCGGTGTGCGGTGGGGGCCGGGGTACCTACTGCTGGGGGTGGCGGCGTGGCTGGCGGTGTCGGAGTCGGGGGTTGACCCCGTGGTGGTTGGTCTGGTGATGGGGCTACTCACCTTCGCCTACGTCCCGGCGCGCACCGAGCTACGGCAGGCGGCCGACCGGTTCCGGCTGTTCCGGGAGCAACCCAGCCCGCAACTGGCGAGTTCGGTGCGAGCGGGGCTCGCCGCGGCACTGTCCCCGAATGACCGGTTGCAACACATCTACCACCCCTGGGCCAGCTATCTGATCGTGCCGCTGTTCGCGCTGGCGAACGTCGGCGTGGTGGTCGACGGTGACCTTCTGGCTCGCGCGGTGACCTCCCCGGTTACCCTCGGCGTCCTCTTCGCCTACCTGGTCGGCAAGCCGGCCGGAATCGTGATCGCCTCGATGCTGGTGCCCCGGCTCAGCCAGAACCGATTCCGGGCACCGGTCGGCTGGGCCGCGATCATCGGAGTCGGCACCGTCTCCGGCATCGGGTTCACCATCGCGTTGCTGATCGCCACCCATGCCCTCCACGGACCCGCCCTCGAAGAGGCGAAGGTCGGCATTCTGGTGGCGACGGTCGGCGCCTCCCTCACCACCTGGTTGGTGTTCCGTTTCGCCGCCCGGCTTGCCCCGGCGCGGCGGTCCCGGGCGCTGCTGGGCGCCGCGGAGGGGATCATCGACCTGATGGTCCCGGTCGATCCGGATCGGGACCATGTCCGTGGTCCACGCGAGGCGCCGGTGACCGTCGTGGAGTACGCCGACTTCGAGTGCCCCTACTGCGGGCAGGCCGAACCGGCGGTCCGGGAACTGCTGGCCGACTTCTCCAGTATCCGGTACGTCTGGCGGCACCTACCCCTCACCGAGGTGCACCCCAACGCCCAGGTTGCCGCTGAGGCCGCCGAGGCAGCGGGAGAGCAGGGGGCCTTCTGGGAGATGCACGACCTGCTGCTGGCGAACCAGGGTGAGCTGCGCCCCGCCGACCTGCTCCGGTATGCCGAACGACTCGACCTTGATCTGGACCGGTTCCGGGAACACCTCGCCGATCGTCGCGGCGCTGCCCGGATCGCCGAGGATGTCGACTCGGCCGATCTGAGCGGCGTCTCCGGTACACCGAGCTTCTTCGTCAACGGTCGCCGACACCACGGCCCGTACGACATCGAGGCGCTCTCCGCGGCGGTCACGGCGGCGTTCGCCAGCACGCGGCTTCGCCCCGAGGACGGCCGGGAACCGGGCTACCAGCGCGGGGGTGAGCCGGAACGGCCGGACGCGGAACCGGGGAGCTGAGGTCCCGGCCCGGCGGAGCGACCGGGGTGGTTCCGCCGGCGTGGCGGATGCGGAGAGCGTGGGCGGGGCGGGAGAGGTTTCTGGTCGGCCCGTCGGGGAAGCCAGCGGTATGGCCGAAACCTTCGCGGATCAGGATCTGGCTACCCTGCGGTCCATCGCGCGTGGCGCCGGGATAGCGGACACCGAACGCATGCCGCACGATGAGTTGGTCGAGATGCTAAGCCGGGCCGGCTTGGCCGAACCGGACAGCGAGGCGGCCGAGCAGCCCACCCGGGATCCGGCCGGGCTCGCCGGCCTGCCCCGCAGTGACCTCACCCTGGGTGATGAGAGTACCGGTGGGCGGGCCGCTGAGGAGTCGATCGGTGCTCGGCCGGGGGAGTCGGGCACCGAGATCCCCGACCGCACCGAACGCTGACCGCCGACCACTGACCACGGGCACGCCGCCCCCGGGAGCCGAACCAGCGGGTTTGGCCGCGGGGGCGGCGCACGCTTGACCTCACCTCGTTACCCCCGGTCGAGCCGGAGGCCGGGAGGGCCTTGACGTGACTGGCGGGCGGTCCCCGCCGAACCAGGCCGTACCGACCGGTCCGGCAGGGCATGGTGGGGGTATGACGACCTCGCAGTCCGACCACGCTGGTCACCCCGCCGATCGGGGGGATCACCGCCCCCAGACGTTGCTCCTGCTGGGGGCGAGCGGTGATCTGGCCGACCGGCTGTTGCTGCCGGGCCTGGGGCGGCTGGTGGCCACCGGTCCCGGCGCCCGGTCGAATCTCACCCTGCTCGGCAGCGGCGCGGAGGACTGGGATGACGAGCGCTGGCGTCGCCGGGTGGCGGACGCCTTCGCCGCGGCGGGCGCGACCGGTCCCCGGGTCAAGGAACTCGTCCGCACCACCTGCTATCTGCCCGCCGACGTGACGAAGGAGAAGGATCTACGCCGGCTGTTGTCGAACTGTCACCACCAACTCGTGATCTTCTTCGCGTTGCCGCCGGCGATTACCGCCCAGGCCGCCGCCGCGCTAACCCGGATCGGCCTGCCACCGGGCACCCGGCTGATGTTGGAGAAGCCCTTCGGCACCGACGCTGTCTCGGCCCGCTCCCTCAATGAGGTGCTGGCCCGGCTGGTGCCGGAGGAGCAGGTCTATCGCATCGACCACTTCCTTGGCAAGTCCACGGTGATGAACATCCTCGGGCTGCGCTTCGCCAACCGGATCTTTGAACCGATGCTGAGCTCCGCGCACGTGGCCTGCGTGGACATTGTCTTTGACGAGACGCTGGGACTCGCCGGCCGGGCGGGCTACTACGACGGTGCCGGCGCGCTCATCGACATGGTGCAGAGTCACCTGCTCCAGGTTCTCGCGTTGATCGCGATGGACGCCCCGCCCACCCTCGATGCCCGGGACCTGCGGGGCCGGAAGGCGCAGGTGCTGCGGGCCACCCGGGTGTGGGCGGACGACCCGAAGACCTGGAGCCGTCGGGGTCGCTACGCGGCGGGGGAGCTCAACGGGAAACGGCTGGCCGGATACGCCGACGAGCCCGGTGTCGACCCGAGCCGGGGTACCGAGACGTTCGCCGAGGTGGTGCTCAGCGTCGACACCTGGCGCTGGGCCGGCGTGCCGTTCCGGCTGCGGACCGGTAAGGGGCTCGCGGCCCGCCGCAAGGAGGCCGTGGTCACGTTCAAGCAACCGCCCCGGGTGCCGTCCGGACTGATCGGGTACGACCAGCCCGACCGGCTACGGATCGGCTTCGGCCCGGACCGGCTCGGCCTCGACGTGAACATCAACGGCCCCGGGAACCCGTTGGAACTGGGCCAGGCACACCTGGTGGCCGACTTTGGCCCGGGGGGTCTGCCGCCGTACGGGGAGGTGCTCCGCGGCGCCTTCGACGGCGACCCCACGCTGTCGGTCCGGGGGGACACCGCCGAGGACTGCTGGCGGATCATCGCGCCGGTGCTCGACTGCTGGCGGGCGGGGGCGGTGCCGCTGCGGGAGTACCCGGCGGGTAGCTGGGGTCCGGAGGATTCCCTGCTGGACCCGGTTCCGGGGGTGGCGACCGACAGCTGACCACCGGTGTCGGGTAGGCATCCCCCCCAAATAGGCATTCACCCAAAATTTTTGACATGGTCCGGCTCGAGGGTGAGACTCACATGATCGTTCACTTTGCCGGGAAGAGTCCACAGGGGGGACCATGTCCAGCAAGAGATTCCGGGGGGCCGGTGTCGCGCTCGCCCTGACGTTCGGTCTGCTGGCGGGTTGCAGCGCCGGGGAGGGCGTCGCGGTCGACGGGGGGCAGACCGGCGCCGGTGGGATCCTCACCGCCGCGATCAGTGGGGAGCCGGACCAACTGGACCCACACCACACCTCGGCCTACCCCAGCTTCCAGGTCCTCGAGAATGTCTACGACACGCTCGTCGAGCCGGACGCGAACCTGGCGATGAAGCCGGCCCTGGCGACCGAGTGGACTACCAGCGATGACCAACTAACCTGGACGTTCACCATCCGTGAGGAGGTGACTTTCAGCGACGGATCCCCGCTGACGGCGGAGGACGTGGTCTACTCGTACAACCGAATCATCGACGAGGAGCTGAACGCCGCGTACCGGTTCGCCACCGTCGAGTCGGTGACGGCTCCGGATCCGGGCACTGTCGTCGTGCAGCTGACCGCGCCCACCCCGAACCTGCTCGCCAGCCTCGGTGGCTTCAAGGGGATGGCGATCGTCAAGAAGTCCAACGTGGAATCTGGGGCGGCGAAGACGGAGCCGATCGGTAGCGGCCCGTTCGCCGTCTCCTCCTACCGCGCCGGGGACAGCACCAAGCTGGTGCGCAACGACAACTACTGGGGCACGAAGCCCAAGCTGGACGGGGTGACCTTCACCTTCGTGCAGGACCCGACGGTGGCCCTGCAGAACCTGCGCGGCGGCGAGGTGCAGTGGACCGACAACCTGCCGCCGCAGCAGGTGTCGGCGCTTCGTGCGGACGACGACCTCGTCGTGCGCTCCGCGGCGTCGAGCGACTACTGGTACCTGGCTCTCAACCAGGCTCGCAAGCCCTACGACGATGTCAACGTGCGCCGGGCGATCGCCTTCGCGCTGGACCGGGCGGCGATCACCAAGGCCGCGAAGTTCGGGCTGGCGACGGTCAACCAGACCGCCATCCCGAAGGACAGTGCCTACTACTACGACTACACGCCGTACCAGCAGGACCTGGCCCAGGCGAAGAAGCTGCTGGCCGAGGCCGGCGGGACCGACCTGACCATGGATCTGATGGTCACCAACGAGTACCCGGAGACGGTGACCGCGGCGCAGGTCATCGCGGCGCAGCTCAAGGAGATCGGCATCACTGTCAAGATCCGTACGCTGGACTTCGCCCAGTGGCTCGACGAGCAGGGCAAGGGGAACTTCGACTCGTTCATGCTCGGGTGGCTGGGCAACATCGACCCCGACGAGTTCTACTACGCCCAGCACCACAGCGCCGGCACCTTCAACTTCCACGGATACCGCAACCCGGCCGTGGACAACCTGCTCGACCAGGCCCGGACCGAGACTGACCAGGCCGCGCGGAAGCAGCAGTACGAGCAGGCGGCCAAGCAGATCGTCGACGATGCCAGCTACCTCTACCTCTACAACCCGGATGTGGTGCAGGGCTGGTCGCCGCAGGTCAGCGGCTACGAGGTCCGCGCCGACCGGGCGATCCGGTTCCGTGACGTCGATCTTGCCCAGTGAGGTGGCGGGACCTTGCTGGTGATGCTCACTGAGTTGGCGGGTCACTCCGGGTGACCCGCTTCCTCCTGCGCCGGCTGCTCCAGTCCGGCATCGTCCTCCTCGGTGTGACGTTGGTGGTGTTCCTGCTGCTGCAACTCGTCCCCGGCGATCCGGTGCGGGTGGCGCTCGGCACCCGCTTCGACCCCGAGACGTACGAGGCGCTGCGCTCGCGGGCGGGACTGGACCAGCCGCTGCCGGTGCAGTACGCCAGCTACGTCGGGCAGGCGTTGACCGGTGATCTGGGGGTCAGCTTCCGCAGCGGTCGGCCGGTGACCGCGATCGTGCTGGAGCGACTGCCCGCGACGCTCTCCCTGGCGATCACCGCGGTCGTCTTCGCGCTTCTGGTCGCCTTCCCACTGGGGGTGCTCTCGGCCCTGCGGAGCGGCTCGGTGTTCGACCACGCCGCGCGGGTGTTCAGCCAGTTCGGGGTCTCGGTACCGGACTTCTGGATGGGCATCATGGGCATCCTGCTCTTCGCGGGGGTGCTGGGTTGGTTTCCGCCCTCGGGGTACGTGGCCCTCACCGAGGATCCCGTCGGCTGGGCGTCGCACGTCTTTCTCCCGGCGGTCACGATCGGCCTGGTCACCGCGTCGATCCTGACCAGGTTCATCCGATCCTCCGTGTTGGAGGTGCTCGCTGAGGACTATGTCCGCACCGCCGAGGCGAAGGGGCTGCCCACCCGCGTGGTGGTGGTGCGGCACGTCCTGCGGAATGCGCTGATCCCGGTGGTCACCGTCGTGGCGGTGCAACTGGCCAGCCTGCTCGGCGGCGTGATCGTGATCGAGGTGCTCTTCGCCTGGCCCGGGGTGGGCCGACTCACCTACGACGCGGTGCAGGCCCGGGACTATCCCGTGCTCCAGGGGGCGATCCTGCTCGTGGCGGCGCTGTTCCTGTTGGTCAACCTCCTGGTGGACCTCCTCTACGCCCGCCTCGATCCGAGGATTCGGGTGCGATGAGCGGAAACGGTGACTCGACGTCGCGCCGGGCACTGGTGGCGCTGGGCCGCGACCCGTTGGCCGTGACCGGCGGTGTGGTGCTCGTACTGCTGGTCGTGGCGGGCCTGGCCGGGTCCTGGCTGGCCCCCGCCGGCATCAACGAGGTGAACGTCGACCGGATGCTGCAGCCGCCCAGTTGGGCGCACCCCTTCGGCACCGACGAAATCGGTCGGGACGTACTCAGCCGGGTCTTGGTCGCCGCCCGCGTCTCGCTTGAGGTCGGTGCGGTCAGCGTGGGAATCGCCCTGCTGGTGGGTGTGACACTGGGGCTGTTCGCCGGCTACTACCAAGGGTGGCTGGACAACATCCTCATGCGGTGCATGGACGTGTTGTTCGCGTTCCCGGTCCTGCTGCTCGCGGTGGCCATCGTCGCGGTCCTGGGGCCGGGCCTGAGAACCGCCATGGTCGCGATCGGCGTGGTCTACACCCCGATTTTCGCCCGGGTTACCCGCGCCGGGGTGCTCTCCGTCCGCGAGCAGGTCTTCGTGCGGGCGGCAGTCGCCACCGGGGCGTCGGATCTGCGCATCATGCGGCGGCACGTGCTGCCCAACATCGCAGCTCCGCTGATCGTCCAGACGTCGCTCTCGCTGGCCTTCGCGATCCTGTCCGAGGCGGCGCTCTCCTTCCTCGGGCTGGGAGTGCCGCCGCCCGAGCCAGCCTGGGGCCGGATGCTCTACGACGGGCGCGGATTCGTCACCGAGGCGTGGTGGCTGGGCTTCTTCCCCGGTGCCGCGATCTTCCTCACCGTCCTGGCGTTCAACCTGGTCGGAGACGCGCTCCGCGACGTGCTCGACCCTCGCCAGCTCACCGTCAGCGAGGCGAGGAGGCACGCCGGATGACCGACGAAACCGTGCTCTCCGTCGCGGACCTGACCGTGACGATCGGTACCCGCCGGGGAGCGGCCCGCGCGGTCGCCGGCGTCGACTGGTCGGTCCGGGCCGGGCAGACGCTGGCCCTGGTGGGGGAGTCCGGCAGCGGCAAGAGCATGAGCGTGCTCGCCGCCACCGGGCTCGCCCCCCGCGCGGCCCGGGTCACCGGAGACGTCCGGCTACTCGGTACGGACCTCGCCGCGCTGTCGGCGGCACGTCGCCGGCGGATGCGGGGGCGTCACGTCGGGTTCGTCTTCCAAGACCCGATGACCTCGCTGAACCCGGTGCTGACCGTGGGCCGCCAGATCGGCGAGGCCAGCGAGGTCCACCTCGGCCTGACCCGGCGAGCCGCCCGGGCCCGCGCCATCGAGATGCTCGAACTCGTCGGCATCCCCTCCGCCGCCGACCGGGTGGACGCCTACCCGCACCAGCTCTCCGGTGGGATGCGCCAGCGCGCGGTGATCGCCATGGCTCTGGTCTGCGAGCCGGATCTGCTGATCGCCGACGAGCCCACCACTGCTCTGGATGTGACCACGCAGGCCCAGATCGTCGAGCTGGTCGCCGACCTGCAGCGGCGCCTCGGCACCGCGGTCGTCTGGATCAGCCACGACCTCGGCGTCGTCGCCGGGCTCGCCGACACGGTGGCTGTCATGTACGGCGGTCGCATCGTCGAGCAGGGGGCGGTGGACGCCGTCTTCGCCGAACCGGCGCACCCGTACACCGCCGCGCTGCTCGCGGCGCGGCCGGACCCGGACGCGAACGTCACCGAACTGGTCACCATCCCGGGGACGCCCCCCAGCCCGCTGGAGCTTCCCGAGGGGTGTGCGTTCTGGCCCCGCTGCTCGGTTCGGGGAGACAGTCGCTGCGAGCGGGAGTTGCCACCACTGGTGCCGGTATCGGCGGGGCACCAGGTCCGGACCTTCTATCCGCGCCAGCCCACCGGGGAGGACCGATGACATCCCCTGTGTCAACCTCTAGATCGAAGTCAGGCCGCGAGCTGCTGTTTGGTGTGGTGTTGGTTGCCGCCGTGCAGGGTCGGGTTGTAGGTGGTGTTGTCTTTCCAGCAGCGCCAGATGACGCGGACCCAGGCTCGGGCGAGGATGCGGGTGGCGTGGGGGTGGTCTTTGCCGCTGGCGCGTGCCCGGTTGTAGATGTCGGCGGCCCAGGGGCTGGCGTGGCGGCTGTTGTCGGCGAAGGTTGTGATCGCTTGGCGGAGGTGTTTGTTGCAGGCCCAGCGGAACGACACGCCGCGTTGTTTGCCGGACGCTTTGGTGACCGGGGTGATCCCGGCCAGCGCGGCGATGGCGTCGGGGTGCTCGAACGCGGCGCGGGCGTCGCCCCATTCGGCCAGGATTTGGGCGGCGTTGACGGTGCCGGCGCGGGGGAGGGACCGGAAGGTCTTCCCGTCGGGGTGGGTGTCCATCGTGGCGGCGATGACGCGGTCGAGGTTCTTGATCGCGGTGTTGAGCGCGTTGATGACGCCGATTTGGGCCAGCACTGCCGCGCGTACTCCCTCGCACAGGTCGGGGTCGGTGGTGCCGGCCGGCGCCGAGCGCAGGCGGGCCAGCAGGACCGCGGCGGGTTTCTTACCGGAGTAGCCCTGCTTGGTGCAGAACGCGGCGATCCGTGCCTCGGTCAACGAGGCCGCCGCCGCAGCGGTCGGGTACTTCGTGAGGAAGGCCAGCGCGATCGCCGAGGACAGGCTGGCGAAGATCGCCTTGGCGCCGGGCCAGTGCGTGTCCAGCAGCGCGGCGAGCTGGTTGACCGCGGCCACCCGGGCATCCACCAGGTCGTCCCGGGTCCGGGTCACCGTCCGCAGTGCCTTGGTGGATCCCGAGTACGGGACCGCTGGGCGCAGCCGGTGGATGCGTACTCGCAGGTAGTCGGCGATTACGTGCGCGTCGCCGGGATCGGACTTGGCGCCGGAGAGCACCTCGGCCTCACGCCAGGTCTTGATCGCGTTCGGTTTGACCGGCATCACCGGGTGCCCGGCTTCCAGCAGGGCGTCCACCAGGCGCCCGTCCGGACGCTCGATCGCCACCGGTATCGACTCGGTGCCGCTGAGCTTGGCCAGCCGGGCAGTCAGTCGGGCGAACCCGGCAGCGGTGTGTTCGACGGTGAACGCCGCGACCTTAGCGCCGGCCCGGTCCAGCACAGACACGGCGTGCTCGGTGGTGGCCCAGTCGACCCCGACGAAGAACAACGGCCCATCTTCCAGCGACAACCCCGTCGCCTTCCTACTCGCAGCACGAGGCAGGACCCAGGCGGAGGCGAAGGAACCGACGGTCGAGCGGTCACTAACCGGCGCTCTACGGCGCGTCCCTCTGTCATCGATCAACGGTTCCGGGGAAGCCGGGGGCGGCAGTGTCATCGAGGCCCGCGAAGGGCGACCGAAATAGGCCGTCACCCCGGCTTCCGCCTAGTTCCTACCACAAGCCCTATCCACGGGCCCGCACGGAAGAGGGTGCCCTAGTGACCGGGGAGAGCCTGGCCACCGACGCGCTCGCGGAGCTGACCGACCTGGCGGTGTGGTTCCCCACCCCGGCGGGGGTGGTCCACGCCGTGGACGGGGTGTCCCTCAAGGTACGCCGCGGCGAAACCGTCGGCCTGGTCGGTGAGTCCGGCAGCGGCAAGTCGACCACCGGGCTGGCGCTGCTGCGCCTGGTCGAGCCGACCGCCGGCACGGTCCAGGTGGCGGGGCAGGACGTGACCCGCTGGTCGCGGCGGCGGTTGCGCCGGCTGCGCCGCCGCGTCGCCATGGTGTTCCAGGATCCGCAGGCATCCCTCGACCCGCGGCACACCGTCGGGGCGAGTATCGCCGAGCCGTTGGCCGTGCACCGGCTCGCCGCCAGCGGCGCGGCCCGGCGGGACCGGGTAGCCGAACTGCTCGACCTGGTCGGCCTGCGTCGCGACCTCGCCGAACGGCACCCGCACGAACTCTCCGGCGGCCAGCGGCAGCGGGTGGGCATCGCCCGGGCGCTCGCCGGTGAGCCGGACCTGATCGTCCTCGACGAACCGATCGCCTCCCTGGACCTGAGTGTGCAGGCGCAGATCATGAATCTGCTCCGCGGGCTGCAGCGAGAGCTCGGGCTGACCTACCTCTTCATCGCGCACGATCTCGCCGCCGTCGAGCACATGAGCGATCGGGTGGCCGTGATGTACCTCGGCCGGATCGTGGAGAGCGGCACCCCGGCGCAGATCTGGCGGGAGCCCGCCCACCCCTACACCGCCGCTCTCCTGTCGGCGGTGCCGGTGGCCGACCCGCCGGTGCAGCGTAGTCGTCAGCGGATCATCCTGGCCGGTGATGTCCCGAGCCCGATCGACCCGCCCACCGGCTGCCGGTTTCGGACGCGGTGCCCGCAGGCCCGACCTGACTGCGCCCAGACCGACCCGGTGCTGGTCGAGATCGGCTCCGGGCACCAAGCGGCCTGTCTCTTCGCGGGCGAGGCGGTACGCGCGATGCGGGCGCAGCCCGTCAACGTCTTCTCGCCATGACCGCTGCAACCTGACGCGACAAGAAGGCCAGTGCACCCGATCCCGGGACAAGGCCGCCGGACCGAGATTGGCGACGACGTCTTTGCGGTGTCCAGCGGCGTGAATAGTCAACTAGTCGCCGTCGAGGCGTTAGGGGATCCGGCAGTCACCGACATGCAATCGAAGCCCGGACCCATCGCGTATCTCGGTCGAGCTCTGCGGTAGGGGTCGGAGAGCAGGCCGAGGACACGCTCAGAGCCATCCGAGCGACTCCAGAGCCCACGGCCCACGGGTCGCTCGTACTTAGTGATGACAACCGGCTCACCGGTGCGCTCAACCCCGTCCAGCACCCGACCCGCGCCATCACGGAACTCCCGCAACGTAATCCTCGTCACGCACCGCACCGAACCGCGCGGGACCGTGCGGCCGGAGAGGAAATGTCGCAGCCCCGAGGCCCCGGCGGAGCGAACCCGCCGCCGACGGAGCCACTGGGTTAAAAGCTGCTGCACCTAATCGATACAACGGTGACTCTTAGGTCCATCAAAAAGTTCCGAAGAACCGGTCCCACCAGCTCGGCTCTCCGGAACCGTGAAACTGCAGGAGAGTCGGTCCATCGTAGCGCTCTGTAAGAATTTCTTCCGGAATCGACAAATAGCCCGACCGGGCAAGTGCTTGCTCAGTCTTATCCAGATCAATCATATCAAACTTACCTTCAGTGCGCGCCTCATCCGTACCCAAAAAGACGCCGGGGTTATCGGCTGCCACCATGGCCAGTGGGCTAAATTTGCTGACCAAAACAACGATCCTCGTCCCGCATATCGTCGCCCTAGCTGGCACTTCGATTCGCCCATGCTGGGCGGAATCCTGGATACGTCGATCAATTTTGCACACTACCGAAAAGCGAGATTCAATCTGCAGTGCCAAGCGGTCGAATGAAGCTGCAGCCTTGGTCAAGCTATAATCGGCCGGCGCTTCTGGCGATTCGGGATCATCCAGGTAGCGTAACATTTCCATCAGACTTGCATCCCTCTCCATGATCCCTCCCGCCATCTTCCAAACACGCACGGGCGTGGTTCGCAGCGAGTATCGCCAGCAGCAGGCTCAGGGCGGGTGGCGCGAGGCCACGAAGCTACCCCACCGGCCCTCAAGGGCTAATGCGACCACCCTCCGGGCGGCCCTTGACCCAGAGACCTCTACAGCCCCTGCCGCCAACACCACCAGGCAGGCACCTGACGGCGCCAGCCCTGCCACCGCACCACCCGCCCATCAACAGTCCGAAACACGCTGGATTGACCGGTGGACGTGCATGGTACAGGATATCCGGCTCAAAATTGCTATACCGAATCGACCGTGGTGATCACCGCCCTCCGTGCGGCACGCACAACCACCATCATCGACGCGACCCGGATTGGGTAGGCGCGTTGCGGTCACATCGAAACCGCCAACACTAGGTCCCAGCCACCACCGAGCAGCAGCGTCATTCGGCGCGGCCGACTGATAGGCGGATTTGCCCACCACCGCCCGCCCAGCCGGTAGGCGTAGCCCCGGCAGGGCGCACCGACAGCTGCTGGGGTTCAGCCATCGGAACTGTTGTCGTGGCCGTCGTCGGGTTGGTCGACTTGAACGTGCGCTGGGATTCGAGGAAGTGGTGTTTCAGAACCGGACGTGGGAGTAAATGTTGACGCCGAAGCTCAGGGTGGACTACCGCCACTCCACGACTTCCCGGAGTTCACCTGTTACGAGGTCCGGCACGCCCCAATAGTCGCCCACCCTCGTTGAAAAAACCACTGTTAGCACACCGTTACTAACGAAGACAGCGTAATATCCCAGCCGCCACGACGATTCAGGGGTTACTGCTGGAGGTGCAAGGCGCAAGCGCTCCGTTCCGCTTGGTTCGAATACGATCGCATTGTCTAGTCGTCCACTATTAACAATAGGCTCTACAACGAGAACACTTAGGGGTTCCGACCAAACAGCGACACTACTCGGCGGACAAGGGAAGTTCTTTTCCACTCTGAGCCCATGGCAACGCCACGTCACATTGCAACCACCCTCGCTCCATTCAACATCTATCTCGGAACTCAAAATTTACCACCACCTTAGGGCGACAGCGCCACCGGAGCACCCACGGGGATGAGCCTGGCGAGGTCCGTGTAGTTGAGAATTTCAAGCTGGCTACCGCCACCGAGTAGAATACGTCCGGCACCAGGATCATACTGCGGTCCTACCATACTTTCCTGAATCCTGATGGGATCACCGCCGGGAATTCGATATCTCTGCGCCACGGAAACGTCCGGCTTCCAGTCGCTGCGGATCGCTAATTGATTCCTTGCGTATGCCTATTTGGAATATCGTCGAAGGTGCCGAAGCCGCCGGGACGGCTTGCCGGCTGCCCCTGAGACAGGACCATGTTGAACTCTTCGCCAGGCACGGCCTTCTGGAAAGAATCGGACCGACGTTCGGTGGTTCGCGTCCCGACTCAGGCAGAGCAGCCTGGCCGCAGTTATGTACAAGGATAGGCGTGGCATGGGCTACCATATAGTACGTGTGGGGTTTTCAGCCCGTCACGTAGTGTGACTTACGTGTTCATGGCGTTTCACCTGGCCTTTCGTGTGTAGCGCCAACTTGCATCGACGCAATCACGTTAACCATTAGCCCTCAGGGTTGAGAGCGCCGCACCTGCGGCATCCACGATCGCCGCCCAGCCCGGTGCCCGTAAATATTCCTCGTCGGAAAGATCTGTGCCCAATTCATCGAATAACGAATCGATTGCTTGGGCCAGACATCGCATCGCTTTGGCTTCCTTCTGAGATCTTAGGTAGGCGCCGATTGCGGCGTCCGGATCTTCCAGTACCTGCGTATCATCGTACAGAATGTGTATACGATGAGTGAACTCGTCATACTTGCCGGGAGGCAGTTCGCGTCGGATCCACGCAGACCACTGATACGCCGGGTCTGCCAGGGCTTTCACGGCCCGAACTATCTCATGCCGCATCTCGGGAAATCGAATTTCACTCATGGTCGATTCCAAGACGACCAGTTTTTCCACTCACTGAACGATGCGCGTTCGTGGGATCATCGTCGATGGAACCGTTGATCTGTTTACCATCTCGTCCAACCACCTTGCCATCAACTCGTACAATCACATGGTCGACCCGTTGACTCGGGAAGGGTGAGTTCGGGTTGCCTTGATCAATCCTAACTCCGTTGCCCTGATTCTTCGGATCCTGCCAGCGACGACCCACACCCTTTCTATTTGCCTTACTATCCCCCAAGCCTCCGGAAGCTTCCCCCCGGTATCCGGGCGCCAATCTGCACAGTTGTGTACAAGTACCGACGTGTTGCCGGCGAGCACATAGTACGTGTGACATTCTCACGGTCAGCACGGAGAGTGACTACGATGGCATGTCGTTGACCTGGACTTTCATCGACCGCAACCCTGTCGGCCCTCGGCACAGGACCTGGTTGACGGCAACAGTGACGGCAACACGGACAGACACCAGCGCACGCCACGGCAGGCCGAAGGTGCCAGGAGCGTCCCAGTTGGGCGTCCTCGACACCCTCTTCTTAGACAACTGGTCGAGCCGCAAACGACGACGTATGGGCGGCGCGAGCATACGAGGGGCGCCCCTCTGGCCCTAAGGGCGCTACGCGCCCGACTGCGACCGCTCTACAGGCGCCCCTTGATCCCGGAGCACTGCGTGGCCCCGCAGAGGCCGACACCGGGCAGGCACCTGACGGCGCCCCACCCGCCACCGCGCCACCCAGAGCAGCAAGACGACCGAAGCCTGTCCAGAAACAACCAATAGAAGGCGACTCGCGAAGTAGGTCTGGTCCAAAACTGCTTCACTTAATCAAGAACGGCCCGGCCGAAGCCGGGCCGCGCGCACGCGCTCAAGGCCTACGGCCCCGCGTGCACGCCCACCAACACCGAACCGCCCATCAACACGCGGCCATCTGCGGCGACGCAGGGCCGTGACGATCGCTTCGCGGGTCAACCAACGGCCAGCAACCGGCGATCGACGCCGAACCGCTACGCGGCACGCCACCGAAGATCCCATCACCTACGGCCGACCTGCAACCGGACCGGTGGGCACCAATCGACGTCTAAAGATGCGAGGCAAATCTTGACGGCAACCGTGACGGCAACCCGAACAGACCACGGCAGACCTCGACACCCCACCGTCACGCACAGTGATCGTCAACAGTAACCTCCGGACGGTCACGTAGCAGCATCCCCACCAATCTCATCGGGAAGACCGACACAGGCAAGCTCCCGTCCCTACCTATGTGCCTAATACTTGCGATCACAGCCCTTCGGATACCAAATTGCGAAGCTCTTCTGCCGCGGGCTTCACCGTCTCATCTTCGTCGGCGGAGAGCTGTCCTACGATCTCCATCATGGTATCGGCCGTCTCGGAATTCATGCTCGCGGCATACATGGCGCCATTCAAGCAACTGACGAGATGATCTATATGATTTGTTTCAGTCGGCATTTTCGCAGCTACCGTCCATGCGCGCGCAAATATCCGCCAAGACGCGAGATCCCCCCGACCCAAAAGCGCGTCGGCCGTGGCGGTGGTTACAGCGGTGTCCTTCGGATCCAATACCAACTGAAGGACAACTGCATCAACCATAGGCTCCCCGATGCGAGCGACAAGCCCCTGGCCAGCCCGACTACGGTCCTGCCAGGACTGCGACTCAGCTAGCAGAAGGAGGTCGTCTACATCAGTCATTTCGCTACTCCACAATCCGTGGCGGATTCCCATTCAAATCAAAAAAACCGAAGGAATTGCTTATCAGAAACCACAGGGCGGTTCTCCCACTGGGCCTGCACCCGAAAACGCTTCACCCGTTTCCTGTGCAAATACCTTTCCGGTCTTCGGATTTGTGTTTTCGCGATAAGGCTGCCAATGAGGAGTCTCTACACCGCCATGTGCGGCACCGAAAAGATCTACCCGATACCGAAGGTTCCCCCTCTCGTTATACACACCCCAGTCGACAATAGCGCCGCCAGCCCCTCGCCGATAGAGGACACCGTTCTCAGGGCCGCCACTTGTAGGTACGCGACCTTGTGTCCATTCCCGCGAATTGCTCCACGGGTTCAAGCTGTCGCCACCCTCGTTGTGGACGAGGACCGGGGTGTTGCCGGCGAGCACATAGTACGTGTGGATGTCGGCGACGGTAGGGTTGTAGACCGTGGAGCGTCTCCTCGCAAACGGCGTCGAACTTCGGCGTTGCCTCCATCAGGGACAGGCATAGCGGCCACGCTAATCCGATCAAGCGCCCATTACGGCTACTCCATCAGGCGCATTTTCGATAACTGCGAGCTAACCTACTACACATCGAAGTCCGAGGGAAACACCAAATGTTCTTCCCCTCGCCTGAAGAGCCGCCACGCCTCAGATGGGCTGCCGCTAGCCGGAAATGCCTCTATCGCGACCCGATCCGATAGGTCTACACGCAGATCACCCGACTTTGTGATTCTTACATCACGGACGACGAGCGGGGATGACCGGGTTGCTTTGACAATACGATCAGCGACAACGTCGAAGGCGGTTACGGATTCCTTTTCGGGATCGCGACCGATGGAATCGGTCATGACCTCACGGGAAGGCAGGACGTCATTGGATCCAACCAAAATACGACCCCCTCTCGTCAGCCTAAAAGGACATTGTGCATGGATTGCGTACTCACTTCCCGTAGGAGAGGCCCCCGTATCTGATTCAACCCAGGCCACGTCAGCCCCGAAGGAGAACACTCCCATATTTAGGGCCCTGCCAATGCCTGACAGGCCAAGGCCGATCATCGATCGGATCAGTTCGGCGGCTTCCGACATTCAGTACGCCCCCCTCCTAAAACGTCCCACGGCCTCGTCAACAATTTGGTGATAGCCGTATCCCTGCTTAGTGATCGCTTCGTGCACCGATCGCCTCTCAGCTGGCGAAAGGGTCCTGCCGATCTCCTCTCAGCCTCATGAATCGCATCATCGAACGATTTATTTTGAGCTTGATTTCCGCGGGGGGTACGATATCCATCGTCATCCGCGTCTCCGGGTTCCAGTCCGGTTTAGGACCCCAGGCGGGATTCCAGCTGTCGTCTCCCCCCCCCGTATTGTGTACGAGGACCGGCGTGTTGCCGACTAGCACATAGTACGTGTGGAATTCTCGCGGCCAGCGCGGAGAGTGACCCACGGTGGCATGTCGTTGACCTGGACTTTCATCGACCTCAACCGTGTCGGCCCTCGGTGCAGGACCTGGTTGACGGCAACACGGACACCAGCGCACGCCACGGCAGGCCGAAGGCGCCAGGAGCGTCCCAGTTGGCGTCCTCGACACCCTCGTCTTAGACAGCCGGTCCAGCCGCAAACGACGACGTATGGGCGGCGCGAGCATATGAGGGTCACCCCTCCGGCCTCAAGGGGCGCTACGCGCCGCCTGCGACCGTCCTACGGGCGCCCCTTGACCCGGAGCCCACTGCGTGGTCCCGCCGACGCCGACGCCGCCGGGTGGGCACCTGACGGTGCCCAACCCGCCACCGCGCCACCCAGAGCAGCCAAGACGACCGAAGCTTGTCCAGAAGCAACCAGTAGTAGGCGACGCACGAAGTGGGGTTTGGTCCAAAACTGCTTCACTAAATCAAGAACGGCCCGGCTGTAGGTGACGCCGGGCCGCGCGCACGCGCTACATGCCTACGGCCCCGCGCGCACGCCACCAACGCCGCGCCATCTACTCACGGCCCCGATGGCCCAACCGAGCGTAGGCGAGACGAAACTCCCCAACCAGCCTCCACAGCGACCCCGGAATGGGACGCGACCCCGACACGCCAGCTATACGGTTGGATGAGGCGTCCGGCTGACGGCAACGATGACGGCAACGTCACCAGACGCCAGCGGCCGCGGACACCCATCGACTACACAGCGTAATCCTGGCATCCAATGAACCGGCGCACCAGTTCGCGGCGTGCATGTTCTGGAGACTCAATCGTCCAGTCGGTACTCATTCCAACCCGCAGGAGCTAGCAGACGAACTCCGCGCTTAGCCAGCTCCCGGGCACCAGCGGAATAGTAGTGTCCCTTTGTACGCTGCCCTGCCCCGAAAGTGGGGTTAACGACGGTAGAGCCGCTGAGCAGCGACCCTTTAAGCCTAACCCGTATCGCCTGCCATATTCTGATGCTTTCACTATCATCTGTCATTGCACTTAGCGTGGCCTCGCGAAGCTCAGCTTGCGACTGCATTCCGAGAGACACCGTAAGCACGTTCGGGTTCGTTCGCATAAAGTCGAGTGCCGACGCAGCTGAAAGATCCATTGGCATCAGGCCGAGAGAAACTCGACTGGTGTCGGATAAACCGTCAAGTTCGGCAGCAAGACCGTCTATGCTGCACAAACGCGCACTGTACTTGGGGAAAAATGACTCGACAGCAACCGCCAGTCCAAACTCTTGAGCCCAACCGGCTACCCACGTAGCAATCTCATCCCGACCAGCATGGAACTGAATGGAGATCTTCGTCATCACGCCTCAATTGTAGGGCACAAAGTGCATCTCGATTCCAGCTCCTTCAAGGTCGGAAATAGCTTGTGCCTCTCGCTTAATAGGAGCTCCGCTTGCCGCCTGCTTGCCAACGTTGATTTCATAGATCGAGCCATCGGGGCGACGGATAAGAATATCCGGGCGGCGCGATCCCTTAAATCCGCCGGGTGTAGCAATCGCTGTTCCGGAAGTGCACCCCACCTGCAATGTCTCACCATCGGTAACCGACCGTCCGACCGCCTCGATTTAGGTTGTGTGGCCCTGTTCCCGCAGGCTTCGGGCCACGCTTCGCGCCCGTACCCCACCCAGTGTTATGTACGAGTACAGGGGTGTTGCCGGCTAGCACATAGTACGTGTGGGATTTTCAGCCCGTCACGTAGTGTGACTTACGTGTTCATGGCGTTTCACCCGGCCTTTCGTGCGTAGCGCCAACGCACAACATCGAAACTTATCGGTGTTGACGGCGACGGTGACGGCAACCCGGGGAGACGTCCTCGCCCTTCAGCGACCTTGGCATCGATGGCCGACCTTATCCAAGGTAGGGGATGTCGCGGTGCTCGGCGTGGTGGTGGAGTCGGAGTCGGACGGTGTCGTGGATGGGGATGTGGTCGAACTCGGTGGGGTGGATGTAGCGGAGGTCGGTGGATTCGTCGCTGGCGGTGAGTGTGCCGCCGGTGGCTCGGGCGAGGTAGGTGATGGTGAACTCCTGCCGCACCTCGCCGTCGGGGTAGGCGATGACGTGTGCGGGGTCGGTGTAGATGCCGAGGAGGCCGGTGATGGCGATGTCGAGGCCGGTTTCTTCTTTGACCTCGCGGATGGCGCATTGTTGGAGGGTTTCGCCGATGTTCATGGTGCCGCCGGGGAGGGACCAGTTGCCGGAGTCGGTGCGTCGTTGCAGCAGGATGCGGCCGTGTGGGTCGGTGATGATGGCGGCGGCGCCGGGGATGAGGCTGTTCGGGGTGGGGGCGTGGGGGTCGTGGTAGTGGTCGCGGCGGCCGGTCACGGGGTGTGCGTGGGGTAGGGGGTGGTGGTTTGCCAGATCTGTTCGAATTGGTCGGCGTGGGCGGCGAAGATGCCGTGCGGGGAGAGTTCGCGTAGGTGTAGGGCGGGGTGTTGGTAGCCGCGGGCGCGGTACAGGTGTGGGGTGACGATCATTTGGTGGTCGAAGCGGAACACCGAGTTGTACAGGTGCACGGTGTGCAGGCCGATGTGGACGCCGGGCACCTGGTGGAGGGGTTCGCAGAAGTTGAGGGCGTTGCGGATGCGGCCGGGGAGGGTGCCGCCCATCTGTTCCAGGTTGTCGCGTTCGGTGACGTGTGGGCAGTCGGGGTCGGCGAACGCGAGCCGAACCTGGGCGCCGTTGGTGGCTTTGTCGGTGATGAGTTGCATGGTGTGGGGGAGCAACTCTAGGAGGAATGGGTAGGCGTAGCCGAGCAGGTCGATGCGGGTGGTGGCGCCGGTGAGTAGATCCGCCCAGACGTGGTGGCCGATGTCGGCGCGGCGGGCGTAGGCGGCGACGACCTCGGCGGTGGCTTCCGCACCGGGCGCCTGGTCGGGCCGGGTCTGCGGCCACAGGTCGGCTTCGGTTTCACCGAGGGCGTCGGCGACGGCCAGGCGGGTGCGCTGGTGCGGGATCCGGCCGGTGAGCCACCGGGTGACGGTTTTGACGTCGACACCGACGGCTTCGGCGAGGGCGGCGGGGTTGAGGTGGGCGCGGAGCATGGCCGCGCGGAGGCGGTGACTCATACCGTCCCACGGTAGTGGACACGACGGGACGCACCAGGGTCGTGGAAGTGTCCAGCATGGTGTCTGTCGGGACGTTGGGGTGTCCCGGGGTTGGTTCGTAGGTTCGGCGGCAAGGGCCTCGCCGGTTCGCTTGCGGCACTTTCGCCGGGCTGGTGGGCGCCAGGGGGAAGGGGCTGCCGCCGGAGACGGGGAGCGGCCCGGTCGCGGGCTGCGTGGTGGCCTCTTCCCTCTTCCAACGATCCGGGAGGGTGGTGGGGTTGTTGTCGATGCATCAGCCGATACGGCCGCAGTGGGTCTGTGCGGGATGCGGGGTGCCGTGGCCGTGCCGGACCCGGAAACGGCAGCTCGTGGCGGAGTTCACCGGTGCCCGGGTGTCGCTGATACTGCACCTGTCGGCATACCTGGTCCAAGCATCCGAAGACCTACCCCACACCCCATCAGGAGTACTCCACACACGGTTCCTCGCCTGGCAACGCTCGGCCGCACTACACAACGAGTAGCGACACCCCAACCAAGACCGTGCTGGGTCAGGTCGGAGCGCCGCTGACGGGTGGGCCTCAGTTGCCGGTGAGTGGGGTGTCGTCGTCCGGGTCGGTGTCGTCGGGGTGTAGGGCGTGGTTCATGGCTTCGATGTCGACCAAGATCCGGCTGGCTCAAAACTGCTTTACAGAATCAAGACGGCCCGGCTGACGCCGGGCCGCGCACGCGCTACAGCCGTTCCGGCTCCGCGCGCACGCCTACCAAGGCCGTGCCGCCAACCAAGAGCAAGGTCAACCTACCGGTCGAGGCCGTGACGATCCCTTCGCCGATCACCCACGGCAAGTGGTTCCGGGGATCGACGCCGCACCGCTACGCGGCACGCCACCGAGCACCCATGTCCAGCCACGACCCCGCCGCAATTAATCGAGACGAATTAGATTCGTGCTGCGATGCTGACGGCAACCGTGACGGCAACGCAGGCGGACCACCACGAACCTGTACAGACGGCCGTCACGCTGCGCATTCGCTTCGGACGCCAAGGGCAGCCGACGGCAGGGCATCGCGTTGTATATGTTCGCCGCCGTAACTCCGTTCTCGATGTGCCCTTATGCTGTCGCCACTCGTACGCGAATCTGCTCCCGCTCGTCGACTAGCCATCGAAGTCGGCCAGCCAGGAGCGGAAATCCTCCTCGCCATGGAGATACATCCCCGGTCCCTGCTGGAGGTCGGCGCCAGCCAACCGGTCGAGTGCCGCCCAAAGGTTTGCGTCGGAGGAGTAGTCCGCTGATTCATCTTTGAGCCGTGCCATGGCCCAGTTTGCGGCTTCTTCTCGGCTCACGGATCCATGGACCAGGCCCACCATAAAGCTCTTGACCTGCGTGGAGCCGTCGCTCATGTCTACCCAGCTCCCTGTGTAGCTTCCGCCACCAACATATGCCAGCGCACGTCGCCGCACGCCGAAAGGGTAGGAGGCCCCGCATGAAAGCGATAGCGGCGATACTCTGCGTCGACCAGTTCGGTTCGTGCTAGCAATTCTTGGGAAAGCAGGAACGACACACCATTCGACAACTACCACTCAGACTCATTAGACCCCGTCTCGTAATCAACCGCAGAAACATACTCCCAAGGAGTTCCCGTCTTTCTCTCGTGCGCCCTTTGAGCGACGTAAAGGATCCGCTCCGAGCTTGGGAGGCAGGAGTGAGTGTAGTCTTGAAAGGACCGAGAACCGGCCAAGACCGACTCATAGGCCACCTCACCTGCAACCACCACCGCACAACGATTATAGAGGAACGAATCGCTTGATTGACTTCTGCCGGTGTCTATGGTCGGAAGATCAGCATAAGTTCTACGATCTAAACGAAAGAGAGCACTGGCAAGAAGATCTTCGAAGGAAGTTATTTCCTCCATCTCCCTGCCAGCCAACTCCTCTTCCAGCGCCCTAAAGGGTTCGCGCTCGTCGGCGACTGGATATCCGCCGATCAAGGCAATGAGACGCCAGAACTCTTGAAAGGTCATCGCAATCCTCAAGGAAACCTTCGTTTCAATCCGGGCGAATTTTTCTCGTTAGCCAACCTCTCCTTTCCGCCCAGCAGCTCAATCACATCTGCCTCAACAGCCTCACGTTTCGCCTGAGAACCGCATACATGGATACAAATAACATGCCCATCAGGATCCCGCCGACCCCTTCGGGCATGCTTGCCTAGCCGATCCTGGAAACTGGCAGCTTGACCAACGTACGGCAACCCCGCCTTCTTATCCTGGAAGATATAGACCCCTTGATCATTACCGCAGTTGTGAACGAGGACCGGGGTGTTGCCGGCTAGCACATAGTACGTGTGGCGGCCGTCAACGGTGAGGTTGTGTGGTCGTCCCTGGCCGAGAGCTTCGGCGATCGCGGTGATCTGGACCCAGGTATCGGCCGAGGCATGCAGCCCATGCAGGGCTTTAGTTGCTCGTGGTGACCCAGGTCCTGGCGCCGCGCAGCCAGTTCAGGTGTGCTCAGCGGTGGAGATAGCCGGTCCGGGCTTAGGAGCCCCCGGTCGAGGGCAGTGGCCTTGGCCCGGCCAGGGGCCAGGAGGATCACCGCTGGCGGGTCGCGGGCGTCTGCGGCCAGGTGGATCCGGGCGCGCAGCTACCACGCATCCCCGTCGTGACCTGTCGGTGTTCCCGCCACTGTCCGCCCGCCGTCGACACAGGCACCAGAGTGGACCTGGCCCGCTGCTCATCGGTGAGGTCGTTACAACTTGCCACCTGAAGGTCAGCAGACGGCCGTGCGGGCATCCGCTTTCGGCGGCTTGCTGGTGAGGGGTCTCCAGGCCCATCCGGCCGCGCCGACTGCGGCGGCGATCTGGAGGAGCCCGGTGGCCAGGAGTACGGCCTCGGATCCCGCCCAGCCGATCAGGGCTCCACCAGCCAGCAGCCCCAGGGAGATGCCTCCGGAGTGCAGGACTGTCTCTGCGGTGAACGCCGCCCGGCGTTCGGGGCCGTCGGTCTGCTCGCTGATCAGAGCGTTCAGGGCGGCGATCCCCCACGGCATCGCGGCGCCGCCCACTGCGGCCACGGCGGCGATACCGGTCAGGCTCGGTGCCACCAGCGGCAGGGCGACGAACACGGCCCCGAGCACGACCCAGGAGAGCAGCATCGCGGTCATACGCGGCAGGCGGTCGATGACCACCGGCACCAGCAGGGAGGCGGCCACGGATGCGGCGCCGTACCCGCTCATGCCCGCGGCGACGAGTGCGCCGGGCCGGTCGTGCTCGACCCCGAGTACGGCCAGGCCCAGGCTGAACCCGAACCAGCACATCCCGCCGACCCCAGCCATGAGCGCGCCGGACGCGATCTGCGGGTGGGAACGTAGCACTGCCAGAGCAGAGACCGGCCGTCCCGGCGTGGCTGCTCCCGGACCGCCGCGCTGGCCTTCGTGCGGTATCGCGCTGCGGGCGGGGACGGCCAGGAAGGCGATCGCGGCCAGGGCGACCACGGCGGTCTGGCACCACAGCAGGGAGCTCGCGCCCAACGTGGTCACGGCCCAGGCTCCGGCGGGTGGGGCGAAGATCATTGAGACCCGGTGGGCGAGGTCCTGCCAGGCCAACCACTTCGCTGGCCCGGTCCTGCCCCCACGGGCGACGTGTTCGTCGGCGAGGTCGGAGACCAGGGACCGTTCGGCCGGGCCGAGCAGCGCGCCCGCGATTCCGGTCCCCAGGCCCGAGGCGCACAGCACGACCGCCCCGACCTGACCCACCAGGGAGGCTACGGGGACGATGGCGAGCCCGGCGGCGTTCACGCCTGCCACTACCGCCAGGGTGCGCCCACCGGTGAGGCGGTCCCGCAGCCCCTTGCCCCACCAGCCCACCGTCAGCAGGGGCAGCCCGGCCATCCCGCCGACCAGCCCGGTGGTCCTGGCCTGCCCGGTCTCCTCCAGTGCGACCAGGGGTAGGGCGACGGCCGTCATCCTCGCCCCGACCCAGGTCACGAACGTAATCACGGTTAGTAGCAGCAGTCCTCTCCGCACGCACCGATCCTCGGCCCCCCTCCGCCGACCGGGTAGAGCTCTCTTCGGGTAGCTGGCTCATACGCTGGGGGCATGAGACCCAGCCTGAAGGCGGAGGACCTGGCGTTGGTCGAGGCCGTGTCCCGGCACGGGTCGGTCGGAGCCGCGGCCAAGGAACTGCTGACCACCCAGCCCTCGGCCTCGCGCCGACTGGCCGCGCTGGAACGCCGCCTGGGGATCAGATTGTTCGAGCGGGACACGACCGGGGCCCGCCCGACCCCAGCCGGGCGGGAGCTAGCCCGGCAGGCCGCACGCCTGCTGGCCGACCTCGACGCCCTCCCAGCCCAGATCGCCGCCGCAACGCAGGCCCCGTCGTTGAGCCTGGGCACGATCCAGGCGCTGGCCCCGATCGTGTTCACCGCCGCTCAGATCGAACTCGCCGGCGTGACGCTCCAGGCCGAAGTCGAGCACGGCCCCACCCTGATCGGCCGGGTCCACCAGGGCCTGCTGGACGGGGCGATCGTCACGATCACAGACCAGGCCGTCCTGCCTCACGGCCTCCAGATCACCGGGCTCGGGGCCTCCCCGCTGGTCCTGGTCCTGCCCGCCGCCACCGCACCCCTGGCTGCCGGCAAGAAGGCGTTGGCGGGAAGGGAGGTGCTGTACTCCTCGATAGATCTGACTGGCGAGCACCTGCACGCAGGATTGTCCGCGCTCGGAGCGCTCCCGCAGCCGGGCCCCACGATCGAGGCCACCCTGCGTATCGCCCGACACCGCAAGGTCCCGGCCGTGGTTCCCGACCTTGCGGCCCGCTGGTGGGACGACCCCACCGACCGCCTGCTGACCTCCCCGGTACCCGGGAAGGTCAGGCTCTCGCTGGTGACCAGACCCCCGCAACCATCTCACCTGGCACAGGTGCTGCCTGCCCTGACCGCACGAATCCTGAGCGCCCCGCAGGATGCGCCGGGCCGGCCCGAGCTGGGCGGGGCTCGCCGGTAGCTGCGGCCCGGCGGCCGCTCGTTCCTGGCCTGCCGAGCACGCGCACCGCCGGAGAGCGGCTACGAACGGGGTGCGGCCGCGTCGGATGGGCACCCGTCGGTGCAGCTCGGCGCCGGGTCAGCGGTGGTGGTGGCGGCGGTGGCGGCGTGGGTGGGCGGCGCGCAGTCGTCGCACTGATCACCCCGCCACGCCGCGATTCCCTCCCGCACCGCGACGGCCGCGATGGCGAGCGCGGCGATGGGGTCTGCCCAGGACCAGCCGAGCCCGGCGTTGAGAAGCAGGCCCACGAGGAGCACCGCGGAGAGGTACGTGCAGAGCGCGGTCTGGGTGGAGTCGGCCATGACGGTGGCCGAGCCGAGTTCCCGGCCGGTACGCCGCTTGGCGCGGACCAGCAGGGGCATGATGATCAGCGAGGCGACGGCGAGGCCGATGCCGACCGGGCTGGGGCTGGCGTCTCCGTCGCCGAGGAGCGCGCGCCCGGCGTCGACGGTGATCCAGGCGGCCAGGGCGAAGAACGAGACACCGATCAGTCGTAGTGCCAGCCGTTCCCGCTCCTCCGGCACCCGGGAGCGGAACTGCCAGATCACCACGGCCGCGCTGGACACCTCGACGAACGAGTCGAGGCCGAAGCCGATCAGCGCGGTGGAGGAGGCCGCCGCGCCGGCGGCGATCGCGACCAGGCCCTCCAGCAGGTTGTAGCCGGCGGTGGCGTAGGCCAGCCAGAGGCTGCGGCGGGACAGGAGCGCACGCCGCTGGGGGGTCAGGGTGGAGGTGGTCACGCGTGCTCTTCTCGATCCGTGGACGAGCCGTATGTCGGGCAGAGGGCGACTGCTTCGCCGGTGGCGGCGAGGAGCTGTTCCGCCGAACGCAGCAGGGCGGGCAGCTCTGGCCGGGCCAGCGCGTAGAACGACTGGCGACCCTCGACCCGGAAGTCGATCAGATGGCAGTCCCGCAGACAGGAGAGGTGTTTGGAGACGGTCGACTGCGCCAGTTGCAGCTCGCGGGTCAGGTCCACCACCCGGGCCTCACCGTGGGTGAGTCGGTGCAGGATGGCCAGCCGGGCCGGGTCGGCGAGGGACCGGAACAGCGCGACGGCCGGTGCGAGCCCGGAAGAGGAATCAATCGCCATGTAGCGATGATAGCACCGCTGGTGCATCACTCTGTCGTGGCTGGCGCGGGTCGCGGTGCCCTGGTCGGCGCAGCGCGACCCGCGACCGGCGGTCAGCGGCGAGGGATCAGCCGACCGGGTATTCGGCGAGATGGACCGGCTCACCGACGCGGGTGGTGTCGGCCGCCGCGCCGACCCCGTTGACCACGTGGTCGATCGAGCCGGCGTTCAGGTATACGGTCATCACGCGATGGAGCCGCACCCGGGGTGACGGCGACCATCAGCACGAGGCTGAGCCCGAGGGCTCGGCGTACGCGTCGTCGTGGGTGGGGAAGGGGCATGCGTTCGTCCTCTCGTCACGTGGTGCGAAGAGAGCGCTCTCTCGATGTTGCGGAGGCACGGCCTGGACGGGTGGGGGTTGACCCCGTTTCTACCGGGTGAGCAGGCCGGAGGGAAGGGGGTCGATGGCCCTCGGTCCGCCCGGCTCGGGGGACTCGCCGCACCCGAGCCGGGGTGAGTCTGTCCCCTCGCTGCCGCGCCAGACCTCTTCTCGGGCTACCCCTGGGTCGCGAACTGGGCGATCCGGGTGGCCAGCGGGGTCGCTGCGGTGCGCGTCCAGCTGAAGTGGTCGAGCCGGCCGCCACCCGGCTCGGCCCGGTGGCGCTCACGGGTGATGGGAGCGTTGGTGAGTTTGGCGCAGAGGTGGTCGAGGGTCTCGTGTGGGGTGTACTGGTCGTTGTCCACGCTGACCGCCAGCACCGGCGTGCGGAGGTCGCGGAGCGCCGCCTCGGCATCCACTCCGTCCAGTCGGGGGAAGCGCCCGGTGCGGGCGGTGTAGGCCCAGTCCCGGACCACCCCGCGCGCCAGCCGACCGCCGAAGCCCCAGCCGGGCCAGACCCCGAGCAGTCGGGTGGCGACCGCGATCGTCTGGGAGAACGGGAGGACGCCGTAGCCCCGCGGTCCGGGCGGATAGCTGCGCCACCAGGGGAGCCCGACGGCGACCAGGGCCAGACCATCCACATCGTGCCCGGGGGTCAGCGCCAGGTGTAGCAGCGCCGTCTGACCACCCAGCGAGTGTCCGAGTAGAAGGGTGCGCCGGCCGTTTCGATGTTCCTGCAACGCCGAAAGCGTCGCGCCGACATCGGCGGCCAGCTCCGCGTACCCGTAGCGGCAGCGGCGGCTTGGGCGGGGTGTGCTCGCTCCGGTGCCGCGAAGGTCGGCGACGGCGACGGCGAGCCCGGCGGCGCGGAGCGCGGTGGCGAACGGTCGGTAGTACCGGGCGGGTACGCCCATGGCGGGGGAGATCAGTACCAGCGGGGCGTCGGCGGTCTCCGCCGGCTCCGGATAGATCTGCAGACCGAGGCGGGCTCCGTCAACCTCGACGAATTCTTGCTGGTAATCCGCATTCACCAGCCCAATCTACGGGGTTGATCTACTGGCAGGTAACCAATCGGTGACTGTCGTCACGTCGATCTGGTTTGGGTCGTCGGCGCACCGGTAACACGGACGCCTCGCGGATCCGTTCGGTGCGCGGATCCGCGAGGCGTCGGGATGTGGTGGGGGGTCAGCTCACCGTGATCGTGCCGTTTGGAGAGCGGACACAGGAGACCTCACGGGAAGTCGTGGACGCGGCGCCGGTCAGGCACTGCCCGAGCACCAGGTGGCCGGCGGCGTTCGGGTGCCACGATTCCTGACACGTCTGGAAGTGATCCACGCAGGTGTTGGCGATCCGGCTGATGTCGAGCTTGTCCGCCCCGGCGAGGCTGGTGACGTAGGTGCCGCTGGGTCCATCCATCAGGCGGATGGCGGTGGCGAGGGCGTGCTGCGGACCATCCGTCGTCTCGCAGAGCCGGGCCCCGTCGAAGGCCTGCTGCACGTTGAGCAGGACCACGTCGGCGTTGGGGAACTCACTGGTGGCATCGGTGTGGACCTGGCTCACCATGGTGCCCAACCCCTGCGAGAAACGGTGGCCGGGGGCGAGGCTGGCGCGGTGGATCGGGCACCCGGCCGCGTACCGTTCGCGGCCGAGGTCGCGGAACTTGTCCCGCGTGTCGTCGCGGTTGTCCTCGGTCCAGTAGGCCTGGGCCAGTTCCTCCGGCAACGGGTTCGTGTAGTCCTGGAGGACGACCCGGTGTTCGCCGTCGGCGTCCACCTCGGCGAGCGTGCTGAGGACCTGCCGCACCGCGGCACTGGTCTCCGCGGTCGCCGCGGCGAGCTCGGCGTCGGTCGCCAGGTCGGCGTCCGAGCAGGGATCCTGTTCCACCGCCCAGGGATGTGCCCAGAATTCCCACCAGCCGGTCCAGGCGTCGGCGATGAACCGGTTCGCGCACTTCTCGGCCACCTCCCCAAAGGTGAACGAGCTGTTGTTCGAACCGACCCCGATGAGGACCAGGTCGATGTCGTGGGTTTGGGCCACCGCGCGGAGCTGGTCGAGCTGGGCGGCGACCTGGCGTCCGTTCGCCCGGTCGGCGGAGGCGTTGGCGATGTCGGCCGGCTGTCCGCCGGAGCAGGCGAGGTTGAAGCGGTCCTCGATGCCGGGCAGGCTAGCTTGGTGGAGTGAGGCGTTCGTCGAGCGGTGGCAGAAGTAGGCCGCGCTGTTCGATGCGGACCATCCGGGGAAGGTGCTGGTCTCCCCGTCGATATCGACCACGGGAGCGTACGCCCCGGCGCCCTCTCCGCTGATGAAGCTGTCGCCGAGCGCTACCGCGGCGGTGGGTGGCGCTCCGGCCGGAGCGGTGGGCGGTGTCTCGGCCAGAGCCGGCGATATGACCGTCGCAGAGAATGTGGTCGTGGCGACGGCGATGCCCGCCGCCAAGACGGTACGACCCAATCTGGACATGTGATCATCCCCCCCATCGAGGCATATAAGATCATCGTGGAAGGATCAGAACACCCGGCGATCGCAAGTGTCAATACTCACTAGTAACTAATCTCACGGCGGAAGGTTTTGTGGTGAAAAATCCTCGGCGTCCCCGTGGCGAGGTGGGGTGCCCTGCTGGGTCGGGCCGCTCCCGACGGGAGGCCACCGGACGCGCCCGGCCGCCCGGGTGGGATACCGGCCCGGCTCGGGCCCACGGATGTGTGGTTCCGGCGTCGCAGCACTCGGGGACGCCTGTCGCCTGGGTCACGGCCGGAATCGCCGGGCAGCCCCGGCCCGTTACTCCGGTTGTGGTCGGGCGAACGGGCCCAGCGGGGCCCGTCGGGGCCTACGGCTAGGCTCGCTGCGGCGTGCCGCACCGGCCAACACCTGCTGTGCGTGGCACCATACCCGCCGAGACCTGGGAGTACGACCAGTTGACCGCAGAGCCTGAGACCCTGTATGAGGCCGACGACCTCACGCATCTCGAGGGACTGGACGCTGTCCGTAAGCGTCCGGGAATGTACATCGGCTCGACGGACAGCCGTGGCGTGGGTCACCTCGTCAACGAGATCCTCGACAACTCCACCGATGAGGGGGTCGCCGGTCACGCGACCTCCATCGAGGTGACACTGCACGCCGACGGATCGGTGCAGGTCGACGACGACGGTCGCGGTATCCCCACCGACGTGCACGCGAAGTCCGGAATATCGGGGGTCGAGCTGGTCCTCACCCGGCTGCACGCCGGTGGCAAGTTCGGCGGCTCCGGCTACAAGACCTCCGGTGGCCTACATGGCGTCGGCGCCTCGGCGGTCAACGCCCTCTCCCGGCGGTTCGACGTGACGGTCCGTCGTGGCGGCAAGATCCACACGATGTCGTTCCGGCACGGGGCTCCAGGCGCGTTCGACGGCGACGGGCCGCAGGCGCCCTTCACCGCCGGCCCGGGCCTGCAGGTGATCGGTGCGGCGAAACGTCAGCAGCGCACCGGCACCTCGATCCGCTACTGGTACGACCCACGCTACTTCGAGGTCGGCGCCACGCTGGACGCCGACGCCGTACGGATGAAGCTGCGCAACACCGCCTTCCTGGTCCCCGGGGTCAGCTACCTGCTGCGGGACCACACCGGCGCGGAGCCGGTGGAGGAGCGGTTCCACTACCCCAACGGTCTGACCGACATGGTGGACTTCCTCGCCCCGGCCGGCGACCGCCCGGTCTCCGGCACCCTGCTGGTCCGCGGCGAAGGGTCGTACCGGGAGAACGCCGCCGACGCCAACGGCGTGATGCAGGCCAATGTGCCGCGTCGCGCCGAGGTGGAGGTGGCCTTCCGCTGGGGCACCGGTTACGAGCGGACCGTGGAGTGCTTCACCAACACCATCCGCAACGCGCACGGCGGCACCCACCGCAAGGGCTTCGAGCGGGCCCTGACGCGGACCCTCGCCGAGGCCATCCGAAACACCCGTGGCCTGCTCAAGGCCAAGGAGGATCCGCCCACGCTGGACGACATCCTCGAGGGGCTGACCGCGGTCGTGCACGTGCGCATCCCGGAGCCGCAGTTCACCTCCCAGACCAAGGATGAGCTCTCCACCGCCGGTATCACCAAGGTTCTCCAGCGCCTCGTCGAGCAGCACCTCAAGGCCTGGCTGGAGGAGCGCAAGACCAAGACCGAGGCACGGACGGTCCTTCAGAAGATCGCCGACGCCGCCCGGGTTCGACTCACCCAGAAGCAGCAGAAGGAGGCGGCGCGGCGCAAGACCGCCCTGGAGGGCGCGTCGATGCCGGCGAAGCTGGTCGACTGCCGGTCCACCGGGGTGGAGCGCAGCGAGATGTTCATCGTCGAGGGGGACAGCGCCCTCGGCACGGCGCGGCTGGCCCGCTCGTCCGAGTACCAGGCGTTGTTACCGATCCGCGGCAAGATCCTCAACGTGCAGAAGGCGAACCTCCAGCAGGTGCTGGACAACGCCGAGTGCGCCGCGATCGTGCAGGTGCTGGGGGCCGGGTCGGGGCGCACCTTCGACCTCTCCGCCGTGCGGTACGGCCGGGTTCTGATCATGGCCGACGCCGACGTGGACGGCGCGCACATCAGGACGCTGCTGATCACGCTCTTCGCCCGGTACATGCGACCGCTGATCGAGGCCGGCCGGCTGTACGCGGCGATGCCGCCCCTGCACAAGATCACTACAAGGGGGCGTCGGCCGCAGACCATCTACACCTACACCCAGGAGGAGATGGAGGCGACCGTCCGGCGACTGGAGCAGGCGGGTAAGCAGATCGTCACCCCGATCCCGCGGTTCAAGGGTCTGGGCGAGATGGACGCCGACGAGTTGTGGGAGACCACGATGAACCCGGCCGGACGGGCGGTCCGCCGGATCACGCTGGAGGACGCCGAGGAAGCCGAGCGGGTCCTGGAACTACTGATGGGGGAGAAGGTGGAGCCCCGTCGGAACTGGCTGATCGCCTCCGCCGACCGGGTCGACCGCGAGGCGATCGACGCATGAGACCCGGACCGGCCGCGGATCACGTGGGCACCGGCACGAGCACGGAAACAGTCCGAGGGGAAAGCTGAGTCATGGCACGCCGCAAGGGCCCGAAGGTCGACCTGTCCGCGTTCGATCAGGCGGGCGCCCGGGTTTTCGACAATCCGCTGGTCACCGAGGTCTCCGACTCCTACCTGGAGTACGCGTTCTCGGTCATCCACTCCCGCGCCCTGCCGGACGCCCGAGACGGGCTCAAGCCGGTGCACCGGCGCATCCTCTGGTCGATGTACGAGTCCGGCCACCGCCCGGACCGGGGGCACGTCAAGTCGGCTCGGGTGGTCGGCGACGTGATGGGCAAGTACCACCCGCACAGCGACGTGGCGATCTATGACGCGCTGGTCCGGCTGGCGCAGGACTTCTCCCTGAACGCGCCCCTGATCGACGGGCACGGCAACTTCGGTAGCCCCGACGACGGCCCGGCCGCGGCCCGCTACACCGAGGCCCGGATGTCGCGGGAGGCGATGCTGCTCGTCGGTGAGCTGGGCGAGGAGACCGTCGACCTGGGGCCGAACTACGACGGTTCGTTGACCCAGCCCACCGTGCTGCCGGCTGCCTTCCCGAACCTGCTGGTCAACGGTGCCTCGGGGATCGCGGTCGGGATGGCGACCAACATGATCCCGCACAACCTGGGTGAGGTGGTCTCCGCCGCCCGCTGGCTGATCAACCACCCGGACGCGACGCTGGACAAGCTGATGGAGTTCGTGCCGGGGCCGGACCTGCCGACCGGCGGGCTGCTGCTCGGCCTGGACGAGGTACGGCGGGCCTACGAGACCGGCCGTGGCGTGGTGCGGATGCGTGCCAAGGTGGAGATCGGCCCGATCGAGGGCAGCCGCGGCCGGCAGGCGATCACCGTCGTCGAGCTGCCCTACGGAATCGGCGCCGAGAAGGTCATCGCCGCCGTCACCAACGAGGTCACGAAGACCAAGCGGCTCACCGGGATCGCCGACGTCAAGGACCTCACCGACCGGGAGAACGGCACCCGGCTGGTCATCGAGTGCAAGGTCGGGGTGAATCCACAGGTACTCCTCGCCGACCTCTACCGGCTGACCCCGCTGGAACAGTCGTTCGGCGTCAACAATCTGGTACTGGTGGACGGTCAGCCGCAGACCCTGGGGCTGAAGGCCCTACTGGAGGTCTTCCTGTCCCACCGGTACGAGGTGGTGACCCGGCGCAGCGCGTACCGGAAGCGTCGGCGGGAGGAACGGCTGCACCTGGTGGACGGGCTGCTGGTCGCGCTGCTCGACATCGACCAGGTGGTCAAGCTGATCCGGGGCAGCGAGGACGCGCAGGCCGCGAAGGAAGGGCTCATGCGGCGCTTCGGGCTCTCCGAGATCCAGGCGACCTACATCCTTGACACACCGCTGCGCCGGCTTACCCGGTACGACCGGTTGGAACTGGAGGCCGAGCAGGAGAAGCTACGCGGCGAGATCGCCGAGTTGTCCCGGCTCCTGGACGATCCGAAGATCCTGCGGAAGGTCGTCTCCAGTGAACTGGGCGCGGTGGTGAAACAGTTCGCCGCGCCGCGCCGCACCACCCTGGTGGACGGGGATCTGAAGGAGGTGCTCGCCGCGTCCGCGCCGGCCGGCCCGCTGGAGGTCGCCGACGACCCCTGCCAGGTGATCCTCTCGTCAACTGGGCTGGTCGCCCGGACCGCCGCCGAGTCGGAGGAGGCGGTCGAGGGACATCGCCGGCATGGCCGGGTCCGGCACGACGCGGTCCGCGCCGTCGCCCACTCCACGGCCCGGGGCAGGGTACTGCTGGTCACCAGTGGCGGCCGGGCGTTCAAGGTGGACGTGCTGCCGCTGCCGGTGCTACCTGAGCAGTCCGGGACGGTCTCCCTGCGCGGTGGGATGTCCGCGGCCGAGTTGGTGCCGCTGGCGCCGGGGGAGACGGTGGTGGGGATCGCGCCGCTAGGTGCGTCCGCGGCGGGTTCGCCGGGGCTGGCGCTCGGCACCCGACACGGAATGGTGAAGGTCGCCACGCCGGACTGGCCGGTGCGCGCCGACGAGTTCGAAGTGATCACCCTCCGGGACGGGGACGAGGTGGTCGGGGCGACCTGGCTGACCGACGGAGCAGAGAGCCTCGCCTTCGTCACCTCGGAGGCGTCGCTGCTGCGCTACCCGGCGGGGTTGGTCCGTCCGCAGGGTTTGCGGGGCGGTGGCGTCGCCGGAGTCAGCCTTCCGGACGCCGCGCGGGTGGTCTACTTCGGCGCGGTCCGCACCGACGACCCCGCCCATGGCGAGCCGATGGTGGTCACCTCGACCGGCGCCACGGTGAAGGTGACACCGTTCGCGGCCTACCCGGCGAAGGGGCGGGCGACCAGCGGTGTACGTTCCCAGCGCTTCCTCAAGGGGGAGACCGAGGTGGTCGTCGCCTGGGTCGGTCCGCGTCCGGCCGGTGCCACAGCGAACGGCGAGCCGGTGGAGCTACCGGCGGCCGACCCACGCCGCGACGGCAGCGGTTTCGCCGTGCTCCTCGGCCCCGCGGTGATCGGCCATCAGATCGACCGCGACTGACCTACCGTTGGCCGGCCGGCGCGGTCGCTGCGACCAGCGCCTGGACGGCATCAGCCACGCGGGCCCGGCCTCGTCCATCCACCATGGCCCAGGCCCGTGCGGCGAGTTCGGCCCGGTGCTCGGCGGAGGCGAGCAGCTTGCGCAGGGTCCGGACGGCGCTGGTGCGGGCGGAGCTTCCGGCCGGTCCGGTGGCGGTCAGCTCGGTCAGCTCGCCGAGCCCGGCCGCGACACCCGCCCGGACCACCCGGTGGTACGAGTCGTGTTGGTTGTCGACCACGCAGACCAGCGCCGCGGGGGCACCGAGGCAGCAGAGCTCCCAGGTGGAGGTGCCGGCGGCGGAGACCACCAGGTCCGCCGCGGCGATCAGGTTCGGCAACGTGTCGGTCGGCGGCACCGTCCGCACCGTTTGCTGGGGGGCCGGGCGTAGCGTCGCCAACTCCGCCCCGATCGGGTCGCGGGCGACCACCACGGTCAGGTCCAACGGTTGTCCGGTGGCGAGTAGCAGCCGGGTCAGCGGCGGGGCGGCGCCGAACGCGTCGGTGCCGCCGAAGAAGGCGAGTACCCGGGGTCGAGCGGTCGGCGTCGGCGGGCGGGGCGCGGCTGGTCGTCGGTCGAGTATCTCCCGGCGGAGCAGGGCGTAGTTGGTGCCGGCGAGTAGCCGGTGGGCCGCTGCGTGACGGCTTGCGCCGAGGTTCTGGTCCAGGTACAGGTCGGCGTCCTGCCCGCGGGTGTCCCCGTCCACCACGGCGAGGGTACGAATGCCCGCCGCCCCCAGCGCCCCGGCGCAGGCCGGGTCCAGCTCGTACGAGTCCAGGACCAGCACGTCCAACTGGTGCTCGCGGGCCACCGCCACCAACTCGCGCGGGGTGTCCGGTCCGGGGTGGTGCGGGATGCCCTGGTTGGCGAGTTGGCGGGCGGCCCAGTCCACGTCGGCCACGCTGCCGAGCAGTGTGACGTGGGCGTCTCGGGCGAGAAACTCCTCGCCCAGGGCGAGGCAGCGGATGAGGTGGCCGACGCCGCGACGCGCGCCGGCGTCGCAGCGTAACCCGACCCGGAGGGTCTTCACGCCTCCTCCAGTTGCTTCTGCCGGACGTCGGCGTTGAGGGCCCGCAGCGCTGGGTGGTCGGCCAACCAGTCAGCGAGCGTGGCCAGCGGCACGGTGACGTCACCGAAGTGGTCGGCTATCGCGCCTACCAGGGCCAGGTCCTGTTCGGTGTCGAGGGTGAGCCTCAGGTCGGAGCGGTCCGGGGTGAGAGTCACCCCGAGCACCCGGAACATCTCCGGATGGGTGTACGCGTACGAGGTGACGTGGACCCGATGATGCTCGGTGGCGATCCGGTGCAGGGTCCGCAGCGCGTCCGCCTGGATGATCTCGACATCCATGCCGCGGGGCAGGGTTCGGGCGATTGAGGTGCTGACGTAGTCGAGGCCGGGGACCGCCTGGTAGACGTCGGCGACGAGTCGGATGATCTCCGGGTCGAGGAGGGGACAGTCGGCGGTGAAGCGGGCCACCGCGTGGCCCGGGTGCGTGTCCAACGCGCCGATGAAGCGGCTGAGGACGTCGTCCACCGGGCCGCGGTGGCAGGCGACGTCGAGCTTGGCGCACTCGTCCACGACCGCGTCGTCATCGGGCTCGGTGCTGGTGGCCACCACGAGGCCAGACAGCTTCTCGCTCTCCCGGGCGGCCCGGACCACCCGGCCGAGGACGCTGCGTCCGGCGAGTGGACGGAGCACCTTGCCGGGAAGCCGGGACGAACCCATCCGAGCCTGGACGACGCCGACGATGCCGCTCACTGCTGCCCACCCCGTACCGCCCGCTGGTTAGGCGCCTTGCGTAGGCGCCGCTTCAGCGCCCTGACGGCCCGTCTGGCCCAGCGGGCCGGGGTGATGACCAGCCGACCGAGCCGGAAGCTGACCGATCCGCTCAGCACTTTGATCATGGCGTCAGCTCGGCGTAGTGCCCGCTCCCGGCTGGTGATCAGGTCTTCGGTCCAGCGCAGCACCGCCTGGATTCGATTGAGTTCCTCGCGCTGGCGTAGCCACGCCTCGTGTAGCTGTTGGTAGCTTCGTTGGCCGGGTGGCGGCGAGTCCGGCTCCAGCGCCTCCAACTGGTCACGGAGCTCCTCCTGGCCCGCTGGGTTCAGGTCTGTTCGGGCGGCGATGAGCGCCGCCTCGGTCTCCACCGCCACCCGCACGGTGGCTCGGTCGAGGTTACGACCAGCCATCCCGCCAAGAACAACGGTGAGCCCAGCCAGGTCGAGAGTGGAAGACCAAGGGTGGGCGTAGCCGCCGGTCAGCAGGATGGCGGCGAACCGTCGGAGACCGCGGGCCAGTGCGACGTTCACCGGAAGCGGGACGGCTGCCTGCCAGCTCGGGTCGAGTACGGCAAACCGTTCCCCGTCCACCACCACGTTGTCAACCCCGGCCAGCGCCGGTGCGCCGGAGATCTGGCCGGCGACGGTGCACGAGTCGAGCCAGTGGGCGTATCCGGAGAGCAACGCACGCAGCTGGTCCAGGTCCTGCCGCAGGCACGCGTCCAACAGCAGGGTGCGCAGGAGGCGACCAGCCGGGATCGGCCCGGTCAACGCCCCGGGGTCCCGGTACGCCGGGCCGGTCTCCGGCGTGGTTCGCAGCGGCGGCTGGGTGAGCCGCCAGTGCCAATCCTGCCCGGCGGTCACCACCTCGATTCCCCCCATGTCGAGTGGGCCGGTCTGGACCAGCGCCACCGGCAGGTCGGCCGGCTCCACCGCCGGAAGCGGGCTGCGCCGGGCGTACCCCACCCATGCCGGGGCGAGCCCCGAGGCCAGCCCCGCGTGCAGCGCGTCAACCGCCAGCCGGGCCGGGTCCTGAAGCACCGACCTGTCGGCGTACCCGTCCGCGCAGGCATTGTGGAGCATTGCGTCGAGCAGGCCGGAGGAGGTCCCCTGGTCGAGTTCCTCGGTAGCCACCAGGGCGGTTATCGCCTTCGGGTGTGGATACGCCGCGAAGAAGGCGCCTGGGGTGAGGCCGGCATCGACGAGACGGCGGCGTAGCTGGTCGAGGTTGGCGGGGTGGCCGGCGTCCAGCACCCCCTCCACGGTCCACCGGTTGTCGTCCCGGGCGGCATACCAAGGGGACACGTCAACGATCCGGTGCAGACCGACGGGGTTGTCCATGCGGAGCAGCAGGGTCCCGCCCGGACGCAGCCGGTCGGCCAGCACGGCCAGCACGCCATCCCAACCGAGACGGGCTCCCTCGATGGATTCCACCGAATCCAGTCCGGACATGGCGATAACCACGTCGTACGTCTCGTCGGCGGGCAACCCGGCCGGGCCGCCGACGATCACTCGTACCGGGAGTTCGGCCGCGTGTTCGGCCAGCGCCACCCCGTCCAGGTGGCTGCGGAGCAGACAGGTCACCTCGGCGTGGGCCAGTCGGTCGAGGAAGCCGGGCGCGTGCGGCCCGGCCAGTAGTACCCGGGCACCGGCCGGCACCACCCGGGCGCCGAGGACGCCGAGGGGTCCGCCGTCGGTCGGCTCCTCGGCAGGTAGGTCGGACCACGCCAGCATCTCGCCGCCGGGCAGCATGATCTGCTGGGCTTGGTCAGTGTCAGTCGTCAAGGTCGTTCTCCTGAAGATGCGCCCAGCCGAGCAGCTCGCGTAGCTCGGCCGGGGCGCAGCGATGGTCGGTGCCCAACTCGGCGCGGGCGATTTCGACGGCGGTGGAGAGCCGGACCGACTCGCCGTGAAGTTCCGGCCACTGTCTGCGGATCCGGGCCGTGCCGCCGAAGGTCGGATCCTCGTCGGCAAGCACCATCGGGTCACCGTAGACCGCCGGTTCGCACCCGGCGGCGATGCCGTAGAAGATGGCGCTGGTCAGCCGGTTGGAGGCGACCCGCTGGTGCCGACGCAGTTCGGTGAGTTGCTTGTCGAGGAAGAGTGGGTCGGTGTCCCGCCACCAGTGGCCGCGGTAGCCGTGGCAGATGACCCGGAAGCCGGCCTTCTCGTAGAGTCTACGTACCCGGCGCATGCCGTATTCGTGCCAGTAGAGGCACACCGTCACCGGGCCGGGCTCGGTGTCCCGGATCCGGGCGATCAGTTCCTTGTGGTCGCCCTTGACATGCTGCCCCTCCCAGCCATGGAACGGGTACCAGATGGTGCCCTCCCGTGCCGTCGGCATGGCCTTCGCCAGTGGGGGATCCTGCGGACGCAGCGCGAGCAGGTAGATGAAGGGCGCCCCGACAACGACGACGTTTCGCCGTCCCACCGCCCAGGCCCGGCGACGGGTCTGGGCGGACCAGAGCAGGCTCGGTGTTCGTTCGACGTACGGATGGCCGGGTGCCAGCCCGTCGCCGATGTTCCAGCCGTGCTGGACATAGCCGTTGATCCGGGGCGGGTGCCGATCGCCGAACCCGCAGTATCGGGCGAGCACGTGGGCGTGGCCGTAGAAGTGGTTGGCGTGATGCATCGGTTCCGTCTCAACAAGCAGTGGTCGGCGCCGGCGCCCGCAGCGCGGTGGTGAGGGCGTCAACGACCCGCTCCTGGTCGGTGTCGCTGAGCGTCGGGTACAACGGAAGGGAGAGCTGCTGGTCGTAGAACGCCTCGGCGACCGGACAGGATCCGCGCCGGTAGCCGAGATCGGCGAAGACCGGGTGCAGGTGCGCCGGAAGGTAGTTGACCTGCACGCCGATGCCGGCGGCCCGCATCCGCTCGTAGACTTCGCGCCGCCGTCCGTCAAGCACCCGGATCGGGTACAGGTGCCAGGCTGGGCGGGCCCAGTAGCGGCGGGTCGGAGGCAGCACACCGGGCAGGTCGGCGAGCGCCTCGTCGTACCGTCGGACGAGCCGTTCCCGGGCGGTGCGGAACTCATCGAGTCGGCGCAGCTGGCTGCGGCCCAGCGCACAGAGGACATCGGGTAGTCGATAGTTGAGACCGAACTCGGACACCTCCTGGTGCCAGCCGCCCTCGTCCGGCCAGCGCTGCTCGGCCCGGTCCCGGACCAGGCCGTGGTTGCGGAACCGGCGGGCACGTTCCAGCACGGCTGGGTCGGTGGCCGCGACCGCGCCGCCCTCCGCCGTGGTGAGGTTCTTCGTGGGGAAGAACGAGAAGGTGGTCAGGTCAGCCAGCGAGCCGACCGGTTGCCCGCGGTAGGCGGCACCGATGGAGTGTGCGGCGTCGGCGAGTAGGAGCGCGTCGCTGCCGGACAGGGCGGGACGGAGGGCGTCGTAGTCGGCCGGATGACCGGCGTAGTCCACTGCCGCCACCACCCGGGTCCGGGACGTGACCGCGGCGGCCGCCGCCGCCGGGTCCAGGGTGAAGGTCTCCTCCTCGACATCGGCGAAGACCACCTTGGCGCCGAGGGCCACCGCGGTGCTCGCGGTGGCCACGAAGGTCATCGGCGGCACGACCACCTCGTCTCCGGGACCGACCTCGGCCGCCGCGTAGGCGGTGTGCAGCGCGGCGGTGCCGTTGGCGACCACCGCGCAGCCGACTCCGCCGGTCCAGCGGGCCAGGTCGTCCTCGAACGCCGACACCTGGGGGCCGGTGGTGAGCCAGTCCCCACGGAGGACGGCGGCGACCGCGGTCACGTCGTCCTCGATGATGGACTGCCGGCCGTACGGGAGCATCGTCGTCACGCGGTGATTCCGAGCATGTCGCGCATCTGGTCCGGGGTGAGCCAGAGGTCGTTGCTGTCCGACTGGTAGGCGAATCCGTCTGGTGCCGGCTCACAGTCACTCGGAGGCTGGTAGCCCCAGGTGGCGATGGTCGGCTGCACGATGTACCGGTCGGCGGCGCGCAGCGTGCGGCGGCTGTCGTCCGGCGCGATCATCTCCTCGTGCAGCTTCTCGCCGGGGCGAATGCCGATCTCGTGCGTGGTGGCCTCTGGGGCGACCGCCTCCACCAGGTCGAGGATGCGCATGCTGGGGATGCGGGGCACGAACAGCTCGCCGCCCTGCATCTGCTCAAACGAGTCCAGGACGAACTGGACCGCCTGCTCCAGCGTGATCCAGAACCGGGTCATTCGCTTGTCGGTGACGGGCAGGCTCCTGCCCTCGGCGGCGAGTCGCCGGAACAGCGGCACCACCGAGCCACGGCTGCCCATCACATTGCCGTAGCGGACCACGGCGAAGCGGGTCGGGTGGCCGGCGGCGTAGTGGTTGGCCGAGATGAAGAGCTTGTCGGCGACGAGCTTTGTCGCCCCGTACAGGTTGATCGGGCTGGATGCCTTGTCCGTGGAGAGTGCGATGACCTTCTGCACGCCGGCCTCGATGGCGGCATCAACGACGTGCTGGGAGCCGGTGACGTTGGTAGCGATGAACTCCGAGGGGTTGTACTCGGCGGTATCGACCTGTTTGAGGGCGGCGGCGTGCACCACGAAGTCGATTCCATGCATTGCCCGGGTGAGTCGGTGTCGGTCCCGGATATCGCCGAGGAACCAGCGTAGCCGCGGGTCGTTGCCGAGTTCCCGACGTAATTCGTACTGCTTGAGCTCGTCTCGGGAGAGCACCACCACCCGAGCTGGTGACGCGTGGGTGAGAATATTTCGGAGAAATGCCTTGCCGAAGGAGCCGGTTCCTCCGGTGATCAGAATGGACGAACCGTCTAACACGCTCAACTTTGGTACTCCGTTCCTGCTCATGCGGCTGCCGCGCGTGGGGGTATGTGGTTAGCGCTGGGGCGTGACCGGTCGGGCGCCGTCGCTTCCCGATGCTGCACTTCGCCGTTGGCCGTGCGAATGCTAGCAGCTTTTCGGGCGGTCGCAGCAGTCCAGTTTGGCGCTCACGTTTGACGCAACTCTCTCAGCTACACTCGGCCGTCGACCCGGCCGGGTGCGTCGGGCGGTTAGGAGTGTCGCGGTGGAACTCGAACGGCTTAGAAGCGTCTTTCGGAATTCCCTGGAAATTCCGAATGAATTTCCGGTAGACGACCTGGAATATCGGGGTAACGCGCAGTGGGACTCGCTCGCGCACATGTCCCTGGTCGCCGCGATCGAGGACGAGTTCGGGGTGATGCTCGACACTGACGAGGTGATCGACCTCAGCTCCTTCAACCGCGCGCAGCAGATTCTGGAGAAGCATGGTGTCGTCCTCGCCATCTGAACTGCCGGACCCGCGGTATGCGCTGATCACTGGATCGACCCGGGGGATCGGTCGGGCCATCGCGACCCGCCTGGCCGCGGCGGGCCACGCTGTCGCCGTTCACGGCCGAACCATCGGCGACGCCGAGCAGGTCGCCGCGGCGCTGCCGGGCGGCCCGCATCTGGCGGTGCACGGTGACGTCGCGGACCCGGAGCAGGTCCGCGCGCTGATCCGGCTCGTGTTCCAGCGCTGGCGGCGGCTGGACGCGCTCGTGGTCAACGCCGGCGTGCACGCGGCGGGTCTACTTGGTTCTGTCGCCGATCCGACAATCGAACGGCTCTTCTCGGTCAACGCGGCCGGTGCCGCGCACACCCTCCAGCAGGGCGTTCGGCTGCTGCGGCGGGGGCAGCGCCCCGCGGCGGTGCTGACCGCCTCAGTGGTTGGTACGGCCGGTGCCGCGGGCCAAGCCGTCTACGCCGCCAGCAAGGCCGCGATCGAAGGGCTGACCCGGTCCGCCGCGAAGGAACTCGGCCCGGCGGGGATCCGGGTCAACGCGGTGGCGCCCGGCTTCATCCGTACCGACCTCCTCGCTGACCTGGACGCCGAAGGCCGCGCGGCCCGGGTCGCGGCCACCCCGCTGGGGCGGCTGGGGGAGCCGGAGGAGGTCGCCGAGGTGGTGGCCTTCCTGCTGGATCCGGCGGCGAGCTTCGTGACCGGTCAGGTGGTCGGAGTGGACGGCGGTCTCACCCCGTGACCGGCCTGCTGCACCCCGACGCTCGCCTGGTGGATGCGGCCAACGGTGCCATGCTCGCCGGCGTCGACCTGCAGGACCGGGTTGCCGAGCTGGCCGCCGGGTTGGACCGGGAGCCGCCCGGAACAGTGCTGGCCGCCATGCCCACCACGGTCCCCGCGGTGCTGCGGTTCCTCGCGGCGCTGCACGCGGGTCGCCCGATCGCCCTGGTCGATCCGCGAATCGACGAGGAGCGGCTGGCCGAGTTGGCCGGTCGGTTCCGCCCGGCGGTGCTGTTCAGCGATGCCGAACTGCTGCCCGGGTATCGCCCCGGGCCGGACCAGCGGCTGGGCGGCTACCAGCGCCGCACCGGGGAGGTCGGGCCGGCCCCGCACCCGGAGCTGGCGCTGTTGCTGACCACCTCCGGCTCGACCGGCAGCCCCAAGCTGGTCCGGCTCTCTCAGGCGGCGGTGCTGGCCAACGCCGCGGCCATCAGCGCGGCGCTGGGGATCGATGGTGCCGAGGTCGCGTCGACCAGCCTGCCGCTGCACTACACCTTTGGGCTGTCGGTGCTCACCAGCCACCTCTACGCTGGCGCCACCGTGGTGGTCGAGGAGAACGCCCTCACCACGCGGGACTTCTGGTCCAGCCTGGACCGGTATCACGTCACCTCGCTGGCCGCGGTGCCATACCAGTACGAGATGCTGCGCCGGCTTCGCTTCGACCCCGTCCGCCACCCCCGGCTACGGACGCTCACCCAGGCCGGTGGACGGCTGAATCCCGACCTGGTCGAGGACTTCCATCGCCGGATGGCCGCGGTTGGTGGCCGGTTCTTCGTCATGTACGGGCAGACCGAGGCCACCGCGCGAATGACCGTGCTGCCCGCGGACCGACTGCCCGCGAAGCTCGGCTCGGTGGGTGTTCCGGTGCACGGTGGTGCGATCACTGTCAACCCTGGCGACGGAACCGAGACGACCGATCCGGGGCGCACTGGCGAGATCGTCTACCGGGGCGCCAACGTCATGATGGGGTACGCCGAGACCGCCGCGGACCTGGCCCGGGGCGATGATCTGGGCGGGGTGCTGCGTACCGGCGACCTCGGCCGGCTGGACGACGAGGGATTCCTGTACCTCACCGGCAGGATCAAGCGGATCGCCAAGATCTTTGGGGTGCGGGTAAACCTCGACGACGTCGAGCGGTCCCTCGCGCAGCATGGCCCGGTCGCCGCCGTGGCCGGCCCAGACCGCTTGGTGTTGGTCGCTGAGGGCGCCGACGACGACCGACTGGCCCGGATTCGGACCGAGGCCGCCGCGGGGCTTGGCACCCACTCCTCCGGCATCCTGGTCCGCAGCGTTGCCGCGCTGCCGCTGACCGCCACCGGAAAGCCTGACTACCGAGCCCTGGAGGACCAGTGCTGACCGACGTGTTCACGCTGCCCCAGCCCGACAAGGAGAAGCAACTACGTGACGAGCTGAACGCCCTGGTGTCGCACCATCGGCGGTCCTGCCCGCCGTACGCCCGGATCCTGGAGGCACTCGATCTGCGCGGCGAGGCGGCGACTGTGGCCGAACTGCCCTGGCTGCCGGTCCGGCTGTTCAAGACCAGGAAGCTGGTGAGTGTTCCGGAAGATCAGGTGATCCGGGTGCTCACCTCCAGCGGAACGACCGGCGAGGTGAGCCGGATCCACCTCGATCGCGCGGCGGCGGCCACCCAGTCCCGGATGCTCGCCCGGACCCTCGCGACGGTGCTCGGCCCGCGCCGGCTGCCAATGCTGGTGGTGGAGGGTCGGGGCGTGGTCGGCGACCGCCGCTCCTACTCTGCGCGGGGCGCGGGTGCCCTCGGCATGGTGAACTTCGGTCGGGACCACCACTGGCTGCTTGACGCCGACGATCGACCGGACGTCGAGGCGCTGCGGGCCTTCCTGGACCGGCACGGTCGTACGCCCTTCCTGATCTTCGGGTTCACCTTCATGGTCTGGACCTACCTCTACGAGGTGGCCCGCGAGCACGGACTGGACCTTTCCCAGGGCATCCTGGTGCACTCCGGCGGCTGGAAGAAGCTCGCCGACCGGGCGGTCGACAACGCCGAGTTCCGTCGCCGCTTCGGCGTGGACACCGGTCTGACCCGGATCCACAACTTCTACGGGATGGTCGAGCAGATCGGCACCGTCTTCCTGGAGGGGCCGGAGGGCGGCTCGCTCTACTGCCCGGACTTCGCCGATGTGATCATCCGGGACCCGGTGACCTGGCAGGAGGCGCCGGTGGGCACGCCAGGGATCATCGAGGTGCTGAGTACCCTGCCCACCTCGTACCCCGGGCAGGTGCTGCTCACCGAGGACCTTGGCGTGGTGCATGGAATCGACGACGGGCACTGGCCCGGTAAGCGCTTCGGCGTGCTCGGCCGGTTGCCCCGCGCTGAGGCGCGTGGCTGCAGCGACACCTATCCGGGAGGTACGCCATGACGCTACGGATGCGTTTCCCCGTCGGCGAGACCATCTCCGTGTCGGACCTGCTGGCACCGGACGAGGCGGAGCCGTTGGCCGTCGGAGATCCGCGGATGGTGGACTTCCTGGCCACGGTCGCCAACCGGCTACTCACTCCGGCGCTGGCCCGGCGGCACCCCGAGCTGGGGTCCCTCGGCTTCTTCCTCCGCCGTCGGGAATTGCTGGGCGCGATCGAGCGGCTGCACTCCACGCTTGGGCCGGACACGCTCGTGTTCCCCCGCGGGCGGGTGTTCCACGTCCCACCGGCCAATGTAGACACCATCTTCGTCTACTCGTGGGCGCTCTCCGCGCTGGCGGGTAACACCAACGTGGTCCGGGTGTCGCCGCGGTCCGCGGCGGCCGCCGAGACGGTACTCGAGGTGCTCAACGCCAGCCTCGCCGAGGCTGACCCGGTGGTGGCGCGTACCCAGCACATGGTCACCTACGGCCACGATGACGCGGTGACCGCCGAGCTGAGCGCCACCAGCGACCTGCGCGTCCTCTGGGGCGGGGACCGGGCGGTGGAGAACCTTCGACGGCATCCACTCGCGCCGGCAGCCCGGGACCTCACCTTCCCTGACCGGTCCTCCTTCGCCATGCTGTCGGTGTCCGGCTGGGCGGCGGCGTCGGCGCAACGGCGGCGGGACGCGGCCAACGCGTTCGCCAACGACGCGTACTGGTTTGATCAGGCGGCCTGCGCCTCGCCACGTACCGTCTTCCTGGTCGGCGCGGCGGAGCAGGCTGAGGAGGTCCGCGCCGAGTTCGTCGCCCTGCTGGACGGCGTGGTCCGGGAGCGCGGCTGGGACGTGGACGCGGCGATGGCGGTGGAGCAGCGGGTCGGTGCGTACGGGCTGGCTGCCGACGGGGGCGTGCGGCGGATGGTCTTCCACCGCAATGCCCTGGCAACCCTGGAACTGGCCGAGGTCTCCGCCACCCCGCGGCACTGGCTGGGCGCCGGCACCTTCCCCTTCGTCACAGTGTCGGACCTGACGGAGCTGGTGCCGTTCGTGCGTCGCCGCGACCAGACCCTCACCCACTTCGGCTTTGCTCGGGACGAGCTGACGGCGCTGGCCCGGAGCCTGGGGGGACGAGGAATAGACCGGATCGTGCCGTTCGGCGCGGCGTTGACCTTCGCTCCGGTGTGGGACGGCCACGATTTGCTGCGGGAGTTCGTGCGGCTGGTCACGGTCAACTGCTGAGGACAGCTGGGGCCCGGGTGATCATAACCTCGGGCCCCTTCGAGTCCGATCAGATCTGCTCCCAGCCCAACGGGGTGCCGCGTTCCACGTCCCGGGTGAAGGTGCGCCCGAGTACCCGGTCCAACTCGTCCGGGTGCAGCCCCCCGGCCGGTCGGATGGACCGGATGTTCGCGCGGGTAACCGGCTCTCCGGCCCGCACCTCGGCGACCACGTGCAGCGAGCGGCGGAAGCGCAGGCCCTCACGTTCGGTGGGGGTGGGGCCGACCACCGCACTGCCCATCGCCGTCCAGGCGCGCTCGGTCTCCACCCGCAGCGCCGCCAGCTCGGCCGGTTCCAGCGAGAAGTCCGAGTCCACGCCCCCGTCGGCCCGGGCCAGCGTGACATGCTTCTCGACCAGGCAGGCCCCCAACGCCACCGAGGCCACTGGTACCCCGATCCCGGGTGTGTGGTCGGAGAGGCCGACCGGCAAGCCGAAGGCGTCGGCCAGCACCGGTATGCGGCGCAGGTTACTGTCCTGCGGAGGCGCCGGGTAGGAGGCGGTACAGGCGAGGAGCACCACGCCATCGGCACCCCCCTCGTGGGCCGCCCGGACCGCGGCGTCGATCTCCGCCATCGTGGCCATCCCCGTGGAGATGACCAGTGGTTTGCCGGTACTCGCGACCAGCCGGATCAACGGCAGGTCGACCAGTTCCGACGAGGCGATCTTGTACGCCGGAGCGTTCAGCTCCTCCAGCAGCTCCACCGCGGTGTGGTCGAACGGCGAGGAGAAGACCGTCAGTCCGTGCTGGCGGGCCCGCTCGAAGAGCGGCCCATGCCACTCGTACGGCGTGTGCGCCCGCTGAAAGAGCTGGTAGAGGTTCTCGCCGCCCCACAGGTCATGCCCGTCGGAGATACGAAAGGCCGGGCTGTCGTGGTCGATGGTGATGGTGTCCGGTGTGTACGTCTGCAGCTTGAGTGCCTGGGCGCCGCTCGCCGCCACCGCGTCCACGATCTCCAGTGCCCGGTCCAGGCTGCCGTTGTGGTTACCGGAAACCTCGGCAACCACGAGTGGCGGCTCGCCGGGCCCGACCAGGTGTGGCCCGATCTTTACTGTGCTGCTCATGCTCTCCTGCTCAGTTCTGTCCACACCACCTGGTGCGGTCTACCGTCAATGTCCCGTTCATAGCGCCGGATGACCCGGAACCCGAAGCGGCGGTGTAGCGCCAGTACTGGTTGGTTGTCGGCCAGGGTCTCGCCGCCGAGGGTTTGGGCCGCGAGTGACCCGAAGGCGTGCTCGATCGCGGCCTGCTGCAGCCCGATCCAGGCGGGTAGCAGCTCACCGCGTTCCTCAAGGCCCACAATGTCCAGGTAGAACCCCCAGGTCAGGGCCTTGTCCTGGGAGGCGACACCGGTGAAGGTCACGACGCCGGCCGACCTCTCACCGTGCAGATAGATGAGCACCCGGCGGTCGGGCTCGTCCCGCACCGCCGACCACCAGGCCAGGTGTTCCTCCGGAGCGATCTCGTGCTGGGTCAGGCTCGTGCCGCGTACCTGGGGGTGGTTGCGCCAGCGCCGCATCCGGTCGAGGTCTCCGGAGTCGGCCGGACGCAGGGTGGCGGTCATCGGGAAGCCGTCAGTGGGTCAGGCTGCTGCTCGGCGGAGACCGCCGTACGGCCGGCAGGCGGGACGGTGCTGGCCTTCGACGGAGGCCGCCTGGCGAGCCGATGCGCGGTGCGCAGCGCGGTGTAGAGCAGGTAGCTGTTCGCCGCAAGGAGGCGATGCTTGAGGCCCCGCACCCCGCCGGGGCGAGGATAGCCGCCGGCCGGCCGGTAGCGCTGGTACTGGGTGGCCGCCTCACGGAAGAAGGGGCGACGCAGCTTCGCGGGCATTCGATGGTCGTTGCCCACCACCACGAGCAGGTGACTGACCATCAACCCGAACAGGTCGGCGTGCAGTTTGGTCTCCTGGGGGTAGGCGGTAGACAACCATTCGAATAGTCGATTGTATTGGTTGAACGCGTCGAAGTGTCGTTCGCTGGGGGTGGCGGTGATCGCGCCGGGTCGGCCCAGTCGGTAGTAGTAGCAGACCCGATTGAGCACCGTGATCCGCTCCGCCGAGATAAGCAGCGGGTGGCTGAATGGGATGTCCTCGTACCAGCCGGGGAAGAAAAGCAGGCCCAGGTTGTCGAGGAAGGTGCGGCGGACCACCTTGTTCCAGGCGGTGTGCTGGACTCGGAGCAGCTCCGGGCGCTCGGTCAGCCGGACGCAGCGGTCCACCCCCCGGAGTAGCGGGCTGCTGGCGTCGGGCTCTTCGCGGCCGTCGTGGTGTACGCGGAGATGGTCCAGTAGCAGCACGTCCGGTCGATCGGCGCGCAGTCGCTCCAACACCGCTGAGACCGAGCCTGGCGGCAGCCAGTCGTCGCTGTCCACGAACCAGACGTATCGGCCGGTCGACGCCTTCAGCCCAGCGTTGCGGGCCAGGCCGAGCCCCACGTTGTTCGGCAGGGTGACCGTACGCGTCGCCGGTCGGCGGGTGGCGTAGGCGTGCAGCAAATCGCCGCATCGGTCGGGAGAGGCGTCATCAACCGCGACCACCTCTACGTCGGCGGCGTCGGCGTCGTTCAGCCCACCAAGGATCGAGTCGAGGCAATCATATAAATATTCCTCAACGCGATATACGGGGACGATCACGCTCAGCAGTGGCTGTCGAGTATTGGTGACCACCCGGAGAGGTTAGCGGGAACGAGTGGCGGACTGTTGGTGCACGGGATGAGATTTCCTTGAACGGTTTTGGAGCGCTAGGTTAAGAAAAAGGTTCTTCGCGACTCGGCCCGTCCTACCCGATAGGGACAACATGAGATCCCCTCCCTTTGGGGCAAGGGCAGGGGTGTCGCCCGGCCAGGGCCCACCCGTGTTCCCGGACGACCTGGAGTGCGTGGTCCTGATCGCGAGGAGAGACTGTCGAGCCGGGGCTGACCCCGCCACGCGCCGCCTTCCTGATCGCGGGGCAACGCCACCGGTGGGGAGATCCGGCCAGCCAGAAGCGCTGTTCGACGGCTTGGTTCAGGAATCCTTCGGCTTCTCGATGGCTTCGTGCTGGTCCGGCCCGGCCGGAGGGCGAACCGAAGGGTGCCCTGCTGCGTTGGTAGGTCGGCCAGTCCTGGCCGGTCGGCGACCTGGGGGTATGTCCAGGGGCTGGATTCGGCGAAGGTGCCGCCGGTACTGCGGTCGCCTTGCGGCTCGCGTGGACCCGACTCTATGAGGTCGATCATAGTTTGACCGAACCGGTCAAGCGCCTCAGACTGTTCGACCAACGCAGTAATCCTGTCGCAGATTTCGGTGAACCGTCCTGTTCCTGACCAGAAGTGCCGTGACCGCTCACCGTCCCATTGATTCGGAGCCGGAGACACTGTCCGAAAATTTTTGCCATGATCAATGTTTTAGTAGGTCAGGGAGGGTTGGCAGTGTTGTGGCTGGCCAGTAGTGTCGGCGCGTCCGGTGCGGTCAACGTTCGCAGGAGGCGACGCCGTGCCGACCCGCTCAATTGCCGAAAGGCGAACCGGGGACCCGTTCTACCTGGGGTGAATCCGCGAGTTTCGCGGTAGGGCGCACTTCCCGTCCGAATCCGTCAGCTAACCCGGTCGGCGGTATCGGAAGGAGTCTTTTAGTGCAGCATTATTCCGCTCAGTGGGCATTACGCCGATACGGTGCTGCGGTGTCCGTGCCCGTCCGGCCTACCGCCGGGCGCTGACCCATCCCGCACAGCCCGGCGACTGACCGGGCGTACTCCCCTCGTGGCCACCGGCGCACGAATTTCGGATCCGTGCGGCCCACCTCTGCCTGCCCACCCAACGGCGCGGTGCGCCACAGCCCCCCGACAGCCTGTGGAGGAACCCGTGAAACATCGCCTGAAACGACAGCTCCGCCGTCTGACCCCGGAGCGCCCGTACCAGTTGGCCGCCGCTTCGGCTGCCGTCCTCGTACTGGCCACCGGTGCCGGCGCCCTCGCCGTTGGCGGCGACGAGGACTCCATCTCGCCGGTGCCCGTCACCGCCGCCTCCGAGGCCGGCAGCGACCTCGCTGACTCGGGCCCAGAGGCGGTCGCGGTCAACGCCGCGCCTCCGAGTGCTGAGCCGTCGACTGCTGAGCCGTCGACTGCTGAGCCGAGTGCTGAGCCGTTGAGTGCTGAGCCGAGTGCGCCAACGGCAGACCCGGACCTGACCGAGGAGGCGGCACCGGAGCCACCGACGTCCAAGGTGCTGGAGTATGACTACCAAGCGCAGATCAACTTCTACTACTGCGGCCCCGCCGCCGTCCGGAACGCCCTCAGCGCTACCGGCGTTGCGCGGACGCAGGATGAACTCGCTGGCCCGCTCGGCACCGACCAGTTCGGCACCGACTCGGCCGAGGACACCACGCGGGTGCTCAATGCCGAGGTGGCAGGGGAGCCCTACCAGACCCGGATGATTTCGGGCGGCTCGGCCACCCCGGCGCAGATGGACCAGCTTCAGGCCGACGTGGTCAAGGCCATCTCCGAGGACCGGAGCGTGGTGGTGAACATCGCCGGCTCCGCCACCGACACCGCCGGCGGATGGCACTCCTTCCCGGGCGGTCACTACGTCGCTGTGGTCGGATACGACGACGATGGTCGTCTGGTGCAGATCGCCGACTCGGCGAATCCAGCGACCAGCTCGTACTGGATGACCACGATCGCCCTGGCGAACTGGGCCGCGACGCGCGGCTACTCCGCCTGACCGACCGCGCCTGGCGGGCACCGAACCCCCACAGGTTCGGTGCCCGCCGCCGTGCCGTGTCGCCGGTGCGAAGGCCGGGGCCCACCACGACCGGCGGCAGGTTGCCGCGGGAGCGCCCGCGCCGAGAGCCCGGAACCCGGCTTGCTTGACGACCCGGGTTCACCGTAAGCGAATTATCGATGCGATAGCTCAGGGTGGGCAGCACCCATAGGCTGATGCCTGTCTTCGACGTACGGGGTGAACCTGAGGGCGTAGCCACCGGTCCTGGGGTGTGCCAGCTGGTGGCCGGGGCCGCCGCCCGAAACCGGCCGGTGAAGAGTAGGTCGGAGTGCGCCGTCAACCAATCGACTGATGACGCACTTCGCCAGGGTGGCTACCTTCCTTCGTACGCCCGGCAGACCTCGTCGGTCGGGCCGTCCATCTTCAGCACGCCGCCCTCAAGCCAGATGGTTCGTTCGCAGGTGTCCCTGATGGAGCTGAGTGAATGGCTGACCAGAAAGACCGTGCCCGCATTTGCGCGTAGCTCGCGGACGCGCTGTTCACTACGGACCCGGAACTTCCGGTCTCCGGTGGCCAGCGCCTCGTCGATGAGCAGCACGTCGTGCTCCTTCGCGGCGGCAATGGCGAAGCGCAGCCGTGCCCCCATCCCGGAGGAGTAGGTGCGCATCGGCAGGGACGCGAAATCCCCCCGCTCGTTGATGCCGGAGAATTCGATGATCTCTGGAGTGATGCGCTTGACCCGCTCCGGAGACATTCCCATCGCCAGGCAGCCCAGCGCTACGTTTCGTTCGCCAGAGAGGTCATTGAGCAGGGCCGCGTTCACGCCGAGTAGTGAGGGCTGTCCCAGCGTGTAGACCGCACCCCGGGCCGGCGGGAGTAGTCCGGCGATGGTTCGCAGCAGGCTCGACTTGCCGGATCCGTTGCTACCGATCAGACCGATGGCCTCGCCCTGGTAGGCAGTAAAACTGACTCCCTTGATCGCGTGTACCTCGCGAATGTTCGGAGTGCTGGTGCGAGACACGATGCGTTTGAGGGCGGCGGTGGCGCCGGTGTTGGCCGCGGCGCCCTTGTGAATTCGATAGATCACATGGACGTCATCCGCGATGACGGTGGGAACGCGCTGCGAGTCCACCGTGCTGGGGTCCGTTGGGGCCTGGGTCTGCTCAGCCACGTCCATACTCCTTCTCCCCGCGCCAGAAGTAGACGAATCCGCCGATGCCGACGACGAGTGTCCAGGCCAGGGCCGTCCCCCAGAGCTGCATGGGTGCGGCGACCAGGTTATCTCGGTTCGACTCCAGTAGGGCGTACCGGGCCAGCTCGATGTAGATCAGTGCCGGATTGGCCTCCATCAGGGTCGCGGCCCAGTCTGGTAGGTGATCGCGGAGCAGCGATACCGGGTAGAGCACGCCGGAGGCGTAGAGCCAGGTACGGAGCACGAACGGCATGATCTGCTTGAGGTCGGTGACCTTGGAGCCGAATCGTGCCATCACCATGGTGAGGCCGATGTTGAAGATTGTCTGCAGGAACAGAATCGGGGCGAGCAGTAGCCAACGGAGGGTGATCGGCTCGCCGGTGAGCAGCACGATGGCGGCCAGGACCACCATCGACATGAGTAGCTGCTGGAGCTGCACCAGGGTGACCGTGATGGGTAGGGCGGCTCGCGGGAAGTGCAGGGCCCGGATCAGCCCGAGATTGGCGTTGATCGCACTGGTGCCGTTCGCCACCGCGGTTTGGGTGAAGATGAAGACGAACACACCGGTGCAGAGGTAGGCGATGAAGTTATCTATACCGCGTCCCTGGGACAGGATCACGCCGAAAATCAGGTAGTAGACCGCCGCGTTGGTGATCGGGGTCAGTACCTGCCACAGTTGGCCGAGCCGGGTGTTGCTGAGCGACGAGGTTACCTTCGCTCGGGAATACGCGGTGATGAAGTGCCGGTATGCCCAGACCTGGCGGGTGTACTCGCGCAGGGGTGGTCTGTCGTTCGCGACCTTCAGCCCGTGCCGCTGCGCGAGCTCGGCGGGGGTCAGCCTGGGGTCGAGGTTGGCCACCGCGGTGTTGGCCATGGTCGAGCGCTCCGATCTTCTGTGCCATTGGGGAGCAGGTGGTTCGCGTCACAGCGACGGGCGGGCGTTGTTGGCCTGGGAGGCGCCGTGCTGCTGCCTGGAAGTTAGTGTACGACGCGTCGCGACGCAACCGTACCGTCGTTACGGTACCTTGTTGACGTGGTGGTCGAGAAGAAGCGCTCCCCGGTCGGTGCCGCGGTGCTGCGGGATGACATCACCGTGGCCATCCGTGGTGCGGTCGTGGCGGAGCTGGCCGAGGTGGGCTATGGGCGGCTGTCAATCGAGGCGGTAGCCCGGCGGGCTGGGGTGAGCAAGGCCGCTGTCTATCGCCGTTGGCGTTCGAAGCTCGATTTGGTGCTGGATCTGGTCTCCGCAACGGCTGGCCGCAACCTGCCGCTGCTCGACACCGGCAGCCTCCTGGGTGACCTGGAGCTTCTGCTTCAGGTAATGGCTCGTGCGCTGCAGCACCGGATGGCCCTGCAGATCATCCCGGACCTGCTCGCCGAGGCGGCGCGCACCCCACAGATCGCCGAGAAGCTCCACCAGACGCTCGAGGACTACCAGCGGACGATAGGTCTCGTGGTGATCGGCCGGGCGGTCGAGCGCGGCGAGCTGTCGGCCGCCACCGACCAGCGTCTCGCGGTGGACCTGATCGTCGGGCCGATCTACTGGCGGCTGGCGATCACCCGGACCCCGTTGGGAACCGCGGAGGTGCGCCGGGCAGCGGAAATGATTGTGGCCGCGCTGCAGGTGGCAGGCGCGGGGCCCGACGCCCCCGAGGCGGAGGTATGAGGTTGGTGCCCCAGCGCGGGCGCGTCAACCAAGGCTGCGCTCTCCCCCGAACCGGCGCCATCTGCGACCATTCGTGGTCAACGAAGGCGAGAGTTGGGGGCACCGGGTGCGGATCCTGCTTGTCGAGGACGACCACCGGGTGGCCGCCGCGCTCACGGCGGCTCTGACCCGGCGCGGTTACCAGGTGGAGCACGCGGCGACGGTCGCCGCCGCGCTCCGCGCAGCCCCATGCGACCTGGCCCTGCTGGATCTCACCCTGCCCGACGGGGACGGCACCGACCTGTGTCGGGAACTGCGGCGGCGCAGCAACCAACTCGGGATTATCGCGGTGACCGCGCGGGGGGAGGAGCGAGACCGGGTGCTGGGGCTGCGGATCGGTGCGGACGACTACGTGGTCAAGCCGTTCTCGATGGTGGAGTTGCAGGCCCGGATCGAGGCGGTGCTGCGCCGCGCCGCCCAGGCCGCGCCAGAGCGCAACCTGATCGAGGTCGGTCCGCTCCAGATCGATGTGGCGGCCCGGACGGTCCGCATCCACGCCCAGGAGGTGGCGCTGACCCGTAAGGAGTTCGACGTGCTCCTCTCTCTGGCCCGCCAGCCCGGGTCCGCCGTGCCCCGCGATCGGATTCTGCTCGACGCCTGGGGCACCACCTTCGCCGACCGGCACACCGTCGAGGTGCACGTCGGCTCGCTCCGCGGCAAGCTGGGCGATCCCGGCCTGGTGGAGACCGTACGCGGGATCGGCTACCGGCTGCGGAACGGGTGAGGCGCGGTGCGCCGCCGCCTGGTGATCAGCTATCTGCTGCTGATGGTGCTGGTCCTGGTTGCCCTGGAGACCCCGCTCGCGGCCACGCTGGCCAGTCGGGAGACCGAGCGGGTCCGCGCCGACCGGCTCGCCGATGCCACCCGCTTCGCGTCGTTGGCCGACGCGGCGCTGCGCGGCGGCAGCACCGGCCCGATCGGCAGTGAGTTGGACCGCTACGACGAGCTGTACGGCATCGGGGCCGCGGTCGTCGACCGGGACCGGCGGACGGTGGTCGCGTCGTCGAGCTGGCGACCCGCCTCGGGCACCCGGGGGGCGCTCGACGTGGCCCTCTCCGGCCAGCAGGCCAGCGGGCCCGACTCGGTGCTGCCCTGGGTGGACGCCCCGATCGTCGTCGCGGTGCCGATCAACGACGGCGGCGAGGTCCTCGGCGCGGTGGTCACCACCACCCCCACCGATCGGATCCGGGAGGCCGTCACCACCTGGTGGCTGCTGCTCGCCGGTGCCGGCCTGCTCGCGGTGCTGGCCTGTGTCTCGACCGCGTTCGCCCTGGCCGGATGGGTACTGCGACCAGTCACCGAGCTGGACGCGGTGACCCACGAGATCGCCGAGGGCGACCGGAACGCCCGCGTGCAGCATCGGCAGGGCCCACCCGAACTGCGCCGCCTGGCGGCGAGCTTCAACCACATGGCCGACGCCGTATCCGACGTGATGGATCGGCAGCGGGCGTTCGTGGCGCATGCCAGCCACCAACTCCGCAATCCGTTGACGGCACTGCGGTTGCGGGTCGAGGAGCTGGGGCCCAGCCTGGGTGACCCGCAGGGCGAGGCCGAGCACCAGCTTGCCCTGGCCGAGACCGACCGGCTGGCGCTGGTGCTGGATGCTCTGCTTACCCTGGCTCGGGCCGAGCGGACGGAGAACCTGCGCGTGACCGTTGACGCGGCAGCGGTCGCCGCGAGCCGGGTGGCGGCGTGGGAGCCACTCGCGCGCCGCCGGGGGATCTCCCTGCGGCTGGACCCCGATGCTGCTCCGGCGTATGCGACAACCGTGCCGACCGCCGTTGACCAGGCGCTTGACGCGTTGATCGACAACGCGGTGAAGTTCAGCGCCGCGGGGGGTGAGGTGACGGTGGCGGTTCGGGGCCGGGAGGACGGGACGACCCTGCAGGTACGCGACACCGGCCCGGGTATGACGGCCAGCCAGCTCGACCAGGCGACCGAACGGTTCTGGCGGGCGCCGGAGGCGCAGAACATCGACGGTGCCGGGCTGGGCCTGGCCATCGTCGCCGTCCTGGTGGACGCCTCCGCGGGGCGGCTCAGTATGCGTCCGAACCAGCCTCATGGCCTGATCGCTGCCCTCTGGTTTCCCGCGTCGCTGCCCATCGCCGCCGACGACGGGGAACAGGAAGCGTCCCGCCCCGCGGCTCGGTGCTGACCGGTGGCTACGGTTTGACCGCGTTGTACCAGACCACCGCCCCGGGGTGCAGTGGTAGGGGCGTGGTGTTGATGGCTGAGCGCGGACTCATCCGGCCGGCTGCGGGGTGCGCCGACGCCAGTTCCTCGCGTCGCTCCATCAGGAGCCGGGTCAGGTCCCGGACCAGTCCCGCTGGCAGGTCGGCCCGGACGATCAGGTAGTTCGGGTTGGCGACGGTGGTCACCGGGTCCACCCCGTACACCGAGCGGGGAACGTCCCGGGAGACGTAGAAGCCGGGGTGCTGGGCGCGCAGCGGCGTGCTCCACTCGCCCAGGTCGACCAGTTGGACGCCCCGTTGTGCGGCCAGCGTCGCTACCGCCCCCACCGGTAGGCCGCCGGAGAAGAAGAACGCGTCAATCTGGCCTGCCCGCAGCGCCGTCACCGAGTCGTCCAGGCCGAGCCGTTCCCGGCGTACCGCATCCCCGCCGAGCTGGGCGACATCGAGCAGTCGGGACGTGGTGATCTCGGTGCCGGAGCCGGGTGCCCCCACCGAGACCTGCCGGCCCCGCAGGTCGGTGAGGGTGCGGATGCCGCTGGTCGGGGTGGTGATGAGATGTAGGAGGTCGTCGTAGACGCGGGCCACGGCGGCCATCGTCGGCGGCGTGGCCGCGACGGTGGGGAGCGCGTCGGCCTGGGTGAAGCCGAGTTCCGCCGCGCCAGCACTCACCAGCTGGATGTTCTCCGCCGACGCGGCGGTCACCAGCACCTCAGCCTCAACGTTCGGTAGCTCCCGATTGAGGATGGTGGCCAGTGACTGACCGAAGGCGTAGTAGACGGCGGTGGGACTGCCGGTGGCGATGCGGATCTGCACGGTTGGTGGCGGGCCGTGCTGGCATCCGGTGAGCCCCGGCAGCGCCATCGCCAGAAGCAGTACGGATAGCACCGCGTCGCGTCGGCGACCTGGGATTCTGATCACGCGCTGCACTGTGCGTCGGACGCGTGGTCGGACGCAACCCGGATGGTCCGCCGATCCGGTCCCGGTGCTCGATCCGCCCACCCACCGATAAGATCAGCTGTTCGCTAGCTCGGGGGCGGTGGCCCCAGCTCCGTGGCCTGCATGATGCGTACGCGGGCCGGTCCGTGCGGCACGCTCACCAGATAGCAGCCGGTGCCAGGGCGCAGTATCGCCGGTGCGTCCAGCAGGGCGGCGCTCCGGACGAGGATCGCCGCCAGGTCCCGGTCGGTCACCCGGATCCCGAGGATGTGCCGGCGGATGTGCCGGCCACCGGCCAACAGCGCGGCTCGCCAGGCCGCTGCGGCCAGCTGGGTCCGCCCCACTCGTCGGGGGAGGGACGCGTCGCGCACCGGCGCACCGATGAGTTCCCCACGTCCCCGGCGCCAGCTGGCACCCAGGATGGCGGCGTACCCGGGTTGTTGGGCCGGGGCGATGGTCAGCCGGTGCAGCTCGTAGCGGCGACGCAGCCCGCCGACGGCAGTTTCGTGCGTGACCGGAACCTCGAGCTGGTGGAGCAGGTGGCGGAGCCGCTGCGCCGCGTCCTCGCGGTTGAACTCCACCCGCGCGGGCGTGTGGACGGGGGCGCCGCGCTGGCGTCGGGCCGCCGTCGGCGCGGTCACGCAGCGCAGGAGACAGGCGGCCTCGAACGCGGCGGTCAGGGTCCGCCAGTCCAGCGGCGGCGGGGTCGACGCTGACCGGGGGCGGTCCAGCAGGGTCGGGTTCACCGTGGGACTCCTTAGCGGCGTCGGATTTCCCCTACGGTGGCGGCTGTCACAAGCGTAGGGAACCGATTGGGCCAAGCCTTGAGGAAATCTTGCGGGTGTGGCGGCGGTTGTCGACGGTCGCGCTACTGCCAGGGCCGGAGCGGTGTCTCCGGGTGATACACCCGATACTCATCGACGTCGGCGAGGAGGGCGGCGTCAGCTCGTTCGCCCAGCAGTTGGCGCAGGCGTTGCTCCTGGCGCGATCCGGTCTCCACCACGTATCCGGGCCGGCTCGCCACCGCCACCCGGTCCCAGTAGGCGGGGCGGCGGTTATTTCCCGGGTTGAGCTCGTCGTCAAGGACTCCGCAGGCCACCTCCTCGTCCGTGTTGAAGATCAGCCGGTTGCAGGTCCAGTAGGTCCCGTAGACCTCGTGGGGACCGGACACCCGCAGGGTGTTCGCCAACTCCCGGGCGGCGCGTTCGTTGGCCCGAGAAGCGGCGGTGCCGGTGGTGATGAACAAGACCGTGACCAGCGAGGCGGTGACGGCGAGGGCGGCGAGGAACGCCGCGGCGAGCGTGCCCGCCAGCCGACCAAACACACCGGTGGTGCCCTGTAGGGCCGCGACCGCCGCCTGCCAGAGCGGCCACAGCACCGCGGGTAGGGACAGGTGCAGCAGTGCCAGGTAGCGGGCGTTAGCGAGGGGATCCGTGGCGGCGACCGAAGTGCGGGTGTACGACAGGAGGGTCAACGCCGCGCCGACGACCAGCGCGAGGTGCACGACCGGGGCGACCCGCGCGGCCCGTCCGGTGGCCCGCCGATACGCGACGACCGCGACCACGGCCGCGATCACCAGCAGCGCCGGGTAGAGCAGGCCGAACCCCTCCAGCCAGCGGCTGCACCCGTTGACGGGGCAGAGCCCGGTGGCCAGCGGCACCCCCTCCAATACGGCACCGGAGAACCGTTGGGCCAGCGGTGGGTCCGAATCGTCGTGGACCTGACTGAGCACCGACAGCGGGTCCGTACCCGGGCCGGCGGTGCGGTAGTACGCGATCATCGGTGCGACGCCGAGCGCGAATCCGGCGACCAGCAGCGCGCCCGCCCAGCCGAGCAGGTCGCGGCGGGCCGCCCACAGCAGCGCCAGAGTGGCGGCCCCGACGTAGGGCAGGAGCAGCCAGTCGGACCAGACGGCCACCCCGGCGAGCAGGCCGAACAGGCCGACAGCCAGCCGGCGGAGCCGGAGCGTCCCCCGGGCCAGCCCCACCACGACCAGCAGCATCAGCAGCACCGCCACCTTCCCCTCCGGGCGCCCGCCCACCGCGGTCAGCTGGTCCCGGATCACCCGCTCTGAACCGAGCGCGAGCAGGCCGACGATCAGGGTGGCGAACCAGGGGGAGCCGATTCGGCGGGTCAGCCGATGGATCAGCCAGAGGAAGAGCGCGTAGAGGGCCAGCAGCGGCAGCCGGAGCGCCGGCCAGCTCGGCCCGAAGAGCGCGAACAGGGGCGCGGCGAGGTACGACTCCAGCACCCCCATGTAGTGCTGCCCGTACAGGAACACGGGCCGCTCCTGGCCAGCGGCGATGTGTAGGGCGGCGAGTCCGAACGTCGCCTCGTCGCTGTTTGCCGGCGGGATCGTGGCGAGCGTGAGGAGGAGCCGGTACCCGGTACCAGCCACCCCGAGCACCAGCGCGACGAGCGCCGGCGGGTCCAGCCGCCGGCGCCACCGCCCACGGCGCGGTAGAGGTTGCGACACGACCAAGCCCCCGTCATCCCCTCACCGGAGTCTGTCACAGGCGCCCGGCGGGCCGGAGCGGTTCGCTGCCGACCCATTCGCCCGGCGTGGTCGCGGCTGGGCGGGGCCCGCCCGTTCGCCTGGCGTGGTCGCGGTAGGTCGGTTGTGGCAGGGTGGCCGTGTGCCACCGACTTCCGCCGGCCAACTGGCCGTACCTCAACTACACCGGGCTGCGCGGATGGAGGACGCGGTACACCGTCTGGTCGAGCGGCGGCTCCGGCGCACCGGTTGGCGGATCCACACCGTGGCCTACCCGGGCTACGGGGCCCCGGGCTGGGTCCGGGTGATGTGTCGGGTGCTGTTGCGGCGGCCGGACAACCGACAGCGAGGCCGGCCGGAGAAGGTTCGGGGCTGGCGTAGCTTCGCCACCCTGCCGGCCAAGCACGTCCAGGTGGACATCGAGTCGGGGGGCGAGCGGCATGAGACGCGAACCGACCGCAGCGGCTTCGTGGACACGACTGTGCCGGTGGACCTGCCCCCGGGTTGGGGATCGGTGCGGATCCGAGTCCCGGAGGCCGAGCCGGTCCAGGCGCCGGTGCGGATTCTTGACCCCCGGGTGCGCTTCGGGGTGATCTCCGACGTTGACGACACGGTCATGGTCACCACGCTGCCCCGGCCCCTGCTGGCCGCCTGGAACACGTTCGTCCTGGACGAGCATGCCCGGGCTGCGGTGCCCGGGATGGCCGTGCTGTACGAGCGGCTGGTCACCGCCCACCCCGGCGCTCCGGTGTTCTACCTGTCCACCGGCGCCTGGAATGTAGCGCCGACCCTGACCCGGTTTCTGTCTCGGCACCTCTATCCGGCCGGGCCGTTGCTGCTCACCGACTGGGGCCCGACGGCGGACCGGTGGTTCCGCAGCGGCCGGGAGCACAAGCGGGCCACCCTGACCCGGCTCGCCACGGAGTTCCCGGACGTGCGATGGCTGCTGGTCGGCGACGACGGTCAGCACGACCAGGAGATCTACCGGGAGTTCGCGGTGTCCCACCCGGACAACGTCGCCGGGATCGCGATTCGCCGGCTCTCCCCGACCCAGGCGATGCTCGCCGGCGCGCTGCCGTACTCAGCCAGCGACCGCGTCTCGACTCCGCCGGTGGGGCAGGAGTGGCTCTCGGCGCCGGACGGGGCCGGGCTGTGGCACCTGCTGCGGGAGGCGGGCCTGGTCTGAGCCGCGGGTCCACCGGATCTTGATAGCGTCGAGGCACGGCTGATGTGGCCGGGACGAGGAGGTCACGTGGTGAGCACGCACCCCCGCGCGGGCCAGCCGGCCCAGCCAGCCGACCTGGTGGACGTGGCGATGCTGGTCACCGCGTACTACGCGGAGCACCCGGACCCGGCGGACCCGGAGCAGCAGGTCTCCTTCGGTACCTCCGGGCACCGGGGGTCCGCACTGCGGAACGCGTTCAACTCCGATCACATCGTCGCGATCACCCAGGCGCTCTGTGACTACCGGCGGGAGTGCGGCCTGGACGGCCCGCTCTTCCTCGGCCGGGACACCCACGCGCTATCCGCCCCGGCGGCGGTCGACGCGCTGGAGGTGCTCGCCGCCAATGAGGTCCCGGTCCTGTTGGACCGCCGGGACGGATACGTTCCGACGCCGGCGGTCTCCCACGCCATCCTGGCCCACAACCGGGGGCGGAGCAGCGGGCTCGCCGACGGCATCGTGATCACCCCGTCGCACAACCCGCCGGAGGACGGCGGGTTCAAGTACAACCCGACCCACGGGGGCCCGGCGGACACCGATGTCACGACGCGGATTCAGGAGCGTGCGAACGCGATCCTCGCCGCCGGGCTCAAGGAGGTGCGCCGCATCCCGTACGCGCGGGCGCGCACCGCCGACACCACCGGCCGGTACGACTTCCTCGGCCACTACGTGACCGACCTGCCGTCCGTGCTCGACCTTGACGCGGTCCGGTCAGCCGGCGTCCGGATCGGTGCTGATCCGCTCGGTGGGGCCAGTGTCGCCTACTGGGGCGAGATCGCGGACCGGCATCGGCTGGACCTCACCGTGGTCACCCCGACCGTCGATCCGACGTGGCGGTTCATGACCCTGGACGGGGACGGCCGGATCCGAATGGACTGTTCGTCTCCGAACGCGATGGCGTCGCTGATCGCCGCCCGGGACCGATTCGCGGTCTCCACCGGTAACGACGCCGATGCCGACCGGCACGGCATCGTCACCCCGGACGCCGGTCTGCTGAACCCGAACCACTACCTGACGGTGGCCATCGCCCACCTGTTCCGGACCCGGACGCGGTGGGCGCCGGACGCCGCCGTCGGCAAGACCCTGGTCTCCTCGTCGATGATCGACCGGGTCGCCGCCGACCTGGGGCGCCCGCTGTTGGAGGTGCCGGTCGGCTTCAAGTGGTTCGTGCCGGGCCTGCTCGACGGCGCGGTCGGCTTCGGTGGCGAGGAGAGCGCCGGTGCCTCCTTCCTGCGTCGCGACGGCAGCACCTGGACCACCGACAAGGACGGCATCCTGCTCTGCCTGCTGGCGTCCGAGATCATCGCCACCACCGGCCGGAGCCCGAGCGAGCACTGGGCGGAGCTGGCTGGGCGGTTCGGCGCACCCGCGTACGCCCGGATCGACGCTCCCGCCAGCCGGGCGGAGAAGGCGGTGCTCGGTCGACTCTCGCCAGAACAGGTGACGGCTACCGAGCTGGCCGGTGAACCGATCACGGCCACGCTCACCCGCGCACCGGGTAACGGGGCCCCGATCGGTGGCCTGAAGGTCACCACCGAGAGCGGTTGGTTCGCCGCCCGCCCTTCCGGCACGGAGGATGTCTACAAGATCTACGCCGAGTCGTTCCGGGGGCCCGAGCAGCTGGCGCGAATCCAGGCGGAGGCGAAGGAACTGGTCTCGTCGGTGCTGGCGGCGGCCTCGGGCCGGTGAGTCAACGGTGCGGCGGGGGGTGCCACCGTCGGCTCATCTCCCCGCGGAGGCTCTCGGGGAGGAGCTCGCGCAGCTGCTCGGGCAGGAGCGGCAGGTCCAGCAGGCCCAGCTTGAGCTGGTTGCGCTCTCGGTAGCGACGTGGGTCGAGGCGCACCACCAGGCCGGCGTCGCGGTGGTATCTCACCTCCACCGCGCCCTCGGTCACCGCGTCCTGGATCACCTGCCCGTCCATCTCCACCGCCATCGGCGCGGAGCCCGGGGCAAGCTCCAGCCGGATCTGCTCGTCGGGGGAGAGGACCACCGAGCGGGAGATCCCCGCCATCGACGCGGACGGGGTCACCACCACCACGTCGCTCGCCGGGGAGACCAGCGGTCCGCCGGCGGCGTAGCCGTACGCCGTTGACCCGGTCGGTGTGCTCACCACCAGCGCGTCGCACCGGTAGTAGCCGTACCGCTGCCCATCCACGGCGAGGGTGGCGGTGACGAAGCCCGCGCCGGGCCGGCGAACCAACGCCACATCGTTGAACGCGACCACATCATCACCGCAGACCGCGCAGGCCAGGCAGCTGTGCCGCTCCACGGTGAAGTCCCGGTTGGCCAGCCGGGCCAACGCGGTCGGCAGGTCCGGTGGCTCGACCTCGACCAGGAAGCCAAACTGGCCCAGATGCACCCCGAGCACCGGTTTCGGGTCGCGGACCGTCGAGCGCAACGCGCCGAGCATGGTGCCGTCGCCGCCGATGCTGATCAGCACGTCGCTGGTCGGGGCCACCTGCTCGGTGGGCAGCGCCTCCACCGTCGCCGGTACCCGGTGCCGGTCCGGCCCCCGCACCGCCAGCGTTATCCGGTGCCTTGTCGCCCAATCGACGATGACGTCGACCACCTCGGATACGTCCCGGGTCGGGTGCAGCACCAGTCCGAGCCGGATCTGATCCATCTGCCCAGCTCACCACATTCGGGCTGGCCCGGCGGGACTTCGTCGGCCGCCGACGGTGCGGTTGGCCCGGACACCCCGCCCGTAGCCACGCGGGCGCCGGCGGTCGCTGCGGACCGCCGGCGCCGCACCACGAGCCGTCAGCGGCGATCCGCCGCGAACAGATGGTCTATCGTCCGCTGGACCAGGTCAGCCCGGGCTTCCGGAGCCAACCCCTCCAGGCCGAAGCCGAGGTAGACGGTGTCCGCGGTGACCACCGCCGACCCCTCCGCGAAGGCCTGCTGGCTGCGCCCCCAGTTCTCCGTCGTCTCGGCCGAGCCGGGCGGCGGGCCGGCCAGCGCCCAGTCACCCAGGTCCGTCTCGAACGAGGTGTCGCTGACCGCGGCGCCGTCCACGATCACCCGGGCGTCGTCAAGGAAGACCCCCAGACCCTGCGTGCTCCAGTCCGAGATGTATGAGATCGACAGCTCGACCTCCGTACCGGCGTACCCGGAGAGGTCGACCACGAGCTCCTGCCAGCCGCTGGAGGCACCGGTGATGGCGTTCCAACTGCCGGTGGTGCCCGTCGGCGAGCAGTCCTCGCCCTGGTATCGGGCGAGCCACGGGTGTAGCGCCTCGACCCAGCCCGACTCGCAGCTGTCCCCGGTGTCGGTGCTGGTCCGGCCGTTGGCGTCCGGCAGGGTCGTCCAGCTGTCGCTGCCCACCTCGTGCGCCTCGACGATCAGGTAGTCCCAGTTCGTCTCGATGTCGTACGAGGTGAAGAGGCGCAGCTCGGCGGCGTTGGCGCCGGTGAGGTCAACGGTCTGGGTGAGCCGCTTGTACGAGTTGTTGGTCTGGCCGCTCCACAGATACCAGTCACCGGTACGCGGGTCGAACGGCGCACCCCCCGGTCGCTCCCAGCCGAGCGGCGCCGCGCTGTCGAACTGCGGGAACTGCTCCGGTGGCAGGAAGCCCGACGTGGTCAGGAACGACGCCGTGTGCTCCTGGTTCTCCGCCGAGCCCGGTGCGTTGAGTGCGCCGGTGAAGCCGGTGAACCGGTCGTCGGTGCCGGTCACCGGGTACGGCCCGGCCTCGCCGGTGCCACCGTCACTCACGTAGGTGAAGGCCCCCAGCCAGTACTGCTGGAAGTCGTTGAGCACCGGCAGGCACGTCTCGTCGTTGGAGTCGGTGCACTCCGCCGGCCCGTTCGGCTGGTAGCTGTAGCCGCCGTTGGCGGCCTGGGCGTAGAGCGCGTACTCCCCGCTGAGCAGGAGCTTGCCCCCCTCGTTCAGGTAGTCCCGGACGGACAACTCGGTCTCCACCGCCGCCCGGGCGATGGTGCCCGGTACCTGTCCCGGAGAACGCGGGATGATGTCGTCACCGGTCTCCCAGAGCACCATCTGGTAGTGCGACAGCACACCCAGGTGGTGCGGAGCCTGGCGACCCATCGTGTCAAAGTCGTACACGTCGCTGGTGCGCCCGGCCGCGGTCAGCGCGTCGGCCATCTCGTCGGCGTACTTCGCGCTGGTGGCGTCCTGGTCCGGGACCGGCCCGGTGACATCCTCCACCGCCAGCACCAGGACGTCGCCGCCGATGTCGTCGTGCACCTGGTAGGTGAAGCGCTCGCTGGTCACCTTCCCCGCTTTGGGCTTCTTGCCGCTGAACCAGACCTCGACCTGGTCGCCGGGTTTGGCCCCCCGCACCGTGCCCCGCAGCTCGGCGTAGTAGTCGTCGTGGGTGTCGCCGTAGCGCTCACCGCCCTGCCACTCGCGGACGCGGACCGTCTTGGTCCGGCCGTCGTTGATCGTGTAGTGCATCCGTACGTTGCGTAGCGCCCGTCGGGTGATCGAGGCGACCTGCTGGTCGCGGCCGTACGACGTGTCGAAGGCGTCCACCACGAAGTCCGGGGTGCTGCGGCCGACCACCGACACCGGCTCGTCCGGTTCGTGGGCCGACTGCGCCACGGCCAGGGCGAACGGCAGGTTCTTCGCCACCTCCGCGGAGATCAGTTTCTCGTCGTCGGGGAAGATGAAGCCGCTGACGCAGTCCTCCGGTAGCCATTCGTCGTCCGGGTCGGAGGCCGCCGCGGCCTGACAGGTAGACATCTCCGGGGTGAAGCCGAGGGTGCCGTAGCGGACCGTGGCGTGCGTGTCGGTGTCGCCGTTGGTGGTGTACAGCTCGGCCGAGATGTCCGGGTCGTAGCCGGGTACGGCCGGGTTCTCGTCGTCGCCGACCATCGCCTCATAGATGATGTCGTCCGGGGTGGGGGTGGCTACCTGCCAGCCCACGCCGTAGAGCAGCAGTTGGGCGGCGGAGTGGTAGTTCACGAAGAACTCGAAGCCGACCCGTCGGAACAGCTGGTCCAGCGCCTGGGTCTCGGGCTCCGAGTGCGGGCTGGGGCCCCGGTAGGTGTTGCTGTTCGGGTCGGGGGAGGAGCCTTCGTTGTCGTATCCCCACTTGTAGCCCCAGTTGCGGTTCAGGTCGACGCCGTCGGCGGTGCTGATCTGTCCGTCGCCGTCGTTGTCCCGTAGGTTCTTGCGCCAGAGCCGGTTGCCGGGCGTGAAGGTGTGGTCGTAGCCGTCCGGGTTGGCGACGGGCAGGAACCACAGCTCGGTGGTGTCCACCAGCCGGGTGATCTCCTGGTCCGTGCCGTAGTTGTCAAGGACGTGGTGCATCAGCCGCCGGGTCATCTCCGGCGTGATCCACTCTCGGGCGTGCTGCGCGCTGGCGTACAGGACCGCCGGGCGTTTGCCGTCGCGGGTCCGGTCCGCGTTCTTGGTCACCTTGACGGCGAGGATCGGCTGGCCCTGGTGGCTGCGGCCGATCGTCGTCACCTTCGTCAGCTCTGGGTAGCGGGCGGCGGTGGCGGTGATCTCGTCTCGGATGCCGCCCGGCTCGCTGTAGGACCGGAAGGCGGACCAACCGGTGGCGGCCTGCTCCCGCAGCGCCTCGCTGGCCGGCTTGCCCCGTACCTTCTTGACCTCCAGCTGCACGCCCTGGCTCGCCAATCGGGCCGCCTGCCGCTTACTCAGAACCGTCTCGACGCGGACGTCGCCGGACCGGTCGGTCTCGGTGTGCTCGTGGCCGAGGTCGGCCCCGGCCTGCCGCAGCTTTTCCAGCTGCTCCGGGCCAACCGTGCCGACATACACCTCCAGACTGTCCCGGCTGCCCGGTTCGGACCCCGGTTGTGCGGTTGCCGGTGCGGTCAGCGCCAACGCGCCGACCAGGGTAAACACGCCGGCAATCGCCAGCCGTGTGCGCCTCATCGCGCCTCCTGGGATGGAAGGGCCTGTGCCGCGAGCTTTCGCCATCCGTCAACGGCTGTCAATCAAACGTCTGGGTGGCTCTTCGCGATGGAGCGGGAACACTGAGGCGCGTCACCGCCGGGGTGGCGCCTCGCTGCTCAGCTCGCCCAGGGTCAGCCGGCGTCGTCCAACCGCCGGCGCAGCAGCAACCGCAGTGGCACCGACTCGCCGTCACGGCCGCCCGCGCCGACGACCAGCGGCGCCGGGCTGGGCTGCGGGTTCGCGCCGAAGAGCCGGGCGCGAAGGCCGCCGGGCACGACCAGGAGGTGGAATCGGCCGTCCACGTCCACCGCGCGGCTGCGGGCCCGATCCACGTACCAGCCCCGCAGCCGGGTCCGGTAACGCCCCCGGCCCCCGTGCCCGGTCGCCGTGAGCCGCTCGGGTGGCAGGTCGCGACGGCGGGCCTCGGCCACGAACTCCGCGACCAACTCGGCGGCCTCCGCCTGCTCGGCGAGTCGTCGGTGCTCCTCGGCCGCGGCGTGCGCCGCTACCGCCCGTCGTCGCTGCTCCCGCCAGTCCCGGCTCTCCTCCACTCCCACGTCTGTGACGCTACGCCCCCACCCGCCGCGCTCGCCTGGGGCGGTGTTGCGGTGGTGGCGGTTAGGCTGGCTGGCCATGGGAGTGCTCACCTTCACCCTCAACCTCACCCTGGACGGGTGTGTTGACCACCAGGAGGGGATCGCCGACGACGAGACGCACGCCTTCTTCACCCGCCTCATGGACGCGGCCGGGGCGATGCTGTGGGGGCGCGTCACCTACGAGATGTTGGAGAGCTACTGGCCGGCCGTGGCCCGTGGCGAGCAGGAGGCGCCGTCGGCCATGCGCGAGTGGGCGGTCAAGCTGGAGGCCAAACCCAAGTACGTGGTGTCGTCGACCCGCACGGACTTCCCGTGGACCAACAGTCACCACATCGCCGGCGATCTGCGCGAGGGCGTGCAGAAGCTCAAGGACGCGACGGCCGCGGGGGTTCTCCTCGGAAGTGGCAAGCTCGCGACCGAGCTCGACCGGCTGGACCTGATCGACGAGTACAAGCTACTCGTCCATCCCAGGATCGCCGGCCACGGCCCGGCGCTCTACCAGGGCGGGCTGCCCGACCCGCGCCAGCTCGAACTGCTCTCGGCGGAGCCGCTCCGCAACGGCGTGGTGGCCGTGCACTACCGCCGCGCGCACTGAGTCAAGGAGTCCGTCGCCGCCAACGCATCGGCGGGATCGCGTCCTCCTCGCGCTCGCCGCGCAGCGCCCCCAGGAGGCCCTCACGCTGATGTGCGCGGGTGCTGTTCGACCCGGCCGACAGCCGCGTCGAACAGCACCCGCGCTCACACCACCGGGCGGAAGCCCGGAAGCTCGAATCGTTGCATCAGCTGCAACGCGGCCCTTGGTGGGCCTGGCGTCGCGCGGGGTGCGCTCAGGCGAGACCCGCGCGGCGTAGGGCATCCGCCATCGCATCATTGGCCGGGGCCCCGCCCCCACGTCCCGATCGTGGCTGCCCGCCGCGACCGCCCTGCCCGCCGCGGCCCTGGGAGCGATCGCGCTGCCCGCCGCGATCGCCCTGCCCGCCGCGGCCCTGGGGGCGGCCGCCGGCTTCCCGGTCGCCGGCGCGGCCCCCCTGCTGCCCCCGCCCGCCGCGGCCGGCCTCGGTGTCGTCCAGACGCAGGGTCAGCGAGATGCGCTTGCGCGGTACGTCCACGTCGAGGACCCTGACCTTCACCACGTCACCGGACTTCACCACCTCGTGTGGGTCCCGGACGAAAGCGCGGGACATCGCCGAGACGTGCACCAGACCGTCCTGGTGCACGCCGACGTCCACGAATGCGCCGAAGGCGGCCACGTTGGTGACCACCCCCTCCAGGATCAGGCCGGGCACCAGATCGGCGATCGTCTCCACGCCCTCGGCGAAGGTGGCGGTGCGGAACTCCGGCCGCGGGTCCCGGCCGGGCTTCTCCAACTCGGCGAGGATGTCGGTGACCGTCGGTAGCCCGAAGGTGTCATCGACGAAATCGGTGGCCCGCAGCCCGCGCAGGATCGCACTCCGGCCGATCACCGTCGGTAGCTCCTGCTGGACGGCGGCGAGGATCCGCCGCACCACCGGGTACGCCTCCGGATGCACGCTGGACGAGTCCAGCGGGTCGTCACCGCCGGGGATGCGGAGGAAGCCGGCGCACTGTTCGAACGCCTTCGGGCCGAGCCGAGGGACCTGCCGCAGGTCGCGTCGGCTCCGGAACGGCCCGTTGGCGTCTCGGTGTAGCACGATGTTCTCCGCCAGCCCGGCGCCGATGCCGGAGACTCGGGTCAGCAGCGGTGCGGAGGCGGTGTTGACATCGACCCCGACCGCGTTGACGCAGTCCTCGACGACCGCATCGAGGGACCGGGACAAGGCCACCTCGGACAGGTCGTGCTGGTACTGCCCGACCCCGATCGAGCGCGGGTCGATCTTGACCAGTTCGGCGAGCGGGTCCTGGAGGCGGCGGGCGATCGAGACTGCTCCCCGCAGCGACACGTCCAGGCCCGGCAGCTCCTGCGCCGCGTACGCGGACGCCGAGTAGACCGAGGCCCCGGCCTCGGAGACGACGAGCTTGGTGAGGTTCAGCTGGGGGTGGCGCCGGATCAGCTCTCCGGCGAGCCGGTCGGTCTCCCGACTCGCGGTGCCGTTACCGATCGCCACCAACTCCACCTGGTGTGCGGCGGCCAGCCGGGCGAGGGTCTCGATCGAGGCGTCCCACTGCCGGCGTGGTTCGTGCGGGTAGATGGTGTCGGTGGCGACCACCTTGCCGGTGGCGTCAACGACGGCGACCTTCACTCCGGTGCGCAGGCCGGGGTCCAGCCCGATCGTCGCCCGGGTGCCGGCCGGGGCGGCCAGCAGCAGGTCCCGCAGGTTCGTGGCGAAGACTCGTACCGCCTCCGCCTCGGCGGTCTGCCACAACCGCAGGCGTAGGTCCGCGCCGAGGTGGATGAGGATTCGGGTACGCCAGGCCCAGCGAACCGTGTCGCAGAGCCAGCGGTCGGCCGGTCGTCCCTGGTCACTCACCCCGAACCGGGCGGCGATGGCCGTCTCGTACCGGGTCGGGCCGGTGACCGCCGGATCCGGGGCCTCCTCCGACTCCGGCTCCATCGTCAGGTCGAGCACGCCCTCCTTCTCGCCGCGGAACACGGCGAGGATCCGGTGTGCGGGCAGTTTCGGGTACGGCTCGGCGAAGTCGAAGTAGTCGGCGAACTTGGCGCCCGCCGTGGCCTGGCCGTCGCGGACCCGGGACACCAGGCGGCCCCGTGACCACATCTGCTCGCGCAGCGTACCGATCAGGTCGGCGTCCTCGGCGAACCGTTCGACGAGGATGGCTCGGGCGCCGTCGAGCGCGGCGGCGGCGTCGGCGATGCCCCGGTCCGGGTCAACGAACCCGGCGGCCGTCGCCCGCGGCTCCTGGGCTGGCGCGTCGAGCAGGGTGTCGGCGAGGGGCTCCAGGCCGGCCTCCCGGGCGATCTGCGCGCGGGTTCGCCGCTTGGGCTTGTACGGCAGGTAGATGTCCTCCAGCCGAGACTTCGAGTCGGCGGCCATGATCTGTGCCGTCAGGGCTTCGTCGAGCTTGCCCTGGCTGCGGATCGACTCCAGGATGGCGTCCCGCCGTTGGGTCAACTCGCGCAGGTAGCGCAGTCTCTCCTCGAGGGTGCGCAGTTGGGTGTCGTCGAGCAGGCCGGTGGCCTCCTTGCGGTACCGGGCGATGAACGGCACGGTCGCGCCGCCGTCGAGTAGTTCCACGGCTGCGTGCACCTGGCGCTCGGCGACGCCGAGCTCCTCGGCGATCCGCTGAGAAACTGAGAGGGTCACGATCTCGATCCGCCTTCGGGAGTGGTTTCCCGTGCATTCTGCCGGGCGACCGAAGCGGTGGTGGAGTCACCGTCCCGATACGGCGGTTCGGGCTGTCCCCCTCGTTCAGGCGACCGCCTGCCACCAGCCGTCCACCGGCGGTGGATCGTCAACCACCACCCGCTGGCCTGGCCGGGGCACCGCCAGCCGCACGTCCCGGGCCTTCGTCTCGGTCCAGAGCCGGTCCACCGGCTCCGACCAGTCGTGCACGGCGAGGTTGAAGGTCGCCCAGTGCACCGGGATAAGCAGTCCGCCGCGCAGGTCGAGGTGGGCGGTGACCGCCTCCTCCGGGAACATGTGGATATCCCGCCAGGCCCGGTCGTAGGCGCCAATCTGCATCAGGGTCACATCAAAAGGCCCATATCCGGCACCAATGGCAGCGTATCCAGCGAAATACCCGGAATCGCCGGTGTAGAAGACACTGCGGTGCGCCCCGGCGATCACCCAGGAACTCCAGAGGGTGGCGTCCCGGCGCAGGCCGCGTCCGGAGAAGTGCTGGGCCGGGGTCGCGGTGAGCCGTAACCCGGCGATGTCGTGACTCTCCGACCAGTCCAGCTCCACGATCCGGTGCTCCGGAACCCCCCACCGCTGAAGGTGGGCACCGATTCCGAGCGGCACCACGAACGGTGCGTTCTGTCCTGCTGTCAGCCCCTGTACGGTCGCGAGGTCGAGGTGGTCGTAGTGGTCGTGCGAGATCAGGATCGCGTCGACCGCGGGCAACTCGTCGAGGCCGACCGGTGGCGGGTGGAGCCGCCGGGGCCCGACCCGGGTCGACGGGGAACAGCGCTGACTCCACACCGGATCGATCAGCACCCGGCGGGCCTCGATCTCGACCAGCGTGGAGGCGTGGCCGTACCAGACCACGTTCAACTCGGGCGAGTGCGGGGATGACTCCGGTGCAGGCGCTGGGCGCACCAACGGCACCGGCAGCCGCGGGTGACGCTGCTGCTTGCCGAAGAGGAGCTCGCGGAGCAGGTTCCGGTCCGTGGAGCCCGTCGTGGGGCTGGCGGCGGGACGGCTGCTGGCCGGGTTCCGGAAGGCACCGGCCCGGAACTGCGGCGAGTGGCGGGCGCGCTCGGCCCGCGCGCCGGTCAGCCGGCCGCCGAGGGCCAGCGGAACATCCCGTACCGCCCAGGCGAGGCCGGCCAGTGCGGCCATCCCGACCACCCCGCCCAGTCGCCGCCCACCTCTCCCGCGCGGACGGCCCCGCTGCGGACGGCCCCGCTCTGTTGGTGCCCCCATCGCCGTCCCTCCGACTGGATTCCGCCGTACCCGCCGGCCCTACCGCGTCAGCGCCGTCGGCTCCGCCCCCCTCTCGCTTTCGAGAAGGGGGCTACCCGCAACGGAGGGGTTGAACCGACGGTGCCGCGGTCAGGAGCGCCCGGTGTGCTTGGCGGTGGCCGCGAGGTAGTCGCGGTTGAGCCGACCGATGGTGTGCAGCGGGATGCCCTTGGGGCAGACCACGGTGCACTCCCCGGCGTTGGTGCAGCCGCCGAAGCCGGCGTCGTCGTGCGAGTCCACCATGCCGATCACCCGGGTGTACCGCTCCGGCTGGCCCTGCGGCAGCAGCGAGAGCTGGGTGACCTTGGCGGCGGTGAAGAGCATGCCAGAGCCGTTCGGGCAGGCCGCGACGCAGGCGCCGCAGCCGATGCAGGCGGCCGACTCGAAGGCGGCGTCCGCGTCGGCCTTCGCCACCGGTGCCGCGTGCGCCTCGGGCGCACTGCCGGTCGGAGCGGTGACGAAGCCACCCCCCGCGATGATCTGGTCGAAGGCGTTGCGGTTGACCACCAGGTCCTTGACGACCGGGAACGCCCGGGCCCGCCACGGCTCGATATCGATCGTCTCACCGTCGGTGAACTGCCGCATGTGCAGCTGGCAGGCGGTGGTGCCGCGCTGCGGCCCGTGCGCGTTGCCGTTGATCATCATGCCGCACATGCCGCAGATGCCCTCACGGCAGTCATGGTCGAACGCCACCGGCTCCTCACCGGCGAGGGTCAGGCGTTCGTTGAGCACGTCGAGCATCTCCAGGAACGACATGTCTGGAGAAATGTCCTCGACCGGGTAGGTCACCATCCGACCCTTGTCCTCGGGGCCCGTTTGGCGCCAAATGCGTAGGGTCAGGTTCACTTGTAACTCCGCTGCGTGGGGTGGACGTACTCGAACGTGAGGTCTTCCTTGTGTAGCACCGGCTGCTCGGAGCCGTACTCCCAGGCCGCCACGTACGCGAACCGCTCGTCGTCGCGCTGGGCCTCGCCGTCCGGGCTCTGGTGCTCGGCGCGGAAGTGGCCACCGCAGGACTCCTCGCGGTGCAGGGCGTCGATGCACATCAGCTCGGCCAGCTCGAAGAAGTCGGCCACCCGGCCGGCCTTCTCCAGCGACTGGTTGAGCCCGTCGGCGTCGCCGACGATCCGGACCCGCTGCCAGAACTCCTCCCGCAGCGCGCGGATCTCGTCAACCGCCTTGCGCAGACCGGCGGCGGAGCGCTCCATGCCGCAGTGCTCCCACATGATCTGGCCCAGCTCCCGGTGGAACGAGTCCACCGTCCGGTCGCCGTCCACGGAGAGGAGCCGGTGGATCCGATCCTCGACGGTGCGCCGGGCCTCGACCGCCGCCGGGTGGCTCGGTTCGAGCTTCTCGAACGGGCCGGCCGCGAGGTAGTTGGCGATGGTGTTCGGCAGCACGAAGTAGCCGTCGGCGAGCCCCTGCATGAGTGCGGAGGCGCCCAGTCGGTTCGCGCCGTGGTCGGAGAAGTTCGCCTCGCCGATCACGAAGAGGCCGGGGATGGTCGCCTGCAGGTCGTAGTCGACCCAGAGCCCACCCATCGTGTAGTGCACGGCCGGGTAGATCCGCATCGGAACCTCGTACGGGTCCTCGCCGGTGATCCGCTCGTACATCTCGAAGAGGTTGCCGTACTTGGCCTCGATGGACTTGCGGCCCAGCCGCTGGATCGCGTCGGCGAAGTCCAGGTAGACGCCGAGCCGGGTCGGGCCGACGCCGCGCCCCTCGTCGCAGACGTTCTTCGCGGCGCGGGAGGCGATGTCCCGGGGCACCAGGTTGCCGAACGAGGGGTAGATCCGCTCCAGGTAGTAGTCCCGCTCGTCCTCGGGGATCTCGCGGGGATCGCGGTCGTCACCCTCGGCCTTGGGCACCCAGACCCGGCCGTCGTTGCGCAGCGACTCACTCATCAGCGTCAGCTTCGACTGGTGGTCGCCGGAGACCGGAATGCAGGTCGGGTGGATCTGTGTGTAGCAGGGGTTGGCGAAGTACGCCCCCTGGCGGTGCGCCCGCCAGGTGGCGGTGACGTTGCAGCCCTTGGCGTTGGTGGAGAGGTAGAAGACGTTGCCGTAACCGCCGGAGGCGAGCACGACCGCGTCGGCGAACTCGGTGGTGATCTCGCCGGTCACCAGGTCCCGGACGACGATCCCCCGGGCCCGGCCGTCAACGACGATCAGCTCCAGCATCTCGTGCCGGGTGTTCATCTCCACGTTGCCGAGGCCGACCTGACGTTCCAGCGCCTGGTACGCCCCGAGCAGCAGCTGCTGACCCGTCTGGCCCCGGGCGTAGAAGGTGCGCTGTACCTGCGCGCCGCCGAAGGAGCGGGTGTCGAGCAGGCCGCCGTACTCGCGGGCGAACGGGACGCCCTGGGCGACGCACTGGTCAATGATGTTGACCGACACCTCGGCCAGTCGGTGCACGTTCGACTCGCGGGAGCGGAAGTCGCCGCCCTTGACGGTGTCGTAGAAGAGGCGGTGTACCGAGTCGCCGTCGTTGCGGTAGTTCTTCGCCGCGTTGATGCCGCCCTGTGCGGCGATCGAGTGGGCCCGGCGCGGGCTGTCCTGGTAGCAGTAGGACCGGACCCGGTAGCCCTGCTCGGCGAGGGTGGCGGCGGCCGAACCACCGGCCAGGCCGGTGCCGACGACGATCACCGTCAGCTTGCGACGGTTGGCCGGGTTGACCAGCTTGGCGTTGAACCGGCGACTGTCCCAGCGGCCCTCGATCGGTCCGTCCGGGGCCCGGGTGTCGGTGACCGGGTTACCTTCGGTGTAGAGATCCATGGTCAACGCACCAATCCGAGGAGTACGGCGAACGGGACCACCAGGTAGCCGACGCTGAGCGCGACGGCGAAGAGCAGCGCGAGGCCCCGGGCGCGGCGTTCGCCCTGCGGCGTCTGCTGACCGAGGCTGCGGAGCGCGCTGTAGGCGCCGTGCCGTAGGTGGAAGCCGAGCGCGACGATCGCGAGCGTGTAGAACAGCGTCACGTACCAGCGTTCCGGGGCGAAGTCGGCGACCACGTTGGCCTGTGGCCGGGTCGGGTCGCCGACCGGGTTCAGGTGCCCGGTGGTGAGGTCCAGGATGTGGTAGATCACGAAGAGGGCGATGATCACGCCACCCCAGCGCATGGTGCGGGCGGCGTAGCTGCCCTGGACCTTGTTGCGGTGGGCATACTTGACCGGGCGGGCGGAGCGGGCGCGCAGCGCCAGCATGGTCGCGGCCCAGATGTGGCCGGCCAGCGCGACCAGGAGCGCGCCCCGCTGCAACCACAGGTACCAGCCGTAGGGGAGTAGCGGCGTACCGAGCTCACGCAGCCAGTGCGCGTAGTGGTCGAAATCCTCGGCACCGGTGAAGATCTTCAGGTTGCCGAGCATGTGCGCGACGAGGAACAGCACCAAGACAAGGCCCGTCACCGCCATGACGGCTTTGAGGCCGACAGTGGAGCGGATGGGCGACCGAGTTCGTGACGTGACTACCACATGGCTGACGCTAGGAGCAGTCGGACCAGTCGTCCAATGCATCGACTCCGCAGTCTTCATAGCCTTAGGCTATGAAGATGCAACTCCATCAGCTTCGGTACTTCGCAGCGGTCGCAGAAGTACGACATTTCACCCAAGCGGCCGACCTTGTCGGCATCACGCAGCCCTCGTTGAGTAAGCAAATTCACGCTCTGGAGACGGAACTCGGCACCCCGCTCTTTGAACGGGTAAGGGGAAAGATCGCGCTCACCGCCGCGGGTGAGGTGCTGCTGCCGTTCGCCGAACGGATCCTCACCGACGTGGAGATCGCCACCCGGGAGGTCCAGGAACTGGTCGGCCTGCGACGGGGCCGGGTACGCCTCGGTGCGACCCCCAGCCTGGCCACCGCACTGGCCCCACCCGTGCTGCGCCGCTTCCGCGACGCCCACCCGACCGTTGACCTGTGGGTCGAGGAGGGCGGCTCCCAGGACCTGGTCCGGCACCTGCTCCGCGGCGACCTGGACCTGGCGTTGATCATAGCGCCGGCCCAGGGCACCGACCCCGGGCTGCGCACCGACGCGATCCTCACCGAGAGCCTGGTGGTCGCCAGCGTCGGGCCCCTGCCGGACGCCCCGCCGACGTACCCGATGCGCGTCGCCGACCTGCGCGGTCACCCGCTGGTGATGTTTCGGGAGGGGTACGACCTGCGGGACGCCACCCTGCAGGCGTGCCGGGAGGCCGGCTTCGAGCCCTGGATCTCGGTCGACGGCGGGGAGATGGACTCCGTGCTCAGCTTCGTCGCCGCCGGGCTGGGGGTCGCCCTGGTGCCCGGCAGCGTCGTCGCCAGCCGGCCCGGAATCCACGTCACCCGACTCGCCGCGCCCGGCGTCCGCCGGACCATCGCGGTCGCCCGCCGCCGGGATGTCGTCCCCACCCACGCCGGCCGGGAGCTGCGTCGCATCCTGCTCGAGTACGTTGACGACGCGATCGCCACCGCCGCCCTGCCATCCGGCCTCGAGCCCCGCTAGGCCACCTCGGCGGCGTCCATGGCCTTGTAGATGCGCTGCTCGCTGACCGGGTACGGGGTCCCCAGCGCCTGGGCGAAGACGTTTACCCGCAGCTCCTCGATCATCCACCGAATCTGCCGGACGGCCGCCGTCCGCCGCTTCGCCGGCGGCAGCGCGGCGAGCAGGTCCGCGTACTCCCGCTGCACGACGGCGATCCGGTCCTGCTGCTGCTTGTCCCGGGCCGGGTTGCCGGGGAGCCGGTCCAACCGGCGTTCGATCGCGGTCAGGTAGCGCCGCAGATCCGGTAGTCGTGCGTAGCCGGCCTCGGTGATGAAGCCCGGGTGAATCAGGCCGGTGAGCTGGCCGCGGATATCGGCGAGCGCGGCCACCACCGCCAGGTTTCGGGTCGCGCCGAGGCGTTGCTCGATCGCGTAGCCGGCGGCGAGCACCCCGCGCACCCGCTCCATCACCTCGACGACGGTCTCCACCAGACCGGCGCGGACCGTACCCCGCAGCGCGGCGAAACCGTCGGCGTCCCAGGCCGGGCCGCCCGCGTCGGCGATCAGCTTGTCGAGTGCCGCGCCGGCCGCGTCCTCGATCAGCGCCGGCACACCGCCGTGCGGGTTGCGGCTGAGCGCCAGCTTCGCCTCGTTGGAGAGCCGCCCCTGGAGAAACTTCGCCGGCGCCGGCGCGGCCAGCCGGAGCAGGCGTCGGGTCCCCGCCCAGTGCGCGGCCTCCTGCTCGGCGGGAGAGTCGAAGACCCGTACCCCGACCGTGGCGCCCTCGTCCACCAGCGCCGGGTACGCGGTGACCGCGTACCCGGCCCGGACCTGCTCGACCGTGCGGGGCAGGGTGCCGATCTCCCAGTCGGTCAGCCCGGTGCGGGCCACGTCCGGCGCGGCGGCGGCCACCACCTGACGTACCTCCGCGGTGAGCTGGCGTTGCAGCGCCGGCAGGTCCTTGCTCTCGGCGACCGGGCGGTCGTCCTCGCCGAGAACCCGGAAGGTGACCCGCAGGTGCGGCGGTAGCTTCGCCGGATCCCAGGCGTCCCGGGGGACGGTGATCCCGGTCATCCGGCGCAGCTGCCGGGTGAGGGCGTCCAGCAGGTCCTCCTCGCCGGCCGGAAGCTCGGCGAGCACGGCCCGGGCGTAGTCGGGCACCGGGACGAAGTTGCGCCGGACCGCCTTGGGCAGCGAGCGGATCAGCGCGATGACCAGCTCCTCGCGGAGCCCCGGCACCTGCCACTGGAAGCTCTCCGCCGGCACCTGGTTGAGCAGCGGCAGCGGGATGTCCACCGTGACCCCGTCGGTGGAGGTGCCGGGGTCGAATCGGTACGTCAGTGGCAGGAGCACCCCGTCGGTTCGCCACTCGTCGGGGAAACCGTCCCCGTCCACGCCACCGCGGCCGGCGTTGACCAGCAGCTCCCGGGTGAAGGTCAGCAGCTCCGGTCGCTGCCGGCGCTCCCGCTTCCACCAGGTGTCGAAGTGCCGCCCGGAGACCACCTCGGCCGGGATCCGCTCGTCGTAGAACTGGAAGATCGTCTCGTCGTCGACCAGGATGTCCCGCCGTCGGACCCGGTTCTCCAGCTCGGTCACCTCGTCAAGGAGGCGCTGGTTGTCCCGCCAGAACTGGTGGTGGGTCTGCCAGTCCCCCTCGACCAGCGCGTGCCGGATGAACAGCTCGCGGCTGGTCACCGGGTCGATCCGGCCAAAATTGACCTTACGGGAGGTGACGATCGGAACGCCGTACAGCGTCACCTTCTCGACGGCCATGACCGCCGCCTGCCGCTTCTCCCAGTGCGGCTCGCTGTAGCTGCGTTTCACCAGGTGTTGGGCGAGTGGCTCGACCCACTCCGGTTCGATCCGACCGTTCACCCGGCCCCAGAGCCGGCTGGTCTCGACCAGCTCGGCGACCATCACCCAGCGCGGCGGCTTCTTCGCCAGCGCGGAGCCGGGGAAGAGGGCGAACTTCGCTCCCCGCGCACCCAGGTACTCGTACCGCTGGGTGTCCTTCAGGCCGACGTGGGAGAGGAGGCCGGCGAGCAGGGACTGGTGCACCTTCGGGGTGTCGATCTCCTCCGGCAGGTCCGCCCCGCCGCCGCGTCGCCCACCGCCGTCGCCGGCTGGCCCACCGCCGTCGCCGGCCGGCCCGCCCCGCCGCCGGCTTCGCTCCGGAGTCCGCAGTGCCTGTCGGAGCTGGCTGACGATGTCCTGCCACTCCCGCACCCGCAGGTAGTTCAGGTACTCGGACCGACACATCCGTCGGAATCCACTGGACGACCGGGCCCGCTGCTGCTCGCGCAGGTAACGCCACAGGTTGAGGTACGCCACGAAGTCCGACTCCTGGTCGGCGAAGCGGGCGTGCGCCTGGTCGGCCTGGGCCTGCTTGTCAACCGGCCGTTCGCGGGGGTCCTGGATCGACAGCGCCGCCGCGATGACGACCACCTCGGTGGCGGTGCCGTTGCGCTCCCCCTCAAGCACCATCCGGGCCAGCCGGGGGTCGACCGGCAGCTGAGCGAGCCGCCGGCCGAGCGGGGTGAGCCGCTTCGCCGGGTTGGTCTCGGCCGGGTTCAGCGCGCCCAACTCGTGCAGCAGGTTGACGCCGTCGGTGATGGTGCGCCGGTCCGGGGGGTCGATGAAGGGGAACGCGGCGATGTCGCCGAGCCCGATCGCGGTCATCTGGAGGATGACCGAGGCGAGGTTGGTCCGCAGGATCTCCGGGTCGGTGAACTCGGGTCGGGACTGGAAGTCCGGCTCGTCGTAGAGGCGGATGCAGATGCCGTCCGAGGTGCGCCCGCACCGGCCCTTGCGCTGGTTGGCCGAGGCCTGCGAGACCGGCTCGATGGGCAGCCGCTGCACCTTGAGCCGGTTCGAGTAGCGGGAGATGCGCGCCGTGCCGGGGTCCACCACATACCGGATGCCGGGCACGGTGAGCGACGTCTCCGCGACGTTGGTGGCCAGCACCACCCGCCGACCGGTGTGTGGGGCGAAGACGCGGTGCTGTTCGGCGGTGCTCAGCCGGGCGTACAGCGGCAGGATCTCGGTGTTGCGTAACGCTGGTCGGTGTGTGACGAGCTTGCCGAGCGCGTCGGCGGTATCTCGGATCTCCCGTTCGCCGGAGAGGAAGACCAGGATGTCGCCGGGGCCCTCGGCCGCCAGTTCCTGCACCGCGTCCCCGATCGCCTGGACCTGGTCGCGAACCTGCTCCTCGTCGGTGTCGTCCTCGTCCTCGCCCACCTCGACCAGCGGTCGGTACCGTACCTCGACCGGGTAGGTCCGCCCCGACACCTCGACGACCGGCGCCGGGTTGCCGTCGGCGTCGGCGAAGTGCCGTGCGAACCGGTCGGTCTCGATGGTGGCCGAAGTGATGATCACTTTGAGGTCCCGGCGGCGGGGGAGGAGCTGCCGTAGGTAGCCGAGGATGAAGTCGATGTTGAGGCTTCGCTCGTGCGCCTCGTCGACGATGATCGTGTCGTACTGGCGAAGCATCCGGTCGTGCTGTAGCTCGGCGAGCAGGATGCCGTCGGTCATCAACTTGACCAGGCTTCGGTCGCTCACCTGGTCGGCGAAGCGCACCTGGTAGCCGACCACCTCGCCCAACTCGGTGCCGAGCTCTTCGGCGATGCGGTCGGCGACCGTCCGGGCGGCGAGCCGACGGGGCTGGGTGTGCCCGATCAGCCCGTGGACGCCGCGGCCCAGCTCCAGGCAGATCTTCGGTAGCTGGGTGGTCTTGCCGGAGCCGGTCTCGCCGGCGACGATCACGACCTGGTGGTCGCGGATCGCCGCGGCGATCTCGTCCCGGCGCTCGCTGACCGGGAGCATCGCCGGATAGGTGATTTTGGGTACGGCGGCTTGCCGGCCCGCCAGCCGGGTCTCGGCTCGGATCACATCCGTCGTGATTTCGGCCAGGGCTGTTTCCCGACGCTGGGGGTCGGGTATTCGTTGTGCGCCGTCCAGCCGCCGTCGGAGACGGTGCTGGTCACGGAGCATCAGCGGGCGTAGCCGGCGGTGCAGCTCGCGGGTGTCGTCGGGCGGGGTGGAGGCGACTTCGTTCGGCATGTCGTCGCCAAGGATAGGCAGCCGGGTGATTATCCGCCCGGAGTTACCTCCGCTGGGCCGCTGGTGCCCGATCTCGCCCGTGGAGCCGGCACGACATAAGCCGGACTGTCATTTTGCGTGCAGAACGTCAGTCTGTATAGTTGGTCTCGGGGCGGACTGCTGGGGTCCGCCCAGCTACGGAGGGTTTGATCAATGTCAAAGATCCTGTTCGTGGTAACCGGCGCTCACCACTGGGAGCTCGCCGACGGCACCAAGCACCCCACCGGTCTCTGGGCCGAGGAGCTCGTGGTGCCCCACGAGATGTTGACCAGCGCCGGCCACGAGGTCAGCATCGCCACCCCGGGGGGAGTGGTGCCGCGGGTGGACCGGAGCAGCCTGCAGCCGGAGGCCACCGGCGGTCCCGAGGGGGCCGCCCGGATGACCAAGGCCGTGGAGAGCATCGAAGATCTGCGCAAGCCGCTCACCCTGTCGGAGGTCAACCTCGACGACTATCAGGCTGTCTTCTACCCGGGTGGTCACGGGCCGATGGAGGACCTGGCGGTCGACCAGGACTCCGGCCAGCTGCTGGTGGCCGCCATGCGGGAGAAGAAGCCGGTCGGCATCGTCTGCCACGGTCCGGCCGCGATGCTCGCCGCGGTGAACGCCGATGGCAGCAACGCCTTCACCGGACGCCGGGCGGCTGCCTTCACCAACGCGGAGGAGGCCCAGGCCGGCTTGGCCGACAAGGCCAAGTGGCTGCTCCAGGACCGCCTGGTCGACATCGGCGTGCAGGTCCAGGAAGGTGAGCCGTGGGCGCCGAACGTCGTCGTCGACGGCAACCTGGTCACCGGGCAGAACCCGGCGTCCTCCGCCCAGGTCGCCACGGAGCTGCTGGGTAAACTGAGCTGACATGGACAATAGTCGGCTCTCCGATGTCCTCGACGCCACCTACACCTGCTTGACCAGGTATGGCGTACGGCGGACGACGATGGATGACATCGCCGCCGCGATGGGGGTCTCTCGGTCCGCCGTCTACCAGTACGTCCGTGGTAAGGATGACGCGTTCCGGCAACTCGCCGGGCGCCTGCACACCCAGGCGCTGGCCCGTGCCCGGCAAGCCGCCGATCAGGACGCCCCCTATGCCCAGCGCATTCGGGGCGTCCTGGCCGCCAAACTCGACCTGTCCCTGAACCTGATTGGGGACTCGCCGCACACCGCCGAGCTCATGGACAGCAAGGCCCGGCTGTTCGGTGAGATCTGCACCGAGTTCACCGTGGAGTTGCGGAAGCTGCTGTCGGGTCTCTTCACCGAGGCGGGTGCGGCGGATGCGGACGCGGCCGCCGAGATCTGCGTCGCCCTGGTCTCCGGCCTGGAGACAGCCCCGGACGGTCGGCTTCTGCTGGGGCGTGCCGTGGACGCGCTCGTCCCCGGTTTGCTGCACCCGGTCGAGCAGGTCGGTCAGGTCAGTGGTACCACTGGTTAGGATCCCTCCGTCGGCCCCGACGACAAGCCGCAGGGGTCGGTAGGTCGAGCCGGCAAGATCGGTGTTGCTACCAGCTGGGGCTGGTTGGTGCGACAAGCTCCATCAGGAGAAGTAGTCCTCGAGTGTGCCGTCGCGCACGGTGTCCAGGGTGAAGCAGTGGAGGCCGCCGCCGAACAGGCGCCGATGGCGATGACGTACCGGTACGACGTCGAAGCCGTGCTTTTCCAGTGCACGGCTCAGCTCCGGGCAGGAATCGTTGACCATGATGGTGTGCTCATCAATTGACAACACGTTCAGGTCGATGAACGGGCTCGTGAGGATGACGTCATCGTCGTCGTACTGGGGGAAGTTCTGTGCTTTCGGCTCGGGCGCCTCGATGACATCCCACTTCTGGAGAGCTTTGGGCAGGTAGTCAAGGAACCGTCGGGAGCGGATCAACAACGTACCCGGTCGCAGGGGGAGCACCATGCTGTCGATGTGGCTGTCGGCCAGCCGGTCGATCCGGTGGATGGTGTAGCGGCCCGCCAGATGGCGCTCCAACCATTCACACGCGAGGAGGTGGTTCGCCGTCGCGATGTTGACCAGGATGTCCCGACCGAATCGCAGGCACTGGGCGGCGTCGAAGAGCATCTCGATGCCCACGTCATAGGGGGAGTCGTTGATGGCGGGCACCGTCTCCATCGTGACGATCTGTTCGGCCTGGGCGAGGTCGAAGGAGCGGTCGGTCATCCACGGCCGGGGCATCACCGTCCACCGGGCACCGTGTTTGAAGTACTCCATGAAAACGGGCTTCAGAAACTGCGTCTCGAAGTAGCGCGAGCGCATCATTGGTGGCGTTTCGATGATCTCGTCACCCAGGATCAACGTGTTGTCCCGGACGTTCAGGGGCGGCAGCGCGGTGGCGGACCACGCGGGCGTGGCGAAGTGTGCGGCGCCCTCGCGGAGGTTCATCGGTCGGTGAACGCGTACGCCAAGGGACTTGAGCGTCCCAGCTATTCCTTCCACGTCCTCGTGTAACTCGTCCACATAGCGCTGCTTGATATCCAGGGTTTTCGAGGTCAATGACCCCGGCGTCGGCTGACCGTGGGCCATGAACCGTGGATAGTAGATAGGGTGGGTCTTTGGGTTGTCGTGGATGAGGTTGTCGTAGAAGAAGAGATCGAAGGAGAGGTCGCGGGCCTGTTGTCGGTAGCCCGAGGCTGATCCCACGACGATTTCGCGTAACGGCGACCATTCATCGAAACTGTGCAGCCTCATGTGGCCCCCCAGGAGACGTATTGTGGTGCGCTCACCCGCAGCGGCGAGGAGCGTGACGTTCTTGTTACCTGCAGTGGCGGCTTGGAGCTATGTCCGTCACTCATGCAACCAGTGATCGATACTTTCGGCAATGATGATCTAGGCCGGCGGCGCGTTGGGGGCCGGCCGGCCGGATGGGGTGGGTCGGCTGTGACCAGCGGTGATCGTAACGTCGGTAAGCTGCTTAAATCTCATGTGGATGAATGATGCGACCGGGCATGGGTGAGGTGGCGTCGCTGATGATCTTTCACGGCGTGACCTCGGGAGGCCGATCGCCGCTACACTCGGTGCTAGCAAGATCACTCCTTGCTCTCGACAGTGTCAATTGATAGCGTGTCGATCAGCAAATCAGAGATCCCTTCACACGTTGACACACGGTTCGTAAACGATGCCCCGTTCTGTCTCATTTCGCAGCTCAACAGTCGGTTGATCCGGCTGGGCGGGGCCGTGTCCGAAAATCCCGCCGAACTGATGGGGCGGTAATGAGAACCTTGATTATCGGTAATAGTCGAACCTGGGAGATGGTCGGCGATCTGGCGGCGCTGACCGCCGACCAACTGCGCGGTGGTGGCTGTGCCGCGCAGCGCCTACTCTGGTTCGCCCGGGACGGCGACGTGCTGGTGTTGCCGTTTGCCCCGCCGGCGGACTACCTGAGCTACATCACTGACCTCACCGGAACCCGCGCCTCGACCCTGACCACTGTGATCCCGCCACCGGGCAGTCTCGGCTCGGACATCCTCACCCCAGATCGGCTCACCGATCCGAGCTTTTTGGACGAGCTACGCGGCGCGCTCGGCAACCGGCCTCCGGCCAAGATCTTGGCCGTCTACAAAGACCTCTCCATCACCCGGATCGCCCGGACACTCGGCGCCGAGGCGGCCCTCCCCGGCTACCCGTTCAGCAACCAGGCCGGTGACGCGCTGGTAAACAGCAAGGCCGGGTTCCGGGCCCTGGCCGCCGGAGCCGGGGTGCCGATCGCCCCGGGCACCGTGGTCGCCCGGCCGGAGCAGGCACTGGAGGCGATAGCTGACCTCTTCGACCAGGGACACGACGCGATCGTGAAGATGGAGTTCAACGGCGGTGGTCTCGGCAACGAGGTCCTCAGCCGTACCGATGGCGTCGCGCCGACCGGCGCGACCCGGGCGGTGGTGTTGCCGGACCGTCCCGCGCTGCTGGCCTACGTACAGCAGCGATGGGAAGGGCTCACCGCAGGCCAGACACACCGGCTGGTGGTGGAGCAGTTCTTCCCCAGGTCCGCCACCAGCTACGCGGAGTACATCGTCACCGACGAGGCGGCGCAGCTGATCGGGGTGGGAGATCTGCTGATGGCGCCAAGGGCGATCGGCCAGGTGCTGCCGGCGCAGACGATCGACGCGGAGACCAGGGCAGAGTTGCTGGACGGCGCCCACCGGCTGGTCGAGTCCCTCCGTGTACTCGGCTACCGGGGCGTGGTCTGTGCGGACGCTATCGCTACTCCGGACAAGCAGGTGCTCTTCACCGAGACCAACTGTCGCCTAACTGGCTCCACCCACCTCCACCTGGCCCTCTACGGTCGGGTGGTCGATCCCGGATACCGAGAGAAGCGGGTCTTCCTGGAACGCTTCGGTTGGGCCGTGCCGTCGTTCACGGCGGCTGTCGAGCGGCTCGCGACGGCCGGCTTGGCGTACGACCCCACCAGCCGTACCGGGGTCGTGATCACCTCCGACGACGTTGCCGCGGACGGTACCGTCGCCTGTTGCGCCATCGCGGATGACCTTCAGGCAGCGGAGGAGCTGCACCGCCGGCGGGGGGAACTCTTCGTGGACCAGTCGGCATGACCTGCTCCGCATCGTCGGGACGCACCCATAGCGGTGGCTGGGGACCGGTACTCGTCGGTTCGCGCCGCAGCGGCCGTCGGCGGCCGCGATGACCCGGTCCATGCGTGCGGTGGTTCTGCGCCGACCAGGTGGTCCGAAAGCACTACGCGTCGAGCGGATACCCGAGCCATCGCCGGGGATTGGGGAAAACCTGATCGACGTGACGTTGACCGGGGTCAACTTCGATGACCTGGAGCGCTGCGCCGGTGCTCACCCCGAGCTGCCGCTGCCGGCGGTGCTCGGCGTGGAGGCGGTCGGGCGTCGACGGGCCGACGGACGACGGGTCGTCGCGCTCCTACGCCAGGGCGGTGGCTACGCCGAGGTGGTGGCGGCCCCGGAGGCGCACACAGTGGAGATTCCGGCGGGCATCGATGACGCGCAGGCGCTCGGTCTGTTCGAGCAGGGCAGCACCGCGTATGGGGCGTTGTCGTTGGCCGGTCGGCTGCGGGCCGGGGAGAGTGTCGCGGTCTCCGCCGCGGCCGGCGGGGTTGGACACCTCGCGGTGCAGCTCGCGGTGGCGCTTGGCGCCTCGCCGGTGATCGGCCTGGCGTCGACCGCGGCGAAGCGACAGTTCGTCACCGGGCTCGGCGCAGATGTGGTGCTGGACCCGGCAGATCCAGAGCTGGCCGACCGGGTGCGGGAGGCGGCCGGCGGAACCGGCGTGGACCTGTTCGTCGACTCGGTGGGCGGCGCGGTGGCGCGGGCCGCCCTGGTCGGCCTGGCGCCGTTTGGACGGTTGGTCTGCCTCGGCTGGCGGCCCGGCAACTCGAGCGATCCCGGAACCGGCGTTGCTGGTGACGTGCCCATCGGTCCGGTGGACCCCACCGGTGTCGTCGCGGTGACCACCGCACAACTGGCCGAGCGATCCATCGGTTGTGCCGGCTTCTGGATGCGGCACGTGGTGGACGACCGTGAGCTGCTGTGCGGGATCGTCGACCGGCTCTTCGAGCTGGCGGCCCAGGGCCAGCTCACGGTCCACGTCGACCGGACCGTCGCGCTGCACGAGGTCGGCGCCGCCCACACGGCGGTCGCCGCCCGCGCCACTTCGGGCAAGGTTCTCATCGACGTACGGCGGGAGGTGTGATGTACGCCCGGTACTGCCGGTCCATGTTGTGTACGCCGGCGACCGCGGTCGGCAGGTACGCAACCTGCCACCGATCGGGAGCCGACATTTGCCTGGTCGACCTGGAAGACTCGGTGCCGCCGCAGGACAAGGCCGAGGCCCGGAACCGGGGGAGCGCGTTCTTCAGTGGGGAGAGCGCGTCCGGTCGCCGTTGCGCCGTTCGGATGAACACAATTACCGAATCCGAGGGCATGCGGGATCTGCTCGCCTTGCGCGAGTATCCGATCCGGCCCTCCATCGTGCTGGTCCCCAAGGTCGAATCGCCACGCGACATTGAGATAGTCGCGCGACTACTCCGGCCGGTCCGTCCGGACCTCGAGCTGTGCGCGGTGATTGAGACACCACGAGGGGTGGAGGCCGCCGCGGCGATCGCGGCGACGTCGCCGCACCTGCGTGCGCTGATCTTCGGGTCGGCGGACTACGCGTCCGCTATCGGTGCCCAACTGCGCTGGGAGCCGCTGGAGCAGGCCCGGACCCGGGTGGTGAACGCCGCCAGGGCAGCTGAGGTGGAGGCGATCGACTCGCCGACCTTCCACGTGCAGGACCTGACCGCGTTACGGCGGGAGGCGATTCTGGCACGGGACCTCGGGTTCAGCGGCAAGATCGCCCTGCATCCACGCCAGGTGGCGGTCATAAACCAGGTGTTTTCCCCCGACGCCGCATCCCTGGAGGCGGCCCGGCGAGTGGTGGCCGCCGGCCAGCGCAGCGGCCAGGGCATCACCACCGTCGACGGGGTGATGGTGGGCCGGCCCTTCTTCGAGGCGTCCCAGCGGCTGCTTGACGAATTCGACTCATCCGGCTGACCCATGGCCGGGACACCAGCGGTCAGTCTCACTGGTAGGGAGAGGAAATGACGAGCACAGCGGAACACCAGAGCTTCGTCGGTCCGCACCGGTACCGCCACGCGGAGAAGATGATCCGGACGGCCGACCCGGTCTGGCAGGCAGCGGCCGACCACGGTTTGACCGGGATCAGTGTCGACACGCCCTCGGGCGACTCCAACAACCGGCTCGTTGACCGGGCGACCGGCCACGAGTTCGTCAACATGTGCTCCTGCGCCTACCTCGGCCTCAACCACCATCCGGCAGTGATTGAGGGGGCGGTGTCGGCGCTACGCGAGGCCGGCACCACCTGGCTGGTCACCTCCACCACCCGCATCCGGCACCAACTGCTGGCCCGGTTGGAGGAGGAACTGGGAGAACTGTTCGGTGCCCAGATCCTCCCCGGTACCACCTGTAGCGCGCTCACCGCCGGCATCTTGCCCCTGGTGGCCTCCGGGCACCTCGCTCCGGGCGGCCCCAGGGTGATGGTCTTTGACCGGCACTGCCACTTCTGCATGTCGTACGTGAAGCCCATCTGCGCAGAGGAAAGTCTGGTCCTCACCTGCGACCACAACGACCTGAACTACCTGGAGGACATCTGCCGGCAGTACCCCAGCGTGGCCTACGTCGCCGACGGCGCGTACTCGATGGGCGGCGCCGCTGCCCTGGACGGTCTGTTGGAACTCCAGGACCGGTACGGTCTGTTCCTCTTCATCGACGACTCGCACTCGTTGTCGCTGGTCGGCGAGCGGGGTGAGGGCTTCGTCCGATCCCGACTGGTCATGAATCCGCTCACCGTCATCGTCACCAGCCTGGGCAAGGGCTTCGGCACCGGCGGTGGTGTGGCCATGCTCGGCGACCCGGCGATGTCCCGCTTCCTGACCCGGCACGCCGGGCCGGTGGGGTGGTCGCAGAACATGGCCCTGCCACTGGTCGGGGCCTCGTTGGCGAGCGCCGCCATTCACCGTTCACCCGAGCTGGGCCAGTTGCAGCGCCGACTGGACGAGAACGTCGCGTACTTCGATGAGCTGCTACCCACCTCCTTTGCCGGAAACGGACTGCCGGTACGTCGAATCACCGTGGGCGACGCCGACCGGGCGGTCCAACTCTCCGCGGAGTTGTACCGGCGTGGCTTCTACAGCTCGGCGGTGTTCTTTCCGATCGTGCCGCAGGGCCAGGCCGGGTTGCGGATCATGATCCGTGCCGACCTTGACCGGTCGGTCCTGGCCACCTTCGCCGACCACGTACGGGAGCTCACCGATGCGGCCTGAGCAGGCCGGGAAGCCGACCGGCTCCGGTCCGGTCGGCTTCCGGAGGGTAGGCGAGAACCGATACCGCGAACAGGTCGGCTTCTACTATGACGAGATCGTCGTCGGCACGGTGATCGAGCATCGGCCCGGCCGCACCGTGACCGAGATGGACAACGTGTTGATGAGCATGTTGAGCATGAACGCGTCACCGCTGCACATCGACGGCGCATACGCCGAGGCGGGCCGGTGGGGCCAGCCCCTGGTCTCCAGTCTGGTGACCCTGAGCATCGTCGGCGGGATGACTGCCCGCAGTACCAGCGGCCGGGCCATCGCGAACCTCGGCTGGGAGCGGATCCGCCTTCCCCAGCCGGTCTTCGTGGGCGACACGCTGTACGCCGAGAGCGAGGTGACCGCGAAACGGCTCTCCGCCAGCCGGCCGGGCGAGGGCATCGTGAGCTGCCGCACCATCGGCCGCAAAGCCACCGGCGAGGTGGTCCTCACCTTCGAGCGGAGCTTCCTGGTGCCGACCGCGCGAGCCAGCATCGACGATACGACGGGCTACTGACCCTCCACCCACCCCGCGCGGTCAGGCCGCAGTGCTCCACAGCGCCTGAAAGGCGATAGCCTCGCCGGTCAGCCAGCGTTCGATCTCCGCGGGTTTCGCGGTCGCGGGCGTGCGGTGCGTCCGGCCGCGCCGGACATCGACCAGGACGGGTTCGGCGTGCGGCAGAATCGCCTCCATCTGTCGGCCCATCAGGTGCAGCATGGCCAGCGCTGCCTCGTCGGTCGGCGGAGCCTCGTCGAAGTGCAGGCGGACGGCCTCGGCCCGCCCGTCGGCGTACCGGATTCCGAAGTGTGGGTTGATCTTCACGGGTAGGTCGCCCAGCAGGGCGAGTGCGTCGCGGGTCTGGGCCAGGTCGACCGACCTGGGTGCGCCGAGGGACAGTAGCCAGGCCATCGCCCCTGGCACCAGCGCTCGGTAGAGCGGGCGCCACCGGGGTTTGACGGCGGCAACCACCCGGTCGAGGTGGGTGCCGCTGGTGTGGAAGGCGATGTCGGCCTTGAGTGCCTTGACGAACTGGCCATGTGGGTTGAAGCCGGAGCGGCTGGCCCGCTGCCGGCGTAGGCCGCCGACGAAGGTGGCCTTGGTCGGACCGGTGCGGTCGACGTAACGAGTGAAGCCAAGGAGCGTGGTGTAGGGGGCGAGGGGAGCGGCGGGGGTGGGCGCGGTCACGGGCATCCTCCCAGCTCAACAGCGAGATTAGTACATACATTCTAATCGACGGAGCTGACATCGCCCAGGACAAATCATCCACGCATGGTGTCGCGTCCGCGCGAATCCTGCGAGTGTCCGGGTAAGTCTGCGAGTGATCTTGCGAGCCGTCCGGAACGGGTTGCGAGTCACCCGTACGCGCCGATTCGGCCCCGGTGAGAACGGCGAGCATCACGACCAGCACCTGGTCGCCGCGTGGGAGACCGCAGCGATCGGCGGGGTTGCCGAGCTTCAGCCGCCGACGGTTGGTGGCGGCTTCTCGGTCGCCCGGCTTGCCATGCTCCTGGAACAGCCGGTCCTTGCTGGTAACAACCCGCCGGACAAGCCCGTGTGGCATTGCTCGATCCACAATCACCGCGACGATCCGCTGCTGCCGGACCAGTAGTGGGCGCAGATCGCCGTCGCGTTCGCCGACGGGGTCGGGCTCGCGCCGGCCGGTGATCGGGCGTCGGTGCGGTGGGTAGCGGTGCGCCACGCCGATGACCGAGCATCGGCGCCGGACGACCGGATCGCTACCTTCGTCGGCATGCCGCTTCGTGATCAGCCAGCCCAAGAGCCCTTCGAGAGCAGAGACCTCGAACTCGGCGCAGCCCTTGGCGCATGGAGCGAGGCCCAGACGCTCTTTCAGCTTGAACTTCTCGGGCCGCTGGACGCTCCAGGCATGGATCCGACCTGGCTACTTCGTGTCGTGGGGCATGTCCTCCAAGCCGAGCTGGTTCTCTTTACGGGCCGCACGTCGATGTCTCGGCGTTCCGATCCACCCGGCCCGAGGATGGTCTTTATGTCGGCGGTGAGACTGACATCACGCCCAGCAGGCTCACCGAGATGCTCGACGAGCTTGCCGCAGTGGAGGAAGGCGACGCGATGCCGAACTGGCTACGTCCCGCGCCGGACTACTGACTCGCCTGGCGCCAGGCGGCACCCGGCGGGTCGCGATGGCAGAATGATCATGTGTTTGACTTCGGCATCGCCGGCTACCGACCGCACTGGCTGCATGGCCTGAAGACGGTCAGTGCCGCCCACGGTCGTCGCCTTGCTGGTCTTGCCGGCCGAACCTTGCGCCACGTCTGGCTGGTCTGGGACCTCGGCGCCGACGAATGGTTCGCCGACTGCCCTGTCCTGCTTGACTTTGGAAGTGAGCAGGTCGAGATTAACCATCAGAAGACCGACGACCTGTCGATCACCTTCAACAGCATCGACCCGCATCAGCCCCTCACCTGGCCGACCTCCGACGACTTCCAACTTGCCTGGCGGCCGGAACCGATCGCGAAGCTCGAAGAACTCCGCGGACAAGAGCTGCGCCACGCCAGCCTTCTCGAATGGGCCGGCGGCACCATGGCCGACGGCAGCGTCGCCCTCGGTTTCGCTTTCCCAGCAGGACACCTGACGATCTACAACGCGCTCGACGAGAACGGCTTCCTCTTCAGCGCACCAGGCCGGGACTGGCGCGAGCACGTCCTCTGAACGGCGAGAAGGCCGAGTCAGGGGACCTACCTTCGCGTGCATGGTCGCCTCGAGTCAGATTTTCGCAAGGTGGGCCCGGACGCTTCGGCACGATGTCGTCTGGACCTACCTTGCGAGTTGCTGGTCAGCGCCTCGGTCACCCGCAATCTTCCGGCGGACCCGACACATGGTCGACCCCTTGTCGGGCCCGCCGGCCGCGCCTCGCACCAAGCCTGGCTGCTCTGAGGAGGTCGCGGTTGCTGCTGAGAATCTGGCTGGTCCGGCTCCTCCGGCTACGGCAGCATCTCTGCTGTGCTGCAGAGGGAAGCCGCTGCGAACCATCGCTGAGCAGCAGGAGAAGAGGCGACCTATGATCCGGGTAGTCCTACAGCCGGACGACCTGCACGACCTGGTGGTGGACCAGTTCGGCGCAGATCGTAGACCTGCCGCCCTGGACCGGCTGACCGGTGGCAGCAAGAAGGGCGTCTACCGGCTCAGGTTGGACGACCAGTCGACAGCGATCCTCTATGTCTGGGCAGCAGGCGAGAACTACTGGCCGCCGGCACCAGCCGTCCCCGACGATCCCTTCACCGACGCGTCGGGCGTCGAGTTGTTCGCCACCAACTACGCCGCCCTCAGCGCCGTGGACGTGCGGACGCCACGGCTGTTGATGCTCGACCGCGCCGGCCGCTACCACCGGCCGACCTTGCACTGGTCGAGGACGTCGGTGCGGTGACGCTCGAGGCGCTCATGAAACATGACCCGGCCGCAGCCGTGCCGCCGCTGTCCACACTTGGTGGTGCCCTGCGCCGCATGCACACCACCCGCAGCACCCACTACGGCAAGCTCGCCGCCATCGCCCGCGGAGAGGCCCCACAGACCCGCAGCACCGAGGACATCATCCAGGACCGGGCGCGTGGTCACCTCGACGCGGCGGCCGCCCGTGACGCCCGGCTCGCCGATGCCCACGACCGAATCACCGACCATCTCCGGCGCCTGCGCAACGCGGTCACCGTTCGCCACGACTACCGGCTGATACATGGCGAACTCGGACCGGACCACGTGCTGGTCCCGCCTTCCGGTGCACCCGCCATCATCGACATCGAGGGGATGACGTTCTTCGACGTGGAGTGGGAGCACGCCTGGCTGCAGTTGCGCTTCGGCGACGCGTACCCCACGCTGCAGCCCGTCAAACTCGACCCCAACCGGCTGGAGTTCTACCGATTCGCCCAGGTCCTGTCTCTGATCGAGGGTCCCCTTCGGATCGCCGACACCGACTTCCCGGACCGCCAGTGGATGCTGGCTTTGGCCGAGCGGAACGTCACCAAGGCCCTGGCCGTGATCTGACTCCTCCCGCAGCGCCGTCCGGCGGGACGACTGGGCCAGCCGGGGTCGGCTGATGAGGCGTGGCGATGGCTACCGCTCCGTACTCCCGAAGGCGCTGGACAGGTAGGTGCGGGCGTCGGCGATCGCGTCCGCGATGATCCTCGCTGCGGCGCGTGCCTCCTCCGGCTCATGGTTCGCCTGCACCTGAAGCCGGAACCGCGACGAGCCGGTGGGAGTCACCGGGAACTCCACCATGAACGCGAGCACCCCACGGTCGAACAGCAGGCGGTTCGCGATCCGCGCCAGCTTCTCGTTTCCGATCAGGAGCGGCACGATCGGCGACGGCTCACCCATACAGGTCAGCCCGTGCCCGGTCAGCTCCTCGCGAAGCGCGGTGACGGCGGTGCGCAGCCGGGAACGGAGGAGGTCGCCCTCCGCGGAGCGGATGATCTTCGAGGCTTCCAGGACCACGGCGGTCTGCACGGGCGACAGTGCGTTGGAGAAGAAGTGCGACCCACCGAACATCTTGAGGTACTGCTTGAGCGCCGGGGAGGCCGAGGCGACAAAGCCGCCGTTGGAGCAGAACGTCTTGGAGAAGGCGCCCATCACGATGTCGATGTCGCCGAGCACCTCCTGCAACCCGAGGACACCGGTGCCACCCGGACCCATCGAACCCAGGTCGTGCGCCACGTCGACGAGCAGCGTCGCGTCGTGCTCCCGGCACACCCGCTGCAGGGTCACCAGGTCCGGCCAGTCAGCGTCCACCGAGAAGAGGCCATCCGTGACGACGAGGATGCCGTTGCGGCTGTCGCGCCGACGGATGTCGACCAGGTGGCGACGGACCGCCTCCACGTTGAGGTGTTCGTAGCGCACCACGTTGCGGGTGGTCGCCCGGGCCCCCTGTTGGAGGCAGGAGTGCGCCAGCCGGTCGATCAGAACGTGGTCCTCCTGGCGGACCAGGCCCGCCATCGCCCCGAAGCCGGCGGCCCACCCGGTCGGGAAGAGCGTCACCTGCTCGGCCCGGACCAACTCGCCGAGTGACGCCTCCAGTTCGTCGGAGATCCGGGTGTTCCCGAGCACCATCGGTGACCCGGCGCTGTGCGGACCGTAGTCCCGCATCGCCTTGGTCGCCGCCTCCCGGATCGCCGGGTGCGTGTTGAACGACAGATAGTCCTGCGAGTTGAAGTTGATCCCGCGGGTACGCCGGCCGATGTCGTTGGTGATCTGGGCGATGCTGTTCGGCGCGGCTTCCAGCGTCCTGGAGTACTGCCACGTCTCGGTCCGCCGCCGCGCCTCGACCCACCCGTGGAATTCCTCGGTACGGGTCATCAGGTTACGGCCGGCCGGCCGGTAGAAGTCATAGGCGTTCTTGTCGAGCGCGTACTCCTCGTCGGCGTCAACCTGCAGGTCGACGGGTTCCCACATCTGGGTCAGGTCGGCGACCACCTCGTTCAGGGCGGTCTCGTCCAACGAGTCGAACTCGTCCCACGGGATGTGGGTGGCCCAGTTGCGGGTCATCTCGGAGACCTCGGCCGCGGCTGCCGCCATCGCCTCCAGATCCTGCCGGCCGGCGGCCGCGAGGATGGTCCCGATCAGTTCGTCGTCGTCGCGTTGGTCAAGCTCAGGAAGGGACACAGTCGATCTCCGGGCGGGGTACGGGTCAGGCGAACAGGTTCTGCTGGTACATCCGAGCGGTCGCCGGGTAGTCCTCGAACACCGGGTACCCGGCCGAGGTCTCCTTCGCGGCGTCGTTGAGCAGGAGGAGGTTCGACGCCTGGAAGAACTCCGAGACCGGCGCGACGTCGGCGTGGGTGGCGACGAACCGGTCGATCTCCTGCTGGTTTCCCCGCAACGCCACGAACAACTGCAGTTCGTCGTGGCGGTACGGTCGCATCTCCGCGAGCGTGCAGACGTAGTCGTAGTAGGCGGCGGCGTTCTGGCTGCGGCGGCGGCCTTCATAGCTGGCCATCGCCGCCTCCAGAGACACGTCCCCGGAGAACCACCGGCCCAGCGCGTCGGCGACCAGCTCCGCGCCCCGGAACGCGTGGGTCATCCCGATCGCGGTGCACTGGTCCTTGGCCGACTCGGCATCCCCGACCAGCACCCAGCCCGGTCCGGCCAGGGGCCGGAGGAACGCGGACTGATCCAACGTCCCGTAGACGCGCTCCGCCCGCACGCCCCGCGTCCGGACCACCTCGCCCAACTCCGGGCTGACGAAATCCAGCGCCCGCTGGAAGTTGCCGGGCACATCACGACGGAACTCGCGGGACCACTCGCTCGGTCCCCAGACCAACACCATGTTCTGGTCGTGGTTGGTGGGTGCGACGGCGCAGGCCAGCCGACCACGTCGGTGCAGCTGCGCCGGACCGAGGTCGAAGCCGGAGTAGTAGCTCCAGTAGGCGAAGGTACACCGGGGCCGCTCGTCGAACTTCGGCAGGCCGAGGGTGCGGGCGACGAACGAGTTGCGACCGTCGGCACCGATCACGATCCGGGCGCGCTCCTCGACCAACTGCCCGTCGGAGTCGCGTCCCCGTACCCCGACGACCTGGTCGCCCTCGGTGATGAGCTCCCGCACCGTGAAGTTCGTCCGCACCTCGGCGCCGGCCTTGCTCGCCGCCTCGACCAACATCTGGTCGAGCACGTGCCGGCGCACCGAGGCGTACGTGCGCACCACGCCCGAGTCGTCGCCATGCCAGTCGCGGAAGTACGCGCGCAGCAGCTCGTCCGGCACCGAGCCGGTGAGCGGAATGCCGTCGTTGACGAAGGTGACCTCGGTGTGCGACGGGGTGACCGCCAGCACCTGATCCAGCAGGCCCCACCGGTTCAGGTAGGAGGTCCCGTGCGGCCAGAGGAAGTGGGTCGAGATGACGTCGCTGGGAAAGCTCGATCGGTCTAATACCAGCACCCGGTGCCCCTGTCGGGCCAGGAGCATGCCGGTGGACGCGCCCGCGCAGCGGGCTCCGATGACAATCGCGTCGTACCTGGACATGCGGATTCCCTTCCGAGGAGCGGATAGCTCGACGATCTCGGCGGCCTCAGTGTGCTCGTTACCACTGTGTCTGTCTAACTAGGCCAGTGCTACCACCACAACGGCACTGACCAGACCGGGGCCACCAGCGTCGCCGGATGTTAGCACCATCGCAAAGCGGCTACGCAGAGTGAAGTTCTCACCAAGCGTCTGAGGTTGGGGCCGTGCTCGGGGGGGGGTGTCCCTATGGGTTTGGTCAAGCCGGGATGGGGCTTGTTGGCCGTGGTTGGTAGGGGATCTTGTCGCGGAGCATGGCGAACAGGACGTCGCAGCGGCGTCGGGCGAGGCAGATGAGGGCGGCGTTGTGGCGTTTGCCTTCGGCGCGTTTGCGGTCGTAGTAGGCGCGGCTGACGGGGTCGG
>NZ_AZWO01000013.1 GCF_000514775.1 Salinispora pacifica CNR114 | reverse complement strand
CGATCGTCCAGCAGTTCTTCGACGGTAACGGCGCCAGCAAGCCCCGGACGAAGTCACGCACCCGACGGCGAGGCTCCGGCCTGCGGAAACGCTGCCCGACCGTCAACATCAGGTCGTCGAACAACACCCGCCACCGCTGGGCGTCTACCCTGTATCCGGCAGCCACCGCTGCATCATGGTCAGTCCACACAACCGTCCATGATCGACGGTGGCTGCCCTCGTTCCCGCATCGCATCGAACCGCAGCTCAGCCAAGGTCAACAACCCCGGCTGGAGTACTAGTACTAACGAACCGGCGCTTGTTCTCCCCATCTTGGCTCCTCCGCTGGTAGTTCCATCGACTATTGGCCGGGATTTCGAGGCTGGCGGGCGGCGAACGCTGCCGATGGCGCGGCGGCGGAGAGGCACAGTAGTGGGACGGTGATTGTCCCAGCGGGGGTCGAGTTCGGGTAGGGGTCCGCTGCCTGCGGGGATGGCCAGCGGGTGAGCCTCGCGAGCGCGGCGAGGAGGCCGAGCAGGATGGACGGTCAGCAAGGCCGCCGCGGTCAGGGTCGCCACGCCCGGACCGCTGGCCCGCACGGCGGGAGCGTTCGCGGGCAGAATCCCGGTGTGGATCAGCGCCGTCCTGATCAGCCATAGTGGTGGACGGGATTCAGAAACCCTGCTGTCCTGATTCCGCGTGGTCCCGTCCCCAGGCCCGCGCCGTCGAGATCGACCGCTGTGCTCGGCGCGCTGCAGGGCCACCATGAGCGCTGCCGCCACCTTCGGGCACAGGGGGCGGCGAGCTGACCTCGTCAACCGGGCGCAACGGGCACACAGGTGGGGCAGCTCGACAGTGGGCGGAGCGGACTGGTCGCCGCGCGCCACCGCCAGCCGCCCGCGAGCGTCCGGAAACCTCCCCGGCCCGTCAACCGCCCGGGAAGGAAACCTCCCCGGCCCTCACCAGGAGTAACGGGTGGCCGTCGTGGCGGTGGACCGGGTCGAGCGGTGGCTCGGTGCCGTTGCGGGGTGAATCACATTTCGCCACAGGGTGGGAACGGGTGGTCATTGGCCGTCATCGCCGGCTTACACTCGGCGGCACAACTGAATGCCTCATCCAGAGGGGCTGAGGGACACGGCCCGAAGACGCCCCGGCAACCACCCCACATGATCACCCAGAGTGACTGGCGGGACAGGTGCCAATTCCGGCCCCGCCGCAGAGTGCGTCGCGGGGGCAGATGAGAGGAATCTCGAGATGACGTCCACCCTCGCCCCGTCCGGGATCGACCCCACCACCAGCCCGGCCCGCGCCCTGGTCTGTCGCGCCTGTTCGGCCCGGTACCCGCTCATCGCCCAACACGCCTGTTACGAGTGCTTCGGCCCGCTGGAGGTCGACCACGACCCCGCCGTGCTGGCCGCCGTCACCCGCGAGCAGATCGAGGCCGGCCCACGCAACATCTGGCGGTACGCGCCGCTACTGCCGGTCGGTCAGGACCCGGCCACCCGGGTCACCCTCGACCCGGGCTTCACCCCGCTGGTCGCGGCCCCGCGGCTGGCCGCCGAGGTGGGCCTCACCGCGCCGCTCTGGGTCAAGGACGACAGCGCCAACCCGACCCACTCGTTCAAGGACCGGGTGGTGTCGGTGGCGCTGACCGCCGCCCGGTCGTTGGGCTTCACCCGGTTCGCCTGCGCCTCCACCGGGAACCTGGCCAACTCGGTCGCCGCGCACGCCGCCCGCGTCGGCGCCCCGTCGGTGGTGTTCATCCCCAGCGACCTGGAGCAGGGCAAGGTGCTCACCACCGCCGTCTACGGCGGGGACCTGGTCGCGATCGACGGGTCGTACGACGACGTGAACCGGCTCTGCGGCGAACTGGTGGAGACCGACGAGTTCGAGGACACCGCCTTCGTCAACGTCAACGTGCGGCCCTACTACGCCGAGGGCTCGAAGACGCTCGGCTACGAGGTTGCCGAGCAGCTCGGCTGGCGAATCCCCGCGCAGGTGGTGATTCCGATGGCCTCCGGTGAGCTGCTGACGAAGGTCGACAAGGCGTTCGCCGAGTTGGTCGAGATCGGCCTGGTCGAGGCGCCGGCCGGCGGCTGGCGGGTGTTCGGGGCGCAGTCGGCGGGCTGCAGCCCGATCGCCGCTGCCCTGCACGCCGACAGTGACACCATCAACCCGGTCAAGCCGACCGGCATCGCCAAGTCGCTGAACATCGGTGACCCGGCCGCCGGCCCGTACGCCCTGGAGTCCGTCCGTCGGACCGGCGGTTGGATGGCGGCGGCCGACGATGACGAGATCCGGGCCGGGATCCGGCTGCTCGCCCGTACCGCTGGGGTCTTCGCCGAGACCGCCGGTGGGGTGACCGTGGCGGTGCTGCGAAAGCTCGTCGAGTCCGGCCGGCTCGATCCGACCGCCGAGACGGTGATCTTCAATACCGGTGAGGGGCTCAAGACTCTGGACGCGGTGGCGGATCAGGCGGGCCCGAGTCACCGGATCAAGGCGTCGCTGCGGGCGGCCCGGGACGCCGGGCTGATGGGTTGATACGTCATTTAGTGCTTGATGAGGCCCGGACTGCGTGAAACCTGCCCGTGCGGGCTTGACGTCCGGTTTTTCAGAGCGGAAAATGGCTAGTGCGGGAGGGCTCTCGCCGGAGACTTGTTCTTTCGACCCAGCGCCAGCGGCGTTGTGTGGGAGTCCCTCCCGACCACCCCAAATTTTCTGCTGCTGCCCTGGCCTCCTGCCTGGTTGCGAAGATCCGGCCGTCGATAAATGACTGGACCGGCCAGCGCCTCGTGGCGGAGGCTGCGGGTATGGGCATCTCCATCACACCCTTCGGCCCCGCCGACGACCGAGCGATCGACGTGGCGGTCCAGATCGAGGCGGCCGCATCCGCTGTTGATCTGCCTGACTTTCCGCTCTTCTGCCCGCAGCGGTTCATCGGGTCCGTGCGGCATCCAATGCCCGGCGACGCGCCGGTGCACCTGCTGGCCCACCTCGATGGCGCGGCCGCCGGCCTGCTCACCCTGGAGTTGCCGCAGCTGGACAACACCGAGAACGTCTTCGTCGACCTGAGTGTGCATCCGGCCGTTCGGCGCCGGGGGGTCGGGCGGGCGTTGTTCGACCGCGCGGTCGAGCTGGCCCGGGAACACCGGCGCAAGCGGCTGACCGCGATGACCCTGGACACGGTGGCGGCCGGTGCCGCCTTCGCTCGTACGCTCGGGGCGAACTCCGTGCTGGCTGACGTCCGCCGCCGGTTGGACCTCGACCAACTCGACCCCGCGGCGTTGGCCCGCATGCTGGCCGACGCCCAGGACCGGGCCACCGACTACCAGTTGGTGTTCTGGCGGGGCCACACCCCGGCGGAATATCGGGCCGACGTCGCCTACCTCGAGGGGCGCCTCGTCACCGACGCGCCGATGGGGGACCTGGTGTGGGAGCCGGAGCGGTACGACGTCGAGCGGGTCCGGGCCACCGATGTCGCGCTGGACGCGCGCGGCCGGCGTCGGTACCACACCGGAGTACGCCACCGGGCTTCCGGCCGGCTCGTCGGCTGGACCATGCTCGACGTGGCGGCCACCATCGACTGGCACGCGCTCCAGCAGATCACCATCGTGGACCCGGAGCACCGGGGGCACCGCCTCGGCCTGCTCGTCAAGCTCGAAAACCTGCGGTACCTGCGGTCCCACGAACCGGCGGTGCGGGTCATCAACACCTTCAACGCCGCCGCCAACGACCATATGATCAGCATCAACGAGCAACTCGGGTTCCGGGTGGCGGATCGCTGGACCAACTGGCAGTTGACCATTTGATCTGTGACGCGGCCCTACTGATCGTGCCGACATCTGTTGCATGATGTCGGCATGACGGAGACCCCGCACCCCCTGTACGACAGGCACGCCGAGACCCTCGACCGGGCGCTGACCGCCATCTCACAGCGCGGGTACTGGTCCGCCTACCCCGAGTCGCCCAGCCCGCGGGTGTATGGCGAGACCGCCGCCGACGACGGCAAGGCGGCCTTCGAGGCATACCTCGGTCGTGACTTCCCCCTTGACCAGGCCGGCGCCGGGAGCACGGTCCAGACCGAGGTCAGCCCCTTCGGCGTTGACCTGGGCGTCGGCTACCCGCACGCGAGCGCCGACCATCTCACCACCGCCGCCGCCACGGCGCTGCCGTCGTGGCGGGACGCCGGGCCCCAGGCCCGGGTGGGCGTCTGCCTGGAGATCCTGGATCGGCTGCACCGCAACGTCTTCGAGCTGGCCAACGCGGTGCAGTTCACCAGCGGGCAGGCGTTCGTGATGGCCTTCCAGGCGGGCGGTGCGCACGCGTTGGACCGGGCGTTGGAGGCGCTCGCCTACGCGTACGCGGAGATGACCCGGCACCCGGGCACGGCCGGCTGGGAGAAGGCGGCGGGCAAGGGCGACCCGCTGCGGATGACCAAGACCTTCCACGTGGTGCCGCGGGGTGTCGCGCTGGTGATCGGCTGCAACACCTTCCCGACCTGGAACTCGTACCCGGGGCTCTTCGCCTCGCTGGTCACCGGCAACCCGGTGATCGTCAAGCCGCACCCGCGCGCGGTACTGCCGCTCGCGATCACGGTGCGGTACGCCCGCCAGGTGCTCGCCGAGGCCGGCTTCGACCCGAACCTGGTGCAGCTTGCCCCCGAAGCGCCGGGCGAGAAGCTCGCCTCCACGCTGGCCCAGCATCCGGCGGTACGGATCGTCGACTTCACCGGCTCCTCCGGGTACGGCGACTGGCTGGAGGCCAACGCCCGGCAGGCGCAGGTCTACACCGAGAAGGCCGGCCTGAACGCGGTGGTCATCGACTCCACCGACGACTTTGGCGGGATGTGCCGCAACCTGGGATTCACGCTGACCCTTTACAGCGGCCAGATGTGCACCACCTCGCAGAACATCATGATTCCCCGGGACGGCATCGAGACCGACCAGGGGCACAAGAGCTTCGCCGAGGTGGCGGCCGGCATCGCGGCGGCGGTAGGCAAGCTCACCGCCGATCCGGCGCGCAGCGTGGAGTTGACCGGCGCGATCGTCAACGACGGGGTGTTGGAGCGACTGGACGAGGTGACCAAGGTCGGTGAGGCGGTGCTGGAGTCCCGTACCGTCACCCACCCGGCCTTCCCCGGCGCGGTGGTCCGGACGCCGACCATCGTCCGACTGACCGCCGACGACACCGCCACCTACACCCGGGAGTGGTTTGGCCCGATCTCGTTCGTGATCGGGACCGACTCGACCGAGCACAGCCTGGAGCTCCTGCGTGCCACGGTGGGTGAGCAGGGTGCCTTGACCGCGGCGGTCTACTCGACTGAGGACGCGGTGCTGGACGCGGCCGAGGTGGCGGCGGTCGAGGTCGGGGTGCACCTGTCGGCGAACCTGACCGGAGGTGTTTTCGTGAACCAGTCGGCGGCCTTCTCCGACTTCCATGGCAGCGGCGCCAACCCGGCGGCCAACGCGGCTCTCACCGACGGTGCCTACGTCGCCAACCGGTTCCGCATCGTGCAGAGCCGTCGCCACGTCTGAGCGGACCCACCCTCGCCTCCGGGGCGCGCAAGCCTGGCTCCGCCGCACGTCCCGGATCTGCGCCGGCGGGCGGTCCGGGCGGACGACTCCTTCGCGGTGTTGTCCGCCCGGCGTCCCCGGCGTGACTCCGGTGGCGAAGACGGGCTAGGGCTTGCGAGCGATGCCGGCCCAGTAGTAGGCGGCGTGCGGGTCGGCGGGCGCGCCGTCGTCGGGCTGCCAGGCCGCCACCGGGACGATTCCCGGCTCCACCAGGTCCCAACCCGCGAAGAATCGGGCCACCTCGTCGCGGCTGCGGGGCACGAGGGTCATGCCGCTGCCAACGGCAGCGTCAACGGCCTTCTTGACGGCCTCCGGGTTGAAGTCGCCGGTCGGATGGGTGATCGCTACGTAGCTACCGGACGGCAGGGCGTCCATCAGCACGCGGATCTTGCGCCACGGGTCCTCGGCGTCCTCGAGCAGCATCAGGGTCGCGACAATCGTCAACGCGACCGGCCGGTTGAGATCAAGTACCTCGCGCAGCTTCCGGTGGTTGACAATCAACTCCGGCTCACGCAGGTCGGCGTGGATGTACTCGCTGCGCCCCTGCTCAGTGCTGATCATCAGGGCTCGGGCGTGGGCCAGGACGATGGGATCGTTGTCGACATAGACCACTCGGGTCTCCGGAGCGATCTCCTGGGCTACCTCGTGCAGGTTCGGCCTGGTCGGGATGCCGGTGCCGACGTCCAGGAACTGCCGTACGCCGGCCTGCCCGACCAGATAGCGGGCCACCCGGTGGACGAATCGACGGTTCTCGGCCGCCATGGACCGCACCGTCGGGATCGCCGATATCAGGGCCTCGGCGACGGCCCGGTCAGCGGCGAAATTGTCCTTACCCCCGAGCCAGTAGTCGTAGATCCGCGCGGAATGTGGCACACCATTGTCGATTGCGGATGAATGGGGTCGCTGCTGATCTTCCGTAGCCGGGTTATTGCCGGGCACGGTCACCTCCTACTAAGGACGCTCGTGGAGCGGGCGGCGTTCAGCCTAGCCGGACATCGACGCCAACGACATTTCTGGAGATCAGTGCGACTGCGGTCCGGGCGCTATCGGGCGCACCCCTGGCTGGGCCCGCCGGTCGGTGTCCCGGACCCGTTCGGCGTCGTACCGCGTCCCTTCAGGCCGGGCGGCGCATCTGTAGCTCGGTGAGGGTCGGGATCGTCGGGTGCGGAAGGCGGCGGCCGGTGTCGACGAACCCCAACCGACGGTACGCCCGGTAGGCCCGCTCGTTACCGACCACGACCTCCAGCATCAGCTCCGGACGACCGCAGGCGCGGGACCAGCCGGCCACCGCGTCGATCAGGTCGGGGAGCAGTCCGCTACCCCGCCAGGATGGGGTGATGTAGACGGCGAAGATGACGGTGAGCCCTGGTTCGTCCGGAGTCGCCGCGCCCCCGGCATGTCCGACCAGCCGGCCGCTCGGGTCCGCGACGAACTGCGCGTTGGCGCTGCCCGTCGAGGTGTATGCGATGCGCGCCGCGTAGTCGGCGTGGGGGCGGGCCGCCGCGTCGGCAAGCGTCTCCAGGAAGGCCAGCGGTGCGTTGGCGAGCATCTCCAGCCGCAGCGCCCGCATTCGGGCGGCGTCGGCCGGCTGGACCCGACGGATCCACGCCCGCCGGGTCGATGCCGGCCCCGGGGCGGGATCGCTCGTCATGTCGGTTATTTATCACAACGATGCCCGACGATGGGAGCCACTCACCGTATGTCCGATTTGTGGTCGTGCGCCGTCGTCACGCCTCGTGTAGCGTGCGATTTCGGTCACCGGTTCAGCGGCCGTCGCCGATCGTCGAACCGGTGCCACCCGCCGGCCGGCGTGCCGGCTCGGCCGGGGTGAGTGGAGTCGCGCATAGTTAGGAAGTGCACCGTGGCACAGGGCACCGTGAAGTGGTTCAACGCCGAAAAGGGCTACGGCTTCATCGCCGTTGACGGGGGGCAGGACGTCTTCGTCCATTTCTCTGCTATCGAGATGGACGGCTACAAGGCGCTGGACGATGGCCAGCGGGTGGAGTTCGAGATCGCCCAGGGGCAGAAGGGCCCGCAGGCCGAACGGGTGCGCGTCGTCGCCTGAGCGACCGGCGCTGCCTCGGGGGCGACCGGCGTAACGGTCGTCCCCACGATTGTCACCACCCAGCCGACCGGCTCGGGCTGACGCCCAGCCGGCGTGCGGCTGGGTGACGTTGCTCCGCCGGGCTGCCCGCTGTGCCCGCCGGCCGCCCGCTGCGCCCCGGCTGCTGTTCGTTAGTGCCCCGGCTCTCGCCGCACCGTCACCTCCGAGCCCCACCTGAGGAAGAACGAGCCCTACCTGAGGAAGCAGGTAGGGCTCGTTGCCGTTGTCGCCGCGTGGTCGGCGTACGAGGGGCTGGTGAGCGTCGTTCGGCGGGCGGTGGAAGTCGACTGCCCTGGGCGATCGTGCTTGCACTCGGCAAGGGGGAGTGCTAAACAGGTCCTTGGCACTCGCATACCGTGAGTGCCAATGGTCGGGGCGGGAGGGCCACGGTTGCAGCGGCGTCGCAGGACGCGGGTGCGGCAGTTGGCCGGTCGTCGCGGGCTATCCGGCCCGGCCGACGGACGTCGCCGTCGCCAGGTGGCGATGTCTGAAGGTGCGTAACCAGGCGGCCCATCCGGGAGACACCCTCTCGGGTGGCCCGTGAGTGTCCAGGAGGACAACGCCGTATGGCCAAGATGATCGCGTTCGACGAGGAAGCTCGCCGCGGCCTCGAGCGGGGCATGAACCAGCTCGCTGACGCTGTGAAGGTGACCCTCGGCCCCAAGGGCCGTAACGTCGTGCTCGAGAAGAAGTGGGGCGCTCCCACCATCACCAACGATGGTGTGAGCATCGCCAAGGAGATCGAGCTCGAGGACCCGTACGAGAAGATCGGCGCTGAGCTGGTCAAGGAGGTCGCGAAGAAGACCGACGACGTCGCCGGTGACGGCACGACGACGGCGACCGTCCTGGCCCAGGCCATGGTCCGCGAGGGCCTGCGTAACGTGGCCGCCGGCGCCAACCCGATGGCCCTGAAGCGGGGCATCGAGACCGCGGTCGCCAGCGTCTCGGAGGAGCTGCTGAAGCTCGCCAAGGACGTCGAGACCAAGGAGCAGATCGCCTCCACCGCCTCCATCTCCGCTGGTGACCCCAGCGTCGGCGAGATCATCGCCGAAGCGATGGACAAGGTCGGCAAGGAAGGCGTCATCACCGTCGAGGAGAGCAACACCTTCGGCCTGGAGCTTGAGCTCACCGAGGGTATGCGCTTCGACAAGGGCTACATCTCCGCGTACTTCATGACCGACCCGGAGCGGATGGAGGCCGTCTTTGACGACCCCTACATCCTGATCGTCAACAGCAAGATCTCCTCGGTCAAGGACCTGCTCCCGATCCTGGAGAAGGTCATGCAGTCGGGCAAGCCGCTGCTGATCATCGCCGAGGACATCGAGGGCGAGGCCCTGGCGACCCTGGTCGTCAACAAGGTCCGGGGCACCTTCAAGTCCGTCGCCGTCAAGGCCCCGGGCTTCGGTGACCGCCGCAAGGCCATGCTCGGTGACATCGCCATCCTCACCGGTGGCCAGGTCATCAGCGAGGAGGTCGGCCTCAAGCTGGACGCCGTCAGCCTCGACATGGTGGGTCGCGCCCGCAAGGTCGTGGTGACCAAGGACGAGACCACGATCGTCGACGGTGCCGGCGACGCCGAGCAGATCCAGGGTCGGGTCAACCAGATCCGGGCCGAGATCGACAAGAGTGACTCCGACTACGACCGGGAGAAGCTGCAGGAGCGGCTGGCCAAGCTGGCCGGCGGCGTTGCGGTGATCAAGGTTGGCGCGGCCACCGAGGTCGAGCTGAAGGAGCGCAAGCACCGCATCGAGGACGCCGTTCGCAACGCGAAGGCTGCCGTCGAGGAGGGCATTGTTCCGGGTGGTGGCGTCGCGCTGGTGCAGGCCGGCAAGACCGCCTTCGACAAGCTCGACCTGACCGGTGACGAGGCGACCGGCGCCCAGATCGTCAAGATCGCGCTGGACGGCCCGCTGCGGCAGATCGCCGTCAACGCCGGCCTCGAGGGTGGCGTCGTCGTCGAGCACGTCCGTGGCATCGAGGCCGGTCACGGCCTGAACGCCGCGACCGGTGGCTACGTGGACCTGATGGCCGCGGGCATCATCGACCCGGCCAAGGTGACCCGTTCGGCGCTGCAGAACGCGTCGTCGATCGCGGCGCTCTTCCTCACCACCGAGGCTGTTGTGGCGGACAAGCCGGAGAAGACCCCGGCTGCCCCGGCTGGCCCGGGCGGCGGGGAAATGGACTTCTAAGTCCAGTTTCGCGAGACCAGAGGGGCGGGCCGTTCAGCGGTCCGCCCCTCTGCGTGGCTACGTTGGTAGCGGCCGTTGGTTGCGCCGCTTCTGCGTCTGGTCGTACGGCTGGGGTGCCGGGACCGGCTCGTCCACGACCGGCACCGGTTCGTCGGCGGGCGGTTCGTCGGCGCCGTCCATCTCCGCCTGCTGCTCGGCGTCGCCGAAGTCGAGGCGGTCAAAGGGCAACGGCGGCCCGGGCTGTTCGTCGTCCGTCGTCATGTGGGCCTCCTCCACCGAAACGGTAGGGGCCGTTGCCGGCTAGTGGGGGGCGAATGACGCTATCGGATGATCTATCCGATTCGTCGGTTATTGCTCCCCGAGGCTCCGCCGGTATCCGAAGAAGACCCGTTCGATCCAGGCACCTGCGCTGCCCGAGTAGAACCGAACCGGCCCCACCCAGCCGATCTGCGCCTGCGTGATCCCCGCGGCCCGTTGATCGGCGAGGCAACGACGCAACAGCACCCCACCGATCCCGGACCCCGCCGCAGCCGGCGCGGTGCCCATCGGGCCGAACCAACCCGGCCGAGATGAACCCCAGGCGGCGAAGCCGAGGAGGTCGCCGTCGCGTTCGGCGAGGTGGCAGCCGGCCTGGTCCCGGCCGATCGACTCGGCCACCTCCGCGGCCCAGGTGCCGTCGAAGGCCTCCGATACGAACGCCGTCAGCGCGGGCAGATCCGCCGGCTCCGCCCGCCGTACCGTCACTCCCCGACCCGCCAGCCGCTGCTCCGCCGGTGCCGTCGTCCGTAGTGCCGGGCTCTCGGCGCCGGAGAGGTCGGCGGTCATGTTCCAGGCCGTACTGTCCCGGGCGTACCCGAGCGCCTCCGCCGCGCAGATCGCCGGCGTGTAGCGCACATCAATGCCGGGCCAGGCATAGTACGGCGGGTTGCCCGCCAGCCGTACCTCCCTCGCCCCGAGCCCGGCGAACTGTTGCTCGGCGCGCGCCACCAGCGCCCGCGCCACCCCCCGCCGCCGGTGCGCCGGCTCCACCGCAACCAGATCCACATGCGCGGCCGGGTTGCTCGGTGCGGCGAGCGAGCCGAGCAGTACGCCGATGAGCCGGGCGTCCCGGTAGGCGCCCAGCGCGACGACGGGGCGGCTGGTAACCGCCCGCGGCCAGAGCGTCGCCACGATGGCCCCCGCCTCGGCGGCGTCGTCCGGCAGATCCAGGGACCGGCCGCACAGCTCGATCACGGTCGGCAGCTGCTCCGGCGTCAGCTCGGTGATCTTCAGGTCCATGGACGCTGACCCTAGGCCACCGGAACACTGTTGTTAAGAAGGTTCCCTGCTGCCGGCGCACGAGACCCGCCTTCGCCCACCGGGCGGCCGGTACGAGCCGGTCCAGTCGTCCGCAACCTCGGCCTACGCACGTCGTTCAGCCTCGGGCGGCGCGGACGGCGGCGTACGCGTCCACCAGGCCGGCGCCCGCGACATGCGCCTCGTCGCCGCACCGGTCGCCACTGACCCGGACCGCGGTGGCGGTCTCGGTCAGGATCTGGCGGGTCCGAGGTAGATCGCCGATCAACGCCGGATTGGCCGACCACATCAGCGCCGCCACCCCGGCCACCTGCGGAGTCGCCATCGACGTGCCGCTGAGCGCGCCGTACCCGCCACCCGGCAGCGCGCTGAGCACATCGGTACCGGGGGCGACCAGGTCCGGCTTGGCGGCGCCGCCGGGCCCCGGGCCGCGTGCGGAGAAGTCGGCCACCCGTCGCTGCCGGTCGACCGCGCCGACGGTCAGGACATCCGGGTGGAAAGCCGGGGAATCCTCGATCGAGCGGCAGCGGGGCCCGGTGTTGCCGGCGGCGACCACCACGAGGATCCCTGCGGCGGCCAGGGCGGCAACGGCCGGCTGGAGTGCCGCAGAATCACAGCCCTCCAGCGCGGGGCAGCCCCATGAATTGGTGAGAATCTCCGGCGCACGGTGTGGGCGACCGTCGCGGAACGGGTCCCCGCCGGTGGGGAAGGGCGCCAGCATGAACTGGAGGCAGTCCAGATAGAGCGCGGGGTTGCCGAGGTTACGGTCCAGATTGACGCAGCCGGTCCAGGTGGCCCCGGGGGCGACCCCGGCCCCCTCCCGCCCGACCGCGCTGCCGAGGGTGTGGGTGCCGTGTCCGCCCCGGTCCCGCGGGGCCGAGGTGGCGTTCCAGGGGTCGAACCACGAGTCGTCCCCGCCGCGGAAGCCGGCCGCCAGCCCCGGATGGGTGCCATCCACCCCCGAGTCGGAGCTGCCCACGGTCACCCCCGTACCGGTGATCCCCAGCTCCGACCAGACGCGGTCGGCGCGGATCAGTCGGATGTTCCACTCCGCGCCCGGCGGCGGTGCGGCGTCTCCCCGAGCGATCGGGGCGGGCGCGGGCAGGGGGCGGACCCGCTGGCTGACCAGCACCCGATCCACCTCGGGACGGTCTGCCAGCCAGGCCCGCGCCAGCGGCCCGCCGTCGACCTCGATCGCGTTGACCAGGTAGTAGGGCGTGTGGTCCAGCCGGAACCGGCGCAGCTCCCGGCGCAGGTCGGCCTGCGTCCGCTCGGCGGTCTCCACCAGCCGCCGATAGACCTCGGCGGCCCGGCGGTCGCGACCGGCCCGCCCGGTGGCGGCGGGTACGTCGCTCAGGTCGGCCTGCTCCCGGAGCACCACGAAGAGCCGTTCACCGTGCAGCCCGGGCTGCCCTGGCCCGACGGCTACCGCCCCGGTCGCCACCAGCAGGGTGGCCGCCGCCGTCCCGGCCACCGTCCGACTGGGTCGGGCGCCCGGACGTCGGACGAGCGCCACCCCGTACCCGAGGGCGAGCAGGACCGCGACGGTGCCGCCGGCACCGGCGGCGACCGCCACCCAGAAGGGCACGTCCCGGGCGGCGGCCAGCACCAGGCTGACCTCCTCCGGGTCGGCCCAGGCGAGTGGGCCGAAGACGCTCAGCCCAACCAACCCGGCGGTGGCGGGCCCGACGCCGGTCGCTGTCCGCCGGGCGGCGGCGGCCAGGGCCGCCAGCGCGAACCCGGCCGGCGGCAGCGTCAGCAGCAGCGGCAACTGGGCGCCGGACTGCCCCACTCCCGCCCCGAGCAGCAGCAGAACGACACCGGCGACCAGACCGTCCACCAGCACCAGCCGACCTGGACGGGACGGGGTGTTAGTGCTGCGGCGGGACCAGAACGCGGCCGGCAACAGCGCCGCTGCCAGCCCACCGACGGCCGCGGCGGCGAGCGCGGCGAGCAGCGTCTCCAACAGCCCGCCGAGCGCACCGACCCAGACCCACGGCAGCAGCAGGGCCAGCCCGCTCGCGAGCCCGAGCAGCGTCACCGGGGCGGGGCGTGGGGCGCGCCGTCGACGCCGGTCCGGTTCGTCTTCCGGGCCGGTCGGCGCGATTCGGTGGGTGACCAGCCGGTGGATGACCAGGGCGGCCAGCCCCGCTGTGCCGGCGAGCGTCGCCAGATACGCCTCGTGCTGCACCGGTGGCAGCGCCCGCGGCAGGCTCAGCGCGCCGAACACCAGCAGACCCACCAGCCAGAGCTGGCCGACGGTGCGAACCACCCGGGAGCGGGGCAGCAGGGCGAGCAACAGGGTGGGGACGCCGGCCACCACCACCACCGCGACGGTGGTCACCGGCCAGAGCCAGACCAGCCGGTCCACGCCGACCAGGAGGAGGAGTTGGTCGGTCAACCAGCCGCCGAGTTGGGTGACCACGGTGAGGCCGACGATCCACAGGCCGAGGAGGACGGCGGCGACCACCGGCACCGGGCTGCTCCGCGGTGGGCCGGCCGGGCTCGGGAGGGGGTGGGCTGGCCAGGGCTGCACCGGCACACCGTACGTTGCCGTCGGATTCGCCGCAGTAGCTCGTCGGATTCACCGTCGTGCGTCGTCGGAGCACCGTCGGTCGGTGGGGACGGAGTGTTCCGGAATACGCTGCTGCCCTGGCCGGGACGAGGAGGGCTACCGTGGAGGCGTGCGTGACCCGAATGTGTCCCGAGCGACGGCCAGCCAGCTCTCTCCGCAGCGGCGCACCGCCGACCTGCGCCGCCTGGCGGTCGAGCACTTCGATGTCCTGATCATTGGCGGCGGGGTCACCGGCGCTGGCGCGGCTCTGGACGCCGCCTCGCGTGGCCTGAAGGTCGCCCTCGTAGAGGCGCGCGACTACGCGGCCGGCACCTCCAGCCGGTCCAGCAAGCTGATCCACGGCGGCCTGCGCTACCTCGAACAGCTCGAGTTCGGCCTGGTCCACGAGGCGCTCACCGAGCGGGGCCTGCTGGCCACCCGGCTCGCGCCGCACCTGGTCCGCCCGGTGCCGTTTCTGGTGCCGCTGCCCGGTGGTGGGCTCCGGGACCTGCCGGCCCGGACGTTGCGCCGCTCCTACTACGGCGCGGGCGTGGCAGCGTATGACGCCTTCGCCGGTGTCTTCGGCGGCGGCCGAGGGATGCCGCTGCACCGGCACCTGACCCGCGAGGGGGCCCGCCGGACCTTCCCGAGCCTCAAGGCGGAGGGGCTGGCCGGCGCGATCCGTTACTACGACGGCCAGGTCGACGACGCGCGGCTGGTGGTCACCCTCGCCCGGACCGCGGCCAGCCTTGGCGCGACCGTGGTTAACAGCGCGCGCGCCGTCGGTCTGATCCGGCAGGCCCGCGAGGTGACCGGGGTTCGGGTTCGGGATCTGGAGGCGCCGGCCGACTCCCCGGACGCCGAGTTCGAGGTACGGGCCCGCACCGTGATCGCGGCGACCGGGGTGTGGAGCGACGACATGTCGCGGATGCTCGATGACGTCGGGCTACGCCCCCGGATTCGGGTCCGGGCCTCGAAAGGCGTGCACCTGGTGGTGCCCCGATCGGCGATCACCGGTGAGACCGGGCTGATCCTGCGGACCGCCACCAGCGTGCTCTTCGTCATCCCCTGGGGCGGGCACTGGATCATCGGTACCACCGACACCGACTGGCGGCTGGACCGCTCCCACCCCGCGGCCTCCGCCCGGGACATCGAGTACCTGCTGGCGCAGGTCAACACCATCCTGGACCGGCCGTTGACCACCGCCGACATCGAAGGCGTGTACGCGGGTCTGCGACCGCTGCTGGCCGGCGAGGCGGACTCCACCTCCAAGCTGTCTCGGGAACACGCGGTGATCGAGCCGATGCTCGGGCTGCTGCTGGTCGCCGGGGGCAAGTACACGACGTACCGGGTGATGGCCGCGGACGTGGTGAACCGGGCGGCACGCCGGCTCGGCGCGGCCCGGCGGTCGCGTACGGCCGACCTTCCGTTGCTCGGCGCCGACGGCTACTCGGCGATGTGGCGGGACCGGGCGGACCTGGCCCGCCGGCACGGGGTGCCGGTCGGCGTGGTCGAGCATCTGCTGGAACGGTACGGCAGCCTCGCCCTGGAGTTGTTGGCCCTGATCGACGCCGAACCGTTGCTCGGCGCGCCGTTGGCCGGCGCGCCGGAGTATCTGGCCGCCGAGGTGACCTACGCGACCCGGGCCGAGGGGGCGCTGCACCTGGAGGACGTGCTGGACCGGCGGACCCGGATCTCCATCGAGACCGCGCACCGTGGCCTGGAGTCGGCCGAGCACACGGCGGAGCTGATGGGCGCGGTGCTGGGCTGGGACGCCGATACCCGGGCCCGGGAGGTGGCGCACTATCGGGCGCGGGTGGCGGCGGAGCGTAACTCACAGCTGATGCCGGATGACGCGACGGCCGACACGGCCCGGCTCGGTGCACCCGATGTCCGCGGCTTCGCCGCCGACCGGGGGGATGGGGACCCGGTGGAGCGCGCCGCCCCCTCCGCGTAGCCACGGCGCCGGGTCAGCGCACCTCGCCGGGTCGACCAGGCCGGTCGGATCAGAGCACCTTGCCCGGGTTGAACAGGCCCGTCGGGTCCAGCGCCGCCTTGATCGCCTGGTGGACCCGGATCCCGACCGGACCGACCTCCTCGGCCAGCCATTCGCGTTTGAGTAGGCCGACTCCGTGTTCGCCGGTGCAGGTGCCTCCCAGTTCGAGCCCCAACCGCATGATCTCGTCGAACGCGCGTCGTCCCCGGCCGAGGCTCGCCGGGTCCGCCCGGTCGACCACGATGTTCGGGTGCAGGTTGCCGTCCCCGGCATGCCCCACCACACCGATTGGTACGTCGCACTCGGCGGCGATCCGCGCCACCCCGTCGAGCATGGCGGCCAACGATCCGCGCGGCACCGCCACGTCGTCAATGACCAGGCCGCCGTTACCGTCCGGGTACGTGTCAGCGGCGAATCGTTCCATTGCCGGGTGCGCCAGTCGTCGTGCCTGTAGCAGCGCCGCCGCCTCGGCCGCGTCAGTCGCCGCGTACACCTCGTCCGCGCCGGCCGCCGTGCAGACCGCCGTGAGCGCGGCCAGGTCGTCGGCGGCGCGCGCGCCGGTGTCAACGGCGGCGAGTAGCAGCGCGGCCGCATCCTGGCGCAGGCCCATCGGCCGGTACGCCTCGATGGCGCGCAGGTGCGTCTGGTCGAGCAGTTCCAGCAGGCTGGGGGAGAGACCCTGGGCGGCGATCTTCGCCACCGCGGCCCCCGCGGCGGTGGTGCTCGGGAAGACCGCCACCATGGTCAGCGACTCCGCCGGAGCGGGCCGTAGCGCGACGGTCACCTCGGTGAGCACCCCGAGGGTGCCCTCGGAGCCGACGAAGAGGCGGGTCAGGTCGTACCCGGCCACCCCCTTCGCGGTACGCCGTCCGGTGCGCAGCACCTCGCCGGAGGCGAGCACCACCTCGAGGCCGAGCACGTACTCGGTGGTCACGCCGTACTTCACGCAGCACATGCCGCCGGCGTTGGTGGCGACGTTCCCGCCGATGGTGGACGTTTCCCAGGAGCCGGGGTCCGGTGGGTACCACAGCCCGTGTTCGGCGACCGCGGTGCCGAGAGCCGCGTTGACCACTCCCGGTTGTACCACCGCGATTCGGCTGACCGGATCGATCTCCAGGATGGTGGTCAGGGCCGAGGTGCTGATCACGACGGCGCCATCCACCGCGTTCGCCGCGCCCGCCAGCCCGGTCCGGGCCCCCTGCGGCACCACCGGCGCCCCGTGCCGCGCCGCGGCGCGTACGACCGCCGCCACCTGGGCGGTGTCCCGGGGGCGGGTGACCACGAGTGGTGTGCCGGCGGCACAGAGATCTGCCTCGTCCCGCTGGTGCGTCCGGAGTAGGTCCGGGTCGGTCAACACCGCGTCGTCACCGAGCGCGGCACGCAGCTCTTCGAGGAGGGGACCCATGAGCCGAGGCTACGACCCGCGCCGCCCGACCCCCAACCCGCCCTCGCGCCCGACCCACGCCCGCCCTCGTGTCGGCCCTTTCCGCTCCGCACCGCACCCGGCTCGTTGTCTGTCCGTTCCGGGCGCGGTCCGGAACTGCCGGGAAGAGGATTCGACCGGGCGCGGGGTGGGTAGTACCCGCCGTGGGCCGGGACGAGCGACCTTCGCTGGTGTAGCGACTCGGTCGCGGGATGGCGGTGGTATGGACATCGACGGCGCCCGGATCGCGGCGACGGTGCAGCGGCTGCGCCATCGTGGTCAGGCGACTCTCCAGGAACGGGTGTCCCGGGTCCGCGCGACGTTGGTGCTCTCCGTGCAGGCGGGACTCGCCGCCGGCATCTCCTGGCTGGTGGCGCATGAGCTGCTGGGCAGCCCGCAGCCCGTCTTCGCACCGATCTCGGCGGTCGGTACCCTCGCCGTCTCGGTCGGGCAGCGCTTCCGTCGAACGATGGAGCTGATCGTCGGGGTGGCGGTCGGGGTGGCGGTCGGCGACCTCTTGATCTTTCTGCTGGGCACCGGGCCGTGGCAGCTCTGTCTCGTGGTGACCTCGGCGATTCTCCTGACCGTCTTCGCCGGCGGGAGCGTCGCGATCCTGATCCAGGCGGCGGCGACGGCTGTTCTGATCGTCACGCTCAGCCCGGCCGGGCACAACCTGGAGATACCGCGGTTCCTCGACGCGTTGATCGGCGGTAGCGCCGCGCTACTGGTGACCGCGCTGCTGCTACCGCTGAACCCGGTACGGGTGCTCAACCGGGCGGCCCAGCCGGCGTTGGACCTGCTCGCCAACCAGCTCGACGCGACCGCTGAGGGGCTGCGAAAACGGGACCGGGACAAGGTAGAACGCTCGCTGGAGAAGCTCCGTGACCACAAGGAGGAGGTGGCATCGTTCGACGAGGCGATCCAGGGCGCGAAGGAGACCGCCACGCTGTCCCCCGCGCGTTGGCACCGCCGCGACGAGTTGACCCACTACGCGGAGGCGGCCGACCCGATCGAACGGGCGATTCGAAACGCCACCACGCTGACCCGGCGTGCCATCACCCTGGTCGAGGACGCAGAGCCGATCCCCGACATGATGCCAGCCTCCATGATTCACCTCGCTGAGTCGGTGCGGCTGCTCCGGCACGAGTTCGCCGTCGGCGAGGAGCCGGAGCGGGCCCGCGAGCGGTCGCTGCGCGCGGTCAGCGAGGCCGCGCGGGCGTACACCGAGGGCGTGGGTTTCTCCGGCAGCGTGGTGGTTGCCCAGGTGCGTACCGTCGCCAGCGACCTCCTGGTCGCCTCGGGTATCGCCCAGGAGGAGGCGAACCGCCTGGTTCGCGAGGCCTTCGGCGACCTGAAGCAGAACAAGCGCGCGGTGCAGTCAGAGCAGTCCGAGGGGAAGCCGGAGCAGTCCGAGGGGAAGCCAAAGCAGTCCGAGGGAAAGCCGGAGCAGCCCGAGTAGATGTGGAGCCTTGCCAGCGGTGGGCCGATCCGGCGGGGATGTGGTTCAGGCTCCCCGCCGCCCGTCATATCGGTCCGGATCCGCAGGACGCCGTCCCGACAGCCGTCGCGAAACCGCCGGTCATTCGAGCGCGGCGAGTGCAGCCAGCAGTTGGTCCACGTGCTCCCGGGTGCTACCCAGCCCGATACTCGCCCGCAGCGCGGTCGCCGGCAGGTCCCGCCGACCGCTGCGGGCGGACGCCTCCGAAAGTAGCCGCCGGGCGAACGGGTGGGCGCAGAACAGTCCGTCGCGTACCCCGATCCGGTGCCGGCGGGCCAGGTGCGCGGCGACCTCGGCCGAGTCCCGGCCGGCCAGCACGAACGAGACGATCCCCACCCGCGGCGCGGCCGGCTCGAAGGCGTGCAGCTCGACCGCGTGCGGCAACTCGGCGAGGCCCGCGCGTAGCCGGTCCAACAGCCGCTGCTCGGCGTCGTGCAGCGCGGCCCGGTCGGCGCTGGCGAGGGCGTCACACACCGCGGCGAGCGCTACCGCGCCGAGCAGGTTCGGCGTGCCGGCCTCGTGCCGTGCCGGTCCGGCCACCCACCGGACGTCGTGGGTCGCGCCGCCGACGTGGCTGGTCGCGCCACCACCGGCCAGGTACGGCGGGGCGGCGTCCAGCCAGTCGGCCCGCCCGAGGAGTACTCCCGCGCCGAACGGCGCGTACAGCTTGTGACCGGAGACGGCCAGATAGTCCAGATCGAGGGCGCGGACGTCAACGGGGGCGTGCGGGGCGAGCTGCGCCGCGTCCACCGCGATCCGGGCCCGGTGCCGTCGGGCCACCCGCGCCAGCTCGGCCACGGGCCACCGCTCGCCCGTCACATTGCTCGCGCCGGTCACCGCGACCAGCACCGGCGGCTCGCGGTCGGCGCCGCGGCGCAGTTCGCCGAGGGCGGCGTCGAGCGCGCGGACCGCGCCGGTGGGGTGCTCTGGCATGGGTAGCCGGACCGGCCCGCGCGGCCAGGGGAGCAGGTTGGCGTGGTGCTCGCCGCCGAACGTCACCACCGTGGTGCCGGCGGGGAGCGCCCGGGCCAGCAGGTTGAGCGCGTCGGTCGTGTTCCGGGTGAAGACGACGTGGTCGTCGGGGCGGGCGCCGAAGAAGTCACCGACCGTCTGCCGGGCCTGCTCGTAGGCCAGGGTGCAGTGCTGCGACAGGGCCCCGGCGCCCCGGTGCACACTCGCGTACCAGGGAAGCAGCGCGGTCACGGCGTCCGTCGCGGCCTGCGCGCACGGGGCGCTGGCCGCGTAGTCCAGGTTGATCTGACCGGGGACGCCGAGCACGGCGAGTGGGCCGGCGACGGTCGGCGACGGGGTGAGGGCGCAGGTCATCAGGGTGGCTTCTCCGGAGTCAGGGACCCCAGGCGGGTGAGCGGGGTCCGCGCTTGCCCGACGCACACCGCGCCCGGCCCGGTCATCACCCGGGGCACCCCACCGCGAACCTCGACGAGGGTTGCCGGCCAGCAAGCCGGGGCTTGTCGCTGGCGCTCGTGACCTGCTCTGCAGTCTAGCGGGCAGCGGTGTGGCCGGCCGGGCGGGTCAGTGATGACTACGCTGACGGCATGGCCGACACCCCGCCCGGCGCGCCCCCGCCGTCGCCGACCAGCGCCGCACCGACGGCTGCTCCGCAGATGCCGTCCCGCCGCCGGAACTGGCGTCGCTTACTCGTTCTCGCCTTGGTGATCCTGCTGATCGCGGCCTCCGCTCTGGTCATGGTCTGGCAACTGGGCGAGAGCCTCGGCGCGGAGGCGCTGCTGATCGGTGTGATCGCGGCGGTTCTTCCGGTCCCGGTGCTGGTCGCCTGTTTTCTCTGGCTCGATCGGTATGAGCCGGAGCCGCTGCGGTACCTGGTCTTCTGCTTTGCCTGGGGTGCGTTCGTCTCCACCACGGTGTCGCTGTTGGTCAACACCTTCGCCGCGGGCCGGTTCGAGGCGGCGGGGCTGCCGACCGCGCTTACGGCGGTGTTGGTCGCGCCCTTCATCGAGGAGCTGACGAAGGCGCTGGGGCCGATCCTGTTGCTGATCTTCCGGCGGCGGGAGATCTCCGGAATCACCGACGCCCTGGTCTACTGCGGGCTCTCCGCGATCGGCTTCGCGATGGTGGAGAACATCCTCTATCTCGGCGGATATGGATATCGGACGGGCGTGGAGGAGTTCGGTCCGGCAACCGGCACGCAGCAGGTTATCGCGATCTTCATCGTCCGGATCCTGCTCTTCGGGTTCGCCCACCCGCTGTTCACCTCCATGACCGGGGTGGGGCTGGGAATCGCCGCCCGTAGCGCCGACCGGCGGGTGCGGGTGCTGGCTCCCGCGGCCGGCCTGCTACTGGCGATGATGTTGCACGGTGCCTGGAACCTGCTGCCGACGTTGACCCAGGCCACCGGGGAGCTGTTGATTCAGCTCTACGGCCTTATCGGCGTGATGGTGCCGATCTTCTTCGGCATGGTTGGGCTGGCGATCTGGCTGCGCTCCTGGGAAGGGCGGCTCACCGAGCGGGTCCTGCCCGACTACGTCCGTTCCGGTTGGCTCACCCCGCCGGAGGTGGCGACGTTGAGCAATCTCGGCCGCCGGCACGCCGCCCGGGTGTGGGCCAAGCGGGTCGGTGGCGACCAGGGGCGGAAGGCGATGCGCGGCTACCAGTTCGCCGCCACCCGGCTCGCGCTGCTGCGCGACGGGATGCGTCGTGGGCTGGATGACCGCCCGGCGGAGCGAGAGCGGGCGCTGGCCGAGGAGCGGTACCTGCTGGAGCTGATCAGTGGTTACCGGTCGTTCTTCGTCGGCCGGGATCCGCGCGTCCCGGCTGGCGTTTGGGACGGGCACCGCTACCACCTGCGGTTCCCGGATGGGTCGCAGCGCGCGGTGGCGGCGCCGGAGGAGCCGGTGGTACCGATCCCGGTCGTGCTTGCGCCGCCTGCGCCGTCCGTTCCGCCCGGCTATCCACCACCGCCCGGCTATCCACCACCGCCCGGCCACCCCGCCCCGCCCGGCTATCCACCACCGTCCGGCCACCCCGCCCCGCCCGGCTATCCGCCACCGCCCGGCTGGTACGGGCCGCCCGCCTCCGGTCCCCGTGGACAGTCCTGACCCCGGTCCTGTCGGACGCCCGGACGGCGGTCGGCAGGACGGAGGCGGTCAGGACCGAAACGGTCACGTCATCAGACTGGTGAGGAAGTCGCCGAGGCCCTGTGCCAACGCCATCAGCACACCCCCGATCGCTTTCACCATTTCCGCCGCGCCATCGGGTCGGAACGCCATGAAGTAGATCAGGAACGCGATGAAGCCCCAGAACAGCAACTTCTTGAGCAGTACCGGCATCGTCCCTCCCCAGGGCACCTGGTGCGGCTAACTTCCCGGGAAGGAGCGGAGCAAACGGCTACCGGTGGCGGCCGGTGGGGCTACAGGTAGAGGCCGGTGGAGTCTGGTTCGACGCGTTCGGCGGCGACGGCGTGCACATCCCGCTCGCGCAGCAGCACGTATCCGCGGCCGTGTAGCTCGACCTCGGAGCGGTCGTCCGGGTCGAACAGCACTCGGTCACCGGAGACGATGGAACGGACGTTCGGCCCCACCGCCACCGCGGCTGCCCAGGCCAACCGCTTGCCGACGGCGGCTGTCGCCGGAATCACGATGCCGGCGGTGGAGCGACGCTCACCCTCACTGCCCTCCATGCGGACCAGCACCCGATCGTGCAGCAGCCGGATCGGCAGGCCGGAGTCGAGATTCTCGTCGTTGGTCACGGGGGCAGACGCTACCGTGTCCCGCTCCGCCGTCCGGCCGTGGTTCCCCGGTCGTGACCGTGGGCATCCGGTGGCGGATTAGGCCCACGATGATTGGATTGACGGCGTATCCTGTCCGACCTACCGGTTACGCCGGAACGCGGGACGCGAGGAGGTGCGCTTGAGCCGATTCGAGCGGATGCGTGGGGGGCTTCGGCGCGCGTACGAGTCGTATCGGTCCCGGCGGCGATCGGCGGGTCTGCGCGCCGGGACGCCCGGCACCACCTCGGCGGAGGTGGCCAACCCGGCACCAGCCCCGCCGCCACCACCGGCGGTCAGCGGCGTGGAGCCATCCCCGCCGCTGCACAGCTCGACGACCAGCCGGGACGACGCGGATGTGCCGCATGCGCTCCGGATCGGGGCCGCCTGGTCCTGGCGTCTGCTCGCGATCGGGATCGTGGCCTGGGCCCTGCTGCGGATCGTGGGTCAGATCCGGATCGTGATCATTCCGCTGGCCATTGCGCTGTTGCTGTCGGCGCTGCTGGCCCCGGCCGTTGGTTGGCTGCTCCGGGCCCGGTTCCCGCGGTCGCTGGCGACCGCCGTGGTGCTGGTGGGTGGGCTGGCCGCGGTGATCGGCACGCTGACCCTGGTGGTCAATGAGTTCATTCAGGGCGTGCCGGAGCTCAGCGAGAAGTCGTCCCAGGGCGTACGCCAGATCCAGAACTGGCTGCAGACCGGCCCGCTGGGCCTCGACGACCAGCAGCTGAACAACTACATCAACGACGCCGAAGCGTGGCTCAACGAGAACGTCGATGGACTGACCAGCGGGGCGCTCTCCACCGCGGCCACCCTGGCCGAGGTGTTGACGGGCACGATCCTGGTGCTCTTCGCGACCTTCTTCTTCCTGCGTGACGGCAGCCGGATCTGGCGCTTCCTGGTTCGGCTGGTGCCGGTCAACGCCCGCTGGAAGATCGACGACGCCGGCCGGGCCTCCTGGCAGACCCTCGGCGCGTACGTACGGGCCACCGTGCTGGTGGCCTTCATCGACGCGCTCGGCATCGGCATCTTCCTGGTGATCTTCGATATCCCGTTCGCCTTTCCGCTCGCCGCGTTGATCTTCCTCGCCTCGTTCATTCCGATCATCGGTGCGACCTTGTCCGGTGGGGTCGCGGTGCTCGTCGCCCTGGTGGACAGCGGACCGATCACCGCGTTGATCATCTTGGGTGTGGTGATCGGTGTGCAGCAGCTTGAGGGGCACGTGCTCCAACCATTGATCATGGGGCGGGCGGTGGCCATCCACCCGCTCGCGGTGATCGTTGGTATCGCCGCCGGCGTGGTACTCGCCGGGATCACCGGGGCGCTGATCGCGGTGCCGTTGATCGCGGTGCTCAACACGGCCGTACGCCGCCTCGCCATCCGTACCGTTCCGGAGACCCCGTCGGACGCTGTCGTCGTCGCGAGTAAGGCCCCCTGACCCGTCCACCGGAGGACTACCCGGTCGCGCCCTTCGCCAGGCGTTCGAGGGCGCCGCGGGCCACGTCGGGGCGGGTCGTGTACCAGAACGGCGGAAGCGAGCGGCGGAGGAAGGGGCCGTATCCCCGGGCGGTCTCCAGCCGGGAGTCGAGCACCGCGACCACCCCCCGGTCGCCGGTGGCGCGGATCAGCCGGCCCACGCCCTGGGCCAGCCGAACGGCCGCGATCGGCACGCTGACCGCGGCGAACCCCGACCCCCCGTCGGCGTCAACGGCGGCGGCACGGGCAGCGGCGAGCGGCTCGTCCGGTCGTGGGAAGGGCAGCCGATCAACGACCACCAGCTGACAGGCGTCGCCCGGCACGTCCACCCCCTGCCAGAGCGACATCACCCCGAACAGGCAGCTCGCCTGTTCTTCGCGGAATCGGCGGACCAGCAGTGGCAGCGCCTGCTCGCCCTGGAGTAGCACGGGCAGGTCGGTGCGTTCCCGGAGCAGCTCCGCCGCCTGCTGCGCGGCCCGCCGGGACGAGAAGAGCCCGAGCGTCCGTCCGCCGAGCGCCTGGACCAGTTCGAGAAGCTCCGCGCCGGCTGCATCGGGCAGTCCGGAGACGCTGGGCCGGGGTAGGTGCGCGGCGACGTAGAGGATCCCCTGCCGGGCGTAGTCGAACGGAGAGCCGACGTCGAGCGACTGCCAGTCCGGACCGGAGGTGACCGGCGCATCGGTCGTGGCAGCCGGAACCTCCAGGCCCAGAGCCCGGGCAACGGTGTCGAAGCGGCCCCCCAGGGTCAGGGTGGCCGAGGTGGCGACGACGGTGCGTTCTTCGTAAAGGTGGGTGGCGAGGGTGCCGGCCACCGAGAGCGGGGCGACCACCAGCGCCCGTCGCCCGGTGGAGTCGTTGCGTTCCACCCAGGCCACGTCGTGGTCGGCCTCCTCCAACAGCCGTTGCGCGGTGCCGGACAGCTCGTCGAGTACCGCCTTGGCCTGCTGTTTGCGGACCGGGTCCGGGTCGTCGGCCTTGACCTCACCGATCGCGTCGAGCGCCGCGCGGGTCGCGGCGTCAAGCAGCGTGCATGCCTCCTGGAGCGGGGCCGGTAGACCGGTGGTGAGCCGACCTGCGGGGGCCTCGGCGAGCCCGACGGCCAGGGCATCACCGGCCGCGGTGAGCGCCTCGGCCGTCTCCGGGCGGAGTAGTGGGCGGGCTTGACGGGTGGACCGGTCTATTGACTCCGGCACCAGCTCGGCCTGTGCGGCGGAGGAGACCCGATCGGCCAACTCGTGCGCCTCGTCCACGATGAGCAGCTGGTGTGGCGGAACGATGTGTCGCCCGGCGAGCATGTCCACCGCGAGCAGGCTGTGGTTGGTCACCACGACATCGGCCTCGCGGGCGCGGGCCCGGGAGGCGTCAGCGAAGCACTCGGCGCCGAACGGGCAACGGGTCGCACCGACACACTCCCGCGCCGGCATGGACACCAGGCGCCAGGCCTGCTCGTCAACGCCGGGATCTAGCTCGTCCCGGTCGCCGGTGTCAGTCTTCTCGGCCCAGTCGCGGAGCCGCTGGACCTGCCGGCCGAGGCGGCCGGCTTCGCCGAGCCACGCCGTGCCGCCCGGTCTCGGCGCGTCGAAGAGGGTGTCGCCGGGCTCCGCCTCGGTGGCGTTGTCGAGCCGGGCCAGGCAGAGGTAGTGGTGCCGCCCCTTGAGCACGGCGAAGGTGGGCCGCCGGCCGAGCAGCGGCTCCACCGCGTCGGCCAGCCGGGGGAGGTCGTGGTCAACCAGTTGGGACTGGAGCGCGAGGGTGGCGGTGGAGACCACCACCGGGCCGTCAACGGTGAGCGCGGGCGCCAGGTACGCCAGGGACTTGCCGGTGCCGGTGCCGGCCTGCACCAGCAGGTGCTCGCGGGCGGTTACCGCTGCCTCAATCGCTGTTGTCATCTCCTGCTGACCCGGGCGTGCTGCCCCTCCGGGGACCGCCTCGACCGCCGCAGCGAGTAGGTCAGCGCCGGTCACCCCACCGCCGGAGCGCCGGCCGCCGGTTCGGGACTTCGGGCTGGCGGAGTCGGTGGCGGTGCGGGGCGGGGTCACCGTGTGACGGTACCGGGCGGCACCGACTGCCGGCCCCCGGCGGGTGGCGCGGCGTTGTCACGATCCGACATCTGACCGGTGACGTCCAGTTATCTCCTTGCTACGTGTGATCGACCGAATCGGCTAGGGTGCCAGTCATGCCGAGCGACACGGTCCGCGTGATCTACCGCAAGTACGACGGCAGCGCCCACCGCGACTACCCGGCTCGCCGGCTTGCCGAGGACGACCTTGGCGTCTGGCTCGGCGTGCCGGTCGGCACGCCCTCGGTCTACCACGGCCGGCCCTCCGTCGAACAGATCCCGTTCGTGCTCTTGGTACCGCATCACGCGTGGTGGACCGGCATGTTCAACCCGCCGCCGCGGACCAGCGAGGTCTACTGCGACATCGCCAGTCCCGCCCGCTGGGAGAACGACGACACCGTGCATCTCTTCGACCTTGACCTGGACGTGGTGCGCCGGCGTGGCTCCGGTCTGGTGGAGTTGCTGGACGAGGATGAGTTCGCCGAGCACCGTAAGCGGTTCGGCTACCCGGGCGAGGTGGTTACCGAGGCGCACACCGCGGCCCACTGGCTGTTCGCCGCGCTGGGCGATGGCACCGAGCCGTTTGCTACGTCGTACCGAAAGTGGCTGGCGCTGGTCATCTGAACGGGCTGGACCATGCCCCCCACCGACCAGTTAGTCGGGTCGCTCTGGTGGGAGAATTGTCCATTTTTTCGATCTTATCGGTTTCGCGAGTTGTGATCCCTTCTGGGCTCCGACCCGAGGTCCGTGGCATTTCGGGGGTGTTTGGGCCGTTTGGGGTTGATGGGTAGTTGTATGGGTGGGCGGTGGCGCCGGTTTCGGGGTGAGCGGCGATGCCGGTGTTGCCGCTGTCGAGCTGCCCCAGCTGTGCGCGAAGCCGTTCGTGTGAGGTAAATCGCTGCCCCATCCTGAGCGCAGCCCGACAGCGTGCGTTACCGCATGTTCATGCCCTACTTGGGGTGGTGGTGTCGTGGGGCAGGTTCGGCATCGGATGCCTGGGGTAACCGCCGCCTGCCGGCTCGGCACCCTGGGGCGGCAGGCTCCAACCGACAAAGGTGAACAGATGGTTAACTAAATGTGAATGGGAGTGGGCTAGTGGTGGGCCGGTTCATTTGGCATTTCGGCGGCACCTAGCATTCCCACTCGGGTCACCGTGAGGTGGCTGCCACCACCCCCCGCCGACACGACGAGGTCCGTCCTGTGAAGTTTTCCTTCCGCCCGAACGAGGGTGCCTTCTACGAGCTCTTCACCAGGGCCGCGCAGAACCTGGTGCGGGGCACCGAGCTCCTTAACGAGCTGGCCCTGCCTGGCGTGGTGGTGCAGTCGGTCAGCGAGCGGCTCACCGAGGTGGAGCACGACAGCGATCAGATCACCCACGAGCTGTACAAGAAGATCAACTCTACCTTCATCACGCCGTTCGACCGCGAGGACATCTACCGGCTTGGCTCGCTGCTCGACGACGTCATGGACCACCTGGAGGCGGTCGGCAACCTGCTCTACCTGTACGGCCTGACCGAGCTGCCGTCGCTGCCGCGGGAGATGCATGAGCTGGTCAACGTCTTGGACCAGCAGGCGAGGCTGACCGCTGAGGCGATGCCCCGACTGAGGTCGATGCGGGACCTCGAGGACTACTGGATTGAGTGCAACCGCCTGGAGAACGACGGCGACCAGGCGTACCGGATGCTGTTGGTTCGGCTCTTCTCCGGCGAGTACGACGCCTTGACCGTGTTGAAGATGAAGGAGGTCGCCGACGAGCTTGAGGCCGCCTGCGACGCCTTCGAGCACGTGGCGAACACCGTCGAGACAATCGCCGTCAAGGAGTCCTGATCCGTGACCCCTGAACTCATCGCCGTGCTGGCGGTGATCGCAGTTGCGTTGGTCTTCGACTACACGAACGGATTCCACGACGCCGCCAACGCGATCGCGACCAGCATCTCCACCCGGGCGCTGACCCCCCGGGTCGCCCTGGGCATGGCGGCGATCGGCAACTTCATCGGTGCGCACTTCGGTGCGGAGGTCGCCAAGACCGTCGGCAGCGGCCTGGTCGAGCTGCCCACCGGTACGTCCAGCCTGGCGATCGTCTTCGCCGGCGTGGTCGGTGCCATCGTCTGGAACCTCATCACCTGGTACTTCGGCCTGCCGTCGTCCTCGTCGCACGCCCTGATCGGGGGCTTGGTCGGCTCCACGGTGGCGGCGTCCGGCGTGGTGCTGTGGAGCGGCATCGGCCAGAAGGTCGTCATACCGATGATCCTGTCGCCGATGGTTGGTCTCCTGCTCGGTTACATCGTGATGGTCGCGGTGCAGTGGATCTTCCGGCGGGGGCACCCGGGCAAGCTCAACCGGGGCTTCCGTTGGGCCCAGAGCGCCTCGGCCGCGGCCATGTCAGTCGGCCACGGCATGCAGGACGCGGCGAAGACGATCGGTATCGTGGTGCTCGCCCTCTTTGTAGGTGGTTTCCAGGACAGCCCGACGCACATCCCGGAGTGGGCCTTCTGGACCTCTGCCGCGGTGCTCGCCGCCGGCACGTACGCCGGTGGGTGGCGGATCATCCGAACCCTGGGCCGGAAGATCATCGACCTACGGCCGCCGGAGGGCTTCGCCGCCGAGACCGTGGCCAGCTCGGTGCTCTACTTCAACGCGCTGGTGCTGGGCGCGCCGATCTCCACCACCCACACGATCACCTCGGCGATCATGGGTGTCGGCGCCACCAAACGGCTCTCCGCTGTGCGTTGGGGGGTCGCCGGCAACATCGTGGGCGCCTGGATTCTCACCTTCCCGGCTGCCGGCAGCATCGGTGCCCTGACGTACTTCCTGGTTCGTCCGTTGTTCAGCTGAGGTGGGGGCAATGAGGTGGGGGCAGGGGCACTGGGCGTTCCGCCGGCCGGGATCTAGGCTCGCTCCATGACGAGCGACGGCGATGGCTTCCCTGCCCCATCGGCGCTGGTGGAGCACGCCCGCCGGTTCCGCGAGCAGGGGAGCGTTCCGGCAGCACCCCGGGTAGCGGCCACCGTACTGCTGCTTCGCCCCGCCGCCCCGCCGCTGGCCGACCGGGGCGGCTTCGAGGCATACCTGATCCGCCGGGTCGCGGCGATGGCCTTCGGCGGCGTGTACGCCTTCCCCGGTGGCGGCGTGGACCCATCGGATTCGATGGCCCACGTCGACTGGGCCGGGCCGCCCCCGGCGCAGTGGGGGACCCGGCTGGGGCTGGCGCCGACGGCGGCGCAGGCGGTTGTCTGCGCCGCCGCGCGGGAGGTGTTCGAGGAGGCCGGGGTCCTGCTCGCCGGCCCGGATGCCGACACGGTCGTCGGCGACGTTGCTGGCGGTGACTGGGAGGCGGCCCGGGTGGCTCTGGAACGGCGGGAGGTGGGCTTCGCTGACCTGCTCGCCCAGCGAGGGCTCACCCTCCGTTCGGATCTACTGCTGCCGTGGAGCCGGTGGATCACACCCGAGTTCGAGCCGCGTCGGTTCGACACGTACTTCTTCGTCGCCCGGCTACCGGTGGGGCAGCGTACCCGGGATGTCTCCGGTGAGGCGGACCGTACGCTCTGGATCTCCCCGGCCGACGCCTGCGCCGCCGGGGAGCTGGCCATGCTTCCGCCCACCCTGGTCACTCTCGGGCAGGTGGCAGCCTGCCGGGATCTGGCCGGTGTCATCGCCGCCGCGGCGACCCGTGATCCGGCGACCCCGGTGATGCCTCGGCTGGAGGACTCCGGCGCCGGCCCACCCCGGTTTCTCCTGCGCTGACTGGTCAGTCAGGACCCTGCCCCATCGCCGGCGCCGAATTCGGCTGATCCGCGCCGTAGCCGGTAGGTTGCTGTCTATGCGATGTGGCTGACTCGTGGTTTGCCAAGGCGTACCCGCCCTCGGGACGACGGCGGAGCCGCGAGGCGAGCAGGTGGAGGCGCGATGGTCCGGAGCGGCTACGACGAGCAGCTTGATCGGTTGACTGGCGCCCTGGCGGTGATGAGCCGGGAGGCCGCGGCGGCGATCCGGGGTGCGGGCACCGCGCTGCTGGACGTGGACCAGGAGGCGGCCGAGCAGGTCATTCGGAATGACGCGGTCCTCGACCAGCTTCGTTGGGACATCGAGGCGGCCGTCCCGGAGCTGCTCGCCCGGCAGCAGCCGGTCGCCTCGGACCTGCGCCTGGTGCTCTGCGCCATCCGGATCGCGGCCGACCTTGAGCGGATGGGCGACCTCGCCGTCCACATTGCCAAGGTCGTGCAGATGCGGTACCCGGTCATGGTTGTCCCTCCGCCAGCGGCTGCCGTGGTGACGGAGATGGCCGAAGCGGCGGCGCGGATCGCGGAGAAGGCCTCGACCGTGCTCGCCACCCGTGATCCGCTGACCGCCATGCAGATCGGGCTCGACGACGACGAGGTCGACACCGCCCAGTCGCGTCTGTTGTCGCTCCTGTTGGCCAGTTGGCAGTACGGGGTGGAGAGCGCCATCGACCTTGCCCTGGTCGGCCGCTACTACGAGCGGTACGCGGACCATGCGGTCAACGTGGCGCGTCAGGTTGTCTACCTGGTCACCGGCACGATTCGGCTCTAGGCCGGTCGCGCGTCGGCGCCGGTCTCGCAGACCCGTTCTCGCGTCGGCGCCGGTCTCGCAGACCCGGGCGGGCGCAGACCGGGCGGGGCGCTTGGGCGTGCCCCGGACCTTGGGGCTGCGATAGGGACATCTGGGGAGCCGGTGGTCGGAACGTCACAATACTGATGTTCCCGGCCACGATTTTCGTCGTGGAGTTCACTTTTCGTTCACTTAGCGCCGGTCGCGCGGCTACCTGGGCCTTCTACCTTGACTTCTCGTACGGCCCGGACGGGCTGGCACACCCCGATAGAGAGGCTTTCTGGTGAACCGCAACGTGCTTTCGCGGCGCGTCCTCGCCGGCACCGCGCTCGCCGCGCTCGCGCTTACCGGCTGCAGCAGCAACAACGAAAGCGCCGATGGTGGCGAGCAGCTTTCGGGTGAGGTCAAGGTCAACGGCTCCAGCACGGTCGCTCCGCTGAGCGAGGCCGCGGCCACCTTCTACCGGGAGGTTCAGAGCGGCGTCAACGTCTCCGTCGGCACCTCTGGCACCGGTGGCGGCTTCGAGCGGTTCTGCAAGGGGGAGACCGACGTCTCGGATGCCTCCCGTCCGATCAAGGAGTCGGAGATCGAGGCCTGCGAGGCGGCCGGGATCCAGTTCAAGGAACTGGTCGTCGCCAACGACGCCCTCACGGTGGTCGTCAGCAAGGAGAACGACTGGGCCGACTGCCTCACGGTTGACCAGCTCAAGGCGATCTGGGAGCCGAACTCCAAGGTCGCCAACTGGAACCAGGTCGACCCCAGCTTCCCGGACGAGCCGCTGAAGCTCTTCGGCCCGGGCACCGACTCCGGCACCTTCGACTACTTCACCGACGAGATCAACGGTGAGGAGGGCGCCAGCCGTACCGACTACACCGCGTCGGAGAACGACAACGTGGTCGTGCAGGGCGTCGCCGGCACCAAGGGAGGCCTGGGCTACTTCGGCTTCACCTACTTCGAGGAGAACGCGGACAAGCTCAAGGCACTCAAGGTTGACGGTGGCTCCGGCTGCGTCGAGCCGAGCCTGAAGACCGCGCAGGAGAACTCCTACCAGCCGCTCTCCCGGCCGCTGTTCATCTACGTCAGCGACACCGCTGTCGAGAAGGAGCAGGTCGCGGACTTCGTCAACTTCTACATCGAGCGGATCGACGACATCGTCCTCGAGGCGAAGTACGTCCCGCTCACCGAGGAGCAGAAGAGCACCCTCCAGGCTGAGTTCGACGCCCTGAAGGCTGCGGCCTGACGTGTCCACCAGCACCTCGAACGCCGGTTCCGCCGCGGGCAGCGCCCTGCGGCGGGGCCGGCGTCGCCCCGTTGACAGCACCGTCAAGGTCCTGCTCGTCGCTGCCGCGTTGGTCTCGGTCGCCACCACGATCGGGATCGTCATCGCGTTGGTGCAACCGACGATCGGATTCTTCCAGCAGGTCAGCGTCGTTGAGTTCATCACCGGCACGAGCTGGACGCCGACCTTCGCGCAGAAGGCCTACGGCGTCCTGCCCCTCGTCGCCGCCACGCTGACGGTGACCGGCGTCGCGCTGACCATCGCCGTTCCGCTCGGCCTCGGCTCGGCGATCTACCTCTCGGAGTACGCCAACCCGCGTACCCGCAAGGTACTCAAGCCGATCATCGAACTGCTCGCCGGCGTGCCGACGGTCGTGTACGGCTTCGTCGCGCTCTTCGCGCTCAACCCGCTGCTGCAGAAGTGGTGGCCGACCGACAACGGGCCGGCCTTCCAGAACCTGCTCATCGCGGGTATCGCGATGGGCATCATGATCGTGCCGACCATCGCCAGCATCTCCGAGGACTCGATGGCCGCCGTTCCGCGCAGCCTGCGCGAGGGCGCGTACGCGCTGGCCTCCACGAAGATGCAGGTGTCCACCCGGGTGGTGGTGCCGGCGGCGATGTCCGGCATCGTCGCCGCGGTGGTCCTGGGGATCTCCCGCGCGGTGGGGGAAACCATGATCGTGACGATCGCGGGTGGCCTCACCTCTGACCGGATCGTCCTCAACCCGTTGGAGGGGGCGGCGACCATGACCGCCTTCATCGCCAACATCTCCTCGGGCGACATCCCGGTCGGGTCGCTCGACTACGACTCGGTCTTCGCCGTTGGTGCGCTGCTGTTCCTCATCACCTTCGCGCTGAACGCGGTGTCGATCCGGATGGTCCGTCGTTTCCGGGAGGTCTACGAGTGAGCACCCCCACCATCACCACCGAGACCCGACCGGATCCGTCCGCGTCGGGTAACGCGTTGACCCAGCGCCGGAGCCGGCCGGGCGAGGTCGCGTTCCGGCTGGCGATGCAGGCCTGCCTGCTGATCGCCTTCGGTGTCCTCGCCGCCCTGCTGACCTGGGTGCTCGTCAAGGGCTGGAACCGGCTGGATTCCCGGCTGTGGACCGAGATGCCCACCGGTCTGGTGAGCCGGCTGGACGGTGCTGGCGTACAGTCCGCGCTGGTCGGCACGCTATGGATCATCTCGTTGGTCGCGCTGATCTGCCTGCCGATCGGCATCCTGTCCGCGATCTACCTGGAGGAGTACGCGGACAACACCCGTTGGTACAACCGGCTGCTGGAGCTCAACATCCAGAACCTCGCCGGCGTGCCATCGATCATCTTCGGTATCCTCGGCCTGGGGATCATCGCCCGGGCGCTCGGCCTCGGGTTCACGGTCATCACCGCGGCGATCGTGCTGTCGCTGTTGGTCCTGCCGGTGGTCATCATCGCCACCCGGGAGGCCATCCGGGCGGTACCGCAGTCGATCCGGCACGCCTCCTATGCCCTTGGTGCGACCAAGTGGCAGACCGTGTCGCGGCAGGTGCTGCCGTCGGCGGTTCCGGGGATCGCCACCGGGTCGATCCTGGCCCTGTCCCGTGCGATCGGGGAGGCCGCCCCGCTGATCGTTCTGGGCGCGGTCACCTTCATCACCTTCAACCCGGATGGGCTGGACAGCGGGTACACCGCGCTGCCGATCCAGATCTACACCTTCATCACCCGCTCGCAGTCGGAGTACACGGAGCTCGCTGCCGGTGCCATCGTCCTGCTGCTGGCGATTGTGCTCGCGATGAACTCGATCGCGATTTTCGTTCGTAACCGGTTCGAGAAGCGCTGGTGAGTAGTCCGATGACGGACCACCGGCTCCACCGTCCCACCCACCCCATCCAGAGGTGAGCACCGTGAACCCCACCGACACCACCAACCGGCCCGGCGTCAGCATCGCCGGCGTTGGCGCCCAGTCGACCGGAGCCCCCACGCCTGACGTGGCGGACCCGGTGATGGAGCTCTCCGGCGTCAGCGTGTACTACGGCGCCTACGAGGCCGTACGGGATACGTCAATGCCGATCCAGGAGAAGCAGATCACGGCGATGATCGGCCCTTCCGGGTGTGGCAAGTCGACCATCCTGCGGTCGTTGAACCGGATGAACGACCTCATCCCCGGAGCCCGTGTCTCCGGCTCGGTGACCTACCACGGCCAGGACCTGTACACCAAGGACGTTGACCCGATCGAGGTCCGGCGCCGCATCGGCATGGTCTTCCAGAAGCCGAACCCGTTCCCCAAGTCGATCTACGACAATGTGGCCTACGGGCCGCGGGTCACTGGTATGAAGGTCGCCAGCATGGACGACCTGGTGGAGAAGGCGCTGCGGGACGCCGCCCTCTGGGACGAGGTCAAGGACAAGCTCAAGACCAGCGGTCTGGCCCTCTCCGGCGGGCAGCAGCAGCGGCTCTGCATCGCCCGGACGATCGCCGTCCGGCCCGAGATCATCCTCATGGACGAGCCCTGCTCGGCGCTCGACCCGATCGCCACGGCGAAGATCGAGGACCTGATGTCGGAGCTGTCGAACGACTACACGATCGTCATCGTCACCCACAACATGCAGCAGGCGGCCCGGGTAAGCCACTACACGGCCTTCTTCACCGCCGAGGTGGACGAGCGGCAGGAGCGGCACGGTCGGCTGGTCGAGTTCAGCCAGACAGGCAAGCTCTTCACCAACCCAGCGGACAAGCGCACGGAAGACTACATCACCGGCCGCTTCGGCTGATCCCGCGGCCGGTGTCGATGAATAACGTCGTCGAGAACACCAGGGGTGACTACCGAGCGGAGGGACGCTTTCAACTGTTTGTGGTGGATGACGACACGGTTGCCGGCCCAGAGTTGGTGACGGAGTTATCTGCCCTCCGGGTGCACGGGCGCTACTTCCCGCACGCCGCCGAGGCGCTGCTGGCCGCTGGTGCCCTGCAACCGGACGCGGCTGTCGTGTCGGCTGGGATCACCACTATGGCCAGCACGGAGTTGGTCCGACTGCTGGTCGGGCAGGCCGGCATCCCCACCCTGGTCGGGGTGGGGGATGACGACGGGTCGGTGGTCGTCGGGGCGCTCCGGGCCGGCGCCACCGCCTGCGTCCGACGGCCGTACCGGGTGGACGAGGTGGTGCCGATCCTGCGTGGGATCCGACCGGAGACCGCCGGCAGTCTGGATCCGCCGGTCGAGCTGGGCGGTCTGCGAATGGACCCGGCCACCTATGAGGTGACGCTGCACGGCCGGCCGGTGTCGCTGCCGTTGAAGGAGTTCCGGCTCCTGTACTTCTTCATGACGCATGCCGACCGGACGGTCAGCCGGGAGCAGCTGTTGTCGGCGGTGTGGGACGGGTCGACCGGGCAGAGCTCCAACACCCTCACGGTGCACATCAAGCGGCTTCGCAGGCGACTGGAGGCGGAGGGGGAGCCGCAGCCGCTCATCATCACGGTGCGAGGGCTGGGCTACCGGTTCACCCCACCGGAGCGTTAGCCCAGTTGGTAGTTGACATGCGCCGACCAGCGGGCGAAGCCGAGCCGCTCGTAGAGGGCCACCGCGGCGGTGTTGGACTCATCCACGTAGAGCATCACCCGGTCCAGGCCCCGCTGGTCTCGTAGGTATGTCAGCCCGGCCGCGGTGAGCGCTTTGCCGAGCCCTCCGCCGTGGGCGGTCGGGTCAACGCCCACCACGTACACCTCGCCGATGCGGGCGGAGCCGGGCCGGTCGTGGACCTTGGTCCAGTGGAAGCCGAGTAGCTGTCCCGCCCGGTCCACGGCGAGGAGGAAACCGGCCGCGTCGAACCATGGCTCGGCGCGGCGGGCCTGCAGGTCGGCGGCGGTCCACCGGCCCTGTTCCGGGTGGTCGGCGAAGGCCTTGGCGTTGAGCGCCAGCCAGGCGTCGTCGTCGGCCCCGGGCCGGTACGCGCGCAGGGTCACCCCGTCGGGCAGGGGCGGCTCCGGGATCGGGGCGGTGAGGGGCCGGCGGAGCTGCCAGAGCACCCGGGCTCGCCGGTAGTCCAGGTCCACGGCGAGCGCCGCCGCGGAGGGGTGGTCGCCGTGCGCCCAGGCGCGGAGCGGGCCGGTGACGGCCGCGCGTACGCCCCGGGCCAGGGCTCGTCCGGTTCCCCGGCGTCGGTACGCGGGGTGGACCGCCAACTCCACCCCGGTGCCGGCGGCGGGGTCGCTGATGTCCAGGTGCGCGTACCCGGTCAAGGTGCCGTCAGCGGCGCGGGCGGTGAGGTGGCAGGTCGGTGCGTGCGGATCGCGGAGCCGGAGCAAGGTGTGCTCGTCGAAGGGGTCCGCGCCGTCGGCGTCCCCGGCGGCTCGGGCGAGTGCCAGCACGTCGGTGATCTCCGGTGGGTCGAGCCGGTCGGTCCGGACCACCCCGTCGGTGGCGGTTTCGGTGCTGTTCATCCGGTCACGTTAGCCCGGGCGCCGGTCAGGTGGCGTCGGGTGTAAGCCCTGTTACCAGGAACCGGGCGGTGAGCTCGGGCAGGATCCGGTTGAGGGCGTCCACGGTGTCCTCTCGGGGCCCACCCGCATCGTGCAGCAGCACGATCGAGCCGGGTTCCACCCCTTCGAGCACGGTGGTCGTGATGTGATCGGCGCCGGGGCTCTCCCAGTCCCGCGGGTCGATCGTCCAGTGCAGCGGGATCATTCCCAGCTCCTCGACCGCGGACACGATCGAGTAGGTCCAGGCGCCGCCGGGCTGGCGGTAGTACGTGATGGGGGCGTTGGGGACGGCGGCGTGGATCGCGTTGCTGGTCCGGATCAGGTCTGACCGGATCTCGTCCGGCGACCGGGAGCCGAGGGCGATGTCGTGGTTCCAGGTGTGGTTGCACAGGGTGTGCCCGTCGGCCACGATCGCCTGTACCAACTCCGGGTAGGCGCTGGCGTTTTCGCCGGTCACGCAGAAGGTGGCGGTGACCCCGTACGCCCGCAGGGAGCTGAGGACATGTGGGGTGTACTGGGGGTCCGGCCCGTCGTCGAAGGTCAGGGCCACGGCTGAGGTTTCGGTGGTGCGCTGGGTGCCCTCGTCGTAGTAGTCGCTACTCGGGGTCGGCTCTGGAGCGGCTGCGGTGTCGCCGTCGCGCTCCCGCGCTGTCGTGGTGCCGTCGTCCGACGGGGCGGGCTGGTCGGGCGAGTGCGGCGTGGTGGCGTTGCTGGTGTGCGGGTCTCCCGTCGGCGCTAGGCCGCGCCCGATCGCGAACGCGGAGCCGAGCAGCGCGATCACGACGACTGCCGCGATGGCGAGGGAGCGGGTGGCTGGGGTGAGCTGCCTCAGCCCGCCCATTCGGGTGGGATCGCCGCCTTTCATCTGCACCGTAGGTACCCCCGTACTTATCGGTAAGCGGGTCTAGAACATGAGGATAGTCCCGATTATTGGTAATAACCGGGCAAATAGTTAATAGAGGATCAGACGGGAATCGGGGCGGGCTCCGACTCCGGTAGCGCCCGGGCGGGCGGAACAACGAACTTGTAGCCGACCTGGCGGACGGTGCCGATCATCGACTCGTACTCGGAGCCGAGCTTGGCGCGCAGCCGTCGCACGTGCACGTCCACGGTGCGGGTCCCGCCGAAGTAGTCGTAGCCCCACACCTCGCGCAGCAGCTGGTCCCTGGTGAAGACCCGCCCCGGATGCTGCGCCAGGAACTTGAGCAGTTCGAACTCCTTGTATGTCAGGTCGAGGGGGCGGCCCTTCAGCTTCGCGGCGTAGGTGTCCGGATCGATGGTCAACTCGCCGGCCCGGATCGAGCTGTCGGCCCCCGTGGTGCTGTCCGCCAACCGGCCAATCACTAAGCGTAACCGGGCCTCGACCTCAGCCGGGCCGGCTGAGGCGAGGATTACATCATCGACGCCCCAGTCGGCGTTGAGTGCGATCAGCCCGGCCTCGGTGACGACCGCGAGCAGGGGCGCGTTGAGGCCGGTGGCGTGCAGCATGCGGCAGGTGTCCCGGGCCTCGCTCAGCTCGGAGCGGGCGTCGATCACCACGATGTCCGGGCTGGGGCCGGCGACCAGGGTGCGTACGTCGCGGGGGGCGGTGCGGACCGAGTGGGGTAGTAGGTCGAGCGCTGGCAGCACAGCGGATGGTTCACCTGCGCGTGCCGTCACCAGAAGCAGGATCTCCACGATCATCTCCGTCCCGGCGGCGCGGTGGCCGCGCGTCACCCAGCGCACGCTCCGCACTGAGGGCACTGGGGTACTGCGTGGTCCCGGCGTCACTGACGGGCGGGTAAACAGGTTGAGCCTAACCGATCGCCCTGCGTCAACCTTCGGTGCAAATCTGTTTTGTCCGTTATACGCATAACTGAGGGGTAGGTTTTAACGTCGCCGAAACCGTGCGCCCGCGGCGCCGGTGCGGTCTGGCACGATCGGTGGGTGCTTCCCTCCAGCAGGCCCGAGACCGGCCGTGAGCCCTGGCCCGAACAGCCCTCCAGCGGTCCGCCCGCGCCGCGGGCCGGGGGTGACGACGGGCGGCCGGAGCGCGGCGGCCCACGCCGAGCTCGACGGGACGGGGACCCGGGCCGCCGGGCACCGGGCGATCCCGGCGACGGCCTGGAGCAGGACGTGGAGGAAATCCCGCCGATCGCGGTGCGTCGGTCGGTCACGCTGGCCGTCGCCGGCTTCGCGGTGCTGCTCGGGATGGGCCTGGTGCTGGCGGCGCAGACCAGCGGCCCGGGGCACCGGCTACCGTTCACGGTCGTCATCGTCGGCGTCCAGGCGCTCTCGTTGCTGGCCTGGACGATGGCGTTTCGCCCGCCGGCGCTGATGACGGTGGCCGGGGTGGGCGCCGCCGCCGCGATCGTCGCCGACACCGTCGCCGTCCGCAGTGATCCGGCCCGGCTGATGCCGCTGGTGCAGGTCCTGCTGGTCGGCCTGGTCACTGCGGTCGTGGGGCAGTTCGTCCGGCGGGTTGACCGGGCGCAGGTTCTCGAATCGCTGCGCGGCACCGTGCTCATCGTCGCCGGGTCCGTCGCCCTCCCCACCATGATCGTGCTCACCCGGATCCCGATGGGCACCCAGGTCATCACGGTCTGCCTGGTCGCGGCCGGGGTGGCGCTCGCCGTCGCCCGGATCACCGACGCGTTCGCCGCCTGGCCCCGGCTGGCCCCCCAGGTGCCACGGGGCGCGGTCGGCGTGGTTGGCGGCGCCATGGTCGGCACCATGGTCAGTGCGCTCCTGGGTAGCTATCTCGTCACCCCGTTCACCCCGACCCGGGCTGCGATCATGGGGCTCGTCGCGGCGGTCGTCGCCGTCCTGGCCGACCTCGCCGTTGGGTTTGCGGAGGTGGGTCGGGAAATGGCCGGCGAGCCGACCCCCGGGTGGGCGATTCAGTACATCCAGGGTCCACTCACCGGCTTCGCCCTCGCCGCGCCGGCCGCGTACGTCCTGTGCAGGCTGGTCCTCTGAGCGGTCGAAGCGCCACGGTCCGGGTAACCTCGCCGCAGCGACAGCGGTGACAGGAGCGATGACGGTGCCAGGAGGAGCTGTGACGACCGACGAGCGCCCGTACCAGGACGAACGCCCCCGATCCCGGCGTGGGCGGCGCATACTCGTCGTGCTCCTGGTCCTGCTTCTGGGCCTGGTCGGGCTGGTGGTGGTGGCCGACCGGGTGGCGGCGGGGGTCGCCGAACGCGCATTGACCGAACAGGTCCGCGAGGAGCTCGTCAAGGAGGGTGTTCAGGCCGGGCCGCCCGAGGTCGAGATCGGCGGTTTTCCCTTTGTCACCCAGGTCCTCGACGGCCGCTACGAGCGCATCTCCATCCGGCTCACTGAGGTCCGGGGATCAGTCCAGGGCAACGTGCTGGCCCTGCCGACCCTCGACATCGACGCCTACGACGTGACGGCCCCGCTGGACACCCTTCGGTCCGGACGGGGCGGGGTGACCGCCGGGAGCGTCACCGGCACCGGCACCATCAGCTACGACAGCCTCGCCTCCCGGCTCGACCAGGAGGGGTTGCAGTTGGGGGAGCGGGACGGTCGACTCGCGGTGACCGCTCCGGTGGAGCTCCTCGGGCAGCGCGTGCCGGTCAGCGGTACCGCCGACATCACGATCGACCAGGGCCAGGTGTCGCTGCGGTTCACCGACCTGACCGCCGACGGCCTGCCGAACGGGTCGCTGGTCCGGGCGTTGCTGAGCACCTTCGCCGAGGGCATCTCCGTTGACCTGCCCCTGCCGGTGCTCCCGTTCGACCTCACCGTCAGTGAGGTCCGGCCGCTACCCGAAGGGCTGCAGGTCACCGCGGAGGCGGCCGAGGTGCCGATCCACGCGGCGAGCTGAGTCGAGTACGCGTCCCGGATGGTGGTTGAGCTGTGGCACGCGGCGACATCGCTGGTAGTCTCTCTGCCCATGGGGATGTTCCTCACCAAACGGCGCGCGGTCGACCTGTGCCGTGTGGCCGCCTGCCTGTGTCGCCCCGTCCGGTTGACGGCGGGGCTGTTCTCGGCCGCCTAACGCGGCCCCCCGGTGCCCAGGGTCTGCGCACCTGACTGGTGCCCCCTCCTGCGCCAACCCGTTTCGCCGTCGCACGAACCCGTGATCCCGATCCGAGCCATGGGTCCCGCGCGTGGTGGACCACTGAGGCACCATGACTTCCGCGCGCTGGCTCACCATCCATCCTCACCAGGAGTGATCTGATGAGTCGTGACACCGCACTCGTCTCGGCCGACTGGGCCGAGAAGAACCTCGAAACCCGGGGTGTCGTCTTCGTCGAGGTCGACGAGGACACCTCGGCCTACGACACCGGCCACCTGCCCGGTGCGATCAAATTGGACTGGAAGACCGACCTACAAGACCAGGTCCGCCGGGACTTTGTGAACAAGGACCAATTCGCGGCGCTGCTCTCCGAGCGGGGCATCGCCAACGACGACACCGTCGTCCTCTACGGCGGCAACAACAACTGGTTCGCCGCGTACGCGTACTGGTATTTCGCGCTCTACGGCCACCGTGAGGTCCGGCTGCTCGACGGCGGCCGCAAGAAGTGGGAGTTGGACGCCCGCCCGCTGACCACCGAGGTGGTGTCCCGTCCGGCGACGCGGTACGTGGCGCAGGAGTCGGACCACACCATCCGGGCGTTCCGCGACGAGGTGGTCGCCGCCATCGGTACGAAGAACCTGGTCGACGTGCGCAGCCCCGACGAGTACGCGGGACGCCTGCTCGCCCCCGCCCACCTCCCGCAGGAGCAGGCGCAGCGCGCGGGCCACGTGCCCACCGCGATCAGCGTGCCGTGGTCCAAGGCGGCCAACGAGGACGGCACCTTCAAGTCCGACCAGGAGCTGCGCGAGATCTACGCCGCGGCGGGGCTGGACGACAGCCGGGAAACCATCGCCTACTGCCGGATCGGTGAGCGCTCCTCGCACACCTGGTTCGTGCTCCAGGAGCTGCTCGGCCACCGGAACGTGAAGAACTACGACGGCTCCTGGACCGAGTACGGCTCACTGGTCGGCGTGCCGGTGGCGCTCGGCGACGAGCCCGGGGAGAAGTGAACGCCATGACTGCTTCGACTGCGGCCGGGTGCGCCGCCCCAGATCAGGCCGCCCCGCTGCCGGCCAGCCTCGACCTGGAGAAGGAGACCGTCATCACCGGCGTTGTCCGCGACGCTGCGGGTGAGCCGGTGACCGGTGCGTACGTCCGCCTGCTCGACTCCACCGACGAGTTCACCGCCGAGGTGGTCACCTCTTCGGCCGGACAGTTCCGCTTCTTCGCGGCGCCAGGCACGTGGCGACTGCGTGCGCTGTCTCGGCACGGCAACGGCGACCTCATCGTCACCGCCAGCCGGGGCATCAACGAGGCGATCGTCCCGGTCGCCGTCGACTGACCGACGCGTTGTCCGACTGCGGCCCGCTACCTTTGGTGGCGGGCCGCAGTCGTCCGGTCGCGTCGCGCGCGGCCGACGATGGGCCGGAGGAACCGTCGGGAACAGCCACCGTCGTGCTCGGGCCGCAGCCGGCAGCGCCAGCCGTGTTCCAGTAGCCGGTCGCAGAAGACCTGATGGTGTACGTCGGGCGCGCCGGTGACGGAGACGGTCGTCTCGCCGAGCACCAGCTCAGGCAGGAAGCCCAGGGAGCGGGCCAACGAACGGGCGAGTAGGCGTGCGCCGGCGAGGTCGTCGGCGCGCAGGGTCAAATGGACGACGAAGCGTGGTCGTTCGTCGGGGTCGGTAGCGGTCATGCCCGTACGCCCGGGGTGAACCGGGACTGCCAGTCGCGCAGCGCCCGCTTGATCCGGATGTTCTCGTCCCGGGTACTCCTCAGCTCGGTCTGCAGCGCGGACAGGTCCGCTGCGACCCGATAGAGGAAGAGTTCCACCTCGGACGCGTCGAGCCCCCGCCGGACCTGTGGGAACTGCTGCTGGCGTACCTGTTCGGGGGTCAACGGCCAGCGCGTCGTCGACCGGTGGTGCCCGCCCGCGTTGCCGGCGAACGGCCGGTGGCGGTCCGCATCGCTGTCGGTGTCGGTGGGACGACCTACGTTCGCACCGGTCAGCGAGCCGGCGCGAGTAGCGGGCTGGCTCGGGGCGGGGCGGTTTCGCCAGTGACGGAAGCGTCGGAACGGGTTATGCACGTCAACCACCTCTCCGGACCGGACGGGCAGGGGTGAGCCGTGTCCAGCCCACCCCGACCGGGGAATCGGGCCTACTCGTTGCCACGCGAGGAGGACCTGTCGGCAAACTTATGCGCGTAAGGCGCAAGAGTCAAGGCTCGGGTGAGCATCGGCTTGTCGAGGTGCCGGGATGCGTGATCGAATCAACGAGCCACGCGAGGAGCGCCATGCCTGCTGTACCGGATTACCTGAGAATCTCTAACCGAATCATGACGGAGGTCGAGAGCGGCAAGCTCAAGCCGGGTGAGAAGCTTCCGTCGATCGCCCAGCTCTGCGAGCTGCATCAGGTCGGCGCGTCCACGATCCGCCAGGTGTTCATCCGACTGGAGGCACTGGAGGTGATCAACCGTCGCCAGGGCAAGGGCGTCTTCGTGACCGATCCGAAGACGTGGCTCCGTAAACCCTGACCCGCAGGTGTCGCCCGGTCGTCCCGGCGATAGTCGGGGTCCTGCTGGTGCCGGGTTCCTGCGGGGCCTGACTGCCGAGGCCAGACGGGCGTTCACCGCCGGTAGCGGCTCGTCGATCTACCGCTGGCGCGCGAGAGCGGCTCTGCTCACCATCCGAAGGCCCGAAAAGGTTCCCGTCCCGCGCCGGTGGGCGCGGGACGGGAAACCACGTGATGCCTGTTCAGGTTTTACCCGGCGCAGCCGGGCACATCGCCGGAGCAGTTGTTCGGTCGGTTCTTGATCACGACAGTGCCGGTAGCGGTGTTCAGTACTACCGTGCCGTTCGCTTCGTTGAAGATGCCGCCGCCGTCGGTGATGGCGATGTTCTTGACGATCTTGGTGGTGAATAGGGTGAGTATGCCGTTGTCAGTGTTGTAGACGCCGCCGCCCAGGTCGGCCTGGTTGCCGGTGACGGTCGTGTTCCGCAGTACCAGCTCGGCGTCGTTGTAGATACCGCCGCCCTCGATGGTGGCGTAGTTATTTTTGATGACGCTGTCTTCGACGACCACGGCGGCATTCACATTGGTTGCCAGGCCGCCACCACGGGCTGTACTGGCCGTGTTGTTGGCGATGGTGACGGAATTGAGGGTGAGTTGGGTGTTGGTGTTCGCGAGGACACCGCCAGCCTCCCCGGCGTGGTTATCCGTTATATGGGTGTCCGTGACGATTCCGGTGCCAGCGCCGATGAACAGGCCGCCAACAGTGTCCTGGGCCTGATTGGCGACAATGGTGCTGTGATTGATCCGGACTGAGCCCAAGCTTTCCACTCCAGCCACAGCGACGGCGGTATTGGCGTGTACGCGGGATTTGCTGATTTCGAGCACGCCGGAGCTCGTGATGCCTCCGCCGTTGACGCCAGCAGAGTTGCGTCCGATTTTGGAGTTCTTGATTCGGGCGGTGCCGTTGTTGGCGATACCGCCACCTGAGGCATTGGTGATGTTGCGGGTGACGGTGCTGTGGTTGGTGGTCAATGCTCCGCCGGCGTTGACCAGGATTGCTCCGCCCGCACTGTCGGTCTGTCCGCCGGTGATGGTGAGTTTGTTGAGGGTGAGCTCGCCGCCGGTGTCAACGGTGATGATGCGGAATGGGTCGACGGCGGCGGCACGTTCGATGGTGGTGTGTTTGCCGCCGTTGAGGGTGATGGGGGCGGTGATGGTGGGTAGGCCGCTGCCGTCGAGGTCGGCGGTGAGTAGGTAGGTGCAGTCTTTGGCGAGGTCGAGCACGGCACCGCCGCGGGCGTTGGCGAGGGTGATCGCAGCGATGAGGGCGTCTGGGTCGCAGGGGATCGGGGTGCCCTTCGGCCTTGCCCCCTTCCTTCCCTCCTTCTTGTCGTCCTTGCCGCTGCCCCGATTGTCATGCTTGCCGCCGTCGCGTTTGCCGCGTTGGTCGTCAGCGGAGGGCCGTTCGTCCGCGGTGCTGGGGGCGTGTTCGGCGTCGGCGGCGGCGGGGGCGGCAGCGACGCCGACGGTGGTGAGGGCCAGGCCGGTCATTGCGACCAGTCCGAGCGCCCACCATCGTGACCTCAACCGGTGCCCGTCGGGCTGGACAGAGTCGAGTTTGTGGGTGTGGTGCTGATGGTTCATCGCGGTCTCGGTGTCCTTCCCCGTCAACGACGAGGAGCCATCGACCCCGCACCTCGGGGCGGTGCTCCTCGGCTACCAGGCCGGCGGTAGCAACCACCTTGAGCTAACCCGACAACGAGTCACATCAAGACATGAAACCGTACAAACTACTCAAATGATTGCTGTGGCCGTCGCTGGCCGCAGACCGCCCTGATGATCCACAACTACCTGACTCGCTGTCCGCATCATGCTCCCCGCCGTAGTCAGGGCCCTGCCGGCGCGGCTGGCATCGGTAGCCGAGTTCGTTCCTTCGTTGACGCCCTGCCGACCGCGGAACCCGGTCCTGCGTGGCCGTGGCACCGACCGGGTGGCCTGGACTCGCCCGTACGTCTACTCGGCTGACGTGTGCCGCAGGCCTACCGGGCGGCTGTGTCGCCCGACCAAGGGCCGGCGGCCTAATAACTGGCTATGTCCGAAAAATAGCATAGAGATTGATAAGCGGACCCTAGTGGTAATGCCGGGGCGCTGCCCTCGGCGGCGGTCTCTGGGACCGTTGTCGAGGAGATAGTGACAAATCGAACGTCCGTTTGAACATTGTGTGCTGCTTATCAGTGTGATCGTTCACTACATTCACAGCCCTGACATTGATTTAGCCTCGGTCGGGGCTCTAAGATTTCGTCGACTTCGGTGTTCTCCCGTAGCTTCCGGTTGCCAGCGGCCAACCGCCGGCCAACCGGTGGAACAAGGAAGGGGGCGGCTATTGTTCGCCTATGCCGTTCGAGCCCCTTTCCACTATGGAGTCAGCCCTCTGGGGGCTGCTAGGTAGCTTCATCGTGGAAGCACTCGAACTCGGCGCTGCGTTGCGACGTGCGAAGACCCTGCCCTGGAAGCGCCCCGACGAACCAGGGCTCCCCGCCTACCTGGCCTCAGTCGTGCTTCGGCTCGCCGCTGGCGCGGGACTCGCCGCCCTCAGTGGAGCGGACGGGCGCCTGGCCAGCCCCTTAGCCGCCGGGCTCCTCGGCATCACCGCACCGCTACTGATCGAAAAAATTCTGCGCCAGGTTGACCTGGCGCCGACCGAAGCCGCCACACCACACCACCACTCGACATTACCCCTCAGTCGTTCCTTACCACCCCCGGTAGCAAAGGACCAGAAGCTGGCCTCAGGAGATGCGGATTCTTCCGATGTCGACTGACTCCTTCCGCCGTCAACTCGTGCTTGCGCTCGGTCGTTCCACCCCCGCCTTTCACGCACCACGAGTAGCCCGACCTGGCCGTCTAAGAAACCTCCTGGCTGCCTTGGCCCGACGCACCCCAGCCTTCACCAGCCAACAACCCGGTAGCCTGCCCAGCGCCGATCTCCACCAGGACGACTCTCGTGTCGCCGACCTCCGCAAGAACGACCTGGCTGGCGCGGAGCCCAACAACAGGGCTCTTCGCGAGGCCGACCTGGTCGGAGTCGACCTCGCCCGCGCCAACTTCGCCGGAGTCGACCTCACCGGCGCGAATCTCGCCGGTGTTGATCTGCGTGGCGCGGACCTCACCGACGTCGACCTCACCGGTGCGAATCTCGCCGGTGTTGATCTGCGTGGCGCGGACCTCACCGACGTCAACCTCGCCGGCGCGCTCCTCATCGGTGCCAACCTCGCCGGTGCCAACCTCGCCGGTGCCAACCTCGCTGGGGTCGACCTGACCGCCGCCAACCTCCGCGGTGTTGACCTAGCCGGCGTCGACCTCGGTGGCGTCGAACTGGCCGCCGCCAACCTCACGGCGGCCGACCTTACGCAGGCCGATCTCACCGGCGCGTTTCTCATCGGTGCCGACCTCACCGGTGTTGACCTTGCCGGCGTCAACCTCGCCGGTGTTGACCTTCGCGGAGTCAATCTCACCGGCGTCAACCTCACCAGCGCCGACCTCCGCGAGGCCAACCTCGACCGCGCCAACCTCACCGGCGTCAACCTCTGTGAGGCCAACCTCTACGGTGCCGTTCTCACCAGTGCCAAACTTGCGGGGGCGCGGTGGGATTGGGCCACCATCTGGCCGCCCGAGCGGGCGGCGGAGATCTGGTTCCGGTCGGCGGAACGACCGGACCAACCGGGTGTCTACGTCGTGCTACCAGAAGCCGGCGGCCGGGATCGCCCACCCGTTGCCGTAGGACCGGGCACGTAGGCGTCGGCGTGGTCGCTGCCGCCGTCACAGACCGGCCTATCGAGGGGTCCGAGGCTGCGGCAGGCTGTGCTGATGTCAGAACCATGCGTACGAGTTCCGGTAGATCAGCTCCGACAGGTGTTTGAGCTGCTAATAGCTCAGGTGGCGGCGGGCGGAGAAGCTGACCTCCCGATCCCTCAGGACTATTTTTGGTCAATATCGTCACCTGAACGGTACGACGTGTACAATGAGCCGGATTCGTTCACAATCGGACAGGTGTCCGAATCTTGGTCCAATCTTCGGGGAATGCTTGAGGATGACTCGAAGACTCTTGGTTATGGGCTTGTCTGGCTCGCTGATGTTCTGCGGGCAATAGGTGATGAGGCTGTGGGCTAACCACAAGCGAAACGACTGTTGACTTCGCAATCGTCAGTTGCGTGGGCGGCTCTCCTTCCGAAGTGGCACCCAGTTAGGAGTGGTGGCGGCTCTACTGGCCAGCCCGCGCCAGCCCGTCGGTGTCGGTGGCCGGCGACCCGCTCGGGCCGCCGGCCACCGACCTACTCAGATGCCGCTTGCCTTCGTGCAGTCCGACGACGGTTCCAGGCTGAAGTCGAGGGTGGCGACGAACCCTGCCTCAACCCGGATGCGGTCGAACTCCGGAACCCAACCGTCCTTGGCGACGATCACGTCGTAGCGGCCCTTGGGCAGCCAGACCGTGTACTTGCCGGAGGCGTCCGCCTTCAGGGTGAAGCCGGCGCCGCTGCCGGTCGCGTTCACCCGGACGGTGGCCGGTACGCCGACCGTCTCCCCGCCGCAGGTCACCCCGGTGACCGTGCCCTGGAGCTTGCCCCAGCTCCTCGGCGGAGACACGTTCATCTCCACCTTCACCGGCGCGGTCGGGTACGGCACGTCGGCCGCGAACGCCAGCTCGCCGCTGTAGCGACCGGGCTGCTCAACCCCGGCCTCGGCGGTGGCCGTGAGGGTCACCTGCACCTGGCGGGACTCGCCCGGCTCCAGGGTGAAGTTGGCCGGTGAGGTGCTCAGCCACGGCAGCTCCGCATCCTGGATGCACAACTCCAGCCCGCTGAGCCGTTCGGCCTCCGCCGATCCGACGAACGAGCTGGGTGAGCCGCCGATCCGGTAGGCCCCACACGCCGCGGCCCCCCGGTACCGGGCGAACTCGGCGTTCGGCAGGTCCTGCCAGGTGCCGGTCGCCGGGTCGTAGGCGATCGTCTGGTTCGTCACCGCGGTGGAGTCGTTGGTGACCCCGCCGGCCAGCACGAGCATCCCGCCGGCCGCGGCGTACGACGAACCCCACAGGTCCAGCGGCATGTCCGCGATCGGAGTCCAGGTGTCCGTCACCGGGTCGTACCGGTGGGCTACGGTCTCGGCGCCCGATCCACCGGCGCAGTACACCTGGGTGCCGAGGCCACCGCAGCTCATCCAGGAGACCGGGTGCGGGTAGGGGGCAACAGTGGCGAAGGTCGCGGCCTTCGGGTCGAACACCACCGTGTCGTCGGTCGCGGTGCAGCTCGAGTCGGTGCAGCCGCCCACCAGGTAGATCTTGTCAGCGACGACGGCGGTTCCGGGGGCGGCGGTTGGCGCGGGGTTGGTGACCCCGTCCAGAGTGCTCCAGGTTTCGCTGGCCGGGTCGAAGACATTCACCGTGGGGTCCGGGTCGGAGGTGTTGCCCCACCCGCCGGTCACGTAGATCTTGCCGCCGACCGTCGCGACGCCCGGCTTCGCCCGGGAGGTGGGTAGCGCCGGCAGGTCCAACCAGGAATCAGTGTCCGGGTCGTAGACCCAGGTCGCGCGCTCCGTGCCGGTGGCGCTACCGCCGCCGATCGAATACACCTTGCCGTCCAGGATGGTGGCGGAGTTGTCGAAGACCTCCGCCGGTAGGTCCGCTACCCGGGTCCAGCTGTTGTCCGCCGACTCGCCGACCTCCGCCGGTGCTCCGCCGTACGTGGTCCCGGTGCGGGCTGTGCTGAGGCCCTTCACCGTGACCTCGCGCAGCGGGGCCCCCGGCGCCTCCAACAGATCAAACCCGCCCGTCCGCTCCAACACCTCGACGTCGGCCGGGGCGGTACCGGTGTTCTTCACCGTCACCCGGGTGCTCCGGGTACTGCCGTACGGCTGGTGTGACTCCACCTCGGTCGGGGTGACCGTGAGTCTTCCGGCGGCGAGCGCGAAGTCGGCCCGGCGTACGTCGTCGGCGACGACCGTCACGTCCTGGTTGGCCACCGGGTACGGCGTCCGTTCCGCGGTGAACGGGTGCGTTCCGGTGAGACTGGAGAAGAGCCAGTAGAAGCCGTCCGACTCCGCCGGGTCGTCCGGCGTGCCGGCCGAGACAGCGCTCTCTTCGGGCTGATCAACGCTGGTCACCGTGACGCCGTTGAGGGGTGCGCCGGTGTTCTGGTCGCTGGTCGTGCCGACCACCAGGCCGCCGGGCACCGGAGTGCAGTTCCGGTTGGCCAGGATGACATCGTCGACCTGCCACCACCAGGCGAAGGTACCGGCGAAGCGGAACCGCACCTGGGCCTCCGACGCGCCGGCTGCCGGCGTCAACGGCACCTCCTCGACCCGCGGCCCGCGCAGGCTGCTGGTCTGGTGCCAGACGTTGGTCCAGGTCTCGCCGCCGTCGGTGGTGACGTCGATGTCGGCGCTGTCGTTGAGGCCGAGTGCCCGCCAGTCACTGTTGAAGCGCAGCACCGGTGCGGGGGTCCCGGAGAGATCCACCGTCGGGCTCACCAGGTCGGTGTCCTGACTGTTGCCGAGGCCGAGCTCATCGCTGTCGATGATCGCGAAGCCGCCGCTGCCGCCGGTCAGGTTGCCCCGTTCGCCGAGGTCTTCGAAGGTCCAACCGCCCTCCTCGGTGCGGTTGACCACCGACCAGCCCTCCGGCGCGGTGCTGTCGGCGAAGTCCTCCGTCAGGAGCGGGTCGTCGTAGCTGCCGCTGTAGCCGGCCGCCGTGCAGGATTCCGCAACCCGAACGGCCATGTCGACAGTGGTGGCGTCGCCACCGACCGGTACCTCCCGGGTCACCGTTCGGTAGTCGGGGTACTGCGGGGTGGCGGTGATCGAGTAGGTGTTGTCGCCGGCCACAGTTGCCGACCACTCTCCCGTTACCGGGTCGGTGAAGACCGGATCGCCTGGCTTGCCGGCGATGTCGATCTTCGCGTAGAGCGGCCAGCCGTGTCCGGAGCCGTCGGTAACCTGACCGCTCACCGTGACCATGGGGCTCGCGACGAGCGCGAAGTCTCGGGTCACGGCCCCGCCCTCGTCCACGGTGAAGGTGTCCGACTGCGACTCGTAGCCGTACAAGGTGGCCGTCACCGTGGTCTCACCGGCCGGAACGGTCAGCGAGTACCGGCCGTCGGTGCCGGTGGTGGTGTCGCGGGTGCCGTCGTCGATGGTCACCCCGGCGATCGGCTCGCCGTCAGCGGCTGAGGTCACGGTGCCGGTGACCCGCCCGACCGGGCCGCGGGGGGCCTCGTTGACCGCCGTGTACGCGTCGAGTCGGCCTTCGCCGAAGACGTTGTTGTCGGCCGCGGTCCCGCCGCAGGTGGTGTCATCGACATCGCGGGCGGTACGGTCCAGCAGCGCCTCGGTCGCCGGCAGGTCCCCGCGGAGGCTGGGGGCGACCGACCAGATCAGAGCGGCCGTGGCGGCGACGTGTGGGGCCGCCATCGAGGTGCCGCTGAACGCGGAGTATCCGCCGCCGGCGACGCTGGAGCGCACGGCCACGCCCGGCGCGGCGATGTTCGGTTTGATCAGCTCGGTGCCGGAGCCACGGCTGGAGAAGCCGGCGATGGCGCCGTTCGACCCGTACGCCCCGACGGCGTACGAACTCTCGTAGTCCCCGGGGGAGCCGGCGGTGCCGCAGCTCGGGCCGCTGTTGCCGTTGGAGAAGACCGGGAGGATCCCGGCGGCCCGCCACGCGTCAACGGTCTGCTGGTACCAGGGGTCGTTGCCGCCGCCGCCCCACGAGTTGTTGACGATGTCGGGGCGCAACTCCGGGCGGGGGTTCTCGCCGTTGGCGTCGGTCGGGGCCAGGATCCACTGGCCGGAGGCGAGTAGCGCTGGGTCCGAGCAGGTGCGGAACTCGCAGCCCTTCGCCGCTATCCACCGGGCACCCGGTGCGACGCCGATCTGGTTGTCGGCCCCGTCGTCCCCGACCATCGTGCCCATCGTGTGCGTGCCGTGGTCGTTGTTGTCGCAGGGCACCGAGTCGGAGCAGATGTCCGTCGGGTCGAACCAGTTGTAGGCGTGGTCGAAGCTGCCGCCGCCGAGGTTGCCCCGGTAGGAGTTGACGAGGGCGGGGTGGTCGTACTGCACGCCGGTGTCGATGTTGGCGATCACGATGCCTTCGCCGCGGTCGCCGAACTCGTCCCACACCTGGGGGGCGCCGATTTCGGCGACGCCCCACTCGATGGCGTCGGTGCGGGCCTCGGCCTCGGCGGGCGTCGGTTCGACCAACTGGCGGCTGCGGACCGGCTCGATCCGCTCGACCTCGGGTCGGTTCGCGATCTCGTCGATCAGGACCCGGTCACCGTGGACCTGGATGGCGTTGGCGATCCAGTAGGAGGTGTGCGCCGCCTTCCGCGCGTCGAGCAGCCGCAGCAGGTCGGCTTGGGTGCGTTCGGCGGTGTTGGTCAGGAGTTGGTGGACCGCACGGGCCCGGTCGTCGGGCGTTTGCAGGGTCGCGGTGCCGGCGAGCGGTGCGGTTTCCCGTAGGTAGACCAGGAAACTGGTGCTGTCGCTGGTCTCCAGCAGTTCGGACGCGACAGTTGCCCGCTCCGATGCGCCAGACGGCGACGCGGCGAGCGCTGGCTGGGCGCTCAACCCCAGCAACAGCGCCCCGAACGCGACGGCCAGACGCCCCAGGCGTGACCGCGCGGATGGTCGTACGAACACGTGTCCTCCCCACGTCCGCGGGCCCGGGCTGTTCCGAGCCCGCGCCAGCCATGCTCGTGAAAACACCGACGCTGATCAATACATTGTCTCAGTCAGTATTCGATCAGTGACTGGGCGCGCTTCTGGCCGTACGCTGACTCGGTGTTCAGCCGGACAATTTCTCGGCGGGTGATGCCCGTCGGTCAACGCGGGTGCCTGGGGAGGCAGCGTGTCTGAGCGGAAAGGTCCGATCGTGGTCTGTGTGAGCCCCGACATGGCTGTGCGCGAGCGCGTGCTGCGCCGCCTCGAAGGGGTGGGGCCGGTGTTGAGCTGTGCTGATCTCGCGGAGCTGCGGGCGATGCTCTTTCCTGAACCGCCCGTCACCGAGGAGCGGGGCATCGGTCCACCGGAGACCCCGGTCCGCTACGGCGAGCTGGTGGTCGACCCGCCGGCGCACCTGGTCACCTGGCGGGGGCGTCCACTGGCGTTGACCCGTACCGAACGGCGGTTGTTGACCCGGTTGGTGACCCCGCCGGTCCGGCTCTGGAGTTACGAGCGACTCTTCGCCGCGGTCTGGGGCGGCGCCTACCTCGGCGACACCGCGATCCTGCACTCGGCGGTCAAGCGGCTCCGGCGCAAGCTGCGCCTGCTCTCCGGTGGCCCACGGGTGCTGACCGTGCGCGGGGTCGGCTACCGGCTCGTCCTGGGCTCCGACGACTCGGGCGGATAGTGCGGTCGCCCCGGCGGCGGCTGACCCGCTCCGGGACATGACACGATGGCGCGGTGAGCGCAGTCCATCCGGGGTACGCCCCACCCTCCGGGCCTGATCGCCCGCCGTCCCGGTCGTGGATCCGGCGCTGGCTGCTCGTGGGCACGGCGGCCTGGGCGGTGCTGCTGGCGGGGCTGGCCTGGTGGTCGGCCCGCACCGACGAGCCCACGGTGCGGGAGCAACGCACGATTGAGCAGGCGTCATCGGTGGTCAACGCGGCGGTCGGTCGGCTCGTCGCCGAGCTCGACGGCGCGGCGTGGGCGATGACCCCGTCCCGCGTGGAGCGGGGCTGCCGGGTCACCCCGGTCAGCGCGGGCGCCGAACTGACCCGCGGGATCGACGTCCTGGTCGCCGAGGGGGGCGAGCGCGAGCTGCTCAGCAAGGTCGCCGACGCCCTGCCGGCGCGATGGCGGGCCGGCGTCCGGGACGCCGCCGAGGGCCCGCTGCTGCGCGCCGACGCCGGTGAGTTCGTCCTGGTCGAGGGGGAGTCGACGAGTCCGGGTCGGGTTCGGTTCGCGGTGCTGACCGGCTGTCGCCCGACCGAGGCCGCGTCCGGCAACCTGCTACCCGAGACCCCGCCCGGACCAGCGCTGCGGGCCGCGTTGCAGGCGCTGGGCCGTCCGGTGCCAGCGCAGGTGGATCGGATTGGGACATCCTGCCCCGGCGGCGCGAAGGCCTGGACCGAGCGGGTGGCGGCCGGCCCCGAGCCGGCAGCACTGAGCGCCCTGGCCCCGTTGGCCGCCGCCGGCACCGTGGTGGTCGACACCCCCGAGGTGTACGCCTACCGGAGCGGCAGCGACCTGATCGTCGCCGACGCCACCGGCGATCAGCTGCACCTGGCGTTCTCCACCGGGTGTTCTGACTGACGAGGGCGTTTCCGCCCGGTACGCGGCGTCGGAGACTCGGCGGCTCACCTGAGGCCATGCGCGCGTCAGCCGCCGTGGGCGCCGTCGCGTGTCCTCATCACAGTGTGGGAAGTCGTCACTATGCGTCGGCTGAGTCTCCTAGCCTTTCGCGGATGACCAGCGATAATCTCCAATTCACGGTTCTGGGTTGTGCAACGCCATACCCGAGTGTGGACAATCCCTGTTCCGGCTACCTGGTGTCGGGTGGGGGCGCCCGGGTGTGGGTGGACGCGGGCAGCGGGACGCTGGCTCAGCTGCAACGACATGTCCGGCTGGACGAACTGGACGCGATCTGGATCTCGCACCTGCACGCTGATCACAGCGCCGACCTCCTGACCGCCTACTACGGGGCGCTGTACGCCGATATCCAGCTTGCGGCGCCGATCCCGTTGTACGGCCCGCCCGGCATCGCCGACCGATTGGCACACTTCCTGACCAACACCGCGACCCGCAGCCCGATCGAATCCGCCTTCGCCGTCGAGGAGCTACACGACGGGGATCGGGTGGCGGTCGGCGCGCTCACGTTGACCAGCCATGCGGTGGCACATGGTATCCCTGCCTTCGCTCTGCGTGTCGACGTTGGGGGGCGGTCGTTGGTGTACTCCGGGGATACAGCCCCCTGTCCTGGCCTGACGAGTCTGGCCAAAGGCTGCGATGTGCTGCTGTGTGAGGCCGAGAGCGCGCAGGCCCCGAGCGCGGGAGAACGGGTTCACCACACACCGGAAGATGCCGGTGACACTGCACGAGCGGCTGGGGTAAGGCGCCTGATCGTCACGCACATCGGGAGGTTCCTCACCCCACAACAGGCGGTGACACGTGCCTCGACTCGGTTCGACGGTCCCATCGACCACGCCGCCCCCGGTGCCACCCATTCGGTCGACTGAGCCGGCTCGCCGCGGCCCAGTAGGCGAGACCTCCGCTTTCGCCGCGGTTCCTCGTGCTGGCCACTGTCTTCCTGATCCCGGCCGTCGTCCGACGAAACCCGGACGTCCTACTCTGCGAGGTCGAGGGAAACCGTAATCGCCTGCGCCAAAGGATGACCGTGATGCGGTAGGACGGCGTCGTGGAGCGCTAGTAGACGAGCGCGCGGGTCTCCTCGGCCATCACCTCTTCGACGAAGACCGCCGAGCCGGCGATCCGGACACCTGGCAGCACGTCGCCGGTTCCGATGTCCCGGCGGGCCGCGCACTGCGTGCAGGCGGTCACCCGGCCCGTCGCCAGGATCACGTGCAGTAGCTCGCCCAGCGGGGCCGAGTGCGGCAGCTCGAACTCCTGCGCCCGGCCGGGCAGCGCGAACCAGGTCGCCTCGCCGGTCAGCCAGAGCGAGACGTCAACTCCGGCAGCGGCTGCGGTGGCCGCAACCGTGAAGGCCTGCGCGCACCGCTCCGGGGAGTCCGCTCCGGCGGTGACCTTGATGACGAGGGTTCGGCCCACGAACGCCAGCATAGGATAGTCGCCGATGGTCACCGAGATAGGGTTCGTCAGTTTGCTGGTCGCCGCGCTGGGTGGGCTCGCCGGCGGCTTGGTCTACCTTGCCGTACGCATTTCGAGAGGGCAGTAGTGAGTGACGAGAATCCGCTTCAGCCGCCGTGGCTGAACGCGCCTCCGGTGGACCCGTACCCCTACGAGGAGAGCCACGACCTGCGTACCGGCCCCAAACTGCATCCCGCTCTGGACGGCCTGCTGCCGTACATCGGGGTGTGGCGGGGTCGGGGCCGGGGCGGCTATCCCACCATCGAGGATTTCGACTACGCGCAGGAGATCCGGATCAGCCACGACGGCCGACCGTTCCTCTGCTACGAGTCGCGGGCGTGGCTGCTGGACGAGCAGAGCAGCCCAGTCCGCCCGGCCGGGCGGGAGATGGGTTGGTGGCGGCCGGTGCTCGACGGTAGCGGCCGGGCGACCAACGAGTGGGAGGCGCTGATGAGTACGCCCACCGGCGTGATGGAGCTGCACCTCGGCAAGCGCACCGGCACCCAGCTTGAGTTCGCCACCGACGCGGTGGTCCGCACCCCCACCGCGAAGGAGGTGACCGCCGGTCATCGGCTCTTCGGCATCGTGGAGGGTGCCCTGCTCTACGCGCAGGAGATGGCCGCGGTCGGCCACGGCCTCACCCCGCACCTGTCCGCCCGGCTGATCCGGGTGGGCGGCTGAGGTCAGTCCGGCTGATCGGGGTGGGCGGCGGAGATCAGTCCGGCTGATCCGTGGCGGAGGTCATTCCGGTTGGTCGTCGTCGGGCGGGACGGGGAAGCCGAGTAGAGCCTGTAACCGCCGGGTGTAGGCCGACCGGGGCCGGCCGATGCCGTCCAGGACGCGGACCTCGACCAGGCCCCGGACCGACGAGCTGAACCAGACCGCGTCCGCGGCATGCAGCTCGGGCGGAGTCGCCAGCTGCTCGTGCGCGCCCAGCCCCACCTGTTCGGCATTGGCCAGCAGCCAGGCGGCGGTGGTGCCGGGCAGGACGCCGGCCGCGGCGGGTACCGTGCGCAGCGCCCCGTCGGCGAACCAGAGGACGTTGGCGGTCGGCCCCTCCAGGACGTACCCGTCGGTGGAGGTCCAGAGCGCGTCGTCGACGCCGTTGCGGGACGCCCACCGGCGGGCGGCGTTGTGCACCGCGTACGACGTGGTCTTGCTGCCGGTGGGCAACCAGTCCAGGCCGGCGCGGCCGCGGGCTGGCACGCCCAGCGGCAGTGTCGCCACGGTGATCCCGTCCCGGCGGGCCGCCCGAGCCGATGGCGGTACCGGGGCCAGCGTGGCGTACACGGTGGGGGCCTCGCCGTCGGCCACGCCGCGGGTGCAGACCAGCCGCAGCGCCCCCTCAACCTCGGTGGGCCAGTCGAGGCAGATCTCCTCAAGCAGCGCGACCAGGGCATCGGTCGGCGGCAGGGTCAGCCCCATCACCGGGGCCGCCCTGGTCATCCGTTCCAGGTGCGCCTCCCTCAGCCAGGGCCGGCCCGCCCGCAGGTGCATCGTTTCAAAGAGGCCGTCGCCGTGCAGGACGCCCAGGTCGTCGCCGCGCAGCACTGGCTCGGTGGCCGGCACCTGGCCCCGGCCGAGCACCGCGATCCTCGCCGTCGTCATGGCCGCCGAGCATAGGGCCCAGGCGGGCTGCGCCGGGTGGGGTCCGGCCCGGCACCACCGACACGGGCGCCGGCAGAACGGGCCGGTAGGACGGGAGAGTGCTGTTCGGCCCGAGCGAACTATGCTTGGACCGTGTCCGAATCCTCCCTCGCGGAACTCCTCCGGGCCCGTGGGCTGCGCTTGACGGCGCAGCGGCAGCTTGTCCTCCAGGCGGTGCTGGATCTGGGGCACGCCACCCCGGAGCAGGTCCACACGGCCGTCCGGGAGGTGGCCGCCGGGGTCAACATCACTACCATCTACCGCACGCTGGAGCTGCTGGAGCGGCTCGGCCTGGTGACGCACACCCACCTCTCGCACGGCTCGCCGACCTTCCACGCGGCCGGCGAGGACCAGCACGTGCACCTGGTTTGCCGGGAGTGCGGCGCGATCGACGAGATCGATCCCGCCCTGCTGCGCCCGTTGGTCGACCAGCTTGCCGAGCAGCGGGGGTTCCGGGTGGACGTCGGCCATGTCTCCCTCTTCGGCCGCTGTAGTCGCTGTGCGAACGGGGAGCAGGAATGATCGACATTGCGGGCGCGGTCTCCGTCGAGAGCATCGACGAGGACAGCCGGGACCAACCGGAGCCGGCGCACGCCGCGGCGGGGGTCCGCTCGGTGGCGGCGCACTACGGGGATCCGCTGCGCGAGCAGCGCACCCTGGAGACGGCGGTCGGCCTGGTCGACCGTTCGCACCGGGGGGTGATCGCGGTGCCGGGCGAGGATCGCCTCGGCTGGCTGCACACGCTCACCACGCAGCACCTGGCGGACCTGCCCGCTGGGCAGGGCACCGAGTTGCTGGTGCTCTCCCCGCACGGGCACGTCGAGCAGCACGCGATGGTGGCCGAGGAGGGGGGTACGACCTGGCTGGACACCGAGCCGGGCGACACCGGTGGGCTGCTCGGGTATCTGGAGCGGATGCGCTTCTTCAGCAAGGTGGAGCCGCGCGACGTGACGCCGGAGCACGCCCTGCTCTCGCTGGTCGGCCCAGCGGCGGTGGACGCCGTGGCGACGCTCGGGGTCTCCGGTCTGGCGGAGCCGGATCTGCTCGAGGTGCCCGGCCCGAAGTTCCGGGCCGGCTCGGTGCCGCCCCGGTCGACGGTGCGCTACGACGTCCGTGCGCTACCGATCGGGGGCTGGGCCCGCCGTGGCCCGCTCGGCGTCGACCTGCTGGTGGCTCGGGAGGCGATGGGCCGGGTGGTGGCCGAGCTGCGCGGTGCGGACGTGCCGGTCGCCGGGCTCTGGGCGTACGAGGCGGTGCGGGTGGCCGCCCGTCGCCCTCGGGTCGGGCTGGACACGGACCACCGGAGCATTCCGGCGGAGGTGGGCCTGGTCGGGCCGGCCGTCCACCTGGAGAAGGGCTGCTACCGGGGGCAGGAGACGGTGGCCCGGGTGCACAACATGGGTCGGCCGCCGCGTCGACTGGTTCTTCTGCACCTGGACGGGGTGACCACGGACCAGCCACCGTCGGCCGGCACTCCGGTGACGCGGGATGGGCGTACGGTCGGCTTTGTCGGCACCGCCGTACACCACCACGAGCTGGGCCAGGTTGCCCTGGCGGTGGTCAAGCGCAACGTGCCCGACGACGCCCGACTGCTGGTCGGGGAGACCGCCGCGATGATCGATAGCTAGGGAAGCGCCCCGGTCGGACGTCGGTGACGGCGGAAGGGTTCAGGTCTACCGGCCGGCCGGCCGGAAAACTTCCGGCCGGCCGGCCGTCGATCGGGCGACTAGGATCCGGGCATGACGACAGGGACGTTGATCACGGTTGCCCCGACCGGGGCCGAGTCGGCCAAGGCCGAGGTGCCGGCGCTGCCGGTCACCCTCGATGAGCTGCTGCTGACCGCGAAGGAGTGCGAGGCCCTGGGCGCCTCCGTGGTCCACGTCCATATCCGGGACGGTGCGGCGCAGCCGACCCTCGACCAGCGGCGGCTGCGCGAGACTGTCGCGGCGCTTCGGGAGAGCACCGACCTGGTGGTGCAGCTCTCCTCGGGTGGCGCGGTGAGCGACCCGGAGGCCGACCGGCTCGCCGTGCTCGATGCCGCTCCGGACATGGCCTCCTGCACGATGGGCACGGTCAATTTCGGCACCGACGTGTTTCTCAACCGGTGGGAGTTCATCGTCGAGTTGCACACCCGGATGCAGGAGCGGGGCATCGTCCCGGAGTACGAGATCTTCGACCTGGGGCACCTCACCGCCCTGCAACGCCTGCTCGGCAAGTACGGCCTGCCGGCCGGTGGGCATGTGCACGTCGACCTCGTCCTGGGCGTGCCCGGCGGAATGCCCGGCACCCCCGCGGCCCTGGTGGCCGCCGAGCAGATGCTGCGGGACCTACCAGCCGGCACCACCTTCTCGGCGACCGGCGTCGGTCGGAGCACGATCCCGGTTCTGCTGGCCTCGCTCTCGGCAGGCGGACACCTCCGGGTGGGCATGGAGGACACGGTGACCTATGCCAAGGGGCAGCCGGTCGAGTCCAACATGCAGCTGGTGGCCCGCGCGGTCAGCTTTGCCCAGCTCGCTCAGCGCCCTCCGCTCACCACCGCCGAGGCCCGGGAACTGCTCGGCGTGCCCGCCCTTCGCCGGTAAGTGGCGTATTGGGGGTCGCCCCCTGACGTCGCGTTCCTGATTCCCTGGTCACCCATCGGCTGGACGTTCCCGAAGGGCGGTAACGTCCAGCCCGTGGGAAAGACGTACGAGGGCGGCGTGCCGCTCGCTGAGGTGGTCCGTTCGGGTTTCGTTGAGGGTGTGCATCGCGGGTCGGTGGTGGCGCTCGACGCGACGGGCGCGGCGGTGGCGAGGGTGGGGGATGTGACGTCGCCGATCTTCCCCCGATCGTCGAACAAGCCGTTGCAGACGGTGGGAATGATCCGGGCGGGCCTGCGGCTGGGCGACTCCGCTGACCTCGCCCTGGTCTCGGCCAGCCACGAGGGGGAGGACTTCCACCGGGCTCGGGTCGGTGGGTTGTTGGCGCGGGCCGGGCTCGACGAGTCCGCGTTGCACTGCCCGCCCGACCTGCCGGCGGACGACGCGGCGCGGGCGGCGGTGCTTCGCGCCGGCGGTGGCCCGACCCGGATCCAGATGAACTGCTCCGGAAAGCACACCGGAATGCTGCTGACCTGCCAGGCGGCGGGCTGGCCCGAGGAGGGGTACTGGCGCAGCGAGCATCCGTTGCAGGAGCGGTTGCGCGCGGCGGTTGAGGAGTTCACCGACGAGCCGCCGGCGGCGGTCGGGATCGACGGCTGTGGCGCGCCGGTGCTGGCCGTGTCGTTATCCGGCCTCGCCCTGGCATACCTGCGGCTGGTGCAGGCGGAGCCGGGCTCGCCGGAGCGGGCGGTGGCGGACTCGATCCGGGCGTATCCGGAGATCGTCGGCGGTACGCGGGCCGACGACAGCCGGGTGATGCGGGCCGTGCCGGGGCTGCTCGCCAAGATTGGGGTGGAGGGGGTCATCGCCGCGGCCGCCCCTGGCGTCGGTGCGGTGGCGTTGAAGATCGACGATGGCGCCGGCCGGGCCCGGATGCCGGTGCTGGTCTCCGCGCTGCGCCGGCTCGGGGTGACCGCACCGGCGTTGGCGGAGTTCGCTGAGGTCCCGCTCCTCGGCGGGGGGCGGCCGGTAGGCGCCGTCCGGTCGCTCTGGTGATCCGCCGGGGCGGAGGTCAGGGCGCTGCGGCCACGCTCGGGTGCTAACTCTGGCTAGCATTTTGCTTGCAGGAGTTAGCACCGCGGGCTAGCGTTGAGTTATGGCCAGTGGTAAAGACCTTCCCAACATCGGCGGGTTCATTCGTGACCTGCGCCGGAGTGCGAAGATCTCCCTCCGGCAACTGTCCGAGCAGGCGGGAGTCAGCAACCCGTACCTGAGTCAGATCGAGCGCGGGTTGCGCAAGCCCAGCGCGGAGGTGTTGCAGCAGCTCGCCAGTGCGCTGCGGGTCTCCACTCCGGCGATGTACCTGCGGGCCGGGTTGCTGGATGACCGGGAGGGGCAGGGCGTTCTCGCCGCGATAGCCGTGGACCCCGACCTGACCATGGCGCAGAAGCAGTCGCTCACCCAGATCTACGAGACGTTCCGTCGCGAGAACGCGCGGCTCGTGGAGGCGACCGCCGCCGCCGACGCGGCGTCGGCAGAGTCCGCGACCGGCCCGGTCACCACCGAGTCCGCGACCGGCCCGGTCACCACCGAATCGGTCGCCAGCCCGCCCACCACCGAACCGGAGTCGAGCCCGGCCCGGCCGTCTGGGGCCTCCGCCGACCTGGCCAACATCGCGGTCACCGGCCCAACGACCACCGGGGGTACGCCGACCGGCGGTGCGTGAGTCGCACCGGCATCGACCCCGACTCCATTCCTGTCCCGACGCCAGTGCAGCAGTCCGCCCCGAAGGGCGACCCCGAAGCCGCCGACGCGGTCGAAGAGGAGAAATGATGACCAGTCAGCCTAAAACCAGTCGTATCCCCGCCCCCCTCTACGCCGCCGCCGGTGCCGGCGATCTGGCGTACCAGCAGCTGCGAAAGCTCCCCGCCGCGGTGAGTGAGCTGCGCAACCGGGTCGCTGCCGACCTCAGCACGGTAGACGGGGCCGAGCTGCGTCAGAAGGCCACCGAGACGTTGCGTACGGCGACCGCTACCGCTGAGAACCTGCGCCGGCGGGCCGCCAGCGACCTGGACCTCAGCCGGCTTCGGGAGACCGCCACCCGCAACGCCGCCGTCGTGGTGGCCAGCGCTCAGGCTGCGCAGGAGCGGGCGGTCACCACATACGGCGCGCTCGTCGGCCGCGGGGAGCGGGTCGTCGGTGCTGGCGTGCTCGAGGCCGCCGACACGGTGAACACCGACATCGAGACGACCGAGCAGGCCCCGGCGCCCACCCCGGCGCAGCTCGCCGAGGCCGCCGAGGACAAGCCGGCGGCCGTCACGAAGCGTGCCACCAAGGCGGCCGGCAAGTCGGCCTCTTCGGCGACGAAGTCACCGCGCGCGACGAAGCAGACCCCGCCGGCTCACGACTGACCTGCGGCGACGGGCGAATGCCCGGTGACGCCGAAGACCCCGGAAGCGGCCTGACGGACGCCTCCGGGGTCTTCGGCATATGCTTGCCGGCATGGCCATCGCCGCGCCGTTCGCTTTTGAGGTTCGCTACGTTATTGAGCTGATCCTGCTCGTCTTCGCACTCATCGTGCAGGGAGTCGCCCTGGTACACGTCATCACCCAGCGGTCCGACGCGTTCGCCGCGGTCGGCACCCTCCCGAAGGGCGCCTGGGTGGCGATCCTCGCCGTCTGTCTGGTGCTCACCCTGCTCACCTCCGGCCGGCTCACCATCTTTGGCCTGATCGGCATCGCCGCTGGGTTGATCTACCTGCTTGACGTCCGGACGGGTCTGCGGGATCTCCGGGGTGGCCGGGGGAACTCCTGGTGAGAGGCTTCCGGTGGCCGCCCCCACCGGATGGTGGCCCCCGTACCTGGGGACCGGGGCCGAGTGCCCCCCGTACCGGTCGACCGGCACTGCCGGAGCCGGAGACCGAGTTGGTCACCACCCCGCACGGCGTCCACCTGGAGCAGTTGGTCACCGGCGCCGGCGATCCGGTCACCGTCTTCGCGCACGGTCTGGGCAGCGGCATCGCCACCACCCGTCCCTTCGGCAGTGGTGTTACCGGCCGCAGACTCTTCTTCCAGTTCCGTGGGCATGGTCGCTCCGCCGCCCCGACCGGGCCGTGGACGTACCACGATCTCGCGCGTGACCTGCGGTCGGTCGCCGATCGGGGCCTCGCGACCCGGGCCTTCGGCGCGAGCCTGGGCGCGGGTGCGCTCTGCCGGCTGCTCGCCGACAACCCGACGCGGTTCGACCGGTTGGTCTTCTATCTGCCGGCGGTGCTGGACCGGCCGCGGGGCGATGCCGCCCGCCGCCGGCTGACGGCACTGCTCGACGCACTCGGCAGTGGCGATGTCGGTCAGCTCGCGGAGGTGGTCCAGTTGGAGCTGCCACCGGCCGTCCGGAACACACCGGCTGGCTGGGCATACCTCCGGCAGCGCCTCGACCAGCTCACCCGGGACGGTCTCGGCTCGGGATTGGTCGGCCTGCCCGAATCGGTGCCGGTCCGCGACGCCACGGAACTCGCCGAGGTCACGGCGCCGGCTCTGGTGATCGGGTGCGTCGGCGATGAGCTGCACCCGGTCGAGGTCGCCGAGCGGCTCGCCGCCGCGTTACCCCAGGCCACCCTGCACGTGTACGACCGGCCAGGGGTCCTCTGGGCCAAGCGCGCCGATCTCCGGGAGCGCATCTCCTCCTTCCTCAACGAGTAGTCCGGGGGCGCCTCAGCAACCCGCGCTGTGCTGGTCCTGCCGTCAGCGGAGTCGGGCGGGTCTGGACGGGTGCACTGGGTGCCCTCCTGTCCCGTACTGGAGTCATTTGACCGAACCTCACGTTGAGCCCACAATGATCCCGCATCGTCGCTGATGGTGACTCCCTTACCCGGGATCGGAGAGCATGACCGAATCGTCCAAACCCGGCGGTACCCCTGCCGACGAGAACGACGTCCGCCTACCAGAGTGGCCACCGCTGGCGAGCTACGACGAGCCCACCGAGGTGCCAAGACGCGTCACCTCGAATCTGGACGACCCACCGCGTCCCGACGGCCCACCCCAGCCCGACAGTGGGTCCCAGTCGAACAGCGGATCGCAGCCGGAGGACCCCGATCGCGGCGCGGGCAGCTCCGGACACCGGGCTCTCCGCCCGGTCAAGGGGCTGGCGGATGTTCGCCGTTCGATCCGGGCACGTCTGCGGAGCCAGGGCGTCGTCGTGGCGAGCTTCTTGGGGGTCATCCTGACCGCGGTCGCCTTGAACGCGTTCCAACGCGCACCGGCGGACCCATCGTCTCCGCTCGCCACCGACCCGGTCGGCAGCGCCGAAGCCAGGCCGACAGCCACGCCGTCGGATTCTTCGCCGGCCCAGTCCTCGCCCCTGCCCCCAACACCGACGCCCACCAGGACCTCGACCCCCATCGCGATGGCCGCGACCACGCCTCCGACGCCGTCCAACACCGCGACGCAGAACCCCGAGGCACCGACAGCTCCCATACCAGCTGAGCCGCCGACGCTTCCAGACCCGCCGGCAGCCTGCACGGCGACATACGCGGTTATCGAGTCGTGGCCGGGTGGCTTCAAGGGCGAGGTAAAGATCAAAAACAACACCTCCACCTCCACCTCCTGGTCCGGGTGGAGAGTCGAGTGGACCTGGCCCAGCGGCCAGCAGATAACCGAGGTGTGGAACGGCTCGCACAGCAGCTCGGGAGCCTCGGTGACGGTGAGGAACATGTCGTACAACGGCACTCTGGCTCCGAACGGCACGACCACGTTCGGCTTCCTCGCCGATATCACCGGCACGAACCAGGCGCCGGCCATGACCTGCGCCAATCGCTGACGCGACCTAGGCTCGGCGACCATGAACGCATCCCCCGCTCTCGCCGCGCCCCTGACCGGGGCGGCCGGCCGATTCTTCGCCGGTGTCGGCCTCTTCCTGCGTGGCATGGGCCTCTACCTCCGCAGCCCCGGCCTGATGCTGCTCGGCGTCCTACCGGCACTGATCTCTGGAGTGTTCTTCGTCGCCGCGTTCGGCACGCTCGTCTACTTCGTGGACGAACTGGCCGCGCTGGTCACGCCGTTCGCCGACGACTGGTCCGCCACCGGGCGAGGGCTGACGCGGGTAGCCGCCGGCTTGGCGCTGCTCGGGCTGGGTGGCCTGCTCACGGTGGTCGCGTTCACCGCCGTCACGCTGGTCATCGGGGACCCGTTCTACGAGAAGATCTCCGAACGGGTCGAGGACGATCTCGGCGGTACGCCCAACGCGGTGGACGTGCCGTTCTGGTCGTCGCTGTGGCACAGCCTCGTCGACTCACTGCGGCTGGTGGGGTTGGCGGTGCTGGTCGGCGTACCCCTCTTTCTCGCCGGCTTCATCCCGGTGGTCGGTCAGACCGTGGTGCCGGTACTCGGTGCGACCATCGGCGGTTGGCTCCTCGCGGTGGAGCTGGTCGGTGCCCCCTTCTACCGGCGTGGGCTGCGGTTGTCCGACCGACGGGCCGCCCTCCGGGCCGACCGGCCGACCGCGCTCGGCTTCGGGGTGGCGGTGTTCCTCAGCTTCCTGATCCCACTCGGCGCCGTGCTGCTCATGCCGGCGGCCGTCGCGGGCGCTGCCCTGCTGGCCCGCCGCGTGCTCGGTCAGCCCACCACTGTGGGACCGACGGGGACCACTCAGGACGGGGCGTGAGGCGCGGTCGCTCAACTCGTCTCCCGGAGACAACTCCACTCGGCTGCGACGGGCCGGTAGCCGAGCCGTTCGTTGATCGCGAGCATCGGTTTGTTCGCCTCGTCATTGCCGGTGTACGCGACCGTCACCCCGTTGGCCGCGGCCCGACGTAGGGCACCCAGCTTCGCCGCCCTCGCGAGCCCTCGCCCCCGGTGCTCCGGCCGGGAAGCGGTGTAGTCCGACCACATCCGCGAACCGTCCCGCTTGACCAGGCTGATTGCCGCCAGGACGCGTTGACCTCGACGCCGGTGCTGGCCTCCCGGTCCAGGCCGACGTTGTCCCACGTATCGGCCCGCCAGTGCTCGTAGGTGAGAGCGTCGACGGGGACGTCCCCCGGCTCGTCGGCGCTGGCGTCCCGCTCCACCTCGTACACGTGGTGGGGGTCAACCTCGGACAGTGGCACCAGCCGGACTCCCGGGGGAACGGCCAGGGGTGGCAGGGCCGTCAGCTCAAGCGCGGAGAAGCGTTCCACACGGCTGGGTAGGAAGCCGCACCGCCGCGCGTACGGCAACGACTCGGGTAGCGCCCGTCCGCGCAGTAGCGGAAGCCGGAGCGGGGCGAGGTGGTCCAGGACGGCGGTCAGCAGCCCGCTGCCGATGCCGTGTCCCCGATGGTCGGGGTGGACGTGCAGGAGCGAGATCTCGCCGACACTTCGGGAGGAACTGGCATTGCGGAAGGTCGAGACCCAACCGACGATCTCGTCGTCCACCTCGGCGACGAAGGCGGACCAGTGCTGGCCCGGGCGTGGTTGGGACAGCATCTGACGGGTCGACTCCACCCCGCGAACCAGATGCGGGAAGAGCTGGGTGCGGAGCGCCACCACGGCGGGCGCGTCGTCGGGCTGCGCGGCACGGATCCTCACGCTGCGCGCACGGCGGCGACCGCCTCGACCTCGACGAGCTGCTCGGAGTAGCCGAGCGCGGCCACCCCGAGCAGGGTGCTGGGCGGGTCGTGATCGCCGAAGGCGTCCCGGACGACCTGCCAGGCGGTCACCAGGTCGGGTTGGTGCGCCGAAGCCACGTACACCGTGGTTTTGACGACATCGGTGAGGCGGGCGCCCGCTGCGGTGAGGGCGGTCTCCAGATTGGCCATCGCCTGCCGGGCCTGGGCGGCATGGTCACTGGGGGCAACCGTACGGCCATCCCCGTCGAGCGGGCACGCCCCGGCGGTGAAGACGAGGCGCGTTGCCGGCTCGACGGTACTGACGTACGCGTACTCGGCCTCGGCGAGGGAGGAGACGTGGCGGAGCTGGGGCATGACGTGACGGTAGTGCAGTCCCGAAGGTTGCTCGATCTGTTTTCGTCGGCGGGCTCAGGCGGAGTCGCGGAGGATCAGCTCGGTGGGGAGCACCAGCGCCGGTTCGATCGACTCACCGGCCGCGAGGCGCAGCAACTGGCGGGTCATTCGGCGGCCGATCTCCTGGATCGGCTGGCGGACGGTGCTCAGGGGCGGGTCGGTGTACGCGGCGGTCTCGATGTCGTCGAAACCGATCACCGCGACATCGTCGGGCACCCGTCGCCCCGTCGCGCGTAGCGTCCGCAGGGCGGCGTGTGCCATCAGGTCGGAGGCGGCGAAGATCGCGTCCAGGTCGGGGTGCGCGGCGAGGAGCTGCCAGGTCGCGGCCGCCCCCGACTCGCGGGTGAAGTCGCCGTACGCCACCCACTCCGGCAGCCCGGCCGGGGTTATCGCGGCCTGGTAGCCGGTCAGCCGTTCGATCCCGCCCACCATGTCCTGTGGGCCGGCGATGGTGGCGATGCGCCGCCGGCCGCTGTCGAGCAGATGTTGGACGGCCCGGTTCACCCCGCCGATGTGGTCAACGTCGACGTAGGGGACCGGGGTGCCGCCGAGCGGCCGACCGCTGCACACCACCGGTATGCCCAGCCGGGCCAGCCGGCCGGGGAGCGGGTCGGCGCCGTGTAGCGAGGCGAACAGCACCCCGTCAACGTGCCGGCCGGTGGTGTACCGCTCCACCCGCTCGTGTCCGGCCGGCGAACCGGCCAGCATCAGCACCAACTGTTTCTCCGCCGCCTCCAACTCCTGGGCGGCGCCGCGGATGATGCCGGGGAAGTACTGGTCGTCGGAGAAGACCCGGGTGGCCGCCTCCGGCATGACCAGCGCCACCGAGTCCGTTCGCTGGGTGACCAGGCTGCGCGCGGCCAGGTTCGGTACGTACCCCAGCTCGGTGACGGCTCGACGGACGGCCGCGCGGATCGGCTCGGCGACCGTGGTGGAGCCGTTTACCACCCGGGAGACGGTGGCTCGGGAGACACCGGCGCGGCGCGCCACCGCCTCGAGCGTCGGCCGTTGCGCCGTCGTCATTGTCCTCCCCGCTCAGAGCCCGTTCCGGGAAATCACCTGGTGGTACCAGCGGGCACTCGCCTTCGGTGTGCGTAGCTGGGTCCGGTAGTCGACGTGGACGATCCCGAAACGTTTCCGATAGCCCTCGGCCCACTCGAAGTTGTCCAACAACGACCATACGAGATAGCCGCGTAGGTCCACCCCACGGGCGATGGCCTCGTGCGCGGCGCGAAGGTGCCCGTCGAGGTAGGCGATCCGGTCGGTGTCGAACACCCCGCTGTCCCCCGCCGTCGCCGGCCGCTCCGGGCTCCCCGGAGGCGCGGCGTGGTCCGGGAAGGCCGCCCCGTTTTCGGTGATCATCAGCGGCACGCCCGGGTAGTCGGTGGCGAGGCGTTCCAGCAGCCGGGTGAGCCCGGCCGGCTCGATCATCCAACCCATGTCGGTCAGGGGCCCAGCGGGCGGCAGGAACTCCACCGCCCCGTCGGTGCCGGGAAACGCCCCGCCGCCGCCAGCCCCGTCCGGCTTACCAGCGACGTAGAGGGGCGCGTAGTAGTTGACGCCGAGTAGGTCGATCGGGGTGGCGATCACCTTCTCGTCGCCGTCCCGGAGGAACGCCGGCGGCACGATTCGGGCGACATGCTCCAGCACATCCTCCGGGTACGCGGCCCGGAACAGCGGGTCCAGGAAGATCCGATTGTGGAGCCCGTCGACCAGGCGTACCGCGGCGGCGTCGGCGGCGCTGTCCGGGTCGGCGGGGCGGACGTCGGCCGGGTTGAGCGTGATTCCGACGGTCGCCGCGCCGGCCGCGTGCAGCGCCCGGGCCGCCAGGCCGTGCCCGAGCAGCAGGTGGTGCACGGCGGTGAAGGCGGCCCCCGGGTCCGCGATGCCGGGGGCGTGCACCCCGTTGCCGTAGCCCAGGTATGCCGCGCACCACGGCTCGTTGAGGGTGGTCCAGGAGTTCACCCGGTCACCGAGCCGAGCGTGGACGGCGGCGGCGTACCCGGCGAAGTGCTCCGCGGCCTCCCGGGTGGCCCAACCGCCCTGGTCCTGCAGGGTCTGCGGCAGATCCCAGTGGTAGAGCGTGACCATCGGGTCGATCCCCCGGGCCAGCAGGGCGTCCACCAGGCGGTCGTAGAAGTCCAGCCCGCGCGGGTTGACCGGGCCGGTGCCGTCGGGCTGGACCCGGGGCCAGGACACCGAGAACCGGTACGTCTGGATCCCCAACCCGGCCATCAGCTCCACGTCGTCGGCGTACCGGTGGTAGTGGTCGCAGGCGACATCGCCGGTGTGGCCCTGGTAGACCTTGCCCGGCGTACGGCTGAAGGTGTCCCAGATCGACGGCCCCCGGCCGTCCTCGCGGGCCGCACCCTCGATCTGGTACGCCGCCGTGGCCGTGCCCCAGCGGAAGTTCGCCGGAAAGTGAAGCGCGCTCATAGGACAGCTCCCTCCGTTCGCGCAGCGTCTCCCGAGGCGTCACCCAATGTCAAGAAAGCGCTCTCCCTGGCCGGGCTCGATCCATCCGGCGGGGTGGAGAGCCGGGGGCGGCTCGGGCGTGAACAGCCCCCGGCCGAGCGTGGCGCCGGCTGCGGCCGGCGGCGTCAGCTGGTCCGGAGACCAGCCAGGAGCGCGCGCTCACCCGTCACCGCCAGGGTGTCGAAACTGACTCGCCCCCAGAGTGCGAGCAGCAGGTCGCTGGCGGTGCCGACGACCTGGACCCGGGCGTGGTGATCATGGTCATCGAAGATTGTGGCGGTGTCCAGCAGGGCAATCCCCTCGCCGCGTAACCGCAGGAACCACTCCTGTCCGGCGTCGGAGGCCGACAGGTGTACGACTCCGTGCCACTGCCCATGATCCGGACGTCGTCCGGCCGGCAGGCAGGTGTCGAGCACCTCGCTCACCCCGTCGGCTGCGAGCTTCGTCTCGATCGGGTCACCCGCACCGATGGCGAGCTGGGCGTCCCAGCGGTGCAGTGCCGTCTCGTGTGAGATCCGGCGCGGCCAGAAGCCGGCCTTCTTCGGCTGCGGCGCCCAGTTCCACGCCGGCGCCTCCGGATCCAGCGCGTCGAAACGCACCAGCAACTCGTCGTACGCCTGCTGCCACAGCTGAAGGTCGGTCTCGCCTGGACCTGGCTCCACCAACTCGGAGCGGAGAGACGGCGGGGTGACGGAGTTGGCCGACACGGTCCCGTGCACCCAGCGGTAGACGCTTGCCAGGTGCCGGGTCAGGTCGGTCACTGTCCAGCCGGGACAGGAGAGCACCGGAGCGTCGGCGGGTGCCTCGGCGATCGCCGCGGCGAAGGCCGGCCCCTCCGTCCGCAGCGCCCCGATCCAGAAGTCCTTCGTGCCATGCGTTCTGTTCATCGCCATCCTCCCGGGGGTGACCGGGCCACCAGTGGGTGCCGCGGCTACCCCTCAGCTTAGGGTGATGGGCGTGGCAGAGGTTCTCCAGTCGACATCCGGCACCCAACGCGACGCCGAGTGTCACTTGTCGCGATACACGACGCTGCGCCTCGGCGGCTGGGCGACCCGCGTGGTCACCGCCACCAGCGCCGATGACCTCGTCCGCGGGGTGCGGGAGGCCGGGGAGCGCGGCGAGCAGATCCTGGTCCTCGCCGGGGGCAGCAACGTGGTGATCGGCGACGCGGGCTTCCCGGGGACAGTGGTGTTGGTCCGGTCCCGGGGGCTGCAGGTCGTGGAGACCGACAATGACACCGTCACAGTGCGGGTCGAGGCCGGCGAGCCCTGGGACGACTTGGTCGCCCACACCGTGGCCAACGGGTGGTCCGGTCTGGAGTGCCTGTCCGGGATACCCGGCTCCACCGGCGCGACCCCGATCCAGAACGTCGGCGCGTACGGGCAGGATGTCGCCGAGACCATCACCGGGGTGCAGGTGTACGACCGGGTGGCCGGCACCACCGGTCGGATCGAGGCCCGTGACTGTGGTTTCAGCTACCGGTCCAGCATCTTCAGGTACAGCGACCGGTGGGTGGTGCTGTCGGTCGACTTCCGTCTCGCCCGGTCGCCGCTGTCCGGCCCGGTTCGCTACGCCGAACTGGCGCGGGCGCTCGACGTGGCGGTCGGTGACCGGGTGCCGCTGGCGAAGGCCCGTGCCGCCGTGCTGCGACTGCGCGCGGGCAAGGGGATGGTGCTCGACCCGAACGATCCGGACACCTGGTCGGTGGGTTCGTTCTTCACCAATCCGGTGCTGGACCAGGCCGACTACGAGCGGCTGCGGGAACGGGCTGGCGAGCTCGGCGAGCCCCCGTCCTGGCCCGGTGCCGACGGCACGGTGAAGGTCAGTGCCGCCTGGTTGATCGACAAGGCCGGTTTCGGCAAGGGCCATCCGGGCCCGGAAGGTGTCGTTACCATCTCCACCAAGCACACCCTGGCGTTGACCCACCGCTCCGGCACCGCCCGGACCGAGGATCTGGTGGGCCTGGCCCGCGAGATCCGCCACGGCGTGCAGGCCCGCTTCGATGTGACCCTGCACCCCGAACCAGTCTTGATCAACTGCGCCCTCTGACCCGGCCGGGCAACGGGCCAGCGGGGGAGTGCCGTCGCCCAGCGGGGGAGTGCCGTTGCCCAGCGGCGGTCAGTGGGGCGCCACCGCCGCCCAGTCGACGGTGACCAGGCCCTGGCGCCAGCGGCGGGGTTGGTACGCCAGCGGCCAGCCCCCGGCGCGGACGGCGGTCACCGTACGCAGCCAGCGGTGGCGGGGGCCGAAGGGAGCGTAGGGGGCGGCTGCCCGCCAGGCGTTCTCCAGGGCCTGGAGCAGGGCATGGATCGGCTCCCCGGCGACGTTGCGGTGGATCAGGGCTTTGGGGAGCCGTTCGGCGAGTCGGGCCGGGCTGTCCAGGGTGGTCAGCCGGGCACCCAGGGTCAGGGTGCGGGGGCCGCCCTCGTCGAGCAGCACCCACCCGCCGAGTCGCCCCAGCTCGTCGCAGGTCCCCTCGACCAGCAGTCCACCCGGGGCGAGCGCGCCGGTCATCGTCGCCCAGGCGCCCGCCACCTCACCCTCGTCGTACTGGCGTAGCACGTTGAAGGCGCGGACCAGGGCGGGGCGGAGACCGGCCAACTCGAAGCCGCCCCGGGCGAAGGTGAGCCGGGGTGGGTCGGCGACCGGTTGGGCGGCGGCGACGCGGACCGGGTCGATCTCCAGCCCGACCACGCGTACGTCGGGGCGGACCGCGTGGGCCAGTCGGGAGCGCAGCTCGACGGCGGTGACCCCGGTGGCGCCGTAGCCCAGGTCCACCACGAGCGGGTCCGCTGCCGCCCGCAGCACGTCTCCGCAGGTGGCGGCGATCCAGTTGTCCACCCGGCGCAGCCGGTTCGGGTTCGTCGTCCCGCGGGTTACGACGCCGAGCGGGCGTCCTGCTGGCACCGCCACCACCTGGTCAACCGGCCCGGTGGACCTTGTGCTGCGCGGCCTGCGCCAACGGCCGGACCACCAGCCGGTCCACGTTCACGTGCTGCGGGCGGGTCGCGCACCAGGCGACACAGTCCGCCACGTCGTCGGCGACCAGCGGTTCGGACACCCCGGCGTAGACGGCGTCCGCCCGGTCGGCGTCCCCGCCGAAGCGGACCAGCGAGAACTCTTCGGTCCGTACCATCCCGGGGTCGATCTCGACGACCCGAACCGGCCGGCCGCACAGCTCCAGCCGCAGGGTGCCCGCGACCGCGGTCTGCGCGTGCTTGGCGGCGGCGTAGCCGCCCCCACCCTCGTACACGGTGAAGCCGGCGGTTGACGACACGACGACGATCGTGCCGGCTCCGGAGGAGACCAACGCCGGTAGGAGCGCCTGGGTGACCCGCAGTGTGCCCAGGACGTTCACGTCGTACATCCACTGCCAGTCACCGACCGCGCCGGTCTCCACCGGGTCCAGGCCGCGCGCTCCCCCGGCGTTGTTGACCAGCAGGGTGACCGGACCGGGAGCGGCCGCCGCCGCGGCGGCGAGGCGGGCCACCGACTCGTCCGAGGTCACGTCGCAGCCGACCGCGGTGGCCGAGCCGCCGTTGACTTCGACCTCCCGGACCAGGTCGGCGAGGCGGTCGGTACGCCGGGCGGCGGCCAGCACGTGGAACCCTTCGGCGGCGAGTCGGCGGACGGTGGCCGCCCCGATCCCGCTGGATGCTCCGGTGACGACAGCGACGGAAGTCATCCGCTCATTCTGACGCCGAGCCCGAGCGCGGGAGCGATGAGGTCCGTCACGCCCGGGGACGGCCGGGAGGAATTACCGAACCACGATCGGGAAGATGACACCCGGCGTGGAGGTTGACCGAGAGGCGCCGGTCGTGCGGGACGGCAACCGTGGCGGAAGGAGCGGACGTGACGGAACAGCACACCGGTGTCGGTCGTCAGCGGGGTTCCCGTCCGTGGCCCCGGCCCCGACGGATCGCGACCCTCTCCGTGCACACCTCGCCGCTGCACCAGCCCGGCACGGGGGACGCGGGCGGAATGAACGTCTACATCCTGGAAGTCGCCCGGCGGCTGGCCGAGGCGAACGTCGAGGTCGAGATCTTCACCCGTGCTACCGCCGCCGACCTGCCGCCGGTGGTAGAGATGGTGCCCGGCGTGCACGTCCGGCACATCACCGCCGGACCGTTGGGTGGGCTGACCAAGGAGGAGTTGCCCGGCCAGCTCTGCGCGTTCACCGCGGGGGTGCTGCGGGCCGAGGCCGCCCGGGCGGTGGGGCACTACGACCTCATCCACTCGCACTACTGGCTCTCCGGGCAGGTCGGCTGGCTGGCCAAGGAGCGTTGGGGGGTTCCGCTGGTGCACACCGCGCACACCCTTGCCAAGGTCAAGAACGCGCAACTCGCCGCCGGGGACCGGCCGGAGCCCAAGGCCCGGGTGATCGGCGAGGAGCAGGTGGTGGCCGAGGCCGATCGGCTGGTCGCCAACACCAAGACCGAGGCCGGTGACCTGATCGAGCGGTACGACGCCGACCCCACCCGGGTGGAGGTGGTCGAGCCCGGGGTGGATCTGGCCCGGTTCTGCCCCCCAGCCGGTGATCGTGCCCAGGGCCAGGTCCTCGCCCGTCGTCGCCTGGGCCTGCCCGAGCGGGGGTACGTGGTGGCATTTGTCGGCCGGATCCAGCCGCTCAAGGCACCCGACGTGCTGATCCGCGCGGCGGCGGCGCTGCGCCAGCGGGACCCGGCGCTCGCCGACGACATGACGGTGGTGGTTTGCGGCGGCCCCAGCGGCAGCGGGCTTGAGCGGCCGACTCGCCTGATCGAGCTGGCCGTCGAGTTGGGGATCTCCGATCGGGTGCGGTTTCTGCCGCCGCAGACCGGTGACGACCTGCCCGCCCTGTACCGGGCGGCCGACCTGGTGGCGGTCCCGTCCTACAACGAGAGCTTCGGGCTGGTCGCGTTGGAGGCGCAGGCCTGTGGCACCCCGGTGGTGGCAGCCGCCGTCGGCGGTTTGATCACCGCGGTACGCGACGACGTCAGCGGGGTCCTGGTGGATGGCCACGACCCGGTCGCATGGGCCCATACGCTGGGTCGCCTGCTGCCGGACGCGGGGCGGCGCACGGCCCTGGCCCATGGCGCGCAACGCCACGCCCGCAGCTTTTCCTGGGATCGGACGGTGCGCGACCTGTTGGAGGTCTACGGCGAGGCTGTCGCCGCGTACCGAACCCGATCGTCGGACTTCGCCACCTGTGCCCGGTGAGCACCGATCGTCAGCGACGGAGGCCGGACCGGCGTGGGCCGCGGCTGGGCGTGAGCGGTCGTAGAGTGGGGCGGTGAACGGGAGAAGCGAGCTCGGGGCGTTGATCGAGTCGGTCTGCGCGGAGCGGGACCTGGCCTGGGAGGCCACCGGCCCGAACTCGTACGCGGTGACCCTGCCGGGCACCCACAAGCTGCGGACGATCTGCAACCTGATCATCGGTGAGTACGCGCTGCGAGTCGAGGCGTTCGTGATGCGTCAGCCCGACGAGCGCCGCGAGGAGCTGTGGTCGTGGCTGCTGCAGCGCAACGCCCGGATGTATGGGGTGTCGTTCTCCATCGACGCGGTCGGTGACGTCTACCTGACCGGCCGGGTCAATTCGGCAGGTGTGGACGCCGACGAGTTGGATCGGCTCTTTGGGTCGGTGCTCACGTACGCCGACGAGTCCTTCGACACGATGCTGGAGATCGGCTTCGGTAGTTCGATCCGGCGGGAGTGGGAGTGGCGGGTCAGGCGGGGCGAGTCGACCGCCAACCTCGCGGCCTTCGCCCACCTGGTCGCGCCGGCCGACGGCGGGTCCGCGCCGGCCGCCGGGACGGCTGCTACCGGGAGCCCGACCGCGGGCGGTGCGACCGCTACCGGGAACCCGACCGCTGCCCCCGGGGATTCGACGCTGTCCTGACGGGTACGCCCCGGTGTGCGGTGCGGTACTGGGACCGGCCGCGCGCCGAGGACGGACTGGCGGAGGAGCGTTCCATGGCTCAGCGAAGCAGCGCAGGCCGCGGTGGTACGGCGACCCGGACCGCACGCCGGCCAGGAAACCAGACCCCGAACACGCCGGAGGTGTCCGAAAGCACGATCTCCCGGATGCGGGTGGACGAGATTCGGGGGCAGTTGCGCCAGCACGGCGTCTCCGGCACCTCCGCGCTGCGCAAGCCGGAGCTGGTGCGGACGCTGGTGAAGACCTTGCGGGCGGAGCGCCGATCGGGCGGGACGAAGGGGCCGGGCCGCAGGGCGACGTCCGGCGGGAGGTCGGCGGGTGGCGCCGCGGTGCGGACCGGGCCCCGTACCTCGCGGTCGGTGCGGTCCTCGCAGGTCATCGCCGCCCTGACCGACCGGCCGGAGCGTCCGGGCCGGAGCCTGGTCACCACGAACCACGAGGTGATCCGGCGGTGGGCGCGGGAGCGCAACGCGAAGCCGGCGACGATCCGGGGTACCGAGCGGGACGGCCGGGCTGGGGTGCTCACCTTCAACATGCCGGGGTTCCGGCAGAGCTCTCGGGTGCGCGAAATCACATGGCAGGAGTGGTTCCGGACCTTTGATCTGCGGAAGCTGAACTTGATCTATCAGGAGCGGCTGCGAGACGGCAGAATGAGCAACTTTTTCCGTACAGAGTCACCCGATCGGGAGGACGGATGAGTTGTTTGCCGGAGTTGTCGGCGGGTAGACCGCTGGTGGCCGGAGGGCGGGCCGGATCGCGGGGCAGCCGGTTTGTGACCGGTGAGACAGCCGGTCGATTTGTATCCGCATTCCGGGCGAACTAACTTTATTGCACCGTGCGACGCTCGGTTCCGTTCGGGGGAGCGGAGGATCAATCAGATCCGAGCATCGAGTGTGGCGCGGGGACGGGTGGAACAACACCGTTGGGGGACGGTGTCCACCTGTTGACCGGCGGCGTGAGCGGGCGCCGCTTACGGGGGTGAGTGTCGCCCGCCGCCGCCGGTCGTACGCAACGAAACGCCCATCGTGACGAACTCACGATGGGCGTTTCGCGTACCCGGAGGCCGTGCCGTCCAGCTTGCGGGCGCTCACCCCACCCCGGTCGCCTGCTGCTGCCCGACCGGGGCCGGCGGCGGTTGGTTGACTGCCCGCAGCGCGGCGGCCCGGCGCTCCCGGGCCGGTCCGGAGATCAGGTGCGCCACCGCCACCAGCCCGCCGAGCAGGGCACAGCCCAGCCAGAGTGTGGCGTTGCCGGCCCCCTCCCGGACGAGCCCGCCGAGCACCGGTGCCGTGGCGCCGGCGATCTGCCAGGAGAGCGAGAAGACCCCCTGGTAGCGGCCGCGTAGCTCACTCGGGGAGAGCTCGGCGATCAGGGTGGCGTTGGACGGCGAGTTGAGCATCTCGCCGACGGTCCAGATCAGCACGGTCAGCCCGTAGAACCAGGCGGTCTCGGCGAACGCGGTCAGCCCGAAACCGGCCCCGAGTACCACCGCCGACAGTGCCAACACATGGGACCGGCTACGGCCCTTGATCAACCGTGGCACGAAGAGCTGGCCCACCACGATCAGCACCCCGTTGAGTGCGATCACCGAGCCGTAGGTGGCGGGGCTCAGCCCCGAGTCGGCCATCGCGATCGGCAGCATCGAGATGTGCTGGAGCATGACTATCGCGGCGAAGAGGTTCAACGCCACGAACCCGAGGTAGATCCGGTCGGTCAGGATGACGCGCAGCGCCCCGGTCGGGGCCTTCGGCCCGCCGGTGGCGACCAGCGGTTGGCGGGTCTCGCCCACCTTGAGGAAGATGACCAGGGTCATGATCAGGGTGGTGACCGCGTCAACCACGAAGAGCAGCAGGTAGCCGGCCCCGGTCGCGAACCCCGCGAGGATCGCGGCGCAGGCGAAGCCGAGATTGATCGCCCAGTAGTTCAGGCTGAAGGCACGCAACCGGTCCTTCGCCGGCACCACGTCGATCATCATGGCGCCGAAGGCGGGCCGGGCGGCCTCGGCGAAGAGCCCGAGCAGGAGGGCGCCGAGCGCGATGGACCAGAGGCCCCGGGCGAAGCCGAGGGCGAGCATCATGCTCGCGGCGCCGAGGTGTGCGGTGAGCAGGGTGGGCCGGCGGCCCCACCGGTCTGCGAGCGTGCCGCCGACGGTGGTGCCCACCGCGCCGCCGACCCCCCACAGCCCCAGGACCAGGCCGGCTTGGGCGGCGGAGAAGCCCCGCTCCTGGGTGAGGTAGATGGCGAGGAAGATCAGGACGAACGAGCCGAGCCGGTTGATCAGGGTGCCGGTCCAGAGGTACCAGAAGGAGCGCGGGAGGCCACCGGCCGTCTCGACTAACCAACCTCGCATCGTTCGCACGCAACGCCCCGTTTCCGTAATGATCAGCTTCCGCGCAAGGCCTTACAAACTAGTGCTGGGGCGGAGCCCTCCGCCATCCGGTTTTTCCGTGCTGGTCAGCACCCCTTCCCGCGCGACGGGTGGGCCGGTGGGGGAGGATGGCCGACATGACTGCAAGTGAAGGGCCCACCATCGGGACGCTGGTCCTGCTGCGACACGGCGAGAGCGACTGGAACGCCAAGAACCTCTTCACCGGCTGGGTCGACGTGGACCTGACCGCCAAGGGAGAGGCCGAGGCGCGTCGTGGCGGCGAGCTGCTGCGGGAGCACAACCTGTCGCCGGATGTGGTGCACACCAGCCTGTTGCGCCGGGCGATCCGCACCGCGGAGCTCGCGCTGGACACCGCCGACCGGCACTGGATCGCGGTGCGTCGGTCGTGGCGGCTCAACGAGCGCCACTACGGCGCCCTCCAGGGCAAGAACAAGAAGCAGACCCTCGACGAGTACGGCGAGGAGCAGTTCATGCGCTGGCGCCGCTCGTACGACTCGCCGCCGCCGCCGATCGCGGACGGAGACGAGTGGTCGCAGGTCGGTGACCCGCGCTACCGGCTGCTGCCGACCGAGCTGATGCCGCGGACGGAGTGCCTGAAGGACGTCTTCGAGCGGATGCTGCCGTACTGGTACGACTCGATCGTGCCGGACATCCTGGCTGGCCGGACCGTGCTGGTGGCCGCGCACGGCAACTCGCTACGCGCGTTGGTCAAGCATCTGGACCAGATCAGCGACGAGGCGATCGCGAAGCTGAACATCCCGACCGGGATCCCGCTGCGGTACGACCTCGACCCGCAGCTGCGTCCGATGACGCTCGGCGGCACCTACCTGGACCCGGCGGCGGCGCAGGAGGCCGCGGCGGCGGTGGCGAACCAGGGCCGCTGACGCGGGCCCGAGCGACCGCGCGGTACCGGGGCCCGGAGGGAACGCCCTGGTGAACGGGGTCGGACGGGGCGGTGAATACCCGCGGAAGTGAGGATGTTTCGTCCTGGTCTGTTCGGGTGCTGGGTTAACCAGGACCTAGGATCGCCCGGTGGAGTGGGTAGTGGTGGTCGTCGCGGTGGCCGCGGGACTGGTGGTCGGTGTGCTGCTGACCCGGCTGGTCCTGGCGCGCCGAGCTGGATCGACCGGGTTCGGGAGCCACCAGTCCGGCTCGCCTCGACTCGGTGGGAGGCACGCGAGCACCGACGGTTCGCCGTCCGGCCTCGGTCGCCGGACGATCGACTCCCTCCGGGTCGGCGTCGTGGTGCTCGCCGACGACGACGGGCCCGTCCTGGTCAATCCGGCAGCCCGGGCGATGGGCCTGCTCCGCGCCGGCGGCCCGCCGGGCACGGTCGTCGCCCATCCGTTGATTCGGACCCTCGCGGGGCAGGTGCGGCGGACCGGCGTACGTCGAGAGATCCAGCTGGACCTGCCCCGGGGGAGCGACGGCGTCGCCGCGGAGAATCCGCTCGGCGTGCATCTGCGGGCGGTCGGCCTCGGCGGCGGCCACGTCGCCGTGGAAGCTGTTGACGTGACCGAGTCGCACCGGCTGGCCCGGGTCCGGCGAGACTTCGTGGCCAATGTGAGTCACGAGCTCAAGACCCCGATCGGGGCGCTCCAGCTCCTCGCCGAGGCGTTGCTGGACGCGACCGAGCCGGTCGACGAGGAGGAGCCGGACCTCTCCGAGGATCTGGCTGCCACTCGCCGGTTCGCCGAGCGGATCCGGCATGAGTCGACCCGGCTGGGTCGGTTGGTGCAGGAGTTGCTGGAGCTGACCCGGCTCCAGGGCGCGGACCCGCAGCCCGCGCCGGAGCCGGTCGCCGTGGACTGGGTGGTCGGCGAGGTGGTGGATCGGACCCGGACCGGCGCCAGCGCCCGCCGGATCGACGTGGTGGTGGACGGTGAGCGGGGACTGACGGTGTACGGCAGTGACACCCAGCTGGCCACCGCCGTGTCGAACCTGGTCGAGAACGCCATCAACTACTCGGGTGAGGACACTGCCGTCCGGGTCACCGCCCGGCGCGACGACGAACACGTCACGATCTCCGTCACCGACCAGGGCATCGGGATCGGCCCGGGCGACGTGGACCGGATCTTCGAGCGTTTCTACCGGGCCGACCAGGCCCGGTCCCGCGCTACCGGCGGCACCGGTCTCGGGCTCGCCATCGTGAAGCACATCGCCAGTAACCACGGCGGACGGGTGGAGGTCGCGAGCACTCCCGACGAGGGCTCGACGTTCACCCTCCGACTCCCCGCCCGCCCCCCGGACGATCTTTTGGTGATACCGCCCTCGGCTGAGATCGAGGCCGAACCGGCCGAGTCCCAGCAGACGTGACAGTTGAAAGGAAACGTTCGTTGAGCCGCGTTCTGGTGGTCGAGGACGAGGAGTCGTTCTCCGATGCCCTGTCGTACATGCTCCGTAAGGAGGGTTTCGAGGTTTCGGTTGCCGCGACTGGCACCTCCGCCCTCACCGAGTTCGATCGGACCGGTGCCGACATCGTGCTGCTCGACCTGATGCTGCCCGAGATGTCCGGCACTGAGGTGTGTCGGCAGCTCCGGCAGCGGTCGCACGTGCCGATCATCATGGTCACCGCTCGGGACAGCGAGATCGACAAGGTGGTCGGGTTGGAGATCGGCGCCGACGACTACGTGACGAAGCCGTACTCGCCGCGGGAACTCGTCGCCCGGATCCGTGCGGTGCTGCGCCGCAAGAGCGTCGAGACGGTGGAGACCGGCGCGGCGACGTTGGCCGCGGGCCTGGTCCGGATGGACATCGAACGGCACGTGGTCACGGTCGGCGGCGCCCCGGTGCAGCTGCCGTTGAAGGAGTTCGAGCTGCTGGAGTTGCTGCTGCGCAACGCCGGTCGGGTGCTCACCCGGGGCCAGCTGATCGATCGGGTCTGGGGGGCCGACTACGTCGGCGACACGAAGACCCTCGACGTGCACGTCAAGCGGCTGCGTTCCAAGGTCGAGCCGGAGCCGTCCGCTCCCCGTTACATCGTCACCGTGCGGGGCCTGGGCTACAAGTTCGAGCCGTGACCGGACGCCGGCGCTGAGCCCCGTCCCGCGCCGGCGTGGTGCGTGGTCAGTCCGGGTCGGCCGGGTGCGGGGCGACCAGCCCGCGGCGGGCGCGGGCGGCACACAGCGCGGCTAGCTCGGTGTACGCGGGCGCACCGATCAGGGCGGTCAGCTCGGGGGCGTACGAGACGTACATCGGTTCGGTCGCCACGTGCGCGTCCGGGGACGAGGTGCACCACCAGTCCAGGTCGTGCCCGCCGGCGCCCCAGCCGCGGCGGTCGAACTCCCCGAGTGTGGAGAGCAGCACCCTGGTGCCGTCCGGGCGCTGGACCCACTCCTGTTCGCGGCGGACCGGCAGCTGCCAGCAGACATCCGGCTTGTACTCCAGCGGGTGGACACCGTCGCGGAGCGCCTGGGCGTGCAGGGCGCAGCCCGCCCCGCCGGGAAAGTCGGCGTCGTTGAGGAAAACGCAGGGGCCGTCGGGCCGGGTGGCCGTCCGTCGGGCCGGTCTCTTCTCCTCAACCGTGTCGGTCTCGGTCCAGTTCTCAAAGCCCCGCCGGTGGTGCTGCCAGGTCCCCGGGGTCAGCCGCCTGACCGCCGACCGGACCCGCTGTTCGTCGTCGGAGTCGGTGAAGAACGCACCGTGTGAGCAGCAGCCGTCGGCGGGGCGGTCGGCGCTGATGCCGTGACAGCCACGCCCGTAGACGCAGGTCCACCGGGACAGCAGCCAGGTCAGGTCGGCCCGGATCAGGTGGGTGTCGTCGGCCGGGTCGCCGAATTCGATCCACTCCCGGGGGAAGTCCAGCGGGACCTCCCGGCCGCGTGGATCGTTCGGCCGGGTACGGAGCTCGATCTGCCCTCTCACCTGACCAGCGTACGCTTCGGCGGATGGCTGGCCCGGCGCGCCGCGGCCGGGTGTTGCCTCTAGGGTTTGCCTCATGCGGCTGGGCGTCCTTGATGTTGGATCCAACACGGTGCACCTGCTGGTGGTGGACGCGCACCGGGGCGCACACCCCTGGCCGGCGCACTCCGAGAAGGTGGTGCTACGACTGGCCGAGCAGATCGGTCCGGATGGCGCGCTCACCACCGCCGGTGCGGATTCCCTGGTGCGGGCGGTCGCGTCCTCGAAGGAGTCCGCGTTGGGGCTGGGCACCGACGATCTGATCGCGTTCGCCACCTCCGCGGTGCGGGACGCCACCAACTCGGTGGGGGTGTTGGCCCGGGTCCAGGCGGAGACCGGGGTTCGGCTGGAGGTCCTCACCGGCGCCGACGAGGCCCGGATGACCTTCCTCGCGGTGCGCCGCTGGTTCGGCTGGTCGGCCGGACGGCTGCTGGTGCTCGACATCGGTGGGGGCTCGCTGGAGATCGCGGCGGGCATCGACGAGGACCCGGACGCGGCGGTGTCGTTGCCGCTGGGCGCTGGCCGGCTCACCCGTCGCCAGCTCCGGGTCGCTGCGGGCAGTACCACCCCGCCCGGGGTCGAGCAGGTGGATCAGCTGCGGGCGTACGTGGACGGCCAGCTCGACGCGGTGGCCGGGGAGCTGAACAAGGTGGGCTGGGAGCGCCCGGTCGCCACCTCGAAGACCTTCCGGACCCTGGCCCGCCTCGCTGGGGCGGCCCCCTCCGGGGCCGGCGTCTGGGCCCGCCGTCGGCTCACCCGGGCCGGGCTACGGCAGGTGCTCGGGTTCATCCGGCACATTCCCCCGGCGCAGCTGGTCGAGCTGGGCGGGGTCAGCGCCGGCCGGGCGCATCAGCTGTTGGCCGGTGCGGTGGTCGCCGAGGCGGCGATGCGCCGGCTGGACATCAGCACCCTGGAGATCTGCCCGTGGGCGTTGCGGGAGGGGGTGATCCTACGCCGCCTGGATCAGCTCGCACCGATGTGACACTTTCTCGGCTTCCGCGGTATTTGCCGGGGTTCATCCTGAAGATCCCTCTCGGTGCCCGCTACTCTCGATGCTGTGTCCTCCCGAGTTCCGGTTCTCCTATCCACCTCGTCGGTCTTCCCCGAGCGGACCGCGGCGGCTTTTCAGTTGGCTGCGACGCTCGGCTACGACGGTGTCGAGGTGATGGTCTGGACCGATGCCGTCAGCCAGGACGCTGACGCCCTGACCGGGCTCGCCAAGCACTACGGCGTGCCGGTGCTCGCCGTGCACGCCCCGTGTCTGCTGGTTACCCAGCGGGTGTGGAGCGCCGACCCGTGGGAGCGGCTGCGCCGATCCGGAGAGCTGGCCGAGGCGCTGGGCGCGCCGACCGTGGTGGTGCACCCCCCGTTCACCTGGCAGCGGGACTACGCCCGCAACTTCGCCGAGGGCTTGGCCGAGGTCTCCGGGCGGTTCAGTGGCATCAGCTTCCCGGTCGAGAACATGTATCCGGTGCGGATGGCGGGGCGGCGGTTCGTCCCGTACGCCCCGGGGTGGGACCCGACGGTGACGGGATACCCCACCTACACCCTTGACCTGTCGCACTGCGCCGCATCCCACACCGACGCGCTGGAGCTGGCCGACCGGATGGGCGCCGGCCTGGCCCACGTTCACCTGGGCGATGGCACCGGTGAGGGGCGCGACGAGCATCTCGTCCCCGGGCGAGGGACCCAGCCCTGCGCCGAGCTACTGCGCTCGCTCGCCGGCCGAGGCTTCACCGGCTCGGTGGCGGTGGAGGTGTCAACCCGGCGGGCGAAGGGCCGCGCGGTCCGGGAGGCGGACCTACGGGCGGCGTTGGCCTTCGCCCGTCAGCACCTCGACGACCTCCCGGCCGCAACCCCCGCCGGGCCGGAACCGGCACGGCCGGGCGACGGGGAAGCCGGAGCCTAGCCGGCGGCGCGTCCCCGGCGGAAGGTCGACGCTCAGCTGATCGCGGTCAGGTTGTCGGCCGGGGCGGCGGACTGCGCCGCCACCGTGACCCGGTCGCGGATCGCGGCCCGCTTGCGGGCCCGGTGCGCCGCCACGTGGGAGCGGGTGGCGCAGCGCTCCGAGCAGAACCGCCGGCAGCAGTTCGACGAGGTGTCCAGATAGACGTTGCCGCACCGCTCGTCCGCACAGACCCCGAAGCGGGCGCTGCCGTATTCACAGAGCCACACCGACAGCCCCCAGACCGCACCGGCCAGGTACTCCGCACTCACCGAGGCGCCGCGGCTGGTGACGTGCATGTGCCAGTCACTGGAGTCATGCCCGGAGATGCGCGGCTGCACCGGGTACGCCTCCAACAGGGCGTTCAACTCGGCGACGGCTTGGATGTCCCGTCCCGACGTACCGTATTCGAAGACGTCACGAAGTCGCTTCTGCGCCCGTCGGAAGATAGTGAGATCTCGCTCCGACACCGCGTCCCGCATCCACGCGATGTCCTCGGGGAAGAGCGAACGGAGGGCGTCGAGGTCGTCCAGCCGGATATTGATCAGATCAACTCCGGTCCGGGCGTACGCGTCGAAGTTCACGTCACCCACCGTAGACGACTTCCCGGGCATCCGACGTGTCGATGTAGCGCGATGTGACAGCACCGCCATTTTGCTGCTATGAGCGCTACTCTTCAGCCCATGCTTCGTACCGTAATTCTCGCTGCGGCCCGGTCATCGCGGTGCGAGCGGCTCGTGGCGACATCCCCCTTCACTCGGAACGTGGTGCACCGGTTCGTCGCCGGCCCCCGGCCCGAGGACGCGTTGCGGGTGACCCGCGCCCTCGTCGCCGACGGGCTCACGGTCACCCTCGACAACCTCGGTGAGGACACGGTCACACCCGAGCAGGCCAGCGCCGTTCGTGACGAGTACCTCGACCTGCTGGCGGCGCTCGCCGCCGACGGGCTCACCCCCGCCGCGGAGGTGAGCGTCAAGCTCTCCGCGCTCGGGCAGACCTTCGACGAGCAGCTCGCCTACGACAACGCCCGGGCGATCTGCGCGGCGGCCGAGGCCGGGGGCACCACGGTCACCCTCGACATGGAGGACCACACCACGACCGATTCCACTCTGGACATCCTGGACAAGCTGCGCGCGGATTATCCGTCCACTGGGGCGGTGCTCCAGGCGTATCTGCGCCGGACCGAGTCCGACTGCCGGCAGCTGGCCGGCGCCGGTTCCCGGGTTCGGCTCTGCAAGGGCGCGTACCGGGAGCCCGAATCGGTGGCCTACCAGTCCGCCCGGGACGTGGACCGGTCCTACGTACGCTGCCTGAGCATTCTGCTGGCCGGGGCCGGCTACCCGATGCTCGCCACGCACGACCCCCGCCTGATCGCGATCGGCGAGGACCGGGCCCGCTGGTTCGACCGGGGGCCGGACCAGTTCGAGTTCCAGATGCTCTACGGCATCCGCTCCGCCGATCAGGCCCGCCTGATCGGCGACGGATACACCGTGCGCTCGTACGTGCCGTACGGCGAGGAATGGTTCGGCTATCTCATGCGTCGGCTGGCCGAGCGCCCCGCCAATCTGGGGTTTCTCGCCCACGCCCTGATGGGCCGGTAGCCAGGCCTGGTGGGCCGGTAGCCGAGCCTGGTGGGCCGGTGGTCACGCCCGCGGCGGCAGTCATGATCTACCGGTGTCGGGCCCCGACGAGCGCCCTGACACACTGGTGCCCGCTCCCAGCACGGAGCCCCGGTCCGCGTCCGGAAGCGGCTCGGGGCGCTCGTCCGGTGGCACCGGTGGCGCCACCGGCGCCACCGGGCTCCGTGGGGCCGAGCGGCGCTGCCCGGCGGCTGAGGCGGTCCGTCCGGACTCCGCTGGTATGAATCAGTACGGTTTGTCCGAAGGGTTCGCGCCGGTCACATCGGCCCCGTTACCGTACTGGTAACACGCGCGTCGCCGGTCCGGCGGAAGCCCCGTCGGGATAGCACGCGCCGGGCATGGGATGGGTCGGTGAGCCATGGCCGGGTTGCGGTCCGACGGCCAGCTGTCGGGGGTCAGGTTCCTCACCGTCGCCGAGGTGGCGACGGTCATGCGGGTGTCGAAGATGACGGTCTACCGTTTGGTGCACAGCGGCGAGCTCGCCGCCGTCCGGGTCGGCCGGTCGTTTCGCGTCCCCGAGCACGCGGTGCACGAGTACCTGCGCGGGGCCTTCCAGGAAACTGCCTGAGGGCGTTCGCGGGCGGGAAGCGGCCGTGATGACCAGCATCGAGGGGCCGCGTTGGTCCTGCTGATGCCTCCCGGCTACCCTGGACCCGACCGTGACCACAGATGCGCTCCGCCGCCCGTCCCGCAGGTCCGGTCCGTTGTCCGCAAGCGGATGCCGGTGTCATCCGGTCCGCCCCGCACATTGCATCGAAAGGCTGTCGTATGGGCTCGGTGGTCAAGAAGCGCCGCAAGCGCATGGCTAAGAAGAAGCACCGCAAGCTGCTGCGCAAGACCCGCGTCCAGCGTCGCCGTCTCGGCAAGTGAGTCGGTGCCGGGCTGGGCCCGGCACCGTCATCACGTGCCAGCTGTCGACCCTCGGAGGCTTAGGTGATCAAGCCGCGGATGTTCCGGCTCGATCCCGCCTGCCGGGGACGGTGTGCGGCATGACCCCCGGTGGCCCCTCCGGCGCCCCGGGGGTCGTTGTCGTGACCGGGGTCAGCCGCTACCTCGGCGCGCACGTCGCCGCGCGGCTCGCCGCCGACCCGCGGGTCGGGCGGGTTATCGGAGTCGATCCACCCGCGGCAGGTGGGGAGCTCACCGACCTGCTCAACGGGGTCGAGCGGGTCCGGGTGGACGCGGGTTCGATCGGCGGCCTCCTCGCCGACCTCGACGTTGACGCCGTCGTGCACCTGGCCCTGATCAGTGCTCCCGACCCACAGCACGGGGGCCGCGCGGCCATGAAGGAACAGAACATCATCGGCACGATGCAGCTGCTGGCCGCCGCGCAGCACGCGCCCCGGCTGCGCAAGCTCGTCGTCCGCTCCTCGACCGCCGCCTATGGCGCGTCCTTCCGTGACCCGGCGGTCTTCACCGAGGAGACCGAGCCGCGGGAGGTACCGCGCGGTGGCTTCGGCCGGGACATCCTGGACATCGAGGGGTACGTGCGTGGGTTTCGCCGCCGCCGCCCCGACGTGACCGCCACCGTGCTGCGGTTCGCGCCGTTCATCGGCTCGACCGCCGACACCACGCTCACCCGCTACTTCGCCCAACCGCTGGTGCCCACCGTGTTCGGCCGCGACCCGCGGCTGCAGTTCCTGCACTTCGAGGACGCGCTGGAGGTGCTGCACCGCTCGGTCGTGCGGGACCATCCCGGCACCTACAACGTCGCCGGCTCCGGGGTGCTGGCGCTCTCCCAGGCCATTCGACGGGCTGGCCGGGTCGCGGTGCCGGTGCTGGAGCCGGGCCTCTCCGGGGCGGCCGCGCTGGCCCGCACGCTCGGCTTCGGCCGCTACGGGTTGGACCAGGTCGACCTCTTCGTACACGGTCGGGTCGTGGACACCAGCCGGCTCCAGCGGGAGTACGGCTTCACCCCACGCTCGACCGCCGCCGCCTTCGACGACTTCATCCGCGCCCACCGCAACGGGATCGTGGTGACCCGGGAACGCCTCGCCGCCGCTGAGCAGCTGGTGCTCGATGGGGTCCGGCAGGTCCGCTCCGCTGCCGCTGGGGAGCAGTCGTGACCGCCGGGATGCTCTCCGAACAGCCCGGCGATCACTGGGACCGGAAGGTGGCGAGCGGGCTGGCGTTTCTGCGTGGACGCCTCGCCGGCGACTACGAGATCGACGAGTTCGGCTTCGACCCGCAGCTCACCAGGTCCGTGTTTCATCCGCTGGTGCGGCTGCTCTACCGCGACTGGTTCCGCACCGAGGTCACCGGGCTGGAGCATGTGCCCGACGCGGGAGCCGGCCTCGTGGTGGGCAACCACTCCGGCACGGTGGCCCTGGACGCGCTGATCCTCTCGGCGATGATCCACGACCAGCACCCGCAGCACCGGTTTCTCCGCCTGCTCGGCGCGGACCTCGTCTTCCGGGTTCCGGTGGTGTCGGCGGTCGCCCGCAAGGGCGGCGGCACGGTCGCCTGCAACCCGGACGCCGAGCGGCTGCTCGACTCCGGTGAGTTAGTCGGCGTCTTCCCCGAGGGCTTCAAGGGCGTCGGCAAGCTGTACGCGGAGCGCTACAAGCTACAACGATTCGGTCGGGGCGGCTTCGTCTCCGCGGCGTTGCGTACGGGAACCCCGATCGTGCCGGTGGCGATAGTCGGGGGCGAGGAGACCTACCCGATGCTCGCCGATGTTAAGCCCCTCGCCCGACTGCTGAAGCTGCCGTACTTCCCCGTCACGCCGACCTTCCCCTGGCTCGGCCCGCTGGGCATGGTGCCGCTGCCGAGTAAATGGCTGATCGAGTTCTGCCCGCCGATCATCACCGAGCACCTGACCGACTCGGCCGATGACCCGCTGGTCGTGTTCAACCTCGCTGACCAGGTGCGGGAGACCATTCAGCAGACCCTGCACCGGCTGCTGGAGCAGCGGCCGGACCCGTTCGGCCCCTGACCGGGGCGCCACCGGCGGCGAGCCCGGGGCGGGGGCAAATGCGGTTGCGATCGACCGGTGCCCTCGTACGGTGCTCGTTGTGCGGAGAGTCGTCGAGGCGGTCGCGCCAGCTCGGTTGGGCAGTGGGTTCCGTTGGTTGCTGGCCTCGTCGTGGGCGACGAACCTGAGCGACGGGATCGCGGTGGCGGCCGGGCCGCTGCTGGTGGCGTCGTTGACCACCAACCCGTTCCTGGTCGCGCTGGCGGCCCTGCTGCGTTGGGCGCCGCAGCTGGTGTTCGGCCTCTGGGCCGGCGTGCTCTCCGATCGTCTCGACCGGCGGCGGATCGTGCTGGTGGCGAACGCGGTCCGGGTCGGCGCGCTGGGCGTGTTGGTCGGGGCGTTGGTGACCGACCGGGTATCGGTGCCGGTGGTGCTGCTGACGCTGGCGCTGCTCGCCGCCGCCGAGGTGTTCGTGGACAACACGACCGGGACGCTGACGCCGATGCTGGTGCGTCGGGAGGACCTGGCGATCGCCAACGCCCGCGTCCTGGCCGGTGTCATCACGCTGAACAAACTGGCCGGCCCGGCGCTCGGGGCCGTCCTCTTCGCGGCCGGTCGGTCCTGGCCCTTCGCCACCAACACGGTTTTCCTCGCGGCCGGACTGCTGTTGGTGTCCCGGGTGTCGCTGCCGCCGCGGGAGCGGGAATCGGCGGGCCAGCCCCGTGATCTGCGCAGTGACATCGGGGCGGGGTTCCGCTTGGCGGTCCGTCATCCGGCCGTTCGGACGCTCTGCCTGACCGCCCTGTTCTTCAACATCACCTACGGCGCCGCCTGGTCCATCCTGGTGCTCTACGCCGAGGCGCGGCTCGGCCTCGGCGCCGTCGGCTTCGGCCTGATCAATACGGCGATGGCGGCCGGCGGGCTGCTCGCCACCGTCGGGTACGGCTGGCTCACCCGCCGGGTGAGCCTCGGGGGCGTCATGCGGGCCGGGCTGATCATCGAAACCCTCACCCACCTCGGTCTCGCCGTCACCACCTCGCCCTGGGTCGCCTCGGGCATCCTCTTCGTTTTCGGGGCGCACGCGTTCGCCTGGGGCGCCACCGCCCTGACCATTCGGCAGCGGGCGGTTCCGATCTATTTCCAGGGTCGGGTCAGCAGCATCTACACCATGAGTGGGTTCGGCGGGCTGGTGGTCGGCGCGGCGCTCGGCGGCCCGCTGGTCACCCTGCTCGGGATGACCGGTCCATTCTGGTTCGCCTTCGTCGGCTCGGCGCTGCTCGTCGGGGGGCTGTGGCGTCAGTTCGGCCACCTCGCCCACACCAACGACCCGACGCCAACCCTGGTTCCGGCCGACTCAACCGCCCGGTGACGGCGACGGGAGCGCGTTGGCGGGGGAGCTCACGTCCGGACGGACGAGCGGCGGCGGTGCCGCGCCAGCCCCGCGGTGACCGCTCCGGCGACCAGCCCGACGGCGGCGGTGGACGGGACGGCGATCTTGACCGCCCGGCGCCCGGTACGGAAGTCCCGTACCTCCCATCCGCGTCGGCGGGCCTCCCGCAGCAGCGCGGAATCCGGGTTGACGGCGACCCCTCGGCCGGTCGCGGCGAGCATCGGCAGATCGTTGGCGGAGTCGCTGTAGGCGGTGCAGCGGGAGAGTTCCAGCCCTTCCGCCGCGGCGAGCCGGGTCACCGCCTCCGCCTTCGCGGGCCCGTGCATCAGGTCGCCGACCAGCCGTCCCGTGTAGGCGCCGTCAACCACCTCGGCCACCGTTCCGATGGCACCGGTGAGCCCCAGCCGGGCGGCGATCACCCGGCCGATCTCCACCGGCGCGGCGCTGACCAGCCAAACCCGTTGCCCGGCGTCGAGGTGGTCCTGAGCGAGCCGCCGCGCGCCGGCCCAGATCCGGGGCGCCATCAGCTCGTCGAAGATCTCCTCGGCGAGGCGCTCCACCTCCTCCACCTGCCAGCCCTCGACGAACGCGAGCGCGGCCTCCTTGACCTGCGACATGTCGCCGACATGCTCGGTGGCGAGTACCCGGAACCGCAGCTGCTGCCAGGCGAAGCGGAGTAGGTCGCTGGTGGTGACGTAGTTGCGCGCGGCGAGTCCGCGGGCGAACCAGTAGATCGATGCTCCTTGCATCAAGGTGTTGTCCACGTCGAAGAAGGCAGCCGCGGCCCGATCCGGCGGCGGGGTCGGTGCACCGGCGGCCGAACTCTCCGCGGGGAGGGGACTGCGGGTGTCGGTGCTCACCGGCACCTTTCGGCTGGCCACGCGCTCCCCCTCCGGACGACCGGCGCATTGTGCGCCACCTGGCGAGGGTAGCCGGGTGGCGCACCGGGGCGGGCCCGCAACGAGGCAATCGACCCAGGTGTGCCGTGGCCCGTCGCCGGTCGTTGGCTCCGTGGATGGAGTGGGGTCGGCCCGCCTCGGCCGGCGTCAGCGGTTGGCGGGGCAGCTCGCCGGCGTGGGACCGAGCGTGTCGCTGCCGTTCGGCGCGGGCAGGCCACAGTCGATGGCGGCGCGCAGCGCGCCCGAGCGCTCAAGGGCGTCTCCGAGGAGCGCGAGTGAGTGCTCGGTGCGGTCACGGTCGGCGCGGGGCCGGTCGCCCACAAGCTCGCTGACCGCCGTACGCTGCGCGGCGACGAAGGCGTCAACCACGTCCAGTGCTGTCCGGTCGGAGGCCTGCACCGCGGCGGTGGTGAGCAGGCGTACGCCCTGGCGGGTGTCGGCGTCCATATCGTCCAGGACCCCGCTGTAACCGGCCCGGTCGTCGCGCAGTTGGGCCGCCTCGCTCAGGCGGGTCCGCGCGAAGTCCAGGAAGAGCTGCCCCCGGCTGTGGTCCGAGCCGGTCAACGCGAGCTGCGCACGCTCGGTCGACCGCTTCATCCCGTACAGCGCGTCGCCCGGTACCGCGTTCTCACTGGCCGCGGAGATGCCGGAGACGGCGACGGCGCCGGTCGCGATGCCGATCAGGATCGCACCGCGGGCCCGGGCTCGCCGCGCGGTAACGGCGGGGAGCAGGGGGGAGCGGTGTGGCGCCGGGCGTTTTTCGGTCTGGTCGGTGGTGGCCGCCGGGGCGGGTCGGCCGAGGCCCTCGCGTTCGGCGGTGGCCAGCAGCATCGCCCGTAGGCCGGTCCGGAACTCGGCACTGACCTCGACCGTCGGGGCAGCGTCACCAACTTGGTGCCCGACCGCGACGAGGTCGGTGAGCTTTTCGTCAACCCGAGATCGGACGTGGTGTCGTCGGCCGCCGTTCGCTTCGTCGAGTAGTTGCGCGAAACGCCTGGCGCGCCGACGGGAGATAAAGAGGTCGCTGTTCACCGCTGGCACCTCCCTCGCTGGGCGCGGCCGGTTGGCCGCGATCGTCACCGACGACCGAGGACGGTGGGCGTCGCGGGAGGCTCGGGGCCGGCGGTGGGGCCGGAACCGAGAACCCGGGGGACGCCGGGACTGCATCGGTCGCACCCGGATGAACGCGCCGCGCCGGGTCGGGGTTACGGGGCCAGTGGTGGAGAAAAAGCCCGGAAAGTGATTGATGTCATCGGAGCTCGACCTGCCTGGGCGTCACCGCCGCCGCCAGCGTGGTTATGCCCGGAAGCCGTCCGGGAGTAGTCGGGCGAGGGCGCGAACCGCCCGGTACTGCAGGGCCTTGATCGCGCCCTCGTTCTTGCCCATGGCCCGCGCCGTCTCCGCCACCGAGAAGCCTTGGAGGAAGCGGAGCACAATGCACTCCTGCTGCTCCGGGTTGAGCTGCTTGACCGCGCCGAGCAGGGTGACGTTGGTGATGTGCTCGACCACGGCCGCCTCCGGGCTGCCTTCCGGCCCCCGGTCTTCGCGTTCGGCGTCGAGGACGTCGCCGGTGGTTACCTCGAGCCGGTAACGGCCGGACTTGAAGTGGTCCGCCACCAGGTTGCGGGCGATCGTCACCAGCCAGGCCCCGAGGTCTCGGCCCTGCCAGGTGAAGCTACCGATTCGCTTCAGCGCCCGGAGGAAGGTGTCGGAGGTGAGGTCCTCCGCCAGCTGGCGGTTACCGACCCGGAAGTAGACGAACCGGAAGACGGTGTCCACGTACCGGTCGTAGATCAGGCCGAAGGCTTCGGCCTCCCCGGCCTGTGCGCGCTCGACCAGGGCCCAGATCTCGGTGGCCGGGTCGGACGGGTCGGGACGGCTCGGAAAGCCGGTGGCGGGTGTGCTGGCGGGCAGCGCGGGGAGCACCGCCGTGTCGGTGCCGGCGGAGTCGGCGCTGGCGGGTGGGTCGGCGCTCCGGCGGCCCTGTACGGGCATGGCCGGCCGGGCTGGCGAGGCCACCCGGGCCTCGATCGGTTTGGCGTTCGCGCCCGGCGGCCCGCTCCGGGCGGGGGTTTCGTTGGGATGCGGACGGCTGCGTACCCCGTTGTCGCTCCGGGCGGCGAGCCGGCCGTCATCCCGGGGCCCGCGGGGTGTCAGCCGTTCATTCGTCGCGGATCGGGCGGGCGGGTCACCCAGGCCGATTGGCCGCTGCGCGTAGCCGAACGTCGTCATCGGGGCACCTCCGTCCCGCGGCCCGGGTCCCCGGTGAGGTGGGGTCGGTCGGGCACGCATGGTGTGGCTGGGGGGGTTGCCGGTGCGTGGCAGCTCCCCTTGAGGTGCTGGTCCAATGCGCTGTCGGGCACGGGGGCCTCCTCGGGCTGAGGGGTTGTCGACTCACGGAAAACGGGGTGAGCTGACCCGAGTGATGATAAGGGTCAACGTCACCCGCGCGTGGCAAGTCCGTTACACAGGGCCAAAGTATTTCCGGTCGTGTCGCACTGCTGCCGGACCAGTTGTCCGTCGTGTGCGGTTGACTTTCGGATTCCCCGGTGTTTGGAGGAGACGCCCAGGTGGGTCGGGGTGTGGATGATCGCGGCAAGGTGGGTGCCGGCTGGCCGGAGGGGACGAGATGGCGGCAGCGGTCGCCCGTGGTGGCAGGTGGAGGGTGCCACTGGGTCTCACGGCAGGTGACGGTTGATCTCGCGGTACGTGACGGTTAAGTCCCATGGGTAGGACGGGCCGAGGGAGGTCCCGATGCCCGGCGCGCCGCCGGTAGACCCCCGTGTGCTCTCTCGGCGCCGGTGCGGGCGGTCGTTGCCCGCTGTGCCAAACTCGACGGCTGGGCAGGAGGTGGCCGGCGTCGGTGTGAACGCTTCCCGCGCGAGGTGAAGCTGGTGCTCGCCGGTCACCGAGGTGTGGCGCAGGGCGGTACTGGGTGTGCCGCATCTCGCCAACGGCGAAACTGTCCACGCGTACGCGCCGCAAGACCCTGCTCCGGTCGTCGGGCCGGGGCCGTCCCCACGGAGGAGACCGATGCGTGAACCCCGCCTCACCCTGCTCACCCGGCCTGGTTGCCACCTCTGCGAAGACGCGAAGGCGGCGCTGGAACGGGTGGTGTCGGTCACCAACGACCGGTGGGTGGAGAAGGACGTCACCGACGATGTGGAGCTGGAGCGCGAGTACGGGGACCGGCTGCCGGTGGTGCTGCTCGACGGCAAGGAGCACGGCTACTGGCGGGTCGAGGAGGAGCGGTTGCTCCGCGATCTGACCACTCCTCAGCTCTGAGGCTGCCAGGTAGGGTGCGGCGATGAGTTCTGCGCACCCGCACCTGGTCTGGGACTGGAACGGAACCCTGCTCAACGATCTGGACCTGATCGTGGCCTCGACCAATGTCGCCTTCGCCAGCGTCGGTGGGCCGGCGGTGACCGCCGACGAGCATCGGGTTCGGTTTCGCCGACCGATCGCGGACTACTACGCCGAGGTGCTCGGGCAGGCCGTGGACGAGGCGGCGTTCGGCCAGCTGGACAAGATCTTCCACGAGGCGTACCTGGACGGGCTGACCACCTGCGCGCTGGCGCATGACGCGGTGGACGCGATTTCGTCCTGGCCCGGAAGCCAGTCGTTGCTGTCCATGTGGTTCCACGAGGCTCTGGTGCCGACCGTGCAGACCTACGGGCTGACCAAGCACTTCCTGCGGGTCGACGGGCTCCGGACCGAGGTCGGTGGGGACCGGAAGGCCGAGTCACTGACCCGGCACCTGGCCGAGCTGGGGCAGGACGGCCGGGATGTGGTGCTGATCGGCGACTCGCTCGACGACGCCGAAGCGGCCCGATCGGTCGGGGGCCGCGCGGTCCTCTACGCCGGGGGCCTCACCGACCCCGCCCGGCTGCGGGCCTCCGGCCATCCGGTCGCGGAGACCCTCACCGAGGCGGTCGCGCTGGCCCACCTGCATTGATCATGCGCTCGCCTCAGCCGCGGAGGTAGGCCAGGACAGCGCGGACCCGGCGGTGCTGCTCGACGTCCGGCGGGAGGTCGAGCTTGGTGAAGATGTTGCGGACGTGCTTCTCGACCGCGCCGTCGGTCACCACCAGCGTGCGGGCGATCGCGGTGTTGGAGTGGCCCTCGGCCATCAAACCCAGTACCTCACGTTCGCGCGGGGTCAGGTCCCGCAGCGGATCGTCGCGGCGGCGGCGGGCGAAGAGCTGGGTGATCACCTCGGGGTCGAGGACGGTGCCCCCGGCGGCGACCCGGTCCAGCGCGTCGAGGAACTCGCCGATCGCGGCCACCCGGTCCTTGAGTAGGTAGCCGACCCCGGCCCCGGTGGCCAGCAGGTCGTCGGCGTAGGAGACCTCGACGTACTGGGAGAGCACCAGGATCGGCGTCGCCGGCACCAGAGCACGTGCCTGCACGGCGGCTCGGAGCCCTTCGTCGGTGTGCGACGGCGGCATTCGTACGTCAACGATCGACACGTCGGGGCGGTGGGTGACCACCGCCTGCACCAGGGCATCGCCGTCACCGACGGCGGCCGCCACCTGATGGCCGCGTTCGGTGAGGAGTCGGATCAGCCCTTCTCGGAGCAGGACGGCGTCATCAGCGATCACGATCCGCATGGCTGCGTTCCTACCACTTTCCGGTCGTCGCGGGGAGTTCGGCGCGGATCTCGGTGGGGCCGCCGGCGGGGCTGGTCACGTGGAGTTGCCCGCCGGCGGCCCGGACCCGATCCGCGATGCCGACCAGTCCGTGCCCCTTGGCCAGGTGTGCGCCGCCCTGGCCGTCGTCGTCGATGCCCACCCGAAGTCGCCGTCCGGCCCGTTCCACGAGTACCCGGCACTCGGTGGCCCGGCTGTGCTTGGCGACGTTGGTGAGCGCCTCGGCGACCACGAAGTACGCGGTGCTCTCCACGGCCGGGTCGAGCCGGCCGCCGGGCTCGCCGAGCCCGGCGTCAACCTGTAGCTCGATCGGGATCAGCCCGCGTCCGGCCAGCGCCGCGAGGGCGCTCGGTAGCCCACGGTCAACCAGGATGGGCGGTGCGATGCCCCGGGACAGCGCACGCAGCTCGGTGAGGGTCTCCCGGGTCTGGTCAACCGCCTCGTCGAGGGTGTGCCCGGCCGCTACCGGATTGTTGGAGAGCTGCTCGCGGGCCCGGCTGAGATCCATCGCGAGTCGGACCAGCCGTTGCTGTGGCCCGTCGTGGATGTCGCGCTCCAGCTTGCGCAGCGCGTGCGCCTCGGCGGAGGCGAACGCGCGTTTTTGTTCTTCGAGGGTGGTGATCCGGTTTCGTAGCTCGGCCACGCCGGTGAGTAGGGCGCGGGCCAGGCCACCCTCGGTCCGCGCGCACGCGCGGGCCACCAGCGGCAGGGTGAGCAGGGCGAAGAGACCGATGGCGGTGTACAGGAAGATCCGGGCGCCGGCACCGTCACCCATCCCGAGGAGCTCACTGAGGGAAGTGCTGTCCGGGCCGTGCGGCAGATACCGGTCATATATCGGGTAGCAGACGCCGGCGAGCGCCACGGACCACCAACTGACCAGGATGGCGAAGGCGGGAGCCGCCACCAGCAGCTTGCTGAACGCGTGGAGCAGGTCGAGCCAGGACTGCGGATCGCGTACCGGCGCCAGGGCCCGGCCCCAGAAGCCGGCATTCGGATCGGGGCTCCGGTAGACCGGGCGGATCCGGGGCATGCTCAGCACCGAGGGCAGCCAGAGTCGTTCGAGGTCGGCCAGGACGCGGACGGCGTAGAGCGTTCCGGTCAGGATCGGCAGGCCCAGCGTGGTCACCAGCAGGCCGAGGCTGAGGGAGATCCCGGTGGCGGCCAGCACGATGCCGACCAGGGCGAGGGGCAGGCCGGAGAGGACGTAGCCGGAGTCGCGCAGGAGCTGGCGGAGCAGGGTGCGCGGCGGGCTGGAGGTGGGGGTGGCGGCCACGCGTGCAGCGGTCATCCCCCGAGGCTAGGCAGTTAGACCGAAGCCACCCATCCTGCCCGCCGCCGAAATTCTGGAGGTGCTGGCGCTACCACCCTGGGGAGAGCGCGCGGTGCTATCACGCCGGTCGGGAAGTGGGGGCGACGCGCCCCCGTGTGATTGGTCAGAGAAGTCGTAATTGAGTAATAATCGCCGGACGGCGTGGGCGGAGTCGAGACATTGATCTTGTGGAACGGGGGGGACGGGTGGAGTCGCGTCGTGGGCGACCAAGATCGCGATTTGTGCGTGTCTTCACAAGCGCTTACTCTGTAGTTCCGACCCGCCCCGCTAGCACAGCCGGTCTCCTCGGTGGCCAGCGGGAGTCCCGACCCGGCCCGGCGGAGTTGGCCCAGGATCCCACTGCACGGAGTTTCATGAGTCAGCACCGTCCGCCCGGCGCGCCCGAACGCCCGGTCGCCGTGCCGGCGTTGCCGGACCTGCCGGAGGCGACCGTCGCCCGACTTCCCGAGTACCTCCGCGCCCTGCATAACCTGGCTGAAAACGGTCACGAGACAGTTTCCAGCGAATGGTTGGCCACGGCCGCGGGAGTAAACTCCGCTAAGCTCCGCAAGGATCTGTCGCACCTTGGTTCCTACGGCACCCGGGGTGTCGGCTACGACGTAGCCCTGCTGATCGATCAGATCGAGTACGTTCTGGGGCTTACTCAGCGCCGGTCGGTCGCCCTGGTCGGGGTGGGTAATCTCGGTCATGCCCTCGCTGGCTACGACGGTTTCGCCACCCGTGGCTTCCGCATCGCCGCGCTCTTTGACGCCGACCCCGTCCGGGTCGGTGAGGAGATCAACGGTCTGGTCGTCCAACATGTGGACGAGCTGTCCCGGGTCGCCACCGAGGAGTCGATCGCGATCGGCGTGATCGCCACCCCGGCCGCCGCCGCGCAGCGGGTCGCCGACCGCCTGGTCGCCGGCGGAGTGACCAGCATCCTGAACTTCGCGCCCTGCGTGCTTACGGTGCCGGACGGGGTTGACGTCCGTAAGGTCGACCTCGCCATCGAGCTGCAGATCCTGTCCTTCCACGAGCACCGCAAGGCATCCCAGACCGCACTCCCCGCCGCCGGCGAGGCCGCCCTCCCCCCATTGCCGGGTAACCTCGCCGCCACCAACCCCCAGGAGGCGATCGGCACGTGAAACTGCTCGTCGTCGGCGCGTCTTACCGCACCGCCCCGGTCGCCGCCCTGGAGCGACTCGCGGTCGCCCCCGCCGACCTCCCCCGTGTCCTGACCCACCTGGCGGCGCAGCCGTACGTGAGTGAGGCGGTGCTCGTCTCCACCTGTAACCGGGTGGAGGTATACGCCGTCGTATCCGGGTTCCACGGCGGCCTGGGTGACATCTGCGCCGTCCTGGCCGAGTCGACCGGCTGCCAGCCGGCGGCCCTCGCCGACCACCTGTACGTGCACTTCGACGTCGCGGCGGTCAACCACGTCTTCCGGGTCGTCACCGGGCTGGACTCCATGGTTGTGGGCGAGGCCCAGATCCTCGGCCAGCTCCGCGACGCGTACCACCGGGCAGCTGAGGCCGACACCGTTGGCCGCCTGCTGCACGAGCTGATGCAGCAGGCGCTCCGGGTGGGGAAGCGGGCCCACTCCGAGACCGGCATCGACCGGGCCGGGCAGAGCGTCGTCACGGCCGCGCTCGGCCTCGCCACCGAGCTGCTCGACAGTGACCTAGCCGGCCGTCCCGCGCTGGTCGTGGGGGCGGGAGCGATGGGCTCGCTGGGCGTGGCCACCCTCACTCGGTCGGGTGCCGGTCCGGTCACCGTGACCAACCGGGGCGCCGACCGAGCCGCCCGGCTGGCCGGGTCGTACGGCGCGATCGCCGTTCCGATCGCCGACCTCACCGAGACGATTTCCACAGTGGATATCGTAGTGGCTGCCACGGCCGCCCCCGAGGCGGTCCTCACCCGCGCGGTGGTGACTGCGGCACTCGCTGGTCGGGATCCATCCCGGGGGCCGCTGGTCCTGCTGGACCTGGCTGTCCCGCGGGACGTCGAGCCGGGCGTGGCCGACCTGCCCGGCGTCCAGGTGATCGACATCGACCGGATGGCGGCACTGGTCGCCGACGGCCCCGTCGCCGCCGACGTCGCCGCGGCGGAGCAGATCGTCGCCGCCGAGGTCAACGCCTTCCTCACCTGGCTGCGGGGAGCCGACGTCGCGCCGACCGTGGCCGCCCTGCGGGGCCGTGCTGACGACGTGGTCACGGCCGAGTTGGGCCGGCTCGCCCAGCGTTGTCCGGACCTGACCGACAACCAGCGGGCCGAGGTCGCCCGGACGGTGCACCGGGTCGTCCAGCGGCTGCTGCACCAGCCGACCGTACGGGTCCGCCAGCTCGCTGCCGAGCCCGGCGGCGACCAGTACGCGGCGCTGCTGCGCGAGCTCTTCGACCTGGAGGTGTCGCAGACCTCCCCGGTCGGCACCGTGCCCGACGTGATGGCGCCCGACGTTGACCCCCAAATCGGCGGTGACGCCGAGCCGCTCCCCACCGGAGGTGAGTGATGAAGGTCCCCCTACGCCTCGGTACTCGGGGCAGCGCCCTGGCCATGGCCCAGTCCGGGCAGGTCGCGGCGGCCCTCACCGCGGCCACCGGCACCCCGGTGGAGCTGGTCGAGGTGGTGACCACCGGTGACCGCTCCGCGGCCCCGGTGCACCGGCTCGGTGTCGGCGTGTTCGTCTCCGCGCTGCGGGACGCCCTCGCCGCGGGCACCATCGACTTCGCAGTGCACTCGTACAAGGACCTGCCGACCGCGGCGGCCCCCGGCCTGTACGTCGCCGCCGTCCCGGCCCGGCAGGACCCGCGGGACGCGCTGGTGGCCACCGGCGGTCGTACCCTCGCCGAGCTGCCGCCCGGCGCCCGGGTCGGCACCGGTGCGCTGCGTCGCATCGCCCAGCTGCACGCGCTCGGGCTTCAGCTTGAGGTCCAGCCGATCCGGGGTAACGTCGGTACCCGGCTGGCGCGCGTGCTCGGGCCGGAGGCCGACCTGGACGCGGTGGTCCTGGCGCGGGCCGGGCTGGCCCGCCTGGATCGCACCGACACGATCACCGAGACGCTCGACCCGATGCTGATGCTGCCCGCTCCCGCCCAGGGCGCGCTGGCGGTGGAGTGCCGGTCCGACGATTCGGCTCTGGTCGAGCTGCTCACGGTACTCGACCACGCACCGTCCCGCGCCACGGTCGTCGCGGAGCGGGCGCTGCTCGCCACCCTGGAGGCCGGGTGCAGTGCCCCGGTCGCCGCCTACGCCGAACTCGCCGAAGGCGACGTCGGTGAAGAGATCTACCTGCGCGGGGCGGTGATCAGTCCGGACGGCACTCGTGACCTCCGGCTGTCCCGCACCGGAACGCCCGCCGACGCGGTGGAGATCGGTAAGGCCCTCGCCACCGATCTGCTCGACCTCGGCGCCGACTCGATCCTCGGCCAGCAACGGAACCTTGGCCCGGGGACCCAGCAATTTGGGAGCACAGTATGACCCGCACCCGTAAGCCCGTAGGCCGCATCGCGTTCGTCGGGGCCGGTCCCGGCGATCCGGGCCTGCTGACCCGCCGGGGATACGACGCCCTGGTCAGCGCCGACCAGGTGGTATACGACCGGGGAGTCCCTGAGGCGTTGCTCGATGTCGTCCGGGCGCAGGCGAAGCAGGAGGCTCAGCTAACCCTGGCCGAGGGCGGATCGGGCGACGTGGCGAAGGCTCTGATCTCGGCGGCCCGCTCCGGGCTGAACGCGGTGCACCTGGTCGCCGGTGACCCGTTCGGACACGAGGCGGTGGTCCGAGAGGTGCAGGCGGTCGCCCGGACCGCCGGCCAGTTCGAGGTGGTCCCGGGCGTCGGCCAGGCTGAGGGAGTGGCGACCTATGCGGGTGTGCCGCTGCCCGGGGTCCGGACGGCGGCCGACGTCGAGGACGTCACCACGCTCGACTTCGAGGCGCTGGCCGCCGCCGTCACCCGGGGACCGTTGGCCCTCGCGGTGGACGCCGGGGATCTCGCCGCGATCCGGGATGGGTTGCTCGCCGCCGGAGTCGACGACGCGACCGTGGTCGGTGTGACCGGCGATGGCACCGGCGAGACCCAGTACACGACCACGTCAACGGTGGACTCCTTCGTCGCGGCGGCGCTCGGGTTCACCGGCCGGGTGGTGCTCACCCTCGGCGAGGGCGTCGGCCAGCGGGACAAGCTCAGCTGGTGGGAGAACCGCCCGCTGTACGGCTGGAAGGTGCTCGTCCCACGGACTAAGGAGCAGGCGGGGGTGATGAGCGCCCGACTGCGCGCGTACGGCGCGATCCCCTGCGAGGTGCCGACCATCGCGGTCGAGCCGCCGCGTACCCCCGCGCAGATGGAGCGGGCGGTCAAGGGACTGGTCGACGGCCGGTACGCCTGGGTGATCTTCACGTCGGTGAACGCGGTCCGGGCGGTCTGGGAGAAGTTCGCCGAGCACGGCCTCGACGCCCGGCACTTCGGCGGCGTGAAGATCGCCTGCATCGGCGACGCGACCGCCGACGCGGTGCGCGCCTTCGGGATCCGGCCGGAGCTGATCCCCGCCGGGGAGCAGTCCTCGGAGGGGCTGCTGGCCGAGTTCTCGCCGCACGACGAGGTACTCGACCCGGTTGGTCGGGTGCTGCTGCCGCGCGCCGACATCGCCACCGAGACGCTCGCCGCCGGGCTCACCGAGCGCGGCTGGGAGGTTGACGACGTGACCGCCTACCGGACGGTTCGGGCGGCTCCGCCGCCGGCCGAGATCCGCGACGCGATCAAGTCGGGTGGGTTCGACGCGGTGCTCTTCACCTCGTCGTCCACGGTCCGGAATCTGGTCGGCATCGCCGGGAAGCCGCACGCGCGCACCGTTGTTGCGGTTATTGGGCCCAAGACGGCGGAGACCGCCACCGAGTTCGGCCTTCGGGTTGACGTGCAGCCACCGCACGCCTCGGTCCCCGACCTGGTGGAGGCGCTGGCCGGCTACGCCGTCGAGCTGCGCGAGAAGCTCGCCGCGATGCCGGCGAAGCAGCGGCGCGGCTCGAAGGTGCAGGGGCCGACCGCCCTCCGGTTCCGCTGACCCTGGAGGACCCGTGCCATATCCCGAGCATCGACCCCGGCGGCTGCGTCGCAGCCCGGCCCTGCGGCGGCTGGTCGCCGAGACCCGCGTCGACCCGGCCGAGTTGGTCGTACCGTTGTTCGTCAAGGAGGGGCTGACCGAGCCCCGGTCCGTGCCGTCCCTGCCGGGGGTGCTCCAGCACTCCCGGGAGTCGCTGCGCAAGGCCGCGGTCGCGGCGGTCCAGGCCGGAGTTGGCGGGATCATGCTCTTCGGGGTGCCGGCTGACCGGGACGAGCTTGGCTCCGGTGGGGCCAACCCGAACGGCATCCTGAACGCCGCCATCCGGGACGTCGTCTCCGAGGTGGGCGACGCCACCGTGGTGATGAGCGACCTCTGCCTGGACGAGTTCACCTCGCACGGCCACTGCGGTGTGTTGGCGTCCGACGGGTCGGTGGCGAACGACGCCACCCTCGCCGCGTACGCCGAGATGGCGGTGGCGCAGGCGCAGGCCGGGGTGCACGTGGTCGGGCCGTCCGGAATGATGGACGGTCAGGTCGGCGTGGTCCGGCGGGCGTTGGACGCCGCCGGCCACCAGGACGTGGCCATCCTCGCCTACACGGCGAAGTACGCGTCCGCGTTCTTCGGCCCGTTCCGGGACGCGGTGGAGTCGACGCTGGACGGCGACCGTCGGACCTACCAGCAGGATCCGGCGAACCTGCGGGAGTCCCTGCGCGAGGTGGCGCTGGACGTGGCCGAGGGCGCCGACATGGTGATGGTCAAGCCGGCGCTGCCGTACCTCGACGTGGTCGCCGCGGTCCGGGCCGCCGTTGACGTGCCGGTCGCCGCCTACCAGGTCTCCGGCGAGTACGCGATGGTCGAGGCGGCTGCCGCGAACGGCTGGATCGACCGCGAGCAGACGATGCTGGAGACGCTCACCTCGATCCGTCGCGCCGGAGCGCAGCTCATCCTCACCTACTGGGCGGTCGAGGCCGCGCAGCTGCTGCGCCAGCGCTACTGACGCCGCCGCGCCCGGCCGGCCCGCCGCCGGCAGCCGGGTCCGCAGCACCGCAACGGCCCGCCGGCCCGGTCGAGTACCGGGCCGGCGGGCCGTGCCGCTTCCAAGGCCGCCGGTGCGGACTTCTTCAAGTCGGCCGGTCGCCGGCGGCGACGTCGGTGGCGGCCGAGGTCGCCGGCGGCGATGTCAGTGGTGGTCAGTCGTCGTTGACGATGGTCCCGGTGCCGAACGGATCGGCGATCCGGAGCCCAGGGCCCCCCACCACCAGCAGAGTCAACCTCTCGTCGGTCTCTCGCTTCCGGTCGCCGTGCACCGACACCGGGAAGGTCAGCGTTGTCTGACCCGCCGGCAGCGTCTGGCAACCGGCGTACGACCGGTAGTCAACGCCCGGCCGGGCGCTTCGACCCAGGGTCAGGGCGCAGAGCAGGGTCGGCTCGGAGAGGGGACGCGAGACGGTGACGGTGAAGGTCAGCTCGCTGCGGCCCCGATCGCCCTCGACCACCGAGGCGTCGGCGACGGTCAGCGTCGGGCGGGACCGGAACCGGGCCACCTGCGGATCGTGGTCGCTGGCGCCGCGCGAGCCGTCCCCCGCGTAATCCGCCGGCCAGTCGGCGTTGATGTGCGCGGCCCGCATCTGCACCAGATCAGCGTGGAGCGCCGCGGTGACGAAGAGGTGGTCCAGCGTCTGGGCCTGGCCGGCGAAGCTGTACGAGTAGGCGGACGACGGCGCGTCGGCGAGCAGATCATCCCAGAGGTTGCGCAGCCCCGCCTCGTACAGGGGAGCGAGCTGGTCCGACGGGGTCGGGTCCGCGGCCGTCGCGATCGGATCGTCGGGACGGGGAAAGACGTTCAGGTCCCCGCCGAACACCACTCGGGCGTCCGGGTCCGCCGCCGTGACCGCGGAGACGATCGCCGCGCCGTACGCCGCCTGCTCCCGGCGCTGCCCCACCCGGCGGTCGGGGCCGGACGAGTAGTGGTTGCTGGCTGCCCAGAGCGTCAGCCGTTCTCCCGAACCGGGGGCGGCCTCGATGGTGAACCGGCCGAGCTGCGGCGCACGGGTGAAGACGTTGTCGCCGTCCTTGCCGGTGCTGGTGTCCACGTCGGGCGGCAGGACCGCGTTGAGTGCCTTGGGATTCTGCACATCGGCGTTGGACGGCAGCCCGGGCGCGCGGTACTGGACGGTCGGGGTGGCGCCGAGTAGTGGATCGTCGGCGGTCGCCTCGGCCAGCGCGACCCGGTCGGTGCGGTAGAGGAAGGCCGAGGTGATGCCCCGGGCGTCGGCGCCGCTGCGGTCGTAGGCCGCCGCGTAGGCCGGGCCTCCGTTGTCGGCGATGGTCAGCGCGAGCTCCTGGAGCGAGTCCGGAGCGCCGTCGGCGTCGTCGGTGTTACCGCAGACCAGCGTGCCGCCGTCAACCACGCAGATGTCCTGGTCCTCGGTCTCCTGGACCAGGATCAGGTCGGGGGAGTGCAGGTCGTTGGTGATCTGGTCGGCGAGCGCGGCGAGTTGGTCCCGGTACGCCTGCTCGCTGCCCGGCACGTAGTCGAACGGCGGTCGTACGCCGGTGCAGCCGTCGTTCCCGGCGAAGTCGCAGCCGTCGAAGGGGTCGTCGCGGAAGTCGTAGAGGTTCTCCACGTTGTACGCGGCGACCGCGTACTCCGTTGACCGCTGGGCCGGCTGCGGCGGGTGGTTCGTCGCCGGGTCGGTGCCGGCCGCGAAAGCCGCGGACTCGACCTGGACGCCGTACTTCTGGAACGAGTAGTAGAGGCCGCCCACCGCGTCGGCGGTCAGCGTGTCGAAGGTGCGTGCCGGTGGGAGCAGTGTGGTGTTGTCGCCGCTGGCGGCCTTGACGCCCAGGCTGCCCAGCATGATCCGCTGGCCGTTGCCGTCATCGAAGATCTCGGTGGGGTCGTTGTCCAGCGGATGGGCGTCGCGGAACACCCGGCGGGTGTCCGGGTCGCTCCGGTCCAGGAGCGGGTCATCCCGGTCGACCAGCCAGGTCTCGGCGTCGGCGCTGGAGGCGAAGACGGTGCGCCCGCTCACGGTCTGACTGTCCGCGCGAACCCGCAGCCGGGCCCCCTCGTGCCGCTCCCAGAAGCGCTCCGCGTCGGCCAGGTCGGCCGGGGGTACCGCGTCGGTCACCGCGACCACCTGGTCCACGTCCAGCCCGGTGGAGATCCGCCGGACCAGCGAGGCGCTGGAGAGCTGCGTCATGTGGTAGTACTCGGAGACCCGGGCGTGGAGCACCACCTCGTCGCCGACGGTCGGCACGTAACCGCCGATGAGCGACGTGTTCGAGCCCATGAAGACAAAGATGCCGTCGGAGCTGGCGGGGTCGCCGTCGGTCGCGTCGGCGCGGCTCTGGAGGAAGAACCCGTGCTGGTCCTGGCCGGCGGAGTCGCGGGCGAGGGTGCGCTGGGTGACCACTCCGCGGACGTCGTACCGCACGCTGCTGGCACCGTTGCCGCTGGCCGGCGCGAGCGGCGAGCGGTCGGTGCCACCCTCCTCGGCGTCGGTGGTCGGGCCCTGCACCTCGCCGACCGTCAGCTCCCGGGTGGCCTGCACCGGCAGGGTGCAGGTCGCGGTGGTGCCGTCGGTGTCGGTCGCCGTCAGGACCACCGAGTACGCCCCGGCGGCCAGGTCGGCGCTCGCGCTGACGGTGGCCCGGGCGGTGCCACCGACCGCTCCGGCCGGGGTGAACTCCGTCCGGCTGATCGCGCCGGTGGCCGGCGTCGGGGAGACTGACGTGACCGCCAGGTCGACGATCTCATCGTCCGGGTCGGTCGCGGTGACCTCCCGGGACGCCGCGGTGCCCGCCGGCGTGACCAGGGGATCGCCGCAGCTGACGGTGGCGGGGATGTCTACCGGACCGTCGCCGAGGTGGTGCGCGCCGAGCCCGTCCACCGTGTCGGTGTCGAAGCCGGCCCACTCGGTGGCCGGGTCGAAGCTGTCACCGGGGTCGGTGTCACCCGAGGCGATGCTGCTCAGCCGGCGGAGGGTGTGGTTGGCGGTGCTGGTCAGGCCGGTGCCCCACCCGCTGCCCGGATCAACGCCCACCTGGCCGATCGCGTCGAGCACGGTGCCGTCGCGGCGCAGCACGACCGCGTCGTCGCCGTTGAAGAGTCCGGCACCGGTGACCTGGTCGGCCTGGGCGAGGATCGCCGCGTTCGCCGATGAGTGGGCGAAGACGAAGACGTCTCCCGCCGCAACCGTGCCGGTCAGGGCGATGGTGCTCGGCGTGGTGGAGCCGTTGAAGTAGAGCAGCAGTTGGTAGCCGCCGGTGGCGAGGTCGACCGGGGCGCCGGTGCCGTTGAAGAGCTCGATCGCCTTGTTGTTGGACGAGCCTTCGACGTACTCGGAGATGAACAGGTCGGTTGGGGCGGCGCTGGCGGCCTGGGGCGTGACCCCGACGGCCGCGAGGCTCGCGGTAGCGGTGACGGTGGCGAAGACGGCGAGTGCCCGACGCGGGCGCATGGAGCCTCCACGGTGGGTGGATGGGAACGAGCGAAGGTTAGAGGGTGCGCCCTACCTCGCTCTATCCTCTGAAGGGCCCGATGGTGAATTATTGGCGCGTGGCGTCGCGTCGGTGCACCAACTCGGCAACGTCAACGCTGTACTCGTACCACTCCCGGTCAGGGCGGTAGCCCAGCTCGGCGTTGACCTTCAGCATCGCCTCGTTGTCCTGCGCGTTCCAGGTCTGCACCTCGGTGAGCATCGGCTCGGCCGAGCGTAGCTCCAACAGCATCCGGGCCTTCATCGCCCGGTCGATGTCGTGCCCGCGGTGCGCCGGTACGACGATCGTGTCGTACTGGTCGGCCCGGGTCGGATGCTGCGCCGGCACCACCACCTCGGTCAGCCCGGCTACCTCCCCGGTCTGCTTGTGCAGCGCGAGGACGATGTACGGGGTCATCCCCCGTCGGTGCAGGCAGTCGAGGCTGTCCCGGAGCCGCTGTGGGTCGTATGAGCTGGGGCGGAGCTCGCCCTCCTCGACGTCGCGCGCCTCCGCCTTGGCCCGCGCGTACGCGTCGATGAGCTGGTCGGGCAGCCCGCCGGGGTGGAACTGGATGTCGTACCCCGAGCTGACGCCGTCGGCGGTCCTGCCCAGCTCCGCCCAGTCCACTCCGGCCAGGTGGAGCACGCTGCGGGTTTCGACGAACTCTCGGGTGAAGCCGAGCGCCTGGAAGAAGGCGACGGCCGGGGTATCGCCGACCACCTCCACGCCGATCGTCTGAAACCCCTCCTGGTAGACCCGGCGGGCAGCGGCCAGGACCAGCTCGCGGCCGAGACCGCTGCGGCGCGCCGACGGGTGCACCAGCACCTCAAGCACGCCGATGCTGCCGAGCAGGAGCACGTTGACCATCCCCGGTATGGCCACCCCGCCGGGCCCGACCGGGTCGGCCTCGGCCACCCAGGCGATTCGTCGTTCGCCCGGCATCATCTCGGTCAGATACTCCCGCAGGAAGCTCCCCTGCCAGGGCGGGTCCTGCGGCAGATCGGCGGCGAGGACCGCGTTCAACGTGTCCAGCAGGGACACCATCTCGGCGGACGACGCGGCCTTAAGATCACATTCGCGCATCATCACCCGTCTAGCTTGCCGCCTACCGCTGCTCGGGGGAAGTAGGGGAGTCCCCGGAAACGTGGATGATCACGTCAGCCCCGGCTTGCCTGCCCGTACTGGTTGGCCTTGTCGAAGACGTCCTGGGCGTACTGCCGCACGTTGTTGTACGACAGGATGGCGTTCCACCAGTCGGTGCCGGTGGTCAGGTTCCGGCCGCCCTTGCACAGGTAGTTGGCGGCGGCCATGGCGGCGTCGTCGATGTCGTGTGGGTCCTTACGGCCGTCGTTGTCCGCGTCGGCCCCGATCTCCTCCCAGGTGGTCGGAATGAACTGCATCGGCCCGATCGCCCGGTCGTAGGTGGTGTCCTGGTCCAGCGCGCCGCGGTCGGTGTCGCGGATCAGCATCCGTCCGCCCTGCCCGTCCAGTGGCAGGCCGATGATCTCCGGGGCCGCCCGCCCATCCGTGCCGAGCCGGGCGTTGTTGGCCTGCCCGTGCGCCGACTCGACGTGCCCGATCGCGGCGAGCGTGGTCCAGCGCAGGCCGCAGCTGGGGTTGGTCTGGGCGAGGACCAGTTCGGCGTAGCCGTAGGCCTGTAACGCGACCGGTGCGATGCCGACCTTCGCGCCGGTCTGGGCTGCCCAACTCGTGAGCGTGTCGGCGGGACGGCCGAGGTTGGGGGGTGGGGCGGTCAACGTGGCGTCGGAGGGGGGCGGGGCGCCGGCGGATGACAGTCCGTCCGGCGCGGACTGCGTCGCGCCGGCGATGGCGCCAGCGTCGTCCTGGCCGGGGCGCACCACGGCGGGCAACAGCAGGGCGCCGGCCGCCACGGTCGCCGCGACCAGGAGCAGCAGGAAGCCGCCAGGGAGGGTGAGCTGGCCGCTGGGGCGGCGTGACCAGCGGTGGATCGATCGTGCTGCGCCGACCGCCAATCGGGTGGGTGAGACCCGGAGGGCGTGTGCGAAGGGGACCCGGCGGCGCCGGGCGCTCGCGGGCCGCGTCGGCTCCGCCGGCTCGGTGGGTCTTGACGGCTCTTTCTCGTTGGCGGGGTCAGCCTTGGTGGGACTTGACGGCTTGTCCTCGTTGGCGGGGTCAGCCTTGGTGGGACTTGACGGCTTGTCCTCGTCGGCGGGGCCAGCGCTGGTGGGACTTGACGGCTTGTTCTTGTTGGCCGGGTCAGCGTCGGGGTGGGAGGGTGCGTTGGAATCTGTCGCCGTACCGGTGGGGTCGACCCGCGTCGGCTCTGCGTCTGGGTCCGTCTGCGGTTGCCGCCACGGTCGGCGCGGCCGGGGCACCGGCCCGGGCCGTCGACCGGCGGCCACGCCGGATCCACTCTGCGCTCCCCCACCCGGTATGGCCGGGCGCAGGGGCCGGAGGGTCTGGTTCTCCTCGCCGTCCACCACCAGTCGAGTATTACCCATGTTCGGTTGGTCGTCCGGAGCGGTCGTAGGCTGCAAGCATGCCCCGATACGAGTTCCGTTGCCGCGTCTGCGGCGGCACCTTCGAGGTCAATCGGCCGATGGCCCGGGCCGCTGAGCCGGCCCGCTGCCCGCAGGGGCACGACGAGACGGTCAAACTCCTTTCCACCGTCGCGACAATTGGCCGTAGCGGATCTGGCGGTAACGCTCCCAGCGCAGGTGGGGGCTGCTGCGGCGGGGGCTGCGGCTGCTAAACCGGTTTCGATTCGTCAACGTCTCACCCGCGCTTGCCGACGCCGGCGCGGAGTGGCACTTTGGAGCAGAACCGGGCCGTCATTCTCGCGATATGTGACGGACTGGATTCAGGCAGCATGAACCAGACGTCCTGGGCGGAGGTTCCACGCATGTCGCCACGGATCCACCTCCCGACCGGGTGGGTGACCTTCGTCTTCACCGACATTGAGGGCTCCACCCGGCTGGCCCAACTGCTCGGGCCGGACTACCGGCCAGTGCTGCGGGAACACCGGCGCCTACTGCGCCGGACCATCGTCGCCACCAAGGGGGCGGAGCTGCTCACCGAGGGTGACTCGTTCTTCCTGGCCTTTGCCGACGCGTCCGCCGCGCTGACCGCCTGCCTGGCCGCCCAACGTGCCCTGACCAGCTACGACTGGCCAACCCCGGACGCCACCCCGCGGGTGCGGATGGGGCTGCACACCGGGTGGGCGGAGCCCCGTGACGGCGAGTACGTGAGCGCAGAGGTGCACCGGGCCGCTCGGATCGCCGCCGCTGCGCACGGTGGACAAGTGCTCTGCTCCGCGGCGACCGCGCGGCACGCCCACCCGTTGCCCGGCGGCGCCTCCCTACTCGACCTGGGCCTGCACCGACTGCGTGGCTTCGACGACCGGGAACGCCTCTTCCAGCTGACCGCCGCCGATCTGGAGCAGCAGTTCCCGCGTCCACGCACCGCGGACGCGGCGGCGCACAACCTGCCTACCCCGGTTACCTCGTTCGTTGGTCGGCAGGCCGAGTGGGCCGAACTGCGCCGGTTGGTGGAGAGCTACCGCCTGGTCACGGTGGTCGGCGCGGGGGGATCCGGCAAGACCCGGCTGGCGGTGGAGCTCGCCGCCGACCTGGTCGAGTCCCATCCGGACGGTGTCTGGTTCGTTGATCTCGCCACGGTGGCAGAGCCGGGGCTGGTGGCGTACGCGGTCGCTGCCGGGCTCGGCCTCCGTCCGGAACCGGGCCGCTCGATGGTGGACACCCTGGTGGAGTACGCCGCTGCCCGCCGGATGCTGATGCTGCTGGACACCGGGGACGCCCAGTTGTCGGCGTCCGCCCAGGTGATCTCCCAGCTGCTCGCCGGTGGGGTGGGGGTGCGGGTGCTCGCGACCAGCCGGGAGTCGTTCGGACTTCCCGGCGAGGTGGTGTGGCGAATTCCTCCACTCTCGGTCGACCCACCGGTGGCCGGAGCGGAGAGCGACGCGGTTGCCCTGCTGCTCGATCGCGCCACGGCGGCACGGGGCGGCCGGCGGCCCGACCCGGCGGAGTGGGTGGACCTACGCCGGGTCGTACGGCGATTGGATGGCCTGCCGCTCGCCATCGAACTGGCCGCTGCCCGGCTGCGGGTGCTCTCGGTCGGGCAGCTCGCCGACCGTCTCGACGACGTTCTGGGCGCCCTCGACGCCGGCCGGGGTGATTCCGAGACCGGGCTTGCCGTGCGGCATTACAGCATGCGGGCGAACCTCCGCTGGTCGTACCAGCAGCTGGACCCGGGGGCGGCCCGGCTGCTGCGCTGGCTGGCGGTGTTCGCCGGGCCGGTGGATCTGGCAGCGGTGGAGTGGCTGTTGGACGGCGACCAGCTCGATCCGCTGTCGGTGCTGGTGGAGAAGTCGATGGTGTTGGCCGAGCCGGAGATCGGTGGTAGCACCTATCGGATGCTCGACCCGATCCGCGCCTACGCGGCCGGCCGGTTGGTGGCGGCGGGTGAGGAGCCGGCGGCGCGGAATCGACACGTGGCCTGGTCCGCACACGCGTTACAGCGGTTGGGCTTGGGGCCGGACGGCCGGCCGGTAACGCTCTCGCTGCACGCGTTCGACCCGCTCGCCGGGGAGTTGCGAGCCGCGCTTCGTTGGTGCGCGACGGGCGGTAGCGCCCGGGCGGGGCTCGCGCTCGTCGTCGGGATGGACCAGTGGTGGCGGGAGCGGGGCCTGGCCGGGAAGGGCCGGCTCTGGTTGTCCCGGCTGTATGACCGGAGCGTCGAGACCGGTGAGCGCATCCCGGACGTGGAGCTGGCGGCGGCGCGTCACGCGCATTCGCTGCATGCGGGGGCGGACGGCGACTTCGGCGCGGAGCTGCGCCTGTCGGAGCAGGCGGAGACGGTGGCCCGCCGGGCCGGCGATGCCGGACTGCTGGCCCGGGTGCTGGCCAGCCGGGCGGCTCCCCTGGTTGACCTGGGGCAGTTCGCCGAGGCGGAACAGGTGTGCCGGGAGGTCATTGACTGGGCCCAGCGGCAGGAGGTGGTGGACGACGCCCTCTTCGCCGTCCTCAGCCTGGCGGAGTTGCTGTGGCGTCGGGGTGCCTTGGACGAGGCGGCGGAGCTGCTCGGCGCGGCCCGCCCGGTCGAGGCGGGACGCCCGGTGGAACGGGGCCGCCGGACGGTGGACATGCTGCTTGGCCTGGTGGCGCTCGCTCGGGGTGACCTGATCGCCGCGCACGAGCACCTGTTGGCGTCGCTGCGGTCCCGGATGGCGCACGGTTTCCACCGCCGTGCCTGTGACACGATGCAGGCGATCGCGGTGCGTTGTGCCGCGGGGGGCGATCCGTTGACCGCCGCCCGTCTCTTCGGCGCGGCCCAGGCGCGGGGGGCCGCCCTGGGCGCGGTGCCGGGCATCAACGGCGAGTACCTTGCGCGGTGGCAGGCGCAGGTGCGCGCGGCGCTCGGCGATGTCAGCTTCGACCGGACGTACGGTGAGGGCGCAGGGTTGGGCCTTCGAGAGGCGGCGGCGGTTGCCCTCGGCGTCGAACACCCGGACCTGGCCGCTGATTCGACCCGTTTCGCCGCTGGAGTCGCCCCATCCGCGCTGACCAGCCCCTTGGAGCGGCCACTTCGCGCCCCGAGTGCGCCCGATCCCACCCGGGTCGGTCCCGAGCCCGACTGAGCTCAGGCGAAGAAGCGGGCCAGGTGGGCTGGGGTGGGGGCGGGCCCATCGGGCGGTAGGAGGGTCAGGTCGGCGAAGATGCTGGCCCCGTCACAGCCGGCGTGCAGGGGGTACCAGCGCGGAGCGTCCGGCGGGCGTTGGAAGCAGATGCCCTTGATGGTCTGGATGTCGAGCAGCCGTACGTGGGTGGGGTCGGCGACCGCGTTGACATGTCCCCACCAGGGGCTCATCACGTGCAGGACGCCACCGGGTCGGAGCACCCGGTGCGCCTCGTCCACCAACGGCAAAAAGTCGATCAGGTGCTCCAGGATGTGGACGGCGAAGAAGACGTCCACCGAGTTGTCGGCCAGGGGCAGGGTGCGCGACAGGTCGGCTACCGCATCGACCCCGACCGCGGGGTAGATGTCCAGGCCCAGGTTGTCCGGCCACTGTTTGGTCCCCCCGCAGCCCAGGTCCACCACGACCGGATCTCGGCCGCCGACCCGGACCCGGGCCCAGATGGCCAGGACCCCGGCGAGCCGGCCGACCCGATCCCGCACCAGACGTAGGTCCTCCGGCTCCGCGACCTCTCCGGTCAGGTGGGCTACGCCCCGGTCGAATTCCACCTCGACAGCAAGATCGCGCAGCCGGCTGTCGTGCCGCGCCTGGTCTGTCCAGGCCTCGGCGAGGAATTCGTCAACCGCCCGCAGCCGTTGGGCTGAGGGCGGGTTCACTGTCAGCGCGACCATGGCCCACCTCCGGCGGCCCGTTACCCGGAAATCGCCCCGGTATGCCCCTGTCTCGTCCGGCGGAGACCGGCCGTGGATCGCTTCGGGTTCCCGCCCTCGGTCGGTGAACCTATCCTCAACCGGTAGGCCGGCAGGCTCCGTCTGGATGGTGTGCCCACCGTGGCGGTGGTGCCGGTGGTGGTGGCAGGGTGCCGACACGACAGGTGAGGGGGTGGGTCGGATGGATCTGCTGGCCGAGTATCGACGGGCGACCCGGTGCTTCGAAGCTGGGGACCCGTCCGAAGCGGCTCGGCTGCTCGAACCCATCCTCGCGGCCGAGCCCGGCAACACCGCCGTGCGTCAACTGCTGGCCCGGGCGTACTTCTCCTCGGCGCAGCTCAGCCGCGCCGAGGAGCAGCTACGCGAGCTGGTTGATCGGGACCCGAGTGACCACTACGCCCACCACGTGTTGGGTCGGACGCTGGAGCGGCTGAATCGGCCGGTCGACGCGCTGCGGCATCTGCGGATCGCGGCGGCGATGCACCACGGCAACGCGGACTATCAGGCGGCGTTGCGCCGGGTGCAGGCCCGGGTCGGTCGCTGACCCTTACCGGGCGGCCCTTCGCCCGCCCCGCCGCCTACGATGGTGCTGGCAACGGAGTCGACGTGGCGGAGGCCCGGCGGTGAAGCTGAAGCTGGACCTGCACGACATCTACAACCGGGGTGCCGACATCGACCGGGCCCTGCGCGGAATCATCGATGAGGCGGTGGCGAAGAAGGCCACCCTGGTGGAGATCATCCCCGGCAAGGGGTCCGGCCAGCTCAAGAAGCGGGTGCTCCGGTTCCTTGATCAGAAGGACGTCAAGGCGCTCTACCATCGGGTGGAGAAGGACTCGAAGAACTTCGGCCGGCTATTCGTGCACTTCCGCTGGAAGTAGTGACGGAACGCTGCCCGGGGTGCTCTGCCTGATTGCCGTGCGGTGATCGTCGTAGTCGGGCCAGCCAGCCGTCGGCCCAGTCGAGATGCGGGCAACCCTTGTTCGCGCACCGGGGGCAGGTCCGGCCTCCCCAGTGGCTACGGATGATCATTTCGATTCCGCGAAACACCAGGTCCAGGTCCAGGTCTCCCGGCTCGAAGGCGCTGGTTGTGGGGTGGTCGGGTTCCGCCCGCCAGCACCAGTCGACAAACCTCTCCCTGAGGTCCGGCCTGGTGCCGTTGAGCCGGGATAGCTGATCAGCTGCCTCGGCCAGGAGCTTGCCCTGGTGGGCCAGCAGCGCTGACCTCCTGCCGCGATACTCAGCCAACAACGCGAGCCGCGCGGGCTGGCAGGGCCAGTCGGCGCCGCAGGCCCGGCACCGCCACAGCGGGCGCATCGGGTCGTGTGCGCGGATCACGGCCGGCTCCCGCCCGCGTGGTGGTCACGTAGGCAGCGCTTGAGGTCACCACACCGGGGGCACCAACTGCCCGAACGGCTCTTGGTCACCAGGCCCAGGACCACGCCAACGGCGAGCCCAACGACGACGGCAATAGCAGCGACAACCATCGACGTCCCCTCAGTCTCGCCTGTCGGCGCTTCGGACGGGCGGCTGGTGCGCGATCACCAGCGGCCTCCGTTGGCTCGCCACTGCTGCGCCGGGGTAAGCCAGCCGACGCGGCCTACCTGGGGGTTGGCGACGGTGGGTTGGGTCATCCACGCCGGCAGATTGACCGGCCTAGCACGCTGCGTCAACGCAGGGCTGTGAGATTTGCTAGCGCAGCGCGCCAGTGCTGGCGGGTTACCCCTTCGACGGCGGAACCAGCGAATTCGCATTGGGTCTCCTTGATGGTGTTGGAGGGACTACCCCTCCAGTTCCAATGAAGTGGGCGGTCCCACAGCGCATCCGGACTGATGGGCGTAGGGCTGTCGCTTCGCGGAGGGGTGGAATAACCTGAGCCCGGTCTACATCCGGGCTTGCGCCCGCAAGAACTCCGTCACGCGAGCGGCCGAATCAACAGCCTGCTCGACTGCGGTGCGCAACGGGGAGTACGTCAGATTTCTCAGATCCCGCGCGCTGTCGGCCTGGTCAAGACCAGCCAGCAGTACAGCGGTGTTGGCGAGTACGCGGTTAACGCCTTCCATCTCCCGGGAGAGTTCTCCCGCTTGGAGGTTGGCCGGCGTGGCCTGCCTACCCTCACCGTCCATGCCCGCTCCCTCGGTGACGATCACCCGACAACCCGTAACGTTGGTTTCATACCAACGATTTCAGCACGCTGGAGCACAGTCAAGCCCGTCCGGCTCATCCGGTTAAATTGGTTGGGACCAAACCAGGAGGGTGGGGAGCGTGGCGAAACCCAAGTACCGTCAGATCGCAGACGACTTCCGAGCGCGCATCGTCTCCGGAGATCTTGAGGTGGGCGCATGGCTCCCGACCGAGGCCCGACTTCAGGAGCAGTACGGCGTTTCGCGCAACACGGTCCGTGACGCCACCGCACTGCTCGTCAATGAGGGGCTGATCGAGCGGCTGCCGGGACGCACTGGCGGTATGCGGGTCCGCGAGAAGGTTACGCTGATCTTCCACGCGCACCGCGCGGAGATGCCCAGCCCATGGGCCGAGACGGACGCGTGGCGCTCGGAGGTGAAGCAGCAGGGATACGAGGCGGCACAGGAGTTCCGGCTGACCATCGAGGTTCTGCCGCCGGACCTGGCCAGGCGTCTCCAGGTGGAATCCGAGTCCGCCGCAGCGCTGCGCCGATGCGTCCGTTACGTCAACGGCGAGCCATCCTCGGTGCAGGACACCTACTACCCGATGGACTTGGTCGAGGCGGTTCCGGAGTTGCTGTCGCCCCGGGACATCCCGCAGGGCACCACCAGGCTGTTGTCCGAGCGCGGATACCCGCAGGTGGCCTACTACGACGAGTACGCCGCGCGGATGCCCACGCCGGAGGAGGCCACGCTGCTACGGCTACAACCTGGCACGCCGGTGCTGCACTACATCCGCACTGGATACACCGCTGACCGGCCAATCCGTGTGTCCATCACCCCGTTTGCCGGCGACCGAAACCGGATCGTCAGTACTCACGGCGACGCCGATATCATCGCGCGCTTCCGACCGGAAGAAGCACACGAATGATCATTACTCCTGCCCGGCTGAGCGATGTCGACGCCATCATGAGCTGGCGACGCGAACGCGTGGCATGGCTTGCCGGACGAGGTGAGGAGCAGTGGTCGATCCCCCTACCACGGTCCGCTGTGGCATCGACCGTTTCAGCTGGACAGACATGGGTGGTCTGGGAGGGTGACACTCCCGTGGCCACGATTACCCTGACCGCGTACGTGGACGTAGACGGCCTATGGAAGCCGGATCGGAACCCCGAGGCGCTGTGGTACCCGGAGGACGACCCCGCCGACGCGCTGTATGCCGCGAAGATGATGATTCCGCTGATCCACTCGGGTAGCCACCTGGGCGGCGAAATGCTGGACTGGGCAGGAGGTCGGGCCTATGACGCCGGCCTGACGTGGCTACGATTGGACGCCTGGACAACCAATACGCGGCTACACGACTACTACCGCAAGCAGGGATTCCGCCATGTCCGCACGATTTCCTCGCGAGTGTCGGGGGCCTGCTTCGAGCGGCCAGCCCAGCCCTACGTAAACGGCAAGCTCAAGACTGAGGACGCCTAACGGAGTCTTGGCGCACCCGTGCAAGGGCACGCTGCCTGGCGGCAGTCGTTCGTGGAGTGCCAACAGCGCTAACGCAAACGTCTAAGCCCCTCGGTTCGCGACACCGGGGGCCTATGTCGGCCAGCACGGCATCGATCGTGCTGGCGCCTGACGCGGTGATGGCTTTGCGGTCGCCGGCGCCGAGACACCAGCAGACCCACAGCCCCGATGCGACGACCGCTGTGCACGTGCTGACAGATGCCGAATTCATCACCATCAAAGAGTGGCCATGCAGAAGGCCATGCCCAAGCCTCTGCCAGGGGCCTCATAGTGGATGCGGAGGCCGCCCAGGCTTGGGCGGCCTCCGCCAGTTGCCTTCGGTGGGGGACTGGGTATTCACGTAGACGTTGCTCCCACAGGGCCGCGAGGGCGGACACGAAGACCCCGACTGCCTCTGGGGATGCCTGTTTCCAGGGTGGGATCCGATCTGCCCAGGACTCGGCTTGCGCTGGCGTGTGGCCCGCCCGGATGAGTCGGACGATCATCAAAGCCGCATCGATCCACGCGGCACCCCTAATGGGCATGGACCAGTCAACGAGACGTACCACGCCCGGACCGACAAGGAAATTCAGCGGCGTGACATCGGTGTGGCACAGGGTCTGACCGTCGATAAGGTCCGGGGCGATCCTGTTCCGCCATCGGACGGTGGCGGGCTGGACGCGAACTGGCGGGCAGGGCGTCAGCCCCTGGGACAGCCCGGTCAGAGCATCGGCGATAGCCGGCAGGTCGTCCGAGCCGGGCGTCAGGTCCGGGTGCCGGCCCTCCACGTGGTCGAATCCGAGGGCCAGCCAGCCCTCGGATTCGACGACCCACCGTAGTCGCGGTGCCGTGTCCGGGAGCCATGGATTGACACGCGCTTCCATGCGATGCATCCGGGACATGGGGTGAGCGGTCCGAATGGCCTTGCAGAACACGGGTCCGCAGTCGGTGCTCAGAGTGGCGGCGATGTTCGAGGTGGCGCCGGTTGTGGCGGAGCGTGTCGCCCGGACCGGGCCCTACGTCGCGCCGGGTCAGCTTCGGCTCGCTCTGAGCTTGCCGTCAGGCTCACGCGGTTGTCCGCGATGACCTGCACGTGACCGCTGAAGTCCAGTGCCACGCAGACATCACCCAGTACGAAGTGCTCGACCACGCCGTCTCGGCTGGGAGGTATTGCCCGACCATCGTGGTTACGTTGTTCCGCCGTGCCTGCCATGCCTATCGCAGGTCGGCGAAGAAGTCGGTGATGTCGCCGGCCAGCAAGTCCGGCTCTTCGGCCGCAGCGAAATGGCCGCCGCGCGGGAAGACCGTCCAGCGCTGGATCTGATAGAGCCGCTCGTACCAAGAGCGTGGCGGTTCACCTTCAGGCACGAACTCGTTGGCGAAAACCGCCATCGCGGTCGGTACCCGGACGACGTCCGCCGGCCCGATCGGCGTGCCGTACCAGCGGTTGTCGTAGTAGTCCCGCATCGATGAAGTGATCGACCTGGAAGCCCACCAAATGGTCAGCATCGTCAGGAGGGCGTCGCGGCCGAACCGGGCGTCAAGGTCGCCGCCGCTGTCCGACCACGAGCGCCACTTGTCCAGCACCCACGCCGCGAGCCCGGCGGGAGAGTCGTTCAGCCCGTACCCCAAGGTTTGCGGCCGGGTGGACTGCACGGCGCTGTAGCCGCGCTCAGTCTCGTCCCAACGCGCGACGTGGTCGACGTACGCCTGCTCCTCGACCGACAGCGGCGGCGTGTCCGGCCCGGTGTACGGCCAGATCTCCGGCGTGCTGAGATGGATGCCGATCATCCGATCGGGCTGTGACAGCGCCATCTGGGTGGCGACCCCGGCGCCGAAGTCGCCACCATGCGCGCCGTACCGCTTGTACCCCAGGCCCTGCATGAGCCGGTGCCACAGGCGGGCGACGAACGCCCGGTCAACGCCCGTGCGCGGAGGACGCTGCGAGAAGGCGTAACCCGGAAGGGACGGCACGACCAGGTCGAACTGTTCGCCGCCGAGGCGGTCCACCAACGGGAGCAGCTCCACGAACATGCTGGGCCAGCCGTGGGTGAGGACCAGCGGTACCCCACCGCCGGCACCGCGGTGGTGGACGAAGTGGATGCGTACGCCCTCCACCTCGGCCACGCGGTGCTCGTATCGGTTGAGCTGCCGCTCCCGTGCCCGCCAATCGAAACCGTCCGCCCAGTAGGCCAGCAGGCCGCGCAGGTAATCCAGGTCGGCGCCCTGGCCCCAAGGCTCCCCGGGCGCCGGGTCCGGCCAACGGGTGCGTCGGATGCGCTCTCGGAGATCGTCCAGAACCGCCTCCGGCACTGCGACGGCGTATGGCTCAGTGTGCACCTTGCGATGGTAATGGCGGCGCGGCCACGTACTGCATCTAGTCGGACCCTGCAACGGCTGACCGGCGAGCACCAGCTCCTCGGCTGGCATCTGCCGTTCGACGACCCTGCCTTCCTCACTTCGCCGCGGGCCGCCCTCGACGTCATCAGTGTCTGGTTGATGCCTGTTTGGGGTGTTGTTGGGGTCATGGTGGTGGCGGAATCTCGGCCGGCGTCGGGGCGTTACACCCTGCGTACGACCGAGGAGGCGCCCCGCCCGTGGCGGGTGTCGCCGGTGCGTGAGCCCCGGAATGTTGGCGGCCCGCCGGTCGTTACACATGGACCCGGCACCGAGAGCCCCGCAGGGCCGCGGTCGTCTGAGGATCTTCTTCTTGTTCTGTTGAGCGCCCGACGGTGCTCGCACCCACCCTGAACCCCCCTTTTCGGGCGTGGGCGTCGACTCCCGAATGGAGCACACCTCATGAACACGATTCTGCGTCGTAGCGTCCTTGGTATCGCTGGTCTGGCCCTGTCCACCGGTGTCGTCGCCGGCCCCCTGGCCACCCTCACCGACACCACCGCCACCCCGGCCGCCGCAGCGGCGGTGCAGGTCGCGAAGCCGGACATGGACACGCTGATCCCGCACGGCACCCAGGGCAAGCAGTCGCGCATCGACCTGGGCGACGAGCAGACCGCCAACGTGAAGGCCATCATCGAGGCCACCAAGAAGGCCGGCATGGACGAACGCGCCGCCGTCGTCGCCATCGCCACCAGCCTGCAGGAGTCGAAGCTGGAGAACCTGGGTCACCTGGGTGCGCGGAACGACCACGACTCGCAGGGCCTATTCCAGCAGCGCCCGTCGTCTGGCTGGGGCACCGTGGAACAGATCACCGACCCCGAATACTCCACCACCGCCTTCCTCAACGGGCTCAAGCAGGTCGACAGCTGGCAGGACATGCCCCTGACCGAGGCCGCCCAGACCGTCCAGGTGTCGGCGTACCCGTTCCACTACGCCCAGTGGGAAACCCAGGCCGCTGAGCTGGTCGCCGAACACTGGACCAGCTGACCCCGGCACCACCATCAGACCTAACCCTTAAGGGGGAAAGAAGCTGTTGGCCGGCACCCGACATGGGTGCCGGCCAACAGCCGTATCCGGGGTCATGTGCCGTGGGCGGGCACGGCTACGAACACCGGCCTCGGGCACACCAGCGCCCATCCGTGGGCGTGCCGGCCGTCTGTCTCGCCGCCGCGTACGCCGCTGCGAGCAGCGAGGTCAGCGCCGCACTGCTCACGCTTCTGACAACCGCCCCGGCCGTTACCGTGGGTCTGACCGGTGGCCTGCTCCTTGCTGCCGGTTGCACTCGGGCGACGGAGCCCACGCGGACCGAGAGTCCGGCCCCGGCGGAAACCGTCGCTCCGTCTCCAACACCGGATGTCCGCGGTGAGTTGGTCGCGGCGCTGGAGCGGTCTCAGGGGGTTGCCCACCGGTACGCGGTGCGCGGCAGCCTGCCCGAAGGGCGAAGCGTGGAGGGCAGCGGTGCCCTCGACCTGGAGCAGCAGCGCTTCCGGGCCACGATCTCGGTCACCGGCGGAAAGTACCCGTCGGCGGGGAGCCGGGTCGTCGTTGGCACCGACAGTTACCAGCGGCCGTCCGACGACGAGGAGTGGGTGCACGTCGATCTGAAGCGGGTGGAGCCGGACGATCTATTCGTGGGCTTCGACTGGGCCGACCCGACCGGAATGACGGCGTTCACCTCGTCGATCGTCTCGGCGCAGCGCACCGGCACCCACACCTACACCGGCCGGTTCGAGCCCAGTGGCAGAGGCATCAAGTCGTTCCTCCCCGTGGGTGCCCCGAGCATCGTCTCGATCGCCATGCCCCCGTCGCCCTTCACGATCACCACTGACGACCAGGGCTGGGTTACCTCGATCGAGGTGGAGCTGACCCCCGGCGACGGCCCGAAGGTGACGACGACCACCACGATGAGTGATCATGGGGAGCCGTTGGAGATCAACGCGCCCGCACGTTCCGTTGAGGCCGCTGACTTTTACTATCGCGAGTGACAGCGACTTGGCGGTTCGGTCCGTCCGGCCGAACCCCTCGACCACGGCAGGAAAGGCGCCGGTGCTCCCGGCCCGGCTGCCGCCGTCGGTCAACGTGGATTTCCCGGATGAGCCCGGCGCGCACTGGGAGGCGGTAGAACGGGGACATGAGGAAGGGTGGCCCGGGAGGCGGTCGAGAAGCGACGTCCGTCCCGTGACTGAGAACCTGTTCGACGAGGTCGGCACGCTCCTGCGTACGGCGGCCGACCAGGTTGTGCTGCCGCTGTTCCGCCGGCTGGACGAAGCCGATATCGAGGAGAAGGCCCCCGGTGACCTCGTTACCGTCGCCGACCGGCGGGCGGAGGAGCTGATCTCGGCGGGGCTGCGCCGGCTGCGGCCCGACTCGGTGGTGGTCGGTGAGGAGGCCGTCGCCGAGGACCCGGAGCTGCTACGGCACCTGGACCGGGCTGGTCCGGTGTGGCTGGTGGACCCGATCGACGGCACCAGTAACTTCGCTGCCGGTCGCCCGCCGTTCGTGTTGATGGTGGCCCTGCTGATCGACGGGGAACCGAGCGCCGCGTGGGTGTTCGACCCGTTGGTCGGCACACTCGCTGCCACCCGCCCCGGAGCGGGGGCGTACGTGAACGGCCGTGCGGTGCGTACGGCCGGAGCGCCGGCTGACCTGGGCCGGCTACGGGGTGCGGCGATGTCTCGCTACCTGCCGGCGGCCCTGCGTCCGCGGGTGGAGGCGGCCGGTGCCCGGTTGGGCGAGCTCCTGCCCGGCCAGCACTGCGCCGGGCGGGAGTATCTGGATCTGCTCCTCGGGGTGCAGCAGTTCGTGCTCTACGGGCACACCCTGCCCTGGGACCACGTACCCGGCACCCATCTGGTCCGGGCCGCCGGTGGGGTCGCCCGGCGCTTCGACGGAGCTGATTACCACCCCGGGGTCGAGGGGCAGGGCCTGCTCGTCGCGGCGGATGAGCGGGTCTGGGCGGCGGTCCAGGAGGCGTTCTTCGGCGGATCGTGACGGTGTGCGCTACCCGCCGTCACGCTCCGATCGGTGTGTGATGACATGCGCTACCCAGCGTCAGCCCGCATCGCACCAGCCGATTTTGAGGGGTCCTCACAGCCGCGCTCGGTCCGGTATTGTGGCCGACGGTCTCCGCCCGCTGGCCGCCGTGCGGCGCCGGTGGGACCGCCGACCAGCGGGTCGTGGGGGCTGACGGCAGCCGGGAAGGATCCACCGTGCGCATAGTTCTGCCCCGCGAGGGTTCCCGTCCGCTGACTGTCCTCGTGGCGGCGGCGGTGGCGGTGGCGGTGCTCCTCGGCGCCGTGCCGGCTCAGGCCGAACCCAATGAGGGCGGCAGCGAGAAGTTGCGAGCTGCGCTGACGGCCGCCGCCAAAGCGCATATCGACGCCACCGCCGAGCTGAAGAACTCCAAGCGTCGGCAGAAGGAGCTGACCACGGAGCTGGAGGCGGTCGAGGTGCGGCTGACGGACCTGACCGCCCAGGTGGGCGAGGTGGCCGCGCAGTCGTACCGGTTGGGTCGAATCGGCCCGATGGCGACATTGTTGGAGAGCGCGTCGCCCGACGAGTTCCTGAATCGGGCGATGAATCTGGACGTGATGGCCCGGCGGGACGGCCGTCGGGTGCGCGAGCTGACCGAGGTCCGGGAGACGGCGGAGAACGCCAAGATCGCGATTGACTCCGAGATCCGCGAGCAGGAGAAGCAGCTCGACGTCTTGGCCAAGAACAAGAAGAAGGCGGAGGCGGCGCTTGCCGCGGTCAGCTCGGGTGGCGGCTCCGGGTTCGGTGGCGGTTCGGCCAGTGCCGCGTCGGCGCCCCGAAACTCGGACGGCTCCTGGCCGTCGGAGTCCTGCTCGGTCAACGATCCGACCACCTCAGGCTGTATCTCTCCGCGCACCCTGCACATGCTCAAGCAGTCGCAGGCGAACGGTTTCAAACGGCACGTCTCCTGTTACCGCAGCGGTGGCAGTGGCGAGCACCCGAAGGGGAAGGCCTGTGACTTCTCCGCCGCCCCTGGTGGGTTCGAGGACGTCACGGCGACCGGCGGCGACAAGGCGTACGGTGACCAGCTGGCAACCTACCTGAAGAACAACGCGAGCCGACTCGGCGTGATGTACGTCATCTGGTATCGACAAATATGGATGCCTAATACCGGTTGGCGAGCATATAGCGGCGGCGGGAGCCCCGCCGCTGATCACACCAATCACGTTCATGTTTCGATGTACTGACTCGGCCGGCCAGTCTCGCTGCGTACTATCGCGCGGGTGAACTCTGCCTCGTCCCAGACTCCCGTCCGGTCGGCCCGACCCGGGTCGGCGACTGGTCCAGCCCTGCCCAAGGGGCTGGCCGCGTTTCTGGTCTTCTTCTCCAGCGGCGCGGTTCTGGTGCTGGAGACGGCCGCGTTGCGCCTGGTCGGTCCGTACGTCGGGGTGACCCTCCAGGTGACCAGCTCGGTGATCGGCATCGCGTTGGCCGCGATCGCGTACGGGGCGTGGGCCGGCGGGTGGCTGGCGGACCGCCGGGACCCGCGTACCCTGCTGGCCCCGGCGCTGGTGCTGGCCGGTATCGCCACCGCGGTGACCCTGCCGGCGGTCCGGTACGCCGGGGAGGTGCTGCGGGGCGGGGCGGCCTCCGCGATCCTGCTGCTCGTCGCGCTGGCTGTCTTCGTGCCGGCGATGCTGCTGTCGGCGGTCACCCCGATGGTGGTCAAACTCCAGCTGTCCGACCTGCGCCGTACCGGCCAGGTCGTCGGCCGGCTCTCCTCGATCGGCACCCTGGGTGCGGTCACCGCCACCCTGGTCACCGGCTTCGTGTTGGTGGCCGCACTGCCCAGCACGGTGATCCTGCTCGGCCTGGCGGTCTCCCTGGGACTGAGCGGGGTGATCCTCGGCGGGTGGCTCCGGCGGACGGCGGGCGAGCAGCTGACCGGCCCGGCCCGGGTGTCGGCCAGCCTGGCGGTGCTCGGCCTGCTCGGCGCCGGTCTGACCACGGTCGCCCCGAACCCGTGTGACATCGAGACGGCCTACCACTGCGCCCGCGTCGAGACCGACCCGGGCCGGGCGAGCGGGCGCACGCTGCTGCTCAACTCGGCCCGGCACTCGTACGTGGACCTGGCCGACCCGACCCACCTGGAGTTCGCATACACCCGGTGGATCGGGGCGGTCGCCGATGTCATCGCCCCGACGGGTCGTCGGCTGGACGCGCTGCACCTGGGCGGAGGTGGTTTCACCGTGCCGCGGTATCTGACCGCCACCCGTCCGGGCACCGAGAACGTGGTTTTCGAGATTGACGGCGGGCTGGTCGAGCTGGGCGAGGAGAAGCTCGGCGTACGGCAGGGGCCGGAGCTGCGCGCGGAGGTGGGGGACGCCCGGATGTTGGTCGCGGCGGAGGCGGCGGAGAGCCAGGATCTGGTGGTGGGGGACGCGTTCGGGCATCTGGTGGTGCCGTGGCACCTCACCACCCGGGAGATGGCCGCCGAGGTCCGTCGGGTGATTCGTCCCGGCGGCGGGTACGTGCAGAACGTCATCGACTATCCGCCCCTGCGCTTCATCCGCAGTGAGGTCGCCACCGTCGCGGCCGAGTTCCGGCAGGTGGCCCTGATCGCTCCGCCGGCCGCGCTCGCCGGTGAGCAGGGCTCCAACTTCGTCATTGTCGCCTCGGACGCGCCGTTGCCGCTGGCCGCGGTCCGGGAGCGGCTGAACGAGGTTGACCCGGGCGCGGTCGTGTTGGACGGCGCGGCGCTGCAGGAGTTCGTCGGCGACGCCTTGGTGTTGACCGACGACTACGCCCCGGTGGACCAGCTACTCGCGACCGCGTGATCCCCGCCGGCTGGCCGGTCTCGCCGCGGTCAGCTGAGCGCGGCGAACGCCTGCACCTGCTCGATGCTGCCCTCCACGATCAGCATGCTGCCAGCGGCCAGTACGGTCTCGTCGGTGGCCGCCTGGAACCGTTTCCCGGCCGGTTTCGCCGCTACCACCCGTACTCCGTGGCGGTCCTCCGGGTTCAGCTCGTGCAGCCGGCGGCCGGTGAGGCTCTCCGGGGTGCGGACCTTGGCGATCGCGAAGTCGTCGCCGAACTCCATGAAGTCCAGCATCCGGCTGACGATGAGATGGGCCAGCCGTTCGCCGGCCTCCGCCTCGGGGAAGATCACGTGGTGCGCACCGACCGAGGTGAGGATCTTCGCGTGCTCCGGCGAGCGGGCCCGCGCCCAGATCTGCGGTATCCCCAGGTCGACGAGGGCTAGGACGGACAGGATGCTCGCCTCCATCGAGGCGCCGATGGATACCACGGCGCGTTCGAGGTCCTCCGCGCCGAGCTGTCGCAGGGCCCCCTCTTCGGTGGCATCGGCCTGTGCCACCCGGTCGATTCGGTTGGCCCACCGCTGCACCCGCTCCGCATCATGGTCGATGGCGAGGACCGGATGGTCGAGTTGCACGAGCGTGTCGGCGACCTGGGAGCCGAAGCGTCCGAGCCCCACCACGATGACCCCGCTGTGTTTGTCTGCCCTAGCCGACAATGGGTTGCTCCTCCGGGTAGCGGTACAGCCGTCGTCGGGTGTTCAGCGCGAGTGCCGACCCCAGGGTCAGTGGCCCGACCCGGCCGATAAACATAAGGACAATAAGTACATATTGTCCACTGTCGGGCAGGTCGGGGGCGATACCCAGGGAGAGGCCCGCCGTGCTGAAGGCCGAGGTCACCTCGAAGAGCGCCACGTGGTGGGGCGTCCCCTCGGTCAGCAGGATCAACGTCACCGTGCCGACGACCACGATGGCCACGCCAAGCAACGCAACCGTGACCGCCTGCCGCTGGCTGGCCGTGGCGACCCGGCGGTGGCGGATGGTGACATCCGGCTCACCCCGCAGTTCGGCCCAGATCACGAAGGCGAGGAGGAAGAAGGTGCTGACCTTGATGCCGCCGGCGGTGCTGGCGCTCCCGCCGCCAATGAACATCAATGCGATGATCGCCGGGATGGCCTCCTCGCCGAGCGCCTCGATGTTGATCACGTTGAAGCCGCCGGTACGAAAGAACGCGTTCTGGGCGAACGCGGCGAGGAGCTTCTCCGGCCACGGGTAGATGCCCAGCGTGAATGGGTTGGACCATTCGGCGGCCAGGAGGGCGAGGAAGCCAACGACCAGCAGGGTCACGCCGCCCCAGATGGTGAGCTTGGTGGAGATCGACCAGTGCGCCGGGCGCCGCCGACCACGGACGGCCTCGAACAGGGCCGGGAAGCCGAGCCCGCCGAGCAGCGCCCCGAACGCCATCGGCAGGACGAGCCAGGCGTCGCCGGAGAGCCCGATCAGCCCGTCGCTGTAGAGGGTGAAGCCGCCGTTGTTGAAGGCCTGTACGGCGTGGAAGAGGCCGACCCAGAGCGCCTCGCCGAAGGGGTAGTCGTACCGACCCCACAGGCGCAGGGTCAGGATGACGGTGATGATCGCTTCGACGGTCAGTGAGATGGCGGCGATCCGAAACAGCAGCCGGCGGACATCGCCGAGGCCGAACTGGGCGGTCTCGGCCTGCACGAGTAGCCGGTTACGCAGCCCGAGGCGGTGGGATACCACCAGGACGACCAGGGTGGCGCCGGTCACGATGCCGAGGCCGCCGATCTGGGTGAGGATGGTGATCACCGCCAGGCCGAAGTCGTTCCAGTAGTTCGGCGTGTCCACCACGGCCAGGCCGGTCACCGAGACCGCGGAGGCCGAGGTGAAGAGCGCGGTGACGAATGGCGTGTGCCGCTGCTGGCCGGTCGCCCACGGCAGCATCAGCGTGAGGGTGCCGATGAGGACCGTGGCGCCGAACCCGATCGGCACCAGCCGAACGGGACGCCGCAACAGCCATTGCACCCGACAATCTTCACTTTTCGCCGTCGATAGTGGGGTGGAAACGGCAGTCAGGAAGGCCAACCTGCGACGAGAAGCCGACTTTCTGTGAGCGTTCAGGTCAACCTGTGGGCGGCGGCCCCCGGGCGTGGTGCGTACCCCGCTAACCTCCTGAGCGACGGTGGCTTCGGAGGGGGATGGCGCATGGGCGAGCGGCTGGCCGTGGTCAGTGGCGGCGGCACCGGAATCGGCGCGGCCACCGCGGAGGCGCTCGCCGTGGACGGTTTCGACGTGCTCGTCGTGGGCCGGCGGGAGGAGACGCTGCGGGCCACCACGGCTCGACTCTCCTGGGATCTCGCCCGACCCGGTGCGGTGCGGGCGGTGGTGGCGGACCTGACCGACCCGCAGCAAGTTCCCCGGGTGGTCGAGGCGGTCGAAGGCCGAGCGGTGGACGCGGTCGTCAACAACGCCGGGGGCTACCTCGGTGGGGAGGCCGAAACGCTGGTCGGGATCGCCGAGCAGTGGCGGGCCAATCTCGAGGCGAACGTTCTCACCGCCGTCCTGCTCACCGAGGCGCTGCGGCCAGCGTTGCGCCGCCCCGGTGGCCGGGTGATTCTGGTCAGCTCGATCGCGGCGCAGCGGGGCGGAGGTGGGCCGTACTCGGCGGCGAAGGCCGCCCTGCACGGCTGGGCGTACGACTTGGCGGTGCGGCTCGGGCCGGAGCAGATCACCGTCAACGTGGTCAGCCCCGGGTACGTCGCGGACACCGAGTTCTTCGGTGGCCGGATGACCCCCGAGGGGCACGCCCGGCGGGTTGCGGACACGCTGGTGGGGCGCGCCGGCACCCCGGACGACATCGCCGCGGCGGTCCGCTACCTCGCCGGCCCGTCCGCCGGCTACGTCACCGGGCAGGTCCTCGGCGTCAACGGCGGGTCGGTCCTGGGCCGGTGACGGCGGCGGACCCTCGCCGCCGTCCGCTCACTCGCCCAGGATCTCGTACGCCACATCCGGCGCCGGCGTCGCGTCGCCAGTGGGGGAAGCGATCGCCGGGGCGTTGCCGTAGTCGTAGTACCGCACCAGGAACTCGGCGGCCGGCTGCTCGTCAACGGCGGGGATTTCCATCGTCAGCGTGTCGAGGTGTCCGTCGCTTCCGACCACCGCGGTGAACGGGATCGATGTGGCCTGTTCGCCCAACGCGGCGACATCCACCTCAGCCACCGCTTCGGCGATCTCCGGCCCAGCGGTCAGGTCGACCGTGCCGGTGTACGCGCCATCGGCCTGCTGCTGTACCGCATCGGCCGCCCGTATGATCACGCCGGCGTTGCCGATGTCGGCGCCGTCATACACCTGCGGGTTCGAGAGCTTGCTCTGGTCAAGCTCCATCCACTGGCGCGGCAACTCAAGTAGTTCGTTCAGCTCGGCCGCGTCCTCGAAGTGCACCCTCAACCAGGAGCGTTGGTCAACCACCCGGAAGGACATCGCCAGGCTGAAATCGGCCTCGTTCTCGGACTCGGACTCGGCTTCGTTCTCGGCCTCGGCTTCGTTCTCGGCCTCGGCGTCGGCCGGGGCGATGTTCAGTTCCATCCCCTTGCCGGTCGGGTCGACGGCCCCGGTGATCCGCCTGCCGACGGCGTCTACGCCGGAGAAGCGGAACGCCGGTGTCTTCTCGCCCGGCACCGCAGCGAGCAGGGCGTCCTTCGGGGTGGGGGGCGGTGGCGGCTCGCTACTAACCAATCCGCACCCGGTCAGCAGAACACCGGCGGCCAGGACGGTGGCTGAGCCGACGGTGACCCGCCGGGCCAGGGGGGTGGCGCAGGTTCGCCGCGTCATGCGTGCTGCCTCTCCAGCTGAGGGGACTGCCACAGTCGATCCTCACATAGCCGGGTAGGCCGACGGCCGCCGGCCAGCGCGGGGGGCACTGGTAGAAATGCCGGATGAGCCAGGATCGAACGGCGGTACGCGAGCAGGCTGAGGCAGTCCTGCAGCGGTTGGCCGGAGCGCACGCCCGGCTCCGTGAGGACCAGTGGCGGGCGATTGAGGCGCTGGTGGTAGACCGACGGCGGGTGCTCTGCGTCCAGCGCACCGGTTGGGGTAAGTCGGCGGTCTACTTCGTCGCCACCGCGTTGCTGCGGACGGCCGGCGAGCACGGACCGACGGTGATCGTCTCCCCGTTGCTGGCGTTGATGCGCAACCAGGTCGACGCGGCCGCCCGGGCCGGGATCCGAGCCCGGACCATCAACTCCGCGAACCTCGACGAGTGGGACGAGATCACCGGGGAGATCCACGCGGGGGCGGTGGACGTGCTCCTGATCAGTCCGGAACGGCTGAATAACCCGGACTTCCGGGACGCCGTACTGCCGAAGCTGGCCGCCACCACCGGGCTGCTCGTGGTGGACGAGGCACACTGTGTCTCCGACTGGGGGCACGACTTCCGCCCCGACTATCGCCGGCTGCGTACGTTCCTCGGTAACCTGCCGGCCGGTACGCCGGTGCTCGCCACCACGGCAACCGCCAACGCCCGGGTCACCCAGGATGTCGCCGAGCAGCTCGGTGCGGCGTCCCGGCCCGGTGCGGCGTCTGGGCCCGATGCGCAGCCCGAGACCCTGGTGCTGCGGGGCAGCCTGGACCGGGAGTCACTGCGACTCGGTGTGGTTGACCTGCCCGGCCCGGCGCACCGGCTGGCCTGGCTCGCCGACCACCTGGATGAACTCCCCGGCTCTGGCATCATCTACACGCTGACGGTGGCCGCGGCGGCGGAGACCGCCGAGTTCCTCCGGTCCCGGGGCTACTCCGTGGCCTCGTACACCGGCCAGGCCGACGACGCGGATCGCCGCGCCGCCGAGCAGGATCTTCTCGACAACAAGATCAAGGCGCTGGTGGCAACGAGCGCGCTCGGTATGGGTTTCGACAAGCCCGACCTCGGGTTCGTGGTACACCTCGGCGCGCCACCGTCGCCGATCGCGTACTACCAGCAGGTCGGCCGGGCCGGCCGCGCCGTCGCCCACGCCGAGGTGCTGCTGCTGCCCGGTGGTGCCGAGGACGCCGCGATCTGGCGATACTTCGCCGCGCTGGCCTTCCCGCCAGAGGATCAGGTGCGGTCGGTGTTGGCCGCCCTGTCCACCGACCGTCCCCGCTCCACGCCGGCGCTTGAGCCGATCGTGGACCTGCGTCGTACCCGGTTGGAGCTGATGCTCAAGGTTCTGGACGTTGACGGTGCGGTCCGCCGGGTACGCGGTGGCTGGATCGCCACCGGCGAACCCTGGACCTACGACGAGGCCCGGTTGCGTCGGGTCGCCGCGGCCCGCACCGCCGAGCAGGCGGCGATGCGGGAGTACGCGACCACTGCCGGCTGCCGTCTTCGCTATCTGCGGGAGTGCCTGGACGACGCGGGGGCAACCGACTGTGGGCGATGCGATCGATGTGCCGCACCGACCTTCGCCGCGGAGCTGTCCGAGGACACCCTACGGGTGGCCGAGGCCTTCCTCGGTCGCTCCGGTGTCGGGATCGCCCCCAAAAAGCTCTGGCCGACCGGCTTGGCCGCGGTGGATGTCCCGCTCCGGGGGCGGATCGCCCTCCCGGAGCAGGCGCTGCCAGGTCGGGCCGTCGGGCGCCTGACCGACCTCGGCTGGGGCGGGCGGTTGCGCGAACTCGTCGGGCCGGACACGGCCGACGTGGAGGCGCCCGACGACGTGGTCGCCGCCGTGGTGGAGGTGCTCCGGGAATGGGCGCATGGGACCGACCCCTGGCCGCGTCGCCCCGTCGGGGTGGTCGCGGTCGGCTCCCGTCACACGCGACTGGTCGCCTCGCTCGCCGGGCGGATCGCCGCGGTGGGGCGAATGCCACTGCTCGGCACCGTCGCGGTGGCTGCCGGGGGCGGCGCACGCGGCAACAGCGCCCAACGGGTACGCGCCCTGTACGACTCGGTGACCCTGTCGTCGGAGCTGACCGGTGCCCTGGCCGGACTGGCCGGGCCGGTGCTGCTCGTTGACGATTTCGTCGACTCGGGGTGGACCATGACGATGGTGGCCCGGGAGCTGCGTCGGGCGGGAGCGCCCGAGGTGCTTCCGCTCGCCCTGGCGGTCGCCGGTTGACAGCTCAGTCCGGTTGGTGGATCGGCCGCTGGGCCAGGTAGCGAAGCAGGTCCCGGATGTGGTGTTTCTCCTCGACCGACACCGCCGGGTCGGCGAGGCGCTCAAGGATCGCCCGGATATCCGCCTCGAGGGGGCCGTCGTTGTCGCACCGAGGCGTGGGGCCGGCCTCCGGCAGGCCGAGAGCGCGGAAGGCGGCGGCGACGGGTAGGCCGAGCGCGACGCAGAAGCCCTGCACCTTGGCCAACTCGGGGTAGTCGTGCCAGTCACCGGCGAGCCAGCGGAAGACGGTGGAACGGCCGATCCCGGTCTGGGTTGCCAGGTCGGTCACCGTCCAGCCGCGCTCGGCGCGGGCATTGTCGATGGCGCGCCGGACGAAGTGGGCGAATGCTACCTGTGCGGTTCCCTTTCCCGAAACCATCCCAGCTGATCTTCCTTCCCTCGGCCTGGTGCGGCCTTCGCGTCATCGAGAATCGACACTCGACGGTGCGTGGTTCGAGGGTAGTACGGCGGCCGCGGTTGGGGACCGGCCACTGTGGATGAAGTCAGCCGGTCGGGTCGGTGGTGCGTACCTGGCGGCTGGTCGTACTGGTTGCCGTCGCGCCAGCCGGCTCGCCGAGCAGGGTCGCCAGCCGCGGCGTGACCCGCCAACCGTCGACCAGGTTCCGGTACTGCGACCAGTGCTCACCAGTCGGGGGCGCCCCGGTGTGGCGGGCTCGGATGAGTAGGTTGCGCGGCGTGTGGCGGGAGTCGACGAACTCGACCACCTCGGCCCGGTAGCCGTGCAGCCGTAACAGCCCGGCCCGGACCGCGTCGGTGAGCACGTCGGCGAAGCGCTCGCGGAGGATGCCCTGCCGGGTCAACAGCTCGTACGGGGGTGGAGTGGGATCGGAGCGAAGCTGGGCGGCGAGGTCGTGATGGCAACAGGGAGCCGCGAGCACCCAGCGGGACCCCCACCGCACCGCCCGCGCGAGCGCCTCGTCGGTGGCGGTGTCGCAGGCGTGCAGGGCCAGCACCAGATCGGGGTTGGGCCCAACGGCCGCGTCGGTGATCGTTCCCGCCACGAAACGCACCTGATCGGCCCAACCCAGCCGCCGGGCCAGCTCGGTGTTGCGTTGGCGCTGGTCCTCGCGGATGTCCACGCCGACCAGGTGGACATCGATGCCCTGTTGGGTCAACCAGCGGTACGCGGCGAAGGTCAGGTAGGCGTTTCCGCAGCCCAGATCGGCGACGCGCAGTGGGCCGCGGAGCCCGTCCGGGAGCGTCGCGGCGAGCGCGCGCAGAAAGGCGTCCACCTGCCGCCGCTTGGCCGCCGACCCACCGATCACGGTGAAGATCGGGTCACCGGGATCGAGTAGGTGGGCCTTCGTCCGGTCGTGCCCGACCGGCTCGGCTACCGGCGGGGCCGCCGTGCGGTGAACCTGTGCCGCACCGGACTTTGTGACTCGGAGCTGCAGGGTCGTCGTTGCGGTTTCGACGTGCCAGTTGCCGAAGGGTTCGGCCAGCAACGCGTCCACCGCCGCCTCCGCTTCCGCGCCTCGGGCGAGGTTGCGGGTAAGGGGCGCACTCCCGTTCGCGGTGATGACCTGCAGGCGGGGTCCGGACCTGAGGGTGACCGGCCGTAGCTCCGCACGGTGTACCGACGGGCGAAGCCCCCGGCGATGCCCGGCGGCCACCGCCCGGTTGAGCCCGGCGCCGAGCAGCAGGGTCCGCACTTCGGCGAGCGCGGCGGGCAGGGGTTCCGGCATGGTGTCATCCTCCGGGGTGGGCGGGGTGGGCGCTCAGTTGGCTGAGCGCGCGACGTCCCCCGCTGGTGTCAGCGAGGGACGTCGGCAGTGGCGCGGCATGCTCAGTCGGCGGTTGGCTCGACCACCGTGCCGGTGTTGGTTGTCTTGGCCGCCGTGCCGGTGTTGGTCTTGGCCGCCGTGCTGGTGTCGGAGCCACCGCCGCGGCGCCGCCGACGACGTCGTGGCTTCGGCGCCGCACTGCCCGACGAGTCGGCGGTGGCCGCTTCGCTGGTCTCGGCGGCCGGCACCGCGGGCTCGCCCGGGGTGACCACCTCGCCGTCCCGGCGGCGGCGCCGCCGGCGGGGGGTGCGCTCCGCGGCCTCGCCCGGCTCGGTGGTGGTACCAGCGCCAGCACCGGCGTCGCCGCCGCGGCCCCGGCGGCGATCCCGGCCGGTGCCCCGGCGGGTTCCGCGACCGTCGCCGCGGCGGGACCGTCCGCCGAGGTCCTCCTCGGCCTCGGCGGAGAGCCCGGCCCGGGTTCGCGCGCCGGTGGGCAGAGTGCCGGTGACCTCTGGGGAGATGTCCAGCTCGGCGTAGAGATGCGGGGAGGTGTGGTAGGTCTCTGGCGGCTCCGGCATCTCCAGGCCGAGGGTCTTGTCGATGATTCGCCAGCGGGGCATGTCGTCCCAGTCGACGAAGGTCACCGCGACGCCGCTCGCCCCCGCCCGGCCGGTCCGGCCGATCCGGTGGGTGTACGTGTCCTGGTCTTCCGGGCAGTCGTAGTTGAGGACGTGCGTAACGCCGCTGACATCAATGCCCCGGGCGGCCACGTCGGTGGCGACCAGGGTGTCGATCTTGCCGGTGCGGAAGGCGCGCAGTGCCCGCTCTCGGGCGCCCTGGCCGAGGTCGCCATGGACGGCAGCCACGGCGAAGCCACGGAAGTCCAGATCCGCCGCGACCCGGTCGGCCGCACGCTTGGTCCGGGTGAAGATCATGGTCAGCCCGCGCCCCTTGGCCTGGAGGATCCGCGCCACAATCTCGATCTTGTTGAGGGAGTGGGTGCGGTAGGCCAGCTGTTGGGTCTGCGGTGAAGGGCCGGTCTCGGCGGTGTGCCCGGCGTGAATCGTCATCGGTCGGCGCAGGAAGCGCCGGGACAGTGCGACGATCGGGTCCGGCATCGTGGCCGAGAAGAGCATCGTCTGCCGCTCTTCCGGCAGCATCGCCAGGATCTTCTCGACATCGTCGAGGAAGCCCAGGTCCAGCATCCGGTCGGCCTCGTCCAGGACGAGCGCGCGGACCCGGTCCAGCTGCAGCTGCTTCTGCTTGGCCAGGTCGAGCAGGCGGCCGGGGGTGCCGACCAGGATCTCCACACCCGTGCGGAGCGCCTCGATCTGCGGTTCGTACGCCACCCCGCCGTAGATCGGCAGCACCCGGACACCACGGGTACTGCCCGCGGCCTTGAGGTCCTTGGCGACCTGGATGCCCAGCTCGCGGGTGGGTACGACGACCAGCGCCTGTGGGGTGCCGTCGCCGCCCTCGGCGGGCGCGAAGACCCGCTCCAGCAGCGGCACGCCGAAGCCGAGGGTCTTGCCGGTGCCGGTCGGGGCCTGGCCGATCAGGTCGACGCCGCGCAGCGCGATCGGCAGCGCGTACTCCTGGATGGCGAAGGCCCGGGTGATCCCGGCGGCCTTCAGCGCGTCAACGGTCTCTTGCCGGGCGCCCAACTCGGCGAAGGTGGGCGCTTCCGGGCGTACCGGTGCGGTGGCGGCGAGTTCGGTGCCGTCCATGAGGTTGTGGGTGAGTTCGCTCATCTCGATTCGGGGGTGCCCTCTCGTGGGTGCGCCCCGTTGAGTCCTCGAGGCGCGGACGGTGTGGCGCGGGCCACACGGTCGGGTGGCGAAATCGCCGAGCCGGACCGGGCCGCACGCGCGCCGCGGGCCGGCTGCGACCAGATCGAAACGGGAACTAATCGATCGTTGGACCAGATCGATTGTTGGACCAGATCGAGATCGAACGTCGGTCGGTGCCCACGGCAACTGTTCTATTCTACCTGAACCTCCCCGGCGCTGTTTAGATTCCGGCAGGTGGAGCCGGGAAAGGCCGGGGCGAGCCGACGTCGAGCAGCAGGTGGCCGGCCCGCCGTGCACCGAGCGGCCTTCGGGTGGATCGAGGCCCCTTGCCGGGTAGCCACGACTGCCGGGTAGCCACGACTGCCGGATGGTCACGACTGTGGGGGTGGTCACGGCCGAGGGTGGCCACGGTTGGGCGAGGCGGCACCAGTCGTCCCGCTGGCCCCGGGCGGATCGGGGGTTTCCCGGGGCTGGCTCGCCGCTATCCAGCGCCCTGCGCGCGATGTATGGCATCGCGTGCCGCCGGCCGGGCACACGTACGCCACGGCAAGTGCCTCGGCACCTGCCGTGGCAGGGCTCTGGTCAGCGAACGGTGAACCCGACTGCCCGGGCGGACGCCTCGGCGATCTCGACGTAGGCGACCTTGTCGACCGGGACGATGACCCGTCGCCCCTTCTCGTCGGTGAGGGAGAGGGTGCCGCCGTCGCCGGCGATGGCGTCGGTCACGATCCGCTCGATCTCGGCCGGCGACTGTGCGCTCTCCAGAACCAGCTCGCGCGGCGCGTACTGCACGCCGATCTTGACCTCCACTGTGCCTCCTCCACTGGGGCGAGAATGCCGCCTTGCGAAGGCTATCCGATCACGGCGGCGGCGGTCAGGCTGACTCACCTTGCAGTGGAAAGCTCGCGATGCCTCGCCAGGAGAGCGCGGCGACCAACGCCTCCGCCTCCGCCTTGGCCACCTGCCGCCCGCTGGCCAGCCAGAACTGTGCCGCCGTCTCGGCCGCCCCGACCAGGCCGGACGCGAGCAACTCGGCGCGGGCCCGGCTTACACCGGTATCCGAGATGATCGTGTCGGTGATCGCCGCGATGCAGCCCTGCTCGACCCGTTCGACCCGCTGGCGTACCGCGGGGTCGTTGCGCAGGTCGGACTCGAAGACCAGGCGGAACGCCTCGCTCTCGTGGTCAACGAAGTCGAAGTACGCGCGGACCGAGGCGCTCACCCGCTCCTTGTTGTCGAGCGTCCCGCGCATCGCTTCCTGCACCTTGGCCACGAACGTGTCGCAGTGGGTGTCAAGTAGCGCCAGGTAGAGCTCCATCTTGCCGGGGAAGTGCTGGTACAGCACCGGCTTGGAGACCCCTGCGCGTTCGGCGATGTCGTCCATCGCGGCTGCGTGGTAGCCCTGTGCGACGAACACCTCCTGCGCCGCAGCGAGCAGCTGCCTACGGCGGGCGGAACGGGGCAGGCGGGTGGGCCGGCCGGCGGTCTGGGTGCCGTTCCCCACAGCGGTCATGGGAGCCTCCGAGTTCTTCATACGAGCTGGCATATCACCCGAACCGGTCAAGGATTACCGCCTGTCCCGGAATTGGCCCGCCGCCGTAACTTATCGCCACTGTCACCACACGGTAGCCTCAGCGGGGGCGACCAAGGAGCGCGCGGTGAGTGATGCAGAGCAACCCGGTGCCGCCACCCCGGGAGAGCACGGTGACGAGACCGGTCCACAGCCGGCGCACTCCCGTTCTGACGGTCCGTGGGTTCCCCCCACCGGAGGCTGGGCGCTGGATTCGACCACACCCCGGCGCCGGTCTGCCTCGCCTGCTGGTTGGGCCGACTCCTCTCCGCGTCATGGCGACCTGCCAGCTCCGCTGCCCGGCGCGGCCGAGGCCGGTTCCTGGCCGCACCGCACCGGATACCGGACCAATGGTCACCCATATCGACACCCCGAGCCGGAGCTGCCGGCCAGCCGGCCCGGTCCGGTTAGCGCGCCGCCGGGTCGTTTCGGCGTGCCAGCCCAGGAAGCGGGCGGAGGTCGGTCGACGGTGCCCGTGCCCGCGACTGAGCCGCCGCCCGCGCTGGCCGGAGGCCGGTCATCCGAGGTTGGCCGGGACGACCGGCCAGACCCGTCCGCCGAGTCCGGCCCCTGGCCGGTGGTCGACCAGCCCACACCGCTGCCGGAGGGCCGGTCCGGCCCGATCTCGGGGGCCGGGTGGCCCGTACAGCCTGGCACCGAGTCGCCGCCGCCCGGCCACTGGGCTCGGGCGGAATCGGATGGATGGGACGAACTGGAGCCACTGGGGCGCCGGGCTCGGGCGGAACCGGACGGATGGGACGAACCGGAGCCACTGGGGCGCCGGGCTCGGGCGGAACCGGACGGGTGGGACGAATCGGAGCCGGCCGGCCGGCGGTTCCAGGGTGGGACTCCGCGGGACGCGGCGGGGGAGCAGCGGGGGTCCTCCGGGCGCCGACTTCGTCCGGACCCGGACGCGACCGAGGCGGACGAGGATCGCCAACCGAGCACTCAGCGTCCTGCCTGGGCGGCCGAGCCGCAGCGGGCCTACGAGCCGGTCCGGGCCGAGCCGGGTCATCGCTCCGGGAGCCGGCCGAAGCATCAGTCCACCACCGAGCCGGCGCACCAGCCGCCGGAGGCCCCCGCGCCCTGGGGCGCGGCGCAGCCGGCCGAGCCGGCGCCGTTGGCCGACGTCGACCGACCGCCGGCGGCGTCCGCGATGTTGCCGCAGCGTGTCCCTGCTGAGCCGGATGTGCCGGTTGGGTCGGAGCTGACAGCTGCCGAGGCGCCCACCCAGACCCCGGAACTCGCCCGGATCGCCACCCACCTCCGCCGCGCCGACGAGCCCGTTGGGCTGCGCGAACGTCCAGAGGTCTTCGACGTGGACGTCATTCTCGGTGCGGTCCGTGAGGTGGCCGGTGTCCGTGACGCTGCGTTGCGCCGTACCAAGTCCGGCGCACACAGCCTTCGATTGGAGCTCGCCGACGGTGCCGACCCGGCCGAGGTGAGTCGGCACGTCGCCCGGCTCCTCCAGGAACGAATGGGTCTCGCCGCCGCCCCGCAGAATATGCCCGAGGGGCCCGCCGACGTGGTGTCGTCCGCCCACCAGCAGCCGGACGGGCCCACCCACGACCGGCCGGCGGCACGGGCTGGCCTGCCGTCGCGGAACGAGCGCCGGGATGCGGCCCGGTCGGAACCGCCGCGCCGCCGATGGCACTCCGGCGGACCGCAACGGGTCCGGCCCGCCACCGTGGACCGGCCGGCCACCCCGGTCAGCGGGGCCGCCGACGGCCCGGCGACAGCCGAGACGTCGTACGGCGGGGGGCAGGTCGGCGCGACCGAGCTCGCCCCGTCCCGCCCGCTCGACACGGGTGGTCGGCCCGGACCTCGGGTGGTGCTCGACCACGTGCAGGTGAGCACCTTCGGCCTCGACGCGACCGTCGAGGTCCGCCTGCTCACCGCCGGGTCACCCGCCACCGGCTACGCGACCGGGCCGGCGGTGGACGGCTACATGCTGCGGCTCAGCGCGGCGGCCGCCGCCGCCGCGGTGGACCAGCTGCTGCGTGCGCCGGGGCCACAGCCGGACCGAGGGCGCTGCTTCGTCGAGCACGCCACCTTGGTGCCGCTGGGCAACTGCGAGGTCGCGACGGTCGTGGTGTTGCTGGTCTGCGAAGGTTGGGTCGAGCAGCTCGCCGGCTCCGCGCTGGTCGCCGGCGACCCCCGGCAAGCGGTCGTACGGGCCACCCTGGCCGCGGTGAATCGTCGCCTCGAAGCGTTGCTCGCCGACACCGGGAACGCCGGATAGCGCACCCACTCCGCCGGCCGGTCCCCGGGCCGGCGGATTATTCCCGTTCCCGCAGTTCGGGCGACGTGTCCCCGCTCATGGCCACCGGCCGGCCCGGCGAGCGACAATGGCGCGGTTCGCCACTGCCGACCCAAGGGGAGTTCACCGTGTCGCTGCCCCCGCTCGTCGAGCCCGCCGCCGAGCTAACCGTTGACGAGATCCGTCGCTACTCGCGCCACCTGATCATCCCGGACGTCGGGGTCGAGGGGCAGAAGCGGTTGAAGAACGCACGGGTGCTCTGTGTGGGTGCCGGTGGTCTCGGTTCTCCGGCGCTGATGTACCTCGCCGCTGCCGGCGTGGGCACGCTCGGCATCGTCGACTTCGACACCGTTGACGAATCCAACCTCCAACGTCAGATCATCCACGGCGTCTCCGATGTCGGCCGGGCCAAGGCCGAGTCCGCCTCCGCCAGCATCCGTGAGATCAACCCACTGGTCGAGGTGAAGATCCACAACACCGCGTTGGACCGGGACAACGTTCGGGAGATCTTCGCCCAGTACGACCTGATCGTGGACGGCACCGACAACTTCGCCACCCGGTACCTGGTCAACGACGCGGCGGTGCTGCTCGGCAAGCCGTACGTGTGGGGGTCCATCTACCGGTTCGACGGGCAGGCATCGGTGTTCTGGGCCGAGCACGGCCCCTGCTACCGCTGCCTCTACCCGGAGCCGCCCCCGCCCGGCATGGTGCCCTCCTGCGCGGAGGGCGGCGTGCTCGGCGTGCTCTGCGCGTCGATCGGCTCGATTCAGGTGAACGAGGCGATCAAGCTCCTCGCCGGTGTCGGTGAGCCGTTGGTCGGTCGACTCATGGTCTACGACGCCCTGGAGATGAGTTACCGCAAGATCAAGGTCTGGAAGGACCCAAACTGCGCGCTCTGCGGCGAGAATCCCACGGTCACCGACCTACTGGCCGACTACGAGGACTTCTGCGGTGCGGTGTCGGTCGAGGCGCAGGAGGCCGCGGCGGACGCGACGATCACCGCGGCCGAGCTGAAGGCGTGGCAGGACGCCGGCAAGGAGCTCTTCCTGGTTGATGTGCGGGAGCCGGCCGAGTTCGAGATCGTCCGGATTCCGGGCTCCACGCTGATCCCCAAGGGGGAGATCATCTCCGGGCAGGCGCTGGTCAAGCTCCCGCAGGACCGGCAGATCGTGCTGCACTGCAAGTCTGGCGTCCGGTCCGCGGAGGCGCTCGCCGCGCTGAAATCCGCTGGCTTCCGGGACGCGGTGCACCTCCAGGGGGGAGTCCTCTCCTGGATCAAGCAGGTGGATCCGTCGTTGCCCGCGTACTGATCGGGCCGGAGGTGGCCCGGGTGGGAACGCCCGGTGCTCGACGTTGCGGTGAGCACCGGGCGGCGGAGGGCGGGGCAACGGGTGGCCGAAGCCCTGGAGCCGCGTCGCGTCTGCCCAGGTAGCGTGACCGCCGTGGTGGATATCGAGGCCGCGATCGGCTACGTGGTGGCGCGGGGAGACGTGGTGGAGCGTGCCCGGCTTGCCCGAATGCGCACGGGTGCGTCGCCCGCCGAGGAGGTGCTCGCCGTCGCCGAGGCCGGGCAACTGCCGGCGGGCGGCTGGCCGGCATACGTCGAGGGGGAGAACGCCTCCGTTGACGCGACCTGTTTTCGCCTCGGCGAGCTTGACGACCTCGGTGCCCTCGGCCGGCCGGCGGCCCGGCGGGCGCTGGACTGGCTCGCCGCGCGCCAACTACCGGAGGGGGGCTGGGAAGAGGACGCCGCGTTGGCCGACACCGCCCCCGAGTGGGCCCGACCGGGGGACCCGGAGGCGGGTTTCTACCTGACGGCGAGCGCGGCGTTCTGGCTCAGCGTCGCCGGCCTGGACGCTCGGGCGGCCGGGCCGTTGGACGCTCGGGTCGGTGGGGCGTACGCGGGCGTCGTGCACGGCGCCGCGCTCTCCCTCGTGGCCCGCCTGAACCCGGACGGGATCTGGCCATCGTTCCTCGCCGCCGGGTGGCTGAGTGCGGCGGTGCTGTTCCGGCAGGAGATGTACCAGGAGTCCGCCCGGATCCAGGTGGCGCTCGCCGAGCGGATCGGCGACATGAACCCGACCAACGTCGCCTGGCTGGCCGCGACGCTGCGCCGGGTCGGTGTGGACCCACAGGACTGGGTCCTGGTGCGCGCCCGCCACCGGCTCGCCGAGACCCAGCGCAGCGACGGGGGCTGGGAGAGTGCGGACGGGCACCAGTTCGACGTCCACGCGACGTTGACCGCGATCCGCGCCTGCCGTTGACCGCTCAGCTCGGGCGCCCTCGGTGCTGCCCCGTTCAGATTTCGCCGCCGGGACACCGGCCTCGGGCCGGCGACGGTCAGCGGAGCTGACCGTCGCCGGTGACCACGTACTTCGTGCTGGTCAGCTCCGGCAACCCCATCGGCCCGCGGGCGTGCAGCTTCTGGGTGGAGATGCCGATCTCGGCACCGAAGCCGAACTCACCGCCGTCGGTGAACCGGGTGGAGGCGTTCACCATCACCGCCGCCGCGTCAACCCGGGCCACGAAATCGCGGGCGGCCGACTGGGAGTCGGTCACGATCGCCTCGGTGTGGCCGGTCCCGTACCGCTGGACGTGGGCGACCGCCGCGTCCAGCGACTCGACGACGGCGACCGAGATATCCGCCGACAGGTACTCGGTGGCGTAGTCCTCGTCGGTGGCCGGTAGCACCGCGGTCGAGTACCGAGCGACCTGCGGGCAGCCGTGTACGGTCACCCCGGCCGCGGCGAACGCGGCCAGCGCCGGGGGCAGAAAGGCGTCCGCGACCGCGGTGTGCACCAGCAGCGACTCGGCCGTGTTGCAGGTGGAGAGGCGCTGGGTCTTCGAGTTCAGGGCGATCGAGACGGCCTTTGCCACGTCCGCGGCGGCATCAACGTAGACGTGACAGTTGCCCACCCCGGTCTCGATCACCGGGACGGTTGACTCCTCGACAACGGTGCGGATCAGCGCCGCACCGCCGCGCGGGATCAGGACGTCAACCAGGCCCCGGGCGCGCATCAGCTCCTTCACCGACTCGTGCGTCGTGGCGTCGAGAAGCTGCACCGAGTCCGCTGGCAGGCCGGTGTCGGCAACCGCGTCCCGCAGCACCGAGACCAGCGCGGCGTTCGACCGGGCCGCCGAGGAGGAGCCCCGCAGCAGCACCGCGTTGCCGGATTTCAGACAGATGCCGGCCGCGTCGACGGTGACGTTCGGTCGCGCCTCGTAGACGATCCCCACCACCCCGAACGGCACCCGAAGCTGCCGCAGCTGTAGGCCGTTGGGGAGGGTCGAACCCCGGACCACCTCGCCGACCGGGTCGGGGAGCGCGGCCATCTGGCGGAGCGCGTCGGCGATGCCGGCCACCCGCGGCGGGTCGAGGGCGAGCCGGTCCAAGCTGGCCGTGCTCAGCCCGCCGGCACGTCCGGCGGTGAGGTCCGCGTTGTTGGCGGCCAGGATCTCGGCGGTCCGCGCCACCAGCGCGTCGGCCATCGCGTGCAGCGCGGCATCCTTGCCAGCCCGGGTGGCGACGGCCAACTCGGCCGCGGCCGTCCGGGCTCGTCGTGCCTGCTCGACCACGCTCATCTGCACTCCTTGGGATCTGGGGACGGACTCGTGCCGGGCCGGCCTTGGCCGGCACCCAGCCTTACAACAGCACCAGGTCGTCGCAGTGGACGACCTCCCGTTCGTAGCCGGGGCCGAGGGCCGTGGCAAGCTCAGCGGTGGAGCGTCCGAGCAGGCCGGGCAACTCCACCGCGTCGTAGTTGACCAGCCCGCGGGCCACCGGCACCCCGTCGGCGTCAACCAGGTCAACCGGATCGCCCGCGGTGAAAGCCCCCCGTACCGCGGTGATCCCCGCGGGTAGCAGCGACTTGCGTCGGTTCACGACGGCCGCGACCGCGCCCGGGTCCAACTGCAGCCGGCCGCGCGGTGCGGTGGCGTGCGCCAGCCAGAACAGCCGGGCGGCCGGCCGGCGTTGCCCGGGGTGGAAGAGCGTGCCGACCGGTTTGCCGTCCAGCGCCGCGGCCGCCTGGTCGGCGGAGGTCAGGACCACCGGGATGCCGAAGCCGGTGGCGATCCGGGCTGCCTCCACCTTGGTCACCATGCCTCCGGTGCCGACCCCGGCCCGGCCGGCGCCGCCGATCGCCACCCCGGACAGGTCCCCCTCGTCGTGGACCTCGGCGATCCGGGTCGATCCGGGGCGGGCCGGATCCCCGGTCCAGAGCGCGTCCACATCCGAGAGCAGCAGGAGCAGATCGGCGTCGACCAGAGCAGCCACCAGGGCGGCGAGCCGATCGTTGTCGCCGAACCGGATCTCCTCGGTGGCGACCGTGTCGTTCTCGTTGACGATCGGCACCGCGCCCAGGTCGAGTAGCTTGCGCAGGGTCCGGTACGCGTTGCGGTAGTGCGCCCGTCGGGTCAGGTCGTCCACGGTGAGCAGGACCTGACCGACGGTGCGCCGGTGCCGGGCGAAGGCGGCGGCGTACCGGCGGATCAGCAGCCCCTGGCCGACGCTGGCGGCGGCCTGCTGGGTGGCCAGGTCCCGGGGACGGCGGGTCAGCCCCAGTGGGGCCAGCCCCGCGGCGATCGCACCGGAGGAGACCAGCACGACCTCCCGGCCCTCGGCGGCGAGCGCGCCGAGGGTGTCCACGAGCGCGTCCACCCGCCCGTCATCCAGGCCGCCGACGGCCGTGGTCAACGAGGAAGAACCGATCTTGACGACCACCCGCCGAGCCGCCGTCACCTTGTCACGCACCCGCCCATTCTGCGATGTCGGTCGGTCAACCCCCGGCCGGGTTCCCATATCGTGGCGCTTCGTGGAACCCGAGGAGTACGTCGAGGCGGTGCTGGAACTGGTCGAGCGCATCCCGCCCGGCCGGGCGATGTCGTACGGGGCGGTGGCCGACGCGCTCGCCGAACGTTCGGGGCGGGCGTCGCCCCGGCTGGTCGGGTCGATCCTGGCGCGCCACGGTGGGGGTGTGCCCTGGCATCGCGTGGTGAACTCGGCCGGCCGGCTACCGCCCGGGCATGAGCTCTCGGCCCGAGCCCGGCTGCTCGCCGAGGGGACACCGCTGCGCGGCGACCGGGTTGACCTGCGGGCGGCGGGCTGGTCGCCGGAGTAGGGGATGTGACCGTCGCCATACTTGTGAGTAATATTCGGCGCCATGGACGCGCCGCCGGCTGGAACCGGTCCACCTGCTGCTGGCTCCACCGCCCGCCCGGCGCCGGCCGGCCACCCTGCCGGTCTCCCCGGCGGTGAGGCGCTGCCCCGCCGGGTGCACCTGGGCTACGCCACCGGGTCGCTGGCCACCGGGGCCTTCGGCACCGTGCCCGGGCTGCTGCTGCTGCCCTACCTGACCGACACGCTGGGCGTGACGGCGGGAATCGCCGCCCTGCTCGTGCTGCTGCCGAAGGCGTGGGACGTGCTGGTCAACCCGGTCGCCGGCCGGATCTCCGACCGCACCCGCTCCCGGTGGGGGGCCCGCCGCCCGTACCTCCTCGGCGCCGGGATCGCGCTCGCCGGCTGCTTCGCCGCGATCTTCGCAGCGCCGTTCGGCGCCGGGGCGGCGGCCGGCGGCTACGTGGCGTTGGCCTTCCTAGCCACCGCGACCGCGTTCGCCTTCTTCCAGGTTCCGTACGTGGCGATGCCGGCCGAGCTGACCACCGGCTACACCGAGCGCACCCGGTTGATGACCTGGCGGATCGCGGTGCTGGCGCTGGCCATCCTGGTCTCCGGCGCGGTGGCGCCGCTGGTGCGGGACGCGGGCGGCGGCGGTATCGCCGGGCACCGCTGGATGGGGCTCTTCGTCGCCGGCCTGATCCTGCTGGGCGCGGTCGGGGCGTTCGTGGGCACCCGGTCCGCGCCGGTCGGCATCGTGCAGGAGAGCGAGCCGTCGTTGCGGGTCCAACTCGCGACCGCCGGCCGTAACCGGCCGTTCCGGGTGCTCCTGGTCTGCTTCGTGATCCAGTCCGCCGGGGTGGCGACGATCCTGGCCGGGGTGAACTACTTCGCCACCCAGATCCTGCGCAACCCGGAGAGCGGGCCCACCGTCCTGTTCGCCTGCTTCGTCGGGCCGGCGCTGTTGGTCATGCCGCTGTGGAGCCGGGTCGGGCAGCGGTTCGGCAAGCGCACCGGGCTGGTCACCGCCGCGCTTCTCTTCGCCGCCGGTGCGCTGGCCCTGGTCACCGCCGAGGTGCTCCCCGCCGTCGGGATCTACCTGCTGGTCGCGTTGGTCGGCGTCGGGTACGCCGGCCAGCAGGTCTTCGCCCTCGCCATGTTGCCCGACTGCATCGCCTACGACGAGGCCCGCACCGGCCGGCGGCAGGCGGGCGTCTTCACCGGGGTGTGGACCGCCGGGGAGACCTTCGGGTTGGCGCTGGGGCCGGGCATCTTCGGGCTGGTGCTCCAGCTCTCCGGCTACCTCCCGTCGGACACCGGAGCCGCCGCGACCCAGCCGGATTCCGCCCGGCTCGGCATCCTCCTCGGCTTCACCGTCCTCCCCGCCATCATGGTCGGTGCCGCCACCCTGCTGCTGCGCCCCTACTCCCTCACCCCCGCTGATCTCGATGTCGTCACGGAGGAGCTACCTTCTCGCGAATCCGGACCTTCGGCGGTGACCACGGTCGCCGACACCCACGGAAAGGGCACCACTGAATGATCGACGAAGCGGGGCTGCCCGCCCACGGACTCCCGGCGGAGCGCGTGCTGGCCGGAATCCGGGCACTGCGCAGCGGGGACCGGCCCACCCACGGCGGGCGGCTGTTCGCGTACGTCTACGACCCGGCGGTTCCCGGGCTGGATGAGCTGACCGCCGCCGCGCACGCGGAGAGCGCCCACGTCAACGGGCTCGACCCGACCGCCTTCCCGTCCCTGCTCGCGATGGAGAACGCGTTGGTCGGTGCCGCCGCCCAGCTACTCGGGGGCGGGCCCGGCACCGCTGCGCCGGACGTGGTGGGCTCGGTCACCGGCGGGGGCACCGAATCGCTGATCCTGGCGGTGAAGGCGGCCCGGGACGCCCACCCCGAGATCACCGAACCGCGGATCGTGATGCCGGTCACCGCCCACGCCGCGTTCGCCAAAGCCGGCCACTACCTGCGGGTGGCCGTGGACATGGTGCCGGTGTCGGCGGAGACCCTGCGTCCCGACCCGGCCGCCATCGCCGCCGCGATCCGCCCCGAAACCGTGCTGGTCGTCGCCTCCGCCCCGGGATACGCCCACGGGGTCATCGACCCGGTCACCGAGATCGCGGCGGTCGCCGCCGACGCCGGGGTGCGCTGCCACGTGGACGCCTGCTTCGGTGGCTGGGCCCTGCCCTGGCTCCGCCGCCTCGGCGAACCGGTGCCGGCGTTCGACTTCGCCGTACCCGGGGTCACCTCGATCTCGGTCGACCTGCACAAGTACGCGTACGCCCCGAAGGGCGTGTCGATCCTGCTGCACCGGGACCCGGAGCTGCGCAAGCCGCAGTACTTCGTGCACGCCGACTGGCCCGGCTACACGATGATCAACCCGGTGATCGCCTCCACCCGCTCCGGCGGGCCGATCGCCGCCGCCTACGCGACCCTGCGGCACCTGGGCGAGGACGGCTACCTACGGCTGGCGGCGGCGACCCGGGACGCGGTGCGGGAGCTGGCCGACGTCGTCCGGGCTGCGGGCGGGCTGCGGCTCGTGGCCGAGCCCGAGTCGACCGTGATCTGCTTCACCGCGACCGATCCGGAGCTGGACCTCTTCGTGCTGGTGGACGAGTTGGCCGCGCGGGGTTGGCACACCCAACCGCAGCTCGCCTACGCCGGCCTGCCGCGCACCGTGCATCTGACGGTGACCGCGTCGGTGGCACCGGCGGTGGCGAAGTTCGGTGTTGACCTGGCCGACGCCGTCGCGGCGACCCGGGCGGCCGGGCCGGTCACGCTTCCGGCGGAACTGCTCGCCCTCGCCCGATCACTGACCCCGGAAGGGCTGACCCCGGACCTGGTCGCCGGCCTGGCCGGCGGGCTCGGTCTCGGCCTGGGCGAGACGGCGGACGCCGGGTCGGCTGAGCCGGTGCCCGACCGGATGGCCGTGGTGAACACCCTGCTCGAAGCGGTGCCGGCGGCGTTGCAGGAGCGCCTGCTCATGGAGTTCGTCGGCCTGCTGCAACGACCGACCTGGTCCCACGACTGACGGCGGGGACGCCCCCGAGCGCCAGCAGCCGGCTGCTGGCGCAACCGGGTGTCGACGCCGGCCCGGTTGCGCCGGGCGCCGCCGCGGGCGCTGTGGTTGACTGTCGTACCGGGAACGGATGAGGGAGGCCCGAGGTGCAGGTGCCGGCTGTGCTGGGCGAGCCGATCCGATTCGTGCTGAACTGGGGCCGGCGCTACTCGCTCTGGGTCTTCAACTTCGGCCTCGCCTGCTGCGCCATCGAGTTCATCGCCACCAGCATGAGCCGGCACGACTTCATGCGCCTCGGGGTGATCCCGTTCGCGCACGGTCCCCGGCAGGCCGACCTCATGGTGGTGTCGGGCACGGTCACCGACAAGATGGCCCCCGCCATCAAGCGGCTCTACGACCAGATGCCGGAGCCGAAGTATGTGATCTCCTTCGGCGCCTGCTCGAACTGCGGCGGGCCGTACTGGGACTCGTACTCGGTGACCAAGGGTGTTGACCAGCTCATCCCGGTCGACGTGTACGTCCCGGGCTGCCCGCCCCGGCCGGAGGCGCTGCTGCACGGCATCCTGCGGCTGCAGGAGAAGATCGCCGCCGAGGAGGCCGGCGTCGGCGGGGTCCCCCGCCCGGACGCCCTCGCCGCACCGGCCGACGCCCCCGCCCCCCGCTCCGCCGAGTCGCTGACCGCCCCGCCGGTCCGCCCGCCCGACCCGTCCTGAGCCCGTTCCGAGCCGTCCTCCCGCTCCCTGCTGACCCGCTCCCTGCTGGGGCGTCCCCAGTTCAGGCGGTGAGGTCCAGGACCACCTTGATCTTCCCTGCGCCGACCTCGTACGCGGCCCTGAAGTCGGACATCGGTATCCGGTGGGTGATCAGGGAGTCCAGCCACGAGTGGTCGGCCTGGGCCAGCGTCGCCGCGGCCTGTTTCCAGTGCCGGCGGTTGGCGTTGACCGACCCGATGACCACGTTGTTCTCCAACACGAGCGTGCGGTTCAGCGCCCCGGCGTCGAAGTCGATGGTCCGACCACCGCTGGACACGCCGGTCAGGCAGACGATGCCGGTCGGGCCGACCTTGCACATCGAGTCCAGTACCACCGTCGGGTTGCCGGTGCACTCCACCAGCACATCCGGCTGGAGGTCCACCTCGTTGACCGACCCGGTGTGGTACTTGGCGCCGAGCGCCCGGACCAGGTCCGGCTTCGGTCCTGTCGTGTTTCGGTCCAGTACGTGCACGCTCAGTCCACGTTGGGTGGCGAACAGCGCGGCGAGCAGGCCGATCGGCCCGGCTCCGGTGACCAGGACGTTCCGTGGGTCCCACCGGGCACGGTGGCCGACCCGCTCGATCTGCTCCCACGCCTTGGCGACCACGCTGGCTGGTTCCAGCAGCACCCCCACCTGGGCGAGGGCGGCATCGAGCGGCACGGCGAAGCGCGGCTGCACCCGCCACCGGTCCCGCGCGAAGCCGGGAAGCCCTTTGATGCCGTGCTCGGTGTATAACCCGTTGCGGCACATGTCCCACTCGTCCACGGCGCAGTTCCGGCAGGGCACCGGGTCGGGATGCCGTACGACCGCGGCCACCAGGTCCCCGCGGCGCAGGGTGCCGGTCGGGTCCGCCAGCACCCGGCCCAGCGACTCGTGCCCGATAACCAGCCGCTCCTGGTCGGGGGGCGCCTCGCCGTACTGGCCGGCGATGATCTCCTGATCGGTGCCGCAGATCCCCACCGCCAGCGCCTCGACCAGGATCGCGCCCTCCGCGCCGGCCGGCTCGGGCCACTCCTCGACCAGGCGGAGCGAGCCGGGGACCTGGGGAGAGACCGTCACCGCGCGCACGATCCCAATCTTCGCCGAGGGCGGCGGGCGCTGGCGCCGATTGCCACCGCGGACCCCCGGTCGAGCCCCACCGGCCGGCGGAGCCCCGGTCGAGCCACCGGCCGCCCACCCACGCGGTGGAGAATGGCCCCCGCTGGGCAACGCACACCGACCCCAGCGGTCATAGGATCGGCGGCATGACTCTGGACGAGGTAGGCCAGCGGATGGCCGCGTTGCTCGCCCCGGTTGAGGTCACCACCTCGGTCTCCGGCGGTCAGGCGTACGCCCGTGCCACCGTTGACGTGCCCGCGGAGAGCTGGACCGACGCGCTGCGCGCGGCCCGGGACGACGCTGAACTAGCCTGTGACTTCTTCGACTGGCTCTCCGCGGTGGACGAGTTGGCCGCCGGGTTCGACGTGGTGGTGCACCTGTGGTCCAGTACGCGTCGGCATGGGCTGCTGCTGCGTACCCGGCTGCCCCGCACGGCGCCAGAGGTCGCCTCGGTGGTCGACATCTACCCGGGTGCGGCCTGGCACGAGCGCGAGACACACGAAATGTTCGGCATTGACTTCGTCAACCACGTCGACCTCAAGCCGCTGCTGCTGCCCCCGGAGTTCGAGGGGCATCCGCTGCGTAAGGAGTTCGTCCTCGCCTCCCGGGTGGCCAAACCCTGGCCGGGGGCGAAGGAGCCGGGCGAGTCCAAGGCCGGTGGCGGTCGCCGGCCGATGCGCCCGCCGGGCGTGCCGGCGCCGGGGGAGTGGGGCCCGGCGCCGACTCCCCCCGAGAACGGGGGGACGGTCTGATGCCGCTCTGGGTGGAGTTGCTGCTCCGGGTCGGCGCGGTGCTGGTCGCCTTCCTCACCCTGCCGCTGCTGGTCGGCCAGGCTGAGCACAAGATCATGGCGCACATGCAGGGCCGGCTGGGCCCGATGTACGCCGGCGCCTTCCACGGCTGGGCGCAACTGATCGCGGACGGCGTGAAGTTCGTCCAGAAGGAAGAGATCACCCCCAACGGGGCGGACCGCCCGGTGTTCCGGCTCGCCCCGGTGGTGGCCCTGGTGCCTTACCTGCTGGTGCTGCTGGTGATCCCACTCGGGCCGGGTGACCTGGTCGGGCAACCGCTGGACATCGGGCTCTTCTTCGTACTCGCCGTGGTCGGGGTCGGTGTGGTCGCCGTGCTGATGTCGGCGTGGGCCTCCGCCAACAAGTACAGCCTCCTCGGCGGTCTGCGCGCCGCGGCCCAACTGCTCGGCTACGAGTTGCCGTTCGTGCTCGCCGCCGCGTCGGTGGCGATGGCGGCCGGCACCCTGAGCCTGCCGGGCATCGTCGAGGCGTGGCAGCCCTGGTGGCTGATCTGGCAGGCCCCCGCGATGATCGTCTTCTTCGTGGCGGGGCTCGCCGAGATCCGGCGGCCGCCGTTCGACATGCCCATCGCCGACTCGGAGCTGGTGTTCGGCTACCTGACCGAGTACACCGGCCTGCGCTTCGCGTTCTTCCTGCTCGCCGAGTACGTGGGGGTCGTGGTGATCGCCGCGCTCACCACCGTGCTGTTCCTCGGCGGCTGGCAGGGGCCGTTCGCCGACGCGCAGCTCGGCTGGCTCTGGACCCTACTCAAGGTCGGCGCGGTCAGCTTCGTGATTATTTGGTTCCGGGTCAGCTACCCACGCCTGCGTGCCGATCAGCTCCAACGGCTCTGTTGGCTGGTGCTGGTCCCCGTGTCGCTGGCCCAGCTCGTCCTGACCGTCACCGTCCGCATCGCCCTGTAGCGCGTGCCGTTCCTTACCGCTACCGACAAGCTCGGCTACCTGTACGGCATCGGCGCGTACGCGCTCTGGGGCTTCTTCCCGCTCTACATGAGACTGCTGCGGCCGGCGGACCCGCTGGAGATCCTGGCGCACAGGATCGTCTGGTCCGTGGTCTTCGTCGCGCTGGTGCTGGCAGCGATGCGCAACCGCAGCTTCCTGCGAGCGCTGCTGCGCAGACCGCGGGCCCTGGCCGCGCTCGGCGTCGCCGCCGCACTGGTCGCCCTCAACTGGGGCACCTACATCTACGGGGTCAACTCCGAGCGGGTGGTGGAGACCTCCCTCGGATACTTCGTCAACCCGCTCGTCGTGGTGCTACTCGGAGTCTTCGTACTGCGGGAGCGGCTGCGCCCCGCGCAGTGGGCGGCACTGGGCGTGGGCGGGGCGGCGGTCGTGGTGCTGACCGTCGACTACGGTCGCCCACCGTACCTGGCGCTGGTCCTCTCGTTCACTTTCGCCGGGTACGGACTGGTCAAGAAGCGCCTCGGCCTACCCGCCGCCGAGGGGCTCTTCGTGGAGTCGGCGGTCCTCGCCCTACCCGCGCTTGCGTACCTGGCGTGGCTGGTTGGCACCGGCGGGGCCGCGTTCGGGGCGGTGTCGGCGGGACACACCGCCCTGTTGGTTTCAGCCGGAGCGGCAACCGCGATTCCCCTGCTGATGTTTGCTGGTGCGGCCAACCGGCTGCCGTTCACCAGCCTCGGGATGCTTCAGTATCTCGCCCCGATTCTCCAATTTGGCTGCGGCGTCATCATCTTCCGCGAGCCCATGCCTCCCGCTCGCCTGGCGGGCTTCGCCCTGGTCTGGCTCGCGCTCGCCGTCTTCACCGTCGATGCCGTCCGCGCCGCCCGTCGCCTCCCCCCACAGCCTGCGGAAGGAGCTTTGCCTGCGGTTCGATCCGGGACGAGTACTGCACCGTCCCTGCGTCGCTAACCCTATCGACGGTCACCATTGAAGCGGCTCCCGTCGGTAGAACAACTGCCCGGTGGGACCGCCGTCTGGCAGCGTCGCCAGCCAAGCGAAGGTGTCGGCAGCCTCGTTCGGAGTCTGCTCTGCCTTCCCGTAGGCCATTCGGGTGGCAACCTTGCCTGGTGAGGCGGCGTTCACCAGGATGTTCGCCGTTCGCAGCTCCGCGGCCAGGATGCAGGTCAAGGCGTTCAGCCCGGTTTTGGAGATTCGGTAGGCCACGCTGCCAGAATTCATCTGCCCAAAGGTGCTCATATGGGTAGTGACGTTTACGATGCGGCCATACCCGAGTTTGCGCATTTCGGGGATGGCGGCTGTGCAGCAACGCCAGGCTCCCATCAGGTTGGCATCAATGGTTGCGCGAACCTTCTCCATGTCTGCCGCACTTGCTTGCTGGCCTCGGTCGATGGCTATGGCGGCATTGTTTACCAGCACGTCCAGCCGACCATAAGTGACTCCAGTATCTGCCATCACCCGGACGACGCTCGCCGGGTCGGTCACGTCGAGTTGGTGCGACGAAACCGACAGCCCGTCCTCACGAAGCTTCGCCGCAGCCTGTTCGGCAGCCTGTTCACTTCGGGCCGTCAGCACCGCATGTAAGCCCTGCTCGGCCAGTCGCCGCGCGATCGCGTAGCCGAGTCCTCGGTTGGCTCCCGTAACGACCGCTACGCGCTTCCCACCGTTGTTCATCCGACTATGTGATCAAACCGTGGAGCTGATCGTCCAGAGCTCCCACGGCCGGGTGTCGATACTTCTTGATCTTAGTGTGGATGCCAGCAAGGCGCTTCCGGTTGCGGACAGACCGGGCGCCGGCGACGTCAGGGGCTGCCCGACTCACTAGTGTCCTGAGTCGTTAATTCGCCGGCAGATAGTAGGCTGTCGGTATGGCTGGTCGTCCGCGTGGTGTGGTGGAACTGACTGATGACGAGCGTGCGTGTCTGACCCGGTGGGCGCGGCGGGGTAAGTCGTCGCAGGCGTTGGCGTTGCGGTCGAAGATCGTGTTGTTGTGCGCCGATGACCTGGTGAACACGCACGTCGCGCAGCGGCTTGGGGTGTCGCGCGACATGGTGGGCAAGTGGCGTAGCCGGTTCCTCGCGCGCCGGTTGGAGGGCCTCGTTGACGAGCCTCGGCCCGGNGCGCCTCGTCGGATCAGCGACGACCGGGTCGAGGAGGTGATCGNCAAAACCCTCGAACAGCAGCCAGCCAATCAGGACAGTCACTGGTNGACCCGGTCGATGGCGCGCGAGACCGGGCTGTCACAGACGGCGGTGTCGCGGATCTGGCGGGCATTCGGTCTCAAGCCGCATCTGGTCGACACGTGGAAACTGTCGGCT
>NZ_KI911467.1:308226-401792 GCF_000514775.1 Salinispora pacifica CNR114 | reverse complement strand
AATCCGCGGGTTCGGGGTTCGAGTCCCTGGCGGCGCACCAACGAGCAAGGCCCTGACCTGGTACTTCTGTGCCGGTCGGGGCCTTCTTCGCGTACGGCGGTGGTGGCTGGTCGTTCGACGGGTGCTCGGGAGCCGTTGGACGTCACGATCATCCTGGCCGTTGCCAACCTCCTGGTTCTGAGGTGGCCGGCGGCGTGGCGCTGGCGTCAGCGGTGTTGTGCTGCGCTGCTGCCCCTACGCTGGCGGCATGAGGGAACCCAGCGCGGACCGGACTGGTAGGTGCTGATGGACCGGCGTGCGGCAGCTGCTGCCGAGGTGATTCCCGACGCTGTTCGGGCGGATGTGGTGACGCTGTGGCGCTACCACGATCTGCGTCACGGGTTGCGTTCGTGTGATGTGGGGATCGGGCTGGGTAGTCATGATCTTGGGGTGGCGGTCGTCGCGACGCGTCTGTTCCACGAGGGCTTGTTCCCAACGATCGTGTTTACCGGCGCGAATGCTCCGACGACGGTTGGGCGGTTCCCGCGCGGGGAGGCGGTGCACTACCGCGAGTACGCCGTTGAGCGGGGCGTACCGGCGGGAGCGGTTTTGGTGGAGCCGCGTGCCATGAACACCGCCGAGAATCTGGAGTTCTCCCGTGCGCTGCTGGCCGAACGCCGGATCCCGGTGGAGTCGGTGCTGATCATGTCGCGGCCCTACCAGCAGCGTCGGGCTTATGCGACGTGCCGGCTGGTGTGGCCGGAGGTCGAGGTGGTGTGCGCGTCGAACCCACTCGAACTGGATGACTACGTGCGCAGTATCGGCGACGCGCGTCGGGTGGTGGACATGCTGGTCGGCGACACACAGCGGATCGAGGTGTACGCGCAGCGCGGGTTCGCGATCCGGCAGGAGATGCCGGCCGAGGTACGGGCGGCGTTCGAGCGCCTGGTGGCGGCCGGTTACACGAGCCGGCTGATTTGAGCCGGGCTACCAGCGCGGCCCTTCCGGCCGGACGCCCATCCGGTCGCTGAGTTCGACGGCGAGTCGAGGTGGCCGGGGGCGGGTGAGGATGTCCCGGACCAGGTCGCGGGAGAGCCGGTGGTAGCGCACCTGGTCGGGGCCGATGACCTCGGCGTCCAGCAGCGTGGCGAGCGCGTCGTCGATGCGGTTCCACCGGGCGAGGGCTCGGGCGGTTTCGATGGCGTGGCGAACCTGCCGCTCGACGGGCACGGTGCTGGTGTCGAGTGGGGCGCCGATGGCGATGGCGCGTTGTGCGTCACCGAGTTCTATCGCAATGGTTGTCTTGTGGATCGACACGTTGGTCGGCCCGAACGCGGTCCACCGGTGGTTGCCATCGGCGCCGAGCCGCTGCGCGGCTGCGTCGGCCTCGGCGATGTGGGTGTCGGCGGATGCGCGGTCGTCGTTTCGGGCGGCGGCCAGCGCGCAGACGAGGTGCAGCCCGCCGCCGCACTACACCTGACCCACTTCGGGTACAATTCCTACCGGAAAGTCGCGGAGATCACCTCAGTTTCTTTTGCGTCGGTGAGTGGAGCTTCCTAGAGCCTTGTTCGCTTCGTTGTGGTCGAGTGCGGGAAGTTCCCGCCACGTCGGGCCAGGGCCGATGTCCGATTTGCGTGAATGTCGCCCAGCGTTACCCGGCCCGATTGGTAGGAATGTGATTTCCGGAAATGGTGTATGTTAATGAACTCGCGGGTCGGCAAGGTGAGCGTGCGGCGGATGCTGTGGCTTTTAGCTGCCCTGCCCCTCCTGCTCTGTTGCTGTGACGGTGTGGTGAAGTCGGGGGCCTGGCCTCCGGTCGGGAAAAGCTCTGTTTGTGGGAAGTATGAGTCGTCGTCAGGTGGTATCGTCCACCTGAAAGACGGCGGGGTTGCTGCAGTTTTCAACGTTATCTTCGAGGATTTCATGGGGGAGGGTGATCGCGAGGTTTCCGGGCTCGGTGACTGGCGGTTTGAGCGGGGTATTTTGGGGCCTGCGGAAGTCGCCCTCGGTGTTGACCGATTCGCTTTTAGCTTGAGTGTTGAGCGAGGCTGGCTAGGGGGGATTCATTTGTGGCGTTTCATCGATGATCCCGACACTGGAGAGCGCGAGAATTTCATTCGCATTGCGGATTGTGTTAGTTGATACCGAATTCCTGCTAGCTGCATGCGTTCGTTTAAAACCCCGGTGGGGCCGGACTACCGAGAACCCTAGGCGGAGGGTCGCGACCGGCAATCTTTTCGCTTTTCCGCGCGGAACGAATTCGGTCAGCGAGGGATGGCCCTGGTGAAGGCAGTCGACCAGAACCTCGCCATCACGGCACCGCTGGACTTGCCCGCTGGCCAGCTCCCGGGGGACGCAAATATTCCCGGCGGCGGATGCTGCGGTGATGCGAGGATCGCCGTTCGGATCGGGACGGATGGGGAGGACGTTCGTGGAGGTACGGCGGATTGGGCCGGAGTTGGTCGAGGCGGCAGCCGGGGTGCTGGCCGAGGCGTTTGACGGCTATTCCTGGACCGCGTGGACGGTCGGCGCTGATCGGCATCGGGAACGGCTGGCAAACCTCTTCGCGGTGACTCTCACCACGGTTGGTCTGCCGTACGGGGATGTCTGGGCGGCGCTGGACCCGCACGGCCGCCCGCAGGCGGTGGCGGTGTGGCTGCGGTCGGACCGGCCGGTGCCCGATGAGGTCTGGGCCGAGGTGGCTGCCGGGAACGCGAAGTATGCCGGGGACCGCCATCCGGCGATGCTCGCCGCGGAGGCGGCCTGTGCCCCGTTGCGGGCCGCGGAGCCGGCGTTCCTGCTGGCCACGGTGGGGGTGCGCCCCGCGGGCCAGGGTGGGGGAGTCGGCTCGCGGCTGCTGCGTCCCGGCCTGGTCGAGGCGGACCGGGCCGCCCTGCCGGCGACGCTGGAGACGTCCGCCTCGGCGAATCTGCGGTTCTACCGACGGTGCGGGTTCGAGGTGACCGGGGAGGTGACCGTGCCGGGCGGGGGGCCGCGGGTGTGGGCGATGCGTCGTCCTCCGGCCAGCGTGTAGGTCACACCGGACCGGGTAGGTCGCGCGGGTGGACCTGGTCGAGGAGTCGCCGTACCGTTTCCGGATCGATCGGCGGGACCCGATGCGGGTTCCCGGAGTGGTCTTCGCGGCTGAGGCGCTGTTGCCGGAGATCGGGGCGGACGGGTCGTTGGAGCAGGTCGCGGCCGTTGCTACCCTGCCCGGCATCGTCGATGCCTCGTTCGCCATGCCGGACGTGCACCTGGGCTACGGCTTTCCGATCGGCGGGGTGGCCGCCACGGATGTGGTGGCGGGCGGGGTGGTGTCCCCGGGCGGGGTGGGCTTCGACATCTCCTGCGGGGTGCGGTTGCTCACGGCCGACCTCGATCTGGCGGGGCTTCGTCCCCGGCTCGACGCGGTCATGGATGGGCTGGCTGAGACGACCCCGCGCGGGGCGGGCCGCGGCGCGGCGTGGCACCTGGCGGGCCGCTCGGATGTGGACGGGGTGCTGCGCGACGGGTCGCGGTACGCGGTGCAGCGCGGCTTCGGCGTCGAGCGGGACCTGGAACGCTGCGAGGACCACGGTGCGCTGGGCGACGCCGACCCGGAGGCGGTCGGTGAACGGGCGATCGAGCGCGGCGCGAAGCAGGTGGGCAGTCTCGGTTCGGGCAACCACTTCCTTGAGGTGCAGGCCGTCACGGAGGTGTACGACCAGCGCGTCGCGGAGGTGTTCGGGCTACGGCCCGGCCAGGTCTGCGTAATGATCCATTGTGGCTCTCGCGGGCTGGGGCACCAGATCTGCGCCGACTACGTGCGCCGGATGGAGAAGGCGATGCGTCGCTACGGCATCCAGGTGCCGGACCGGCAGCTCGCCTGCGCCCCGGTCTCGTCTCCGGAGGGGCAGGCCTACCTTGGTGCGATGGCCGCCGCCGCCAACTACGCCCGGGCGAATCGTCAGCTACTCACCCACGTGAGCCGGCTGGTCTTTCGTCGGGTCACCGGGGCGAGCCTCGACCTGGTCTACGACGTGTCACACAACCAGGCGAAGATCGAGACCCACGGGGTGAACGGCGAGCGGCGTTCACTCTGCGTGCACCGCAAGGGTGCCACCCGAGCACTGCCTCCGGGACACCCGGACCTGCCGGCGGAGCTGACTCAGGTCGGGCAGCCGGTACTCATCCCCGGGTCGATGGGCACCGCGTCCTACGTGCTGACCGGGGTCTCCGGTGCCCCGGCCTTCGCCTCTAGCTGTCACGGTGCCGGGCGGGTGCGCAGCCGGAGGCAGGCGGTGCGGGCCGAGCGTGGCCAGGATCCGCGCGAGCAACTCGTCGCGCAGGACATCGCCGTACGCGGTGCTTCCCGGCGTGGGCTGGCCGAGGAGATGCCGGCGGCGTACAAGGACGTCGATGCCGTGGTGGAGGCGACCGAGGGCGCCGGGCTGTGCCGGAAGGTCGCCCGGTTGACGCCGATCGGCGTCGTCAAGGGCTGATGCCCCGGGCGGCCGCGCGGGTCTGACGGTGCTGCCCGCTCACACGTCCACGGTGAGCGTGCAGGACCAGCGGGGACCATCGGGGCCGAAGCGCAGCTCGTGCAGGGAGATGGCCTTCGGTACGGCGCCGGTCAGTTCCACCGTGTCGGCGTCGGTGGTCTGCCAGCGGACGTGTAGCCCGTCCGCGCCGTCGTCGCGAACCTCGGTACGCAGCGGCAGCTCACCCCTGGTCTCCATCCGGAAGATCACCTCCTCGAGGATGTTCACCAGCAGGTCTGCGTCCTCGTCGGCGGGGGCGTGGTACGCCCGTTCGGCGGTGGGTTGCGCCGGGCCTGGGTCGACGAAGGTGTCGACCAGGGCGGTGACCGCCTCGGCCACGCACTCTGCCCGCGTCGGCGCCCACGCCTCGATGCGCACGTCAGCGGTGTGCGGCAGGCAGTGGTGGCCGCGTTCGGGTCGTGGTTCCACGCCCCCGATCATCCGCTACGATCGCCTGCTCCGGACCCGGTTCGCCACGGTGGGCTGCCGGGCCCTGTTGAACGCGTTGACGGTCCTCGATAGTGTCTAGTGCACAGGCTCGTTTACGGGAGACACCATGGCGACGACCGACCATGTTGACGTGCTCATTGTTGGTGCTGGTCTCTCCGGCATCGGCGCGGCCTGCCACCTCGTCCGGCAGTGTCCGGAGAAGACGTACGCCGTGTTTGAGGCGCGGGGAGCGATCGGTGGCACCTGGGATCTGTTTCGCTATCCGGGCATCCGATCGGACTCGGATATGTTCACTCTCGGCTACTCGTTCCGGCCCTGGAGCGACCCCACGGCCCTCGCTGACGGCCCGTCCATTCGAGACTACGTCCGGGACACCGCCAGCGAGTACGGCGTCACCGAGCACATCCGCTTCCAGCACCGGGTCGTCCGCGCCGACTGGGACAGCCGTACCGCCCGGTGGACGGTGTACGCCCGCCGGGAGGGTGGCGAGGAGGTCGTCGTCACCTGCTCGTTCCTGCACACCTGCGCCGGCTACTACCGCTACGACCGGGGCTACACCCCCCAACTGCCCGGGGCGGAACGGTTCGCCGGCCGGATCGCGCACCCGCAGCACTGGCCCCCCGACCTCGACCACACCGGCCAGCGGGTGGTGGTGATCGGCAGCGGCGCGACCGCGGTGACCCTGGTGCCCGCGCTGGCCGAGCGAGCCGCCCACGTGACGATGCTGCAACGCTCACCCACCTACATCCTGGCGCTGCCGGCGCGGGACGCAGCCGCCGCCGCGCTGCGCCGGGTGCTGCCGGAGCGAGTGGTCTACCCGGTGGTCCGCTGGAAGAACATCCTGCTGCTCACGGCGAATTACCAGCTCAGCCGGCGGGCCCCCAACCTGGTCCGGCGTCTGCTGCGGCGGGCCGCGCGAGGCCGACTCCCGGCCGGGTACGACCTCGACCGACACTTCTCGCCCCGCTACAACCCGTGGGACCAGCGCCTCTGCGTGGTTCCCGACGGCGACCTGTTCCACGCGATCACGGCGGGCCGGGCCTCGGTTGTCACCGACACCATCGACTCCCTCACCGAGACCGGGATCCGGCTGGCCTCCGGCGAGGAACTGGCCGCCGATGTGGTCGTCACCGCCACCGGCCTGGAGCTGCTTGCGCTGGGCGATGCCCAGCTCACCGTGGACGGTGCGCCGGTCGATCTGGCCAACACGGTCGCCTACAAGGGGATGATGCTCTCGGGCGTGCCGAACTTCGCGATGACCATCGGCTACGTCAACGCCTCCTGGACCCTCCGGGCCGACCTGATCGCTCGGTACGTGTGTCGGCTCCTCACCCACCTCGACCGCACCGGACAGCAGGTCGTCACCCCGTTGTCGCCGCCCGACGACGAGCGGCGCCCTCTTCTTGACCTGACCGCCGGCTACGTGCTGCGTGACCTCGCCGTCCTGCCTCAGCAGGGGGCCCGCGTGCCCTGGCGGCTGCCCCAGAACTACCCGCGGGACCTGTTGCTGATGCGGTACGGCCGGCTCACCGACGCGGGGGTCCGGTTCTCTCAGGCGGGCAAGCCGGAGCGGAGTCCCGCGCGTGCGTAGGTTTGACTACCACCGCGCGACCGCCGTGGTCACCGGTGCCGCCAGCGGGATCGGCGCCGCCCTCGCCCATGGCCTGGCGGCGCGCGGCAGTGACCTGGTCCTGCTCGATCGCGACGCGGAGCGCCTGGCCACCGTCGTGAGCGCGATCGGCGCCGCGTACCCCGACCGGCGGGTGGAACCGGTCGTCGTGGACCTCGCCGACGCGACGGCCACGGCGGGGGCAGCCGAGCAGATCCTCGTCCGCCATCCCCGAATCCGGCTCCTGGTCAACAACGCCGGCGTGGCACTGGGCGGTCGGTTCGACCAGGTAACCCTGGACGAGTTTCAGTGGGTGGTCGACATCAACTTCCGTGCGGTCGTGCAGCTCACGCACGCGTTGCTGCCCGCCCTCAAGGCGGAGCCCGGCTCGCACCTGGTAAACGTCTCCAGCCTGTTCGGGCTGATCGCCCCGTCCGGGCAGGCCGCCTACTCGGCGACCAAGTTCGCCGTCCGTGGCTTCACCGAGGCGCTGCGGCACGAACTGGCCACCGACGGCGTCGGTGTCACCTCCGTGCACCCCGGGGGAATAGCCACCCGGATCATCGAGAACGCGCGGGTCGGCAGTGAGGTCAACCGGGACGACTACGAGGTGGGCCGGCGCCAGTTCCATCGCCTGCTCCGCATCCCACCCGCCCGGGCCGCCGAGGTGATCCTGCGCGGCGTGGCACGCCGCCGGCCCCGGGTGCTCATCGGCTGGTCGGCGAAGCTGCCCGACCTGGTCGCCCGGATCGCGCCAGGCTCGTACGGGCGGCTGCTGCGGGTCGGGCCCAACCAGAATGCCGGTACGCCGACTCGTCGAGTGACCACCGGGGCCGCGCCGACACCGCAGCCGGCCGACCAGCCGCCGGCGTCGCCGTCACCCCCGGCGGACGACCGGGGGTGACCGCCGACGTCTGGCGTCGGCAGTCGCTCCCCCTGATGGACCGGATCGGGAAGAGCAACGGGCTCCTCCGGGCGCTGGTGCGGCGATGAGGAGGCACCACCGGCTGGCGATTACCTCGCTGGGCATGGGAGTCGCCGAGTTCGGGGACGTCGCCCATGTGGTCAGCCTGGCCGCCTCCCCGTACCTGTCGGGACCCCGCTCCGCGATCCACGTCGGTTTCGCCGCGACCGCCTACGGAGTGGGAAGTTCTGGCCGGGTCGTGGCCTGGTGGTGCCCGGGCAGCCGCGCCGCTCCCACCGCAGTCGAAGGCGGGGGCGTTGGCGGAGAGCTGACCGCGATCAACCGAAGCTGCCGCGACGGCCGCCGGGCGGTCTGGCCCGGCCTTCCGTGGCAAAACGTCCGGTGCGACGGTTCCGTGGCCCACAAGGTGTCGTTGCGTCCCTTGCCCGGTTTGCTGCTGGGATAGCGCCGATCGCCTGTGACCTGGGCCGCAGCTGCTCTCATTCAGGGCGATCCCGGAATGGTGGACATGGCGACCAGGTTGTGTCCCCGGTACCGCCGGAACCCAAACCCCGTGTGGCGGTTCCCCGAGGAGTGCTCACCCGGAGCGCTTCGCCTGACCGAAAGGGCACATCGTGAAGGATGACTTCACCCGATGGCTCCCGGCCATCGCGAAGACCCCGTACCAATGGCTCTCGACCGAGCCGAACCGCAGGCTCGTCCTGAGCGTGGCCGGCGTCGCAGCGATCGGAGGTCTCGCGCTCGCGCCGACCACCGCCGCGGCATCGGTGACCAGCGGCCCGCATCCCGGCGCCGTAGCCGCCATCGAGCTGGCCACCGGCCAGCAGGCCGCAGACGGTGAGTCGGACCCGGACCTCCAGCCGGACCCGACCGAGTCGACCACCGACCCGGACGTCGAGTCGGGCCCGACCGAGTCGACCCCGGACCCGGACCGGAGCCCCGAGACGGCAGCGAGCGACGCCGACAGCACCGATTCGCCCACCCGGGAACAACTGATCCCCCACGGTGTGCAGGGCGCCCAGTCCTACATCCAGGTTGACAACGCCCAGCGCGCGAACGCCAAGGAGATCATCGAGGTCGCCAAGGCGACCGGGGTCGGCGAGCGGGGTGCGGTCATCGGCGTGGCGACCGCGCTGCAGGAGTCGAAGCTGTACAACCTCGGCCATCTGGGCTACTACAACGACCACGACTCGCAGGGCCTGTTCCAGCAGCGCCCGTCAACCGGATGGGGCACGCCCGAGCAGATCACCGACCCGCAGTACGCCGCGACGGCGTTCTTCGAGGCACTCAAGAACGTCAACGGCTGGCAGGAGCTGCCGCTGACCGTCGCGGCCCAGACGGTGCAGGTGTCGGCGTACCCGTTCCACTACGCCCAGTGGGAGGAGCAGGCAGCGGAGCTCGTCGCCGAGCTCTGGTGACACCACGAGCCGGCCGTTGCCCACGCGGGCAACGGCCGGCTCGGCGGGTCAGCTCAGCGGCGAACTCTCCGAACGCAGCCGGGACGAGCCGGCGGACACCGACCAGCCCGCCACAAAGCGGCTACCGGTGCTGCGCTGGGTCCGGTCGACCAGGTGGAACCAGTCCATCCGGCACTGCTGCGGCGTCACCTCCAACACCCCGTAGCCGTGTCCGTCCAGCTCGGTCCAGCGCACGTGCGGGTTGGTCGAGCGGATCACGCCCGACGCCAGATCACTGAGCGTGTTGCCTTCCCGCATTCCCAGGAAGTCGTTGATGTTGTCGCTGGTCATCGACGGCACCACGAACTCCGCAGCGGCCGGGTTGTCCCGCCCGGTCGACTTCGTGGTCAGCTCGTTCGCCCACGAGGTGTGGATGTCACCGGTCAGGAAGACCACATCCCGGGTGTCGTTCGCCAGCAGGTGGTCAATCAGCTCGTTGCGGTCGGCGTTGTAGCCGTCCCACTGGTCGGTGTTGAGTACCGCGCCGTTCTCCGGTATTCCCAGCAACGTGCCCAGCGGCCCGAGTAGCCAGGCGGGGAGGGCGCCGACGTCCAGCCGGGAGATCATGATTGGGTTGCCGACCAGCTTCCACTGGGCGTCCGAGGTGGCCAAACCCGCCTTCAGCCAGGCCATCTGCGCCGCGCCGGTGATCGTTCGCTCCGGGTCGTCAATGTCCAGACCCGATGCCGGCTCGGACCGGTACGTCCGCAGGTCCAGCATGGACAGATCGGCGAGTCGGCCGAAACGTAGCCGCCGATAGATCGCGCCGTCCGCCCCGGTGCGCACCGGCATCCACTCCGCGTACGCCCGGCGCGCGGCCGCCACCCGATCGGCGAAGCTACCCTCGGTGCCGGGGGTGTGGTTCTCCGCGCCGCCCGACCACTGGTCGTTGGCGACCTCGTGGTCGTCCCAGGTGATCGCCCACGGCACCGACGCGTGCAGGGCCTGGAGGTCAGGGTCGGTCTTGTACAGGGCGTGTCGGACGCGGTAGTCCTGCAGCGTCAGCGTTTCGTGCGTCGGTTGGACCTCCCGCACCACGGTTCCCCCGGCGGCGAACTCCCCGGTGCCGTACTCGTACAGGTAGTCGCCGAGGTGCACCACCAGGTTCAGGTCACCCCGCTCGGCGAGGTGCCGGTAGGCGGCGAAGTAGCCCGCCTCCCAGTTCGCACACGACACCACGCCGAGCCGGATCCGATCGATGTCGGCGTCCGCCTCCGGCGCGGTCATCGTCCGACCGGTGGGCGACCAGGTGCCGGCGTGACCGAAGCGGAACCAGTACGTGGTGGCCGGCGCGAGCCCGCTGACGGGAATCTTGACGGTGTGGTCCCGAGCCGGGCCGGTAGCGACGGTGCCCTGCGCCGCCAGGGTGGCGAAATCCGGGTCGGCGGCCACCTGCCAGGTCACTGTCACCTCCGGGCCCACGCCCGAGCCCGGCTGAGAGTCCTCGGTGGGGGTGAGGCGGGTCCAGAGCAGGATTCCGTCGGGCAACGGGTCACCGGAGGCGACGCCGTGTTGGAAGGCGCTACCGGTGGCCCTGGCCGGGCCGGCGAGGGCGGTGCTGGCGAGAACCGCGGTGCCGGCCGAGGCGCCGGCGATACGCAGGAGGGTCCGACGGTCGAGGGAGTTCGTCATGGGCACTGTTTCTACCGGCAGGCAGGGTCCGGCCGCTGCCCCCGTATCGGCGTGTTCGCCGTCTTTATTAGTCGGGCGTCGTCGAGGCTTCCGCTCGGCGGCGGTCGCGGACGATGTCCGTCAGCGCCAGGCAGAGCGCGAGCATGCTGATTCCGCTGATCAGGAGCATCGCGTGGTGGAAGGCGACCGACCAGTCCCCGGTGGCCCCCTGTGCCGCGAAGATGACACTGCCGACCGTGGCGATACCGGCCGCAGAGCCGATGCGCTGGCCGGTCTGCAGCATGCCCGCGCCGCTGCCGGCGCGCGACACCGGCACCTGGGCGAGGGTGAGAGCCTGGTTCGGGGTGACCACCAGGCCGCTGCCGAGTCCCGCCACCAGCAACGGAGTGGCGGTCCACCAGGACACGGTGGCGCCCGGGGGGACCCGGTTGACGACGAGGACCACGACGACGAGGCTGACGGCGACGGTCGCCAGACCGAGGGCGACCAGCGGTCGACCGAATCGTCTGACGAACCGGCCGCCCACCACGGAGGTGATGGCGAAGCCAACCGTGAACGGGGTGCTGGCCAGCCCGGCGGCGAGTGCGCTGTGCCCGAGGCCGTTCTGCAGGTACACCGTGAGGACGAAGAAGATCGAGGTGAACCCGCCGAAGTACAGCAGGCCGATCAGGACACCGAAGCGGTACGAGCGAATGCCGAGTAGGCGCGGGTCGAACAGGGGCTCGCGCCGGCGGGCGTACCACCGCTCCCAGCCGACGAAGGCGGCCAGCGTCAGCAGACCGGCTGGGAGCGTCAGCCACCGTGCCGGACCCTGCCAGTGCTGTTGGACCAGGGGCAGTAGGACAAGCAGGACACCCGCGCCGAGCAGTAGCAGCCCGACCGGATCGAACCGGTGATGGTCGGGGATCTTCTGGGCGCGTTGCGGGAGAAGACGCCAGCCGAGGATGGCGGCGGACACACCGAGGGGCACGTTGATGAAAAAGACCCACCGCCACCCGTGCTCGGCGCCGCCGACGTGGATGAGGAGGCCGCCGAGCAGCGGCCCGGCCGCGGTGGAGATGCTGACCGCCGCCCCGAGCAGCCCGAACGGGCGGCCCCGCTGGGAGCTCGGAAAGAGTTCCTGGATCAATCCGGTGACCTGTGGGTTGATCAGTCCGGCGGCGGCACCCTGGAGCAGGCGGGAAGCGATGAGCCAGGAGACGGTAGGAGCCAGCCCGGCCGTCACGCTGGTGATGGTGAACAGCGCGACGCCGACGACGAAGACGGTCCGCCGCCCATGCCGGTCGCCGAACCGGCCGCCGGGCACCAGCATCAACCCGAACGTCAACGTGTAGCCGGCGAGGACCCACTGCACCTCGCTCGGGGCAACATCGAGTGCCCGGTCCATCGACGGGATGGCGACGTTGACGATGCTCACGTCGAGCACCGTCATGAAGACGGCGACCAGACCAACGCCGAGCGCCGCCCCTCGGCGTCGTCGCTCGGCCGGGTCACCACCGGGTGGTGCGGTCCCCTGGCCCGGGGAGGGGCGGTCACCCATCCGGCGGCTACCCACCCACTTCGGGGTGTCGCGGCCTCACGTCAGCTGTTGGGCGCAGAACCGCGGGCCGAAGTCCAGGCCGGCCATCGGTGAGTCCTCGCGGTGCAGCAGGTTCTTCTCGGTGAGTTGGTGTAGCGGAGCGATCAGCTGTTCCTCGGTCAACCCGGTCTCCTCGGCGATCAGGTCTGGGTACGGTACCTGGCCGCGGGCCTCCAGGACCGCGACCGCGTCGTACACCTGTTCCTCGAGCTCCGACAGTTGCACCTGCCGCATGTCGTCCTCCTTCGGAAACCGCCGGGCGGGCGGTCGGCCTGGGCGGTGGTTACCCGGCTGGCCACCGAAGATGCTCCCCCGATCGGGTATGTCGCCCTGCCCCGGCCGTCGGCTGGGGCAGAGCTCGGTGCCGAACGTGCGCCGGGTCGCGACGGTTGCCGGGAACCCGCCCGCCTCGACCAGGAACGTTGACGTGGGCCCTAGGCTGGCAACGGTGACGATCTGGGATCTTGCGGTGGTGGGTGCGGGCCCGGCAGGCCTGTCCGCCGCCCACGTCGCGGCACGGGCGGGTCTGGCGACCCTCGTGCTGGAGCGGGCTGTACATCCGCGTTACAAGACCTGTGGTGGTGGCCTGATCGGCACCTCGCTGGCCGCACTGGCGGACCGGATCGAGGTGCCCGCGCAGGATCGGGCGGAGCGAGTGACCTTCACCCTGGATGGGCGGCGGGCGTTCACCCGGCGGAGCGCGGCCGGTCCGCTGGTGACGATGGTGCGCCGGGACGAGTTTGATGACCGGCTACGGGCCGCCGCGGTCACCGCCGGGGCCAAGCTGCGTCAGCGAGTCGCGGTCCGGGCGGTGGAGTCGGAGCCCGACCGGGTCCGCCTGCGGCTGGCCGACGGGGCGACGGTGACCGCGCGGGCGGTGGTTGGCGCCGACGGGTCGTCGGGGGTGACCGCGCGGCACGTGGGGGTACGACACCGGCAGGTCGACCTGGGGTTGGAGTTGGAGCTGCCGGTGGCACCGGCCCAACGGGCCCGCTGGCGGGGTCGGGTGCTGCTGGACTGGGGCCCGCTACCCGGCTCGTACGCCTGGGTGTTTCCGAAGGACGACCTGCTGACGGTGGGGGTGATCGCGGCGCGGGGGACAGGGGAGCAGACCCGGGCGTACCTGCGGTCGTTCGTGGACCGGCTGGGTCTGGCGGGAGTCGAGCCGGCGCACGATTCCGGGCACCTGACCCGATGCCGGCAGGAGGGCTCGCCGCTGCGCCGGGGGCGGGTGCTGGTGGTGGGGGACGCGGCGGGGCTGCTGGAGCCGTGGAGCCGGGAGGGGATCAGCTACGCCCTGCGTTCCGGCGCGCTGGCGGGAGCGGCGGTCGCCGCTGACGATCTTGGCCAGTACGAGTCGGCAGTCGCGGGGGAGTTGGCTCCAGAGATGCGGGCGGGCCAGCAGTTGCTGGAAACCTTCTCGCACCGGCCGGGGCTGTTCCACGGGCTGTTGGCGACACCGCCGGGCTGGCGGACCTTTGTCGCCTTCTGCCAGGGGCGGGCTGGCTTCGATGAGCTGCTCTCCCGGGTGCCGGTGCGGATGGCGTTGGGAGTGCTGGCGGGGCTGCCCCGGCGGGGAGACACCCGCCAGCGTTGACACTGTTGGTCTCCGCGGCTTGCGAGCACCAGCTCCGCGGCTCCAGCAAGGCCCACCCGACCGGCAGAGCACCTGTCCAGGGTTGGAGCTCCCAGGTGAGTGCCACGTGACCGCTGGAGTGAAAAGCGGCGCGGATGAGCAGTGTGGCTGGGCATGTCCGGCTGGTGGCCTGGGGTATTGGCCCGCGTTAGTTGCCAAGATCAGCCGTTGATGTGGTAGACCCGCAGACGTCGTCTCAGGTCCTGTGTGTTGGTCGGCGTCGGTGGGTGGCGAGGGTCAGGGCTGTGCCGGTGAGGGTGAGGAGGAGTCCGGTGGTGAGGATGGTGGGTAGGTTGGTGCCGGTGACGGGGATGGTGGGCTTTGGGCTGGCGGGGTTGGGGATGGTGACTGTGGTGGGGTTGGAGGTGGAGGCTGGGCAGTTGTTGTCGCCGTTGTAGCGCGCCTGGATGTGGTGTGTGCCGGGTGCCAGGTGCGTGACCGTGAGGGTTGCGGTGGTGGTGGGGTTTCCGGTCAGGGGTGTCGTGTCCAGGGTTGTCGTGTCGTCGTGGAAGGTCACGGTTCCGGTGGGGGTGCTGCCGGTGCAGGTCACGGTGGCAGTGAGTGTGACGGGTTGATCCGGTTCCGGGTTCGGTGGGGTCACCTGCAGGGTCGTGGTTGATGTCGACGAGACGACAGCCAGACTGTGGCGGGTGCCGGCGGCGGCGGTGATCGTGCTGCCGGTTGGCAGGTCCACCGCAATGGGGGTGCTTTTGTTGGTGGTGGTCCCGTCGCCCACCTGGCCCCAGAGGTTGAAGCCCCAGGCCAGGCCGGTACCAGGAGGGCCCGCTGCCGCCGACGGCACGCTCTGCGCGAGCACGCGCGCCGCACCGACCGAGGTTATGCCCAACACGAGCGCCACCATCAGCGGCACCGCGAACAGCCCCCGCAGACTCGCGGGCCGTACCCAGCTTCTTCTCACGTCCGCAGCCTCGCCGGTCCAGCTCTCCACTACCCCCACCCCTCTGTCGTCTCCCCGCCACCGGCCCGTATCCGACCACGGCCTGTACAACGACTCCGGACGGCCGCAGGCCTCGACGCGTCGCTGAGATTGGCGCTGTGCAGGTCGGCACGGGCGCGGTTGGGGTATGAGTTGCGCGGGATAGCCGATCTGGGACAAGTCGGCTAGGAGAGCCGCTGCCGATCGGTCGGCGGTCAGGCGTCGCACCAAGCTCGTGGTCAGCGGGGACAGCGCGAAAGACTGGCGGACAGCGTCAAATCTATGGCCTTGCCGTAATAGTCCTCCGCGAAGCGGTGGTACGCCAGGCCTGTCGGGTCAGGCAGCGCGGAGAACAGCCAGGCTCATCGAAGACTCATGATCGAACTTCCGCAGAAAGGTTCCCGCTGGCGAGAATACGACCGACCAGGTGGCTCCGGAGCCGTTGTCCATCGACGCCATCTCCTCGCCGTCCGACCAGGACGACGTGAACGAGTAGTGCCGGGACTCCTCCTCCCGGTTCAGGATCGCCTCCAGCACCGCCAACGTGTGACAGCGCTCCCGCAGAGTCGCGATACCCGGCAGGGCTTCCAGCAACATCATGGGCGGTCACAGCCACATTCACCCCGACGCCCTTGGTGCCCCAAGCGCTACGCAAAGTGATGGACAAAGTGCGACTGACGGGCCTATTCGTGACAGTTGAATAGGCGCTCTCACCAGTCGGACGGGCCAGCAAACCATCCAGGATCCTAGGATGCTTTAGCGGTGGTGTTGGCCCCCACCGAAGTCAGTGGGGGAGCGGTTCACCCTGTTGTCCGCTACCGGTAGCAACCAGCAGTTCGTAGCCCTCGGCGTAGGCGTGCGCACTGACCGACCCGGCAGTCTGGTGACAACGGTCACCTGGCCGGTGGGAAGGGTCAGGGCGGGTACGCTGTTGGGACGGGTGTCGGTGTGTCCAGTGTCCCCGGGCCTCACCAATAAGCCGTCGCGGAATACCGTTCGGCTGGAGCCGCCACGCGCCACGCGCCGAGAGGCGACCTGCACACCGGCCACCCACCGCCCTCCGAGGCTTAGGCCTCGGAGGGCGGTGCTCTTCTCGCCAAAGCCAAAGCCAAAGCCAAACCCGAAGCCGTGCTGGCCGCCGGCTCCGGGTCCCCGAGCTGACCCCCCATGCGGGGCCAACTCGGTAGCGTCTGGGCATGGACCCTTCAGCGATCTGGCGGGACCGGCAACACCGGTGGCGGATCGAGGCCTACCGCGCGCCCGACCTCCGGTTCGCGATCTTTGCCACCAGCGGGACGACTGAGTCGGCCCCGCTGTGGCTGTTCGGAATGTCCTCGTTGGCGCGCTGGCTGATGAGCCACAAGATTTCACTCGACGACCTGGAGGTCGACTGACCCTGTTTAGGGGAAAAAAGTAGTTTGCCGCCCTTCGCGGCTGGCGCTGGCTAGGGTCACGGAGTGTGAGGGACCGAGGAGTACGTACCGCCGTGGCGGTGCTGACCGGATTGGCAGTGATCTATTTTGGAACGACTGGCCGGGATCAACCGGACGGTGAGGGCGTCACCAGCGGTCTGATCGCACTGGCCGTGCTCGCGGCGCTGCTGGTGTGGTATCTCACCCGGCCTCGCGGCGACGCAACGAAGTGACGTGTCACCGGCTCGCCGCCCGTGTCACCGCGCCAGCGGACTCTTCGCCGAGCGCGACCCGTACCAGGGCGGAGGCGAAGCGGCCGAACTCCGCCTCCGACACCAGGCCGGCGAGCCGCCGCGGGGTTTGCGGCAGACCCAACCTCTCCGCGCCGCTGAGTGCGCGTCGGTCGGCGAAGGGACGCAGGTCCGGCCAGACCGCCTGGGCCTCGCGAAGGAAGATGTCCGCGCCGGCGGGCCCGATGCCCGGAAAGGCGGTGAGTAGGCGGCGTAGCTGCGCCGGCTGGCCCGGCGCGGTGTGGTGTAGCCGGCGTAGGTCACCCTGCCAGCGGTCCAGGCAGAGTCGCGCCCCCGTGCCGAGCAGCGTGGCGGTCCGCTCGTCGTAGCGCCGGTAGTGCCCACGACCGAGCGCATCAACCCGGTCCTGCCAGGTCGCCGCCTCCATCGCCGACGGGGTGCGGTAGCCCGCAGCGAAGAGCTCCCGGGCGGCGGCCACCGCGACACCGGCTCGGATCCGCGCGCTCAGCAGGGTGGCGAGCACCAACAGCTGATAGAGCGGGCCGGGCCGGTCGGCCAGCCGGATCCCGGCCTCCTCGGTGTAGGTCTGTCCGCGTCGTTCCAGCAGCACCCGCGCTGTCTCGTGACTGTCTCCCATCGGCGGGGGGTACCCGGCGTAGGCCGGGTTAGCCCGCGGCATGTCCGGTGACATCGGTGGGTATTCGGAGGTGGAGGCGGCTGCCGCGTGCGCCGCCGTCCAGCGGGAAGGAGACAGCGGTGACGAACCCGCAGCAGCAGGAGGCCCGGCGTAGCGCCCGGGGATCGAACGTGCAGGACGCCAAGGGGCCCGGTCCGACGGGTCATCCACGTAACCGGGGATCGTCCCAGGGCGACCGGGGGCGTCCGGTGCCCCGGGGCCAGGTCTCCGGCTATGGACCCCCAGGCGAGCCGGTTGCTGAGGACGACAGCTGATCCACACCGCCCGCCCAGCGTTCAGGGGCGGGCGGTGTGGTGGCTAGCCTCAGGCGGGTGGCATCCGGAGTCGGTTCCAGGTCGTCGCGGCGACCAGGCCGTACGCCAGGTGCGGGATGAGGTCGGACAGCCAGTCTCCACGGCTCCAGGTTCGTGGGTCGCTGACTCCGAAGACGGCGTACGAGCCGCCGGAGGCGGTCATCACACCGCCGCCGAGCAGCCCAGCGGCCAGGGCCAGCGGCATTGGTCGGCCCCGGGTCAGCAGGGCGAAGCCGACTCCGGCCGCGATCCCGATGCCGTATCCGAGTAGCGGGCCGAGCCCCGAGCGGCGGTTGGTTGCCTGGGGTTCGGGGCCGAGGTTCAGGTGGGCCACCTCGGCGACCCGGCCGGCGCTGCGCTCTGGGGTGTTACTCGCCGGCCGGGCTCGTAGTGTCATGTCCAGATAGGTGACGACGTTGAGGGCGGTGGTGCCGGCCGCGCCGGCGATCGCTCCGTCGGCCAGGATTCCGGCTCTCATAGCGGGTCGCCGCCGTGCTGGCCGTACGCGTCGTTCCCTGGTTGTGGTGCTGGCATCCGGGTGCCTCCTCGGTCGCGCTCATCGGTGGTGTCTGCCCGGGCGTCTACCCCGTCCGGGTGGTGACCAACCGCGTCGGGACGCTCAGTGACCGAGCCGGCGGCGGAGCGGGTCAGCCGGGCGCGCGGACAACCGCGACCGGGCAGTCAGCGTGATGCAGTGCGGACTGGCTGACCGAGCCCAACAGCAGGCCGCTGAGCGCACCGCGTCCGTGCCCGCCGACCACCAGTAGTTGGGCCTGCTGGGATGCCTCGGTGAGGATCGGCGCGGGGCGGCCGCGGATGGTCTGTTGGTGGACGGTGAGATCCGGCCACCGCTCGGCCAGCCCGGCGACGGATTCGGCGAGTAGCTGGCGTTCCTCGTGGCGTAGCTTCTCCTCGTCGTAGACGAGAGGCTGCATGTCGCCGGGTTCCCTGGCGACCGGGTGTAGGTAGGTGTGTACCGCGACGAGGTCGCTGCCGCGCAGCGACGCCTGTTCGGCGGCGAATTCGACGGCGGGAGGGGACACTGCGGATCCGTCCACCCCGACGATCACCGGCCCCTCGGTGCGGTCCGTGCCGCGGGCGACCAGGACCGGGCAGTCGGCGTGGGTGGCGACCTGTACCGCGACCGAGCCGACGACCAGGGCCGCGAAACCGCCCATGCCCCGGTCACCCAACACGATCAGCATGGCGTTTGGTGCTTCGCCGACCAGCACGGCGGCGGCCTCGCCGTCGATGATCTCGCCGGAGACGCGGAGGCCGGGCGCGGTCGCTTCGGCTTCGGTGATCGCGTCGGTGACGAACTGCTCCGCCTGGTTGCGGAGGCCCGATCCGGGCGGTCCGCCGGGCGGTGCTCCCACCGGCACGTGGAGGAGTGGCCAGATGAAGCCGTGGACGATCCGCAGCATTCGGTTGCGGCGGGCGGCCTCGCCGGCCGCGAGGCGTACCGCCCGTCGCGCCTGCTCGGACCCGTCCACGCCGACTACCACCGCGGCGCCGTCCGACGAGTTCACCCCTCACCCCCACGGCCAGTATCGCGGCCATGGGGGTGGCCAGGAGGCGCAACTGGCGGGTTCGCCCCAGTTGGAGCTGCCGCCTGGGAAGCGGCGCCCACACAAACCCTAGTATCCTAGGCTGCTCTAAAAAACGTGTGTCACCACACACTCGAACACCACACGTATCCGTGCTGACTCAGCACATCAATGCCGTCACCGGGCGGATATAGTGGCAGCGCAACTGACCCGGCCCACGATCATCTCGGATCTCAGGGCGGGTCCAACGGGTCGGCCCGCGCTGGAGTCACCGTGCCAGGGGCGCCGGCCTACCGACCCGGCAGTACGGCTGGCAGACGTGGGTCGGGCGCCGAGGCGCACAGTGGAGGAGGTTCGGTGTCGCAGCGGCCGGCTCGAGTTGGCACTCCGCAGGCCTCCGGCCAGGTCTTCACGCTGCCGAACCTGATCAGCTTCGTCCGACTCCTCGGTGTTCCGGTCTTCCTCTACCTACTCCTGGTGGCCCAGGCCGATGTGGCCGCGATAGTGGTGCTGGCGGTCGGTGGCACCACCGACTGGGTGGACGGCTGGGTCGCCCGGCGGCTCCGGCAGGTGAGTCGACTGGGCGAGCTCCTCGATCCGTTCGTGGACCGCCTCTACATCCTGGCCACGCTGGTCGCATTCACTGTCCGTGAGGTGGTGCCGTGGCAGTTCACGGTGGCGTTGCTCGCCCGTGAGGTGCTGCTGTTGGGTTCCCTCGGCACGCTACGTCGCTACGGATACGGGCCACCGCCGGTGCACTATGTGGGCAAGACGGCGACGTTTCTGTTGTTGACCGCGTTCCCGGTCCTGTTGCTGGCGCAGGCGGTGCCAGCAACAGTCTTCAGCGCGGCTGGTTGGAGCCTGGCCTGGTGGGGGCTGACCCTGTACTGGGTCGCTGGCGCGATGTATGTGGTGCAGGCCAGGCGGCTGGTGCGGGCAGCGAGGGCACGATGACCGACTCGCAGCTTCGACCGGAGAGCCGGGAGCCGACCGGGCGGACGTACGCGCCGGATTTCCTCACCGAGCTGTTCCGCAATCCGCTCGATCCGGGGTACGCCGACGCGGCGGCCCGGCGGCGGCAGGGGGCCATGGTGAGGTGGCCCCGGTCGGTCCGGGCCGTGAGCCTCGTCGTCGTCGTGGTGCTCGGTGTTCTGTTCGCGGTGGCGTACCGGCAGACGGTGACGGCTGCGCCGGGGCGCCAGCAGGCTCGGGAGGGACTGGTGGCACAGATCGAGCAGCGGGAGGACGAGACCGACCAACTGTCAGAGCGGGCCGACGAGTTGCGGGCGGAGGTGGCCCGGCAGCGGGCCGCCGCGCTGGGGACGGACGCTGCGCAGCTACACGAGCTGGAGGCCGGCACCGGTTTGGGCCGGGTGAGTGGGGACGGTGTGGTGGTGCGGTTGGCCGATGCTCCGCCAGATCAGCAGATGGTTCCGGATCCGGTCTCCGGGCCACCGCGGGTGATCTACATCGATCTCCAGGGGGTCGCGAACGGGCTGTGGGCGTCGGGGGCGGAGGCGATCTCGATCAACGGGCAGCGGTTGACGGCAACGTCTACGATTCGGTCGGCCGGGCAGGCGATCTTGGTCGATTTCCGGCCGGTGACCGGACCGTACGAGGTGTCGGCGATCGGCCCGGACGAGTTGCGGGAGCGGTTCGCGCAGACCCGGATCGCGGCGATGATGCGGCAGGTCGCGGCGGATACCGGGGTGGCGTTCGAGATGCGGGACGCCGATGACCTGACCCTGCCTGCCGCGCCGGATCCGCGGCTACAGTACGCGCAGCCACCGGCCAGTCCGACGCCGTCGGGTCGGCCGGTCAGTCCCGGGGCGTCTGGTTCGCCGACGGCTCCCGATTTCGGAGGTGGTCGATGATTGCGGCGTTGGCGTTGCTCGCGGGCGTGCTGCTTGGGTTGTGGCTCGATCCGACGGTGCCGGGGGCGTTGCAGCCGTATCTACCGATCGCCGTGGTGGCGGCGTTGGACGCGGTGTTCGGTGGGGTGCGGGCGAAGCTGGACCGGATCTTCGACGACAAGCAGTTCGTGGTGTCGTTCATCTCCAACGTGTTGGTGGCTGGCCTGATCGTGTATGTGGGGGATCAGTTGGGGGTGGGTAGCCAGCTCTCGACCGGTGTGGTGGTGGTGCTGGGGGTTCGAATCTTCGGGAATGTGGCGGCGATCCGCCGGCATCTGTTCCGGGCGTAGGTTGGTCGTGATGAGTGGTGACGAGCACAACGAGACGGGTACGGGTTGGCCGGGCCAGCCGGGTCCGCTGCCTCCGGCGGGTCCGGCGAGGGAGCCGGATCCTCGTCCGGACGCGCCGGATCCGGACGAGTTGAGTCCGCTGGCACCGGAGGCCGAGCCAGCCGAGGCGGGTGAGCCAGCCCAGCCAGCCGAGCCGGGCGAGGCGACGCTGGATCGCTCGGCGGAGCGTCCGTTCACGTCCGCCCTTGCCCTGATCGGCGGCTGGCGGCGGACGAGTCCGGCTACCGTGATGATCTTTGTCTTGCTGGCGTTGCTGGGATTCACGCTGGTGGAGCAGTTGCGGACGACATCAACGGATCCGACCATCTCGGCGGCGCGACAGGAGGATCTGGTGCGGATTCTCTACGACCTGAACGCTCGGGAGGACCGACTGCGGCAGGACATCGCGGCTTTGGAGGACAGCCAGCGTCAGCTGGCGTCGGGGGAGCAGGGCCGGCAGGCCGCGTTGGAGGAGGCGGCGCGGCGGGCGGATGAGTTGGGGATTCTGGCCGGGACGCTGCCGGCGCAGGGGCCGGGGTTGGTGGTGCGGTTCGAGCCCGGTGGTGCGGCGGCGATTTCGGCGATGCGGGTGTTGGACGCGGTGCAGGAGTTGCGGGGCGCGGGCGCCGAGGCGATGCAGATTTCCGGCGGCGACCGCGTGACGGTACGGATCGTTGCCTCGACCTATTTCCTGGATGGGGAGAATGGTTCCCTGTTCGTGGATGGGCGGTTGTTGACGGGGCCGTACACGATGACGGTGATCGGAGATCCGGCGACGATGCGTACGGCGTTGAACATTCCGGGCGGGGTGGTGGCGACGGTCGACGGTGACGGCGGTACGGTGATCGTCGAGGATCGTGAGGTGGCCGAGGTTTCGGCGCTGCACGCCCCGATCGAGCTGGAACACGCCCGTCCGATTACGTGACTGGCGGCGCGGCTGCGCCGTCACGTGGGGACTGGCGCACGATGGGATGAAGGACGCATCTGGTGATTCCTGAGGATCTACGGTATACCGCCGAGCACGAGTGGGTTGCAGGTGGTGGCGACGGTGTGCTGCGGGTTGGTATCACGCACTTCGCGCAGGACGCGCTGGGTGACATCGTCTTCGTCCAACTTCCCGAGGTGGGGTCGGCGGTGTCCGCTGGCGATTCGGTAGGTGAGATCGAGTCGACGAAGAGCGTGTCGGAGATCTACGCCCCGGTCGGCGGGACGGTGTCGGCGTGCAATGAGGCGCTGGGCGATACTCCCGAGCTGATCAATAGTGATCCGTATGCTGCGGGTTGGCTGTTCGAGGTCACCGTGGCTGACCAGGGCGGGCTGGACGGCCTGCTGTCGGCGGGTGCGTATCGCGAGCTCACCGAGGGCTGAGTGGTGCCCTTCTGCCGGCGCGGGGGTTGGTTCCGCGCGTCCGGTTGCCCTGCTTTTCGGCGCTGGCTAGGCTCGCCCAGTCGACCGAGAATCCGATAGTTGAGCGTTGTGTAGTTGCCTTCCTGGCACGGGGAGCCAGCCGCCGGGTGCGAGAATGCCCGGCGGCCAAACCCGCTCTTACTCGACGCTGACCGAATAGATCCGTGAGGTGGTCCCGATGACGCGCCCAGACGACGAGTTCCCCCCACTCGACGTCACTTCGACGCTCAATCTCGGCTCGCTCGAAGAGGCCCTGGAGGGGCCGGTTACCGATGTGATGCCGAACCGGATGTCCGGCTCGTTGCCGCCAGGGATGGCTCTGCTGGTGGTGCGGCGGGGGCCGAACGCGGGCGCCCGGTTCTTGCTGGACCACGATGTGACGACCAGTGGGCGGCATCCGGACAGTGACATTTTCCTGGATGACGTGACGGTGTCGCGGCGGCATGCGGAGTTCCACCGGGATGGTGGGACGTTCACGGTGCGGGATGTGGGGAGCCTGAACGGGACGTATGTGAACCGGGAGCGGGTCGAGGCGGCTACGTTGAGCAATGGCGACGAGGTGCAGATCGGTAAGTTCCGGTTGGTGTTCCTTGCTGGTCCGCGGCCCGAGGAGGGGGCCGGCCGGGGGTGAGTGAGCCGGCGGCGTCCGCTGCGGCGGGGTCTTCCCGTCCGCAGCCGTTGATGAGCATCGGTGAGGTGCTGGCCCAGTTGCGGGTGGATTTTCCGGATGCCACGTTGTCGAAGTTGCGGTTCCTCGAGGCTGAAGGCCTGGTGGAACCGCAGCGGACGGCGGCGGGGTACCGGAAGTACAGCTGGGATGATGTGGCGCGGCTGCGGTTTGTGCTGACCGCGCAGCGGGATCAGTATCTGCCGCTGCGGGTGATTCGTGAGCAGTTGGCGGATTGGGACGCCACGGGTGAGCAGCCGGGTCGTTCTCGGCCTGCGTTGGTGGCGGTGGGCCCGGGTGGGGAGGTGCCGGGGCAGCCGGCGGAGGCCGAGTCGGCGCGGATGCGGTTGGATCGGGCCGAGTTGATTGCCCGCAGCGGTGTTGACAAGGCGACGCTGGTGGAGCTGGAGCGGCTTGGTGTGGTGGTGACGGATCCGCCGGGCTGGTATGACGGAGATGCGTTGATCATCGCTCAGGCGGTGGCGGGTCTGGCGGCGTACGGGTTGGAGCCGCGGCATCTGCGGGGGTATCGGTTGGCGGCGGACCGTGAGGTGGGGTTGTTTGCGCAGTTGGTGACGCCGTTGGCGCGGCAGAGTGATCCGGCGGCACGGGCGCGGGCGGCGGAGACGGCGCGGGAGTTGGTGGCGTTGTCGCAGCGGTTGCACGCGGCGTTGGTGCGGGTGGGGTTGCGTTCGACGTTGGGGCGGTGAGGCGGGTGTGCGGAAAGATCTGCTCGGTTGCGCGTGCCGTAGGCTTGCCGGGGTAACCCCTTCTGCGGCGCGTGCCGCGCGTGGGACGGCCGGGTCGCGGTCCGTGTACCGTGCAGAAGGGGTGCGGTGCGGCGTAGGTGACAACGACACGGAGGCGGCGGTGCGCGAGCTGAGTGTGGTCGGAGTTCGGGTGGAGCTGCCGGGCAACCAGCCGATCGTCTTACTCCGGGAGGTCGAGGGGGACCGTTATCTGCCGATTTGGATCGGCGCGGTCGAGGCGACGGCGATCGCCTACGAGCAGCAGGGGGTCAAGCCGACGCGGCCGTTGACGCACGATCTTCTGCGCGATGTGTTGGCGGCGTTGGAAGCGCCGTTGCAGGCGGTGGAGATCACCGAGTTGAAGGAGAATGTCTTCTTCGCTGATCTGTTGCTCGGTGACGGGGTGCGGGTGTCGGCGCGGCCGAGTGATTCCATCGCGTTGGCGTTGCGGGTGGGGGCGCCCATTCGGTGCGCCGACGAGGTTCTCAGTGAGGCCGGGATCGTGATTCCGGATGAGCAGGAGGACGAGGTGGAGAAGTTCCGGGAGTTCTTGGACCAGGTGAGTCCGGAAGATTTTGCCGGCTGATTCGGCTGACCGGTTGATCCGGTGGTCATGGGCTGTTGCGCTGCCGTCACGTTTGGTTACGGCCTCTGTGGGCGTGTTGCGGGCGCGGCGTGTCGTGTTGTTGTTGCCTGGTAACCGTCGGCTGCGGCGTTAGGGTGACCGTATCGAGGGGTGCTCGTTTCGGCGTGGGCGTGGCACCGCACGGCGGGGAGGTTGTCCGGATGCAGGAGCCGTGGGATTCCGATTTGGGTTCGGGGCCAGGTGCGGCGGCGATTGACGGTGACAGCGAGGTCGGCTACCGGGGTGTGACGGCCTGCCACGCGGTGGGTATCAGTTACCGGCAGTTGGACTACTGGGCGCGGACGGATCTGGTCGTACCGGGGGTGCGGGACGCGTCGGGTTCGGGTACGCAGCGGTTGTACTCGTTCCGGGACCTGGTGGTGTTGAAGGTGGTCAAGCGGCTGCTGGATGCTGGGGTGTCGTTGCAGAACATCCGGAAGGCGATTGAGGCGTTGCGGTCGCGGGGGGTGGCGGACCTGGCGGGTATCACGTTGATTTCCGATGGGACGACGGTGTACGAGTGTCGGTCGCCGGAGGAGGTGGTTGACCTGTTGCAGGGTGGCCAGGGGGTGTTTGGGATCGCGATCGGTGGGGCCTTCAAGGAGGTCCAGGGGTCGTTGTCGCATCTGCCGGCGGAGTCGGTGGCACCGCAGTCGGCGGCGCCGGCTGCGGTGGAGGTGGTGGGGGATGAGTTGGCGGCGCGGCGGGCGCGGCGGCGGGTGAGTTGAGCGGCGGTGGTGGGCGGTTGGTCGCGGACGCGGCAGCATGGTTCTGGTGAGCGAACAGGTTGACGTGCTGGCAGGGTTGGTCTCGGGTGGCGGAGTGGTGGTGCTCAGCGGTGCTGGCCTGTCCACCGAATCGGGTATCCCCGATTACCGGGGGGCCAGTGGGGCGGCCCGGCGGCATTCTCCGATGACGTATCAGGTGTTCACGCGGGACCCGTTGGCGCGACGGCGGTATTGGGCGCGGAGTCATCTGGGGTGGCGCACGATTGCCGGGGCGGTCCCCAACGACGGGCATCGGGCGGTGGTTCGCCTACAGCGGGCCGGCTTGGTGGACGGGGTTGTCACGCAGAACGTGGACGGGTTGCACACGGCGGCGGGTAGCAGCGGGGTGGTGGAGTTACATGGGCGCCTGGCCGAGGTGGTGTGCCTGGAGTGTGGGGCTGGGGTGTCGCGGTGGGAGCTGCATCAGCGGTTGGCGGAGGTGAACCCGGGGTTTGCGGCGTGGGGGTCGACGGTCAACCCGGATGGTGATGTAGATCTCGCCGAGTCGGCGGTGGCGGGGTTTCGTATGGTCGATTGCGCCCAGTGTGGCACGGGAGTTTTGAAACCGGATGTGGTGTTTTTCGGGGAGTCGGTGCCGGCGGAGCGGGTGGCCCGGTGTTTCACCATGGTGGAGTCCGCGCGGCTGCTGCTGGTGCTTGGGTCATCGCTGACGGTTATGTCCGGGCGGCGGTTTGTGGTGCGGGCGGCAGCTTTGGGGATTCCGGTGGCGATTGTTAACCAGGGCGCGACCCGCGGCGATGCGTATGCGGCGGTGACGGTGGATGCCCCGCTGGGCCGGGTGTTGCCGACGCTGGCCGATCAGTTGGGTGCCGTCCCGGACGGCGCGGGTCAGTTGGGTGCCGTCCCGGACGGCGCGGGTCAGTTGGGTGCCGTCTCGGACGGCGCGGGGGGACCGGTCGCGGTGGGCTGACCGTGGCGGGTTGTTGTGCGGTCGGTAGTGGCCCGGGTGGGGACGCCCGGGTGGGGATGGTCGCTGGTAGCGTTGGTCGTGCCGGTCGCACCCGTGTGGGAGAGACCGCCCGGAAACCACCCGGTGCGGCGCCGAAGGGGCAAATCCTCCCCGGAACCTCTCAGGCAAAAGGACCTCACGGGTAGGCACTGTGGAGCGTCTGTGGGCGCGACAGAGGGGGAGGCCGACCTGTCGACCTCATCCCCGGGGAGCGCCCCATGTCCCTTGAGCAGTTCGCCGCCCGTCATATCGGTCCGGATCCGCAGGACGAACGCCGGATGCTGGAGGTCGTCGGCTACGAGTCTGTCGACGAGCTGATGGATGCGGCGATTCCGGAGGCGATCCGTTGGTCGGGCACCCTGGACCTGCCGGCGCCGGCCAGTGAGTCGGAGGCGTTGGCGCAGCTGCGGGCGCTGGCTGAGCGCAACACTGCCGCGGTGTCGATGATCGGTCTGGGCTATTACGGCACGCATACGCCGGCGGTGATCCGGCGCAACGTGTTGGAGAGTCCGGGCTGGTACACCGCGTACACGCCGTACCAGCCGGAGATCAGCCAGGGTCGGCTGGAGGCGTTGCTGAACTTCCAGACCATGGTCACGGATCTGACCGGGTTGGCGACCGCGAACGCTTCGATGCTCGATGAGGGCACCGCGGCGGCCGAGGCGATGACGTTGGCGCGGCGAGCGAGCCGCAGCCGGAGCCAGGTGTATGTGGTGGATGCGGACACGTTGCCGCAGACGGTGGCGGTGATCGCGGGTCGGGCCGAGCCGCTCGGCATCGACGTGCAGGTGGTTGACCTTGATCGTGTGGAGCTGCCGGCGGAGTTCTTCGGCCTGCACCTGCAGTATCCGGGGGCGTCCGGGGCGGTGCGGGACCATGCTTCGGTGGTGGGTGCCGCGCATGCCGCGGGCGCGTTGGTGACCGTGGCCGCCGACCTGTTGGCGTTGACGCTGCTGCGTCCGCCGGGGGAGATCGGTGTTGACATCGCGGTGGGAACCACCCAACGGTTCGGGGTACCGATGGGATTCGGTGGCCCGCACGCCGGCTATCTGGCGGTCCGCGCGGGCTTGCAGCGGATGCTGCCCGGACGGTTGGTCGGGGTGTCGCGGGACGCGGATGGGGAGTCGGCGTACCGGTTGGCGTTGCAGACCCGGGAGCAGCACATCCGTCGGGAGAAGGCGACGAGCAACATCTGCACCGCGCAGGTTCTGCTTGCGGTGATGGCCGGGATGTACGCGGTGTACCACGGCCCGGACGGGTTGCGTGCGATCGGGGCGCGAACCCATGCGATGGCGGCGCGACTGGCGGCTGGGTTGCGCGCGGGTGGGGTGGATGTTGCGGATGTTCTGTTCTTTGACACGGTTTCGGCGGTGGTGCCGGGCCGGGCGGCGGCGGTGGTGGCGGCTGCCGCGCAGCGGGGGGTGAATCTGCGGCTGGTGGACGCCGACCGGGTGGGTGTTTCCTGCGACGAGACCACGACGGAGGCGCATCTCGCGGCGGTGTGGGCGGCGTTCGGGGTGCCGGTCTTCACCGGTGCGGTGGATACGGCGTTGCCGCCGGCGTTGGCCCGTACGTCGGATTTCCTCACCCACCCGGTGTTTGGCGCCCACCGGTCGGAGACGGCGATGCTGCGGTACCTGCGTCGGCTGGCGGACCTGGACTATGCCTTGGACCGGGGCATGATCCCGTTGGGGTCGTGCACGATGAAGCTGAACGCGACCACTGAGATGGAGCCGGTGAGCTGGGCGGAGTTCGCGCAGGTGCATCCGTTGGCGCCCGAGTCGCAGACCGCGGGCTACCGGGAGCTGATCGCTCAGTTGGAGGGCTGGCTGGCGGAGGTGACCGGATACGACGCGGTCAGTGTGCAGCCCAACGCTGGTTCGCAGGGGGAGTTGGCGGGGCTGTTGGCGATTCGTGCGTATCACCGGTCGCGGGGTGCGGAGCACCGGAATGTGTGTCTGATTCCGTCGTCGGCGCACGGTACGAATGCCGCGTCGGCGGTGATGGCGGGGATGCGGGTGGTGGTGGTCGGCTGCGACGTCGACGGCAACATCGACCTGATTGACCTTGACACCAAGATCGATGCGCATCGGGAGACGCTCGCCGCGATCATGGTGACGTATCCGTCAACGCATGGCGTGTATGAGACGGGCATCGCTCAGGTGTGTGCGAAGGTGCACGACGCGGGCGGGCAGGTGTATGTCGATGGGGCGAACCTCAACGCCCTGGTCGGGTTCGCCAAGCCGGGACGGTTCGGTGCGGACGTGTCGCACCTGAATCTGCACAAGACGTTCTGTATCCCGCATGGTGGTGGCGGGCCGGGGGTGGGGCCGGTGGCAGTGCGCTCGCATCTGACGCCGTTTCTGCCCGGTGACCCGCTCGCGGTGGATTCGCCTCGGCCGGCGGTGTCGGCGGCCCGGTACGGGTCGGCGGGGATCCTGCCGATTCCGTGGATGTACCTGCGGATGATGGGTGCGGCTGGGTTGACCCGGGCCACCGGGGTGGCGGTGCTGGCGGCCAACTATGTGGCGGTGCGGCTACGGGGCGCTTTCCCGGTGTTGTACGCGGGTAACAAGGGTTTGGTGGCGCACGAGTGCATTCTGGATCTGCGGCCGTTGACGAAGGCGACGGGGATCAGCGTCGATGATGTGGCCAAGCGTCTGATCGACTACGGCTTCCACGCGCCGACGATGTCGTTCCCGGTGGCCGGGACGTTGATGGTGGAGCCGACGGAGAGCGAGGATCTCACCGAGTTGGATCGATTCTGTGACGCGCTGATCGCGATCCGAGCCGAGATCGACAAGGTGGGGTCGGGGGAGTGGCCGGCGGAGGACAACCCGTTGGTGAACGCCCCACACACGGCGGCGATGGTCTCGGCTGACCAGTGGTCGCACCCGTATCCGCGGTCGGTTGGGGCCTACCCGGCGGGGAATCGGCTGGGGAAGTACTGGCCGCCGGTGCGGCGGATCGACGGCGCGTACGGGGACCGGAACCTGGTGTGTTCCTGTCCCGCGCCGCAGGCGTTTGAGGAGTGACACGCGGCCGGCGGGCCGGGCGGGGTTGTCCGCCCGGCCGGTTGGTGTCGACTCCCAGGCCGGTGACCTGTTCGGGCGGCTAGCCTGGGGGCGACGGAACCAGATGACTACTGTGAGTTGCCATCAGGCGACGAGGGCGTGCCGAGCTGGGCCGCGGTGCGGGGCGATACTGCTTCCGTCGGGGAGTATCTCGCCGGTGTCCTCGAACCTGATGACCCCGTTGCAGAGCAAGCTCCAGCCCTGTTCAGGGAAGCAAGCGATGACTTTGGCGGCGTCCCGGTCGGTGGCGTCGGCGGAGGGGCAGGTGGGTTGGTGCTGGCACATCGGGTTCTCCGGAGGGTGGGGGAACTGTGTGATGGTTCACATGGCCAGTGACGCACAGTACCAAGTTCAAGTGACGAGCATCGAGCGGGTGTGCGCGTGCCGCGTGGAAAATCCACTGAACGGTTGAGGCGGAATGGACCGGATAGCGTGGAAACGCTTCCAGCGAGGGTGACGGCGGCTCCGCCAGCGGCGCCGCCGGGCTGCCGGAGCGCCCACGTCGAACGCGCCCGCTGGGAGTGGCGCATCGGCGACGGCGGTGACCCGGCGGCGCTCGTCCAGGAGTTCCTCGCCGCCCACGGTCTCGCCCTGGACGACCTCGCTCGGCCGGTGGGACGAACCCCAGAGCGGGCCTGCGGGGCTGCCCTCTACGTCTCGGCCGCGGCCGGCGCACTGGGGGTCGGCCGCGGCCCTGGCCCGGCCACCCCGGCCCCCGCCCTACCCGACGTGGCTGTCGTCGTCTACGGCCACGCCGCCACGTCCCGTAGCCGCCCGGCCCGCCGCCGGCCGTCGGGCTGGCGGCTCGGCGCCTGGGCGGAGAGTTGGACCCCACAGCAGCACGCCGACGCGGTGCGTGCCGTCCGCGCGGCAATCGGCCGCGGGGATGTTTACCAGGCCAACCTGGTCGGACACGCCGCCGCCCGCTACGCCGGCGATCCGCTGCCCGCCCTGGCCCGCCTCGGTGCGCTGCCCGGCGCCCGGTACGGGGGTGTACTCACCGGCGCCGGGTGGGCGATTGGCTGCGCCTCCCCGGAGACCCTCGTGGAGGTCACGGCCGGGCGGATGATCACCCGGCCGATCAAGGGCACCCGCCCGGCCACCGTCGCCGGCCGGGCCGCGCTGTTGTCCAGCGCGAAGGAGCGCGCAGAACATGTCATGATCGTCGACTTGCAGCGCAATGATCTGGCTCGGCTTGCCCGTACCGGCACCGTCGCGGTGGACGAGCTGTTCGCCGTACGACGGTGGTGCGACCTGTGGCAGGCGGAGTCGACCGTCTCCGCGGCGGTCGCCGAGGGGGTCGGTCTGGCGGAGTTGCTGCGCGCCGTCTGCCCCGGCGGGTCGGTCACCGGGGCCCCGAAGCTCGCCGCCCTGGCGCACATCGCCGCCTTGGAGCCGGTGGGTCGGGGGGCCAGCATGGGCGCGCTGGGTTGGGTCACGTCCGGCCGGGTCGACCTTGGTTTGACTATTCGCACCGCCGCGGCTGACGCCGATCACCTGCACGTGTGGGCCGGCGGTGGCATCACCTGGGGCAGCGACCCGGAGGCCGAGGTCGCGGAGGCGGCGGCGAAGTCGGCCCCGGTCCGCGCCGCGTTGGCCACCGAGGGGCTGCGGCGGGGCATCGGTGGTACCGCGTGACCGTCCTCGACGGGCGTATGTCTCGCCTATCTCGAGGTCGCCCCCACTCAGGATCTGCTGCATTTGAGCGACCGTCAGGGCCGGGTTGGCTGCGGCGGCCTCGGCCAGTTGAGGATCATTGAGAAGCGCGGCGATCCGGTGTGCCGGGAGGCGTGAACTGTTTCGCCATCGCCTGCCGCACCGGCTCTGACCAGCGTTGCCGTTGGTCTTCGGCCGACTACTCCAGTTAGGCCAGGTCGCGGCTGCTCGACCTCGACACGGGTCGGGGTCACCACGCCGGATGTGTTCGGCGAGGGCACGTCGTGGAACTGCGGCAACGACCTGTCGGCGGCCCGCTCGCCGTGCTCGCCCAGGTCAGTGCTGACAATGACTACGGCCCGCGCACCGGCCAGCTGAACCTGTTCGATCACGGTATATCCAGGGATACAGGTCGTCCGCATCGACGACCAGGCCGCAGTGGTCGCTACACCGCTACCCAATCGGGTCAACCAGCGAGGTCTGGAACGCCTGGGACCTCATCTCAGCGATGCCCAGGCACCGATGCACTGATCCGGTGTCAATGCGCGAGTGTCGCCCGTAGCCCGTTAACCCGACGTACCCATTGAACGGGGTCGCGTGAGCTCCTTGAAGGGCATAGCATCACATCGATTTCCTGCTTTCCTTCGCTACGGGGAGGTAACACCATGAGGGGAGCTGCTGTGATTCGTCGTAGGGTCATCGCTGCCGCCATGACCTCGGTCTTGACGGCGGTCGTCCTTGCGCCACCGACATCGTCAGCCGCTCGGGAGACGGCCGGAGCGCATCCGCCGGCCGACGTCGCCGAAGCCGCGCTGGCATACCAGCGCCCGGCGTTGACAAAAAGTCGTGTCAGGACCACCACGACCACGGCGCGGGGTGAGGTGTCCTCGCCTAGCCCAGAAGAGCTCGAAGACTTGCAGCGATTCGCCGGCGAACGGGGGATGCCGCTGGACAAGGCCCTCACCGAGTACGGCTGGCGGCACACCTTCGCCCGCGCTGTCGACCAACTCCGCACCGCCCATCCGAGCGCCTTTGCTGACGCTGGCACCGGCCCAGGACAGCGCGCCTGGGTGTCATTCAAGGAAGCAGCTCCCCGTAATGTACAGGCGACACTCGCCGCCATTCCCGTTGCCGTCCAGGTCCACGAGCACCTGGGCTGGAGCGAGTCCGAGTTGGTAACGGCCGCGCAGGGAATTCACTACGCATTGCTCAATGACTCCTCTGTAGCGGCCGATCAGGTGGCGACCGACCCGGACACCACCACCGGCGCCATCCGGGTGTCGGTAGGCACCGAGAATGGCGCCCCTGTGACCGAGATGCGTGCCCGGGTGGCCGCCGCCGCCGACGGCGGACCGGCCGCCTCGCTCCTACGTGCCGTTCCGGCCAGCCTTGCCGTGACGATCGAGGTGGACCCGCAGCTGACCAGCGGCAATGATGCCGTCTATGGTGGTGGATCCCTCTCCAGCTGTACCGCTGGCTTCCCCGTCCGCCGGTCGACCAACACATCACAGCACGGCCTGAGCACCGCCGGGCACTGCGACAACTATCAGACGTACGCGGGTCGGAGCGTACTCACGTACATGGCCGCGCATGAGGGCTCACAGGGTGACATGCAGTGGCACCGGTCAACCGAGGCGGTGGGCAACCAGTTCTACTACAACACAGGCGTGCGGCGTAACGCCCAGTACGTCGGCAGCCCCACGCCCGGCCTGCCGGTCTGCAAGTTCGGCCAGACCTCCGGGGCCACCTGCGACGAGGTGTACAAGCTCAACCAGTGCCGGGGCGTCTACTGCGGCCAGGCGATGACCCACCGCCGCAAGGCGGCCAACGGCGACAGTGGCGGCCCCTGGTACTGGGGCACCACCGGCTACGGTGTGCACTCTGGGTACAAAACCTACAATCTGCTGCAACGCGACATGTTCACACCGATTCAGCAGGTCCACATCACCCTGGGCCTGCTACTCAAGACGTCCTGACCAGGGGCATCAAACACTCACGGACCAGGAGGGACGCACATGCCGAGCTATCTCCGTTCCCGAGTCTCCGCCTACGCGCTCGTCCTGCCGATGGCCTTCCTGTCCGGCTGTGGGGAGGACAGCCCAGGGCGGACCGTGGAAGCGAACGGGGTCATCACGTTCGTGGCACCGGAGGCTGATGGAGGCCGAGACGCCGAGATCGTCGGTGAACTTGTGGTGGGCAAGGGCCAGTGCCTGGCCGTGCAGACCGCGGAGAATCGGAGACTGGTCGTCGTGTGGCCGGCCGGAAGCGACCTGAAGACCGGCGGCGGCACCACCGGGGTCGAGGTACCCGGCGCGGGCACCGTCCAGGTCGGCTCCACTTTCACTGCATCTGGCGGCTACGCCACCCCACCGCTCGGTGACGACATGCCCACCATCCCCGAGACCTGCGCCAGCGGCGCGGAGCAGGTCGCAGTCATCGACAAACTTCACGGTCAGTAGCACTTTCGGCCCCGGTGTGACGCCGGATCTTCCTCGCGCACCGAGGTGAGTCCACAGCACCGAAGCGCACCCGCCCCGCCTGGGGACGGGTGCGCTTCGGTGCTGTTCGTCCGGGTCGGATCAGTGTAGGTACGGACGTCGCTGGTGCGGACGGGCCGCCACCACGCCAATCGGCCGCGCCGCCCCACCCCGCGCCGCAAGGTCACCGGTGGACGCGCAGAAGGAGACCACCATGACCACCAGCCGCCCCGCCCAACTCGCCCCCGTCCGCACCAGCGGCAGCGGCGACACCATCCGCGCCGGCGAAGCCGCCACCGACCCCATCACCCGCCGCACCTGCCAGCGCACCCAGCCCCGACCCATCCAACTGATCAACGCTGCCCTCACGCGGCAGGATGGGTGATGCGCTGTATCCACGCCTCTCACAGCTCCCGCGCGGCCCGCCAATCCCTGCTCATCCGCAGGGCCTATTCAGGCATGTGGATCACGGGTAGGCCATCGCCGTAGCGGTGACCCTCGCCAGTCAGGATCGACGCCCGATGTTCCAGCGCTGCCCGTACCGTCGTGGCCAGGTCGGCGCGGCTGGTGACCTGGCGCCAGTAGGCCAGCTCCAGCCAGTCCTCACCCCAGGTCGGCAGCACCACGCAGACATCCATAACCAGCAGCGCGTGCAGGTCCTCCCGGCCTTTCGGATCGGCCAGCAGCGCCAGGGCCTCGGCGACGGTGACACTGGTGATGCCTACCCGCTGCCGGTCGGTGACCACCTCCGCTACCGGCTCGACAGCGTGGATCGACCCGGCCACGTACGCCAGCACCGCCGACCGGTCCAACACCAGGGTGATCGGAGCCTCCTGGTCCTCGGCGCTCACGCGGCCGGCGCCTGCTGGTCGCCGTCGAACAACCCGCGCTCCATGTGCTCACGCACCTGCTGCTGTAGCGCGGCGTACCGCTCGGGCGTCCACTCGGCCTGCACCGTGTACCGGCGCGCACGAGCGGCAGCCACCCCCTCCTCCGTGATGGCGATGCCCCGACGAGCCTGCTCGTCACGGAACTGCTCCCACGCCCGCTGCGCACGCACTGCCCCGGTCACATAGGCGCTCGCCTTCCCCTTGCCCTGGCTCTCCAGGGTCTCGGCCACATCCGGAGGCACGCTGATCGACAGCTTGCGGAACTCAGTCATACCGAAACCTTACTTCGGTAGCACCCGCGATGCCGGCAAGCGCCCCAACGGGTCACGACCCGACCGGCCAGGCAGGCCGCGTAACTGGAACTGTCACCCATCGGTGCAGCAGACCCCTACGCCGACGTCCGGCGTCGCGACGTCCGCTGATCGGGCGGCTGCGGATACAGGCACCCGCGATCCGTGACCTCCGTCCTGGTGGTGGGCAACAGGTCAGCCCAACTGAACCGTGCCGCCGGCCGCTGTCCGGGCAGCTCGCTCGATCTTCGCGCGGTAGGTCTCACGGGCTCCCGTGTCGATCTGCTCCTCGTGTTCGGCTCTGAGCCCGGTCCGGCCGTCGAGCTGTTCGCGCAGGATGTCGGCGTGCCCGGCGTGCCGGGCGGTGTCCATGAGGACATGGACCACGACGTTGAGCAGCTTCACCTCGGGGCGCGGCCACCACGGCACGTAGCCGGCAGCGTCGATGGGTAGCTCCGTGATCGTGGCCTCCGCATGCTCCCAGGCGCGCTGGTAGAAACCGATGACCTGCTCTCGGGTCTCGTCCTGGGCAACCCACAGGTCGCTGCCGTCGGCATCGCGCCAGTGCGGCAACGGCTCCGGAAACGGACGGCCAAAGACCTCACCGAAGTACCAGGCCTCGCAGGTCGCCAAGTGCTTGACCAAACCAAGAAGGTTGGTCCCGGTCGCTGTCAAGGGACGCCGGATGTCGTACTCGGACAGGCCTTCGAGCTTCCACACCAGGGCCGCGCGGGTCCGCTTGAGCTGGCCATGAAGGCAGTCCTTCACCGAATCATCGATCATGGTGCACGAGCCTGTCATGCGGCAGCAAGAGCAGCGGCACCGCAGCCGGCCTACACCGAGGCCCTGCGCCGGCGGTAGCGAGATCGCCCGACGGACATCAGCCAACGAGCGACCAGAATCAGCCAATATGTGCCGGTTTCATGCTTTAGGTTCGCTTTTGGGGCTACTGGCCGATCGGAGGACTTTTGTGTACTTGACTCCTGCTGTGGCGTCAGCTTGCTGCCACCGCACCGGACCGACCGCACAGAAAGCGATGAACGATGTTGCAGAGCAGGAGACTCCCCCGCCCGTCCGGGGAGCGCGGCCGGCACCGCGCCCCCCGGACCGTCGCGGCGGTCAGCGCCGTGGCCCTCACCGGAGTCGCTGGCCTGGCCGGCGCCGGGCCGGCCACCGCGTACCAGCCCTCGCCCGACCGCGCCGTCACTGACGGCCAACCACACCGGGAATGGTCGAAGGTTGACGGTGAGTGGGGTGGTGACTGGGGGAAGGCCGGCCACTCGGGCTGGAAGGGTGAGGGCCATGGTGACGGGAAGGGCAAGGGCACCCCGGTGCCCTGCGACCCCAACGCGCTGATCGCCGCGATCACCGCGGCGAACCAGGCCGGCGGCGGCACGCTACGCCTGGCCGAGAAGTGCACCTACACCCTCACCGTCAACCAGGACGACAACGGACTACCCCAGGTCTTCCAGCCCATCACGATCCACGGCCAGGGCGCCACCATCATCCGGGCCGCCGCCGCCGACAACTTCCGCATCTTCGAAGTCGTCACCGGCGGCGACCTCACCCTCAAAGACCTCACCGTCGCCGGCGGACGACTCGAGGGCGGCAACGACGACGGCGGCGGCATCTTCGCCGGCGAAGGCACCCGCCTGACCCTCGAACGCGTGACCGTCCGGGACAACATGACCCTCGGCAACAACGGCGACGGCGGCGGCATCTCCGGTGACCGGAGCAAGGTCACGATCACCAAGAGCACCATCACCCGCAACACCGCCACCGATGAGGGCGGCGGTGTCTCCAGCGACAACGGCACCTTTACGATCAGCAAGTCGAAGCTGACCCACAACACCTCCGGCACCACCGGCGGCGGGTTCTCCAACGACGAGGGCTCCGCCACCATCAGCCACACGCTGATCAGCGACAACACCGCCACCGACGGTGGGGGTGTGGACAACGACGGCAACCTCTCCGAGATCGTCCACAGCACCATCGTCCGCAACACCGCCAGCGGCCTCGGCGGCGGCATCTACGACAACGGCAACGAAGCCCTCCTGCTCCAGCACGTCAAGGTCGCCGAGAACACCGCCACCTCCGGCGGAGGGCTCTACCTCGTTGAGGACATCGGCGCCACCATTGAGGACAGCAAGATCGTTTACAACACCGCCACCACCGGCGACGGCGGCGGCATCGCCATCGTCGGCGATGCCGTGGTGGCCCTGCGCCGTACCACCGTCTCCGGCAACCAGGCCGGGGAGGTCGCCGGCGGGATCTTCTTCGACCCGTCCGACCCGACCACCGTCCTCACCCTCACCGACGTCCGCGTCACCGACAACCTCGCCCAGAACGAACCCGGCGGCGTCTACAACAACGGCGTGATCAACGTCTTCGGCAAGGTCATCATCATCAACAACCGACCCACCAACTGCACCGGCAGCCCCAACCCCGTACCCACCTGCTTCGGCTGACCGACCTGCTCGAGATGCCCCGGCGGTCATCGCCGGGGCATCTCGCTGCCCGGGCCGGCACCGGCCCGCCGTCCCGCCGGGCGATAGTCTCTGGGCCATGACGATGCGCCCGATCCGGATCATCGGCGACCCGGTGCTTCGCACTCCCGCCGCACCGGTCACCAGCTTCGACGCCGAGTTGCGCGCGCTGGTCGCCGACCTGATGGACACGCTGCTCGGTGCTCCTGGCCGCGCCGGGGTGGCCGCCCCGCAGATCGGCGTCTCCGCCCAGGTGTTCGTCTACGACGCCGACGGCCACCGCGGCCACCTGATCAACCCCACGCTGGAACTTGGCGAGGATCGCCAGGACGACGATGAGGGCTGCCTGTCGATTCCTGGCCTGTACTTCCCGACCCCGCGCGCCATGCGCGCCACCGCACACGGTGTGGACCAGTACGGGAAACCGTTGACCATCACCGGCACCGGCTTCCTCGCCCGCGCTCTGCAACACGAGACCGACCACCTCGCCGGTCGACTCTACGTGGACACGCTGCGCGGGGAGACCCGCCGGCGCGCCCTGCGGGAGATCCGCGCCGGCCGCTACGCGCCGCGTGGTCGGTGACCGCCGCCCCCACCGAGGCGGGTACCGGTTGGCCGCGCTCACCTTATCGTCCCCGCCGCTGCCGCAGCCACAGGCCGAGTGACCCGACCGCCACGAACACCAGCACTGAGCAGACGAACACTTTCACCACCGGCCCACCATGCCACGGCTCTAGGCTGAATCGGTGCGCCTGGCCACCTTCAACCTGCTGCACGGGCGGTCGCTCACCGACGGGCTGGTCGAGCCGCCCCGGCTTACGGCTGCCGTCGCTGCTCTTGCTGCCGATGTTCTCGCCCTCCAAGAGGTCGACCTGGGTCAGGGCCGCAGCGGCTACCTGGACCAGACCGCTCTCGCCGCCGACGCCCTTGCCGCCGGCGAACACCGCTTCGCCGCCGCCGTCGTCGGGGAACCCGGCGGAGCGGTCCGCCCGCTGACCCACGACGACGACGGCCAGGACGAACCCCGTTTCGGCATCGGCCTGGTCAGCCGCCATCCGGTTATCTCCTGGCGGGTCATCCGGCTGAAGCCGGCCCCGGTCCGTGCACCGAGCTACGTACCCGGAGCCCGTGGTGGCCTCGTGCTGCTCCGGGACGAACCTCGCGTCGTGCTCGCGGCGGTCTTGCGCACCCCGCGCGGTCCTTTGACGGTGGCCACCACCCACCTGTCGTTCGTCCCCGGTTGGAACGCCCGCCAGCTACGCCAGACCGTCCGCGCGCTGCGGGCCCTGCCCGCACCACGGATCCTGCTCGGCGACCTCAACCTGCCCGCCGGGGCGGCGCGACTCCTGACTGGGTGGCGTCCCCTCGGCCGCCGACCCACGTTTCCGGCTGGACGGCCCCGCATCCAACTCGACCACGTCCTGGCCGACCCGCAGGACCGCCATCGGCTCCCACCGGTGACGGCCGTGCGAACCCCACTGTCGGTGATCTCCGACCACCGGCCCCTCGTGGTTGACCTCGGCTGACCGGCGGCGCTGGCGTGGTGTCGGGCTCACGTCGCCCGCGGGCCGGGCAGCAGGTGCCCGAGGAGGAGTTTGAGGATCAGCAGCGGCGCCAGCCAGGCGAGTGCTGGTGGGGCGGGCAGGAGCGTGACCGCCGCGACCAGTAGCCCGGACGCGGCGGCGAACGCCAACGGACGTTTGGACATCGGAGCGGCGGTGGCGACCAACACGGCGGCGGCGAGGGTGCCGGCGTAGAGCGTGATCGCGGTCGACCACGGGTACGCGGGCAGGATCAGTGCCAGGACCGGCAGGTGGACGTGGGCCGCCACGAAGAACACCTGCCGGCGGGCGGCGGTCACGCCCGTGTGGAACCGACGCGACACCGACGCGGTCGCGTTGACCACGGCCCCGCCGAAGATGTCGAAACCGAGGACTGCCAGTACCACCACGACCGGGGACGGGTAGCCCGCTGCGACGCCGATGGCTGCGGCGACGCCGGCACCGACGACCGCGGTGAGGTAGCTGAGCCACCGCTCCATTCGGGTGGCGCCGGGGGCGATGAGCAGGTCGTTGAGCCGCGAGGTGGCGCGGCGTGGCAGGGGCATGGGAGCTGTCATGGGTATCTCCATCCTTCACTCCAACCGGTGCAGGTTCGTTCACCTTAGTGAACACCTAGACACCTGTCGAGCGTGCCCCCGACCCGCACAGGCCCGGCACTGTCGATTGATCGAGGTTTCGCAGCGGCGCCCGCGCCCCGATAACGGTGCGGGAACGCGATCCGTGGCCCGCGACCCTGATGGCTGTGGGCGTGGACCGCTGGGCCGTTTCCCACCGACCATCATGTTCCGAGCGGCTTCCGGCTCCGTCGATCCAGCTCGCATCCGAGGGGCCGAATTCGCCGTGCGAATTTCGGCGTGAGGCGCCGGTGACCGGCAATCCGATCGCCAAACTGACTCGATGCCTCTATGGCGATCGATGGGTCCGGGTCCCCGAATCGACGGGGACGAACGCCAGGTGAGGTCGGGTGGGTCAACCATTCGACGTCCTTTGTCGGCCGATTGGGCTCACTCATCCCGCCGAACTGGCCGTCGTTTCCTCGCGGCTCGTAGGTCGACGTGGTTCGAGGTGTAGCGCTCCCATCCGAGGCGGGGAAAGTCTTCACCCGGACAGTAAGGGGCCGTTTTCCTATTCGTTGAGCGATGGACGTACCTTTTCGATCCAATGTTTCGTCGAGGTTAAGTGGTACGGCAGATCGGGGCTAGCGCGCCCATGGGTCGTATCGGAAAAACGTCACTAGTCGCCCGGAAGGGCTGCAAAAAAGATGTACCAATGGATGCCATGCCATTTACTGGTGCAACGTTCCCGCCCGTTGCAGTGTCCGCCAGCATTGATTAGCTTGAAGTAGGCGAACGCTAAATACAGTTAACCGTTGCGGGCGGCGACGTCGGCACAACTGGAGACGGTGGCGACTGTGCGAATTCAGATCCTCGGCCCGGTTTCTGCCTGGCGCGACCACGAACCCCTGAATCTCGGCCCCGCAGCCCAACGAGCCATGTTGGGACTGCTGACGATCGTCTGCGGACAGCCGTTGTCACACGCCCAGATCATGGCGGCGGTGTGGCCCGACCGACTACCGCCGCCCACCGCCCGAAATGTGATCCAGACACACGTCAAACACCTGCGCTCTATCCTCGAGCCGGACCGGCGACGACGGGCACCGAGCCAGATCCTGCGCCAGGTCGGTGACGGCTATGCCCTACACGTGCCAGCCAGCGCGGTCGACGCGGTGCGGTTTCGACACCAGGTCACCGCGGCGACCGGCCTCGCCCACCGGGGCGAGATCAACGGCGCGGCCGACCTGCTCGGGCAATCGCTCGCGCTGTGGAACGGTTCGCCGCTGGCCGACATCCCCACGCTGACCGCCCATCCCAAGGTGGTCGCCCTGGCCGCCGAGCGGCAGGCCGCGCTCGACCGCTACGGCGACATGATGATCGCCGCGGGCCGGGCGGAGGAGGCACTGCCCGTGTTGGAGGAGGCCGCCGCGGCCCAGCCACTGGACGAGTCGGCCCAGGCCCGCCTGATCCGTGCCTACCACGCCGCTGGACGCCGTTCCCGCGCCTTCAGCCGGTATCACCAGGTGCGGCGGTTGTTGACCGAAGAACTCGGGGTGGGGCCAGGACCGCAACTGGCCACCGCGCACACCGCGCTGCTGCACGACGAGGCGCCGCCGGCGACACCAGCCGAGCCGGGAACCGTCCCGGCAACACGCACCGCAGCCACCGGTGAGGTCTTCGTGGTGCCAGCCCAGTTACCCGCCGACATTCCCGACTTCACCGGGCGCGGCGCCGAACTACACCACCTGGACCGGCTCCTCGCCGAACGGCCCGCACGGCCGGGGCCGACCTCCGCCGGTGCGGCTCCAACCGCCCTCGTCGCCGTGTCCGGTACGGCCGGGGTGGGCAAGACCGCCCTGGCCGTACGCTGGGCCCACCGGGTACGCGGCTGGTTCCCCGACGGCCAGCTCCATGTGGATCTGCGGGGGCACGACGCGGATCCGCCGGTGGCGGCTCGGCAGGCCCTCGCCGGGTTCCTACGCGGGCTCGGTGTCACCGGTACCGACCTTCCACCGAGCACGGAGGAGCGGGCCGCGGCGTACCGCAGCCGCATGGATGGCCGACAGATGCTCGTGCTGCTCGACAACGCCGTCTCCGCCGAGCAGATCCGTCCGCTGCTACCGGGCTCGCCGTCCTGCTTCGTCGTGGTGACCAGCCGAGACTCACTCGCCGCCCTGGTGGCGCGGCATGGTGCCCGGCGCATCGAGTTGGACCTGCTGCCCCAGGACGACGCCGTGGTACTGATCCGTCGGTTGACCGACCCACGGCTCACCACTGAGCCGGGCGCGACGGCGGCGCTGGCCACGCAGTGCGCCCGGCTACCGTTGGCGCTGCGACTGGCGGCCGAGGTGACCGACAGCCGGCCGGGCACACCGCTGGCCCACCTGGTCCAGGAACTGGCTGACCAACGCCATCGACTGGACCTGCTCGACGCCGGTGGCGACCGGCGCACCGGCGTACGTGCGGTGCTCTCCTGGTCCTACCGGCGGCTGCCGGCAGATGCCGCCCGCGCGTTCCGGCTGCTCGGCCGCCACTGCGACCCGGAGGTGGAGCCGCAGGCCGCGGCCGGAATCCTCGGCACCACCGTCGCGGAGGCGTGGCGGCTGCTGGACCTGCTGGCCCGCGCCCACCTCATCCAGCGCGGCCCGGGTTGCCGCTACGGTATGCATGCGCTACTGCGGGCGTACGCCGTCCACCTGGTGGAGACCGAGCATCCGTACACCGAGCAGCCGGCCACGGTCGGTCTGCCCGGCTGACCGCCGGCCCAGCCGGTTCGCCACAGCCACAAGGCGAGCAGCGCCACCACACCGGTGTCCAGCCACTGGGCATGCCGGGCAATCCGAGCAGCACATCCCCGCCCGCCGGACGGCACCCGATTCTCGGAGCGGACATCACCGACAGCCCAACCGCACCGGTGACCGCGCCGGTGACCGCGCCGACCACCGCAGCGGTACTGCCGAGCGCGAGGTATGACGGCACGCGCCGCAACCAGGTCAGCGGGCACCAGTCCGGCCCTCGGCTCTCCCCACGGCCGGTGTCGCCGGCGGTGCTCGGCGTCGACGTCGGTGTAGGTATTCGGCGAGCAGCAGCCCACCTGCTCCGACGACGACATCGCTGAGCATCGAGACGATTCGGCTGGCCAACACCACCGTGCCGGCCAGGGGCAGTGGCAGGACGGTCGCCAGCGCCAGGGCGAGCACCCCCTCCCGGACCCCGATCCCGTCCGGGGCCACCAGCACCACCAGCCCGGCCACGGTGGCCAGGGCGAACCCGGCCACGCAGAGCAGGTAGGCGCGCCCTGGTGGCGCACCCGCGACCACGGCGAGCAGCCAGAGGTGGTGTCCGGAGATGATCCAGGACAGGGACTGGGTGACGATGGCCCGCCGCAGTCCCGACCGGGACGCGGCGAACGTCGGGGCGGGCCGGCGGAGCACCCGCGCGGCGGTACGGATGCCCAGGTTGAGCAGGTCCGGCCGGATCAACAGCGCGAGCACCGGCAACGCCGCCAGCCCGAGCAGCCACCACGTCTGCGTGCCGGCGACCGCCGGCCCGGCGCCGAGTCCGACGGTCACCCCGGTCAACGCCACGATGCCCCAGCTCACCATGAACACCGAGGCGAGCCGGACCGGCCCCACGTCGACGGCCTTGCCCAGGCGAAGGAGTACCGGCAGGGCGACGAACCGGCCGGGTACGAACTTCACCAGGAACCCGACGAAGAAGATCCGGGAGGCGGTCCACGGGTCCACTCGGGCCCCGAGGTCAGCAAAGAGCGCCCGCCAGGAGAGCACCCCGAACACCAGACCGACGCAGTTGATGGTGAAGGCCGCGCCGAGCGCGAGATAGACGGTGCTCAGGTCCAGGCTCGCCGCCAGTTCCCGGACGGGGCGCCAGTCCTGCCCGCGCAGCACGGTGACCAGACCAACGGCCAACAGTGCCACGAACAGCACGGTGACGGCCCGGTGCAGTAGCCGCCGCCGGCCTGCCATGCCACCGCGTCGGCGGCGGCGGAGGTCCACGGTGGCGACAGCAGCGCCGGCGGCCATCCCGACGAGTTGGGTGGCGTGCATGAGCATGTGCATACCGACGAAGTACGCCAGGAACAGGTGCCCCCGGCGGCGCCGGACGAAGCCGAGCAGGCCTCGGTCGACCACGGCGAAACCGGCCGCCAGCAGCAGGGGGACGACGATCAGTTGGACGGCGACCGCCGCGAGCGGCAGGGTCAGCGGCACCCCGGCGCAACAGAGCATGGCGGCGACGGCAGCCCTGTCCACCGTCTTGCCGGTCCGACCCCCGTCCGGTCGGGTGCCGGTGGTGTCGGTCGCCGTACGACGGTGCCCGGCCAGCATGTTGGCGAGCAGCCGACCGTAGCCCACGGCGCGGCTGACGTGCTCGGACAGGTACGGCCAGAACCGGTCCACGTCGTCGTGTCGGCCCAGTACGTCCGCGCTCATCCGAATCTCGTAGCGGGCCGGCAGTCGGGTGCCGAACTCGATGTCCTCGGCGTCACGCAGCGTCTCATCGAAGCCGCCAACCTCCTCGAACACCGGTCGGGGAATGGCCGTCAACGCGAACAGCGTGGCATCGGTCACCCCGGCGCCCCGTCGGCGCCAGTAGTGCTCGAACAGGGTCTTGTAGACCTCCACCGGGCCGCCGTCGTGCAGCGGCTGGGCATCGTAGATGCCCTGGACGACGGCACAGTCGGGATGCGCGCGCAGGGTTCGCACCGCGGTGGCGATCGCCTCCGGCGCGAGGGCGATGTCGGAGTCGAGAAAGAACAGCACATCGCCGCTGGCCGCGGCGGCACCGATGTTGCGGGCGGCCGAGACGCCCCGGTTGGTGGGCAGCGCGATCAGCTGGCAGCCGAATCCGGCCGCGATCTCCCGGGACCGGTCGGTGCTCGCGTCGTCCACCACGATGATCTCGACGGGCCGGCGGGTCTGCTCCTGGATTGACCGCAGGCAGTCGGCGAGACTGGCGGCCTTGTTGTAGTTGGGCACGATCACCGACACCGTCGGCGCGGGCGGCTCGGACCCGCCGGGGATGCTGCCGGCTCCGAGCGCCACCGTCTGGGCCACACCGGTCGTCGAGGTCATGGCACTCCTCCCCGGTTCAGACCGAGATCGACAGGAACTGGAGCCGATGGTCGGAGTGACCGGCGGGGTCCCGGAACTCGTAGCGATGCACCTCGACGTCGTCGGAGACCAGCGCCCAGTCCAGCCGCCACAGCAGCAGGCTCGGGCCTCCGGCTGACCAGGAGACGGGGTACGCGGAGCGGCTGGCGTGGCCGGCGTCGCGCAGCCGCGGGGGGAACCGGTGGGCGTCGCCCATCGCCGGTGAGGTGTTCAGGTCTCCGGCGACCAGGATCGGGTGGGGGTTGTCCGCCACGTCGGCGGCCAACGCCCGAAACTGTGGCACCCGGCGTTCGTGTTGGGTGCGGATCGCCTCGTGGAAGGCGCCGCTGAACAGGCTCGGACCGCCGGCCCAGAGCGGAACCGGCAGGTGCGCGTTGTAGGCGGACACCACCCGACCGTCGACCAGCAGGTCGGTGCGCAGCACCTGGTGGTTCCAGAAGTCGGTGAAGTCGGTCGGCGCGGGCGGCAGGCCGGAGGCGGACAGCGGCGTGGCGGCCACGATCGGGTACCGGGAGAGGGTGAGCAGTTCACCCACCACCGCGAGGTGGTAGCCAGGCAGCTGCCGGCGAACCTGGTCGAGTTCGTCGGCGCGGACCACCTCCCCGTCCACCTCGTCGAGGTACTCCTGCAACAGGTACACGTCCGCGCGTTGGGCGCGCAGCAGGTCGTAGAACTCGGTGGTCCGGCCCGCCGAATGCCAGTACTCGGTGTTCCAGGACACCACCCGCAGCGCGTCCGCCGGCACCGGCGGCGCCGGCCGCAGCGGTCCCGGCAGGTTCACCCCGGTCAGACCGGCGCCGAGCAGCAGGGCCGCGAGCGACAGCAACGTCACCGGTCGGCGGGCCCGCCGGCTCCCGGCCGCGACCACCGCGAGCAGCACCGGGGTCGCGAGGAAGGCGATCGGCGGTAGCAGGTCGGCCAACCGCCACCACCAGAGTCGGCCGCTGAGCAGCAGGTGCGCGGTGGTGAAGCCCAGCCACAGCGCCGCAGCCGCGAGTAGGGCCCGGCGCGGCCAGCGCCGCCACCACCGATCGGTGGGCCCACCGGCGATCGTCGGCCCGACCTGCCCCACCCGCACCGGCTCATCGTCGGCCACCGTCGCGGCGTCCGCCGCGACCGACACGGCGGGAAACGTCGCGGCGGCCGCGTGGGGCGGTGCCGTCACGCCGGAGCCTCGACCGGGAAGGTGCTGTCGTACAACCGGCGAAACGGGCGGGAGGTCAGCCACTGCAGGACCCCGACGCCCACTCCGGTGGTGATGGTGACGTTGACCATGAAGTGCACGGCCACGAAGAACAGCAGGAAACGTACCCCCCGCCGCCGCAGCACCAGCGCGTACATCGCACGGTCGACGGTGATTGAGGCGCCGAACAGGGCGGCGGGGGCGAGCAGCCACACCGGCCCGGCCAGCGCGGCGAGCAGCAGTGCGGGCAGGGTGGCCGCCGCCAGCAGCGACCCCCATGCCCTTGCGGCCGTCTCGAACCCGGTGGCGAACCGCCGGGCCCGGGCGTACAGCGGAATCCGCAGCCGGGCCCGGTGGAACAGTTTGCGCAGCAGCGGCAGCAGCTCGTGGTCGTGGTCGTGCCGGCCGCGTACCCGGGAGGTGAGCAGCAGGCGGTGCCGGCGGGACAGCCGGTAGCCGTAGTCCACCTCCTCGGTCTGTTTCAGCGCCGGGTTGAAGGGGCCGACCTGGTCGTAGACGGACCGTCGGATCGCGCACATGGCCGGGAAGAGGAAGGTGACCTCCCCCTCCCCGCTGGCCGACCAGTGGTGATACTGCAACCCCCGGTAGCGCGCGATCGCCGTGTCGTGCAGCAGCGGCTCCGGGTCCTCGATCCCGCACACCGCGCCGACCTGCGGCTCGGCGGTGAGCACGGCGACGGCCTCGGCGACCGCGTCGGGGGCCATCGCCACGTCCGCGTCAACGAAGAACAGGATCTCACCGGCGCTGTTGGCGACCCCGACGTTGCGGGCCCGACCGCAGCCACCGTTGTCCGGCAGTGCGATCACGCGTACGCCGAGGGAACGGGCCACGCCGGCCGAGTCGTCGGTGCTGTGGTCGTCCACGACGAGCACCTCGATGGCCGGGTACGTCTGGTCGAGCACGGCGCGCAGGCAGACCTCGAGCGAGGCGGCGTAGTTGTAGCTCGGCACGATGACCGAGACCAGCGGGGTGGGGTTCACAGCGCCTCCGCGGGCTTGTCGTACAGCCGCCGGAACGTCCTCGAGGTCAGCAGGCCGAACACACCGACGGCGGCTGCGACGGCGATCACCAGGTTGAGCAGGAAGTGCATGGCGACGAAGTAGGCGACGAACACCGGGCCGCGGCGGGCGGCGACGAACCGGTACATCGGCCAGTCGAGGCGCAGGTAGCCGGCGAACCCGACCGCGGGAAGCACCGCCCAGACCGCGCCGAGCAGCACCGGCACCACCGCGGTCAGGAGCACGACCGGGGCGGCCACGCTGCTCCAGGCGCGCGGGCCGCTGCGTAGCCCACCGGGGAAGCGGGGTGCCCGCGCGAACATCGGGATGTGCAGCATGGTGCGGGTGAAGACCTTGCGGACCAGGACGCGCAGTTCGTGGTCGTGGTCGTGGACGCCGCGGACGGTGGGCGTCAGCCAGATCTCGTACGCGCGGGCCAGCCGCAGGCCGTAGTCGGCGTTCTCGGTCTCGCGTAGCCGGGGGTCGAAGGGCCCGATCTCGGCGAACACGTCGGCGCGCAGGGCCAGCAGCGCGGTGTACAGGGTGTAGATGCGTCCCTCGTCGGCGATCAGCCAGTAGGACTGCTGCAGGCAGCGGTACTCCTCCAGCAGACTGTCGCGGATCAACGGTTGCGGGTCGTAGTTGCCGCAGACCGCACCGATCTGCGGTCGTTCGGTCAGCAGCGCCACCGCGTTCGCCACCGCATCGGGTCTGGCCGCGACATCGGAGTCGACGAAGAAGAGGATCTCCCCTCGGGCGTGTGACGCGCCCAGGTTGCGGGCCACCGACGGGCCGCCGTTGACCGGTGTGCGCACGACCCGCACGCCGTACGAGCGGGCCACGGCGACCGAGTCGTCGGTGCTGCAGTCGTCCACAACGATGATCTCCAGGTTCGGATAGGTCTGGGCCTGTAGCGCGGCCAGGCACAGCCCGATCGCGCGGGCGTAGTTGTAGTTCGGTACGACGACCGAGACCAGGGGTTCGGGCATGAGGCAGACCGCTTTCAGGAGGTTGGCAGGGAGGCGGCGAGCAGCCCGGCGCCGACGGCCGCCGCCAGCAGGGCGGCGGAGCCGACGATCAGCCGGTCCCGCAGCAGGGTGCGGACCGGATCCGCGCCGCCGTGGTGTACCAGGACGGCCTGCAGGTAGCGGGAGATGGCCAGGAGGGTCAGGGGCACGGCGGCGAGCACGATGGCCTCGCGGTGCACGCCGATCGGGGCGTCGGTGTGCAGGTACATCAGGAACGCCGCGACGGTGAGGGTGGCGTTGACGCTGATCAGGTGATCGGCCAGGTTCAGGGTGTAGCCGCGCAGCGCGGGCCGGTACCCGGTGCCCTGGGTGGCGAGTTCCCCGCGTCGCTTGCCGAGGATCAGCACCAGGCAGGCGGTGAAGACGGCGGTCAGCAGCCAGACCGACACGGTCGCGCCGGTCGCGGCGTAGCCCAGCACCACCCGCAGCCCGAACCCGGTGGCCACCACGCTGATGTCCACCAGCGGGATGTGTTTGAGCCAGCGGCTGTAGGCCACGTTCAGCACCAGGTAGGCGGCGAGCGGCCACCCGGGCAGCGCGGGGCCGACGGCGAACGCCAGGCCCAGCAGTCCGGCGAGGACGCCGGCGAACCCGACGGCGGTGGCCACCGAGGTCCGGCCGCTGGCCACCGGCCGGGCCCGTTTCGCCGGGTGCCTCCGGTCCAGGTCACGGTCGGCGATGTCGTTGACGACGTACACCAACGACGAGGCGAGGGTGAACAGCAGCACCGCCCAGGCGGTGCGGGCGAGCCCGCCGACGGTCCAGGCCGGAGTGTCGAGCAGGGCCAGCGGCACGGCCAGCACCGTCTTGGCCCATTGACGGGGCCGGGCCAGCAGGACCAGGTCGCCGGCGTGGCGGACCAGGCGCAGGTCGAGCCGTTCGGTCGCGGTCGCCGGCCGCGCCGGGTTGCGCCTGCCGGCAGCGTCGCGGGCCTCGGCCGGAACCGACTCTGCCGTCACCTCGACCGCGGTCATGGCTGACCTCCTGCGTTAGAAGAAGACCCGGGCGGCGGCGAGTACGCCCTGCCGCCACGGATCACGGCTGGTCGGTCCGCTGGCCGTCGAGGCGGCGGTGGTGGCTTGCTGGCCGCGCCACCACCGGAAGGTCTCCAGCACCGCGTCCCGGTTGCTGTGTCGCGGGTGGAAGCCGAGGCGCTGCCGGGCCCGGTCGATGTCGACGTAGGAGTCGGCCATGAGTTTGTGCAGCAACCGCCCGTACACCGGCGAGAGGCCGCTGCGTTCGAGTAGCCCGAGCGCGACCCGGGCCGGCCGGGCCGGCAGACCGATCACCCGTTTGCCATGTCCGGCGGCGTCGAGGACCGCCTGGAAGTCCTCGCGGAGCGTGCCGAACGTCGCCGCCGCGATGTTGTACGTGTCGTTGGCGGCCTCGGCGGGCACCCGCAGCACCGTTTCGACGGCGTCCACCAGGTCCGCGACGTGCAGCATCTGGATGCGCACCGAGCCGTCGCCGAGCACCGGGAAGTTACGCCCCTCGTGCGCCCACTGGAACAGCATCGCGAACAGTCCCATCCGGCCGGGGCCCAGGAAGGTCTTCGGTCGCAGCACCGGCAGGATCAGGCCGTGCTCGCGGTAGCCCACCGCGAGTCGCTCCGCGTCGGCCTTGGCGGTGCTGTACGCGTCGACCGGGGCGTACGGGTGCTGCTCCGGTGTCGGCACCTGGGTGGGCAGCCCGTACACGGCGGTGGAGGAGATGTAGACCAACCGGGGCACCCGGGCGGCCCGGGCGGCGTCCAGCACGGCCCGGCTGCCGTCCACGACGATGGCCCGGATCTGCTCCGGCGGGTAGCTGGGCAGCGCGGCGGCACAGTGCACGATCGCGTCGGCGTCGTCGAAGGCGGCCCGCAGCACCGCCGCGTCGCGGATGTCCCCGACCAGGTGCCGGTAGCCCGGCGTGTCGGGGCCGTCGGGGGCCGCCCGTAGGTCCACGCCGGTCACCGTGGATCCGGCGCCGGTCAGCCGCTGCACCACGGTCGAGCCGAGCATCCCGGCGGCGCCGGTCACCGCGATCACCACAGCGAGCCGAGCTTCTGGGCGACGAACCGGCGCAGGAGGCGGTTGAGTCCCTGGCCAAGGACCGCGTCGAGGGCGTGCAGGAAGTGTTCGATGTCGTCGTCGGTGGCGACCAGCGGCGGTCCGACCACCAGCGGGCTGGCGCCGTTGAGGGTGTAGTACGTGTAGATGTCGTGCTCCCGGTAAAGTGCGTTGATCACCGATGCGGTGATCAACTTGGTACGTAGTCGCGGATCTCGGGCCAGGCCGGCTGGCGCGATCTTCGCGGCCAGGTCCAGCACCTTCGGTCCGCCTTCGAGGAAGACCCCCCACAGCGCCCCCGCACCGGTGACCTCGGCCACCGCCTCGGGGTGCTGCTTGGCGATCCGCCGCAGGCCTGGTCCGAGGAGTTGCTCGATGCCTCGCGCCCGGGCCGGGTAGTCGTCCTCGACGGCGATGGCGATCGCCTCGATGGCGGTGGCGCACTCCTCGCCGAAGCCGTAGTAGGTGGTTGACGTCGAGTGCATGAGCGCGTCGACCGGGTTGTCGTAGGCCTGCCGGAACACCGGCTCCCGGGCCACATACGCGGATATCGACGACTTGCCGCCACCGAAGGACTTTGACGTGGTCACCACATCCGGTAACAGATCCGCATGGCGCATGAAGTAGAACATGCTGCCGGTCTTGCCCCAGCCGGTGTAGATCTCGTCGAAGACCAGCACGATGTCCTGCTCGGTGCACAAGGTGCGTAGCCCGTGCAGGAAGTCCGCGGAACACGAACGCATGGTGGAGGCACTGAACGGCTCGACGAGAATGGCGTACACGTCATCGGGGTGCGCCGCGACGGCGGCGCGCACCGACTCCAGGTCGTCATAGGTGTACGAGACCACGCCGGGAATCCCCGGAAACGCGAAATGATTCTGCGCGGCGCCGGTCAGACTGCCGGAGCCGAGAAGTTTGCCGTGGAAGCTGATATCGGCGTGCAGGATCGTGTTGCGCCGGCCGCCGTGGTACTTGTAGGCCAACTTCACCGCGCCCTCGACGGCCTCCGCCCCGGAGTTCGGCAGGAAGGACATGTTCAGGTCACCCGGCAGCACCTGGGCCAGGTTGTGCGCCAACCCCGCCACGTACGGGGAGAAGTAGGTCTTGTGCACCTCCATCCGGCGCCGCTGCGCGAACTGGCGACGGGCCGCCAGCAGGCGCGGGTGATTGTGGCCGTGGTTGAGCACACCCACCCCGCCGGTGAGGTCGAGCACCCGGCGACCATCACGCAGATGCAGGTACGCCCCCTCGGCGTGGTCCACCAGCTCCCGGCCAAAGCCGAACGACGTCATCAGGCCGACCTGACTTCGGTTGACAAAACGTCGATACAGACCGTGTACGTCCTTCACCGAAAGACGCTCACATTCCTCGACGCTGAGTAGTCTCGTCATGCGCCCCCCTTCTTCAGTTCTGGCGCGGGCCTGGGTGCACGTCAACAACGACCACTCCCGGCGACCCCGGACATTATTTCGAGCGGCACTGAACTGCGACTGAACGACGACTGGAACCGCACCAAAGGCCGGCTGCACACCCCGTTGGGGCACTTGTACGAAGCGCGCCCCGTCGTTACCGTGCACGAAACCGTCACCGCGTTCGCGTACGAGTCCCGGCGGGCGCCTGGCCATTTGACATAGGTGGTGTTCGTGCCTGCGAACGTCTCGGTCGTCATTCCCGCCTACAACAGCGAGCGGACCCTGCGCGCCTGCCTGTCCGCGGTCCTCGCCCAGTCCCACCCGGCGCACGAGGTGATCGTCGTCGACGACGCCAGCACCGATTCGACACCGCGGATCGCCCGGGAGTTCCCGGCCGTTGCGCTGCTGCCCAACCCGGTCAACCGGGGCCCGGCGGCGGCCCGCAACCGGGGCATCCGGGCCAGTCGGGGCGAGGTGGTGTTCTTCGTGGACGCCGACTGCGCGCCGGCGCCCGACGCACTCGCCAACGCGCTGCGGGTGCTCACCGAGACTCCCGACGTGGACTGCGTACACGGCATCTACCTGACCGAGCCGCTGTTCGACGACGGGCCGGTGGAGGCGTACCGGCTGCTGCACGCCCACTACTGGCGGATCCGCAACACCGGTCGGGTCCGTACCGCCATCTTCGCGCTCTGCGCCGTACGCCGGACGGTCTTCGACAACGTCGGCGGCTTCGACGAGAACCTGCGCGCCTCCGAGGACGTCGAACTCAGCGACCGGATGGCCGACCGGCACGGCATCTGGCTCAGCGCCGAGGTGACGTGTCGGCACGACGACGACAGTCGGTTGTGGCCGATGCTCCGCAAACAGTTCGGCCGCTCCCAGCTGCTCGTGCCGGTGGCCGTCCGGGAACGCGGCCCGGCGGGGCTGCGGGCCAACCGGAGCTTTGGCGTGCTGGCGACGGCGCTTGCCGTCGGTACCCTCCCGGCGGGCCTCTTCGCGCCCGCCCTGTTCGCCCTGCCCGCTGCCGCGCTGCTCGGCTTCGTCGTGGCCGACCCGGGGCTGGCGCGGTTCGTGCTTCGCCGACGCGGTCCGGCGTTTCTCGCCTTCTTCCTCGCCACGCACCTGCTGGTGCAGTTGGCGATCATCGCCGGGGCGACGGTGGGTGGGGTGCGGTTCCTGACCGATCGGGACTTCGGCCCGTCCCGTCCCGCTGCGGCGCGGGCCGACTCGTGACCTCGGCGCTGCCGGGCCGGGCCTGGGAAGCGGCCTTCCTCGGCGTGCGGACCTACCACCGGCTCTGGACGACCAGCGCGAAGGCCCGCCGGCGGTGGCCGATGTTCCGGGTCCAGCCCGGTGGGGTGGCCCTGACGGTGGACGACGGGCCCGACCCCCGCTGGACCCCGGCCCTGCTGGACCTGCTGGACGCGTATGCCGTGCCAGCGACCTTCTTCCTCATCGGCGCACGGGTGGCCCAGCACCCCCGGCTGGCCCGGCGGATCGCCGAGGCCGGACACGAGATCGGCAATCACTCGATGCGTCACCCGATGCCCTTCGCCGCGCTCCCCACCGCGCTGCTGCGCGATGAGGTGCAACAGGCGCAGCAGCAGATCACCGACGCCGTCGGCCAGGCGCCGCGCCTGTTCCGGGCACCCAGCGGCGGGTGGTCGCCCCGGGTCCTCGACACGGTGGCGCAGACCGGGCTCACCCCCATGGACTGGACCGTCAACTCCAGCGACTGGAAACAGCCGGGCGTGGCGCACATCACCCGTACGTTGACGCGTAGCCGCTCCGGCCATGTCCTGCTGTGCCACGACGGCGGCGGCGACCGCTGGCAGACCGTGGTCGCGCTGGCGGCGGTGATCCCCCGGCTACAGCGACGCGGGTTACGCTTCGTTCCGGTGCCGCCCGCACCGGGTCCGGGGCGCCCGGGGCGAAGCTGATGGGCAGCGCCGTGGTGCGGGCCGTCGCCCGCGTACTGCACCGGCCGTTGGCGGTACTGATCCGCCCGTACCCTCGGCTCAACGCGCTGCTCTGGGAGACGCAGTACGCCCTGGGCCGATGGAACTACCTGGACCGGGCCGGCGACCACACCACCGTGCAGCTCATCCATCGGTGGGTGTCGCGACCCCGGATCCTCGACCTCGGCTGCGGCTCCACAGTGAATCTGGTGCTGCCGCCCGCCGGCTACCGGCACTACCACGGCGTTGACATCAGCCGGACCGCCCTGCGTCGCGCCCGGTCGCTGCGCCGACCGCACAGCTCGTTCGAGGTCGCCGACGTGCTCACCTACCGGGCCACCGAGGCGTACGACGTGATCCTGCTGCGGGAGGTGCTCTACTACTTTCCGGCCGACCGGGCCGTCGCGCTGCTCCACCGGATGGCCCGCGTGCTCGCCCCCGGTGGTGTCCTCATCGTCTGGCTGTACGACAGCGGCGGCGCGCACGCCGCCCTGGCCGACCGGATCCGGGGCTGCGGGCTGACCGTGCACGAGGAGAAAACCCAGCTCCACGACGGTGCGCCGGCCGGGGGCACGTTCGTGCTCGGCCCAGCACCGGCGGGCCAGCAGCCGCGGGAGGCCACCGGGTCACGTACGGCGGGGGAGCGGCGGTGACCGACGCGCCGACCGCCGGTTCCGAGCTCGCCCGGACGCCGCCGGCCAGCCCGCCGGTGGCAGCGGTGGCGTCGCGGGCGACGCTGGTGGGGATCGTCGCCCTGCTGGCCGTGGCGGCGGCGCTGGTGCACCGCGGCACCGGGCGTTTCTGGGGTGACCTGGCCGCCTACCGCACCGGCGCCGCCGCCGCGGCCAGCGGGGACGGCAACCTGTACCAGGTCTCCTACCGGGGCGGGGACGGCATCGAGCTGGGGTTCACCTATCCGCCGTTCGCCGCCCTGCTGCTGCGACCACTGGCCGCCGTCCCCGCCGATGTGGCCGTGGGGCTCTGGACGGCCGTGTCGGCGGCCGCGCTGGTGGCGGTCGTCCGGCTGGCCCTCGACGCCGCCGGCGTCGCACCCGGTCGCCGGCCACCTGCGACGCTGCTGGCGGTGCTCGCCGTGCTGCCACTCTTACCCGTCACCGGTCATCTGCAGGCAGGGCAGGTCGGCCTCTTGCTCATGTGGCTGGTGCTCCACGACCTGATACCCGGCCGCACCAGCCGGTGGTGCGGGATCGGCATCGGGGTGGCAGCCGGGCTCAAACTCACCCCGCTGATCTTCGTGGGTTTCCTGCTGTTCACCGGGCGGATCCGGGCGGCAGCCACGGCCACGGCCGTGTTCGTGGCAACCATCGGCCTCGGGTTCACCTGGCGACCCACGGACTCGGCCTGGTTCTTCGGGGGCGGCCTGCTCGACACAGCCCGGGTCACCGGTGACCCCCGCACGATCCTGAACCAGTCGTTGGCCGGCGCTCTCGCCCGCATCGCCGACACCCCCGACCTGGCCTGGCTGTGGGCGGTGACCGCGGCGGTGGTCGCCGCGGCCGGTACGGCCCTCGCCGTCTGGTGCGCGCGCGCCGCAGACCAGCTGGTCGCGGTGCTGGCGTGCGCTGGCACCGGGCTGCTGGTCTCCCCGGTCTCCTGGCACCACCATTGGGTCTGGTGGGTGCCGGCGATGGTGCTGCTCGCCGTCCGCTGCCGCCAGCACGGTCACCGCCTCGGGGCTGCCGCGCTCGGCGCGGTCTGGCTCGCGCTGGTGGCCAGCACCAGCTGGGTGCTGGCCGCGCCGGGTGGCTGGGACCTGCACTTCACCGGCCTCGGCCTGGTGTACAGCAACCTGTACGTGTTGATCGCGCTCGCGGGGCTGGTCCTGCTCGCTGGTTGGCTACTGCGGCGAAGCGCCGCACGCCGCTGAACGCGGGCGGCGTCACACCCTGGTTCAGCCGGAGGGCTTGCGGATCGCCGTACCCGAGTAGAGCTGGTCGATCGTGTCCCACCAGCGGCGGAGGCCGTCGCGGCCCACCGGGTCCGCGCCGAGCACGTCAGCGATGCGATCCCGCAACAAGATGATCGACAGCTCGTGGGCCAGGAGTACGACCGAGAGCTGCGCGCGGTCTGTGTCCTCGGCGACCGCACCCGCCTCGGTCATCCGGCGCACCAGCGAGTCGGTGAACTCCTGCACCCGGCGGTACGCCTCAACCGAGCGTGCGGTGTCACCGATGAGCAGGTGTGCGAGGTAGCGGGTGGTGGCCGGTGCCCGCAGCGCGTCGGCCGAGGCGAGGAAGCGGTTGGGTCGACTGGCTCCGTCGGTGTCGGCGAGCGCCTCCAACGCGTTGCCCAACAGGCCCAGCACGTGGGTGTCCACCGCGGCGATCAGGCCGTCACGGGACCCGTAGTGTTTGATGATCAGCGACTGGGAGACCTGCGCCAGCTCCGCCACCTGCTTGAGTGAGGCCGCCGCCGGCCACTGCTCGCCGAACAGTTCCAGGGCGGCGTCCCGAATGATCGCCTTCGCGGTGCGATCCTCGGGTACATACATGTTCACCACGGTAACAACCCGGATGCTGTGCACACCGGTTGACCTCCCGACGCCCCGGTGCCGCCCGGCCCCCGGCTCGGTACCGGCGCGAGGCGGCGAGGCGTGGCGGGACGGATTGTGGGTACAGGGCGGAGGCAGCGGGAGCACCAGCGACGGTGAAAGGTGGTGCCAGCGTAGTGAAGTTCCTGGCGATAGCGACCTACACCACCCAGGGTGTCAGCGGACTGGGCAAGGAGGGCGGGACGCGACGGGCCGAGGTGGTCCGGGCACTCATCGAGAACTCCGGCGGACAGGTGGAGTCGCTGTACTTCTCGTTCGGTGAGCACGACGTGTACGTCTTGTGTGATCTGCGGGATAACGTGGTCGCGGCCGCGCTCAGCATCGCCGTCCGCGCGGCCGGCGGTGGGGAGACAATCATGGTGCCACTGTTGACTCCGGAAGAGCTGGACGAGGCAGTGAAGCTCCCGGTCACCTACCAGGCGCCCGGCCGACCGGAGTGAGGCCCGGCAGCACACCCTGCCTCACCCGGCTTCGCTGGCGAAGGTGGTGGTGGCAGCTGCCTGATTGACCAGCGCGGGACCGCCCTGACCTCAGGTACGGCGTGCGCGCGGGTGGGTCACGTCCTTGCTGAGACAGGTGGTTCCGTCTGAGCTGGTGAGCGATTCCGAGTGGTACCCCTCGCTGTGATAAAGGTCGAGGTTCCGCAGGCTCTTGGCTCCGGTCGCCAGGAGGATGCGATCGCAGTCGGGGGCGGCGCCGGCCTCGGCGGTGCGCAGCAGCCACCGGCCCAGCCCCTGGCCGCGTAGGTCGGGCACGACGGCGAGCCGACCTACGTGCCAGTCGGTATCGAGGCGGCGGGCGCGCACCATCCCCAGGAGGCGGCCGTCACGCCACAGACCCGTGGTGTGCCACGCCGCGAGCCATTCGCGTACCTGTGCCGGCGACTCGTGTAAGGCGGGTATGTCCGTGGTCTCATTGGCGAGGGCCTCCTCCATCCAGCAGCACCGCTGCAACACCGTCACCTCAGGTTCGTCGTCGCCGCTTAGCCGTCTGACGTAGGACCCTGGCAGCGGTCCGGGTCGGCTGTCGACCCGCGCGTGTTCACGCAGTGGCCGCAGGGCGTTCGCGACCCGGACCAGTTCGTCCAGTAGGTCGAGGCCGGCCCGGTCGCGAGCCGCATCGGGTGGTAGTTGTCCATCCGTCGTGGCGTCAGTGAGACGGATCGCGACCGTGGCACCCAACGGAACCAGACGCAGCGTGGTCACCACCTGCTTGGCGTGCTGAACCGATCGGGTGCCCGCCGACGTGTTGCCGTAGCTGACAAAACCGATCGGCTTCCACGCCCATTCGCGACGGAGATAGTCCAGCGCGTTTTTCAGGGTCGCCGGCATCCCGTGGTTGTACTCCGGGGTGATCGCGATGAACCCATCCGCCGGGTCAACGATCGAGCTCCAGCGCCGTGTGTGCTCATGCTGGTAGCTGCCCGACGACGGGTGTTCCTCCTCGTCAAGAAACGGCAGGTTCACATCGCCGAGGGCCACCGGCATCAGCTCGACACCGAGCTCCGCGGCGCGTGGGGAGATCGCTTCGGCCAGCCACCGGCCCACCTGGGGACCGAGAGCGCCGGGGCGGGTGCTGCAGATCAGCAGAAGAACGCGAACCGGTCTAGTTGACATGGAAACGAAGTGTAGATGCTAGCTTGATTACATGTCAACTAAACCGTCGACCGGAACCGTACGCTGGTTGAACCCGGACCAGGAACGCGCCTGGCGGGCGTTCCTGCGCATCACGGTCGCCGTCCAGGCCGGCACGGCGCGCGACCTGGCCGCGATCGGGCTCTCCGAACCTGACTACGAAGTACTGAGCACCCTGTCGGAACGACCCGGCCACACCAGCACCCTGGGGGAGCAGGCCGACAAGATGGGCTGGTCACGCAGCCGGCTATCCCGGCACGCCACCCGGATGGCGGCGCGTGGTCTGCTGAAACGCACACCCGACCCGAACGACGGCCGGGGCTGCTTCCTGGTGCTCACCGCACAGGGCCTGACGGCGCTTGAAGACGCCGCACCGGCCCACGTCGAGTCGGTACGACGTCACTTCATCGACCGACTTACCCCCGCAGACCTCATCGCCATCGAACAGATCGCTCGCAGGTTGGAAGAGCCCCAAGCCAGCGAAGATCGGCCCGGCGACGTGACAATCGGTCGGTGACCCCACCCAGGCGTCCATGCGATCTCGGTTTGACCGCATAGCCCGAACTCCGATTAGGTGAGGCTGTGCTAACCACGGACTCCGGGCCGACGCCGCGCGCTCCGGCAGACCCCGACGATCGGCGGGCGTTGGGATGGTCGCCGTGGCGGACGGTGGTCGGCTTCGGGGTGGTGAGCCTGGCCGCCGACATGGTGTACGAGGGCGCCCGGTCGGTGTACGGGCCGCTACTGGCATCGTTGGGCGCCTCCGCGCTGATCGTCGGCTTGATCACTGGTGCTGGTGAGGCGGCCGCGCTGGCGCTGCGGCTGGTGTCGGGGCCGCTGGCCGACCGGACCCGCCGCTACTGGACGTTGACGACCGTTGGGTATGCGCTGACGGCGGTGTGCGTGCCGCTGCTGGCGGTGACCCCGCGGTTGGGTGCCGCGGGGTTGGTGGCGGCCGCGGTGTTGATCGTGGTTGAACGCCTGGGTAAGGCCGTGCGGTCACCGGCGAAGTCGGTGCTGCTGGCGGACGCCGCCGGCGCGGTGGGGATGGGCCGTGGAATGGGCGTCCACAAGGCCCTGGACCAGGTCGGGGCGTTCGCCGGCCCGCTGCTGCTGGCAGCACTCACCACCGCCGCCGGTGGACTCCTGTGGCCGGGGCTGGCCGGGCTGGCGGTGCCGGGGGCGCTGGCGATGGTCCTGCTCGTACTCCTGCGCCGCCGCGCCGGCATCGCGCACCCGCGTGACGGTGCCGTCGGCGACCGGGACGAGCGCGATGACCCGGCCGGGCGGGCCTCGCTGCCGGCGTCCTTCGGATGGTTCGCGGTGGCCTGCGCCCTGTGCACCGCGGGGCTGGTGACCTTCGGGTTGATCGGTTTCCACCTGGCACAGACCGGTCTGGTGCCGGCGGCGGGGGTGCCGCTGCTGTACGCGGCGGCGATGGCGTCGGCGGCGGTGGCCGCGCTCGCCACCGGTGCGGCCTACGACCGCATCGGCGCCCGGGTTCTGCTGGTCCTGCCCGTTCTGGTAGCCGTGGTGCCCCCGTTGGCGTTCACCTCCGGCCTGGCGGTGGCCGCCGGCGGGGTCCTGGTGTGGGGCGTCGCGCTGGGGGTGCAGGATTCCACCGTGAAGGCCTTCGTGGCCGACCTTGTGCCCCGGGCGCGCCGGGCCACCGCGTATGGCGTCTTCGCCGCCGTCCAGGCCGCCGGTGCGCTCGTCGGCGGTGTCGCCGCCGGCGCCCTGTACGACTCTTCTCGGGGCGGGCTTCTCGCCGCGGTCGCCGCCGCGCAGGCCACCGCGATACTCATCCTGGTCCGCGTGTTGACCCGTACCCGCCGTCGCTGAGGCTGCGGCCCGACCCGGCTACCAGGCGAGGATCCGGTTGGCGCATGTTCCTACCGCTTTCCGAGTGATAAGTGGTCAATAATGGCCCCTGTCCTATTGACGGGCACTTGTCTGCTCGGAGGTGTGCACAATGCCGGGAATTCGTCCGCGGGATCTTCAAGGGGCTGGCGCGCGTGGGGCGGCCCGTGCGCTGGCCGGGGGATTCTGCCTCGCGCTGGCGGTGACGGTCACCCAGGCAGCCGGGGTGCTGCCGGCGGGTGCCCAGCGCACACCAACCGCGGCCGTCGCGGCGGACACCATCCTGGCCTGGGGTGACAACTCCTTCGGCCAGTTCGGCAACGGGACCACCACCAGCAGCCGCACCCCGGTCGCGGTGCGGCTACCCGCCGGCACCACCGTCACCGCCATCGCCGGCAGTGACACCCACAGCCTGGCCCTGACCTCCGCCGGCACCGTGCTCGCCTGGGGCGGTAACACCTTCGGCCAGTTGGGGGACGGCACGACCACCAGCAGCAGTACCCCGGTCGCGGTGCGGCTACCCGCCAGCACCACCGTCACCGCCATCGCCGCCGGTGCCAACCACAGCCTGGCGATCACCTCCACCGGCGCGGTGTTCGCCTGGGGCGAAAACCGCGCCGGCCAGCTGGGAGACGGGACCACCACCAGCAGCAGTACCCCGGTCGCGGTGCGGCTACCCGCCGGCACCACCGTCACCGCCATCGCCGGCGGCCTCGGCCACAGCCTGGCCGTCACCTCCACCGGCACCACCCTCGCCTGGGGCGGCAACGCCCGCGGCCAGCTGGGGGACGGGACCACCACCGGCAGCAGCACCCCGATCACCGTGAAGCTGCCCCCGGCCACCGCTGTCGCCGCCGGAGACTTCCACAGTCTGGCCCTGACCGCCACCGACACCGTCCATGCCTGGGGTGCGAACTCCTTCGGTCAGCTCGGCGATGGGAGCACCAGCGACAGCAGCACCCCGGTCGCCGTCAGGCTGCCCGCCGGCGTCACCGCCACCACCGTTGTCTCCGGCGCCGACCACAGCCTGGCGTTAACCGCTGCTGGCGGCGCCCTCTCCTGGGGTGACAATGGGCAGGGCCAGCTCGGCGACGGGACCACCACCGGCAGCAGCACCCCGGTCGCCGTCCGAGTGCCCGCCGGCGCCACGCTCACCGCTGTCGCCATCCACCGCGACCACGCCGTGGCGCTGACCGCCACCGCCACCGCCCTCGCCTGGAGCAGAAACAACGAAGGCCAGCTGGGCAACGGGACCATCACCGACAGCAGCGAGCCGGTCGCGGTCAGCCTGCCCGCCGGCACCCCGATCACCGCCGTCGCCGCCGGCGACGACCACAGCCTGGCCCTGGTTGCCGCGCCGGCGAGCTCCACCACAACGCTGCGCATCTCGCCGGCGGACCCGACCACCGATCAGGACGTCACCCTCACCGCCACCGTCACCTGCGACATCGCTGCGCCCACCGGCAGCATCACCTTCCGCACCAACAACACCGACCTCGCCACCGTGCCCCTGGACGCCACCAACACCGCCACCCACACCACCCGGCTCCCCGCCGGCGCCCACACCATCACCGCCAACTACACCAGCACCACCACCTGCCCCCACAGTCAGTCCGCGGCCACCACCATCACCGTCGCCGACCCCACCGATCCCGACCTACCCATCACCGGGGCCAGCCTGCCCCGCCTACTCGGCGCCGCCGCCCTGCTCATCCTCGCCGGCGCCGCCCTCCTGCACCGCACCCACCGACCCTGATCACCCCAGCCGCGATGACCGCGCCGCAACCGGGCCCGCGAAAGGAGGGTTAACCCCCGGCTCGGCCGGTGGCCTGCAGGATGGTGCCGCGCCGCGCGTTCGAGGACGCTCAGAGGCGCATCCGGCATCGGGCCGGGTGCGCGCCGGCGGACGGAGCGACGCATGAGTATCACCACCGCACCTCACCGCGGGCAGACCGAGTGGCACCGGCCGCTGCTCACGAACGCGGTCTTCATGTTCACCGTTGCCCTGGTGTCCATCGGGGGCCTGCTGCTTGACAATCGGCAGCTCGTCGGCGAGCCGGTCTGGCTGAAACCGTTGAAGTTCGGGTTTGCCATGGGCGTGCACGCCCTCGTGTTGGCGTGGCTGCTCGGCAAGCTCCACCGGGGCCGACGCATCGGCTGGTGGCTCGGTACGATCTTCGCCTTCGCCGGGGTGCTGGATGTCGGTGCCGTCGCCTACGCCGCCGCCAACGGCACCTTCAGCCACTTCAACGACAACACCGACCCGGTGGCCCGCACCGTCCAGGCGTTGTTCTCCGTCGGCATCATGCCGCTGCTGCTGACCACCTTCTTCGTGGCGATCCTGCTGCTGGTCCAGCGCGTCGGTGACCGCGCGCTGACCCGGGCGCTGCGCGCCGGGCTCGGCCTGGCGGTCGCCAGCATGGTCGTGGCCCTGTGGCTGAGTAGCTCGGGGCAGACGCCGCGGGTGGTGGCCGACGCCAACGGCCAGCAGGTGTCCCTGATCGGCGCGCACGGCATCGGCGACCCCGACGGCAACGGAATGCCGGTCACCCGGTGGAGCACGACCGGTGGGGACCTGCGAGTTCCGCACTTCGTGGGCATGCACGCCATCCAGGGGCTGCTGCTGCTCACCGTGGCCCTGGGTGCCGCCGCGGCCCGCCGGCCCTGGTTGCGCGACGAGCGGACCCGCGCCGACCTCGTCGGCGCCGCCGCCATCGGCGGTACCGGGGTGTTCGCGGTGCTCAGCTGGCAGGCCAGCCGGGGCCAGTCAGTCCTGCACCCCGACCTGGCGAGCCTGACCGCGTTCGCCGCGGTCGCCGCGCTCACCCTCGCGGCGGTGACCGCAGCGCTCCGGCGGGCGCGCCTCCGACCGTTACCCCTCCCATCCTGAGTACCTTTCGCACATGCTCTCCTCTGAGGTGCCGGTGCGGCGCCGCTGGACCCCAACGCCGGCGCTGCCGGCCGGCGCGGCTGACTTCACCGAGGCGTGGCTGGCCAACCGCCGGCTCAGCGAACACACCCGAGCCGCCTACCGGCGGGATGTCGCCGGCTGGCTCGGCTGGTGCGCCGACGCCGACACCGACCCGCTGCGGGCAACCTTCCTGCACGTCAACGCGTACGCCCGGTGGCTGGAATCGACGCCGAACACCCGCAGCGGCAAGCCACTGACGCCCGCCACGGTCGCCCGTAAACTCTCCGCCCTGTCCAGCTGGTACGACTTTCTGGTCAAGCTGCGGGCCGTCGAGACCAATCCGGTGCCCGGAGCGGATCGCCCCCATGTGGACCGCGACCACTCGGGGACCATCGGGCTCACGCCGGAGGAGGTCAACGCGCTACTCACCGTCGCCGACAGTGCCACCGGCCCGACCGCGGCCCGCAACCGGGCCGCCGTGGCGCTGCTGGTCGACCTCGGGCTGCGGGTCGGTGAACTGGTGTCGTTGGACGTCGGCGACCTGGGCACCGAACGCGGCCACCACAGTGTCCGCTTCACCGGTAAGGGTGGCCGGGCCCGGCGGCGGGCCCTCACCCCGAGCGCCTCGGCAGCGGTGCACGACTACCTGGCGTCGCGCGCCAGCGCCGCGGCGGTGCCGGTGCACCGGTTGACCGGTGCGCTGCTGGTGACCTCGACCGGAGCCCGCCTGGACCGGCACTCCGTGTTCCGGCTGGTCCGCCGGCTGGCCCGGGAAGCCGGCATCCCGGGGTGGGCGCGGCTGTCACCGCACTCACTGCGGCACGCCTTCGCCACGACGGCCCGCGCCGAGGGCGTACCGTTGGAGGACGTGCAGGACGCGATGGGGCACGCCGACCCGCGCACCACCCGCCGCTACGACCGCGACCGACACAATCTCGACCGGGACCCGGCGTACGCGATCTGGGCGGCCCGGTCCCGCCGCCGCGGCTGACCCCGGCCCACCGGCAGCACCGGTCAGTCCAGCTGCGGCAGGATATGGTGGCTGAAGTACGCCAGATGATCAACGTCGAACTGGTGTGGCGTCTGCAGATAGAGCCGGCTGATGCCCGCCTCGGCCAACTCCCCGATCCGGTCGACCACCTGCGTCGGGGAACCGACCAGCCCGTGCTCCATCATCTGCGCGGTGAACAGCCCACCGACCGGTTCCGCGCGCCGGGCCACCTCGCCGGAGTCCCGACCACAGACGAGCAGGACAACAGCCGAGCGGCGAAGACTCGACGGCACCCGACCGGCCTTCTCGCAGGCCGCGTCCACCCGCGCGCCCTGCTCCGCGATCTCCGTCAGGGTCGGGAAGGCAAAGTTGAACTCGTCGGCGTAGCGGGCCGCCAGGCGCGGTGTCCTCGTCGGTCCGGTGCCGCCGATGATGATCGGAGGACGCCGCTGGACAGGTTTCGGTAGCCCCGGTGCGTCGGTCAACCGGTAGTACCGCCCGGGATGGGTGAACAGCTCGCCCGGCGGGGTGCCCCACAGGCCGGTGACGATGTCCAGTTGTTCCTCGAAGCGGTCGAACCGTTCGCCGAGGGCGGGGTAGGGGACACCATAGGCGCGGTGTTCCGGCTCGTGCCATCCGGTGCCGAACCCGAAGTCGACCCGCCCGTCGCTCATCTGGTCAACCTGGGCGACCGTGACCGCCAACAGTCCCGGCTGCCGGAACGTCGCCGAGGTCATCAACGACCCGAGTCGGATGCGTCGGGTCTCCCGGGCCAGCGCGCCCAAGGTCACCCAGGTGTCCGTGGGACCGGGCAGTCCCGCGGCACCTTCCATCGCCAGGAAGTGATCCGAGCGGAAGAAGCCGTCCAGCCCGAGCTGCTCCACGGCCCTGGCGGTGGCGGCGACCTCGTCGTAGCTCGCCCCCTGCTGCGGATTGGTGAACACATGGCACTGCATGTGTCGATAACATCACAATCCGTAGGAGTGCAGGAGTCGGCGGGTCCGTTCCGCGATCGGGAAGGGCTTGTCGGCGGGGCAGGGGTAGAGGTCCTGCTCGACGATGGCGAACATGTCGGTGTCGAGTCGTCGCGCGGCGGCCAGCACCGGTTCCAGCGCGGGACGCCCGTGCGGCGGCTCGCACCACACCCCCCGGGCCACCGCGGTGCCGAACGGCTCGTCCTCGGCGACAACGTCGGCCAGCACCGCGGGGTCGACCTGCTTGAGGTGCAGGTGGCCGACGCGCTCACCACAGGTGTCGAGCAGTTTCACGCTGTCTCCGCCGCAGTAGGCGTAGTGACCGACGTCCAGGCAGAGGGAGACCAGTTCCGGGTCCGTCGCGTCGAGGAAGCGGGTGACCGTCGGCTCGTTGTTGATGTGGGTGTAGGCGTGTGGGTGGAGCATGACGCGTAACCCGAAAGAGTCGCGGACCTGTCGGGCGAGCCGATTGGTCAACACGGTGAGGTCCCGCCACTGCGCCGCCGTGAGGTGCGGTTCCTCGGTGAACGCGCCGGTCCACGGGTCGCGCCAGTAGCCCGGCATGATCACGATGCAGGAACCGCCCACCGCCCGCACGAGCGCCGCGGTCATCGCCACCCGGGGCCAGCTCTCCTGCCAGCCGCTCTGGCCCCGGTGCAGGGACGTCGAAAGCGTCGCCGCGGCGACCCGCAGGCCACGGAGGGCGGTTTCGCCGGCGAGCCGGGCCGGGTCGGTCGGCAGATACCCGTACGGGCCGAGTTCGATCCACTCGAATCCGGCCCGGGCCACCTCGTCCAGGAAACGTGGCCAAGGAACCTGCCGTGGATCGTTCGCGTACCACACCCCCCAGGAATCCGGGGACGAACCAACCTGGATCCGGTGATCCAGACCGTCCGACGGACTCATCGCCGACCACCCTCCTTCGCGGCATCCGACCGCAGCTCGCCTGAGTCCCACTGGTGCTGGTCCTCGACGGCGCGCCGCAGCTCGTCGGCCGTGACATCCCCCAGGTAGGTCACCCGACCCACCCGAGTCGGTGTCGGGATGAGTTGCTGACCACCGCGGTGTCGGGCGGTGTCGGAGAGGGCGGCCACCAGCCGTTCCGTGTCGGCCATCGCGGGATGCCACACGTCCAGGCCGAACGAGCGGATCAGGCGCAGGATCCGATCCCGGACGAAACGCCCGATCAGCCCCCGCCGCCAGGCGATCATGCTGGTCCAGGCGATGTCCAACGCCACCGCGTGGCCGTGCGTCACGGTGGGCTCAAGCCCTGGCGAGATGTTGTGCCCGAGGTAGCTGGCCCGGGCCGTATCGCGCTCGAACGGGTTGCGCTTCAGCTCCCGCAGCATCCACGAGATCGACCGGCGGAGGATCTCCTCAGAAGGGCCGTCGCAGCTGCGGAAACGCTCCTCGGCGACCCGCGGTCCATCCTCCTCGAGGAGCCGGAACAGGGCGTGGTCTCCGGCGACAGCGATCTTGATGATCTCCGCGAAGCCGTCCCTGATCTGGTGCGGCGGCAACGTCTGGAAGAAACGAGCATCGGTCATCGACGCCCGCGCGGGATGGTACAGACCGGCCCGGTTCTTCCATCCCGCGCTCACGCCGCACTTCAGGGCGAACATCGAGTCGATGGCGGACACGAGCGTCGTGCCGATGAAGTCCCACGACACGCCCCGCCGGTATTCGCCCGCCACCAGACCGAACACGTCGTGCAGCACGCCGCCGCCGATAGCGATCGGCGGTTCGCCGAATCGGGCAACGCCGAAGGCGTTCATCTCATCGGAGATCCGGTTCGCGCTGTCGCGGGTTTTGGCGTCCTCGCCCCCCGGCAGCAGGCTGGGCGGGTTGTTCCACTCGAGTCGGTAGCGGTCCAGCAGCGAGGTGATCTCCTTCTGGTACAACCCCCACGCGCTCTCGTCGACCGCTACGAAGCGTCGCCGGGAGTGGCTCAGATCACCGAAGAGCGCCGGTTCGCTGCGGGGCGTGAGCTCCATCAACCCGTCGTACAGTGCGGTCCGCCACTCGACGGGCCGGGAAACCTGCGCCTCCCATTTCCAGGATCGGGGCATGAACCCTGGTTCCCGCCGGGCCCGAAACCATGCCACGCCCCGCCCGGAGCTCGGCATACCGGGCCGGCCGGTCCCGCAGACCGTGACCGCCTCAGAAACTGACGATCTCCGTCAGCCGAACCGGTCGCCGCTCCCGCTGCGAGCGCCAGCACGCCTCCGCCACCCGAAGCGCCTCCACCGCCTCCCGCCCGTCACACGGGTTCTCCAGATCCCCACGGGCAACCTGAAGAAAGGTGTCGATCTCCGCCTCGAAAGCCGGCGCGAAACGCTCCAGGAAACTTTGTACGGGATCCGCCGACGGGAACGTTGTCTCCGGCTCAACAGAGGTCAGCGGGGTGTGCCGGTCGAGCCCGATGGCGATGGTGTCCGCATCCCCGCACACCTCCATCCGCACGTCGTAGCCGGCCCCGTTGCACCGGGCCGCGGTGGTGGCGGCGAGCGTCCCGTCGTCCATCGTCAGCAGCGCCATCGCGGTGTCGAGTTCCCCCAGCTCGGCGAAGATCTGCGGCCCGGCGTCCGAGCCACACGCGTACACCTCGGCGACCTCCCGGCCGGTGATCCACCGCAACAGGTCGAAGTCGTGGATCAGCGCGTCCCAGAAGATCCCACCCGAGGCCGACAGGTAGGTGGCCGGTGGGGGGTCGGGCTCCGCGCCAACAGAACGAACAGTGTGTAACCGACCGAGCCGTCCGGACCGCACCAGCGCCCGGCCGGCCTGAAAGCCCGCGTCGAACCGACGCATGAGGCCGATCTGCAAAGTCCCGCCCTCGGCCTGCACCTCCTGCACGGTCTGTATCGACTCGGCCAGGTCCGCCGCGACGGGCTTCTCGCAGAACACGGGCAGACCCGCCCGTGCCGCCCGCCGGATCAACTCGGCGTGTGCGGCGGTGTTGGCGGCGATGACAACCGCCTCCGTCGAGGAGGTGAACACCTCGTCAACCGTGGCCGCGCTGGCATCGAGGCGGTGCGCCACCTCCTGGGCGCGCTGCCGGTCCGAGTCGGCGACCACCAACGAGGTGACATCCGCGTGGCGGCGAAGATTGGCGGCGTGGATGGCGCCCATCCGGCCCACCCCGACAACGGCAATACGCATACCGTAATTATGGAAATACTTCCGCCGGGCGTCGCGGTATTCCGCACCATTGCCCGGAGGCAGGTCTCTACCGTCGAAGGGTGTGAACGCCGAGCCGCCGTGGATTCGGCCGTCGCAGCCGCGACGGCCGCTCCGGACCGGCCTGGTCGTCGCGGGCGCCATGGTCCTGCTCTGCTGTGTGGGCGTCGCCGGGCTGGCCGCGTGGAACCTACAGGCGGTGACCCGCGCCGCCGAGCCGGTACGGCGCACCGCTGACGGCTTCCTGCGACAGCTCACCACCGGGGACACCGCCGCCGCCTACGAACAGCTCTGTGCCGACTCCCGCAGCCGGTGGAGCAAGATCGGCTTCAGTAGCTGGGTACGAACCCCGCCGACCGTGCAGAACTACGAGATCATCGACGTCGCGGTAACCAGCCGCCGCGGCCGACCACAGGGCACCGTCACCGTACGGTTGACCCGCGACAGCGGCACCACCGAACAGCGGGACCTCTCCATCATCACCGAGGACGGCGGCTGGCGGGTCTGCGGCGACCCGTACTGATCCACCGAACCAGGGATGATCTACCGCACCGGGACTGATCCGGTCAGCCGGAACAGCCGGATGTGGCCGGCCCCAACTCGCCGGCACGGTGGTGGCGTCGGCAGAGCACCTGGTAACGCACCTGGGCGGTTTCGGCCGTGTCGCCGACAACCACCTGCGCGCCCTCCCGCACCACCCGCCCGTTGACCACGCGGGCGTTGAGTAGCCCCTCCCGCCCGCACCAGCAGAGCACCTCCACCTGGATCCGGGCCACCGAGTCCGCCAACTCGAACAGCCGCCGCGCGGCCGGGAACATCCGGGACCGGAAGTCGGTCGCCAGGCCGAACGCGTAAACGTCAACATCGTCGGCGTCAACCAACTCGGCCAGCTGCTCCACCTGCTCGACCTGGTAGAAACTGGCCTCGTCACAGATCAGGTAGTCGATTCCGACGCCCTCGGCCCGCCGGCTGCGGACCAGCGCGCGCAGATCCAGCTCGGCGGTGACCTCAACCGCCTCGTGCGCCAACCCGACCCGGGTGGTCACCCGCGGGCCCAACGACCGGTCGATGCGGGTGGTGACCAGGCCTCGCCGACCCTGCCGGGCATGGTTGTAGTTCATCTGCAACGCCATGGTGGACTTGCCGCAGTCCATCGGACCCCAGTAGAACCGCAGCGCCGCGGCGTGCAACGGACGTCCGTGCGCGCCGGCGCGCACGGACGATCCGGACACGGGGGAGAGGGGAGTTGAATCGGCGGGGGTGTGGTCGGTCACGGTCCGGCAGCCTAGCCCATCAACCCGCCGCGGCGACGGCAGCAATCGACCGGCTCACAGCACCCGCGGTGGTCGGTTCCCCGCGGCCACGATCGCCCGCCGCATCGGTACCGCCAGCAGCAGCACAAACCCGACCACGAAGAAGATCAGCAGCGAGACCAGGCCCACCCGGTATGAGTTGGTCAGCTGGAACACCAGTCCGAAGGCGAGCGGACCAAGCCAGCTGGTACCCCGGTCGCTGATCTCGTAGAAGCCGTAGTACTCACCCTCCTTACCGGCGGGGATGAGCTGGCTGAACAACGACCGGCTCAACGCCTGGCTACCACCGAGCACCAGCCCGATGGCCGCGCCGAGCGCCATGAACGGCAACGGCGCCTCGGCGGGCAGCCGGAACGCGGCGATCACCACCGCGATCCACAGCACCAGGCTCAACAGGACGGTCTTCCACGCACCGATCCGCCGGGCGAGCGCGCCGAGCAGCAGCGCGCCACCGAAGGCTAGGAACTGCACCAACAGAATGGTGATGATCAGGGTGCTCTGCGTCAGCCGTAGCTCTTCGGTGCCGTACTGGGAGGACAGGGTGATGACCGTAGCGATGCCGTCGTTGTAGACCAGGAACGCCAGCAGGAAAAACAGCGTCAACGGATACGCCCGCAGCTGCCGCAGGGTACGCCCGAGCTGCCGGAAACCATCCGTGAGCACGTTGCCGCCGCCGGTCAGCGCCGCGGCGGTGGGATGCTCGCGGAGCCAGCGCAGTGGCACCAGAGTGAACGCGGCCCACCACACCCCGGCCGAAACGATCGACCAGCGGGCCAGGTCCAGGGTGCGCTGCGGGTTGCCCTCCTCGGTGAACGCGGTGACCACGGCCAGGTTGAGCGCCAGCAACAGACCCCCGCCGAGGTACCCCAGCGCCCACCCCCGGCTCGAGATGCCGTCCCGGTCGTCCGGCCCACCCAGCTGCGGCAGGAAGGAGTTGTAGACCACGATCGCGGCGCCGAAGGCGATGTTGGCGACCAGGAACAGCGCCCCGCCGAGCAGGTACCGCTCCCCGGTGACGAAGGCCATCGCGACGGTCGCACCGGCACCGACGTAGGCCGCGGCGGCGAGTAGCCGCTTCTTGTGCCGCGTCCGGTCGGCGACCGCGCCGACAACCGGCAACACGAAGACGGTGAGCAGCACCGACAGTGAGATCAGATACGGGTAGTACGACCCGACCGCGACCTTGATCCCCAGCGGGTACACGTACCCGATGCAGCTGTCCGCACCGAGCTCACAGCCGGCAGCCTGCTCCGCCACGGTGGTGAGGAACGGCCCGAGGAACACGGTGATGACGGTGGTCTGGAACGCAGAGTTCGCCCAGTCGTAGAAGTACCAACCGGTGCGTTCCCGACGGCTGCTGCGCGGGGTGAGGGGAGTGTCGTCAACGATGGGGGTGGCGGACATGTCCGGGAGCTATCCTTGAATCAGACGGCCCAGTGGCCGCGGCTGCGGTAGACGTCGCGCAGCACGCCCACGTGATCGGTCATGATGCCATCCACCCCGAGGTCCAGTAGCTCGTGCATCTCGGCGGGTTCGTCAATGGTCCAGACATGCACCTGCAGGCCGAGGCGGTGGCAGTAGGCCAGAAACCGACGGTCGGTGATTCGCAGCCGCCCGTACCGTACCGGCACCTGCGCGGCGACCACCGACTCCGGCAGCCGCACCCGCCGGCCGGTCAACGACGCCATCCGCAGTCGCGCCACCCCTCGTACGCCGAGGCTGGTGGCGATCCGGCCCTCGGTCAACGTCCGCATCCGGGCCAGCCGCGCGTCGTTGAAGGAGGCCAACAGCACCCGATCGCCGGCGCCGGCGCGCTCGACGGCGGCCACCGCCGGTTCGACGCCGGAGCCGGCCTTGACGTCGACGTTGAACCGAACCTGCGGCCAGGCGTGCAGCACCTCGTCCAGGCGGGGCACGACGGAGGCCCCGCCGACGCGCACCGTCGCCAGGTCGGCCCACCGCAGCTCGGCGATTCGCCCGGGGGAGCCGGTCACCCGGTGCAGCGTGGGGTCGTGGCAGACCACCGCGACACCGTCGGCGGTGGCATGCACATCGGTCTCGACGTACCGGTAGCCCAGGTCGATGGCGCGGGCAAATGCCGCGGCCGTGTTCTCGTCGCCCTCGGCGGCGCCACCACGGTGGGCGAATGCCAGCGGCGCTGGTGTGTCGAGGTAGGGGCAAGGGCCGGTCAGCACGCCGAGAAGTATGCCGGCCAACCCAGTCGTCAGGTAGTGGGCGACAGCCCGAAAGTGGTGGGTGTCAGCTCCGACGGTGGGAGCGGCTGGTGTCGACCGGCCGCCCGGGATCGACGTGGCGGGGCCGGTCGGGTTCGTCGGGCCGAAGCGGGGCCAGCGTCTCGGTGATCGCGTCGATGATCCGGTCGGTGGCGCGGCGGGCCGCACCGGGTGCTTCGGGCGCCAGGTCGGTGAGGTCGACCGGGGCACCGAAGCGTACCCGGACCACCCGCCGGTGGGTGACGGTGCGGGCGAGCGCGGGGGCCAGCCCCTTCGGGGTCCGATAGGGGAGCACCTCGTGGGCGCCCCACTGCGCGACCGGGATCACGGGCACACCGCAGCGTAGGGCGAGCCGGGCGACGCCGGTTTTGCCCCGCTCGGGCCAGAGCCCCGGATCCAGGCCGATACGGCCTTCCGGATAGACCAGGATGACCGCGCCGCCGGCCAGGGCGTCGGCGGCCACCGTCATCGCCTCGGCCACGGTGCTGGCACCCCGGTCGACCCGGATGTGCCCGGCGTGCCGCATGGCGGCACCGACCAGCGGGGCGCGGAACAGCCCGCCGGTGGCCATGATCCGCGGCGCGATCCCCACCGAGTGGCAGGCGGCGGCGAGCACGATCGGGTCGAACGGGCTGATGTGGTTGGCGGCCAGCAGCAGGGGGCCGGGGCGCAGGCGCCGCGGAATCTCGTCGGCCACCTCCAGCCGGGCCAGGGCGCCGACCACGACGCGGGCGAGCGGTTGGGCGGTACGCCACAGCAGCGGCGCTCGCCATTCGGGGTGCCCAGTCTCCATCAGCGCTTCATGATCGCATGAGCGCGCACCCAGCGGACCGTTGACCCCGATGATCGAGGCCGTTGGTCCCGGGGCCTCGGGCCCCCCGCCCCTGAGAATTCTTCTACGACCGACTGTAGTATCTACTACGCTTCGTAGTAAGTCCGTAGATCTGGGGGTCACAGGTGGACGCGTTAGACGTCGCCCGTTGGCAGTTCGGTGTCACCACCGTCTACCACTTCCTGTTCGTGCCACTAACCATCGGCCTGTCCATCCTGGTCGCCATCCTGCAAACGCTGTGGCACCGCACCGGCGACGAGAAGTACCTCAAACTCACCAAGTTCTACGGCAAACTCTTCCTGATCAACTTCGCGATGGGCGTGGTCACCGGCATCGTGCAGGAATTCCAGTTCGGCATGAACTGGAGCGACTACTCCCGCTTCGTCGGCGACATCTTCGGCGCCCCCCTGGCCATCGAAGCCCTGGTCGCCTTCTTCCTCGAATCCACCTTCATCGGCCTCTGGATCTTCGGCTGGGACCGGCTACCCAAACGCCTACACCTGGCCACCATCTGGGCCGCCGCCATCGGCACCAACCTGTCGGCCTACTTCATCCTCGCCGCGAACTCATTCATGCAAAACCCCGTCGGCTACCGGATCAACCCCGACACCGGCCGCGCCGAACTGACCGACTTCGTCGCCGTCCTGACCAACAAGGTCGCCCTGATCACCTTCCCGCACACCATCGCCGGAGCCTTCCTCGTCGCCGGCTCCCTCCTCGTCGCCGTCGCCCTGTGGCACCTGATCCGCAGACCGGACTCCACGGACACCCCGGCCTACCGATTCGCCGCCAAGTTCGGATCCTGGGTCACCCTGATCTCCGCCACCGCCGTCATGATCACCGGCGACATCCAAGGCAAGATCATGACCCAGGTCCAGCCCATGAAGATGGCCGCCGCCGAAGGCCTCTACGACACCGAGAGCCCCGCCTCCTTCTCCGTACTCACCATCGGCAGCCTCGACGGCAACCGCGAACTCTTCGCCCTGAAGATCCCCTACCTGCTGTCCTACCTGGGCACCGGCGACCCCAACGGCACCGTGAGCGGCATCAACGACCTCCAAGCCCAATACACCGCCCAGTACGGCGCCGGCAGCTACACCCCGATCATCCCGATCACCTACTGGAGCTTCCGCCTCATGATCGGCTTCGGGCTGGCCGCCGCCGCGATCGCCCTCCTGGTGCTCTGGGGCCAACGCCGGGGCCGCACCCCCACCAGCCGCTGGCTACTCCGCGCCGGCCTGGTCATGCCCCTCCTACCCCTCGCCGCGAACTCCTTCGGCTGGATCTTCACCGAGATGGGCCGCCAGCCCTGGATCGTCTTCGGCGAAATGCTCACCCGCGACGGCGTCTCCCGCAGCGTGTCGTTGGCCGAAGTCCTCACCTCGTTCACCGCCTTCACCCTCATCTACGCCGCCCTCGCCGTCATCGAATGCAAACTCCTCATCCGCTACGCCAAGGCCGGCGTACCCGACCTGACCCCCGCCCCCGAACCCGACGACACCGACGACGCCGAGCGCCCGCTCGCCTTCGCCTACTGATCTGCGGAGCCCCCACATGGAACTCACCACCATCTGGTTCCTCCTCGTCGCCGTGCTGTTCACCGGCTACTTCATCCTCGAGGGCTTCGACTTCGGCGTCGGCATGCTCCTACCGGTCCTCGGCCGCGACGACCGCGAACGCCGCGTCCTGATCAACACCATCGGCCCGGTCTGGGACGGCAACGAGGTCTGGCTGATCACCGCCGGCGGCGCCATGTTCGCCGCCTTCCCCGAGTGGTACGCCACCCTCTTCTCCGGCTTCTACCTACCACTACTACTCATCCTGCTCGCCCTGATCGCCCGCGGCGTCGCCTTCGAATACCGCCACAAGCGCCCCGAAGCATCCTGGAAACGCCGCTGGGACCACGCCATCTTCTTCGGATCCCTGCTCCCCGCCGTCCTCTGGGGAGTCGCATTCGCCAACATCCTGCGCGGCGTACCCCTCACCGCCGACCACGAATACGCCGGCGGGTTCTTCAACCTCCTCAACCCCTACGCGCTCCTCGGCGGCCTCACCACCGCCGCCCTGTTCCTCACCCACGGCGCCGTGTTCATCGCCCTCAAAACCGTCGGTGACATCCGGGACCGGGCCGCCGCCCTCGCCATCCGCGTCGGCATCGCCACCGCCGTACTCGCCGTCGCGTTCCTCACCTGGAGCCTGACCATCCGCGCCAACACGGCCGCCATCATCCTCGCCGTCGCCGCCGCCGTGGCCCTGCTCGGCGGCCTCGCCGCCGCCTACGCCCGCCGGGAGGGCTGGGCCTTCATCGGCACCGCCGCCGCGATCGGCCTGGCCGTGGCGACCCTGTTCACCGCTCTGTTCCCGAACGTGCTGCCATCCACCCTGGACGCCGCCGGCACCCTCACCGCCACCAACGCCGCCTCCACCCCCTACACCCTGAAAATCATGACCTGGGTGGCGGTGATCTTCACCCCGATCGTGCTGGCCTACCAGGGCTGGACCTACTGGGTCTTCCGCAAGCGCATCGGCGTGGCCCACATCCCGCGACACTGACCCCACCACGCCCCACCAAAACGACGGTCGCCCGCCCCCGAAACCCGGGAGGCGGGCGACCGTCGGCACAATGCCCTCAGCCCGCCTCCCGCAGCTCCGCCAGCCGCGCCTCCACCTCCGCCAACTCCGAACGCAGCTTCTCCGCCTGCTGCTCCGCCTCGGCCCGCTCCGCGGCGAGGATCTGCTCCACCGCCTCCTGCACCCCCGACACATCCACCAGACCGACCATCCGCAGCGCCTCCGCCGGCTTCACCACATACGGCTTGGCGAGCACCTTCGCCCCCTGCTGCGCCGCCACCGTCCACTCGCCCTCGCCGTACGCCAACGTCACCGTCAGCCCCACCGGCCCCTTCGCCTTCGCCGCCTTCACTGGCTTTACCGCCCGCCGCGCCGGCTTCGCCGACTCCGCCGGCCGCGCCGAGGCATCCTCCCCGACCGCCCGCGCCGCCACCGGCGGCGTGTCCAACACGAACTCCGGCTCCGGCGCCACCACCGGCTCCGCCACCACCGGCTCCCCAGCCGGCCGCTCCGCCGACGGCACCCTCCGCCCCGCCCCCCGTGGCGCCACCGCCACATCAACGGGGGAGAAGGGCAACTCGTCCCGCCCGAACCGCACCACCACGAACTCGTCGGAGACCGCCGGATCGGTCAACGCCACGACCTGACCGACCTGCCCCGCGATCTGCCCCGCCGACGCGGTGAACACCACCTTCGGTTTCCGGCCCGCGGCAACCGCCTCCCGGATACCCGCCACCTCCTCGGTGGACAAACCCTGCCCCGACATCACACCCCCTCCTCCGTACACCTGTCCGACAGCAGTACTTGATACCAGCCGCCGCCCACCCAAGGTGCGCCACCCCATCACACCCCCGGGGTAGCCTCGCCACACACCCGCCAGACCAGGGGAGAAGCACCGTTGAGTCCAGTCACCGTCATCACCGGTGGTAGCCGCGGAATCGGCGCCGCCACCGCCCGCCGCCTCGCCCGCGCCGGCCACCACATCGCCTTCTCCTACCAACGCGACCACACCGCCGCCAACACCGTCCTCGCCGAGCTACGCGCCACCGGAACCACCGCCATCGCCATCCCCGCCGACACCCGCGACCCCGACCAACTCGCCACCCTGTTCACCGCCGCCGCCGACCTCGGCGACCTCACCGGCCTGGTCAACAACGCCGGCGTCACCAGCCCCATCGGCCCCTTCGTCGACCTCGACCCCACCGACCTACGCCACGTCGTCGACGTCAACCTCATCGGCTACATCCTCGCCGCCCAACAGGCCGCCCGCCGGATGCCCGCCGGTGGCGCCATCGTCAACATCTCCTCCGCCGCCGCCACCCTCGGCTCACCCGGCGAATACGTCCACTACGCCGCCGTCAAAGCCGGCACCGACACCCTCACCCTCGGCCTGGCCAAAGAACTCGCCCCCCGCGGCATCCGCGTCAACGCCGTCGCCCCCGGCATCATCCGCACCGACATCCACATCCAATCCGGCCAGCCCGACCGAGCCGACCACGCCGCCACCCGCGTCCCACTCGGACGCGCCGGCGAACCCGACGAGGTCGCCGCCGCCATCGCCTGGCTCCTCGGACCCGACGCCAGCTACACCACCGGCACCATCCTCCGCGTCGCCGGCGGCCTCTGACCCGCCACCAACCCGACCGTCAGCAACCGGAGCCAGCACCCAGACCCAGCCAGCACACACCCGACCCAGGAGACCCGATGAGCACGGCCACCAGCCCGGCACACCAGCCAGCCGGGCCGCACGTCGCCGACAGCCACGACCTGATCCGCGTACACGGCGCCCGCGAGAACAACCTCAAAGACATCAGCGTCGACATACCCAAACGCCGACTCACGGTCTTCACCGGCGTCTCCGGCTCCGGCAAGAGCTCCCTGGTCTTCGCCACCATCGCCGCCGAGTCCCAGCGGATGATCAACGAAACCTACAGCGCGTTCGTGCAGGGGTTCATGCCCTCCCTGTCCCGACCCGAGGTCGACCTCCTCGAAGGCCTGACCACCGCCATCATCGTCGACCAAGAACGAATGGGCGCCAACCCACGCTCCACCGTCGGCACCGCCACCGACGCCAACGCCATGCTGCGCATCCTGTTCAGCCGGCTCGGCCACCCACACCTCGGCTCACCCAACGCGTACTCCTTCAACGTGCCCTCGGTGACCGCCAGCGGCGCGGTCACCCTCGAGCGCGGCGCGGCCCGCACGAAAACCGAAAAGGTCACCTTCACCCGAATCGGCGGCATGTGCCCCCGCTGCGAGGGCATGGGCGCGGTCACCGACTTCAACCTGGCCGCCCTCTACGACGACACCCGCACCCTCAACGAAGGCGCGCTGACCATCCCCGGCTACAGCATGGAGGGCTGGTACGGCCGCATCCTGCGCGGCTGCGGCTTCTTCGACCCCGACAAGCCCATCGGCAAGTACACCCAGCAGGAGCTACACGACCTACTCCACCGGGAACCCACCAAAGTCAAGATCGACGGCATCAACCTGACCTACACCGGCCTGATCCCGGGCATCCAGAAGTCCATGCTCGCCAAGGACGTCGACTCACTCCAACCACACCTGCGCGCCTTCGTACAACGCGCCGTCACCTTCACCACCTGCCCCGAGTGCGACGGCACCCGACTGGGCATCGAAGCCCGCTCCTCAAAGATCAACGGCAGGAGCATCGCCGACCTGTGCCGCATGCAGATCAGCGACCTGGCCAGCTGGCTACGCGACCTCGACGAACCGACCGTGGCCCCACTCCTGACCGGAATACGCCACCTCCTGGACTCCTTCACCGAGATCGGCCTCGGCTACCTCTCCCTCGACCGGCCCACCGGAACCCTGTCCGGGGGAGAGGCCCAACGCACCAAAATGATCCGCCACCTCGGCTCCGCACTCACCGACGTCACCTACGTCTTCGACGAGCCCACCATCGGCCTACACCCGCACGACATCCGCCGCATGAACGACCTGCTGCTACGCCTACGAGACAAGGGCAACACCGTCCTCGTCGTCGAACACAAACCAGAAACCATCGCCATCGCCGACCACATCGTCGACCTCGGCCCCGGTGCCGGCGCCACCGGCGGCACCGTCTGCTTCGAAGGCACCCTGGACGGCCTACGCCACAGCGCCACCATCACCGGCCGACACCTGGACGACCGCGCCGCCCTGAAGCCCTCCGTACGCACACCCACCGGCACCCTGCCAATCCGGGGCGCGACAACGCACAACCTCCGCGACGTTGACGTTGACGTCCCACTCGGCGTGCTCTGTGTCCTCACCGGCGTCGCCGGCTCCGGCAAGAGCTCCCTGATCCACGGATCCGTCGCCGGCCGCGACGGCGTGATCATGATCGACCAGAGCGCCATCCGCGGCTCCCGACGCAGCAACCCAGCCACCTACACCGGCCTACTCGACCCGATCCGGAAGGCGTTCGCCAAGGCCAACGGCGTCAAACCGGCCCTGTTCAGCGCCAACTCCGAGGGCGCCTGCCCCACCTGCAACGGTGCCGGCAGCATCTACACCGAACTGGGCGTCATGGCCTCCGTCGAGTCCACCTGCGAGGAGTGCCAGGGCAAACGCTTCCAGGCCTCGGTACTCGCATACTCACTCGGCGGCCGGAACATCGCCGAAGTGCTCGCGATGCCGGTCGCCGAGGCCCGAGAGTTCTTCGGCGCGGGCGAGGCCCGCACCCCGGCCGCCCACCGGATACTTGAGCGACTCGCCGATGTCGGGCTCGGCTATCTCAGCGTCGGCCAACCGCTCACCACCCTCTCCGGCGGCGAACGACAGCGGCTGAAACTCGCCACCCAGATGGGCGACAAGGGCGAGATCTACATCCTGGACGAGCCGACCTCCGGTCTGCACCTCGCCGACGTCGAACAACTCCTCGGCCTACTCGACCGGCTGGTTGACGCCGGCCGGTCGGTCATCGTCATCGAGCACCACCAGGCGGTGATGGCCCACGCCGACTGGATCATCGACCTCGGACCCGGAGCCGGCCACGACGGCGGCCAGATCGTCTTCAACGGTACGCCGGCCGACCTGGTCACCAGCCGGAGCACCCGCACCGGCGAGCATCTCGCCGCCTACGTCCGCCCCTGAGCACCCGTCGGCGCTCGGGCGTCAGTTCGTCAGATGGCTGATGGGGGGCACCGCACCGGCCAACTGGTAGCCGTCGTGTGGCGGCACGAGGAATTCGAGTTGGTCATTTTGGGGGAGTAGGCGATCATGGCGCGGTGAGTAAGTACGTTGTCAACCTGGAGGGGGAGGGCCTCAGTGTTCGGGGAGACGCTCAGCGGCTGGTGTGGGAGTGCTTGCCGGGGGCAGGTGACCGTAGGGTCGTGCCCATGCTCGAGTCACAGCGCGAACCCGTGCCGTTCAACGACGACAACGAGACGGATACGGCACTGGCGTTTCTGTCCTTCAGCCGGTCCTGCGTCCTGAAAAAGCTGGAAGGGCTGGACGAGGAGAAGTTGCGACGCCGCCTGGTGGCGTCCGATACGACAATGCTCGGGCTGGTCCAGCACCTGACCGGCGCCGAGCGGTACTGGTTTGGATACACAGTGGCTGGTGACCCCCAGTACGCCGATGCCAACATGGACATGGTGGTCGCTGAGGATCAGCCTGCCGAACAGGTCATTGCCGACTACCGCGCCGCGATGACCGACAGCGACGTGCACATCCGCGCGGCTGGTGACCTTGACGTCCGTACGGCCCAGTCCGTGAACGAGGAGCCCCGTACGCTTCGCTGGGTACTGGCTCACATGACCAGCGAAACCACCCGGCACGCCGGACACGCCGACATCCTTCGCGAACTCATCGACGGCGTCACCGGCCGTTGATCGTGTGACGGCTACCAGCTGCCACAACCACTGGTCAGCCGGAACAGCTAGCCCCGAGGCGCAGCCCGCCTTCGGCAAGATCGCGAAGGCCTCGGAGCCGGGACTGATGATGGCTGCGGCCGACCATCAGTGGAACGCCTTGGTCCCACGGCCGGAATGTCCTACCGTCCGGATCTGCCGCTGACGGCCGGGCCATCGTGCTGACACCGCAGTATGCACGGCTGATCGTTCGTGGGCTCGTGATGAGGCTTCTCGGCTACTTCGACCCATCCGCCAAGATTCGATAAGGTACATTATGTCAAGTAAGGTGGTTTGACGGCTCCCTCCGACGAGCGAGGGCCCCCTCTCCGGCTACGCCCCAAACCCGGGCGACGGGCCACGTGCAGTTGCTCGACTCCTTGGTGTTTCACCCCGCAGGGGCAGCATCGCGACCTTGGCGCGGACGGCGGCGCCATCATCCGGGCAGTCACCGAGTGGCCTACCCCCGCGCACCACCGCCGCAGTCGGTACGGCCCGGTCACCCTTCCGTCGCCCGTTCAGCCCCTGCCTTGCCGGTGGATGAGCCCAGGCGGGTCTATCGCGCCCCCAGCCCTCCGTCAGGGATTGTCGACAGCACCCCTGCCCAAAACGCGAAGTTTCATGCATAATGTTCCTTATGCAGGATAGGTCGGGTGAAGCGGTGGTACGGCTGATCGAGGAGTTCCTGACCGATCGCGCCACCCGCAAACCTTCCCCCCACACCGTGGCGGCGTACCGGCGGGACCTGCGTACCGTGGCGAGCATCGCCGCCGAGGCGCTCGCCCCTCCCCTCCCCCTGGATAACCTGCCGTTGGCGGCGCTCCACTCCCGCACGCTGCGGTCAGCGTTCGCCCACTTTGCCGCTACCCGCTCCGCCGCGTCGGTGCATCGCGCCTGGTCCACCTGGAACAGCTTCTTCGTTTTCCTGGTGGCGGACGGGATCGTTGCCGGCAATCCGATGGCAGCGGTCGGGCGTCCGAAGGCGCCCCTACCCCGGCCCAAGCCACTGCGTGGAGCGGACACCCCAGAGCAGCTGTTGACCGCCGTGGCCCGGGTTGACGGCCGGCAGCGAGACCCCTGGCCGCAGCGGGACGTGGCGGTGTTGGCGCTGGCGCTGTGCGGCGGGCTACGGCTGGCCGAGATGTTGGCGCTTCGGGTGGCGTCCCTGGCCGGGCGGGTTGGCGAGCGGCGGCTTGATGTGGCCGGTAAGGGTGGGCGGCCACGGGTGGTGCCGGTGGAGCCGGAGGTGGACCAGGTGTTGGCGGACTACCTGAGCAGTTGTCGCCATCGATTTGGTGCCCGCAGTGTACGCCCCGACGCGCCGTTGCTGATGGATCGACGGGGTGGGCCGCTGCGCCGGGGCGGACTGCAGTATCTGGTGGACTCCTGCTTTCGGCGGGCCGGGATTGGTGACCGGGTGCCGCAGGGGGCGCGGCTGCACGCGTTGCGGCACACGTTCGCGACGCGGCTGGCGGAGGATGGTGCGAGCGCGGCGGAGATCATGCGGCTGCTGGGGCATGTGTCGCTGGCGTCATCGCAGGCATACATCGAGGTGACGGCGGGTCAACAGCGGGCCGCGGTGCGCTCGAATCGCACCCATCGGGTGCTGGCGGATTTGTTGTCGACGTGATACGGCGGCTGGTCCCGGGCGCTGCCGGGGCCAGCCGCCGGGGTCAGGCGGGTTCGCGGTCCTGCTCGCTGAGGGCGAGGAAAGCCATCGCCGCGAGCGTCGCTCCGATGGCTTGGGCGAGTAGGTGGATCCAGATTGACGACCAGGCGAAAAGTCCGATGGCGGCGCCGCCGAAGGCGACTGCCGGATTGAAGGCCGCGCCGGATATTCCACCGACCGTAACCACCCCCACCAGGACGGTTCCCCCGATTGCCAGGCCGTAGAAGGAGTTATCCGGGTGGCTGCGGCTGGTGGCGACGTTGAGCACCACGTAGGCGAGGGCGAAGGTGAAGAGGGCTTCCACCGCCAGTGCCATCCAGATCTCGCGCCCTGCCGGTGACAGCGCTGTCGGCTTTGCGTTGTCGAGGATGAGTTGGCTGGTCACCGCGCCGGCGAGACCGCCGAGGAGTTGGGCCAGGATGTACCCTCCGGCGTCGGCTCCCCTGATGCGGCCCCGGATGAGAACGGCCAGTGTTACGGCGGGGTTGAAGTGCGCCCCGGATATGTGTCCTCCGGCGTAGATCATGACCATGAGAATTCCGCCTATTGCCACGGGTGCCAGGGCGTTCATCGTGGTGACTACCAGGCCGATCGTCAGGAGCAGGAAGTATGTTCCGATGAGTTCGGTCGCGTACCGACGCATTGCCGCCTCCCTTGTCGATCTCCTCGCCGACACTACTCGTATTGATTAATGCAAATCTTACGAAGCAGTGACATGATTGAGAGATATCGTTGGATGTCGGCGTGTTGTGGACGAAGCGCTGGCGCCGGGTCGCGCGACCCGGCGGGCTCAGGTTTCGGGGTGCAACATCAGCAGGACTGCCCGGTTGTGCCGGTCGTGGCCCTGGTACTGGTGCGGGTGGTTGGCGTCGAACCGGATGGAGTCGTGCTCGGCCAGGGTGGCGGGGGCGTCGGTGGGGCCGGTGGTGATGCTTCCGTGGGTGAGGATGAGGCACTCCTGCACGCCGGGCAGGTGGGCGGGCGAGTGCTGGATGGTCTGGGCCACGTCGATGTCGTAGACCTCCACGGTGCCGCGCAGTTGGATGCGGTGGAGTAGGCGGGCGCTGACCGCGTCCCCACTGACGCGGGGTTGGGGGTCGTCGGCGCGTACGACGTCGGTGTTGGGGGTGGGCGTCTCGAGTAGTTCACCGAGCGACACCCTCAGCGCCGCGGCCAGGGCCCACAGGGTGCTGAGGGTTGGGTTGCCGTGCCCCTGCTCGATGCTGTGCAGGGTGGTCTTGCTGAGGTCGCCGGCTGCGGCCAGGTCGGCGAGGGACATGCCTGCAGTGTGTCGCAGTCGGTGCACATTCGAGCCGACCGTGCGTGCCAAATCCATGTATACCAGTTTAGTGTTACGTTCGTTCCAGGGAAGCGAACGGAGCGGGACGTTTGAGGAGGGTCACATGACCGTCAGCCGCCTACGCGACATTCCGGGCATCGGCGTTGATCTGGTCGGCGACGCCGCGGACGCGGTAGCCGACCCGGACTTTCTTCGCCTGGAGAATCTGGACACCGATCTGAGACCACCGGCCGTGGCGGTCGCCGCGACCCGGGCCGCGATCGACGACGACGCGGCCAACAGCTACCTACCCTTCCAGGGACAGCGTTCCCTTCGCGCGGCCGCCGCAGCTCATGTGTCGCGCATCGCGGGCCGGCGGTACGACCCTGACACCGAGTGTGTCAGCGTCGCTGGTGGACTGAACGGCATCCTGAACACGCTGCTGGCGACCGTGGAGCCGGGTCAGGAGGTGGTGCTGGTTGACCCCATCTACGCCGGTCTGGTCAACCGGGTCCGGCTTGCTGGTGGGGTGCCGCGCTTCGTGCCCGCCACGCCCACGCCGGCCGGCTGGGTGGTGGATCCGGAACACCTCGCCGGCGCGGTGGGACCCAACACCGCCGCGGTGCTGATGATGGGCCCGGCCATGCCCTCCGGGCTGGTCCTGGGCGCGGAGCACTGGGCCGCGTTGTCTGCTGCCTGTGCGCGACACGATGCCTGGCTGATCTACGACGCGGCGATGGAACGGATCCGTTTCGACGGTCTTCGCCCCAGCCATCCAGCCGCTCATGATGGCCTCGCCGGGCGCACCATCACCGTCGGTTCGGCATCGAAGGAACTGCGGCTGATCGGCTGGCGGGTCGGGTGGGTCGTGGCCCCGGCCGCGATTCTCGCCGACATCAAGCTCGTCGGCATGGCCAATGTGGTCTGCCAGGTTGGGCTGGCGCAGGGGGCGGTGGCGGCCGCGCTCGACGCACCCGACGCCGAGGCTGATGTCACCGCCGCCACCCAACAGTGGCAGCGGCGCTGCGACGCGGTCCTGCAGCAGCTTTCGGACTATCCGGTTGTTCGGCCACATGGTGGCTGGTCGCTGCTCGTGGACACCCGACCCCTGGGGTTGACGCCAGCCGAGCTGGCGGGGCTCTTGTTCGACCGGGCGAAGGTGGCGGCCACGGCGATGGATGGCTGGGGCCCCAGCGGGGCGCACTACCTGCGGATCGTGTTCGCCAACGAACCGGTCAGCCGGCTTACCAGCCTGGCTGACCGGTTCCGTCGGGCCATCGGATAGTCCGCGTTCGGTCACCCTCGGCCGGCTGCTGGGTGTAGAAGAAGTAGGGGACGGCTGGGTTTGGGGGTTTGCGGAGCGGGGGTCATCGTGCGGTACGGAGCGGCCCGTCCACGTCGGCCCCGGGGGGATCTGGTGCAGCGGAACGTCGCTGTCAGCGGCTACTGCTTCCCGCCGGCTACCCGTCCGGAGGTGTGGCGGGAGCACATCGCGCCGGTGGCGGCTGTTGGCCCCCTCAACGATCGGCGCATCGCCGAGCTGCTCAAGGTTGAGCCTGGTACCCCGGTGATGCGCCGGTTCGGGGTCACCGGCCCCGAGGCGGAGCCGCCCTTCCAGGTCAGTACCTCCTGGATCCATCCGCGGGCAGCGAACGGGTCTGGGTCGCACTCCCCGCCCGCCGGGCCGGACGGTTGGCAACACCGGCTGGAGGTTGGAGGCCACTGGCCGATCACCTGGATGGAGATCCACCGCGCGCGGATGCCCAGTACGCGGGAGGCCGCCCTGTTGGAGATCTCGGTGGGCCTTCCGGTGCTGGAGATCATTCGGGTGGGTGTTTCTGGCGATGACGGGGAGCCGGTCGAGGTGACCGAGTGCGTGGTCGCCAGTGACCGGGTCGAGACCATCCACCTCCTGCATCGTGGTAGGTCGGCGCGGGAACCGTGGCCTGAAATGATCAACGCGCGCCCGGAGGATGACCCGCAACGGTGAGTTTGCGCATCGACGTTGCGGGGAGCTGTCACGTGGGGCTCGGTCGACGACGCAACGAGGACGCCATTCACGTGGGGCGGTGTCTGTTCGCGGTCGCCGATGGTCTCGGTAACCATGGTGCCGGCGATGTCGCCAGTACCACCGTGATCGAGGCAGTGCGGCGCTACGACCGGGCAGTGGACCCCGCGGCGCTGCCGGTGGTGCTGGGAGAGGCGGTGCAGGCCGCGAACAGTGCGGTGCGGCACCGGGTTGCCGCCGCACCGAGCCTTGCGGGCATGGGGACCACCCTGGTCGCACTGCTCAGTGCCGGTACGGCGGCCGCCCTGGCCAATGTCGGTGACTCTCGGGCCTATCTCCTGCCGGCGACGGGCCCGCAGCGGGATCGCACCATTCAGATCACCGAGGATCACCTGTACCGGAACCTGGTCGCCGGCGCCGCCGGGGTGCCCCATCTCTCCGACAAGCTGACGCGCTTTCTGGATGGCGATCCCGATGGCCGCTCATCCGACATCACCGTGTTGGCCTTGGCCTCCGGCGATCGGATCCTGCTCTGTTCAGATGGGCTCAGCTCCTACGTGTCACCTGAGCACCTGCACACGACCCTGGCGGCCGCCGCAACTCCGCAGCAGGCGGTGGACCGGTTGGTCGCTTCCGCGCTCATGCAGGGTGGCCCCGACGTGTCGGCGATCGTCCTGCACGTCCGGGACGAGAGCTAGCCTCCCAGGGCAGGTGTGGGAGGTCGCTATCGAAGGCCTTCGGGTGCTGGGACGGGGTGCTCGGCGGCCCGGCTGACCTGTTCCCAACTGGCCCAGGTGTCCATCCGGCGGCGGGAGAGGTCAAAGGCCAGATCGTAAACCGTGCCGCCGAGCAGTAGCCGCAGCGGTGGTTCGTCGCTGTCGACGAGGGTGAGCAGGGCTTCGGCGGCGAGGCGGGGGTCGCTGTCGACCGACCCGTGCGCCCACTGCGCCTGCACCTGGGCACGGAGCGGATCGTAGGCATCCACCTCCGTGGTGGTGGTCATGTCCTGGTAGAGGTTGGTCCAGTAGCCACCGGGCTGCACGATGCTGACTTTGACATTGAAGGCGGCCGCCTCCAGCGCAAGGGCTTCACTCATGCCTTCGAGCGCGAATTTGCTCGCGCTGTACAGACCGGTGCTGGGGAAGCCGCCGAGGGCGGCGATGCTGGAGATCTGCACGATGTGGCCGGCCCGTTGGGTGCGTAGCTGCGGCAGGACGGCCTGGGAGACCCAGAGCGCGGCGAAGAGGTTCACGTCGAACTGGGTCCGCGCCTGTTCCTCGGTGAATTCCTCGATCATACCCAGGGACAGGGTGCCGGCGTTGTTGACGACGATGTCGAGGCGCCCAAAGTGTTCGATCGCGGTGGCTACGGCGGCGAAGACCGCCGTACGGTCGGTCAGGTCAAGCGGCAGCGCAAGCAGCCGTTCGCTGTGGCGCTCATCGAAGTCTTCGGCGGCGATGGTCCGGGCGGCGGCGACCACCCGGTCCCCTCGTTCGAGCGCGGCCGTGGTGAAGGCACGGCCCAGGCCGCGGCTGGCTCCGGTGATGAACCAGGTGCGGGCGGCGGTGTCGGATGGGTCGCGCATGGGTTCTCCAGTCTTCAACAGGGTGACCTACAAGACGAGACGTAACGTCTCGATAGCGATGTTACTCCTGCTGACCCCCTCTTACAAGACGATGCGATTCGTCTCGCTAGCTATGATGTTGGGATGGCACCCAACCCCAGCCGTCGGCGGGAGAGCTCCCGGCGGGCCATTCTCACGGCCGCGTTCGACCTACTGCAGGAGGTCGGCTACGCCAAACTCACCATCGAGGGCATCGCCGCGCGCGCCGGAGTAGGAAAGCAGACCATCTATCGCTGGTGGCCCTCCAAGGGCGTCGTCATTCTCGACGCGTTCCTCATGCTCAATGAGGACGGTGCGGGTGAGCCGGTACTCCTTCCGGACACCGGCGACCTGCACGCAGACCTGACCGCGGTCCTGCGCGCCACTGTCGTGGAGCTCACCGACCCGCGCTACGACCAGCCAATGCGCGCGCTGGCCACCGAGATCACGCACGACCCCGAACTGGCCGCCGCCTATGCCGAACGCCTGGACAAGCCGATGCGGCACGCCAAACGACATCGGCTGCGCAGCGCCCAACGGGCCGGCCAACTCGCCGCGGACCTCGATCTCGACGTGGCGGTGGACATCATCTGGGGGCCGGTGCTCAACCGCTGGCTACAACGAAGCGGCCCCCTCACCAGCGAGTACGCCGACAGCGTCGTCGCCGCCGCCCTCAACGGCCTTCACCCCCGCCCTCGAAATAGCCGGGTCGGGCGGACAGCCGACGGTGGGGCAATCTAGGGCTGCACCAGTCCGTTACATCCTGGGCATCAACTGCAATGGGTGGCGGTCTGGGCTCTTCCGGTAACCGCTACGGTGCCCGGCTCGCCACCACCAACGGGTGCCGACACCCGCCTCAGTCCACGTCGAACGCGGCACGCAGGGTGTCACGGTGGACGCGTACGTAGCTGATGTCCGCCTCGTAGAGGTCGGTGTGCCCGTCCGCGACGTGCTGCTGGAACGCCTCGTTGCCCCGGCTGGCCTGGTCGCGTATGAACTCGATGAGCGCCTGCAGCCGGTCCGGAACGACGTCGATGACCTCGGCGCCGGCCTGTGGCCCGTACGCGCGGCAGAAGTCGGCGACATCGAACCAGGTGATGCCGATGTGGATGCTTGTCGTCGCACCCCTCGGCGCCGCACCTTAGCCCTGGGGCCGGCCCTGTTACGGTCGGCAAATCGTCCGCCACTACCCGAAGGACAGGTTGTGGGTATCCTCGTCGTCGTTCTAACCCTGCTTCTCGCCGCGGTGATCTTGGCCGCGGCTGTCCCGAAGGTCGTCGGCCAGGCCCAGATGCGGGAGCGGATGGCCCACCTGGGGGTCTCCCCCGCCCGCACCCAGATGATCGGCGGCCTCGAGCTCCTCGCGGTGGCGGGCCTGCTGCTGGGCCTGCTCTGGTGGCCGATCGCGGTCGCTGCCGCGGTCGGTTTGACCCTGCTGCTGATCGGGGCAGCGAGCTACCATGCCCGCGCGAAGGACCCGATCCCGGCGGTCCTGGTTCCCGTGGTGTTCGCGGTCGCCGCCGCCGTGCTGGCCGTCCTGCACGTCCTGAACGCCTGATCTCCGAAACACGGCCGGTGCCGCCCGGGTCGAACAGCTCACCCTGCCCCGACCCGGGCGGCACTCGCGGCGGACGTCACCGTTCCGGGCAGAGCCAGCGGTCGAACCAGACGCGCGTGCGCTGTAGGACGTCGAGTTGGTGGGCGCGCTCGCGGATAGCGTGCCCCTCCCTCGGATAGATCACGAACTCGTGCTCAACGCCGAAGTGGCGTAGCGCCCGATGGAGATACACCGCCTGGCCGAGCGGGACGTTGGTGTCCTCGGCGCCGTGCATTATCAGCACCGGAGTGCGGATGCGGCTGGCGAAGGAGATCGGGCTGACCGCGTCATGTGGGTGCGGTCCGATACCGGACCAGCCGGTGCTGCCGCCGAGTGCGGCTTCGAACTGGCCGTTCTCCCCGGTCGCGGCGAGCATGCCCCAGTCGGTGACGCCGGCGCCGACCAGTGCGGCGCGGAACCGGTCGGTCTGGCCGACAGCCCAGGCGGACATGAAGCCGCCGTGGCTCGACCCGGCGATGCCCAGCCGATCGGGGTCGGCGACGCCCCGGGCGACGAGCAGGTCGATGCCGGTCAGAATGTCGGTCCACTCCTCCTGGCCCACCCGGCCCGCCACGCGGGCGGCGAACTGGTGACCGTGGCCCTGACCACCACGCGGGTTGGGCAGAAACACCGCATAGCCGGCGGTGGCCAACCATTGGCCGCTGGGGAACCAGAACAACTGGCAGCGGTCGGCGTGCCGGTCGTACGGTCCCCCGTGCACGATCGTGACCAGCGGGAACGGCCCCTCAGCTGCGGTCTTTCCCACCGGGAGTACGAGCAGACCGTCCAGGGCGAGACCATCGGCGGCGTGGTAGGTCAGTGGTTGCTGCGCGCCGAGCGGGACCCCGGCCAGTTCCGGACGGGTGTCGGTGATTCTTCGCAGCGGCCCGGCCACCGACCCGAAGTGAACGTTGGTGAGTTGATACCGGCTGCCGGTCAGCGCGGCGACCTCCGCGCCGGTACGGGTGGCGGTGAGGCCATCGAGACGTCCCCGATGCTGCGACAGGGGTGTGAGTTTGTGGGGGTCGAGCCGGGCCAGGGTGGTGTTCAGTCCGTCGGCGAACACCACCAGCGCGGCGGCGTCGGTTTGGCACAGTTCGGTGGGGCACATCGACAGCCCGGCGGTGCGGTTCCGCAGGACACGATCGTCCAGGGCAAGGTCGAACACGGCGCTACCGGCCTGTAGGCCCGGTGGGGTGAGGGCGAGGTAGCCGAGGTGCCAGCCGTCCTCCGCCGGCCACCACGCCAGTGAGCGCGCGTCGGCGGCGACCGGCCCAAGGTCCTCCGCGGTTCCGGAGCGGTAGTCGAACAGATGCAGTCGGGCGGTACGGGGACCGTAGTCGTTGTCGGCGCTGGCTTGGGTGAGCACGGCGAGCGGGCCGCCGTCCGGTCGTTGGCGCAGTTCGACGACGTGCCGATCGCCGAACACGTTCGGCGTGGTGACCCGACCTGTTCCGAGGTTGAGCAGTCGCAACCTGGTCTGCGGCTCCCGCGCCCCGACGACGACAGCGTCGTCGCGGTCCCGGGCGCGGCGCTCGTCCTCCTCGGTGGGTTCATCCTGCGCGAGCAGAGCGACCTGGTTGCGGTCGGCGAGGGGCAGATGATCGGTGATACCGGCCCGCCAGCCGGTCAACCCGGTCACGATGCCGTCAGCGAGGGTGAGCCGGTACAACTGCGGGACACCGCGCTCGACACGGTCGGACAGGAAGAACAGCGTGCCCGAGTCCGTGGACCAGCGCGGCAGGGACTCCGTCGCGATATCCGCGGTCACCCGGCGTGCCGCACCGCTACCGTCAACGTCGACCAGCCACAACTCAGTGTCGAGGTGGTAGCCGACTCGGCTGGTGGGAACCAGCACATAACACACCGTGCGGCCGTCCGGGGCGAGAACCGGGCTCTGGGGAGCGCGACCATCCACCACGAGTTCGGCGGTCAGAGCTGTCATGTGAGCATCTTGCCGCCTGGGTCGTAGCGGGCCAGCACGCGGCGTACGGCGTCTGGGCGGCCTGACCGACCAGGACAGTGCTGCCTATCGATCGGGATGTCGGCTCCTCATGACCACCCCGACGATCGGCGTCCCCGTGGCTACAGTGGCCGGATGACCGATTCGATCGCTGTGGGTCAGGTCAGCGACGACCGGCAGGCGTTGCTGGCGGCCGCGGCGGCACGGATGCCGAACGCCAGGCTGGTCACGATCACCGCGGGTCATTATGTGCACCGAGACCAGCCGGCCAGGTTCCTGGAAGCGGTCGTACCGTCCCTGCCGCAAGGCAGCACAACCTCACTCTGACGACCGATGGGCTCGGAGGCCTTGATCCATGGATGTCGAGGAGTACACGCGAGCACTCGCCGCGGCGAACCGACACGGGTGGGCGTTCCTGGCCGCGTACGGCATCACCTGGCTTGTCGCCGCCATGGCGTGGGCGAAGGCAAGTCCGCGGACCGCCGCCATCGTCACGCTCTTCCAGGGCATGGTCGCGCTGCCGGTGGCCCTGGCGATGACGCTCCTGACCCCCGGGCCGCCCCCGCCCCACCATGCCGCCCTCGACTCGCTGTCGGTGACGATGGCCACCGGTCAGCTGCTTGGCCTTCCGGTCGTCATCCTTCTGGTCCTGAGTAGGCAGTACACCTTGGTGCCGCTGGGCCTGGTCATCCTGCTGGTCGTGCACTTCGCGCCGGATCCGTTGTCCAGCTGCTACGAGTTAGCATTGCCGCCGTGATCGAGGACTTCGCGGCTCGGCTCCTTTCTGAGATGGCTGACCTTGATCCCTGCGCGGCGGTCGTCGAGGCGGGTGAGCAGGATGTCGACGGGCTCACCGACTACGGCCCGGAGGGGCACCAGACCCGCGCCGACCTCGCAGCCCACGCCCTGCGCGAGCTCAAGACCTTGGGTGCCGCCCTGCCCATCGCGACCCCGCTGCACGCCCACCTCGTCGAACGGCTGCAAACGCGGGTCGCCCTGCACGACGCCGGGGAGGACCTGCGCGAACTGCACGCGGCGGCCACCGGTCCACTCCAGCTCATCCGCCAGGCCGTCGAGGCCGCGGTTCCCGGCCACGGCGCCGAGAGGGCGGCCTTCGAGGAGGGTTGGGCTCGGGTCAGCGCGCGCCTGGCCGCGATCCCCGCCGCCCTGGACGGGTACGCCCGCAGCCTCTTACTCGCCGCGGAGCGCGGCAACCTGCCGGCACGGCGTCAGGTGGAGCTCGTCATCCAACGCTGCCGCAGCTGGATCGACCACGATATTGCCCTGGTTGACCGCTACGGCGCAGGGCCTCAGCGGACGTCGTTGCAGGCCGCAGCGACGGCCGCGCGGACGGCGTACCAGAAGCTGGCCGAGTTACTGACCGCGGACCTGGCACCGCGCGCCGTCGCGGAGGAGGCGTTCGGTCAGCAGCGGTACGCGCTCTGGGTGCGCACCTTCCTCGCGGCCCAGCCCGATCTGCGCGAGCTGTACGACTGGGGCTGGGACGAGTTCCGAACGGTAGAGGCAGAGCTGATCGCGGAAGCGAAGGCCCTGGGCGGGAGCATGCCCGAGGTGCTTGCCGAGTTCGCCGGCCCCGACGCGCCCGGCACACTGCACAGCAGGGAGGCGTTCGGCGCGTGGCTGCAGGAGCTGTTGGAGGCGGCCATGGAGCGGCTGGACGGCGTGCACTTCGACATTCCGGCCCCGCTGCGTCGGATCGAGTCGCGGTTGACCACGTCGTCCGGCGTCGCCTACATCGGGCCGTCGCGGGACCTGGCGCGGCCTGGCCGGGTCTGGTGGTCCCTACCGGAAGACGCCACGACTTTCCCGACCTGGATCGCCTACAGCACCGCCTATCACGAGGGTGTCCCCGGCCATCATCTTCACCTCGGCTCCGAGGTGTTACGGGGAGGTCTCGGGCAGCGGCTGAACCTGCTCGGGGGCCTCTCCGCCGGTCAGGAGGGTTGGGCCCTCTACGCGGAGCGGTTCATGGACGAACTCGGGCTCTACGAACAACCGGGTGCGCGGCTGGGACATCTGTTCATGCAGCTCCTGCGAGCGGCCCGGGTGGTGCTCGACATCGGCCTGCACCTGCGGCTGCCGGCGCCGTTCGGTGATCGATCAGTGTGGACGCCGGATGCCGCGCTGGCCCTGCTGCGCGACCGCTGTCACCAGGGGCCGTACGCCCTGGCCGAGCTCGGGCGATACCTGGGCCGGCCCGGACAGGCACTGGCCTACAAGGCGGGCGAGCGGGCGTGGCTGACCGGCCGCTCGTCCTTCCCCGGTGACCGGCGCGCGTTCCACCGGCGGGCGCTGGAGCTGGGTTCGCTGGGCCTGGACCAGTTGACCGCCGCCCTCCGGCAGGTTGACCACACGCCACCGGGCCGGCCATCATCGGCAAGCCCCGAGACCGGGCCCGCAAGCCGCACCACACCCCGGAGTTGACCGCAGCCCTCCGGATACCGCGTGGTTGCGGGCGGCGGACCAGCCACCTGACGGAGGGTATGCATGCCCTGGTACGTCATCCGCACCGACCCCGCCACCGGACGCACCACGGCGCCCGCAGCCGTCACCGCGAAAGGCGGAGCTCAGTGAACCGGCCGGTCTGGCTGCTCGACGTCGACGGCGTACTCAACGCCACCCGGCCCGGCTGGAGCGCCGCACCCCGCAACGGCACCGCCTACGGCGGCGGCCATCCGTACCGGCTGCGCTGGGCGCCGGCCCTGATCACCCGCATCCGGGCCCTGCACCAGGCTGGAAGCGTCACCCTGCGCTGGTGCTCGACCTGGTGCGCCGACGCCGACCAGGTCGAGCGCCTCTTCGCCCTGCCGCCGCTGGAACGCTCCTGGACCGGCCCGATCAGTCACAGCGCGGCACCCGCAGCCAAACTCGCCGCCGCGCACGCCGTCCTAGACCAGGGACACCGGCTGATCTGGACCGACGACGACGCCGTGCCTACCAACGGACCGGTACACGACGAACTCGTCGCGACCGGCCGCGCTCTGCTGATCGCGCCTCTAGCCAACCGTGGTTTGCAGCCTGAACACCTCGACACGATCGAGGCCTTCCTGTCGGACACCGATGTGCCGGACACCGGTCACGCTGACGCTTTGGAGGCGGCCCGTCGGCTGCTCGGCGACACCGCATGAGTCGCCAGCGCAGCGGACGATCACCAGTCTCGCCAGGAGTCAGTCAGCTCTGCCCGGCTGAGGCCGCGCCGGGCGGTAAGGGCAGCGACATCCACGCCGGCGTTCGTCAGAACAGCGTCGATGTACTCGGCAAGCTCTTCCCGCTCCCCGGTCTCGATGGCGCCTGACTCTCATCGGCAGCGTTCAACCCCAGCACAACTCGCTCAACGGCTGCCCAGACCGCTTCGTCCACCGTCGGTCCAGGGCCGCAGCGTCATGCTCGTACACGGGGGTGTTGGTAAGAACGACGACACCAAGGGCCAAATAGTTGATTTTCACGGGCCAACCGGGGAGACACCCCCGGGCACGGCCCCCCTGAAACAAGCCGCGGCAATGCCGCACCCGCGGCGAGCGCACAGGCTGCTTCAGCCCTGGCCGCCCGGGACGGCCCGTGCGACCGGTCGCACCGCAAAAAACGCGCACGCGAGCGGCGAACGCGCCAACCCACAAGACGTGCCAACCTCGGCGGTACTGTCCGGGGCCGACCGGCCAGCCTCTGCTGTCGATCGGCACGTGATCTAGGGGTCAGGGACAACCTGACACCCCACCGGTTTAGAACCCCGAGGGACGCCTTGGCGGTGTAGTGCTGCCGTGCCGCTTTCCGGTCCTCGCGCCGTTCGGGAGGGCGGCCAGCGGAAACGGACCACGAGCAATCGCGGCGACGCACCACTGGTCGACCCCACGATCCGCTGCTTTGCGGCTCGCCGTAGCTTCGGGAGTCCCGGGCTTTCACGGCGCGTTCTGCTACTACTACTACTACACAGCTGGGCGGGATTTTCCCGACGGCGTTGGAAGACGCTGCAACGGTGGCTGCGGCATCCTGCGAGCGGTTCGGTGCTCGTGCCTGGATGGACATAGGCCGAGGCGTAATTTCCTCGGAATATAGGCGCGCACCGATCGGAGGTTAGGGACAATGCAGGGAATCTGTCAGCGGGCAAGTCGTAGCGTTCGAGCACACCGGGCGGGTCGGGCCGTTGCCGGGTGGTTCTGCCTCGCCCTAGCTGTGACGCTCTCACAATCGGCCGGTGTGTCGCCCGCGGTAGCGCAGAACGAGGCAGCAGTAGCCTCTGATGCGTCGGACACCGTCCTCGCCTGGGGTGACAACAAAGACGGCGAGCTAGGCGACGGGACCACTACGGACAGCAGCACGCCCGTAGCCGTCGACCTGCCCGCGGACACCACGGTCACCGCCATCGCCGCCGGCA
>NZ_KI911467.1:0-307551 GCF_000514775.1 Salinispora pacifica CNR114 | reverse complement strand
GTCCTTGCCTGGGGCAGCAACTCCGACGGCCGGTTGGGCGACGGAACCACCACCGACAGCAACACACCTGTCGAGGTCAGCCTGCCCGCAGGCACGACCATCACCGCCGCCACCGCCGGCGCCGCCCACAGCATGGCTCTGGTCGCACCACCGCCGGGCTCCACCGCACCACCGCCGGGCTCCACCGCACCACCCGATCTGCCCACAACCGGCAGCGCCAGCCTGCCCATCACCCTTACCACCGCTATCCTGCTCATCTTCACCGGCGCCACCTTCATCTACCTCGCCCACCAACACCGATCGACCCGCCGCCTACGCTGAGGCAGCCCAAAGCGCCGACCTGTTCTTCAGTCCGTTCTGAACCTGGGAGTAAGCCAAGGTGCGACGGAACCTCGTGCGCTTAGCGCCAGATCGCCTCGGATGCCGTTGGCGCTGGAGTCACTAATAGTGCAAGACCTCCGATGTCCGTTGAGGGTCAAGGGCAGGGGATGATTTGCCAGTGGATACGGACGAAGCTGTGCGCTTGGTTCGGTCACAGGTGTGGTCGGACCGGGTGGAGGCCGGGCGCTGTCTGAGTGTTGTTGTCGGACAGGAGCCGGTGGATGTCGCGGTGCGCGCTCTCCTTCTCGATCGTGATAACACCGCGGTGACCGACGCGACTGCTGAGGCGCTGCTGCGGCGTGGTGACGCACCGGCGCTGCGACTGCTGGCTGCGGCCTGGCACGTCGCGGAGCCGGAGACCTCGGATCACATCTACGTTGCCTTGGGCAGCATCCTGTTCGAGCTGTCCTGCGCCGAGCCGGGGGATCGCTTGCGGTTCCGAGCCGTGGTTGAGGGCTTGCTGGTCGAGTCTGACCCCGATGTTCGTGCCGGTGCCCGGGATCTGCTGGATGCAGTTGCCCGAGCATTACGGGACTGACTCAGGGGCTTGTCGGCGTTACCTGGGCGAAGGCCTTGGTCGGGTCGTATAGCTGTTCGGTGGCCAAGCAGTGATGGAGACAGCCAAGCAGCCGGTTGAACAGGTGGCGTAGGGCNGCGGGATGGNGGNCGCCGTGATCTCGGCGGCGCTGGTAGTGCTGCTTGGCGGGTTCGGCGTNGGTGGCGGCGACGAAGGCCCACAGATAACCGGCAGCGGCAAGTCGATCGTTTTTCACCTTNCGGTGGGTGATGGAGANGCTGCGCCCGGACGCGCGGGTGAACGGGGCCGCGCCGGCGTAGGCCTTCAACGCGCGGGCATCGGCGAACCGGGCGCGGTCGTCGCCGATCTCGGCCAAAACGCGGGCGCCGGTCACATCGGCCAGACCGGGAAGCTTGTCACGATCGCGTGGTCCGGGTGCCGGCGGAACGCTTCGCTGGCAACACGCTGCCGCCTGGCCTTCCGAGCATCTGACTGCGAGCGGCGTTAGCCCTTCCATCAGGGGATCCGTAGGGGTTCGTCACCTGGTCGTCGAACGAGCAACCACCGGCGGACCGGCACAGCCACTCACAGTGCAGGTCAGGTGCCCTGTGACAGATCCCGCCGACGCGGTGTGAAACCCAGACACCCCCCTTCAGGAGGGACTCCTCGTCCCCCTGGGGTCGGCGAATGTTGACGACCTACGCCCACGGGGCTTTCTACCAACTGTGGTCGTCGGTTACACATAGCGTGTGGATCACCTCTACTGGAACTTCGGTACGTGCGCGGGCGGTGCGGTGTTCGAGATCAGGTTGCGTGGTTCGACCGCCAGGGTCTGCCTGATGGACGGCGATGAGTATCAGGCGTATCTCGATGGTGACGAGTACGAGCACTTCGGCGGCTTCTACGACGTGACTCCAGTGGCCGAGGTCGGACTTCGGGTCAACGAGCTGCGCAGCCTCGATCTTGCCGACGTCAAGTGGGACCTGGGCTGGTTCGACAAACTGCACGTGCGCAACGGCAAGGGCGCCCGGGGCTCCGGCCCACGGGAACGGATGGTTCCGCTGATCAACAACGCCGGAGCGACCCTGCGCTGGTTCGTCGAGGATGTGTGGGGACACTTCGATGACGACCACGCCCGGCCCGGGGCCCCGCTGTTTCCCTCCGAACGCCGGTGCGCCGACGGAAGTGCCGCCCGTGTCGGCGACGACGCGGTGCGCGCCTCACTCGCCGCGGCCGCGCGCATTCACCTGCCGGAGCGGCCCGAGGCGCTGACTCCTCACGTGTTGCGGCACTACTGCGCCAGCCAGCTGTATGCCGGCGGGATGGACCTGATCGCGATCCAGGAGGTCCTCGGACATACCTGGATCGCCACCACCTTGCATTACGTCCATGTCCATCGCACCCATGTGGAGGACGCCTGGGTGGCCGAGCAGCAACGGGCGGCCGAACGGCTGAAGGGATTGGTGACGCCGTGAAGTGGAACCTGCGGCTAGCAGCCGCCCAACGCGGCATCTGGAAGGCCAGCGAGCTGCAGCGCATGCTCGCCGAACGAGGCCTGAGCATCTCCGCGGGGAAGATGTCCGGGTTGTGGTCCGGACAGCCGGCCAGCATCAAGCTCGACGACCTCGACGTGATCTGCGCCGTCCTCGGCTGCGGCGTGGCCGACGTGCTCATCCCGGAGCCGGACAAAGTCACCCGACCCGCAGCGGAGCAGACGCCCCAACAGGCCACGGTCGGCGCCATGATCGTGGTGGCGCCGCGGCGCCGGGACGGACGCTCGCTGCCACCAGCATGAGCTCGGCCCGGCGCCGGACCGCCGACATGATCGGGCCGCGCAGCTGCATCGACTGCCTGGCCTGGGGCAGACTCGGCGGCCGCCGGTGTATCACCTGATCGGTCTTCCGCCACGACAACCCTGACCGGGGCCCGGTGCGCTGGCTGCGACCGCGTCCGAACGCATCCGGCCGAGGGTCTCCACCGGCAGGTCGCGCAGCAGCCAGGCGATCCGCGGCGCTTCGTAGCCGGCATCCAACACGATCAGGATGTCGCGGTCGCCAGCCTGCCATTGGCCGGCGTCGGTCAGCCGGTCGACGAACTGCCGGATCTGCGCGCACGTTATCGCGGTGACGTCCGCGCCCGGCGGCAACCGGACCGCGTCCAACAGCGCGGTCCGCGAGGTGCGACCGGTCTCCAGCGCGGCGACAAACGAGTACGGCCAGCCCGGGATCATCCGGTGTTCGTCCTTACCGCGTCTTGGCCAGCTGCCCGCGCAGCGCCTGCACCTCGATATGGCCGTGGTTGAGCGCGTCATACAACGCGCCGTGCCCGCGCCGGCGCTCCGGCGCCAGCGACAGCCCGACCAAGGTCTTGACCGGCCCGTCGGTGCACAACAGCGCCTCGGTCAACTCGAACAACGCATCCGCCCGCGCAGTCAGGCACCGGTAGAACCGCAGCTGAAACCCCGCCATCGCATCGATCGCTTCCACTCGGTCCGTCATGCCAGCAACAACGAAACTTCGATACGGCTGGACATGGCTGGAGCTTTGTCAGGGCGGCCTGCTTCACGACGCCGTTTCTGAGGTCGTTGCGAGATGCCTCTTCTCCGGAGTGGCACCCATCGGCAGGGGCCGGTAAGGTCGCCGCAATTGGATCCGCAACGTTGATCTCAGTGGTGCGCGGAAGCCGCCTGGCTGGACCACTACTGATCACGCGCAAGATCCCCGCCAACTCTTGGAGGGTCTTGCCATGGACAGATCTCACTCGTCCCAAAGCCGGCCAATCGCCGAGGACGTCAAGCTCCTCACGGTCGTCGTGCCGAGCAAGGGTGAGGGCTGCAGCCCTACGGGGCTTGTCGGACAACGTTTGGCACGGCAGTTGCTGGCCGCCGGGGACCCCGTAAGGGTGCTAGCGGAGCCCGAGGAGTGCAGTGGCTGGCCAGCCGAGGTAGAGGTGGTAGCTGGCTCCATCAGCCAGCCGTTGCCGTCAGCCGAGGTCTTCGCTGGCGTTGATGCGGTATTCCTCGCCGGCGCGCATCCCTCAACCGTCGAAGCGTCATTGAGGTTGGCGCGTGACGCCGGTGTCCGACGGATCGTGCTGCTGTCGTCCCACGGGCCCGAGTACGAGCAGTACAACCCGCCAGAGACCTGGCACTGGCTCGCCATCGAACGCGCTGTAGAGCGTTCCGGGCTCGAGTGGACTCATCTCCGGCCCTCCGCCGTGATGGGCTCCGTCAGGAGTGGCACGTATCCCGCGACTGGCTCCGACTGGCCGCGGTCCATCCGAGTGGAGGGAGCCGTCCGGGAAGCCTTCCTCGACACTGGGCACTACCCGTTCATCCATGAAGACGATCTCGCCGCTATCGCTGCGGCGGCGATGCACAGTGACCACTACGCCGGAACCGTCATCGAGGCGGTGGGAATGCCACTGTCAACCCAGTCACGAGTACGCAGCATCGCTGACGCCATCGGTCGCGACATTCAGGCTATCAACGTGACGGCTGCTGACAGCCGGGCAACGTGGCAACGTAGCGGCTGGCCAGAAGGCGCCATCGAGGTAACGCTGTACGCCCTCCAGGAGTACGGTGCGCGCCTGACCGAACTCACCGAATGGACGGCCGCACAACGGCCCTCCGTCCGCGACATCATCGGCCGCTCGCCGCGCACCTACGACGAATGGGCCGTTGAGAACACCAGCCTATTTCTCTGAACAGAGCATCCTAGCGTCACAAAAAGGGGGCGCTTATGGCCGCAGCCTAACCCTACTCGCGCCCGGCACGTAAGAGATAACCCCAGAGTTCGTTGAGGTCCTCGTGGTGCTGTTGGGCCTGGGACCTGGGGTTTTCTCCGGTCTGGATTGAGATCGACAACCTGATGTGATCTCGGGAATTCGGACGTCTATCAGTCTCCTCCGCCGGAACCTGCGCGAGGTTCGCGCCGCGGCGGGTCCGGAGGAACTCGCCGAGTTCGAGACCGATGTGCTGGCGGGGTTCGTGCTCGCCCGGGCTGCGGCCGGGCTGGTCGACGCGACGATCAGCTCGGACGTGATGCATCTCGAGCAGGTCCGGGCCTGGCTGGGACGGCCGTTGTGGGACATGGAACCCGCTGACGCCGACGTCTACTTCGGCAAGGTGCTGCGGGCCGCGGCGAAGGGCACCCGGCTGGCGCGGGCGCAGGCGTTGAAGACATACTTCCTGTTCCTGGAATTGCGTCACAGGGTCGAGATCCACCAGTTGACCGGGCGGGTGGTGCATTGCCCGATCGACGAGATGAACCGGCCCCGAGTTCAACGCGACGCCGCGTTGCGGATTCCGCCGTCGGCCGAGCAGGTCGGGCGGCTGTTCGCCGGATGGCGGGCGGAGCTGGCGACCTGCCGCAAGTTCGCGCCGACGACCCGCAACTACGCCGCCTGCCGGCTGATGGCCGACGTCGGCCTACGGGTCAACGAGGTCCGCAACCTCGACTTGGCCGATGTGAAATGGGACCTGGGCCGGTTCGGCAAGCTCCACGTCCGCGTCGACAAGGGCTCGCGGGGATCCTCGGCCGAACAGCACGACACCTGTCGACGTACCGGTTCCGGCGCAGAGCCAGGCACGCCACATGTGCAGGACCCGGGTGAGTAGCGCTGGGGGACGTTGCGGCGCCGACCGCCCCGGTGAACGCACGCCTGTTGCTCACGATGAGTAGTCGATGGACGTGGGCTACCTCCCGGATCGCGGCATGAGCGGATGGGCAGCGACCAGTCGCCCCGGTCGGCGGCATGGAGCGCTTGCCAGGCATGCTGATGTGATGTCGACGCAGCGGTACCTCGTTCTTCACGACTACGGCATGGGTGGCCTGTGGTGGTGGATTCGCGCCAGGTCGGTCCGCGAGGTGCGGGAAACCTTCGCCCAGGTCGAGGTCGTCGACGACCCCGCCGCTGTCGCGCGCGCCGAGGGCTGGAATCTCGACGAGGTAGACATCGATACGGCGACTCCTCCTGCCGGTTTGAACGAACTACGCGCCACGCGCGACAAGCAGCGCGCGCTGCCCGGTTTCGGCGCGCTCGCCGACAAGCAGGTGCTGTTCTTGCGTCAGGTGTGGGACGGCGACGAGCCGGCGACGTACCTGATGGAGATCGGGCCGGACGGTCGCCGTGTCCGGCAGGTGGAGGTAGCCGAGGACGGCACCGGGATCAAGACCGACTCCGAGGACTGGCCCTTGAATCCGCCGATGGTAGATCTTTTCGATCCGCAGTTGCCGAACCAGGAGATCGATCGTGAGGAGTTCGAACGAGCGTGGGCCGCCGCACGGTGGGAAGACGGCCGGTAGTCCTATCGGTGACGGCCTGCAGCAGTGACCTACGCCCGATCCGCCGCAAATCCGGATGTCGCATCACGATGCTGCCAGGCATCATCATCGCGTGGATGCCCGCCGAACGATCGTCCTGGTCGATGACCTTCGTTCGTTCGTGGATGGCCGTGGTGCCCAGGTGGCCCGTACCAGCGCCGCAGGAGTTGAACTCCTCGATCGGTGCCGGGACCGGCGCTTGGACGAGCTGTGGCTAGACCACGATCTCGGCGGGGACGACACGATCTGGCCGGTCGTGGCGGTCCTGGAGCGGGCCGCCTTCGACAAGCGCCCCTTTGACGTCGGCGTCATCAACGTCCACTCCGCCAACCCGGCTGGCGCCGCGAAGATCGCCCAGGTCTTACGGCACTGGGGGTATCGCGTCCGCGTCGCGTCAGGTTCTACCGACGTCGGCTATCTCGACGGCCCCGTGTGAGCTGACTGGCTCGAAGCCCCCCGTCCGACGGCCGCCACACTCGGACGGCCAGATCAGTGCGTCGAGCCAGTGAGCGTCGGGGCGGGCGGCAGGTTCTCGACTACCAGCTCCGCGGCTTCCTCCGCTGTTGCGGCAAAGCCGATGATCCGCTCGTAGCCGGCGGAAATGACCTGGCAGGGAGGGCCGCCGCAGGCGATGAGGGGCAGATCATGGGCGGGCACGCACCAGGGTAAATCCACGCGGTCCTCAACAACCTGGCTGCCGTCCGTCGAAGCTGGCGACGGTGTTCCGGTGCCGCGAGGGTGGTCAGGGCTGCGACGTTGCGTGTGTGCAGGTCCGTGCGCTTTGGTCGCGGCAAATCGTGTGATTGACGGCTACGAGCCGCGCACGAAGGCTCCTACCCCTCGGCCTGCATCAGGTTCCGACCGCCCCACACCGCCGCCCGTTCCTGTTCCGACAGGGTAAGGATCGGATCAGAAGCAGCCGACCGGATGTCGAAGTCTGTGGGTCAAGAGGCTCATAGCAGCAGGAACAACCGGACGGATGATCGAACACGCCGGGCACTCTACGGCTCGCCGGCCGGATCTGGTACGTCGTCGACTCGACGACCACCGCATCATCGTCATTCACGCCGGCCCCGGACACCCAAGACTTACCGGCATCCCTTTCGCCGCCGCGGCACGAAGAACGCACTACTTTCGGCAGATCCGGACGCCGCCGAGTCGGCCAACATGACCGACTGTAGTCGATCTTTGCTGAGCCAGCTCGGCCGCGAGCTCGCCGCCGCACTCGCAGATGTCGATAGCTGCTGTGCCTTCGGTGGCGTACGCGGCAAGCAGCCCAAGCTGAACCCGCGGCAGGAGACGCATCTCGTGGCGTTGCTCGCGGCCGGCGAGCACACCAGCGCCGAGCTGGCCGAGTTGTTCGGCGTCGCCCGCTCGACGGTGTACCGAGCGATCGAGCGCGCCGCATCGGCTCGGGCACCTGACCCCCGCCGGGGCTGAGGCTCCGCCCTGGGCGGGGGTGGTCAGAGCAGGGTGCGCCAGTAGTCCCAGAACTTCAGACCGATCAGTGCGGTGAGGATCAGCAGCCAGACGGTGGGGATGGCGCTGTGCACCTGCAGCAGCGTGTCGGTGAGCCGCCGCGGCGCGGGCAGGTGGCCGCGGTCAAGGTTGTGCAGGGTGGTGTAGGTGAACAGCACGATCATGACGACCCAGACGACCATGCAGTACGGGCAGAGCGCGCCGATACGGTAGAGGCTCTGGTAGAACAGCCAGTGCACGAACCCGACGCCGAACACGGTGCCGGCCTGCAGGGTGAGCCACCACCAGCGGGGCAGCCGGGCGCCGGCGATCAGGGCGGCGCCGGTAGCGGCGACGACGGGGAAGGTGGCCAGGCCGATGAGCGGGTTCGGGAATCCGAACACCTCGGCCTGGCCGGTGGCCATGATGGAGCCGCAGGACAGGATCGGGTTGATCGAGCAGGTCGGCGTGTAGCCGGGGTCCCTGAGCAGGGCGATCTTCTCGACGGTCAGGACGAACGCGGCGAGGGCGCCGATCAGCCCGCCGACGGTAAGCGTCCAACCGATCACCCGGTAGCCCAGGGTGGGCGGGTCACCGGCCGGATGCTTGGCAGCGGTGTCGGCCAGGGTCGCGGTCACGAGTTCAGCGAGGCGTCGACGGCGGCCTTGAGACCGGCGTAGTCGGGGCGGCCGGCGAACTTCTCGCCGTTGATGAAGAACGTCGGGGTGCCCTGCACGCCGAGGGCTTCGCCGTCGGAGGCGTCAGCCTTGACCCGGTCGGCGACCTGAGTGCTGGCCACGTCGGCCTTGAACCGGGTCATGTCCAGGCCCAGTTCCTGGGCGTAGCCCTCGAACACGGCGGCCTGCGACTGCTGCTGGTGACCCCACACCGTGGCGGTGTCGAACAGCTTCTTGTACATCGCCTCGAACTTGCCCTGCCGGGCGGCGGCCTCGGCGGCGTGCGCGGCGTTGTAGGCGTTCGGGTGACTGGCGATCGGGAAGTACCGCACCACGTAGGTGATCCGGTCGCCGTATTCGGCGCGTAGCTTCTCCACGCTCGGGTAGGCGGCCAGGCAGGACTCGCACTCGAAGTCGAGGAACTCCACCACGGTGGTCTTGCTGTCCACCGCGGTGGACAGCCGGTGGCTGTCGGGGCGCACGACCGCCTCGGCCACGGCCGCCGGCGTGCTGTCGCCGCCGCGGTTGACCAGCACCACGCCGGCCAGCACGGCGAGCGCGATGGTCAGCACGCCGAGGGTCACCTTGAGGTTCGTGCTCATGCCCGTCTTGCGGATCTTCCGCGTTGCCTTGGCCGCCGACTGGGCAGCCTTGGACGGGGCCGCTCCCGCCGCGCGGGCGGACCCCGTGCCGCCGTGGGGCGCACCCGTTCCTGGACGACCGGGCCGGGCGCCGCCGGCGCCCGAGGGCCCCTTAGCCGTGCGCTTACGAGCGTTGTTCGTCCCCATCAGCATCCCTTCATCCGGCGGGCCCGTCCGCTCGGGCGCCCCTTCCACAACCCCGGCGAGGATACAGCGGCGGCTTTATTCAGTGGCTGAGCGGCTGCTGGGGGTTCCCTGTGAGGCAGTACGCATCCCCACTGCCGTTAGTACAGCATTGGGTGTACTGTTGTGGGGTGTGGAGACGTTGACGTACGGGCAGGTGCTGGCTCGCTTCGGCCACGCGCTGTCGGATCCGATCCGGGCGCGGCTGCTGCTGGCGCTGCGCGACGGGCCCGGATATCCGGCGGAGCTGGCCGAGCTGCTGGGCACGACCCGGCAGAATCTGTCCAACCATCTCACCTGCCTGCGCGGCTGCGGCCTGGTGGTCGCCGCGCCGGAGGGCCGACGTACCCGCTACGAGTTGGCCGACCCGCGGCTGGCGCATGCCCTGGGTGACCTGCTCGGCCTGGTCCTGGCCGTGGACCCGGCCGCGTGCCCGGACTCCGACTCGAAGGGCTGCTGCTGATGAGCCTGCCCCTGATCCAGCTCACCCCGGCCGGACCGACACCAGCCCGGCGGGCGGTGCTCGCCCGCCGGGTGCGGCTGTTCGTCGCCGCGACGATCACCTACAACGTGATCGAGGCGGTCGTGGCGATCACCGCCGGCACCCTCGCCTCGTCGACGGCGCTGATCGGCTTCGGCCTGGACTCGATCATCGAGGTGGCCTCCGCGGCCGCGGTGGCGTGGCAGTTCGCTGGCCGAGACCCCGAAGCGCGGGAGAAGACGGCGCTGCGCATCATCGCCGTGTCGTTCTTCGTCCTCGCCGCGTACATCACCGTGGAGTCGGTGCGCGCGCTGCTCGGTGGCGCCGAGGCTGAGCACTCCAGCGTCGGCCTGGTGCTGGCCACGGTGTCGCTACTGGTGATGCCGGTGCTGTCGTACGCGCAGCGCCGGGCCGGCCGCGAACTCGGTTCCCGCACGGCGGTGGCCGACTCCAAGCAGACCCTGCTGTGCACCTACCTGTCCGCGGTCCTACTCGTCGGCCTGGCGGTCAACAGCCTGTTCGGCTGGTCCTGGGCCGACCCGATCGCCGCCCTGGTTATCGCCGCCGTCGCCGTCAAGGAAGGCCGCGAGGCGTGGAAGGGCGACACCTGCTGCGCGCCCAACGCCGCCCTGCACGCCACCCCGGCCGTCGCTACCACTGGTGACGCGACCGCCGGTGGCTGCGGCGACGGCTGCTGCGACACGACCGATCCCGGGGCGCGGTGATGGCCGTAGCCGCTCTGACCATCTACCTGGCCGGGCTGGCGCTGGCGTTCGGATGGCGCAGCGTCGTGCAATGGCGCCGCACCGGCGATACCGGGCTGCGCCTGGACGCCGGGCCGGCCGGCACCCTCCGATGGTGGGCGAAGCTGCTGTTCGCCGCCGCGTTGCTGCTCGGCCCGGCCGGCCCAGTCTCCGCGATCGCGGGCCTGCCCCCGCTCGGCGTGCTCGACCACCGGGTGGCGGGCACAGCCGGACTGGTCCTGGCTGTGGCCGGGGTGCTGGCCACCCTCGTCTCGCAGTTGCACATGGGCGCCTCCTGGCGCATCGGGTTCGACCCCGGCGAGCGCACCGCGCTCGTCACCACCGGCGTCTTCGCCCTCGCCCGCAACCCGATCTTCACCGCGATGACCGTCACCAGCCTCGGCATCACCCTGATGACCCCCAACCTGATCTCCCTAGCCGCCACACTGGTGCTGGTCGTGTCGGTGCAGCTGCAGGTCCGCGCCGCCGAGGAGCCCTACCTGATCCGCCTGCACGGCGCGGCCTACACCGCCTACGCCACCCGAGTGGGCCGGGTCCTGCCCGGCCTCGGCCGCCTCAGAACCCCACCCGGCACAGGACCGGAGCAGGCCACCGGGACGCGCACGAGCATCGCCGGTCCTTGAGCACGACCAGGCGCACGCGCGCTACGGCAGCTCTGCCGTAGCGCCCGGTCCGGACACCGGGCCAGCCGCACTGCCGGGCGCGGAGGTGCTCGGCGACCAGATCCCAGCGGATCGCCCGGCCAACATCGCCGGCGCCAACCCCGGCCAGGCACCAGCCTCGCGAGCGGCGGGGCGGTACAGCTTGACGTGGTTGATCCGCTTGATGCGCGGCAGCAGGTCGAAGCCGAGCAGCCGGGTGATGCCGAAGCCGATCTCGGACTGGCCGTGGCTGTCGGTATAGTTCGCCTCCACCTGCATCGTGGTGCCGTGCCGGACCGCGCCCTCCACCATCGCGGCGACCTCGGACGCAGCGCAGGAGATCAGCTGGGAGTGGATCGCCATAGACGTGCGTTCGACGTGCCAGCAGATGAGCACGCCGCGGCCACCGTAGCGCGAGTGCCACTGGGTGAAGATGTTCTGGTCGTAAGCACCGAAGTGCGTCGAGTCGCTGGCCACCGCCGTCGACCCAGTGCCCCAGATGCTCTCGGAGCGCACGGCGAAGGTGGCGTTGGTGATCTCCACGGCCATCGCCTGTGCGCTCTCGGCCGATAAGAATCGGCGGCGCACATATCGCAGGTCGTCCTCGCTGTGCCCGTGATCGCCGGCCGCGGCGGCCTTGATGCCGGTGTCAATCAACGCCACGGCGCCCCACTGCCGTTCGATCTCCCGCTTGAGCCGGCGCAGGTTCGCAGGCTCCGGCAGTAATCACGTTCGAGATTCATTGACACCCCAGACGGCCTCCCACGGAAGACCCCGGTCTCCCACAAGGCCCGCCCGTAGTTTCCAGCCCAAAAACAACGCTAAGAACTGAGGGTTGATCAAGCTCTGATCTGGCCCGTAGCGTGCCGTCCCGTTCGGTGACGATCGATGCTCGGGTGGTGGGGTTGTGGCGACTCAGGACGTGTTCTCGGCGGAGGATCTGGCGCGGCTTCGGGGGTTCCCGGAGATCAACCGGGCGGAGTTGATCCGGTACTTCACGTTGACCGGTGCGGATGAGGCGTTCGTGCGCCAGTTCCGTACGGGCCGCAACGTGTTGGGTGTGGCGGTGCAGTTGTGCACGCTGCCGTGGCTGGGGTTCGTGCCCGATGAGGTTGCGGCGGCGCCGGCGGCCGTGGTGGGCCGGTTGTCGCAGCGGCTCGGGATCGCGATGGGTGAGCTGCGTGGGTACGGGGAGCGGGAGCAGACCCGGACGGGGCATCTGCGGGAGGTGGCCGGCTATGCCGGCTGGCGGTCGATGGACACCGTCGGGTGGAAGGACCTCGACGAGTTCCTGTTCGCTCGGGCGATGGAGCACGACTCGCCGAAGCTGTTGTTCCGGCTGGCCTGCGAGTATCTGTTGTCGTCGCGGGTGGTGCGGCCTGGGGTGATCCTGCTGCTGCGGCGGGTGGCCGCGGCTAGGGCCCGTGCTCGGGGTGAGACGTGGGCGCGGGTGCGGCACCTGTTGACCGACCGGCGGTGCGCGGAGTTGGACCTGTTGCTGGTTCCGGACGCCTACCTGGGCCGGACTCCGCTGGCGTGGCTGGGTGTGGGGCCGACGTCGTCGAGCCCGGCTGCGGTGAAGGCCGAGTTGGAGAAGCTGACCTACCTGCGCCGGTTGGACGCGCACATGCTGGATTTGTCGATGTTGCCGGCGGAGCGGCGCCGGTTCCTGGCCGGGGTGGGTCGCCGGTTGACGGGGCAGGCGTTGCAGCGGCGTGAGCCGGAGCGCCGGTATCCGATCCTGCTGACCCTGTTGGCGCAGTCGGCGGTCGACGTGCTGGATGAGACGTTGCTGCTGTTCGACCAGGCGATCAGCGGGCGGGAGGCGGCGGCGAAGCAGAAGGTGGCCGAGGCCCTGGCGGAACGGGCGAAGGGCGGGGAGAACCGGCAGGCGCTGCTGGACGAGATCCTGACGATCGTGCTCGACACCGGGATCGGCGATGAGCAGATCGGCACGCTGCTGCGCGGCCGGATCGGGATGGATCGGATGCGCGCTGCGTGGGCCGAGCGCCGTGAGCGGCTGCCGCGTGATCACGGGCAGCTCAGCATGCTGGACGCGTCGATGTCGTACCTGCGGCAGTTCGCCCCGGCCGTGCTCGCGGCGGTGCAGTTCGCTGGAGGGCCCGGCACCGAGCAGCTGCTGCAGGCGGTGAGTGTGCTGGCTGAGTTGTACGCCACCGGTGCCCGCAAGGTTCCGGCCGGTGCGCCGGTCGGGTTCGTGCCGACGAAGTGGGCCGGCTACCTGGTCGCCGCGGAGCAGGCTGGCGACGTCACCGCGTACCGCCGGTACTGGGAGATCGCTGTGCTGGTTGGCCTTCGGGACGGGCTGCGCTCGGGTGACGTGTTCGTGCCCGGGTCGCGCCGCTACGCCGATCCGGCGTCGTTTCTGCTCACCCCGGCGGCGTGGGCGCCGCAGAAGGTGGAGTTCTGCCACCTGGTCGGCAAACCGGTCGAGGCCGCCGACGCGCTCGCGCAGGCCGACGACGAGCTACACACCGCCCTGGCCGATCTGGAGGCCCAGTTGGCGAAGGGCAACCCGGGCGAGGTGCGCCTCACCGACGACGGGGAGCTGATCATCCCGCCGTTGACCGCCGAGGACGTTCCCGCCGAGGCCGACGCGTTGCGCGCGGAGTTGGCCGGGATGCTGCCGCGGGTGCCGATCGCGTCGGTGCTGGTGGAGGTTGACGCGCGGACCGGGTTCACCGACCACCTAGTGCACGCCGGCGGGAAGGTGAACCGGCCGGCCGAGCTCAAGCGCAACCTGATGTACGTGATCATCGCCGAGGCCACGAACATGGGCCTGTCCGCGATGGCCGAGTCCTGCGGCGTGCCGTACGACGTGCTGGCCTGGACCGCCGAGTGGTACTTCCGGCCCGAGACGCTGGAGGCGGCCAACGCCGCGGTGGTGAACTACCACCACCGGCTGCCGCTGACCCAGGCGTTCGGCTCCGGAACCCTGTCGTCGTCGGACGGGCAGCGGTTCCCGATCAAGGGCAAGTCGATCACCGCACGTCACCTGTCCCGGTACTTCGCCCGGGGGCAGGGCGTGTCCACCTACACCCACGTCTCCGACCAGCACTCCACCTTCGACACCAAGGTCATCGTGGCCACGGCGCCGGAGTCGCACTACGTCCTCGACGGGCTGCTGGGCAACGCCACCGACCTAGCTGTGTTCGAGCACGCCACCGACACCCACGGCGCGACCCTGGCCAACTTCGCCCTGTTCGATTTGGTCGGCAAGCAGCTCTCACCGCGCATCCGCGACCTCGGGAAGATCACCCTCTACCGGACCGGGCCGAACGCCGAGTTCCTCGCCCGCTACCCACGCGCCGGTGGCCTGCTGACCCGGCGCCTGAACACCGACCTGATCACAAGCACCTGGGACGATCTGCTGCGCGTCGCCGCGAGCGTGCAGGGCGGCCACGCCACCGCCGCACTGGTCGTCGGGAAGCTGTGCTCCTCGAAACGGCAGCAGAACACGCTGACCAGCGCGATCAAGGAGTACGGGGCGCTGCGCCGCACCGTCTACGCCGCCCGGTACCTGGCCGACGAGACCTACCGGCGGCGCATCTCCCGGCAGCTTAACAAGGGCGAGAACCTGCACGCCCTGCGCCGCTCCCTCGCCTACGCCGGCGAGGGAGCGCTGCGGCGTCGGCACCATGAGCAGCAGACCGAGCAGATGTGGTGTCTCACCCTGGCCACCAACGCGATCGTCTGCTGGTCCACCGAGTACCACGGCCTCGCCGTCGGCGCGCTACGCCGCGACGACCGCCAGGTCGACGACGAGGTCCTGGCGCACATCTGGCCCACCCACCACGAGAACGTCCACTTCTACGGCACCCACTCCGTCGACATCGACGGCGAACTCTCCCAACTCGACACCGACGGCTACCGGCCACTGCGGCTCGCCGAGGTCACCCCGGCGCACCGCTGACCACGAGGGCACGCCCGGCGGTCCTCCGCCGGGCGCAGCCCACAGGGGCGATGAATCACTTGGAGCTTCTTGTCGGCTACTTTCGGTAGCGTGCCGATATGTCTGCGTTGACGTACGAGGTGAAGGACCGGCAGAGCCCGGTGGCGGCGTGGCTGGGTGCCACGTTCCCGCAGCACAAGGAAATTCAGGCGGAGTTCCGCGTCGGGGCCGGTGCTCAGCAGGTGCTGATGCCGGCTGGGGCGGCGCCGGGTACGCAGGGGGGCGGCGATCGACTTCTGGCTGCGGATGCTTGTCGACCCGCAGCCGTCGATCGCCCTGCCGCTGGTCGGTCTCTTGTCGGGACGGGCGCCGTGCCTGCGGGCAGGCAAGGAGTTGCTTCACGAGCTCGCGGCCGGGGAGTCACCCCGCCAGACGGCGAACCGTGAGGTGGAGCCGCGGATGCGCCCGGCCGGGTTCGCCGATCGCGGTGACGAGTGGTGGGCGCGGGTCTGTTACGCCCTGGCGCTGCTGGTGGAGCTGTACCGGGCGGCGTCGGTGGAGCACTCCCGGCTGATGCGCCTGAACGCCTCCAGTGGCGCGGCGGATCTACTCGCGCTGGCTAATGATGTGGAGGTAGCTGACCTGGTCGCGATGTGGGACCTGGCGGTCGAGCGGCTGCTGCCAGTGTTGCCGGCCGGACCGGTGACGACCGGGATGACGTTCGAGGGCAGCGCTGACCTCGCCGCCGACGCGGATCTGATCGCTGGTGGGATGCTGGTCGACTTCAAGGCCGGCCAGGGCGGCAAGCCCCGCGCGGACGGTAGCCGGGCGGCGTCGCTGCCGCGCACCGACCTGGACCAGCTGCTGGGGTACACGTTGATGGACTACTCGGACCGTCACCGCCTGCACACGGTTGGGGTGTACGCGGTGCGGTTCGGTTACCTCGCGTCATGGCCCCTCGCCGACTTGGGCCAGCGGATGGGTGCTCGGGCGGTCGACCTGGCGGCCCTGCGGATCGAGTTCGCTGGGGTGCTGCGCAACCAGTTGCCGCCCTATCAGACCCGCCGCGGCTGGTAGGGCGCCGCCACGTGCAGGTCCGGCCCCGCCGAGCCTGGTTGGTCGGCAGGGCCGGAGCTGGTGCCGTCGCTAGGGCTCGACGGTGAAGGCGTGGCCGCCGTGGTGGTTGGCGTCGGCACCCACTCGTTCCACAGTTCGTCCCACAATGGGTGTTCCGAAAATGCGGTTCAGCGCCGACTTCCGGTACGATCTCCGGATGGCTGCCGCCGCACCGCACCCTCCAGCCGGGCTCGACCTCGGCTACGCCCGCGTCTCCACCACCAAACAGAGCCTCGAATGGCAACTCAACGCTCTTACCGCGGACGGCATCCCAGGCGAGCAGATCTTCACCGACAAAAAATCCGGCACCACAATCAACCGCGAGGGCCTGGCGGCACTACTGCGCTACGCGCGAGCAGGCGACACGATCGTCGTGCACACCCTCGACCGCCTCGGCCGCAACCTCCGCGAGGTCCTCAACCTCGTGCACGACCTCGCCGAGAAGCGCATCGGCGTACGGTCCCTCGCAGATCCGCTGCCGATCAATACCACCGATGAGGGTATGGGCCGCATCGCCTTCCTGCTCCTAGCACTGTTCGCCGAGATGGAACGGACCTTCACCGCCGAACGCGCCGCGCATGCCCGCGCCGCAGCCGAGGCCAAGGGCCGGCACGTCGGCCGCCCCATCGCGCACTCCGCCGACAAGATCGAATACGCCCGGCTGCTGAAGGCTCAGGGCACCAGCCTGGGAAAGATCGCCGCCAAGACCGGCATCCCCAAGACCTCCCTGCACCGCTACCTCGCGGACCCAGCCTCGGCGGAACTCGTGTGAGCGCGTTCGATCTCGACGCTGAGCTGTCCGGTGACGCCGCATTTAGGCTCGTGGCGCCCTCATACGTGCGGCTGTTCTGGCGCACGTCGGTGCTGGATACCGTCGTCGCGACGCTGCGGGAACAGGGCTACCAGGTGGTGCGGCTGGACGCCTCCACTTGGCCATCGGAGGCGGATCTGCATCGTGACATAGCCGCGGCGCTGCACTTTCCCGACTACTACGGCCACAACCTCAACGCGCTCAACGACTGCCTGAGCGACGTGGTCACCTACGACTACGGCACCACCCCGGACGCGACCGGTCTGGTGCTGATCTTTACCGGCTACGACACCTTCTCCCGCCGCTGTCCCCGGACAGCGCAGGTCGTCTTGGACATCATCGCCGGCCAGGCCCGCGCAGCGGCACTGTTCGGGCACCGCGTGTGCTGTCTGGTGCAGTCCAACGACCCGGCCATCCGGTTCGAACCAGTGGGCGCGACGCCGGTGGCATGGAACGACGCGGAGTGGCTCGACTCCACCCGTCAGCAGGACCGGCCATGACCGGGTACCCCTGGCCCAACCCGCGCGACGACGACCCGGATCGGCTCCGGAGGGCCTGGCCGACAACCGTGCAGGCGCTACCCTGCGGAGCACGGGTCACCGGCACAGTCATCGCCCGAAAGCCGTTCGGCGTGTTCATCCGCATCGACGGCATGCCCGACGCCCTGGGATACGCCGAGAGCACCGCGATAGCCCACGACGTCGTCCCGCCCCTCGGTACTACAGTCACCGGCGAAGTGACATGGCATGTCAGCCTCACTCACGAAGTTCAGCTACGCCTGCTCGTCGCGCTGCAAGGGCCCGACGCCTCTATCAGCGCGAACGATGCACCAACCGCTGCGGCCCGGCTTGTGCACTTCGCACACGCCTTCATCAACTTCGCCAATGGCACCTTCCAGTGGGTTGACCTTCAGCACTTCCGCCTACCCGAAACAGCGGACGACGACGGCGCCCTCCTGGCGGCGCTGATCGCACACGAGCGTTTCGGCGACAACTACGCCGGCAGCGACCCCGGTGGCGACCCTGAACGGCACGGCCCGTACTGGCGTGAACGGATCAGGCCCGCCTGCTACGACCCGATCGGCGCCGACGCGGCCCAGCGGCACCTACGCGCCTGGGCCGAGCAACACGCACCGCTTCCGGAGCACCTGCGGCCCGACCTGGAGCGGGAGGCGTACCAGCGGCTACGCGCCGCCGACCGGGTGTACAAGCTACGCGACCTCGGCCCGGCGGCCTTCCACGACTGGGGCGGCGTCCACACCGAATTCCACGAACTGGTACTCATTGACCGCGTGAACCGCATCCTGTCCCTGCTGGTCGCGGCCGATGACTGAACACCACCATGACCCGCGAACCCCCACACCGGTCACGGTGGCGGCCTGGTTCGTGCTCGGCGTCGCACCCACCGAAGAGGTCCCCTGGTGGGCCGCGCAGTGGCTGGCCGACGGCCAGGACAGCCCAGCGTTACGGGAACTTGCCGGGCTCAACGGCCGAGACTCGCACACCGTCAACGACCTGCTCCCCGCCGCCCTGGCCGAGCTGGGAATCGCACTGCCATCCACCACCATGGCAGCAGCCGCCGAAGCATTCCGACAACTGGCCGAGATGTGCCTGTCCGAACGCGCAGGCGAGCTCTGGGTCACCCAACAAGTCGAAGACATCGTCATGCGCGCCGACTACGACAACGAGGTGATCGACCTTCCCCTAGGCCAGCTCTACGGCACCGAGGACGCGTGGCAAGGCGGCTGGGGGCCACCGATCGAGGAACTCAAGAACACGGTGCGAGCCTGCTGCGCAGCACAACTACGCGCCACTCAACCGTAGAGTTCCACCGCCACTAACCGGCGAAGGTCACATGTACGGGGTTGACCGGGCCGGCTTGGCGTTTCCGATCTTGTTCGGGAAACGGTCGATTCTCGAACAAGATCACAAATTTGCAGAGGCTAGACGAAAATGCGACGTGCAAAACTAGTTGCGATCATCGCAACTACATGCGCAGAATGTAAGACATGACTCAACGAGACATCTTCACCGACGTGGCCGCAATCCTGTGCCCCATCCCGCAACCTGAACGCGGCGAGGAACATGACGACGGATTCCTCGCCGCGCGCGACCAAGCGGCTGAAGAGCAGGAGAACATCGTCTGGAACCTACGGATGGCGTGGGAAAATGATGATCATGACCCGTTGATCGACGCGTTGGCCGGCGCCCGCCGCGCCAAGGAGCAAGCCGAACAGCGGATCCGCCAGCTGATTGCATACAGCCGCGAGTTCGTCCAGCCCCGTCCCTACACACTGGGCGACGTGGCCGCCGCCGTTGGCATGTCCATCTCCGGCGTGCGCACCGCCTACAGCCACCGCGACGTCGCCCAGGTAGCCGACGCCACCGGCGCCAAGCCCCGAGAGTGGCGAGCCCCCGACCCCGACGACGGACAGACGGCGGCATGAACACGACGGCCTGCCTCTGCCCGATGCGCTGGCGGCACCTCTACGCCATGATCGAAGGCACCCGCTACAAGGTGGACCCAAGTCTCGCAGACACCGCCACCAGCCTGCTGTTCCGAGCCTGGTGCGCCGGCTGCGGTGCCGAGTACACCCACCCGTTCCGCATCAGCGCCACGCATGCCCAGGCGGCCTAAACGGGCACGCCCGTAGACGTTGATCTCGCCGCCCAACCCCGGCCCCTCACCTACCACTGATCTCGCATCTCACCTACCGGGATCGCAGGAAAGCGGCGAGATGGTCCCTGCGACTCGCATCGCAGGACAGCCGCGCCCCAGGTGCAGGGCTAGATCAACTGCTTAGCGTTGTTTTTGGGCTGGAAACTACGGACAGGCCACAAGACGCGAGCACCGCCGAGCGCCGGATTGTTCAGCACCGCACGCCGCCACATCAGCGGTACCAACGCTCTCCCTCATCTTCAGGCACAACCAGTGGCCAATTATCGAATTTTTGTTATTGGTAATCCGAAAATCCAAAGGAAGTGACAAAGCGGACAAAATCTCGATACATCATAATGACTGTTATGGTGTATCGAGGTTCGCGGTCGCTGCCGCGTGGTCGAGTGCTGGTGTCCTGGCTCGGCGCATCTGATGCGGCTCAGTGAGGTTGACGTCTTGGATCGGTGGATCTGATGCCGGCTCAGTGAAAGTGATGCCGTACCGTCGCCGGGGTGGGTCTGCTGTTGGTGCTGCGCCCTCCGCAGTCGCGTCCGAAGAGACTGCGTCGTGCCACCCGGGCGCAGCGGCGTGAGCGCCACCGCGCTGACGCCAAAGAGTGGGCCACGGCGGAGGAACGCGGTTTGTTGCTCGACGTGTCTGTGGAGGAGTTGCTGCCGTTGATGAACGCGGCCGGCGGAAACCGACTTCCGATCTTGGGCCAGCTGGACCCGTGGTCAGATGGCGTACTCAGCCGTGAGGATCTGCCGCAGCTCAATGCCGAAGTTGACCGTCTGGAGGCGGCGGCGGGTGACGACGTGGAGCGTGGGTTGGTGGCGGCGCTACGAACGTTGCTGGTGCGGTGGCGTGACGAGCCGGGCCTGGCGCTCCACTGGTACGGAGACTGAGCTCCGTTCGGCGACAGGGATCTGCCCGCGTGGGGTCAACGCAAGGGACGTCGTCAGGAGGCCAGGGTTGGCGAAGCGCCTGCGGGCCATTCCCGGTTCCCGGGTGGTCCCTCCGACCGGGTTCGAAGTCGCGTACGCCGGTCCCGACGGCGATGAGGTCCGTCGGACGATGAGTGAGGCTGCGGAGGTGCCGTTCGAGCGGCTGTCGCCGGTGCGGTCGTTTCCGTCGTACCGGGGTCAGCGCAACTACCCGGGCTTCTACTGGTCGGCCAGTTCGGGGAGACATGTCGGGTACGAGTCCTGGCTGGAGCGCGACGAGGCCATGGCGATGGACTTCGACCCGACGGTGGTCGCATTCGCGGCTCAGCCGTTCTGGTTGTTTTGGCCGGAGGACGGTCGGGTCCGGTCGCACGCGCCGGACTTCTTTGCGCGCAAGGCGGACGGAACGGGTGTTGTGGTCGACTGCCGCCCTGCGTCCCGCGTGAAGCCGCGCGATGCGGTGAGGTTCGAGGCCACCGCGCGGGCCTGCGCGGATATCGGTTGGGGCTACCGGCTGGTCCACGCGCATGAGGCGGTGTGGTTGGCCAATGTGCAGTGGTTGGCCGGGTATCGGCATCCTCGCCATCTCGTCGAACCTGTCGCGGCCGGCCTGGTGGAGGTGTTCATGGAGCCGTTCCCGCTGATGAAGGGTGCCGAGACGGTGGGGGATCCGATCGCTGTTCTACCTACGCTGTTCCATCTGCTGTGGTCCCGTCGTCTGGATGTTGACCTGGCGGTGCGGCTGGACTCGTCGTCGATCGTGCGGGCCGCCTCGTGACGCGGCTGTTGCGAGTCGGCGACCGGGTGGTTTTCGAGGATGTTGAGCAGCAGGTCGTGGCGCTGACCGGTTCGCGGGTCCGCTTGGTTGGCCCGGACGGCACGCCGACGGTGGTGCTGTTGACGCACCTGGTCGACTCGCCGGGCTTCAGGGTTGTCGGCGGGGCCGTGGCAGCGGCGCAGGCGGTGATAGCCCTTCACCAGCTCGATGACCTCGACGAGGATGTCGCAGACCGGGCTCGGCGGTGGGAGCGCCACATCGTGGAGGTGGAAACCGGCCTGCCTCCGGATGCCGAACCGGGAATGACGCCGAAACCGGAGTACGACCCGCAGCACCGAACGTTGCGCCAGCGTGAGGCGGCCAAGGCACAGGAGCTAACCGCGGCCGGGATGAAGACCAGCGGCGTGACGGTGCAGCGGATGCGGCAGCGTTACCGAACCGGCGGCCTGCGGGCGTTGGTCGACGGGCGGTCACAGCGGGCGACGTCGCCAGTCGGCAGGGCGGATGCCGAGGTCGTGGCCGCGATCCGTGAGGCCCTGTCCGGTGAGGTCACGCGGTCGACCGGCACGCGTCAACGGCTACGCCAGCGGGTGGAGGACATCCTGACCGAGTGGCACGGGGCTGGGGTGATGCGGTTGCCGTCGAAGGCGACGTTCAACCGGCTGGTCGCGTCCTTGTCGTCCGGTCAGCACACCTTCGGCGCGGCGACCAGCCGCCGGTCGACGGCGAATCGACCGGACGGGCCGTTCACGGTGACGTGGGCGGCTCGGCCGGGTCAGCAGGTGCAGATCGACACCACCGTGTTGGACGTGATGGTGGTCTTCGACGACGGTCAGGCCCGTCGGGTCGAGTTGACCGCGGCGGTGGATGTCGCCACCCGTACTATCTGCGCCGCGGTGCTGCGGCCGGTGGGCACGAAGGGCGTGGACGCGTCCCTGTTGTTGGCACGGATGTTGGTGCCCGAGCCGATGCGGCCGGGTTGGGACGAGTCGCTGCGGATGGCGGCATCGCGGCTGCCGCACCGGCGGCTGGCCGACATCGACGCGCGGATGGAGCAGGCCGCCGCGAAACCGGTGGTGGTGCCGGAGACGATCGTCTGCGATCGGGGGAAGGTCTATCTGTCCGACACGTTTCTGCGGGCCTGCCAGACGTTGGGGATCTCGGTGCAGCCGGCGCATCCGCGCAGCCCTACGGACAAGGGCATCGTCGAGCGCACGTTCGGGTCGATCAACACGCTGTTCTGTCAGTACGTCGCCGGCTACACCGGCCGGGACGTGGCTCATCGGGGTAGTCAGGTGCAGGCCGAGGCGGTGTGGTCGATGGCCCAGATGCAGGACCTGCTCGATGAGTGGATCGTCGCCGGGTGGCAGCAGCGCCCGCACGAGGGATTACTCAGCCCGGATACCGGGCGGGTGCTGTCGCCGAACGAGATGTTCGCGGTGTTGGTCACGGCGGCCGGCTACGTCCCGCTGATGCTCACCGGCGACGACTACGTCGAGCTGCTGCCGGGGACGTGGCGCACGGTCAACGACTACGGCGTTCGCCTCGGCGGGCGCACCTACGACAGTAAGGCGCTAAATCCCTACCGCAGGCAGCACTCCGGTGTCGTGGCCAGGCAGGGGTTGTGGGAGGTTCGCCACGACCCCTATGACCTGACGCACGTCTGGGTGCGCAACCACCGCGACGGCGGGTGGATCCGTGCCGGGTGGACGCACTTGCCGATGGTGGCCGCGCCGTTCGCGGACTTCACCTGGCGCCATGCCCGGCAACAGGTCACCTCCGACCCGGGCGGCGAAGCGGCTGAGACCGCGACCGCCCGGGTGCTGGCCGGCCTGCTGCGTCGCGCCGGCGAGGGCCCCGCACCGCAGGCCCCGACGGGTGAGACCGATCGGCGGGTGGCAGCGAGGACCCGGGCCGCCGCGACGTCGCACCGGCCCCGCATCGCTCCCGCATCCGCACCCGATGACGACGTCGACGAGCCCGATGACGGGCAGGTCGACAACGTCATCCCCTTCGGCATCTTCGACGCCCGCGAGGAGGCGCAACGGTGGCTATGACCGCCGCGTTCGCCCCGCCGGCTGACGAGCCGCTGACCAGCAAGGAAGGCTGGTCCCGGTGGGTCCAGCGCGACCCGCGCCCGCCCGAGTTACACCTGGACTGGCCGCACCTGAGCCCGGTCGAGCAGGCCGCCTATGACGACGCCCGGCTGGACTACCACAGCGACCTGATCGTGGTGAACACCCCGACCATCCAGGAGGTCGTCAAGACCGTCCGCCGGCTGCTGATCCTCAACCGCCGGCAAATATCTGCCCGCCGAGGGCTGATCATCACCGGCGGCGCCGGCACCGGCAAGACGACCGCCATCACCCAACTCGGCCGCGCCCACGAACTCGCCGTCGCGCTGCGCAACCCGGTTACCGGACCGCGGATCCCGGTCGTCTACGTCACGGTCCCGCCAGCGGCGACACCCCGCATGCTCGCCGTCGAGTTCGCCCGCTTCCTCGGTCTGCCCCTGGCAGCACGGTCCAACATCACCGACGTCACCAACGCCGTCTGCGCCGTGCTCTGCGACGTCGGCTGCGACCTGGTGCTCGTCGACGAAATCCACAACCTCAACCTCGCCACCCGAGCCGGGGCAGAGGCGTCCGATCAGCTCAAATACTTCTCCGAGCGGATCCCCGCCACGTTCGTCTACTCCGGCATCAACGTCGAACGGGCCAACCTGTTCTCCGGCACCCGCGGTGAACAGATCGCCAGCCGATTCGCCACCATCGCGACCCGGCCGTTCGCCTACGGCACCAACAGCCAGAAGGAGAGCTGGCGGGCGCTGGTGGCCACCCTGGAACAGGCCCTGCGGCTGCACCGCCACAAGGCCGGCGCCCTCGCCCGTCACGGCGAATACCTCTACCAACGATCACGCGGCATGATCGGCAGCCTTTCCCACCTCATCCGCGGCGCAGCGATCGACGCCATTCTCGACGGCACCGAGAAGATCACCAAAGGCCACCTCGACGCGATCCGCCTCGACCACGCTGCGGAGACGGCCACCCCCGCCCCGAGTCCCGCCCGCCAAGCCCGCCAACGATCGGGTGCCGCATGACCACCCCACCCACACGACGGCTGCCCATCCCCACGCCTCCGACCGCTTGGGAAACCGTCACCTCCTACCTGCGGCGGCTCGCCACGGTCAACCACACCACCATCCGCGACATCGAGACAGCCATCGACGCCTCACCGGACAAGAACTCATACCGACAGACGCGGACCCTCAACCTCGACAAGCTGAGTGCGCTCACCGGCCATTGCGCTCACCAGCTCCAGCTCGCTCTGCCCGAACTACGCCAACCCGCACCACGCTGGTGGCTGCTCCAAGCGTTCGCTCGACCGGCCTGCCCACCCTGCGTCCGCCGGCACCGGGGCGGCCCGGTCCACCGCTACTACCCCCACCACATCGCCGCTTGCGTCAAGCACAACATCTGGCTCGGCACCCGAGCACCCGCGGCCACCGCGTGGCCCGTCACCGACAACGCCATCGACATACAGCACCTCCCGGAGATCAAGTCAGCGCAGATCCACCACCGGCGGCTCGTCCGCCGTCACGGCCAGGTCGCCCTCCTCATCGCCACCAGAGCCGCGTTCGACTCCTGGGAATACATCCACGGCCGCTACCTCGGCCACGCTCAAGGCCCACGCCTAGCCGTCCTGCGGCCGGCCAGGGAACGGCACCACGCGGAGGATCCCGCGTTCCACGCCGCGAGCTACCCAGAGATCGTCTCCGCAGCGAGCTTGTTCGTCCAACGGCGCTGGCAGACCCGGGTCGCTTACCAAACGACCCGAGCCCGCGCCTACGCCGAGTTCGGCAACCGCCTCGACTGGTCCGAAGCCCGCGACACCTGGCATCCCCACCACCACAGCATGCTCGCCGACTGGATCGAAATCTACGCCCGCCCGAACCCCATCCGGGGAGACGCCCTTGTTTCTAGGAACATCAGATTCACTGGGCCGCACCCAGAATGGACGGCTCAATGAAACTGATGCACCCCAGGCCAGAAGGACGCTTATGCATCAACTACAGCGAGCCGGGACAGCTGGCTGTCCTGTCCCAGTCGATCTGAGACATCCCGCTGAAGCTGGAGTTGTGGGCCCGACTATCTGCGACCCGACCCAGTGAAGCTTGGGGGGCGGCGGCTGCTTGAGTGAACCGGACTCGGGGGTGACGTCCTGACAGGCCGTGCTGGCGACGCAGGCCGATTAGCACATTTGATCGAACGCGGGGGCATCGTCCGAGGATGACAACCTCGGGGCTGCCTCCGGACCTGCCCGGCTTGAGTCCTCGTCAACGACAGATCTTGGCCGTGATACGGCAGTGGGTCGAGCGCCATGGGTATCCACCGACGGTGCGGGAGATCGGCGCTGCGGTCGGGCTCGGATCTCCATCGTCGGTGGCGCACCACCTGAAGGTCCTCCAACAGCGCGGCTTCCTGCGCCGGATTGCACACGGGCCACGCGCTGTTGACGCCCGCCCAACGCGTCGCCCAGACGCCCTCGGCGATCCGGGCTCACGCTCCGGCGTACAGGTTCCGCTGCTGGGCAGCATCGCTGCCGGCGCTCCCATTCTGGCCGAGGAGTACGTCGAGGAAGTCCTGACCCTGCCCAGGAAGCTCGTCGGCCACGGAAGGCTGTTCGCGCTGCATGTCCGGGGAGACTAAATGGTCGAGGCTGGCATCGCAGACGGGGACGTCGTCGTGGTGCGGCAGCAAGCGGTAGCCGACAGTGACGACATCATCGCCGCCATGATTGACGGCGAGGCCACCGTCAAGGTCTTGCGCATCCGGGACGGCGCCGTGGACCTGCTACCGTGCAACCCGCGCTACCCCGTCATCCCTGGTGACCGCGCGGTGATCCTCAGTAAGGTGGTCTGCGTGTTGCGTCGTAGTTGAGCGTGCCCCGCCCGTAGCGGCGACAGAGAATCAACGCTGGACGGATGGCTTACGGTAGCTGAGCCTTACTTTCAGCGTTATGCGACCGGCGGGCCGACTGTGCCGATCGGTGTGCGCGTGCGGCCGTGGATGAAATGGCGGCCAGGTGCGGACGGGTCGGCAACCAGATGGTCTGAATGCCGAGTTGCTCGTTCATCGCGGCAAGCTGGTACTCGTAGCCAAGGTCCGCGGCCGTGCGTACGCCGCGGACGATGACCGTGGCGCTGCGGCGGAGGCAGTAGGCAGTGGTCAGGCCGGTCCAGGTGTCCACTTCGACGTTGTCCCAGGCTGCCGGCATGGCGTCGCGCACCTGCACGGCCCTGGCCGTGGCCCCGGCGGTCGGTTGCTTCTCGGCGTTTACCGCCAGCAACACGATGATCCGATTGAACAACACCCGAGCGCGGGCCACCAGGTCGCGGTGTCCCGGGGTGAACGGATCGAACGTGCCTGGATAAACCGCCATCGAAACGCGCACGGGCGCCACTCCACGATCCGATATAGCAGTCACCGCGACCCCAACCATATTGCCACGATTGTCTGTGATCTTCTCAAGATCTTGTTGCTGCTCAGGTGAGGACGAGGAGGTCCAGGGCGTCAACCACCGGTCCGGTCTCACGTTGCGCTGCCTTGCGCAGTCGGGCCAGGCCTGCGGCGTACTCGTCGTCGCTTATCAGTTGCAGAGGGGTGTGTGCCTCGTGGCGCAGTGCCGTCGCAGCCTCGCGTAGTGAGGCCGCGGTGACCTGCGGGACCTGTTCGAGGCCGACGGTGACGAACCCGGCGGCAGTGAAGGCTGCTTCGACGTCGGCCACGCTGGGGTAGGTGTCGAGCACACGGATGGCTTCGGGGAAGTAACGGAACAGGGTGATCGCTTGGTGTCGGCCGGCGAACGCGGAGCGGATCAGCACCGGGCCGCCGGGGCGGACGACCCTGCGTAGTTCTCGGGCTGCACGGTTCAGGTCTGGCACGTGGTGGATGACCGTGGAGATCCAGGCGGCGTCGACGCTGCCGTCGTCGAGCGGGATGCGCTCGGCGTCGCCATGCACGACAGGCTGGTGCATCGAGCGGGCACGCATCGCCTCGGAGGGCTCGACCGCGGCGACCTCGATGTCGTACCAGTCAATGAAGGCTCGCGCCCACATTCCGGTGCCGGAGCCCAGGTCGAGTATTCGCATGCCTGCACGAGGGTCAAGGTGCCGGGTCACGGCCTCCCGCCAAGCCGAGAGCCCGTCGTCAGTGAGGTGACGGTCGCCTCGAACGCCGCAGCGTCCGCATCGTCAAACGCGATTCGAGCCATGCCTTTGACCCAACTGCCTGGACACCCGAGGAAGCAAGGGTGCAGCGGTGTGACGAACCGCCCACGCTGCCGGTATGCCTGCCAGAGGCGGTTTACGTAAGGTCGGGCCATGGGTGCGGACTCTGACGTGCGGCGCTGGCTACGGCAGCGTGGAGCTGAGACAATTCAGCACCCCGGCGGCACTCTCTACGCCCACCTATGCCGGGTGCATGGCCGTCTCGCTGAGCTGGAGTGTGGCGTTGACACGCAACTGGCCGGTCTCGCGCATGCCGTTTACGGCACGGACGGCTTCGATGTGACGCTGCTCGACTGGAACGATCGAGCCACGCTGCGAAACCTCATCGGCGACAACGCTGAGGCATTGGTCTATCTGTACGGGGCCTGCGACCGCAGGCGGACCTGGCGAGAGCTGGCGACAACCGGTGAGGTCGTCGACCGCTTCACCGATCAGACGTGGCACCTGAGCCCCGGCCAGATGCGACCCTTCGTGGATCTCAGCATCGTCAACGAACTGGACGTCATCGATCAAGATCCTTCTACCGTGGACAAGCACGGCGCGTACTTTCGCTCCCTGTTCGCCGCCTGGGCTCCGATCGCTTCCCCGCAGGTTACCAGTGAGGTGCAGCGACTCCTCGCCGAAGGCAACAAAAGCACTTCTGCAAGGGCCCAGAATTGACGGTCCATACCGGCCCCCAAACCGCACCTGGTTAACCGGGGCCCGCAATCCGCAGCCGCACGCCTAAGAGGGCGGTTTGGAGTATTAGGTCCGTTTCGGGGTGAGGGTAAACACTCCGGATTGGTCCTCGGTCAGGACGTGGCGGTTGACCATGCGTTTGAGTTTCGCGCGGGTGGCTTCGACGTGTTTCGGTGAGGGTTCGATGTCGAGTGCGAGGCAGATGCCATCCTCTCCGGATGACCCGAAGCTCGGCCGAGCGAAGTCGTTCCGGCATTTCACGCTTACCAGCGCGGATGAAGCGTTCCTGCGGAAGCTCCGGACCGCCACCCGCATTGGCCGCGGACCTGCGCGGCAGCCGGCACCTCCCGGGTCCGCCTCCACCGATGCGCTGAACTCGACGGTGACCGCACCCGCGGCCGTTCACCGTGGCAGTCAGGCGTAGGTGTCCTCGAAGGCGAGGCGTCGCACGGTACGCAGCGTCGATTGGAGGCTGTCGAGGTCGGTGGAGCCCAGGGCGAGGCGGATCGCCTGCGGTGTGTGCACCGTGGTGGTGAACGGCTGCGCCGTGGTGACCGAGATGTGGTGCCGCGCGAGGGTGGCGGTCAGGCGATCGGCGCGTGCGTCGTCGGGCAGCGGCAGCCAGGCGAAGTAAGACGAGGGGTGGCTGATGAGCGGCAGGCCCGCCAGTTCTTGTCGGGCGAGTGCTTGGCGGGCCCTGGCGTCGTCGCGCTTTTGCGCTTCTAGCTGGTCCGCCGTGCCGTCTTCGAGCCAACGGCAGATGATCGCGGTGGTCAGTGCCGGGGTGTTCCAGGTGGTGGCCCGGATCGCGCGTTCGAGTGCGGGCACGGTGGTCGGCGGAGCGAGGACGAAGCCGACCCGCAGGCCCGTGGCGATGCTCTTGGACAGTCCCGAGACGTAGACGGTGATCTCCGGCGCGGTCGCGGCCAACGGCGGTGGGGGGTCCTCGACCAGGTAGGCGTAGGAGGCGTCTTCAATGATGATCGCGCCGTTCCGTCGGGCAATCTCGATCAGACGGACGCGGTCGGCCGCCGGCATGACCCAGCCTAGCGGGTTGTGCAGGGTGGGCATGGTGTAGATCGCGCGCACCGGGCGGGCCGCGCACAGCTTTTCGAGGGCTTCGAGGTCCGGTCCGTCGGTAGTTGTGGGAATGGGCTGCAGGTCGAGGTGGAAGGCGTGTGCGAGCACCTTGAAGCCCGGGTAGGTGAGTGCGTCAACCACGACGACGTCGCCGGCATTGAGCCCGGCCATGACGGTGACGGCCAGGCCGTGCTGCGCGCCGGTGACGATGAGGATCTGATCCGCGTCGGCGATGATTCCGCGACGCCTCAAGTGCCGCGCGATCGAGGCTCTGTCCCGGGGACGGCCTCGATGCGGTTGGTAGCGCAGCAGGGAGTCGAGGTCACCGGAGGTGGCCACCTCCCGCAGGGCCTGCCGTAGGAGGTCGGCCTGGCCGGGCAGCGACGGATAGTTGAAGTTGAGGTCGACCGCATCCGTGGCGACTGCCTGCTGATCGATGCCATGGCCGACCGGAACCGCGGGGTCGCGTACGAACGTGCCGCGGCCCTGTTCCCGGCTGACCAGGCCCATCACTTCCAGTTCGGCGTACACCCGGGTTGCGGTGACCACGGCGATGCCCTCGCGGGCGGCGAGCCCACGGTGGGTCGGCAGCCGCGTACCTGCGGCGAGCCGCCCCGCGCGGATGTCGGATGCGAACGCGTCCACCAGGGCTTTGTAACGTGCGGATGCCATACGCCGAATTGTATCCATGACAATTTTTTGACTGTCCTGTTCGCTGGCTCCTACCGTCGGTCCAGACCCGCCCAACCGGAAGGACAGCCACCGTGCATATCGCCATCCTCACCTTTGAGGGCTACAACGAACTCGACTCCCTGATCGCGCTCGGTGTGCTCAACCGCATCAAGACCGACGGCTGGCGCGTCACGATCGCCACCCCTAGCCCCACGGTGACGTCGATGAACGGGGTGGTTATCGAGCAAATGTCCACCCTTAAGCAGGCATGCGCCGCTGACGCCGTAATCGTCGGCAGCGGCATTGCCACCCGTGAAGTCGTCGAAGACCCGGCAATCATCAACGTCCTACGCGATCTGGATCCCTCGCGCCAACTCATCGCGGCGCAGTGCTCGGGCGCACTCGTACTGGCCAAGCTTGGTCTGCTCCACGACATCCCCGCCTGCACCGACCTGATCACTAAGCCCTGGGTTATCGCCGCCGGCGTCAAGGTGCTTAACCAGCCCTTCTACGCGAAGGACAACGTCGCCACCGCGGGCGGCTGCCTGGCCTCGCACTACCTCGCCGCCTGGGCTATCGCCCGCCTCCAGGGCAAGGACGCCGCCGAAGGCGCGCTGCACTATGTCGTCCCGGTCGGCGAGAAGGAGGAATACATCGAGCGTGTCTGGCGCAACATCTCCCCCTACCTGCCCGCCCCCGCGTCGGCGCTCGCGGGCCGGGGCGGCGACGCTGGCCCGCCCCGCTGCCACCCAGTCGCCCTACAGGAACACCGGTAGGGCGACCAGCCCGCGTAGTCGAAACGATTCCCGCCACCGGATGTCGTGGGCCGGCACGGCCAGCCGGATCCCGGGAAAACGGTCGAGCAGGATGGTGACGGCCACGGTCGTCTGGAGCCGGGCGAGTGGTGCGCCCAGGCAGTAGTGGATGCCGTGCCCGAAGGACAGGTGCGGGCGCCGCATGCCGGTCGTACCGAGTGTGTCGGGTGCAGTGAACTGTGCGGGGTCGCGGTTCGCGCTGGCCAGACAGAGCCAGATGCGATCACCGGCGGGGATCGTCTGGCCGGCGATGGTGATGGGTTCACGGGCGAATCGTCGTACTGCCAGCGGGAAGGAGGGGTTCCACCGCAGAACACCGTCGACGAGTTCGTCGAGGGCCAGCGACCCGGTGCGTACCGCCGCCGGTAGCTCCGTGTTGGTGAGCAGCGCGTGGACTACGTTGCCGATGAGCGCGGCGGTGTTGTCGTAGCCGGCGAACATCAGCAGGAAGAGCATCGCGACGAGTTCGTCGTCGGTGAGCCGGTCGTCGTCCTCACGGGCGGCGAGGAGACCCGTCAGCAGGTCGTCGCCGGGCCGTGCCCTCTTGTGTGCCAGCTGTTCGACCAGGAAGCGGCGCATGTTGGCCATGGCCGATCGGGACTGGGCGGGCTGGTTGGCGTCGGCGGAGAGCAGAGTGTTCGTCCACCTCCGAAAGTCGACGCTGGTCTGGGTGGGCAGGCCCAGGAGTTCCTGCATGACCTGCAGGGGCAACGGTGACGCGAGGGAGCCGATCAGCTCCGCCTGGTCGTGGCCGACGAGACCGTCCAGCAGCGTGCTGACGATCCGCTCCACCGCGGGGCGCAGGTCGGCGACGCGGCGAGGGGTGAAGGCGGCCGCTGCGAGACGTCGGAGTCGAGTGTGGTCGGGTGGGTCACGGTTGAGTAGATGCGCATCCAGCTCGGGGGGCAGCGACGAACCGTGCTCACCATCGGTGCTGCTGAGGCGTTTGTCGACCGACAGACGCGGGTCGATGAATGCCGCTCGTACGTCGTCGTAGCGGGTGACGAGCCACGCGGGCGCGCCGTCTGGCGTGCGGATGTGATGCACCGGAGCCTCGTCCCGCAGCGCGTTGTACCGCCGGTGCGGGTCACGAAGCAGGAGCTGGTCGAAGACGGGAGCCGGTTGTGACGTCATGCCAACTCCTGGGCCGACGTGTGGAGTCGGGCAGCGGCGACGATCGGTGTATCGGTGCAGCAGAACCCCTGACCTCGTCGATTATAGGAGCCTTCGTGGTGGCCGGTTGGGGGTGGCACCGCGATGGAGGTGCACGGCCTCCCGTCGCCCTCGGCGGTCCGGGTGACCTGCGTGCCACGGCGGAGGATAACCAGATACTTCGATGATTGCCGATTCAAGCCCTGCGCCACCGGGTCATCGCCAACCGCGAACTCCATCCAATTCCGAAGAGCCGCCATCCGTTGGCTCCGAGGATCCGTCACGCAGGCTATCTCCCAGTGCTTCGTGGGAAGTGCCTTCAGGTGGGCGCCGCCCTGCCCCTATCCTTCCACAATCCAGCGACACTACCTACTCCGGGGGTCACGCCGACCAACAATCGTCGGCGAATCGCGACTTAAGTAAGTCGGATCATCCGAGATTAGGGGCGCTCCTGTGGTCAGGATCCGGGTCACGAACGGGCGCTATCGAAGGAGCTACCACGTAAGCGTTGACGCCGTTGAGTGCATCGATGTAGCGTAGGGCGCATCCGGCGGCGGTTGACAGCGCAGATGCCGCCGGTCTCGTCTGACGGGGGTGACGACGGCAATCCGACTGACGCTGATGGCCATTCTGGAAAGGCTGTTGCGAGCAAACCGTGAGCGTGTCGGCCTCCATCAACCGGGTCAACACTGCGCAAATCCAAGAGAGCGGGAGTGTTCGTTGAATCGCACAAAAGGCCTGCGGACCATTATTGCAGCACTCGCAATCGCAGCTCCCATGACCCTGTTCTCGCCAGCCTCTCCGGCAAGCGCAGCACAGTCGTGCACCCTTGGAGGCACTTCGCTGGGCTCATATGGCGGCTTGAGGTGGTCAATCTGCAACGGCGGCAACTGGAATCAATTCCAGCAGTTTGTGCGCTGCACTGAGAACAGTGGAAGCGAATATACTGCTTATGGTAGCTGGTCCGGCCACAATGGCCGATCGGAGGCACGTTGCCACGAGTTCGCTTACATGAATTCGTATGGCGTGAACTACCGGTGATTGCGTGATCGGTTGATGATGTCGCCGAGTGAGGCTTGGTGTGGTAACTAAACCTGCGTGGAGGTTAGTCGCAGGGGAAGATTCTATCGGTAGTCGATGATGGAGTTGTGATACTTCACGATACCGAAAGAACCTTACAGTGACGGCACCAATCTCCTCGGCGGCTCACTTCCTGCGGGCTTGGCCGAGCAGGAAGCAACCGGTTGCTCGTCGGCCGAGGTGCACCCAGGTGGAAAACTGGACAACGAGGCGGCAACCAAAGGCGCCGGCCACAACGCCTCCGGCGAGCGGAGGCGTCTGTCCGGTGTGCCACCGCCGCACCGCCCGCTGCCGATACCCAGCATTCCCTGGACGCCACCGCGCAGCGGAAATCGATTGAGGTGAGCCGCTCGACCAGGGCAGTATGCCGCTCGTGACCCAGGCGACCTTGTGGACCGCGCGAATCCAACTCGTGCCGTTGGGCGACGATCACCTGGAGGGTGAGGTCCAGCTCGATGCAGATCCGGAAGTCATGCGTTATCTGGGCCGGCCGCGGCAGCGGGCGGAGGTGGAGCAGGCGCATCGGCGGCGAATCGCCACCGCGTCGGTGGTTCCCGGCCTCGGTTTCTGGGCCGGGTTGGTGGCGGGCTCGTTTGTCGGATGGTGGATTCTGCAGCCGCCGGAGCGTGCGGATCAGGGGCCGGTCGAGGGGCAGGCGGAGTTGGGCTACCGACTACTGCGCCGGTACTGGCGTCAGGGCCTGGCCAGCGAGGGCGCCCGGGAACTGATCCGGCACGGCTTCGCCGACCTGGGCCTGCACCGCATCTTCGCCGAGACGATGGCGGTGAACCTGCCCTCGCGCGCGACCATGGCCGCGGTCGGGCTGGACTACGTACGCACCTTCCACCTGGACTTCGACGCCCCGCTGCCCGGCAGCGAACACGGTGAGGTCGAGTACGCGACCACCCGCCAGGAATGGCTGGCAATCCGACCAGCCGTCGTACGCCACCCGGTACCCGGGACGCACGGAACCTAACCGCCGGCAGATCGGCCGAACGGGCAGTACCAGGTGCCAGTGTTGGTCGGCAGAATCAGCGCTCATGATCGACACAAGGGCTATCGGTGACACCTGCCCGGAATGCGGCACTGCCACAGTCGCTCCGCGCGAGGCCCTGCCGTGGTGCCCAGCCTGCGAGTGGAACCTCAAAGCGTACGACGCTGAGCGCATCGGCCCGTTTTTCGGCTGGCGCTGGCTGGACCGACGGATCCATGACATCGGGTACCGCATGACCCGTCGCCAGTGTGACCGGCTACTCGGGCGCTCGCTGGGCAGTAGTGGCGTCGGCGCAGCCGCCGTCGTCACCGCCACCGCATCCTGCTTGTTGTTCCTGGGCGTGGTGGCCCTCGCTGTCACCGGGATCTGGCTGCTCCTCGCCTTCTCCTTCCCGAGCCCGTCGCTGCTGCTGGCGGTTCCTCTGCTCGCCCTCGCCGTCGGACTACGGCCCCGCTTCGGGCGGCTCGACCCCGACGCCGACGTCCTCCGTCGAGACCGCGCACCCGAGCTTTTCGCCCTGGTTGACGAGGTGGCGCAGGCGGTAGGGGCGCCCGCTCCCGACGTGGTTGCCGTCAACGCCGACTTCAACGCGTACGCGGCAACGATCGGCATCCGCCGTCGGGTGCTGTGTCTCGGACTGCCGTACTGGGGGTCCCTCGCACCGCAGGAACGCGTCGCCCTGCTCGGTCACGAACTCGGCCACTTCGTCAACGGCGACCCGCGGCGGATGCTGCTCACCCAGCCGGCGTTCACCACCCTCGGCTCCGCGGCGGACCTTCTCCGCCCGGCGCCGTCGACCGCCCCCGGCCTCATCGAGTGGATCGGGGCGGCCCTTGGTCGTGTCATCCAATACCCGCTGTCTCGTCTGTTGTTCGTGCTGCATGTGGCACTCGTGTGCGTGGCGCTTCGAGACAGTCAACGGGCCGAGTACCTGGCTGACGAGATGTCTGCGAAGGCCGCGGGAACAGCCGCTGCGACGAGCCTGCTGGATGCCGCGCTACGGATCGAGTCAATGTCGCTCGCCGTACGCCGGGAGTCCAGGGCGGGGCACGGTCCCCAACGGTGGCAGGCGGCGGTTGCCGAGTCGCTGGCGGCCAGTGCCGACCAGCTGCCGCTGTTGCGGCAGCTGTCGGGCCGCGAGGAGGCGTCGCTGTTCTCCTCTCATCCACCCACCGGTCTGCGCCACCTGATGCTCGAGGGCGTTGAGCGGCACGATCCGGCGGTGGTGCTCACCCAGCAGCGTTCGTCTCGCATCGACGACGAGCTGACCAAGGAGTACGAGTCAGCCCGCCGGGTGCTGGCCTGGTGAGTCCATAGCTGAGGTGGCGATGTCACCGCGAGTCAGCTCAAGGTAGGAGAGGTAGTCCGCGAGGCGAGCGGATCCGGTGAGCATCGCCCGGCCGCGGGCGGCGATCCGCTCCCGCCACCGTTCGATCGACGCCGCCAGTGGGCCGGCCCCACCGGCGGCGCGCACCTGTTCGATCACGGCAGCGATGTGGTGCAGCAGGTAGCCCCCGCGTCGCAGGAGGTGGGCGAGCTCGGCGTCCCGTACGTCCTCGGGTGAGTAGACCCGCGCGGTCCGGGACCGGGCTGGGGCCAGGATCCCCGCCCGCTCCCATTTACGCAGCGTCGCTGGGGTGACACCGAGCCGGCGGGCGAGTGCACCGACGGAGACCGACGCGGCCGGACCGGGCGCGGCCGAGGTGGATCCGGACGCCAGCACGACGGCCGCCGCGGCGACCTGGTCCAGGGTCTCCCGGTCGCGTTGCAGCAGGACGTGGGCGGCATCGACGACAGCCAGGGCGGAGGGAAGGTCGCCCCGGAGGACCGATCTCATGATCTCCCCGGCCGGCTGGAAGCCGTACCCCCGAACAAGCGCGACGTAGGCGCTCAGCGCGCCCGCATGGTTGTCGGTGTAGCTGCGGTAGCCGCTCGGCGTCCGCGAAGCCGGCGGGATCACTCCGGCCGCCTCGTAGTTGCGGACCGCCTGCGCGGAGAGCCCGTGCACCCGGGCCAGATCCACCGGACGGTAGACCGCCTTTTGAAACTTCAACAGCAAATCTCCTGGTAATCGATGGCCATAGTTTAAATCGAAGGTTCAACGATACGGTTAAGGTCATGGCTTTCGATACGGAGTTGCAGGCCCTTGTCCGCGCCCACCGGCCGCGGCTGCTCGCGATCGGCGAGCCCTACCACGGGGAGCCGGCCTTCCCCCACCTACGCAATCGGATCCTCGAAACCCTCGTCGGTCACGGCTTCCGGTCCATCGCCATCGAATCGGACCGGGCCGCCGGGCTCGCCGTCAACGACTACGTGCAGGGTCGCCGCGACGAGGTGGACCTGAGTACCGGCATCAGCCACGGCTGGGGCACCCACCCCGCCAGCCGCGAACTGGTCGACTGGCTGCGCGCCCACAACGAAAAGCTGCCGCCCGACGAGCGCGTCACCTTCCACGGCTTCGACGCCCCCACCGAGATCACCGGCGCACCCAGTCCCGGGCCGATCCTGCGTGAACTGCGCGACTACCTCGGCGAAACCGTCTCTAACCTGGACGGCCTCGTCGGCGCTGAGGAGCGCTGGACCGCTCCCGAAATCATGTACGACGCGACGCGATCTCCCGGCCGATCACGGGAGGCGACGACGCTACGCGGTATCGCCGAGGACTTCCGCACCCAGCTGTACGCCGACGCGCCTCGCCTGGTCCGGGAGACATCGCTGGAGTCCTGGAACCGCGCCACGGTCCTCGCCAGCGTGGTTGTCGGCCTGCTCACCTACCACGGCGCGATGGCCGTACCGGGCACCCAGTCGCAGCGCATCGGTGGCATGCTCGCCGTCCGGGACGCGCTGATGGCGCAAAATCTGCTGGACATCCTCGCCCGCGAACGGGACCGGGGGCCGGTCCTGGTCTCCGCCCACAACCTCCACCTGCAACGGCACCCGGGCCGGTGGGAAAGCCACTGGGAGGGCCAGGACCTGGCCTTCCAGTGGAACGGCGCCGGCTCGATCGTGTCTGCCTCGCTCGGCAGGAGGTACGTGTACGTGGCCGGCAGTCTCGGGGCGAGCGGGCCGCTGGGTCTCGGGCCGCCGGAGCCCGGCACCTACGAGCACCAACTCGGCGCCGAGACCGGGATTTTTCCGCCGCCCACCGGCGACGAGCTACGTGAACGCGCGGCCGACCTGCTCGGGCTGTCGTCGCTGGAAGCGGCGACGGTCGGGACGTGCGACGCGATCCTGCACATCGGTTCCGAACCGGGGGCGGCCGACGCGGCCCGGATCGCCGGCCTGACGGGGGTGACCGAGACCCGGATCCTGCCGGGCCCTGAGCACCCGCCCCACATGTGGGGCGACCGGTTCTTCTTCACCGGCGCGGACCGGGTGCGACCGTTCGCCACGATCGTCGGGCACGACGTCCCGGGCTTCGACGAAGGGTCCCGCCTGGCCGACCCCGGACGGTACCGGCTGAGCATCGAGGTGGGACGCACCGAGTTCCGCAACCTGTTCGGCTACGGCCCGGAGGAGTTCCACGTACACCGCGACCGGCTCGACTTCACGGAGACGGACCGTCTGCTGCCCCATCCGGTCTACGCCGTGCGGGGTTGGGTCAGTGTGGTCAATCCGGGCCCGGCCACCGTGGCGGAGGTGACCCGGCTGGTGGCTCGGGCTCGTTCCCGCAGCGGATCAGCAGAAGCTGCTGCCGGCTAGCACTGCGACGGCCGTAGGCGTCCCAGCCGGTGCGCGGCCACCGCGACGCCCGCGCCCGGGTAGGTGATCAACGCGTCGTGCAGGGCGCGGGCGAAGGCGTCCGGGTCCACTGGCGACACGTCTCACCACACGTCGAGGCAGCGCTCGCCGCGCACCCGGCTTACCCCGCAACCTCGAACTACCAGCCAGGCGAGTCGGTTGAGATCCCTCCGGAAATAAGGTAAACCTGAGTCATGTTTAGTTCTGTGGACGGTGCGTCGCCCGGCACCAAACCCGCCACGCAGCGGCGCTCCCGCGAGACCCGGGACAAGCTCATCACCGCACTGGACGAACTGCTGCATGAAGAGAACTTCGACGAGATCAGCGTCGCGAAGATCGCCAACCGGGCCGGTGTGTCCGTGGCGTCGGTCTACCAGCGGTTCGACAATCAGAACGCCTCGGTCGCCATCCTCGTCGCCCTGTACCTGCGCCGGGTTACGCATTGGTGGGACGACTTCTCCCGGGACAACCCCGTGCCGAGCAGCCGCACCTCGCTGCGTGAGGCACTCGTCCAAGTCGGCCGTGCGGCATGGCGTCAATCCGAGGACCTGCGCTATGTCATGCAGCCGGCCTACCTCCAGTCTCGGTTGCACCCGGACCTGCTCGACGAGCACTGGCGGCACCGGGAGGAGGTTGCCGTGTCCGGCTTTCGCTCACTGCTACAGGGTCACGCCGACGAGATACGCCATTCGGACCTGGCCCGAGCGGCCAGCATGACTGCCTACTTCTTCAACCTGATGTTCCTGGGACGCCTGCTTCACCCAGAGGGGATGTCCGGCTGGAACCTTCCCACCGATGCCGACGAGTTCGCCGAGGAACTCGCCGACTTCGTATGTGGCTACCTCGGTGTCACCCGCGTCCCGGGCGCGTCGGACCGGCGGAATCGATGATGTGGACCTTTGTCGAACGCGCCACTCTAACTGCTACCGCCCTCACCACGACGCTGATCCTCTTTGCCACTCCGACGAGCGTGACGCTGCCGGCGATCGTCGCGGTGACCGCACTCAGCATCCTCCGCCTGGTCAACAACAGCGCCCGGTGGCAGATGGCACCGGCTTACCTCGCCGTCGCCTGGCTCTGCGTCGCTGTCGTCACAGAACTGCCCGTTGGCGTACGCATCGTCGGCGGGCTGGTCGCTCTGGCGTTGTCGACAGTGTCTGTCGCGTTGGTAGTCGGCTTTCCCATTCCAAGCCTCCCGCAGCCCGACGGCCCGTTCGGGGTCGGCGTGATCACGACAACGGAGGAGCGTGACATCAGGACGGCACCACGCATGGGACGCAGGCGACTCTTCGTCACCACGTGGTACCCGGCGGAAGCAAACCTGGCTCAACGACATTCGGAAGGCGAAGCCCTGTGGTCCGAATTCCACGAAGCTCCCGGGATCCCCTCCGGGCTACGGCGGCTCGCCGGCTACCTGAAGCAGGTACGGACGCATGCGATTCGTGGCGCCCACGCCAGCCGACACGCTACTACCGCGCCGGTGGTCCTCTACCAGCCCGGGCTCGTGTCCATCACCGCGGAGAACTCGCTCCTGATGGAATCGCTGGCAAGCCACGGCTATGTCGTGGTGAGTGTCAGGCACATCGACCAGCGTGCCGAGTTGGAGGAAACGGACGCAGCCGTCGCCCCGGCCACAGCCAGCCGGATCCAGGAGATCAACCGCGAGCTGCGGGGTAGGCTCGCCCGATCCGAGCGCGCCCGAATCTCTGCGGAGCTCTACCGGTTGAGCACCAGCACAGCTACCGTCGTTGCCCGACGTACCGAAGACTCACAGCATGTACTTGATCGACTTCCCACCATCCTGGCCGCTGTTCCCGGGTATCCCACCGACGAACTGGGGTCAGGGCGGCCGATCGCCACGATGGGGCTCTCCCTGGGAGGGGCGGTCGCCAGCGAGCTCAGCAAGATCGACAACCGGTGCACCGCAGCCATCAACATTGATGGCGGGCTCTACAGTGAACGCCCTCACGACCCACTCAGCGTTCCGTACCTGATGATCTACAGTGAGTTGAACTCTGGCAGCAACGATTTCGCCCGGGAGACCGCACAGGCCGAGTTCCACGAGTTGACAGCGCCCGGGACAAAGCACCTGGACTTCCATGACGCTACCGTCGTACTACCCATTCTGCGATGGTTGGGACACCTCGGCGACGCGTCCGGTATCGGGATCACCCGATGGAAGAATAGTCAGATTCTACAGTTCCTGGACCGGACGGTTCGGTGCACGACGCCTGATAGATCTGCCGGGTGACTCCCGCCCGGGAAGGCTCCTGTGGTGGCGGACCCGGGTGGGTGCGCGGGACAGCCCCAGTTCATCGCGATCAACGAGTGGCTATCACCGACTCAGACACAGGCCCCAGAGCGGTTGTCACGAGTTGCCGCAGCTCGGTGAGGTGCACCAGGCGGGCCACCACAACGTAGACGGCGCAGCCGATGATGCCCGCCGTGGTCACGGTGATCAGCGCCCCGCTGTTCGGGGAGTCGAACAGTGGGGCGAGGGCATAGACCGTGAGGCCACCACAGCCCCCGGAGAGGCCGCCGGCGACCGCTACCCGGGCATGCGTACGAAGTAGCCGGTGCCCGTCGATCCGGCCCAGTCGGCGGCGCAGGAGTAGGGCGGCAGCGGTGAGGCCCGCCGTGTAGGCGACCGCGTACGCGAGGGGAACCCCGACCACGGCGCTGGCGCGGGGTAGTAGCCGCGACGCGGCGAAGCATCCGGCCACGCCGACGGCGGTGACTCCGACGGTGATGACCGCGGGGGTCTTGGTGTCCTGCAGGGCGTAGAACCCGCGTTGCAGAATCATGAAGCCGGTGAACGGCACCAGGGCCACCCCGAAGGCTGCCACCACTGTTCCCAGCAGGGCGATCGCCGACGGTGAACTGCGGCCGTGGGCGAACAACAGCGTGGCGATCTGCGGGCCGAGGACCGTCAGGGCGACCGCGATCGGGGCGACGGCGACGACGGCCAGCCGTACCGCCTGGGACAGGTCCTCGACGATGTGGGCGTGCTGGCGGCCGGCGGCGTGGCGACTGAGCCGGGGCAACATGGCGGTCATCACCGACATGACGATGACCCCGAACGGCATCTGGAACACCGCGAGCGCGGTCTGGAAGACGCTGACCCCGCCCGGTTCGCTGATCGAGGCGACCCGGGTGGCCACCGCGAGCAGGATCTGCGCGGCGACGACCGACACGAGGACCCAGCCGCCGAGCCGGCCGATTCGTCGGATCCCGATACCCCGTGGGTTGAGCCGGGGGCGAAGGGTGAAGCCGCTGCGTGCCAGCGCCCACACCACCAGGGCCATCTGGGCGAAGACGCCCGCGGTGGTGCCCACGGCGAGCAACAGCAGCTGCCCGGTGGGCATCGACGTGATGCTGTTGGTACCGCCGATCGCGAGGTAGGTCAGCCCGACCCCGATCACGATCAGACTGTTGACAACCGGCGCCCACATCGGCGCGGCGAACCGGCCCCGGGTGTTGAGTACGGCGCCGGCGGAGGCGCTGAGGCCGTAGAACAGGATCTGGGGCAGGAAGAACCGGCACAGCAGCACCGCCAGGTCGCGCTGCTCGTCAGAGAAGCCCGGCGTGTAGACCGCGACCAGCCACGGGGCGAGGACCATCGCTACCAGCGTGACTGCCCCGAGCCCGTAGACCAGCAGCGACAGCAGCCGCTGGGTGTAGAGCACCCCGGCATCGGGCTCGGTCAGTGCCGCACGCACCAGCAGTGGCACCACCACGCTGGCCATCGCACCTCCGAGGACAAGCTCGTAGACGGCGTTGGGCAGGGTGTTCGCCACGTTGTAGCTGTCCAGCAGACGACTCCCCATTCCCAGCGCGGAGGCCAGCACCACCAGCCGGACGAAACCGACGGCCCGGGAAGCCAACGTCGCCACCGCCATGGCCCGACCCGCGCTGCCAAGAGAAGATCCTTCTGTCATGGCGACCTTCCTAGCGCACGGGCGCCCGGTCCCCGGAGTCCTGCCCCCGCCCCTGGAGCCCTGCCCCGTCCCCCGATTGGAGCCCCGGATGAGCACCGCGTCGGCGATTGCCCGGTTTGTGCCGGACGAAGAACTGGATGGCTTCTCGGCCGGTCAACTCCTCGAGGTGACCAAGGCCATCACAATGATCCTGTCCATCCCTCCGGCAGCTACCAACCACATCGATGCCGTCGCGGTGGCGACCGGCCAGGGGGAAGAGTGGCGCTTCACCCACGCGATCCGGGCTTGGGAGGCAAACCCCCGCCTCCGCCACCTGCTGGTCACGAGCGGGAACCCGGCGGAGAGGACCTACACCGAGGTCACACTCGACTATGTACGTGGTCTCGGCCTCCGTCGCCGGGAAGGACTCCAGCTACAGCCGGACCCGTCACCCAACACCGGCCGGCAGGCCGCCTGGATCGCCGACCAGGTGCGGGAAAGTGACGTCACCAGCATCGCACTCACCACCTCCCCCTACCATCTGCCTCGGTTCTATCTCACCGTCCTGAAGGAGTTGGATAGACGTAGCATCCGTATACCCGTCGTCCCGGCTCCCGCGGCCGTCGCCCCTCAGACGCCGATCCCGGAGACCGGCGTCACCTCCGAGGACCTGATTCCCGGCGAGGTGAAGCGCATCCTCACCTACCTGAACAAGGGCTGGCTCGCCACACCGCAGGAGCTACGGCGGTACCTTTCCTGGTTGTGGAGCAACCATGGGTCTGACTGGCTCGTACCCTGAACCGTTCTGGGCCGCGGCGCCGACTCCGCTGCGCCGCTCTACTCAGCCTGTCGCGCCGGCTGCTGCCGACCGTGCCCGGGCCTTGCGGGTGGCGCGCAGTAGCAGTCCGGCATAGAGCAGCAGCAGGGCGTCCTGGAGCAGCACGAACCAGCCGAGTCCCTGGATCAGGAAGCGCCCGAAGCAACCACAGTTGTCGACCGTCAGCCCGCGTGCGAACGCCTGCGCCGCCAGGCCAGCCCAGGCCACCGCCACCCCCACATAGATCCAGACCGGGGTCAGCGCGCACGACCGCGGTCGGGTCAGTAGCCAGAGCCCACCGGCCAGTTCCGCCAGGATCAGCACCGCTGCCAGCCACGGCAACGCCGCCGCGGGCGCGACCTGGTACGCGGCGAGGATGTCCGGCATCACGGGCCATGAAACAAGCTGGCCTGCTCCCATCACCGTGAGGATGGCACCCAGGACAGCACGAAGCCACATGAGCCGACGCTAACGTCATAACCCAGCTCCAGCACCCAAAACGCGACAACTAATGATTTCTCTGGCTTGAGGAACGATTCCGAAACCCAGGCAGCCGACAGCGACCGCCTATTTACCCAAAGCAATTGAACGAATACGATCCGGTAGGTGCCTGGCCTGGATCGGGGTGACTGTGCACATTCCTTACGCGCCTGCCTTCGCTGCCCAGCGGCCTGAGAAGTCCGTCGAGGTCTGCATCGACAACGGCCTGGCCCAGGTCCTGACCTGGGACCGACGCACCGACCAGCGGCAGGTCCGCACCACCGCCCCGAACGGCGTGACCGGCTACGACATCGAACCCGACGGTCGGCACTTCTGGTGGTTCGACGCGAACCCGGCCGGGATCGGGCGCTGGCGACGGCAACCGTTCCGGCCCACCGCTACCGACCCGACGACACCATCCACCGCCCTCGCCGGCCTGCCGCCCGGCCGGCAGGCCGGGATCGCCTTCGACGCTTCCGGGGGTCGGGTCGCGGTCGGCATCGGCACCGAAACCGAGACCCGGTGCTACGTGGGCAGACCCGGCGGAGCCGGGCAACTGGTCGCCGCGGCGGCGGGCTACGCGACACTGGTCGACCTGACCGCTGACGGAGATACGGTCGCACTGGCCGGGCGGGCCGACAGCGACACGGCGATCAGTGTCATTCGCCTCAGCGACGGCAGGCTCGACGTCGTAGCTGGCAGCTACCGCCGGCGAATCTGGACGCTTGAGTTCCGCCCCGGCGACCGGTCCCACCCGCAGCTGCTGGTCATAGTCGAGACACCAGAGCGGTATCGGGTCGGCACCTGGCAGCGGGACCGGGGTATCGCACTGGCCGAAGCCCTCTCCTACGACACCGAGGTCACGGCCCACTGGTACGGCACGGACGGGCAGGTGCTCATCCAACACGACCAGGCCGGTCGCAGCCGGCTACTGCTGGCCGACCTCACCGGTGGTAAACCCGCGGCCATCGCCACCCCACCCGGCACGATCCTGGATCTGACCTGCGCCCCCGGCGGCGACATCCACTACGTCTGGACCGGTGAGTCGGTGCCGCCCCAGCGCCGGGTCGCCGGACCCGGCGCAGCGGCCCGGGGGGCGCCACGAGCGGCTGGCCCGGCGCAACCGACCGGAACAGCCCGGCGCAGCGAACTGTGGACCCATCAGCCCTACGGCCGGATCCACAGCTTCCTGGCCACCCCGCCCGGTGCCGGGCCGTGGCCGACCCTGTTCCTGGTCCACGGCGGGCCGTCCCTACATGACCGCGACGCCTACGACCCTCGGGTTGAACTGCTGGTGCGCGCCGGGTACGCGGTGGTGCGCACCAACTACCGGGGCTCGACCGGGTACGGGCCGCAGTGGCAACGGGGATACGGCCATCGGGTCGGGCTGGCCCAACTGGACGACCTCACCTCGGTGCGGCGACACCTGCTCCACCGCGGCGTCGCCGCACCAGGCCGGGTCGGCCTGTGCGGATACTCGTGGGGCGGGTACCTGGTTCTCCTCGCGATGGGAGTCACACCGGCCGACTGGTCGGTCGGCCTCGCCGTCGCCCCCATCGCCGACTACCCGGCTGCCTACCGCGGCACCACACCGGCGCTGCGCGAGGTGGACGACGAACTCTTCGGCGGCGGGCCCGACGACGTACCGCAGCGATACCGCGCGGCCAATCCAATGACCTACCTGGACCAGGTACGCGGCCCCCTGTTCATCGCTGCCGCCAGCGACGACGACCGCTGCCCGCCGGGCCAGGTGCGACGCTACGTCGCTGCACTACGCCACCGCCGGGTGCCGCACCAACTGCACTGGATGTCCGGCGGCCATCTCGGCGACGCCGCCAGCCAGACCCACGCGTTCGACGAGCTACTCCGGTACGCCGGCCAGGCACTGGGACCGGACCGAACCCGGGCGGCCACAGCGGACGGCCGTCCGTACCAGCCAACCAGCCAGGGAGGGAGGTGAATCGCATGAAGCGACGCAGCGTACGGCATGACCCGATCGCCACCAACGAGCGGGAGCGCGGGGCGGTCGTGGTGAAGATGTTCCTCGACATGGACCGGGCAGTTGCGGCCGAACGGAGCGGCGGGACCGATCCAGCGGCCGACAAGGTGGCGGTCAGCGAGTAGCCACCAGCGGTAACCGCGCGAGTTCAACGGCTCCGTTCCGGAGCAGCCCGCTCCGGGACGGAGCCCACCAACGGAAGGATCCGCAATGAAGGTCGTCCTGGTCAGCATGCCGTGGGGCTCGATCGATGTTCCGTCGCTGGCGCTGGGCATCCTGCGTACGGCAGCCAGCCGGGGTGGCCACGAAGTCGAGGTCCGCTACGCGAACCTCGACTTCGTCGACTGGGCGGCCCGAGTCACCAACCTCACGTTGGCCGACTATCAGTACTTCTCGGAATCCTCCTACTTCCTCGGCGCCGGCGACTGGGTCTTCTCCGGCCTGCTCGACGAGGCAGACCGATCGTTCGACTCCTACGCCCGGCTGCTGGCCAGCAACGGCACCGCCGACGCCGAGATCGCACGGACCGGGTCGATGCACCGGGTGGTGCCCGAATTCATCCGCGGGCTCGCGACCGAACTGGCGGCGACATCGCCCGATGTCGTCGGCTTCACCACCACGTTCCAGCAGAATACCGCCAGCCTGGCCGTCGCCCGGCTGCTGAAACAACTACGGCCGCAGACCCAGATCGTGTTCGGTGGCGCCAACTGCGACGGGCCACAGGGGGCGGCACTGCACCGCAACTTTCCCTACGTCGACTACGTCGTGCGGGGTGAGGGGGAGGTCGCTTTCCCGCACCTACTGGACGCGCTCGATCCGCTGACCACCGCACCCGACCCGGCGGAGCTGGCCAGGATCGCCGGCCTGTGCTGGCGGGACCGCGACGGCAGGGGACAGGCCAACGAGATGTCGTCCACTCCCCTGCCGCCAACCCACATCGTGGCTCCCGACTACACCGGCTACCTGGAGCGACTGGACGCCTCGGTGGCGGCGGACTGGGTAGCGCCCAAACTGGTCGTCGAAGGTTCCCGCGGTTGCTGGTGGGGCGAGAAGCACCACTGTACGTTCTGCGGGCTCAACGGGTCGTTCATGCAATTTCGTAGCAAGAGCCCAGCCCGGTTCCTTGACGAGCTCCTCGATTTGGCGCGCCGCCACCAACTGCTCGACTTCATCGTCGTGGACAACATCCTGGACATGGCGTACTTCGACACGGTGCTGCGCTGGCTGGCCGAATCGGAGTACGACCTGCGCCTCCACTTCGAAGTCAAGGCCAACCTGCGCCGGCACCACTTCCAGCAGCTGAGCGACGGCGGTGCCGTACAGGTCCAGCCCGGGGTGGAGAGCCTCAGCACCAACGTGCTGCGGCTGATGGACAAGGGCGTCACCGGTTGCCAGAACGTACGGGCGTTGCGCGACGCGCAGAGCGCGGGTGTGACGGCGAGCTGGAACTACCTGTACGGGTTCCCCGGTGAGACGGCACGGGACTACACCAGCGTCGTCGCGCAGCTGCCGGCCCTGCACCATCTGGAGCCGCCGATCAGCTCCACCCGGATCGCCATCGAGCGGTACAGCCCCTACTTCGACCGCCCGGAACTGGGGTTCGCCGTCCTGCGGCCGGCCCCCCAGTACACCGAGATCTACCGGCTGCCCGAGACCGAGCTCGCCGACCTGGCGTACATCTTCACGTCGGCGCCGAACGGCATCGACGGGGCCCAGGCCGCCGACCTCGACGCGGCACTCGGCACCTGGCAGGCGCAGTATCCGGTCAGCCGGCTCACGTACCAGGAGCTTGCCGACCGGATCGTGTTGGTCAGCCGACGCGCCAGCTACGACTGGACCGTGCTGGAGCTGACTACGCCGGCCGAGGTCGAGCTGTTTCGGCTCCTGGGCCAGCCCCGTACGGTCGCGACCCTCGCCGCGAAGGTGCCCGGCGGGGCGGCGGCCGTCGAGCCGCTGCTGTCCCGGTGGACCGCGCTGGGCCTGCTGTTTCACGACGGTGGCCACCAGGTGCACCTCGCCGTGGAGTCCAACAATCAGGTACTGACCCGAATCGATCACCGCCGAGCTGAGGTCCGGCGACTTGAGGAGGAATCGCGTGCCACCGTCGTCGCCTGAGCTCACCGAGCTGACCGAGTGGGGCGCAAGCGGGGTCGAGATCGAATTGTCCCGCGACTACGAGCCCACCACCGCCCAGGTCCCGGGTATGTCTCTCGGTACCCGACAGATCACCGGCCCGTGGGAACCCCTCGTCGCCGAGCTCTACCACCTGGGCGTCCGGCAGGTCCGGATCGCCGACCCGGTCGACCTGTGTCCGGACGCGGGCGTCGTCGCCGCCCGCACCCTGGTGTTGCTCCGGGAGTTGACGGCCCACGCGGTCTCGGTGGAGTGGGTAGCTCGTTGTCACGACGGCTGCGCGGGTCGAGGCCTGTTCAACCATCTGTATCCGCCGGCTCGGGTGAATGGTGTCGACGACGACGCGGCGGTACGGGGCTGGCAGACGTCGTTTTTTCTGGGGATGTGCGTGTCCCGGCGGGGCCCGGGGTTCACCGAGGTACGCGACCGGCGGCTCGGCACGCTGGAGATGTACACCATCGACGAACCAGCGCATCTGGCGGCGATCACCGAGTTGGCGGAGGGCGTCCCGGCCGGGCAGCTGCCCGTTCCCGTGCGTGAGGAGCTGACCGAGGCACGGCTGATCGCCGAGCAGTCCGGGTATCTGTGGTGGCTGCCGACCCGGGCGTACCGGTGGCCGTCTCCTGCCCTGAGCGTGTAGGCAGGCCCTTCTCCCGCCAACCGCCCCAACCGCCCCAACCGCGAGGAGAGCCGTGGAGACCGTGACCGGCACGTCGACCCCGCCACCGGTGCCGTATATCGCCGATCCGTACCCGACGTTGGCCCGCATCCGCGCCAACGGCCCGGTATCGATCCTGCACAGCGACGAGGGCATCCCGATGTGGGTCATCGCCCGCTACCGGGATGTGCGGGCGGCGCTGGCCGACCCACGATTCGGGCAGGACGCCCGCCGCGCCCAGGCCCTGGCCGACAACCGGGTCGCCGGGGTTACCCTCGGCGGTGACATCGTCCACATGCTCAACAGCGACCCGCCGGACCACACCCGGTTGCGGCGCCACGTTCAGGGCGCGTTCACCGCTCGACGGGTGGCGGCGATGCGACCACTGGTGGAACGCATCACCACCTCCTTGCTGGACGGGCTCACCGGTCGAACGACAGTGGACCTGGTGCAGGACTTCGCCTTCCCGCTGCCGATGTTGGTCATCTGTGAGCTGCTTGGCTTCCCGGCTGAGGAGCGAAACGCCTACCGATCCTGGTCAACGGCGATCCTGACGCACGACGACGACCCTGCCGCCTTCGCCACGGCACTGCGGGAAATGACCGACTACATCGCGGTTCAGCTACGGATACGACAGACCCGGCCCGGCGACGACATCCTGACGGAGTTGCTGGCCGCGCGCGACGCGGGCCAGCTGACCGACGACGAGATCATCGGCATGGTCTTCCTGCTCCTGATTGGTGGGCACGAGACGACCGTCAACCTGCTCGGCACCGCCACCCTCGCCCTGATGCGCAACCCCGACCAGCACCGGTGGCTGCTGGCAAACCAGCACGCGCTGCCGGAGGCGATAGATGAGTTCCTCCGCTACGAGTCCCCGGTCGCCATGGCAACGCTACGGTTCACCACCACGCCCGTCGCTGTTGACGATGTCGTGATTCCCGCCGGTGAGCTGGTGCTGGTGTCGCTCGGCGGCGCCAATCGGGACCCCGACCGGTTCCCGGACGCCGACCGGTTGATCCTCGACCGGCGCGACACCGGACATCTCGCCTTCGGCCACGGCCTGCACCGCTGCCTCGGCGCGTTTCTCGGAAAACTCGAAGGTGAGGTGGCTCTCGGTGCCCTACTGAGGCGGCACCCGAGGCTGGCGCTCGCCGCGGAGGTGCGTCAGCTCCGGTGGCGAGACACGATCATGTTGCGTGGACTGGAGTCACTTCCGGTATCCCTCCATGGCTGAGGCTACGACGGCGGCCACCTCCATCACTCGCCGGTTCCGGCCGCAGCTCAGCTTCGCTCCCCTGCGCATCCGCGGCTACCGGCTGCTGTTCGCGGCCGAATTGATCTCTGTCTTTGGTGATGCCTTTCACACGGTGGCGCTTCCGTTTCTGGTCTACCAGTTCGGCGGCGGCGCGCGCGATCTCGGCCTACTGGTGGCCGGCTATGGGCTGTGCCGGCTGGTGACGACACCGCTGGGCGGGGTCTTCTCCGACCGGATCGGCCCGTGGCCGGTGATGCTGATCTCTGACCTGATTCGGGTGCTGTTCACCGCCGGCATCGTCGTGGTCGCCGTGACCGGAGCTGGCGGCATGGTCGCCGTAGCGGTGTTGGTGGCCGGCACCGGACTCGGCGCCGGGCTGTTCCAGCCCGCTGCCTACGCGATCACCCCGCGGCTGCTGCCCGCCGAGCAGTTGCAGGCTGGCAACGGATTGCACAGCACCGCCACGTTCGCGGCCGGAATGATCGGTCCGGGTGCGGCCGGGCTCGTGGTGATCGCCCTCTCGCCAGCGGTGGCGTTCGGTGTGGACGCCGTGACCTTCGCCGTTTCGGCGGCCTGCCTGGCGATGATCGGCGGTGTGGGGCGCGCTGCGGCGATGCCGGTGGCGGCCGCCACTGGTGGCGGCGCGGCACCGACGCCGGAGCCGGCCGACGGGACGCCGCCGGCCGGTCCAGAGATCGGGTTCTGGCAGCTGCTTCGTGAGTCGGCGCTGTTGCGTACCGTGCTGCTGGTCACCGCGACCGCCAACCTCACCGTCGGCGGAATGGTCCGGGTCGGTCTACCGTCGCTGAACAACGACGATTTCGCCGCTGGTGCGGGTGGGCTGGGCGGTCTGCTCGCCGCCTTCACGGCCGGCTCGCTGGTGGGTGGGCTCTGCTCCGCCGGTGTGGCGGGGCTGCCCCGACGCGGATCGACGGCGATGATCTCGGGCCTGGTGTTGGGTGTCGCTGTCGCGTTGGTGCCCTTCGCCGGCTATCTCGGCGCCGTGGTCGCGCTGTCGGTGGCCGGCCTCGCCAGCACCGTCACGAATGTACTGGTGATCACGATCGTGCAGCAGAGCACCGCGCCGCACCTACTTGGCCGGGTGATGAGCGCGATCGTCTTCGCCGCGTTGAGTCTGTTTCCGCTCTCCACGATCGCCGCCGGTCTGGTGGCCGAAGCCTACGGCAGCACGGCGATCTTCCTCGCCACCGCGGCAGCGCTGTTGGCCGCGTTCGGCTACGGCTGCGCCCGCCGCGAACTACGGCAGCGGTAACGGTGGATCGGCCCTGACCAGCGGACGTGGGCACGGGTAGCGGCGGGATTTGCCCGGGGCGACCCCCACCTGATTTAATAAATGAACGGCCATTTATTAATGTGGGGTGATGCCGGTGGGACGTCCGCGCGGAGTTGACGACGTGGTGATCCTGCGTGCGACGACGCACGTCATGGGTCAGGTGGGCCCGGCGGGTCTCACGTTGGCCGCCGTGGCACGCGCGGTCGGGCTGGCACCGGCAACCCTGGCGCAACGCTTCGGCTCCAAACATGGCCTACTCCTCGCCCTCGCCAACCAGACGGAGAAGGACATCAACGAGCTGGTTGGGCGAGTGCGTCGCACGCACGACTCGGCGCTCGGGGCCCTGACGACGCTGATGGTGCGGTCCGTGGCGGCGCTGAGCACCCCGGAGAGCTACGCCAATCACCTGGCGTTCCTGTGTATGGACCTCGGTGATCCGCAGCTCTACGAACGCGCCCTGACCATTCACCACACCCAGCAACGAATGATCGAGCAGCTACTCACCGAGGCAGCGGACACCGGTGAACTCCGCACCGACAGTAGCCCCGCGGCGCTGGCCCGCACGGTGCAGGCGGTCACCGCCGGCGCCGGCCTGAACTGGGCGCTGGAGCGCGAAGGCCGCCTCGAACAGCGGCTTCGGCAGGAGCTCGACGCCGTGCTGGCGCCCCACCTGCCGCCGCAAGCAAACCCTGATCTGGAGGAGTCATGACCATTGACGCACGCCCGCTGGCCGGAAAGGTCGCCCTGGTCGCCGGCGGCACCCGCGGTGGCGGACGGGGCATCGCCGTCGAACTCGGCGCCGCCGGTGCGACGGTGTACGTCACCGGACGAAGCAGCGCCGGCGAACGCTCCGACCTCGCCCGGCCGGAGACCATCGAACAGACCGCCGAGCGCGTCACCGCCGCCGGCGGACTGGGTATCGCCGTTCGCACCGACCACAGCCGTCCCGGCGAGGTCCAGGCGCTCATCCACCAGGTCACCGCCGAGCAGGACGGCCAACTCGACATCCTGGTCAACTCGGTGTGGGGCGGCGATCCGCTCACCGACTGGGAGCATCCACTGTGGGAACAGGAGCTCGATACCGGTCTGCGGTTGCTGCGGCAGGCGGTGGAGACCCACATCATCACCAGCCGGTACGCGCTCCCCCTCCTGGTCGCCCGCCGCAGCGGCCTGGTGGTGGAGGTGACCGACGGCAACACCGCCCGCTACCGCGGCAGCCTCTTCTACGATCTGGCGAAATCCGCGGTCATCCGCCTCGCCGTCGCCCAGGCGGCCGAGCTCAAGCCCCACGGCGTGGCGGCCGTAGCCATCACGCCGGGCTTTCTCCGTTCGGAGGCCATGCTGGAACACTTCGGTGTCACCGAGGCCAACTGGCGCGACGGGGTGGCCCAGGACCCCAACTTCGCCCACTCCGAAACCCCGGCCTACCTCGGTCGGGCTGTCGCCGCGCTGGCCGCGGACCCCAACGTCCTGGCCAAGACCGGACGCGCCCTGGCCACCTGGGGACTCTACCGGGAGTACGGGTTCACCGACGTTGACGGCAGCCAACCGGACTTCGCCGCCCACTGGGCCGAAAACCTGGCCGAAGAGTACGGGCCCCTCGGGGAGCCACTCTGACCCGAGGCCGCTGCCGCCGCAGGCGCGCCTTGGCGGCAGCGGCATGGTGTTCGGCCGTAGCGGGTATGGGCAGGGCATGATTGATAACACGATCGTGACGGTGGCTGAGAGGAATTCGGACTTCCGAAGGGTGCTGTGGACCGGTAAGCACCTCCAACTGGTGGTCATGACGATCCCACCCGGGGGTGAGATCGGCGACGAGGTGCACGAGCATGCGGACCAGATTCTGACCTTCGTCAGCGGCGCCGGCGAAGCGCGGGTTGCCGGCGAAAGGCGCGAAATCGAGCGAAGCAGTCAGATCGTGGTGCCGGCCGGCACCAGGCACAACTTTGTCAATACCGGGCCGAACCCGTTGGTGCTCTACACGATCTACAGCCCACCGCAGCACGCCGACCAAGCGGTGCACCGCACCAAGGAGGAGGCCGACGCGGCCGAGACCGCGGGCGCGGACGAGCCGCCGACCGGCTGAGCTCCGGCGGGTTCGCGGCCCCAACGACGACGATCCGCCAGCCGGACGGGCCCAGGGGACGCCACCGCTACTCGCGCGCCCGCATACGCCACCCGGGCGTCCCGCGCCGAGACGACTTCTGCCTGCCAGCCCACGTTCCTCGCCAGCACAGCACTGCCCCGATCTTGGTCCGTGGCATCAGGACTGTCAGCTGAGGGGCCACCCCCGATGTCGCCAAGGTGCGCGGCGGCGGGTCAGCAGGACGCGTACAGAAAGCAGTTCGCGTACATCGTCCGCATCGTTGTTCGAAGCCTCCGGCACCGGTGTCTCCCCACAACCCCGGAAGACGCCGAGGTGTCGAGGTGCCCGCCGAGCGTGTGCCAGGCGTAGCCGGGGCGGCGATCACTCCGGCTCATGGCAGACCGCCTCGACGTTGTTGCCATCCGGGTCGCGGACGAAAGCACCGAAGTAGTTCGGGTGGTATTCCGGCCAGATTCTGGGGGCATGTAGCACCTCCGCCCCGGCCGCCACCGCGGCGTCGTGGAACGCCCGCACGGTAGCCCGGTCAGCCGCGGTGAAGGCGATGTGCACCTCGGCTCCCTCGTCCGCGCCACGCAGCGGATAGAGCCAGAAGTCAGGAGTGTCGGTGCCATAGCCGACCTGGGTCGGGGACTCCAACAGGCGACGCCCCCCAAGGGTGGTCAGGACGGCATCGTAGAAGACACGGCTGGCGTCGAAGTCACGCACGTGGACGGCAATGTGGTTGAGCACCGTAACTCCTCGAGGGAAACCGGCCAGCGGGAAACCGGGCCGGGTCACCGGGTGTGACGAATCCCAGGCTAGGAAGGGGGTACGACGCTCCCACCGCCGCGCGACAGTGACAGCCACCCCGCGCACGGTGTGATCCGGACACGTTGCGAACCAGGTACCGGAATCTGCCAGCGGTGGCGCGAGACGAGGTCAGCCGGTTGGCCTTACCAGAGCAGGCGCGGCGCCCGGCCCGTCGAGCGGGGGCACCTCGGAGACACCAGACCGAGAGAGCTTCAGGTGACGGAGGTCTCAGGCATTGCGTGCTACCACACACCTGCCCGTAGGGTCACGGTGATCTCGTTGTCGCGTGGGGGGGCAAACCGAGTGCAGTACGTACGTTTGGGCAGGACAGGGCTGAAGGTCTCGCGGATCTGTCTGGGAATGATGAGCTACGGCGATCGCGGCAAGAGCGATGGGTGGGTGCTCAGCGAGGACGCCGCCGAACCTCTCGTCCGGCGGGCGGTGGATGCCGGAGTCACCTTCTTCGACACCGCCGACATGTACTCGTCAGGAACGAGTGAGGAGGTCACCGGCCGTCTGCTGGGCAAGATCTTCTCGCGGCGGGACGACTACGTCCTTGCCACCAAGGTCTTCTTCCCGATGGGCAGTGGGCCCAACGACGGTGGGCTGTCCCGCAAGCGCATTCACACTGCCATTGACGAGTCGCTGCGCCGGCTCGGCACCGATCATGTGGACCTCTACCAGATCCACCGCTGGGACGACCAGACACCGATCGAGGAAACGATGGAGGCCCTGCACGAGGTGGTACGCGCCGGAAAGGCCCGGTACCTCGGTGCCTCCAGCATGGCCGCCTGGCAGTTCGCCAAGGCGCAACACGCTGCCGACATGTCCGGGTGGACTCGGTTCGTTGCCATGCAGAATCACTACAACCTGCTCTACCGAGAAGAAGAACGGGAGATGATCCCGCTCTGCCGCGACCAGGGAGTCGGCGTCATCCCGTGGAGCCCGCTGGCCCGTGGACTGGTCGCCCGCGCCGGAACGACCGAGGCAACAACCACCGCTCGTGCGTCCGGCGGCGACGCCGACCGCCGGGAGGCGCTGTACGGGCGCGGCGATGAGCGGATCCTGCACCGGGTGGCCCAAGTCGCCAACGAGTGCGCTCTCCCACCAGCGCAGGTCGGTCTCGCCTGGCTGCTGGGTAAGTCTGGGGTGACCGCCCCCATCGTCGGGGCCACCAAGGAACGGCACATTGATGATGCGGTTGCGGCGGTGGACGTTTCGCTGACCGAGAAGCAGATGCAATACCTCGAAGAGCCCTACCAGCCGCAGGCCATCCGCATGTGAACGTGCCGTGGCGAGTCCTGCAGTTCGGCCAGGTCGGCCCAGGCGGCTGGCAGAGTCACCGATTCGTTGTAGCGGGACGGCTACTTGGTCGGACCGGGTTGGGCAGGAACTCGCGGTGGTCCGCGGCGAGATCGCTCGTCGGTGCCCGCCGCTGTTGCCCGCTACGCCAGCGGCTACGGCACGCGCCGACGACAGCACGGGCCTGGAGCAGGTGAACCGAGAGCCCCGGAGGTGACTTTCCCGTACGTGGTGGGCATTCCTGCGGCGCGCGCCGGTACGGAAACCGCCACCCGGCGGCTGATCGACCGGGGCGGCGGTTTGTGATCCGGGTGGAGGGGCGGTCAGAAGTCGTCAGCGGTACGCATGCGGTCACGGATCCAACCACCGGCCGGCTTGAGCGGGCCGGTGCCGCCGAAGTCGCCACTGGCACACGTTCCGGTGGTGAAGACCGCGCCGGAGCGGAAGTCGTCGGAGTAGTTCCAGTTGACCCAACTGATCTTCTTGCTCGCCATCAGGTCGAGGTAGCGCTGGGACATGGTGAAGTCGTTCGGACCGTCGCCGGTGTACTGCTGGGTGCCGAACTCGGTCACGAAGATCGGAATCTGGTCGGCCGCCGCCGCCAGGGTGTTGTAGTACAGGTCGCGGTGCGATGCCGCGTAGAAGTGGAAGACGTACATCAGGTTGCTGGCCGCCACCGGGTTGGCGGTGATGGCGTCCACGCCGCCGCCGCTTCCGGAGACCCCGAGCGACGACCAGTCGGGAGTGCCGACCAGCACCACAGCCTCCGGGTCCCGCTCTCGGATCACCGGGATGACCTGGTCGGCGTAGCTCTTGACCGCGCCCCAGCTGACCCCGTTCGGCTCGTTCGCGATCTCGTAGAGGACGTTCACCTTGTCCCGGTGCCGGTCGGCGATCTCGGCGAAGAAGGTCTGCGCGCGCGACAGGTTGTAGTTGGGGTCGCCCGGCGTGAGCATGTGCCAGTCGACGATCGCGTAGAGGCCGCGAGCGGTAGCCATCTCGATGTACTCATGGACCAGGTCGGTGAAGCCACGCGGGTCGGTCTCGTAGCCACCTTCCTGGATGTACATCGAGATCCGCAGGACGTCGGCGCCCCACTGGTGGGCGAGGACGTCCAGGGAGGCGTTGGTCGCGCAGTTGGCGTACCACTGCAGACCGTGCGTGCTCATGCCCCGCAGTTGGATCGCCTTGCCGTTGTCGTTACAGAGCTGTTCACCACAGACCCGCAGCTGTCCGTTCGCCGCGACCGGCGTGCTACCAGGAGGTGCGGTGGTCGGTGAGGGTGAGGGTGGACTGGTCGTCGGAGGAGCTGTCGGCTGGCACGGCTGGCCGTTGAGTCGACAGCCGCTCGGATTGCCGGAGCCGGAGCCGAGGAAGCCGAACGTCACCGAGGCGCCCGGTGTGACTGTGCCGTTCCAGTGCTGGTTGGTGAAACGGTAGCGCTGCCCGTCGCGGTCCATCAGCGCGTTCCAGTACGTGCCGATGCTGGTGCCCGCCGGCAGGTCGAAGTCGACCTGCCAGGAGGTCAGCGTGCTGCTTCCCCCGTTGGTGATGGTGTATCGGCCTTCCCAGCCACTACCCCAGTCGGAAACCTTGACGAACGTCGCGGTCGGCGCGGCCGCCGCGGTGGCGGTGGTGGTGGCCGCCATGGCCGCCGCGGCCACGACCGCGAAGACGCCGGCCAGGGCCACAGTCCTCATGCCCAGCTTCATCGGTCCTCCTAGAGACATCGCCCGATCAGCTCGGCCGTGGCTGGGGTCGGGACAGGGACTCCATGCGGCGCGCTTTGTTAATCTACTTAACTATATCGTGACCTGTCTATAACAAACTTGACTGGTTCTGCCGGACTACGGTGCTGACGGATGGGGGTCGAGGCGCTGGGTCGAGCCTGCCGCCAAAGCCGCACAAACGTGCTGGACGCCGCTGCGGATCATGCCGCCGTACTGGTCGTCGGGGAGGTCCGTAACCAGACTCTGGACCTGGGCCAGATGCTTCCGCGCTCGCGTGGGATCGCCCAAGCGCCGATGGTCATCGGCGAGGTTGAGGTGCAGCGAGGGTAGGAGCAGCCGCACCTGCCACGCGTGGTCGTACCGCCGAGCACGGTCATCGGTAAGGTCGCCAGCGGCGGCGAGGGCACGCTCGTCCCACTCGAGTTCAGCCTGGGTGGTGTCCTGCAAATCGGCCAGGTAGTGGGCGAGAGTGCACCGGTGTAGCGCATCGCCGGTGGCGCCGATCTGCTCCCAGAGCGCGGTGAGAGCATCGCGGGCCTGCGAGCGCTGCCCGGATCGGCCGAGCTCCACCGCGGCGCCGATGCTCGCCATCGTCTCGTCGGCGGCGGCTCGCACGGACTGGTCCATGGTTCTCCTCAGGTTTCGGATTGTGGGCTGGCCGCCACCGGCATCACCACGGTGGTGAGATCGCCATCATCGGCGCAGCGAGAGACAACGGGCAGGTGGGGTTGGCTGATCTGCAGCATCACGTCCGGCCCGATGCTGGCCGCTGCCGCCAGCGCCGGGTACAGCGTGGCGGCGCGGAAGCTGATCGCCACCGGCGCTCCGGTGATGTCGGCGGGAACCACTCTCGGCGTCCCCCGACCAGGCGAGGACGTCACGGTCAGATCGCCGTGCATCACGAAGTCCAGGCGTACCTGTGGATCATCGGCGACGGCGGCCAGCAGTAGGTCCCGCGACGCGACCACCTGGGTCCGCACCTCGGGCAGTCCGTCGAGGACGATCCGGTACGCGGGGAAGGCTCCCGCGACTGTCGGTAGCCGCTGTTGGCCACCGGGACCGGTGAGCTGGACGTACGAATCGGCGTACCCGAGTCGCAGGTGCGCCTGGTTGCCGATCCACTGCCGCGCCCGGTCCAGGTGGGCTGCGTCAACAACGGCCGTCGCCGGCACCTGCCGCCGGTCGTTCGGCAGCGACCGGACCGCTAACCGATACCGGTCGGTCGCCACCAACCGCAGCTCATCCTCGGTCACCTCGATCAGGACCCCGCCGAGCGCGGGGATGCCGGCGCTGGCATCCGCGGCCGACACCACCTGCCCGATCGCCTCGGCAAGTCGCTGTCCAGACAGGACCAGCGTGGCGCCTTCCCGATCTCGGATCAGGCTCAGCGCGGTGGTGCGGGCGACCCGGGCGTCCTCGACCGCGCGTTCCATCGAGCTCAGGTGAGCCGCCAACAGCTGCTCGGCCACCCTGGCGGGGCCGGCAAGCACCCGCCGTACCTCCCCCAACGGCAGCCCCACCTTCCGCAGTTGACGGATCAGGGTGACCTCGTCGAGCTGATCCGGCGAGTAGTACCGGTATCCGGTGATCGGGTCAACCGCAACGGGGCGCACGAGACCGCAGTCGTCGTAGAAGCGCAGGGCGCTGGTGCTGACCTGCGCGGTCCGCGCGAAGACCCCGATCGTCATCCGATCCTCTTGTGCTGCCACGCCGACCATCCTGAGCCCTCAACCAACCTGAAGGTCAACAGCCGAGGACCCCTGAACTTCCTGACCCACGCGGCACCCCGGTGATCGGGGCTACCGGGCCGCGTCGTCGTCCCGGGCACTCGTCAGGCTGTCGAGGTGCTCGGCGAGCAACACGCGGAGGCGGCCAGGCGGCATGAGCTCGGTACGCACCAGCGCGTGCAGGGTGAGCCCGTCGAGTAGGGCATGCAGTCGGGCCTTCTCCGCGCTGAGGTCAGCACCCCGAGCCACCAGCCCGGCCGCCGCGAGGGCGTTGACAGCGACATCGACGACCCCCCGGACGCCGTCGTCGGCCTCGCGGAGTCGCGCCTGGGCAGCCGGGTCAACCTGGGCGTGCAAGGTCAGCCACAGCCACACCTCAGCCGCTCTGCGGCGCTGTCGATCCAGCGGCAGGAACTCCTCCAACGCCCGCTGAACGGTCTCGCGGGGTGGCCCGGCCCAGCTCTCCGCGGCGAAGCGTTCGGTCGCCCTCGCGATCACGTGCTCCATGGCGAAGGTCAACAATTCGGCCTGGGTGGCAAAATAGTGCCGCAACGCACTGGGTGACCAGCCGGCCTCGGCAGCGATGCTTCGCACCGTGGCTGCGGCGACGCCATCGCGGTAGACGACGCGCCACATCGCCTCGGCCAGCTCGGCGCGGCGCGCGGCGTGGTCAACGATTTTCGGCACGGCTCCTCCGGCAGTCGATGACAGCCCCTGCTACCGTGATCGTACAGCGTGCCAAAAAGGGGGTATGGGTGCTTGTCGCGATGATCGTCGCCTGTGAGGTGGCCTTCTGGCTGCTGCTCGCGGCCGGACTACTGGCCCGGTACCCGCTTCGCCTTCCCCGCGTCGGCGCCGTCCTGCTCCTGGCGGTCCCGATGGTCGACCTCGTCCTGCTCGCCGCCACGACGATCGACCTCCGCCGCGGCGGGACCGCCACCGCCGCCCATGGCCTCGCCGCGGCGTACCTCGGTTTCTCCGTGGCGTTCGGTCACCGCATGGTTCGCTGGGCCGACGTACGCTTCGCACACCGTTTCGCCGGCGGGCCGCCACCGACTCGGGCGCCACGGTACGGACCGGAGCGCACCCGACACGAGTGGCGCGAGTGGGGCCGGGGCCTGCTCGGCTGGGCTGTTGCCTGCGCTCTCCTGCTCGCTGGTGTCGCCTTCGTCGGTGACGCCGAGCGGACCCAGGAACTCTGGGGGTGGATCGGGCGGCTCAGCCTGGCGATGGCGATCTGGCTCGTCTTCTGGCCCCTCGCGCACACGGTGTTTCCCAAGCGGGAACCGCGCCGCCCCACCAGCGCCCCGGGCCCAACCGGATGAGTCGTCAACCGGGGCAACTCCGGTGCTGGTCGGGTCAGACCAGCACGCCACCACCAGCGCGAAACGGTCAGGTATGACATCAGCCCACCGGGACCCGAGCAGTTCGATCCTGTCGGTGTTGGAAGAACTCAGCGTCACCCGGCGCTGGGGAGGCCCACCGACGCTACTCACGATCAGCCATCGGTCGCCGAAGCCGACCGTGCCCGCCATCCTCGCCAGCGGCGTCGATTCGGATGGCCCGCTCGACCTGCTGGCCCACTGGGTCGACCAGTGCCGCCGTCATCGTGGCATCGGCAACACGCAGCGGGACCTCGGTGTTGACGCGGTCGCCGTCTCGGGTGAGATCGACGGCCAGCACGTTGGCTACGCCATGGACCGCACCGGCCGGGAGTACCTCGTGCGGGGCCAACGACACGGTGCCGAACCGCACCGCGACAGCGGCACGGATGTCGCGGCCCGCACCCACCTTCCGGGTCTTCTCACCCAACGGCTCGCCGAGTTGGTCTGGCGGCTGGCGGGCCCGCCGCCGCCCGCCGCCGGTGCTCGAATCCGCGACATGTGGCCCGCCGCCGGGCTGATCGACCTGGACGAGGACGAACTTCACGAACGCTACGCGCTGCCCTCCCACACCGAGGGTCACGTACGCCTCGTCGCGGTGTCGAGCATCGACGGTCTCGCGGCGGTGAATGGTTCCAGCGCCGCGCTGACCAGCAGCGGTGACCAGCGGGTCTATCGCCTGATCAAACGAGACGCCGACCTGCTGCTGCTGGGGGCGGGCACGATCCGTGCCGAGCAGTACGGCCAGACCGCCCTGTCGGCTCCCGAGATCGCCCGTCGACGGGCCAACGGCCTACCGCCCTATCCGGCCGTCGCGGTTGTCACCCGCAGCCTCGATCTCGACCTGGGTGGCCCGTTGTTCCAGCCCAGCATCGGAGGTCACCCCCAGCCACGGCCGATCCTGATCGTCTCCGCGGCTGCGGCGGCTGAGGCCAGCACGGCGGTAGCCGAAGCCGCCGAACTCCTGGTCGCCGGCGACTACAACGTCGACCTCAACCAGGCTATCCAGCTGCTGCGACAGCGGGGGCACCGACGCATCGTCTGCGAAGGTGGCCCCTCGCTGGCCGGCCAGTTGGCCCAGGCGGACCTGCTCGACGAGATCTGCGTGACGGTCACCCCCCAGCTACCGGCGGTGGCCGGTCCGCGGATCACCGCCGGTCCGGCGGGGCGACCCGCGGGCGGGCAGTGGCAGCTCCACCGGTCCCTCCTCGACGAGCAGGGCAACCTGTTCCTCCGCTACACCCGCCCTGGCCCGTCCGACCGGTCCGACGGCCCCCCGACGGTCTGACGGTCCTGGACGCGGCCGCACGCCGGAGGACGTTCGTTCAGGATTCGCTGATAGATCAGATGGTCCTGCCAGGCGCCGTCGACGTGCAGGTAGTTGGGCGCGGTGCCGATCCGCGTGAACCCAGCTTTGGTGAGAACGCGCTGACTTCCGGTGTTGCGCACGTGGGTGCCGGCCTCAAGCCGGTGAAGGTCGGCCACCTCGTCGGCAAGCCGGCAGGCATGCGCGACAGCCTGGGTGGCGAGCCCCCGCCCGGCATACCCATGGTCGATCCAGTAGCCGATGTTGGCGCTGCGGAACGGTCCGAGTACGACGTTGGACAGCGTCAACGTCCCAACAACCCGACCCCCCTCGTCCAACACCCAGGGCAGAGTCTGGCCTGATTCCAGGAGCCGGAGCTGATCCTGAACCCGACTCCGCTGCCCCGCTAACGTGAAGTCGGCATCCGCCCGCCGTGGCTCCCACGGCTGGAGGTACTCACGATTGAGAAGGTACGCCTCGCTCAGCGGCCCCGCATCGGACTCCTCCAGTAGACGCATCACGATCGCACCGGTCAAGGGGGTGGGACGGATGTTCACACTCGTCAGCGTAGTGCCCCGGCGGCGAAGTGCCAGGGCCGGCGGCGGCGAAGACCGCCACCGCCAACCCGCGACGTACCGTGACCCCACGGGTCCGCTGCTGCCGGACCCTCAGTCGCGGTCCGGACGTCGCAGGGTCAACGACTGGAAGCAGTAGCCATAACCGGTGTCGACCAGGTGGAAGTCCACCACGTCGAACTGCGCGGCGGTGGCAAAGCCGAGCAGCTGTTCGTCGGTGCGCCACGAGAAGAAGCGCGGTGGCACATGCCGGTCATCGTCGCTGGGACCCTCGGTGCTCTCGTCGCCGCCGTACACGCCGACGAAGTAGAGGCCACCGGGACGCAGGACGGCCCGGATTGCGGCCAGAACCGCAGGCAGATCGTGGTTGGGCACATGCAGCAGGCAGTTCATCGCGAATACCGCGTCAAAGGAGCCGGCCGGAAAGTCCAGGTGCAGAAAGTCCATCACGTGGGCGTCGATGCCCTTGGCCCGGCAGTGCTCGACCATCACCGGTGACAGGTCGGCCGCAACGACGACCAGCCCCTCCTGCTGGAAGAACGCGCTGTCCTGCCCGGTGCCCGCGCCGACCTCCAGCAGCCGCGCACCCGATGCCAGCCGGTCCCGGAACGCCTGACGCTCCGCCACCTTCCACGGTTGCTTGGTCAGCCCGTCGCGCCAGGCCGCGCGAGTGTCATACGCCTGCCGCAGCGGGTCGAGAACCTCGTCATATCGAACGTCCACGTCGGTCATTGTCTCGGGTACGGTCCAGCGGCCCGCGTACCGCCCTCCACGCCCCTGCCGCGGTCCGGCAACGGCCAGCGCACGCACCCGATCCGATCGGCGGTGACAGCTGCGCCGGCCAGGACTTTCTCACCCTGGGTGGGCTGTGGCAGGCTGAATCGACGCGACTGGCGGCACCGAGGATGGGATTTACCATCGGGGAGCTCGCCGCGGAGGGTCGACCGCCTGGGCCTTCCGTGGGGGCGAGGTGAGCCATGTCCACGTCGATGTCGGTCGCCCGGTCACTGCCGGGTGGACCGGTAGCCGAGCAGATCCTGGCCGAGGTGGCGCAGGAGGTCACGCAGTTACGGGCGGCCGGGATGACCCCGGCCCTGGCCACAGTGCTGGTGGGCGACGACGACGCGAGCGTCGGGTACATCCGGATCAAGCAGCGCCAGGCCGAACGGTTGGGGTTCGCCTCCCCACATGTGCAGCTGCCGGCGTCGGCGTCGCAGGCGGACCTGCGGGCGGTGGTGACGCAGTTGAGTGCGGACACGGCGGTGCACGGGGTGTTGGTGCAGCACCCCGTTCCCCGGCACCTGGACTTCGACCGGGCGATGCAGGCGTTGGATCCGGAGAAGGACGTGGATGGGATGCACCCGGTGAACCTGGGCCGGTTGGCGTTGGGGCTGCCGGGACCAGCACCGTGTACGCCGGCGGGAATCGAGGCGTTACTGGCGTACCACGGGGTGCCGGTGGCCGGCCGAGGGGTGGTGGTGCTGGGCCGGGGCGCCACGTTGGGGCGTCCGCTGGCGATGTTGCTGGCGCAGAAGCGGCCGACGGCGAACGCCGCGGTGACGGTGGTGCACACGGGCGTGACGGACTGGCCGCGGTACACCCGCCGAGCGGAGATTCTGGTGGCGGCGGCGGGGGTGCCGGGTCTCGTACGCCCGGAGCACCTGCGCCCAGGAGCGGTTGTCGTCGGTGGTGGCGTGCGGTACTCGGGGCGGCGGCTGCTGCCGGACGTGGACGAGGCGTGCGCGACGGTGGCGGGGGCGATGACCCCCCGTGTCGGCGGGGTCGGTCCGACGACGGTGGCGATGGTGTTCCGCAACGCGGTGCGGGCGGCACGGCAGGCGCTGACGCCACCGCACCGTGACAGCGACGAGCACTCGACGCGGGCACCGGTACCGCCCTCGGGTTCGGGCGCGTCGGACGGGAGCTAGCTTCGTCCGGGGGTGCGGGGTGCCACCGGGGTGGAGACGATGAAGGAACTGGTGGTCTGGCCGTGGAGCAGGAACTGGTCAAGGACCGCCGCCAGGGCATCGACGGCGGCTACGTGCACCTTGAGGAGGAAGCAGTCCTCGCCGGAGATCCGGTGGCACTCACTGACCTCGGGGACGCGGTCGGCCAGGTCTGCGATCTTTGACAGCTGGCCTGGACCGGGTTGGATCCGCACCCAGGCGGCGACGGGGAGGCCCAGGGCCGCGGGGTCGATATCGACGCGGTAGCCGCGGATGACGCCAGCGTGTTCGAGCCGGTGCAGCCGCTCCCGCACCGCCGGCGCGGACATGCCGACCTGCCGGGCCAACTCGGCGGCGCTGGCGCGTGGGTCGTCGCGCAGTACGCCGAGCAGACGGCGATTGGTGTCGTCGAGCAACGAATTTCCATCTGGAAGGCCGGATGGGGGTCTCGGTTCACGATGCGTCATCGTTATGCTCCTTTAGTCTTCGATCATGCATGGTTCTAGGCGCTGGTGCCTTCGACAATAGGGCAATGCCACGACCAGTTCTCCGCACGGACACCCGGACTTCGGCGGCGGTGGCCGCACCGCGGATACCACCGCACGCCTACTTTGTCGTCGGTGCGGTGTTCCACTATCTCGGTCCAGCCTTCGCGGTACTGCTCTTCGTCCGCGTGGACGCCCTGGGCGTGGCGTGGCTGCGGATCGCCGCCGCCGCCGCGGTGTTCGCGTTGTGGCGGCGGCCGTGGCGGCGCTGGCGGCACCTGGACCAGGCCACCCGCCGGCTGTTGATCGGATGGGCCGCCGTCCTGGCGGCCATGAACAGCGTCTTCTACCTGGCGCTGGAGCGGCTGCCATTGGGCACGGTCGCCGCAGTCGAATTCCTACCGGTCATCGTCTTGGCGGCCTACGCGGCCAGAACCCGCCGAAACCTGATCGCGTTGGTCTGCGCGGTTGCCGGGGTGTATCTGCTCGCCGACGTCCGCCTGGTCGCCGAACCGCTCGGTATCGCCTTCGCCGCGGCCAACGCCGTGCTGTTCGCCGCCTACATTGTGCTCGGGCACCGCGTCGCCCGCGGTCAGCAACTGCCCGGCATCGACGGTCTCGCGCTGTCCATGCTGATCGCCGCCGTCCTCGCGCTACCCGTCGGCATCGTTGACGCCGCACCCGCCGCCGTGGACGTGCTCGCCCTGGCGGCCGGGGTCGGTGTCGGCATCACCTCGTCGGTCATCCCGTACGTCATCGACCAGCTCGCCATGGCCCGGCTGTCCCGGGCCACCTACGCCCTCCTGGTCTGCCTGTTCCCGGCGACCGCGACCGTGATCGGAGTCGTCGTACTGGCCCAGATCCCCACCACACCGGAGATCGTCGGGGTCGGTCTGGTGATCGCCGGTATCGCCGTCCACCAGGACGGTGAGCCGCCGCGACGACAGCGGGCCCGGGGGTGAGGCTGAAGCCCGCGTGGGGAGGCGGTGCTACCACCGCGGGGCGTCGCGCGGTTGGCGCCTGGCACCGGGTAGCCCGACGAATCGCCTTTCCGCGGACGTTCTCGGCCCGCCTGTGGCACGGTGAAGCCACAGCTTGACGGCGGTCCGAAGCCGAAAGCAGGAGGGTCCCTACTCACGCGGGGGTCCGGTGGGGCGTGCAGCCAGGTGAGAGGCGTGAAGCCAGGTGAACAACATGAATGCGCACCGATTCCTCGAGTCGAATCGGGGGCTGTGGGACGAGTGGGCGGACATACACGCCCGGTCAGCGTGGTACGACCTGGAGTCGGTACGCCGGGGCGCCTGCAAGCTGCGGTCGTACGAGGTCGACGAGGTGGGCGAGGTGGCGGGCCGGAGCCTGCTACACCTTCAGTGCCAGCTCGGCACCGACACGGTCTCGTGGGCGCGGCGGGGCGCGACCGTCACGGGGGTGGACTTTTCCCCCCGCGCCGTCGCCGTCGCCCGCCAACTCGCCGCCGACACCGAAGTCGACGCCCACTTCGTCTGCAGCGACATCCTGACCCTGCCGGCTGTCCTGACTGGAACCTTCGACCTGGTCTACACCTCGCGTGGGGTGCTGGGTTGGCTGCCGGACCTGACCCGGTGGGCGCAGGTGGTGGCGCACTTTCTGGCGCCCGGTGGCGTCTTCTACGTCACCGACATCCATCCGATAGCCGAGGTCCTGGACTCATCCGCGTCCGAGCTTCGAGTCAGCCGGCCCTACTTCCCCAGAACCGAGCCGGTTGGCTACCCGGTGCAGGGCAGCTACGTTGACCGGGACGCTCAGGTCGCCACCGAGGTGGAATACCTGTGGCCACACAGCGTCGCGGAACTGATCACCGCTGTCGCGGGGGCAGGGCTCGTGATCGAGTTCTTCCACGAGTTCCCGTGGCTGGATCGGCCGTGGCCGTTCCTACACGAGCAGGAGGGGCTGGGATGGGTTCTCCCCCCTGGTGGGCAGGGCGAGTTGCCGCTGTTCTTCTCACTTCGAGCCGGTAAGCCCACAGCCGGCGATGACCGATAGCCCACCGCGCCAGCGGCCGCGATGCCGGCATCTAGACTCGGCGTCCGATGGACGAGCAGGCCGCACCCGCCGACCCCCGCCCCTGCGCCCACTGCGGACGCCCGGTGCCGCAGCGGGCCGGAGCGGGTCGCCCCTTCCGCTACTGCCGGGACAACGACGGCGCCTGCCAACAGGCCGCCCGGACCAGCCGGATGCGACATCGCAACGCCCCCGGGCTACCCGGACAGGTCGCCCGCACGTGGGAGATGGTGGACCGGCTCGACCAGATCGTGGCGTCGCTCACCGAGACGCTGCACGCGCAGCTGTCCCCGGTCGGGGTGGAACAGCAACTGGCCCAGGCGCGCGCCGACGCGGCCCACCAGGTGGCGGCGGCGCAGACCGATCGGGACGAGGCACGCCGCGCCGCCGAGGATGCCACCGCCGCCGCTGTCCAGGCCCGGGAGCAGGCCCGCAGCGCCACTGCCGGCCAGGAGCAGGCCCGCGCCGAAGCGGTGGTCGCCGCCGCGGCGGCGACCGCTGCCGCGGAGGACGCCGACCAGGCCCGTAAGGCTCGGGACCAGGCCCGCCAGGAGGCGAGCGCGGCACAGGCGCTACTGGGACAGGCCCAACAGGACCGGGACGCCGCACGGGCCAAGGAACTTGATGCCCGTACGCAGCTACGCAGCACCGACGCCGCACTCACCGCTCAGCGGCAGCACGCCGCGGACCTGGTCGCGGAACGCGACGCCGCCCGCGCGGCCGCCCAACAGGCCACGCAGGCGCAGGCCACGGCGACCGAACAGGCCCGCGGGCACCGCGCCGACGCGCAACAGGCCCGCCAGGACACCCAACGGGCGCAGGCGCAGGCCGCGGCGGCGACGCAGGAGCGGGACCGGGCGGTGGCCGAGCGGGACCGGGTCGAAGCGCACCGTCAGCAGGCGGTGGGGGACGCGGAACGGGCGCACGCGGAGGCGACGACCCTCGCCGAGCAGCACGAAGCACTACGCGGGCAGCTGACCGTCGCCCAGCAGGACGTGACGACCGTGCAGGGCCAGCTGGCGGAGCTGACGGCGCGGCTGCGGGCCGCCGAGAACGACCGGGACGAGGCGCATCGGCGAGTCGCCCAGCTCGCCGACCAGGTCGCCCAGCTGGCGGCTGCCCTGGCTCACCGGGAGGCGTCCACGCCCGTACGCTGACACGCGGGCGACATCACCTCGGTGCGGCCACCCGGCGAACTTTCGGCCAGGTCCGGGCGACCCCCGCCGGGCCGAGCTGCCCTCCGGCTACCCTGGTTGCCGGCCCGTCACGTGCCACCGGGCGGGAATGGCCCGACGGACACCGACTGTTACACCGAAACAGACCAGCACCACAAACGAGGGGAAGACGATCATGGGCGAGCGCATGCTGCGCGGAAGCCGTCTGGGCGCGGTCAGCTACGAATCTGACCGTAACACCGAGCTCGCGCCGCGTCAGACCCGCGAATACCTGTGCGCCAAGGGTCACCAGTTCGAGGTGCCGTTCGCCGTTGACGCCGAGGTCCCGATGACCTGGGAATGCAAATTCGACGGCAGCGTCGCCCGGCTGGTGGACGGCAACGAGCCAGAGCAGAAGAAGGCGAAGCCGCCGCGCACCCACTGGGACATGCTGTTGGAGCGGCGATCAATCGCCGAGCTTGAGGACATTCTTGCCGAACGACTCAAGGAGGTCCGCACCCGCCGCGGGCGCGCCTGAACACCGGGCGCGACTGAATCACCCATTCCGGCACCCGCCCTGGGCGATCCCGCCCGGGGCGGGTGCCGTGGCTCGCGGGTCCGTCAGCCCCCGGCACCGGAGGCGGCCCAGCCCGGGCACCGGGTCGAGATCAGCGGGCGCGGGCGAAATGTTCGCACCTCAGCCCTGCCGGGGCTCGACGATCTCGCCCTCGATGGGCTGGCCGCCGTCAACGACGGTCGGCTCCGCCGACGACGACGGCGGCTGCTGCGGGGCGCCCCGGTGCACCCGCACCCGGCGCGGCCCAAACAGGTCACCGGCGACCATCGACGACACCCGCCGCTCAGTCGTGTGTCGTACCCCCGCGCGGGCCAGCCGGCGCACCGGCGGCACCAGCAGCACCAACCCCAGCGCCCCACTGAGCAGACCCGGGGTGGCCAACAACAGCGCGCCGAGCAACCCCACCAGACCATCGGTGACCTGCGTGCCCGGCGGTTGACCAGCCCGCGCGGCGGTCTGGAAGCCCCGCCAGGCGCGCATCCCCTCCCGGCGCAGCAGCGCCATGCCCAGCAGCGATGCCGCGAACACGGCCAGCACCGCAATCCCGAACCCGGCAGCGCGGCCAACGGCCACAAACACCGCCAGCTCCACCAACGCCGCCAGCAACAACGCCAACGGTACGAACCTCAGTCCCCGGCGCATCCTCACCTCACCACCCGACCGCCATGCCCCCACCACCGCCTGGTTCCCCGGTGGTGGAGTACGTCGTCCCGCCCGTCCAGCATGACACGGCCGCGCCCCCGCCAGCCCGCACCACCAGCAGCCAGGGCGCGGGGCACCACCGGGCACCGGAGGGGAACCGGGGCAGTGGCACTACGGCCACCGCACCTGCCCCGTGGGTGTGCCGTGTAACCCGCGGCGCAAGGCCAGCCGCCGGTCCGCCACCGCCCACCCGGTAATCCGCCACAACGCCTCGGCGACGATGTACGGACTCATCTTGCTGCTACCGCGTTCGCGCTCGGCGAACGTGATCGGCACCTCCACGATCCGCGCACCGGCCCGGTGCGCCAGCCGGGACAACTCCACCTGGAACGAATACCCCTGCGAGCACACCGACGCCAGGTCCAACGCGTCCAAGGCACTGAGCCGATACACCCGGTAGCCGCCGGTGGCGTCGGAGACCGGCATCCCCAGGGCCAGCCGCGCGTACAGGTTGCCGCAGCGCGACAACAGCAGCCGCCGCAGCGGCCAGTTGACCACCTGCGCGCCCCGGGTCCACCGCGACCCGATCACCACGTCCGCGTCGCGGGCCGCGGCCAGCATCGCCGGCAGGTCCTCCGGGGCATGCGAGCCGTCGGCGTCCATCTCCACCACCGCGTCGTAGCCGCGCTGGCGCGCCCACCCAAAACCGGCCAGATAGGCGGCGCCGAGCCCCTGCTTACCCTCCCGGTGCAGCACATGCACCCGCCGATCCCGCCCGGCGAGGGCCTCAGCGACGGCACCGGTGCCATCCGGGCTGTTGTCGTCGGCAACCAGAATGTCCACCGACGGCACCGCCCGCCGCACCCGTTCCACAATCCAGGTCAGGTTGTCGGCCTCGTTGTAGGTCGGGATGACCACGAGCACCCGCCCCACCCCGGGATGACCGGTCTCGTCACGCACCGTCCTACCTCCCTCGCGCCGGCGTACCGGCCGTCGCCGCACCGCGGGCACGTCGCCGCACCCCGGCTGCGGCCAAGGCCGCCACGGCCAGGACCGTCAGCGCCACCTCCGGCCACAACCCGACCCGGGTCGCGAAGGTGCCTCCGTCGGCCAGGTACAGCTGCCGCACCACGATCGCGCGGGTATTGAACTCGGTGGCATCGCTTACCCGCCCATCCGGGGAAACGAACCCGGAAACACCCACCGTCGAGGCCATCAGTGCCGGACGACCATGCTCGACCGCCCGCAGCCGCACCATGGCCAACTGCTGCCGGGCCTCAGCCACATCGAAAGTCGCGTTGTTGGTCTGCACCACCAGCAGCTGCGCCCCACCGGTAACAGTGTCCCGGACCACCTCGTCGTAGGCGACCTCGAAGCAGATCACATCACCGAGCACCACCGGACCGGCGGTCAGCACACCAGGGGTGCTACCCGGCACGAAATCAGACCGCACCCGGTCAACCTGTTTGCTGACCAGTCGGGCCACGTCACGAAACGGCACATACTCGGCGAACGGCACCGGATGCCGCTTCGTGTACAACTGGTCGAGATCCGGGCCGCTCCCCGGCCGCCACAGCAGCCCCGCGTTGCGTACCTGCCCCTCCCCCGGGCCCCGCAGCACCGCCCCCACCAGGATCGGCACGCCCACCGCGTCGGCAGCAGACTGGATCCGTTCCCCGGCGGAAACGTCCTGCAGCGGGTCGATATCGCTGGAATTTTCCGGCCACACCACCAAGTCAGGGCGGGGTCGGGCGCCAGCGGCCACCTGGTCGGCCAACTCGACGGTGGCCTGCACGTGGTTGTTCAGCACCGCCTGCCGTTGGGCGTTGAAGTCCAGTCCCAGCCGCGGCACATTGCCCTGCACGATCGCCACCGTCACCGCCTCCCCACCGCCGTCGGCGCGGATCGGCACGAGCAGCCCGACAGCCGGCACCGCCAGCGCCGCCACCATCGCCCCCGCCGCCGGCATCCACCGCCGGCTCGGGTGGCGATACGCCGCCCAGCCCGCCCAGGCGGCGGCCACCAGGAGCCCACCGATCACCGCGACCACGAAGGTCACCAGCGGCGCCCCGCCCAGCGCCGCAAACCGCAGCAGCGGCGACCCGTCCTGGCTGAACGCCAGCCGACCCCACGGGAAACCACCGAACGGAGTGCGATCACGCAGCGCCTCCTGCGCCACCCACAGCACCCCGGTCACCACCGGCCACCCCCACCGGAACCGGTCAACCAGCGGAGAAACCCACGCGGTGGCCGCGCCGAGCAGCGCCAGATAGCCGGCCTGCAACAGCGACAGCAGCACCCACGGCAAGGAGCCGGTGTGCAGGTTGGTCCAGCCCAGCAGCGGGGCGAAGAACGCCACCCCGGTCAGGAACCCGAGGCCAGCGCCGGCGCGCGGACGCCGACGGTGGGTAGCACCGGCCAGCAGGGCCACCCCGACCGCCGCCAGCGGCCACACCCCGTACGGCGGAAACGCCAGCAACAACGCCACGCCCCCACCGACCGCCGCCACAATCGCAACCGGCAGCGGCAGCCGACGTTCCCGCATCATTCCCACAGCCCTCGCCGGCGATTCCACGATCACCTGCCGAAGGGTACCCGGCCTGGTCCGCGCCGCTCCGCCAGTACGGACCACGGCGGCCGCACTGCGACCGGCACCTCCAGAGAAAACGGAAATCGGGGCGCGGCAACCGCCGCGCCCCGATGCTCCCAGGCCCTTCCCGGCCGGTGGGGCGAGAATGGGACGCGCCGACCTTCGGACCGACCGGACGGCAGACTGGCTGCCCCCGCCTGGCCGTTGTCTACTGGCCGTGCCTCTCACCCTGCCCGTACACCGGTAACCGCGGCCGGTCCGCGCCGCCCCGCCGACCCCCGCCCGCTGGACCTGGCCGCCGCGACCACACACTCGGTGTCGCTCGGCCAGCGGACGAAGGGACGAAGCGAACAACAGCCGCTTCCCGTAGTAGGACTCAAAGACGGTACGTGCTCCCCCCGGGGCGCTGTCAACCCGGCCCCGACGAGTCGTCGCCACCACCCGGCGTGTCGCGCCATCCACGCCGGCCCAGCCCGCACCGAGCCACCCGAAGATCGGGCAGCCAGGGCAGTCCTAGCCCCCCGCGCGCAGCCGGTCACAAAGAGCCCGCGCCGCGACCGGATGCCCGGCGGCGAGTAACCCGGCGGCGGCCAGCACATAATCCACGTCAACCACCGGCCGGGCGGCACGCGGCAACGGCCACCCACCGGCGTGGTCGGTGAGCACCCCCGTGAGCACCCCCACGGCATCCGCGGACCCGGCATGCCGGAGCACCCCACCCGAACCGACCAGCAGCCGGACATCCCGCAGATCCCGTCCCGCGCGTTCACCGGTGGCCGCCCCGCGGGCGTGCCGCCGCAACGCCACCGTGGCCGCCAGGGCAGCCAACCGCGTGTCTGCCGCCCGCTGCGCCCCACCCGCCGGAAGATACGCCGGGTCGTCGGCCCGCCGCTGCGCCGCCACCGCCAACACCTCGGCGTCGGCCGCGTCGAGCAGCCGCTCCTCCACCGCCGCCCGCACCACACCCGGAGCGCTCCACCGCACCCCCAGGTCCCCCTCGACGGTACGGGCCCGCCACAGGCTGCCCGCCACCTCCCGGCCCGGCCCGCTCTCCCGCTCATCCGGCGTCAGCACCGAGTACACGTCGGTGGTCGCCCCACCGACATCCACCACCGCCAGGTCACCGCCGAGCGTGTCCGCGAGCAACTCCACACCGGTCAGCACCGCATCCGGGGTGGCCGCGCGCACCAGCCGCGGAAACCGCGGACCCCGCGACAGCCGCTTGCCGCCGATCACATGCCGCAGGAACACCTCGCGGATGGCCGCCCGCGCCCCAGCCGGCGCCAACGCCCCGATCCGGGGCAGCACATTCTCCGCCACGGTCACCGGCACCCGCGCAGACACCAGCATCGACACCAGCTCGTCGCGGACCTCGGCGTTACCGGCGAGGACCACCGGAACCCGCCAGCGGGCCCGCGCCAGCCGGGCCGCGTTGTGCGTCAACGTCTCCGCGTCGCCGCCGTCGGTGCCGCCGACCAGCAGCAGCACATCCGGGCGGGCCGCCCGCACCGCCGTGAGACCCGCCGCGTCAAGCCGACCCGCGGCCACATGCACCACGTTCGCTCCCGCCGACAGCCCCACCCGACGGCCCGCCTGCGCGGTCACCAGCTGTTCGTAGCCGACCACCGCCAACCGCAGCCCGCCCCCAGCAGACGAACACACGTACCACGGCGCGTCCCCCACCGGCAGGCCGTCGGTCGCCGCCGCGACCGCCGCGTCCAACCCCCGCAACACGTCACTGCCCACCGTGGTGGGCACCGCCGCCGTCGCAACCAAACCCGCGCCGCCGAGATCGACCACCGCCACCTTCGTGTACGTGGAGCCGACATCCGCGCAGATCGCGACGTTCACGTCACCGGCGGCACGACCACCGTGCCCGTCGCAGCGACCGCCACGATCGGCGGATCACACACCTGGGCCGCGGACTCCCCCCGATCCGGGCAGGCCCGACACACCACCACACAGCTCAACTCCAGCGTGCGGCTGCGCGTACCCACCCGGGTAACCCGACCGGTCACCTCCACCACGTCACCGGCGCGCACCGGCGCCAGGAACCGCACCTCCGAATAGCCGGCGAACAGCCCCTCATCCCCGTCGGTCCGGATGCAGACCTCCGTGGCGACGTCCCCGAACAGACCCAACGCGTACGCCCCGTCGACCAGACTGCCCGCGTAGTGCGCATGCGAGTAGGGCACATACCGCCGGTGCGCCACCGTCACCCCGACCCTCGGGTCACTCATACCGTCGCCGCCCTCCGGCTCGTGATCAACGCATGAACCAGGTAAGAGGCCACCTCACCCGGAGTGGTGCCGCGGCCGAAGATCCGGTCCACCCCCAACTCGGCAGTCATCGCCTCGTCGAAACGCGGCCCACCGACGATCAACAACGGCCGCTTCCCCGCCGGCCACGCCTCCCGAATCGCCGCCGACATCTCCCGGGTGTTGTGCAGATGCGCATCCCGCTGCGTCACCACCTGCGACACCAACACCGCATCCGCCCGCTCGGCCCGAGCCGCCGCCACCAGATCCGGCACCCCCACCTGCGCGCCCAGATTGCTGACCCGCAACTCCCGGTAGTACTCCAGCCCCTTCTCCCCGGCGACGCCCTTGACGTTGAGAATCGCGTCGATCCCCACGGTGTGGGCATCGGTGCCGATACACGCCCCCACCACCGACAGCTTCCGCCGAAGCTGCCGCTTGACCACCGCGTTGACCTCCTTCGCCGACAGCAACGGAAAGTCCCGCTCCACCACCCGCACCGCCGAGGTGTCCACCAGATGGTTCACCCGCCCATACACCACGAAGAAGGTGAACCCGTCCCCCATCGGCCGGGCATGCACCAGCATCGCCGGGTCGATGCCCATCTTCCCGGCCAGCTGGATCGCCGCACCCTCGGCTCGCTTGTCATGCGGCAGCGGCAACGTGAACGACACCTGCACCATGCCGTCACCGGTGGTGTCCCCGTACGGCCGCACGACCTGCTTCTCCGGCACCACCGCCTGCTCCGGCACCACCGTCACGACCCCGCCCCTTCCAGGATCTCCACCGCCGGGTTGTAGTAGTCGCCCTCGTGCCGCGCCACCCCGTCCAACCCCCTACCCCGGTCCGCCGGCCGCTTCATGATCCCGAACGTGCCCGCACCGATCGCCGTCAACAACGACTGCTCCCCGATCCGCTCCAACAACTCCACCGCCGAACCCAGCACCTGGTGCGCCCGCTGCTGAATGAACCCGCCCGACGCCGGCACGAAATCCTCGTACAGCCCACCCGCGGCACCCAGCACATACCGGACGTTCTGCAGGGCGATATCCCGATCCGACAGCCACGGCGTCACCACCGCCTCCGTCATCATCCCCACCAGCAGAATCCCCTGCCCGGTCAGCGCCCCCACCAGGTTGAAGAAGCCGTCGAGCAGGTTGCCCCGAAACACATCCCCGGTCATGTGCTTCGTCGGGGGCATCCACTTCAACGGCGCGTCCGGGAACAACTCCCGCGCCAAGAGCGCGTGCGCCAACTCCAACCGCAACGAATCCGGCACATCCGGGTTGATCTCAAACGCGTGCCCCAACCCCAACTGCCAGTCCGCCAACCCCGCCTCATGCGCGAAGTACTCATTGAGCAGCTGCGACACCGTCACCGTGTGCGCCTCATCCACCGCATCGGCAGTCGTCAGGTAGTTATCCTCACCGGTATTGATGATGATCCCCGCCCGGGCGTGCACCTGCCGGGAGAAACGCTGATCGACGAAGGTACGAATCGGATTGATATCTCGGAACAAGATGCCGTACATCGAATCGTTCAACATCATGTCCAGCCGCTCAAGGCCCGCCAACGCCGCCATCTCCGGCATACACAGCCCCGACGCGTAATTCGTCAACCGCACATACCGGCCCAACTCCCGCGACGACTCGTCCAACGCCGCACGCATCAGCCGGAAATTCTCCTGCGTCGCATACGTACCGGCAAAACCCTCCCGAGTCGCCCCCTCCGGCACATAGTCCAACAACGACTGCCCCGTAGACCGGATCACCGCGATCGCATCCGCCCCCGCCCGAGCCGCCGCCTGCGCCTGCGGAATGTCCTCGTAAATATCCCCTGTCGCCACGATCAGATAGATCCACGGCCGCCGCGGCGGATCCCCGAACCGTCGCACCAACCGCTCCCGCTCGGCCCGCCGCCGATCAATCCGCCGCACCCCCGCCGCGACCGCCCGCCGCGACGCCCGCCGCGACGCCGTCGCCGCCCGCCCCACCGGAACCTCGAACCGCACCGACCCGGCCGCCGCCTTCTGCGCCAACAGCGTCACATCCGCCAACTGCTCCCGCGCCAAGGCATCGAAGACCGGAGCAGCCACCCCATGCCCCAAGCCCACATCCGCGACCACCGCATCCACCAACCGGTTCACCCACGGAATCCCATCCGGATCCGCACCCTGCACCCCGGCCAGCCGCAGCACCGCCCGCTCCAGCGACACCGTCGTGTGGCTACGCGCCAACTCCACCACCGGCGCCCCAGCCCGAGCAGCCAACTCCCGCGCCCGCGCCACCAACACCGGATCCAGATCGAGCTTCCCGGTCACAATCCGCCCTCCCCATAGATCACCGCACCACGCAGCACCGTACGTCGACACACCGGCAACGGCGTCGGATCCGAAGCACCCCGCGCCTCCGGATCCTCCGCCTGCAACACCGGCAACCCCCGCTCCACCCCAGCCGGGGTATCCCACACCGCGAACGTCGCCGGCGCCCCCAACGCCAACACCCCGTCACCATCCCGCCGCACCGCACGCCAGCCACCCCGCGAATGCGCCGCGAAAGCCGCCCGCACACTCATCCGCTGCGCCGGATTGTGATGCGCCACCGCCGCCCGCACCGACCCCCACGGATCCACCGGAGTCACCGGCGAATCCGACCCGAACGCCAACGACACTCCCACCGAATGCATCGCCCCCAAGGGATTGGCGGCGAACGCCCGATCCGGCCCCAACCGCGACTCATACATCTGACCCGCGCCACCCCACAACCGGTCAAACGCCGGCTGCACCGACGCCACCACGCCATACTCCACAAACCCGGCGATCATCTGCTTGTTCACGAGCTCCGCGTGCTCCACCCGGTGCCGAGCCGCCCGCACCCGATCCGTGCCCAGCCGCTCCGCCACCGCCGCGAACCCCGCCAACACCGTCGCGATCGCCGCATCCCCAATCGCGTGAAAGCCGCCCTGCACCCCGTACGTCGCGCACCCCAACAAGTGATCCCGCACCTGCTCCGTCGACAGATACCCATGCCCGCACCCACCCGCATCCGCATACGGCACCGTCAACTGGGCCGTCTGCGCCCCCAACGCCCCATCAGCGAAGACATCCCCACCGGCACCCACCGCACCCAACTCCCGAGCCCGCTGCGCACCACCCAACTCACCCCAGTACCCGTACACCTCCGGCACCCCCACCCCGGAGATCCCCAACAACCCCGTGAAGTCCTCCTCGCCGGAAATCTCCGGCCCACCACACTCATGCACCGCCGCGATCCCCAACGACGCCGCATGCGCCAACGCCGCCCGCTGCGCCGCCGCCCGCTGCACCCGACCAACCGTGCCAAACGCCGCCGCCCGCACCACATGATGCGCATCCCGCCGCAACCACCCCGACTCGTCGAAGCCAACCGCGGCAACCACCCCCGGGCACGCGGCCAGCAACGCCGTCGACACCAACGCCGAATGCATCGACGCCTGCGACAGATACACCCGCCGCCCGGCCGCCGCCCGGCCCAACTCCTCCGCCTCCGGAGGCACCGGCACCGGCCAGATCGACTCGTCCCAGCCATGCCCCAGCACCACACCATCAGGGGGCAACCCCTCGGCGAACGCCGCCACCGCCGCCAACAACTCTCGCCCCGACCGCACACCCGACACATCCAGCCCCGACAGCCCCAACCCGGTGTCGGTCGTGTGCACATGCGCGTCGACGAACGCCGGCGTCACCAACGCCCCATCCAGCTCCACCACCTGATCAGCAACCGGCGCATCAGCGTCCGCCCCCAACCAGGCAATCCGGCCATCGGAGACCAACAAGGCAGTCGCACCCGGGTCAGCAGGACAATGCAGCACACCGCCGCGGTACAGCGTCGAGGGGTTCTTCATGGCAATCAGTCTGCCGCCAGCCGCGCCTCGAAGAGACGACGCACCCCCGGTTCGCCCCGCACCAGATCCAACGCGAGCTCCGCGTGCCCCGGCGCATACCCGTTACCCACCAGCATCGTCACATCCGCTGCCAGGCCTTCCGCACCCAACGCCGCCGCCGCGAAACTCGTCGCCATCGAGAAGAACACCACCGTGCCACCGTCAGCCGTGGCCAACACCGCCCCATGCTCACAACCTGGCGCATCCACACACACCACCGTCACATCCGCCGGCACCCCCAGCGCCGACGTCACCGCCGCCGACAGCGCCACCGGATCCCGCGCATCAGCCAACACCACCGCATCCGCCAACCCGGCCGCCGCCAACGCGTCCCGCTCCCCCGCCACCGGCACCACCCCGACAGTCCGCGCCGCGCCCGCCCGCCGCGCCGCGGCCAGCGACAGCGACCCACTCTTGCCCGCACCGCCAATCACCGCGACGCTGACCGGCCCGGCCGCTGCCTCCCGCGCCCGCTCGGCCACATACCGCTCCACCACCCGCGCGGTCAACGCCGGGGCCCCGCACACATCCAGCGCGGCGAGCGACAACTCCGGATGCAGATCCGCCGGCAACACCGCCGCAATGGAGCGGGCAAACAGGATCGCGTGACCGTCACACGGAACCTGCTCACTGCGCCCATCCCACCGGGCCAGCCCATCGGCGACGGCCAACGGCGTCAGCGTCAGCGACACCAGAGTCGCCACCCGGTCGCCCACCCGCAGCCCCAACGGCGACCGCCGACCAGTCTCCTCAACCGTGCCGATCAACATGCCACCCGAGCCGGTCACCGGGTTCTGCATCTTGCCCCGCGCAGCGATGATCTCCAGAACCTCGGCGCGGATCCGCGCGCCGTCCCCGCCGTGCTTCTCCCGCAACTGCCGGAAGCTCGCCGCGTCCAGGTTCAATCGCTCCACCCGGATCCGCACCTCGTTCGGGGCGATCGCCGGGCTCGCGTCCAGTCGCCAAGCCCCCTGCGGCAGCACCCCCGCGGGCTCCAGAACGCGGTGCAAACCCACCGGTGAAATCACCACGACCTCCCTGTCCAGCCGCCTGAAGCCCGGACTGCAACTCGCGAAGCGGGAAAACTTACGGCAGAATAATTACTTCACCGGATAATTTCCAGTACCTACGGAGCCACTGATCATCCACACCACCAGCCACAAGGAGGGGGCCGTGACCCAGACCCACCCCGCGGAAACCATCTCCGCAGCCCAGCCCGCACCCGCCGCCCCCACCACGGGCCAACCCTACGAATACCGACGAGCCCCCCTCGTCGAACCCGACTGGACCCGGTTCCCCGGCTGGCGCCACATCAGCCGCGACCAGTGGGAATCCGCCCAATGGCAACGCACCAACTGCATCAAGAACATCAAGCAACTCCGCGCCGTCCTCGGCGACCTCGTAGGCGAGACCTTCTACGCCGACCTGGAAGCCGACCAGAAGGCCCTGGCCACCATGTCCATGCTGGTGCCACCCCAGATGCTCAACACCATGGTGCCCTTCGAGGCGATGACCACCGACGCCCTCTACGCCGACCCGATCCGGCGCTACATGATCCCCGTCGCCTCTGACCGACGCACCGACTGGCCCTCACACCCGTACGCCAGCCGCGACTCCCTGCACGAACACGACATGTGGGTCGCCGAGGGCCTCACCCACCGCTACCCCACCAAGGTCCTCGCCGAACTACTCTCCACCTGCCCGCAGTACTGCGGGCACTGCACCCGGATGGATCTGGTCGGCAACTCCACCCCCGCCATCGACAAACTCAAGCTCACCCTCAAACCCGTCGACCGCTACGACGCCCACATCACCTACCTCCGGGCCCACCATGGCGTCCGCGACGTCGTCGTCTCCGGCGGTGACGTGGCCAACGTGCCGTGGAAGAACCTCGAGTCGTACCTGATGCGCCTGCTCGACATCGAGACCGTGCGCGACATCCGGCTCGCCACCAAGGCCCTGATGGGCCTGCCCCAGCACTGGCTCCGGGCTGATGTCGTCGAAGGCCTCGAGCGGGTCGCCCGCACCGCCGCCCGCCGGGGCGTCAACCTCGCGATCCACACCCACGTCAACCACGCCCAGTCCCTCACCCCGCTGGTCGCCAAAGCCGCCCAGACCGCCCTGAACGTCGGAGTTCGCGACGTCCGCAACCAGGGCGTGCTCATGCGCGGCGTCAACGCCACCACGCCCGACCTACTTGATCTCTGCTTCGCGCTACAGGGCGAAGCCGGCATCCTGCCGTACTACTTCTATATGTGCGACATGATCCCCAACGCCGAGCACTGGCGGGTCCCGGTCGGGCACGCCCAACAGCTCCAACACGACATCATGGGCTACCTGCCCGGCTACGCCACCCCGCGAATCGTCTGCGATGTTCCCTTCGTCGGCAAGCGCTGGGTGCACATGCTCACCGAATACGACCGAGAGCGGGGCATCTCGTACTGGACCAAGAACTACCGCACCTCCATCGAGTCCGCTGACCTGGAGGCGCTCAACAAGCGGTACGCGTACTACGACCCGATCGACACCCTGCCGGAGACCGGTCAGGCCTGGTGGGCAACGCACCGCGACGACTGACCCACCACGATCCGCCGCCCGTGACCACACCCCATCGGCGGCACGGGGCATCGGCGACCCGGCCGTAAGCCAGTACCAGTCGGAACAATGACGGGCCCGGCAGCATCTTGCTGCCGGGCCCGCCGGGTCAAGCGGTCACGTCACTGCGCCCCAGTCCGATCCCACTCGTGATCCGACTGCTCAGCGCGTTCCTCCCTGGCCTGGCGAGCACGGGCGTCGTCCCGCTGCCGGACCCCTTCGACCCGCAGCCGCTCGTCGCCGCAGACATCGCCCACCCGTTCCTTGGTGGCGCCGGTCAGCTCGTCCACCAGGTTCTTCGTCTTGGTGGCGAAGCCCATCTCCGCTCTCCCCTCGTGGCGTTTCGGCCATCGACATCGGGTTTCCCGTGTTGCTGGTAATTATTCGTTTGGGTTGGTGTGCGGGGGCGCATCGCGTAATGCATCCTAGGATACTAGCCAGGAAGAAACGACACCCCAGTGGTTGACTGAAGACATGGGTGAGCTCCTCCTGATCAGACACGGTGAGACCACGTGGAGCGCCCGTCGGCGGCACACCTCTTACACCGACCTCGCGCTGACCCCCGACGGCGAACGGCAAGCCCGCGCACTCGGCCCGATGCTCACCGGCCGGCACTTCGCCACCGTCCTGACCAGCCCCTGCGCCCGTGCGGTACGCACCGCACGGCTCGCCGGCCTCACCCCGACCGGGACGGACAACGACCTTGCCGAGTGGAACTACGGGGAGATCGAGGGCCGCACCACCGCCGAGGTCCACGAAGAAGACCCCGACTGGAACCTCTGGACCGACGGCTGCCCCGGTGGCGAGTCCCCCCGCCAGGTCGGGGCGCGGCTCGACCGACTTCTCACCCGACTGGGCCCCGTCCTCGACCACGGAACCGTCGCCGTGGTCGGACACGCGCACAGCCTCCGGGTGCTCACCGCCCGGTGGCTCGGCCTAGCGCCCTCCGCCGGGGCGCTGTTCCGGCTCGAAACCGCGACCGTCAGCGTGCTCGGCCACGAACACGGCCGACCGGTCATCCTTCGGTGGAACCAGCCGGCTCCCCCGGCCCCCGCGACCGCGACCGCCCAGACCCCTCGGCACTGAACTTCGGCGGCCGGCCCTCGTACGGCGTGGACAACACCACCGTGGTCCGCGTGGTCACACTCGCCGCCATCCGGATCTCCTGCAGCACCCGCTCCAGATCGGTCGGCCCGGCCACCCGCAGCAACAGCAGGTAGAAGTCCTCCCCCGCGACCGAGTAGCACGAATCGATCTCCGGTAGGTGGGCCAGCCGCTCCGGCGCGTCATCCGGCTGCGAGGGATCAAACGGCCGAATCGCCACGAATGCTGTCAGCGGTAAGTCGAGTGCCTCGAAGGACACCCGGGCCGTGTACCCGCCGATGACCCCACGCTGCTCCAGCCGGCGGACCCGCTGGTGCACCGCGGAGACCGACAACCCCACCCGCTCCGCGAGATCGGTGTATGACAGCCGGCCGTCCACGGCCAGCTCCGCGACGATGGCCCGGTCGATCTCCTCCACGGCGAGCAACCTACCGGGAAAAAGCCCACCACGCGACGCTGGGTCACCAGAACAGCGGCGCGGCCGCGGGCCCGCCCCTCCGTCAGCCCTTCGCCAACGCTCGGGAGATCACCAGACGCTGGATCTGGTTGGTCCCCTCAACAATCTGGAGCACCTTCGCCTCGCGCATGTACCGCTCCACCGGATGATCAGCGACGTAGCCCGCGCCGCCCAGCACCTGCACCGCGTCGGTGGTCACCCGCATCGCCACATCGGTGGCGAACAGCTTCGCCTTCGCCGCCTCGATCGAGTACGGCCGGCCCGCATCGCGCAGCCGGGCCGCCGCCAGCATCAGCGCCCGGGCCGCCGAGATCTGGGTGGCGGCATCGGCGAGCAGGAACCCCAGCCCCTGGAAGTCGACGATCGCCCGGCCGAACTGCTGCCGCTCCCGGGCATAACCGACCGCGTAGTCCAGCGCCGCCTGGGCCAGGCCAACCGCGCAGGCCGCGATCCCCAGCCGGCCCGAGTCCAGCGCGGACATCGCGATGCCGAAACCCTTGCCCTCCCCGCCGATCAGCCGCTCCGCCGGCACCCGCGTCCCCTCGAAGACGACCTGCGCCACCGGGGAGGCGTGCAGCCCCATCGTGCGCTCCGGCAGCTGCGGCTCAATCCCGGGCAGGTTCCGGTCCGCGAGCAGGCAGGAGATGCCGGACGCCCCAGCGCCGCCGGTACGGCAGAAGATGTTGTAAAAGTCCGCCACGTGGGCGTGCGTGATCCACGCCTTCGTGCCGGAGACGACGTACTCCTCGCCGTCGAGCACGGCCCGGGTGGTCAGACTGGCGGCATCCGAACCGCCCTGCGGCTCGGAGAGACAGTACGCGCCCAGCAACTCCCCACCGATCAGCTCGGGCAGCAGCTTCCGCTGCTGCGCCGTGCCGTACTCGGCGAGTGGGAAGCAGGACAGGGTGTGGACGCTGATCGCCTCGGCGGCCGCGAGCCAGCGGCTGGCCAGAATCTCCAACACCTGCAGGTACACCTCGTACGGCTGGGCGGCACCGCCGTACTCCTCCGCGTACGGCAGGCCGAGCAGGCCCGAACGGCCCAGAGTGCGCAGCACCTCCCGGGGGAACTCGGCGCGCTCCTCGTGGTCGGCGGCCTTTGGCGCGAGCTCCCGGTCGGCGAGTTCGGTGGCCAGGTCCAGCAGGTCGTGGGCCTCGTCGGTGGGGAGGATCCGGTCGACAGTCATGGGTTGATGAGCTCCGTGGGGGTGGGGTTGAGCCGTCGCGCCCCCAGCTTAACGGTCGTTCGGCTCCCCGCACCCCCGCGGCACCGGAACGCGCAGCGGACGTCCTCGGCCGGGTCCGCCGCGGCCAGCATCCACGCCGATGTCGGTGCGGTGTGCCAGGCTGTCGCGCATGCCAGCCCCGCTCATGCTCGTGGACGCGCCCAGCCTCTACTTTCGGGCATACTTCGGCATTCCGGAGTCCGCCGCCGTCGGGCCCGAAGGCCAACCGGTCAACGCTGTCCGCGGCTTCCTCGACATGTTGGCGAGCCTGATCCGCACCCGCCGGCCGGGCCGGATGGTGTGCGCGATGGACCACGACTGGCGACCCCAGTGGCGGGTGGCCCTCCTGCCGTCATACAAGGCGCACCGGGTGGCGCCGGAGGGGGGTGAGGTGGTTCCCGACACGCTGGGTCCGCAGGTCCCGGTGATCCTCGACGTGCTCGACGCGCTCGGCATCACCAGCGTCGGCGCCACCGGCTACGAGGCCGACGACGTGCTCGGCACCCTCTCGGTCACCCAGCCGGGCCCCGTCGAGGTGGTCTCCGGTGACCGTGACCTGTTCCAGCTGGTCGATGACGCCCGCCGGGTGCGGCTGCTCTATGTCGGGCGGGGGGTGGCGAAGCTGGCAGACTGCGACGACGCCGCGGTCCAGGCCCGATACGGGGTGCCCGCCGCCCGCTACGCCGACTTCGCCGCGCTGCGCGGCGACCCCAGCGACGGACTGCCGGGGGTTCCCGGCGTCGGCGAGAAGACCGCGGCCCGGCTCGTTGACCGGTATGGCGACATCGCCGGTGTGCTGGCCGCCCTGGACGAGCCAGCTGCCGGTTTCGCCCCGGGGCTACGGACGAAACTCAGCGCCGCGCGGGACTACCTGGCCGTCGCCCCGACGGTGGTCCGGGTCGCCCTCGATGTGCCGCTGCCCGCCCTGGCCACCGACCTGCCGGCCGCACCGGCCGATCCCGCTCGGCTGCTCGACCTCGCCGAGCGGTGGAACCTCGCCGGCGCCGTCCGACGCCTGGTTGACGCCCTGGCCCACCGCGCCGACTGACCGCCGCCGCCAGCCGCACCACGCTCGCCGGTGCTGGGGACGGCCCGGTGCCGGATGAGACATGACTCGTCAGGCGGTGGCCTGGTAGGAGAGCACCCCGCGGTTCACCGCAATGATGGCCTGCCGCGCGGTGCTGCGCAGCTCGGCCGAGGCGCCGCGGGATTCGGCCAACTGGCCGAGTAGGTCCACCACCTGCCGGGCCCAGCGGACGAAGTCGCCGGCCGGCATCTCGCCGTCGATGTGGCCGCTGACGAGGACCTTCGCGAGTGGCTCCCCACGGGCCCAGCGGTAGACCGGCCAGGCGAAGCCGAGATCCGGCTCCCGGGTCACGGTCAGCCCCTGTGCCGCCTCGTCGGCCTCGATCTCCCCCCACAGCTTCAACGTCTCGTCAACCGCCGTCGCCACCGCGCCCCGCGGCAGCGACGCACGCTCGTCAACGTCCCGGCGGGCCTCGAAGACCACCACCGACACCGCCGCCGCCAACTCGGCCGGGCTGAGCCCATTCCACACGCCACGACGAAGGCACTCGGCGACCAGCAGGTCCGCCTCCGTCCAGATCCGGCTCAACATCCGACCGGCGTCGGTGACGCCCCCGTCGGCGGCCAGGTAGCCGCGGGCCGTCAACAGCGCCACGATCCGGTCGAAGGTGCGGGCCAGGGAACCGGTCCGGCCGGTCACCCGCTGCCGCAGCTCCTCGGTGTCCTTCTCCAGCCGGCGGCGACGCTCCGCCCAACGGGCATGCTCCTCCCGTTCCGGGCAGGCGTGGCACGGGTGGCGGCGCAGCTCGGCGCGCAACTGCACCAGCCGGTCGTCCTCCCCACCACCGCGCCGCGACCGGCCACCCCGCCGGCTGTCGTGCCGATTCAACCCGGTACCGCTGACCGCGGCGGCGAGGTCCCGGCGGGCGGCCGGGGAGCGGTGGTTGAAATGTTTGGGCACCCGAATCCGGGTGAGCACCTCCGCCGGGGTGGTGAAGTCACCCGGGCCCACCCGGCCCGCCCAGCGGTCCTGGGTCAGCACCAACGGACGGGGCTCCCCGAAGCCGGCGGCCGCCGGGTCCAGCACCACCGCAAGGCCAGCTCGCCGGCCGGACGGCACCCGGATCACGTCGCCGACCCGCAGCCGCTCCAGCGAGACGATCGCCGCCGCCTTCCGCTGGCTCTGCCCCTGCCGGGCCAACTCCCGCTCTCGGTCGGCGATCGCCACCCGGATCGCGAAGTAGGCGTCGAAGTCCCCGTGCTGGCAGGCCGCCTCCACGCCGTACGCCTGGACCGTCTCGGTGTTGCGCTGGACCTGCCGCGCCAGCCCGACCACCGACCGGTCCGCCTGGAACTGCGCGAACGAGGATTCCAGCAACGCCCGGGCCGGCTCCGTGCCCACACTGCCGACCAGGTTGACGGCCGTGTTGTACGACGGCCGGAAACTCGACCGCAGCGGGTACGTACGGGTGGATGCCAGGCCGGCCACGTGCCGCGGGTCGGTCTCCGGGGACCAGACCACCACGGCGTGCCCCTCCACGTCGATGCCGCGTCGGCCGGCGCGGCCGGTGAGCTGCGTGTACTCGCCGGGTGTCAGGTCCACGTGCGCCTCGCCGTTGTACTTGACCAGGCGTTCCAACACCACGCAGCGGGCCGGCATGTTGATGCCGAGCGCGAGGGTCTCGGTGGCGAACACCGCCTTCACCAGCCCGCGGACGAACAGCTCCTCGACGACCTCCTTGAACGCCGGCAACATGCCGGCGTGGTGTGCGGCGAGGCCCCGCTCCAACCCGTCCAGCCAGTCCCAGTAGCCGAGCACCGACAGGTCCTCGCCGGGGATGGTGGTGATCCGGCTCTCCACCACCCGGCGGATCTCGGCCCGCTCCTCCGGGCCGGTGAGCCGCAGCCCGGCGGCGAGACACTGCTGCACCGCCGCGTCGCAGCCAGCACGGCTGAAGATGAACAGAATCGCCGGCAGCAACCCCTCGCGGTCCAGCCGGTCAACGATGTCCGGGCGCATCGGCCCGCGCCAGCGCGGCCCACGGCGGCCCCCCGGGCCGGCACCGCGCCCCTCCCCCAGCTCGAGGCGGCGCAGCGTGTCCCGGCTGTAGCGCAGCAACTCCGGATGCACATCGTGCTTGCGCGCGGCGTCGGCGTCATGGAACAGGTCGAACATCCGCCGGCCAACCAGCATGTGTTGCCACAACGGCACCGGCCGGTGCTCACTGACCACGACCTCGGTCTCGCCGCGCACGGTGACCAGCCAGTCGGCGAACTCCTCCGCGTTGGACACCGTGGCCGACAGCGACACCAGCGTGACCGAGGCGGGCAGGTGGATGATCACCTCCTCCCACACGCCGCCACGGAACCGGTCGGCGAGGTAGTGCACCTCATCCATCACCACGTACGCCAGCCCCTGCAGCGTCGCCGAGCCGGCGTAGAGCATGTTGCGCAGTACCTCGGTGGTCATCACCACCACCGGCGCATCGCCGTTGATCGCGTTGTCACCGGTGAGCAACCCGACCTGGTCGGCGCCGTGCCGGTCGACGAGATCGTGGTACTTCTGATTTGACAACGCCTTGATCGGGGTGGTGTAGAAGCACTTGCGGCGCCCCGCGTCGGCCGAGCTCCCGCCCCGCAGCGCCAGGTGGACGGCGAACTCGCCGACGACCGTCTTGCCGGCGCCGGTGGGGGCGCAGACCAGGACACCGCTGCCGCGCTCCAACGCCTGGCACGCCTCCCGCTGAAAGTCGTCCAGGTCGACGCCGAGGTCGAGGGCGAACTCGTCCAACGCCGGGGACAGGGGGGCCTGTGCGGCCCGGCGGCGTGCCGCGGCGTACCGCTCGGCGGGGCTCGACATGGGACCAAGATTAGTGCGTGCCACGCCGGTACGCCCCACGAGGCCGTCCCGTCCGGAGCCGTCCGCGGCGGTCGGTAGGGTGCACGACGTGCCGGACCGTACCGAACCCGCTCAGACAACCGCCCCGGGTCGTGCTGCTACCCCGACGGCATCCCGCCGTCCCGTGGAAGCGGTGCTCTTCGACTTCCACGGGACGCTCGCGCAGGTAGAGGAGGCCACCGACTGGGTGACCGCGGCGGCTGCCACCTGTGGAACCACGCTGGACCGGATCCGCGCCACTGCCCTCGCCGACCGGCTGGTCACCGCCGGCCGGGCCGGGGGGCCACTGCCACGACGGGTCCCGCCCGCGCTGGCCGAGCTCTGGGCCGACCGGGACCTGTACCCGCATGCGCACCGCGGTGCGTACACCGGACTCGCGGCGACGATCGACGCCGGGATCGATGGGCTCGCCGACGCGCTCTACGAGCGGTTGCTGGTGCCCCAGGGGTGGGTGCCGTACCCGGACGCCGCCCCCACCCTGGCCGCGCTGCGCGCCGCCGGGGTACGGGTGGGTGTGGTCAGCAATATCGGCTTCGACATCCGGCCGCTCTTTGCCGCCTGGGGGCTCGCCGACCTGGTGGACGGGTACGTGCTGTCGTACGAGGTGGGGCGCTGCAAGCCCGACCCGGGTATCTTCCTGCACGCCTGCGGGACGCTGGCCGTTGACCCGGAACGGGTGCTCATGGTGGGGGACACCCCCGCCGACGCGGGCGCGGTGGCGGCCGGCTGCGCGGTGCTGGTGCTCCCGACCGGCGAGGCGGGCCGGCCGAACGGGCTCGGCGCGGTGTTGGACCTGGCTGTGCCGGGCTGACCGGGCCGTGCCGGGCTACCGGGCTACGGGGCGGGCGGGGCGGGGCTGGAGCTTGGGCCGGGCTGACCGGCGATCAGCGCAGCAGCCGCACCGCCGCCGGGGCCGCGGTGATCGTCACCGGCAACTCGGCCACCGGTTCCCCGTCGGCGTAGCCGGTGATGCCCGCGGCGGCCACCTCCACGGTCCGCGCCCGGAAGCTACGGACCAGCGGGTGGTCAACGTGCGTACCCGGATAGATTCGGCGTTTGATCCGCAGCAGCGTCCGCCGGTTGAACCGCCCGCCGACCACGACGTCGAGCAGCCCGTCGGTCGGGTCGGCGGCGGGGCAGATCCGCATCCCACCGCCGTAGCGGGCGCAGTTGCCGACCGCCACCAACACGGCGTCCAGCTCGTGGGTCACCCCGTCCAGGCGCAACGTGTAACGGCGGGGCCGCAGCCGGGCCAGCTCCACCAGGATCGCCAGGTCATAGCGGCGCGGGCCACGGGGCCACCGCAGCCGGTTGGCCCGCTCGTTGATGATGGCGTCGATGCCGGCGGCGAGAACCGCCCCGTACCACCGCTGCGTGCCGTCCGCCGCGGTGATACGAGCCAGGTCGATCGGCTGGGAGCGGCCGTGCCGCAGCGCGGCGGCGATCACGTCGGCCGCGGCGAGGGGGTCGGCCGGGAAGCCGGCGTCACCGGCGAAGTCGTTCCCGGTCCCCGTCGGAACCACCGCGAACGGCACCGGCGTTCCCGCCACCGCCTGTAGCGCCAGGTGCGCGGTGCCATCACCCCCGACCGCGACCAGCGCTACCGCGCCGTCGGCCACCGCCGCGCGACAGGCCGCCTGCGCCTGCGCCGGGGTCCCCGTTTCAAGCAACCGCACCGGGTGGCCACCGGCAGCCAGCCGGTGCACCACAGTGGGTAGTAGCCCGCGGTGGCGCCCCCGGCCGGCGCTCGGGTTGGCCAGGACGGCGACCGGAGGACCGGCACCGGTGGAATCGACTGCGGTCACGGCGTGCACCGTACCGGGCCGGGACCGGGGACGCACCCCCCAACCCGACACCGCTGGGGCAGGGGGACGCCAGCGTCAGGTCATGTCGTCGTAACGGCGCTCGATCGGCGTGGGCTTGGCGACCGGCTCCGGCTCCGCGATCGACTCCGGCGCCCCAACCGGGGCGCTCGCCTCGATCGGGTCACTCCCCTCCGTCAGCGGCGACGCCTCGTCGTCGGCGAGGCCGGCGTAGGTCTCCTTGCCTCGGCCCCGACGTTTGTCGTTGAGGAACGCGACACCGACGGCCGCGAAGTAGAGGGCACACAGGCACAACGCCAACGCGGTCATACCGAACGGGTCGGGCGTGGGCGTGACCACCGCCGCGAAGGCGAAGAACACGAACACCGCCACCCGCCACCAGCCCAGCAACCGCTTCGCGCTGGCAACGCCGACGAAGTTGAGCATCAACACGATCAGCGGGAACTCGAACGCCACCCCGAACAGCAGGATCAGGTTGGTGACGAACGAGATGTACCGGGTGATGTCGAGAGTGGTATTGATCTCGGGGCCGGAGACCTGAAGCAGGAACTCCAGGCCCTTGGAGGTCACGAAGTACGCCAGCACCGCGCCGGCGGCGAACAGCGGCGCGGCGAGCGCGGTAAAGGCGTAGGCGTAGCGCCGCTCGTGCTTGTGCAGACCGGGGGCGATGAAGGCCCACAGCTGGTACAGCCAGACCGGTGCGGCGAGGATCAACCCCACCCACAGACCGATCTTGAGGTTGAGCAGGAACAGGTCAGCCGGGCCGAGCTGCACGAAGTCGCAGGCGCCGTCGGTGGTCTGCGCCTGGGGAAGCTCGCAGTAGGGCCGCTGCAGGATGCCGCGCACCGGCCCGGCGAGCCAGAGGCCGATGCCGAAGCCGACCAGGATCGCCAGCGACGCCTTGAACAGCCGGTTGCGCAGCTCACGGACGTGCTCGACCAGCGTCATCGAGCCTTCCGAGGCCCGCTGGAAACTACTCGGGCCGCGTTTACGCAGGGCGAAGGCCACGGTGGTCGGGCCCCTCGATCAGTTGTCGCGGGTGCGCTGCACCGGGTCAACGACCGGCTGCTGCTGCGGCGGGGCGGGGTAGGACGGCTGCTGAGGGTAGGGCTGCCCCTGCTGCACCTGCGGCGGCATCGGCTGGTAGCCAGCCTGGGCGTCGGCCTTCTCGGCCAGGTCACGGTCGTCGTCGTGCAGGCTCTTCGTCTCGGCCTTGATGATCCGCAGCGAACGGCCCAGCGAGCGGGCCGCGTCGGGGAGCCGCTTCGCGCCGAAGAGCAGGATCAGCACGACCACGAGTACGGCGATGTGCCATGGCCTTAGGGCACCCATGGGAAGCTCCGGTCTCTCGGTGTCGGGCAGGTGGTGTCGCAGCCATCGTACGTGCGTCCGGCGGCGTTGCCACCCGCTGGGCGCTACGGGACCATGCCGGCTGGGTGAAGTCTAAGCCAACCGCGGATGTCCCCAACAGGCCGCTTCGCCCCGACCCGGGCCGCCGGGGCGGCGCGGTTGCTACCCGCCGCGGCGGAACCGGACCGCTGCGGCCCGGTGCTGGATGGTCGCCAACTGCTCCTGCAGCCCCTCGGCCCGCGCCTGCAGCGCCACCGCGGTCGTCTGGAGCGCCGCGGCCTCATCGGCGTGCTGTTGCAACGCCACCGCGGCCCGACGCAGCCGACGCAGCCGGGTCAACACCGGCCGCACGGCCAGCCCGAGCAGCACGAACGGGAGCAGCACCAGCGCGACCACGATCCACACCACCACGGCACCCAGCCTACTGGCCCGCTGACGCCGTCGCCGGGTCGGCCACCGCGCCCGGCGGCGGGGTGGCGTACGCCGCGAGGGCTGCGGTCGCCGCGGCGTGCACCTGTGCGGCCAGCTCCGCCGGCGCCACCACGGTGACCTCCGGGCCCAGGCCCAACACGAAGCGGCGGGCCCAGTCCAGGTCGGTGACCCGGAGCGAGACCAGCCACTCGCCCTCGCCTGACTCGACCCGCTCACACGGGTAGTACTCGGTGATCCACCGCTCGCTCCGACCAATGCGCAGGGTGACCAGCGGCAGGTCCGCCGTGGGCCGGAACGCACCGCCGGTGAGGTCGTGCGGCACCGCCTGCGCCGGCACCCGCGCCGGCTCGTCCAACCGGGTCACCGCGTCGATCCGGTCGACCCGGAACATTCGCATCCCCTCCGCCCGGCGGCACCAGGCCTCCAGGTACGCCCGGCCACCGATGACGAGCATTCGCAGGGGGTCAACGGTCCGCTCGATCGTCTCGTCCCGGGCCACCGAATAGTAGGTGATCCGCAGCGCCCGGCCGCTCTCCACCGCCGCCCGCAGCTCCGCCACCCGGTGGTTGTCCGCCGGCAGCCGTACCGCGACCGGGGTGCCGAACCGGTCACCCGCGGCATTCTCGATCTTGACCAGGGCCCGCTCCACCGCTTCCCGGTTGGCCACCCCCGGCGTCTCCGCCAGCATGCGCAGCGCCACGACCAGCGCGAGGGCCTCGTCGGGAGTCAGCCGCAACGGCCGATCAATGCCGGCGTCGTAGGTGATCGTCACCCGGTCGCCGTCGAAGGCCATGTCGATCAGATCCCCCGGGCCGTAACCCGGCAGCCCGCACACCCAGAGCAGCTCCAGATCCTCCCGCAGCTGCCGCTCGGTCACCCCAAGGTCACCCGCGGCCTCGGCGATCTCGATGCCGGGCCGGGCCAACAGGAAGGGCACCAGGTTGAGCAGCCGGGCCAACCGGTCCGCCGAGGTACGGGACCCGGGCCGGGCCGACCCGGTCATCGGGCACTCCCAGCAACGACGTCGTGGCGCGCGGCGAACTCCTTGAGTCGCTGGATGACCGCCTCCCGCACCTCCGGCGGGTCGAGCACCCGCACGTCCGGGCCGTAGCCGACGAGCTGGCCGGCGAGCGCCTCCGGATCCGCGTACGGCAGGACGAGCTGGTCACCGGTAGAGCCCGAGGTCGTCTCCACCGCCCACCGGCGCAGCCCGGCGGCCCGGTGGGGCGCGACGAGCACCCGGGCGCGTCCGGTCCGCTCCACCGGACCGGACGAGCGAGCGACATAGCTGATCAGGTCCACCTCGGCCGGCGGCTCATACGCCCCCGACGGGCCCACCGTCCGAACCGCCCCCACCACCCGGGAGAGGCGGAAACAGCGGGCGGCGGCCCGATCCAGGTCATGCCCCACCACGTACCACCGGCCCCGCCAGCAGACCACCCCCCACGGCTGCAGTCGGCGGGCAGACGGCTCGTCCCGGTCCGGCACCCGATAGTCGAAGGCCACCTCGCGGCGGTCCCGGGCCGCCGCGGTCAGCGGCGCGAAGGCCGGATCGACGGTCACCATCGGCTCCAGCCCGAGCGTGGCCTGTGGGTCCACGTCAACGCCGGCCGCGCGCAGCTTCGCCAACCCGGACGACGCGGCGGCGGCCAGACCAGCGTGCTGCCACAGCCGGGCGGCGATGCCGACCGCCGCGGCCTCGTCCGGCTCCAGCGGGATCTCGGGCAACGCATACTGCCGGCGGGCGATGCGATAGCCCGGCTCGAGGTCGAAGGCGCTGGCCGTCCCGGTCTCCAGCGGGACACCGAGCTCGCGCAGCTCGGCCTTGTCCCGCTCAAACTTGCGTTGGAACGCCTCGTGGTCCCGCACATCGTGCGGATCATGCTGGTAGCCGGGCACGGTCGCGGCGATCTGCACGGCGGTCAGGAACCGTCGCGTGGACAGGAGACAGATCACCAGGTTGACCAGGCGTTCGGTACGGGTCCGCGACACGGTACGACGCTAGCAGCCAACGCTGCGAACACATGTACCTATACGCCGCGCGTCTCGCCCGGTCGGTCACCGGGACCGGTCCGGCGGGGGCCCGCCGCCCAGGGCACCCCGGACGCCGGGCCCACCCGGCGCGACCGCTAGCGTCGCGCGCATGGTGCGCTGGCGGTCGGGAACGGTAACGGCGGTCCGACGGGAGTGGAGCGGCGCGGTCGAGTTGGCCGTCACCCTCCCCGACGACTCGACGATGCGCGCGCTCGCCTACCCTGAGTTGGTGGGTCGACCACGCGTCGGCGATCGGGTGCTGCTCAACGTCGGCGCCCTGCTGATGGGCCTCGGCACCGGCGGCTACGCCCTGGTCGTGGCCCTGCCGGACCGGCTGCCACCGGACCCGCCCGCACCGGCGGACAATCGGGCCGGCGGCCACCTGGTCAAAGCGCGCTACACCCCGCTACAGCCGATCCTGCTCGGCGTGGACGAGGAGGCCTCCCCGCACCGGGCGGCCCTCGCCGACGCCGACGACCTGGGCGGCCTACCCGTGGTCACCGCCGACCTACACTCCGCTCTCCCGGCGGTACTCGCCGGGATCCGCGCCGACGCACCCGACGCACGGGTGGCGTACCTGCTCACCGATGGGGGCGCGCTGCCGGCGTGGTTCTCCCGCACCCTCGCCGAGCTCCGCGGACACCTCGCCGGCACGATCAGCGTGGGGCAGGCGTTCGGCGGCGACCTGGAGGCGAGCACCCTACACTCCGGCCTGCTCGCCGCGCGGCATGTGCTCCACGCCGACCTGGCCGTCGTCGCCCAGGGCCCCGGCAACCTCGGTACCGGCACCCGCTGGGGCTTCTCCGGGGTGGCGGTCGGCGAGGCGGTCAACGCGATCGCCGCACTGGGCGGGCGGCCGGTCGGTTCCCTCCGCATTTCCGCCGCGGACCCCCGCCCCCGACACCACGGCGTCTCCCACCACAGCCTGACCGCGTACGGCCGGGTAGCCCTGGCCTCCGCCGACTTGGTCGTACCGGACCAACTCGACCCGGCGCTGGCCACGGCGGTCGAGGCGGCGCTGGCCCCGCTCACCGCTCGGCACCAGGTGCGTCGGGTGCCGGTGACCGGCCTCGACGCCGCGCTGCGGGCCAGCCCGGTGCCGCTGTCGACGATGGGTCGTGGTCTGGACGCGGACCACGCCTACTTCCTCGCCGCCGCCGCGGCGGGGCGGCACGCCGCGCGCCTCGCCCGCTGACCGCCGCTCAGGCCAAGATCACCAGTAGGGCACACGCCACCACCATCGCGGCCAGGGCGAGCGCCAGCACCCAGGTGGGCACGGTGTACTCGCCGCGGCGGTTGCGCTCGATCTCGGCACGAATCTTCTGGCGGCGGCGCTCGGTCCAGCTCTGCTTCTCGGAGCCGGAACCGCCCGGGTGACTTGACATCATGGCGTGGCCAGCCTACCCGGCACCGCCGGGCGACTCATCCGCGCCCGTCGCGCTCACATGCTGGCGATCAGCCGCTCCACCCGCTCGTCGTACGCCCGGAAGGGGTCCTTGCACAACACGGTGCGCTGCGCCTGGTCGTTGAGCTTCAGGTGCACCCAGTCAACGGTGAAGTCCCGCCGCTTCTCCTGGGCGTGCCGGATGAACTCGCCCCGCAGCCGTGCCCGGGTAGTCTGCGGCGGCGTCTCCTTCGCCTCGAAGATCTCCGGGTCGGTCGCCGCCCGGTCCACCTGGCCCCGCCGCTCCAGCAGGCCATACAGACCCCGGCCGCGACGGAGGTCGTGGTAGGCGAGATCCATCTGCGCCACCCGCGGATGCGACAACGGCAGCTCATGCTTGCGTTGATAACGCTCGATCAGACGTAGCTTGGTCACCCAGTCGATCTCCCGAGACACCGGCTCCAGATCACCGGTCTCCACCGCTCGCAGCACCCGACCCCAGAGCTCCACCACCCGCTTCGCCGTCTGATCGCCGCCGCGCCGCTCGACGAACTCCGTGGCCTTCGCCAGATACTCCTGCTGGACCTCCAGCGCGCTGATCTCCTTTCCGGAAGCCAGCCGGACCTTCCGTCGTCCGGTGATGTCGTGCGACACCTCGCGGATCGCGCGGATCGGGTTCTCCAGCGTCAGGTCCCGCATCACCACCCCGGACTCGATCATCCGGAGCACGATGTCCGCGGCGCCCACCTTCAGCATGGTGGTGACCTCGTTCATGTTCGAGTCGCCGACGATCACATGCAGTCGGCGGTACCGCTCCGCGTCCGCGTGCGGCTCGTCCCGGGTGTTGATGATCGGCCGGCTCCGGGTGGTCGCCGAGGAGACCCCCTCCCAGATGTGCTCGGCCCGCTGCGACAGGCAGTAGACCGCCCCCCGCGGCGTCTGGAGGACCTTCCCCGCACCACAGATCAACTGCCGGGTGACCAGGAACGGGATCAACACATCCGCCAACCGGCCGAACTCGCCGTGCCGGGAGACGAGGAAGTTCTCGTGACACCCGTACGAGTTCCCGGCCGAATCGGTGTTGTTCTTGAACAGGTAGATCTCACCCGCAATGCCCTCGTCGTGCAGCCGCTTCTCCGCGTCGACGAGCAGTCCCTCCAGGATCCGCTCGCCGGCGCGGTCGTGCGCCACCAGATCGGCCACCGAGTCGCACTCCGGCGTCGCGTACTCCGGGTGCGAGCCGACATCCAGGTACAGCCGGGCGCCGTTGCGCAGGAAGACATTGCTCGACCGACCCCACGACACCACCCGCCGGAACAGGTACCGCGCGACCTCGTCGGGGGACAACCGGCGCTGCCCACGATAGGTGCAGGTGACGCCGTACTCGGTCTCGAGGCCGAAGATTCGCCGCTCCATGATGAGACACTAGCCGCACAAGGCGACATCTGGGCAGTGCTCACCACACCCGTCCCAGCCGGCTCCGGGGTCGACCACGGCACACGCCGGCCCGGCCCCGGGTACGGTACAAGCCGTGAGGATCCTCGTCACCGGCGGGGCCGGCTTCATCGGTTCAGCGTTTGTGCGCCGGCTACTCAGCGACAAACAACCAGTTCCACGGCCAGACCGGGTAACCGTGCTCGACTCGTTCACCTACGCCGGCACCGACGGCAGCCTCGCCCCCGTCCGAAACGACCCCCGGTTGAACGTCGTCCGCGGCGACGTACGCGACGTGAAGCTGGTGGACGCCACCGTCGCCGGACACGATGTCATCGTCCACTTCGCCGCCGAGTCCCACGTGGACCGCTCCATCCATGGCGCCAGCCCGTTCGTCAGCACCAACGTGGGCGGCACCGGTGTCCTGCTCGACGCCGCGCTGCGGCACCGCACCGGACGGTTTCTCCACGTCTCCACCGACGAGGTGTACGGCTCCATCGACCAGGGCTCGGCGCCCCCCTCCGCGCCGCTGAACCCCAGTTCCCCGTACTCGGCCAGCAAAGCCGCCGCCGATCTGCTCGCCCTCTCCTACCACCGCACCCACGGACTGGACGTGGTCATCACCCGGGGCGCCAACAACTACGGTCCCTACCAGCACCCCGAGAAGCTGATCCCGCGCTTCGTCACCAACCTTATCGATGGACACAACCTGCCGCTGTACGGTGACGGCGGCGACATCCGGGACTGGCTACACGTGGACGACCACTGCCGCGGCATCGCGCTGGCGCAGCGGGACGGCCAGGCCGGAATGGTGTACCACCTCGGCGGGGGCACTGCCCTGACCAACCGGGAACTGACCGGCTCGCTACTCACCGCATTCAACGTCGGTTGGGATCGGGTGACACCGGTGACCGACCGAAAGGGCCACGACCGCCGGTACGCCCTCGACTCCACGGCAACAAAGCGCGACCTCGGCTGGGAACCCGCCGTCGAATTCGATCAGGGTCTGGCCGCCACCATCGACTGGTACCGGGAGAACCGGGCCTGGTGGAAGCCGCTGATCGAGGCGTGAACGGCCGCTTTCGGTGGCCGCTGGCGGGCTTAGGAATCGGGGCGTTCCGCCGCGTCGGTCGAGTCCGCCGCCTCGGTTGAGGCTTCCGCCGATGCTGCCGTGGCCTCGCCATCGTCGAGCAGGGCCGTCAACGCCGCGCCGGTAACCCGCCGGAAGGTCCGCCCGACCCGGCCGCGGTCCAGGATCGCGACCTCCAACTGGTCGGCAGCGATCGCGCGAGCAGCCCCGCCCTCACCGCCGACGCTACCCAGGGCCTGCACCGCCACCTTGACCGCGTCGCCCAGTGACATGTCCGGACGGTGGTTCGACTTCAGCACTGCAGCGATCGCCTCGGTCTGACCACCCATCGCCATTCGGCCGGGCTCATCGTTGACAGAGCCGTCGTAGGTCAACCGGTACAGCTCGTCCTCCGCCGCCGTTGCCCCGACCTGGGCGACACAGATCTCCACCTCGAACGGCTTGGACTGCTCGGTGAAGATCGCGCCAAGCGTCTGCGCGAACGCGTTGGCGAGCGCCCGCCCGGTCACGTCCCGCCGGTCGTAGCTCAAACCGTTCAGGTCAGCCATCCGCACACCCGCCCGCCGCAGGTTCTCGAACTCGTTGTATCGGCCCACGGCGGCGAAGCCGATCCGATCGTAGATCTCACCGACCTTGTGCAGGGCACTGGAGAGGTTCTCCGCGACGAAGAGCACCCCACCGGCGTAACTCAGGACCACCGCGCTGCGCCCGCGGGCGATGCCCTTGCGGGCCAGCTCGGAGCGGTCACGCATGATCTGCTCGGGCGAGGCGTAGAACTGCATGGCCACGACAGAAGTTCTCCTTACGGCGCTGTGCTGGTCGGTGGGGGGTCGGGTAGCGGGCTCAGCCGCCCGGATTCTCCATCCGGCCGGCGACCACGCTTTCGGCGATCGCCGCCGTCTCCGCCTCGGTGAGTCGGTGCGTGCCCTCGGCCGTGGCGGACATCACCACCGGATAGATCCGCCGGGTCAGGTCCGGCCCGCCGGTCGCGGTGTCATCGTCAGCCGCGTCGTACAGAGCCTCCACGGCCAGGCGCACCGCATCGTCAACGGAGAGCCCGTACCGGAACCGCTTCTTCAGCGCCGACTTGGCGAACAAGGAGCCGGAGCCGACCGCGTCGTAACCGACCTCCTCGTAGGGACCGCCGGTCACGTCGAAGCTGAAGATCCGACCGGCCTTCGCCGGGTCCGTTGCGGCCAGGTCGAACCCGGCGAAGAGCGGCACCACCGCGAGCCCCTGCATCGCCGCGCCGAGATTGCCCCGCACCATCGCCGCCAACCTGTTGGCCTTACCGTCGAGCGAGAGCATCGCGCCCTCGATCTTCTCGTAGTGCTCCAGCTCGACCCGGAAGAGTCGGATCAGCTCGATCCCGATGCCGGCGGCACCCGCCATGCCCACCAGGGAATATGCGTCCGCCGGATACACCTTCTCGATGTCCCGCTGGGCGATCAGGTTCCCCATGGTGGCGCGGCGGTCACCTGCCAGTACGACCCCACCGGCGGCGGCGATGGCGATGATGGTGGTGGCGTGCGGCGTCAGGTCCGTGGCCATCCCGGGCGGCAGCGGCCGTCGTCCGGGCAGCAGCTCCGGCGCCGCCTGGCTCAGGAACGCGGAGAAGGAGGACGTTCCCGCGTTGGTGAACAGATCCGGAAGACGCCCGGATGGGTCGAAAGCCGCTGCCACGTGGTTCCTCTCAGGTACGTGATCGTCCTGGTCGGTCTGCCCGGACCTCTCCGGAACCAGCCAGGACCACTGTTGCGGTTAGAGCAGGGTAACCCGCACCCTTCCGGGGCGGTGATCGTGTCCAGATGGTGGCGACTCCCGCCCGGTGCTTATTCGCCACCCTTCTGCACGTAGCCCCGAACGAACTCCTCGGCGTTCTCCTCAAGGACGGAGTCGATCTCGTCGAGTAGGTCGTCCACGTCCTCGGTGATCTCGGCGTGGCGCTCGGCGGCCTCCGCGCTCGCCTCCGTCGTGACGTCCTCGATCTCCTCGCTCTGCTGGGACCGGCCGGTCTGCGACTGCCCACCGCTGTCACGGCTCGCCATGGCTGCCTCCTCCACGATCGTCTGCGACGAACTTACCTCGCGCGGACGACGAAATGGTCTGCCGCGCGTCAGTCACGTGATCCCGGGCCACCGCGTGGGACGGCTCAACCACCGGTGAGCGTCTCCAGCAGATCCTTGGCGCTCTCGCAGCGGTCAAAGAGCGCACCGACGTGCGCGCGGGTGCCGCGCTCCGGCTCCATCATCGGTACCCGCACCAGCGACTCCCGGCCCACGTCGAAGATGACCGAATCCCAACTCGCCGCAACCACCTCGGAGGCGAACTGGGCGAGACAGCGGCCCCGGAAGTAGGCCCGGGTGTCCTCCGGGGGCTCGGTCATCGCGACCTGGGCTGACTCCGCCGGCAGTAGTGTCCTCATCGCGCCGCGCGACACCAACCGGTGGTAGAGCCCCTTCTCGGGGCGAACATCGGAGTACTGCAGGTCGACCAGTTGCAGCTTGGACGCCCCCCAGCCGAGCTTCTCCCGCTCCCGGTAGCCCTCCAGCAACCGCAGCTTCGCCACCCAGTCGAGCTCGTCAGCGCAGAGAAAGACGTCACGGCCCAGGCGGTCCAGCACGCTCTCCCAACGGGACAGCACGTCGGCGGTCTGCTGGTCCACGTCACTGCCGTACCGGTCGTCCACGAAGGAGCGCACCCGCTCGTAGTAGGCCCACTGAACATCCAACGCGCTGAGCCGCCGCCCGTCCCGCAGCCGCATGAGGTGGCCGAGGGAGGGGTCGTGGCTGACCGCACGGAGTTCGCTGACCGGGTCTGCGATGCCGAGGTCAGGGACGAGCGCCCTCTCCTCGATCATGGTGAGGATCAGCGCGGTCGTGCCGACCTTGAGGTACGTGGAGATCTCCGACAGGTTGGCGTCGCCGATGATGACGTGCAGCCGGCGGTACTTGTCGGCATCGGCGTGCGGCTCGTCGCGCGTGTTGATGATGGGCCGCTTGAGCGTGGTCTCCAGCCCCACCTCGACCTCGAAGAAGTCGGCGCGCTGGGAGATCTGGAAGCCGCTCTGCCCGCCGTCCTGGCCGAGGCCGACCCGCCCGGCCCCGGCGACGATCTGCCGGGTGACGAAGAACGGAGTCAGAAATGTGACGATGTCGGCGAAAGGAGTCTGCCGCCGCATCAGGTAGTTCTCGTGGGCGCCATAACTGGCACCCTTGTTGTCAGTGTTGTTCTTGTAGAGGTGAATGGGGTGGCTACCGGGGATGGTGGCGGCACGACGGGCCGCCTCGGCCATCACCAGCTCCCCCGCCTTGTCCCAGCGCACCAGGTCCCACGGCGTGGTCACCTCGGGAGTGGAATACTCCGGATGGGCATGGTCCACGTAGAGCCGGGCACCGTTGGTGAGAATCACGTTGGCCAGGCCGAGATCCTCGTCGGCGAGGGCCTCGGCCGGGTCGTACGCGGCACCGGAATAGGTGAAACCGCGGGCGTCGCGCAGCGGCGACTCCTCCTCGTAGTCCCAGCGAGCGCGCCCCCCGCGGTTGAGCTCGGGGCGCGCTCCGTAGGCGTTGACCACCTGCGAGGAGGTGACCATCGGGTTGGCCCCGGCCTGGCTGGGCACGGAGATGCCGTACTCGACCTCGGTGCCCATGATCCGTCTAACGCTCATCAACCTACCCGCTTCACTAGCCCCGACCGATCCCTTCGTCGAGAGTAGTCGGCACCGCACCCGATCGTGACGCGGCGGTGCGGAGCAATTACCCAGCGACCGTTACGGGCCTGTACCCAGCGGAGGAAACGGGCCCGGGTCCAACCACGACCCGGGCCCGTTTCCTCCGTCGTCAGAGGTACTGGCCGGTGTTACTGGCGGTCTCGATGGACCGACCCGCATCGGCGCCCTTGCCGCCGGAGACGAGCGTACGGATGTAGACGATCCGCTCGCCCTTCTTTCCGGAGATGCGTGCCCAGTCGTCGGGGTTGGTGGTGTTGGGTAGGTCCTCGTTCTCCCGGAACTCGTCAACACAGGCGTCGAGAAGGTGCTGCAGCCGCAGGCCCTTGCGGGCCGAGGTGAGGAACTCCTTGATGGCCATCTTCTTGCCTCGGTCCACGATGTTCTGGATCATCGCCCCGGAGTTGAAGTCCTTGAAGTAGAGGACATCCTTGTCGCCGTTGGCGTAGGTGACCTCGAGGAAGCGGTTCTCCTCGGTCTCCGAGTACATCCGCAGCACGACCGCATCGATCATCGCCGCCACGGTGGCCTGCGGATCGCTGCCGTGCTCGGCCAGGTCGTCCGGGTGCAGGGGCAGGCCGGGGAGGATGTACTTGGAGAAGATGTCCTTCGCCGCCTCGGCATCCGGCCGCTCAATCTTGATCTTGACATCGAGCCGACCCGGCCGCAGGATCGCCGGGTCGATCATGTCCTCCCGGTTGGAGGCGCCGATGACGATGACGTTTTCCAGGCCCTCCACCCCGTCGATCTCGCTGAGCAGCTGCGGGACGATGGTGTTCTCCACATCCGACGAGACACCGGAGCCCCGGGTACGGAACACGGAGTCCATCTCGTCGAAGAACACGATCACCGGCGTGCCCTCGCCGGCCTTCTCCCGGGCCCGCTGGAAGACCAGCCGGATGTGCCGCTCGGTCTCGCCGACGTACTTGTTGAGCAGCTCCGGGCCCTTGATGTTGAGAAAGTAGCTGGTGTGCTTCTCCTCGCCACGTCGCTCGGCGATCTTCTTCGCCAGCGAGTTGGCCACCGCCTTGGCGATCAGCGTCTTGCCACAGCCCGGCGGCCCGTAGAGCAGAATGCCCTTCGGCGGCCGAAGCTGGTGCTCTCGGAACAGGTCAGCGTGCAGGAACGGCAGCTCCACCGCGTCGCGAATCTGCTCGATCTGCGCGTGCAGGCCGCCGATGTCGGTGTAGTCGACATCCGGCACCTCCTCCAGGACCAGCTCCTCGACCTCACTCTTCGGAATCCGCTCATAGGCGTACGCCGAGCGCGGCTCGATCATGAGGGAGTCACCCGCGCGAATCGGGGCGTCGATCAACGTCTCCGCGAGGTGCACGACGCGCTCCTCGTCAGAGTGGGAGACCACGAGGGCGCGGTCGCCAGGAGCGCCGTCCGGCCCGGCGAGCACCTCCTTGAGCATGACCACCTCACCGGCCCGCTCATAACCGAACGCGTCAACGATGTTGAGCGCATCGTTGAGCAGTACCTCCTGCCCCCGGCGCAGCTCGGCGACCTCCAGAGACGGTGAGACGGCCACCCGGAGCTTGCGGCCACCGGTGAACACGTCCACCGTGCCATCGTCGTGGCGCGCCAGGAAGACCCCGTAGCCGCTCGGCGGCTGGGCGAGCCGGTCGATCTCCTCCTTGAGCGTCACGATCTGCGCTCGCGCCTCCTTGAGAGTACTCACGAGCCGCTCATTGTTCTCAGTCAGCCGCGCCAGTTGCGCCTGGGCGGCCGCCAGCCGCTCTTCGAGCTGCCGGACCTGTCGGGGGCTTTCGGTCAACTTGCGCCGCACCAGAGCGAGTTCCTCTTGCAGGAACGCGACCTGCGTGGAGAGATCGTGGGCCTCCTTCTCCCACCGTGCGGCGCGCGAGTCCACGTCGTCGCTGCGTGCCACGTCCCACCTCCCCGGGGCTTGAACGTTCTGCCCTAACACTAGCCGCTATGAGGCCGATTCGGTCCCATGCGACACCCTCGTCACCGAACCTTGATCGCCCCGGGTGGGCCCGGGAACAGATCCGACGGTTCGGGTACCGTCAAGGCGAACGACGGACGAACCTGGGGGAACGGTGATCGAGGTCGCGACGGGCCAGCTACAGGTCTGGGTGGACCAGGACCTGTGCACGGGCGACGGGCTCTGCGTCCAGTACGCGCCAGAGGTCTTCGAGTTCGACATCGACGGACTCGCCTATGTCAAAGGGCCGGACGGTGAGCTGGTGCAGGCCCCGGGCGGCCGGGTGGAGGTGCCGGAACACCTCCGCCTTGAGGTCATCGACTCGGCGAAGGAGTGCCCGGGCGAGTGCATCCACGTGCTCCGCACCGGCGACGGCACGCCAGTCGCCGGCCCGGAAGCCGAAGACTGATCGCCGAAACCGGCGATTGACCGCCACCGCCGGATGGGCGCTGCTGCCGCCGGTTGGGCGCCGCCCCGGGCGTGGTGCGGTCGCGCGCACCCGGGTGGCTCCCCGCCGAACGCGAGCGCGGTAGCCCTCAGCCGGGTGGCGCTGCTCGGCGCCGGGTGGGTGCTGCTCAGCGCAGTGGCCGACCGACGGCCGAGGCGACCAACCGGGCAAACTCCTCAAGGCGGGCAATCTGCCCGGCACCGCCGTCGTCCAGGGTCTTGCCGAAGCGCAACGCGTCATGCCGGGGAGAATTGGCCCCCTCCTCGCCCGGCGGCGCCTCGTCCAGTGACCTCAACAACAGGTAAACATCGATGCCCTCCACCCGCACGGTGCCGTCGTCGGCGCGGGTGAGCCGTCGCCGACAGCCGACCTCGGTGACCGAGGAGACCGGAACCACCCGCAGCGACGAGGTCATCGAGCCGGGTGGGCCGTCCCCGGGCGGGATGTCCTCGCCGTGCCACAGGACCAGGCGGCTGCCATCGCAGATGACCACTTCCTGCCAGACGCCGTTGACCTCGTTGACGAACCGCTCCAGGGTGAAGCCGAGCACGGAGGCGCCGCGGAGCACCCCGCCGAGAGTCTCCAGGGCCACATCCGGATCACGCAGGTAGGCGCGTGCCGCGGACTCGAGATCCCGATACGGCGACCAGTCCGGAAACACCGCTGGCACGTCACCGCCGCCCAGGCCCGGCCGTTTCATCCCGCCTCCCCGCACCACCGGTCCACGCCGGTCGGCCGCTGTCGCGTCATTCCCCGCCGTCCCGCTCGACCGTCATGACCGTCGTCCCTCCTCCGCCGAGTCGGCCTGGGCGGCCGCCGCCTCCCGCAGCGCCGCACGGCGCTGCGCGTAGGCCTCCATCCCCTTGCTGGGCTTGCGCCGGCGAGGTGGGGCGGTAACTCCCGGGGCGAGCTTACGCGCAGACACCAGGAACGCGGTGTGCGCGATCATGCGGTGGTCGGGCCGAACGGCCAACCCCTCCGCGTGCCAGTCCCGGACCAGGGATTCCCAGGCCCGCGGCTCCGTCCAGCCGCCCCGCTCCCGCAGCGCCTCCACCAGCTCGGAAAGCTGCGGGGTGGTGGCGACGTACCCGATCAGCACCCCGCCGGGCACCAGGGCCCGCTCGACCATGTCGAGCTTCTCCCAGGGCGTGAGCATGTCCAGGATGATCCGGTCAAAGCCGGTCTCCGGATTCGCCGCCACGTCCCCGACCCGCAGCCGCCAGGCCGGGTGCGGCCCGCCGAAGAACGCCTCGACGTTTCGTCGGGCGATCTGGGCGAAGTCGTCGCGCACCTCCCACGAGTGCAGCTCTCCGGTGGGGCCCACGGCGCGCAGTAGGGAGCAGCTCAGCGCGCCGGACCCGGCCCCCGCCTCCAGCACCCGCGCGCCGGGAAAGACGTCACCCATCGCGACGATCTGGGCCGAGTCCTTCGGGTAGATCACCTGGGCGCCGCGCGGCATCGACAGGACGTAGTCGGCGAGCAGCGGGCGCAGGGCCAGGAACGCCGTACCACCGCCGGCGGTGCTGACGACGCTGCCGTCGGGCTGACCGATCAGGGCGTCGTGGTGCAGGATGCCGCGGTGGGTGTGGAACTCCTTGCCCGGCTCGAGGGTGACGGTGTGCATTCGACCCTTCGGGTCGGTCAACTGCACCCGGTCACCGGGCTGAAACGGCCCCCGGCGCGCTGGAGGCGGTGCGGGGACGTGCTGGTCGGGCGCGTCGGAGGGCGGTGCGGTCACGTGTTCATCTCCGGTGGGGTTCGAGCAGTTGAGCAAGATCCGCGAGGTACAGGATGCCGACGACATCTTCGCCTGAGGTCACCACGTACTGTGTGCCCGGGTGCTGCCGCACGGTCTCCATCACCTGCTCGCCGTCGAGGCCGACCGACACGGTCGGCACCTTGGCCAACGACCGAGCCACCTCGTCCACCGGCAACCAGGGCCGACGGTTGACCGCGACCGCCGCGGCGGCAGCCGGGTTGACCAGGGCGTGTGGGCAGCCCGCGGAGTCGGTGACCAGCAGCGCGGCCGGTGGGTCGGTTCCGGCGGCGCGGCGCTGCGCCTCGGCGAGTGGCGTGCCGGTCGGAACGGCGCAGACCGGACGGGGTAGCCGGGAGAGATCGATCAGCGGAAGCCGGCGGGTGATCCGGGCCAGCCGAATGGACTGCCCGGCACCGCGCCAGAGGGTGAACGCGACCAGCAACATCAGCGGCATCGCGAGTAGCACCAGCGGCGTCGGGGGCCCGAGCAGGGCTATTACGACGGCGGCCCCGCCCGTGCCGACGGCGACAACCCGACCAACCCAGCCCGCCACCTCGGTGGCCCGATGCCGGTCCCGGGTGGCGGCCCAGACGGCGGCCCGCAGCGCGCGACCGCCGTCGAGCGGCAACCCGGGCAACACGTTGAACACCGCGACCACGACGTTGCTCACCGCGAGCTGGAAGGCGAGCTGATGACCCAGGGTGTGCTCGGGTAACGCCAGGGTGACAGCGACCGCCACCGCACCGAGTACCGCGGAAACCGCCGGCCCGGCGAGGGACACCAGCAGATCAACCCGGGGCGTCGGGGCATCGCGGTCCATCTCGGTGTAGCCACCGAGTAATTCCAGGGTGATGCGGCGGACCCCGATCCCGAATCGGCGGGCGGTGAGGGCATGACCGAGCTCGTGCAACAGCACCGATCCGAGCAGGGACACGACGAAGCCGAGGCCGATCAGGTAGCCACTGGCCGGAGAGAGGGCGAGTTCCTTCCGGGCGAACTCGGCATACAGCACGGTAACGGCCAGGGTGAGCAGCAGCATCGACCACTCGAGGTGCAGCGGCACCCCGATCACCCGGCCGACGGTTACCCCGGCCGACCGGTGCGGAACTCGCCTTCTGGACTCCACCGGCCCGATGCTACGCGGGAGCGGATCATGCCCTGCAGACGGCGCGGTCCAGGCTGTCACCCCGGTGCCCTACCCTTTCCGGTCATGACAGCGGATCCGGTGGCAGCCCAGCAGCTCTCGCCCGCGGCGGAGGTGCCGGCCACGGTACGAGCTTCGCTGTCCCCCTCCCGGGCGGCCGACTTCAAGACCTGCCCGTTGCTCTACCGATTCCGCAGCATCGACCGGCTACCCGAGCAGCCCAGCGTGGAGCAGGCCCGGGGCACCCTGGTCCACGCCGTACTGGAACACCTGTTCGACCTGTCCCCCGCGGGTCGCACCCCGAGGGCGGCCAGCGATCTGGTGGCTCCGCAGTGGGAACGGCTGGTCACCGAGCAGCCGGAGCTGGCCGCCCTGTTCGCCGACGACACCGAGGCCCGGTCGACGTTCCTGCACTCGGCCACGGGGCTGCTTCAGGGCTACTTCGCGGTGGAGGATCCGCGCCGCCTGGAGCCGGCCGAGCGGGAGAGTCTGGTCTCCGCGGTGGTGGACGAGGAGCTGCTGATCCGGGGCTACCTGGACCGGTTGGACGTGGCGCCGGATGGCGCGCTGCGGGTGGTCGACTACAAGACCGGCGGCGCACCGCGGGAGGCGTTCGAGGCGCGGGCGCTGTTCCAGCTCAAGTTCTACGCCCTGGTGCTGTGGCGTACCCGCGGCGTGGTGCCGCGGGTACTACGGCTGCTCTACCTCAAAGATGCGGAGGTCTGCGACTACACCCCGGACGCCGACGAACTGGTGCGATTCGAGCGCACGGTGGTGGCGCTGTGGCGGGCGATCGAGGCGGCCACCGCCGCCCAGGACTTCCGCCCGCGGCCAAGCCGACTCTGTGACTGGTGCAGCCACCAGCGGTTGTGTCCGAGTTTCGGGGGCACCCCGCCGCCGTTCCCGGTCGGCCCGGACCCGGCCGACTCGCTCCGTGACCCGCGGCCCCGGCCGATCTCCCCCGCCGCCGACGAGTGACCGGCGCCAACGGTTGAGTGGGCACCGGGTGCAGGCGGTGGTGCTGGCGCACGGGCCGGGCTGATCCGGCCCCGGAGCTGACCGTCCGCCCCGCACCGCGGGTTGTCCCGCTCACCTACGGTGACCCACAACGGGCAGGACGGGTTGACCATCACTGGACCTCACCGTGCCGGGTCGAGCCGTCGGGACGCGGCACGACACCACGGGCGCTCAGGGACAACCCTGAGCGGCGATCGGGGGTACCCGCAGCACAAAATCCGCCACGGCTCCGCCCCAAGTCGGAGGGATCCGGGCCGGGGAACGCCCATGATGGGACTGCCGCGCCGACCGAGGGGGACGGCGCGGACCGAACGACGAGAGGGAGAAGACGTGACCGCGACGGTAGGCCGTCAGGCGCAGGCCGCGGCCCGCGCGAGCGAGGTGTGGAAGGTGTACGGCAGCGGGGAGGCACAGGTGATCGCGCTTCGCGGGGTCAGCTGTGAGTTCGAGCAGAGCCGATTCACCGCGATCATGGGTCCATCCGGGTCGGGCAAGTCAACGTTGATGCACTGCCTCGCCGGGCTGGACTCCGTGACCCGGGGCACGGTCTCGATCGGCGAGACCACGGTCACCGGCCTGGGGGATGCCGGTCTGACGAAGCTGCGCCGCGAGCAGGTCGGATTCATCTTCCAACAGTTCAACCTGCTGCCGACGTTGACCGCAAAGGAAAACATCCTGCTGCCGCTGTCGATCGCTGGGCGCAAGCCGGACCAAGCCTGGTTCGACACGGTGATCGAGACCGTCGGCCTGCGGGATCGGCTGGATCACCGGCCGGCGCAGCTCTCCGGTGGGCAGCAGCAGCGGGTGGCGTGCGCGCGGGCACTGGTCAGCCGCCCACAGGTGATCTTCGCGGACGAGCCGACCGGCAACCTCGACTCTCGGGCCGGCGCGGAGGTGCTGAAGTTCCTCCGTAACTCGGTACGGGAGCACGGGCAGACCATTGTCATGGTCACCCATGATCCGACCGCCGCCGCCTACGCCGACCGGGTGGTCTTCCTCGCCGACGGACAGATCGTCTCCGAGCTGATCGAGCCGACGGCGGAGACGGTGCTGGACACGATGAAGAAGCTCGACACCCAGGTCGAGGTGGGCGACTGATGTTCCGGGCGACCCTCAAGAGCCTGCTGGCACGCAAGCTCCGGCTGATCCTGTCCGGGTTGGCGGTGGTACTCGGCGTCATGTTCGTCTCGGGCGCGTTCGTGCTCACCGACACCCTCGGCCGTTCCTTCGACGCCGTCTTCGCCGACGCGTACGAAGGGGTGGACGTCAACGTCTCCGCGAAGTCAAGAATGGAGGTGGGTGACTTCGAGGGCGAGGCGGTGGCGGCGCCGGTGCCGGCCGAGACGGTGGAGCGAATCCGGAACGTTGCCGGGGTGGCCGACGCCACCGGCATCGTGGCCGCCGACGGCGCACGCCTGATCGGCAGCAACGGCAAGGTGGTCACCTCCTTCGGGCCGCCTCAAATCGGTGCGAACTGGGTGGGCACAAGCGATCTCGTCCAGCTGCGCGAGGGCCGGGAGCCGCAGGCGGACGACGAGATCCTGGTCAATGCCGGGCTGGCCAAGGCCGGCCGGGTCGCTGTCGGCGATCGAGTGGGCGTGCTCACGCTCGAGCCGAAGCAGGAGTTCACCATCGTCGGGGTCTTCGGCTACAGCGGCGGCCGCGACGCCATCGGCGGCGTCAACGAGGTCATGTTCACCACTCCGGTAGCGCAGCGGTTGATGCTCGGCCAGGGCGACGCCTTCACCAACGTCACGGTCACCGCCGCCGACGGCGTCGCCAACGATCGGCTGCGCGACGACATCGCCGCCGCGCTCGGGGCCGACTTCGAGGTGAAGACCGGTGCCGAGGTCTCCGCGGAGGCCTCGGCGACGCTGAAGGAGGGGTTGTCCTTCTTCAACCGAATCCTGCTCGGCTTCGCCGCGGTGGCACTGCTGGTGGGCACGTTCCTGATCCTCAACACATTTTCGATCATCGTGGCCCAGCGCACCCGGGAGTTGGCGCTGATGCGCGCCGTCGGGGCGGGCCGCCGCCAGATCATTGGCTCGGTGGTGCTGGAGGCGGTGGCGGTCGGCCTACTCGCCTCCGTGCTCGGCCTCGGCGCCGGCGTCGGCATCGGCGCGCTGCTGGCGTACCTGTTCGGCAATCTCTCCGGCGGGCTGGACCTGGCGGGAATCGCTGTGCCCCCGGCGGCGGTTGTCGGGGCGTTCGGGGTCGGCCTGATCATCACGGTGGTGGCGGCACTGCTGCCCGCGCTGCGGGCATCCCGGATTCCGCCGATCGCGGCGATGCAGGACGTCGCGACCCCGGACCGGCCGCTGACCAAGGTCACGGTGACGGGCGCGGCGGTGACCTCAACCGGCGCCACACTGCTCTTCCTGGGCCTCGGCGGGCACGCCGGCGACAACGCCCTGATCACCATCCTCGGCGGCGTGCTCTTCGCCTTCATCGGGGTGGCGCTCCTGACCCCGATGATCAGCCGGCCGGTGGTCGGTCTACTCGGCGGGATCTTCTCCTGGTGGATGCCGGGCAAGCTGGGCCGGCTCAACTCCGGACGAAACCCGCGCCGTACGGCGATCACGGCAGCCGCGCTGATGGTCGGCATCGCCCTGGTCACCGGGGTCACCGTCATTCTGGATTCCACCAAGAGCAGCATCAGCAGCCTGGCCGAGGACAAGATCAAGGCCGAGTTGGTGATCGGCGGCGCGCAGACCGGGCCCCGACCGCCGACCTTCGACCCGGCGGTGCTGGAGAAGACCGCGGCGCTGCCCGGGGTGGCGCTGGTCGGTGGAGCATACGGCGATCTGGCCCAGGTCGGCGACGAACGCACCTGGGTGGGCGCCAACAGCGACGTGTCGACGCTGACGCAGATCTTCGGCGCGCGGGCCACCGCCGGGGACATCAGTCGACTCGGGCCGGATCAGATGCTGGTCAGCTCGGATGTGGCGGCCTCGCGCGGACTCTCCGTCGGCTCCACCGTGCCGGTGCAGTTGGCCCGCGCCGAGCCGAAGACCTACACGGTCAGCGGGATCTACGAAGCCGATGAGCTCCTCGATCCAATCACGTTGCCGGTCTCCGCGGCGCAGGGCTTCACCATCCCCCAGCCGATCGCGGGCTTCATCCAGCTCACGCCCGGCGCCCAGGCCGCTGACGTGCTGCCGCAGGTGGAGCCGCTCCTGGCGGACAGCCCGGAGGTGTCGGTGGCCGACCGGGAAGCGTTCATCGAGCAGCAGACCGAACCGCTCGACGGCCTGTTACGAATGATCCAGATCCTGCTGCTGTTGGCCATCGTGATCGCGGTGCTCGGCATCATCAACACCCTGGCCCTGTCGGTGCTCGAACGCACCCGGGAGCTCGGGCTGCTCCGCGCGGTCGGCCTCGGCCGGGCGCAGACCATGGGCATGATCACTGTAGAGGCAGTGGTGATCTCGGTCTTCGGTGCGCTGCTCGGCATCGCCGTCGGCGCCGGCCTCGGTGCGGCCGTCGTCGAGGCGTTGCGCGACGAGGGAATCACCGACCTGGTGTTGCCCTGGGTGGACATGGGGACGATGGTCGGCCTCGGCGCACTCGTCGGCGTCCTCGCCGCGGTGATTCCCGCGGTCCGCGCCGCCCGCATCGATGTCCTGGGCGCCATCGCCCACGACTGAGCCAGCTTGGAAGGGCCCCGCGCACCGGGGCCCTTCCACACGCTGTGGGAAGGGCCGGAGCGGCCGCGCGCTACCGAGCGCCGAAGGCGACATCTCGCGAGCGTTCCCCGAGCAGCGCCGCCAGGAGCTCCAGGTCCGCCGCGGCCAGGCTCGCCAGTTGGTGTACGTCGGCGCAGGGCTCCACCGGCACCTCCGCCGGTACCGCGAGTACCGCCGCACCCGCGGCGAGGGCACTCGCCACCCCGGCCGGGGAGTCCTCGATCGCCACGCAGCGGCCGATCGGCACGCCGAGCAGCCGGGCCGCGGTCAGGTAGGGCATCGGGTGTGGTTTGGCCGCGTCCACCTCGTCCCCGCACACCACCGCGTCGAAGCTGTCCCGCCCCAGGGTGTCGAGGGCAACCTCCACCAACGTCCGAGCGCTGGAGGTGACCAGGGCTGTCGGGATCCGCGCGGCACGGACGGCGCGCAGCAGGGTCAGCGCGCCCGGCCGCCACTGCAGCCCGTCGCCGAACAGCTCCAGGATCCGCGCGTTGATCCACGCGGCACTGGCCTGCAGGTCGCGTTCCGGCTGGCCCAGGTCCTCGTGGAGGAGTTGCATCGAGGCCGCCATGCTCGTTCCGATCATGGCCCGCCGGGTGGTCTCGGAGAGCACGCCGCCGTAGGTGACTGCCAGCTCGCGCAGCGCGATGTCCCACAGCTTCTCGCTGTCCACCAGCGTGCCATCCATGTCGAAGAGGACGGCGGCAGGATGTTGGGCGCTCAGGGTGGGCCTCCTCTTGATTGGCAACGGCACCGATGCTGCCAGCCGCTGCCCCGGCCGCAACACCGATCCCACGGACCAGTGACATTCGCCGCCGGCCGGGAACAGCTGGGCAGGGCGCACCACGTTGGGCGACGGACCGATCGACCACGTGCCAGCACGGGTGCGTCGAGACCGCAGGGAGCCTCCCGCGCGGCCAAGCTCCGCCGCGGATCGTTATGGCGTACATGACCCTTCGCTCAGCGCTTCGGGCAGCCCTGTCGTGACCACGGAGCATCAGCGGGGACTGCCCCGGACCGGATCCGGTCGTCCGGTGCCGCGGGGCCCGGTGGTGGTGGTGAGTGCGCTGATCACCTTTATCGCCGGGCTCAACATCGCCCTGGTGGTGATCGCGATGCCGACGATCCGCACGGCGCTCGAGTTGGATTCGAGTACCCAGCAGTGGCTTGTGTCGGCGTTCTACCTGGCGATCGGCCTGGTGCTGGTGCCCGCGGGCCGATTCGGTGACATACACGGCCGGCGCAACATCTTCGTGACCGGCGTGGTGGCGTTCGTGGTGGCCAGCGCAACCGCGGCGTTGGCCACATACGAGGCGTGGCTGATCGCCGCCCGACTGGTTCAGGGTGCGGGCATCGGGCTGGCGCTCGCCCAGGTGTTAGGGACAATCCAGCGGATATTCTCCCCCCGGGAACGGGGATTCCCGTTCGGAGCGGTCACCGCCGGGATCAGCGTCGCCCGGCTGATCGGCCCGGTACTCGGCGGCGGGTTCATCGCCGTCGGGGGCGCCGAGTGGGGCTGGCGGTGGGCCTTTCTGGTCAACGTGCCGATCGGGGTCGTCATCGCGGTTCTCGGGTGGCGATTGCTCCCCGTCGCGGAGCGGGCCGAGCGGCCACGAATGGACCTGGTGGGCGCCGTCCTGTTGACGGTCGGGCTGGGCTTTCTGTGGCTGGTCCAGGGTGAGCAGATGCCGGGTTGGTTGACCTGGACGCTCCTGGCCACGGCGGTGGCGGTGCTGGTGGGGTTCGTGCGTTGGGAGACGCGATACGCCCGGCACGGTGAACCGATGTTCAACATGAGGCTGTTCCGGTTCCGCTCCTTCTCGGCGGGGATCATCATCGCCATCTGCTACACCGCCGGCTACGACGGCATCTACTACCTGATGTCGGAATATCTGCAACACGGACTCGGTCATGACGAGTTGGTGACCGGGATCGCGCTCACCCCACTGGCCCTGGGGGCCGCCATCAGTGCCGTGATCGCCGGGTCCAAGGCGGGGCGGTTCGGCAAACCGTTGGTGGTTTCGGGCCTACTCCTCGCGGGGGTCGGGCTCACCGCCCTACTCGTCGCCGACCTCTTTCTTCCCGACCCGGACTCCCCGCACGCGGCCACGCTGCCGCTGCTTCTGGTCGGGCTGGGGGGCGGACTGATCACCTCGGGGGTGGCCGGCGGCCTGGTGATCGCCCCGAACCTGACCGTTGCCCTCTCTCCCGTGCCACAGACCCAGGGCGGAAGCGCTGGCGGGATGCTCGAGGCCGGGCAGGCACTCGGTGGCGGGCTGGGCGTTGGTCTCGTCGGTGCGGCCCTCTTCGCGAGCCTCGACCGGACCGGCGACTGGTTGACCGCCTTCCGCATACCAGTGCTGGTCATCGTCGGGCTCTTCGCCGTCGCCCTGACAGCAGCCCTGATCAATCTCTTCTCGCCCGACCGTTCCGTTCCGTCCGCATAACCAAACACACCGCGGACCACCTGTGCCGCGCCGGCTCCGCCGGCCCGGAGCAGTCAAAGCTCAGCGTGCTTGCGCCGCCACGTTCAGGACGTACCGGCCGTAGTCGGTATGCGCCAACTCGGCACCGAGAGCGTGACAGGCCTCGGCGTCGATGAAACCCATCCGCAGGGCCACCTCCTCCAGACAGGCGATATGAATGCCCTGCCGCTGCTCCAGGGTCTGCAGGTAGTGACTGGCCTGGAGCAACGAGTCGTAGGTGCCGGCGTCCAGCCAGGCCAGCCCACGACCCAGATCGACCAGTCTCGCCTTACCCCGCTCCAGGTAGACCTGGTTGACTCGGGTGATCTCGACCTCGTTCCGCGCCGACGGGCGAACATTCTTGGCGATGTCCACCACGTCGTTGTCGTAGAAGTACAACCCGGTGATCGCCCGATTGGATCGGGGCCTACGTGGCTTCTCCTCGATGGAGATGAGCCGACCCGTCGGGTCGGTCTCCCCCACCCCGTACCGCTGCGGATCGGTGACCGGGTAGCCGAACAACACGCACCCGTCGATATCCCGGCTCTCCGCCTGCAGCCGCTCCGAGAACCGATAGCCGTGGAAGATGTTGTCGCCCAGAATGAGGGCGACCGGGTCGGGTCCGACGTGCTCCGCACCGATGACGAAGGCGTCAGCCAGGCCCCGCGGAACCGGCTGGGCGGCGTACGAGATCGACAGGCCGAACCGGGAGCCGTCGCCGAGAAGCCGCTCGAACAACGGCAGGTCCCGTGGCGTGGAAATGATCAGGATGTCCCGGATCCCGGTGAGCATGAGCACCGAGAGGGGATAGTAGATCATCGGTTTGTTGTAGACCGGCAGGAGCTGTTTCGACAGCGCCAGGGTCACCGGGTGCAGCCGCGTCCCCGAGCCGCCGGCCAGGACGATGCCCTTCACCTGAGTCCTCCTCACCGCGGGGTGTCTCCGTGCCGTCCCGCCGGGCAGTGCCGCGGGCGGCGCCGCCGCCCCTCGGCCTGAGGCCGGGCGCACCAGGACTTCCGCCGACGATGGCTACCCGGCCGAAGTCTGGCCGGCGGTGCTCGGGCAGCGCTCAAGCTGGGCTCGGGTCGTCCCGTGCTCAGACCGGTTGCCGCTCCCCCGCCGATCGGCTCCGCACCGGCCGAGTCACCTGCTTCGACACACACGACGGCATCCCCGCCGTCGCCTCCGACGCCATCCGCCGGTACGTGCTGGGGGGCACGCCCACCAGTTCGGTGAAGCGCGTGCTGAACGTCCCCAGCGAGGAGGAGCCGACCGCGAAGCAGACCTCCGTTACGGTCATGTCGCCACGTCGCAGTAGTGTCATCGCCCGCTCCACCCGCCGGGTCAGCAGGTACGCGTACGGCGACTCACCGTAGGCAAGGCGGAACTCACGGCTTAGATGCCCGGCGGACATGTTCACTCCGCGGGCTAACGCCTGCACGTCCAGCGGCTGCGCGTACTCCCGGTCGATACGGTCCCGGACCTGCCGCAGTCGCGCGAGATGGCGCAGGCGGGATCGAACCTCGTCCGGGTTCGGCTGCTGAGCACGCACGCACATATTCTGCAAAGACTCCCCGGCCCCCGTCCAGCCGTTCGCCGCCGACTCGCCGGTACGAGGTTCGATTCGCCCTCGAGCGTACCCGGAGGTCGGGGCCGCAGGATCGGCACAATGCGATCCGAAAACGGTTCGGATGGGGCACCGGGCGCCGGCAGCCACATCGACCGCAGGGCGAAGGAGTCGTTCGTGCCGCCGATCACGTTGCGGGAGCTCGAGCTCCTCATGCGCCAGTACGTCTGGGACGGGGACTGGCAGTCGTTCGAGCACGCCCCAGACCAGCCCTTTGATGAGCTGGGGTACGACTCGCTGGCGCTGCTGGAGACGCACAGCCGGATCAAACGCGACTACGGCGTCCTGATCTCCGAGGACGACCTGGAGCGCGTCCACACACCCCGGGCGCTGGTCGATTTCATCAATGACCACCTCGGTTCGTAACGGCGGAGCAGCCCGCCGTCAGTTCGCTGGCGGGGTGATCCGCTGACGCGCCACAGCGAGCAGGCTGTCGTCCTGGCCCCGGCGGAGGCTCACATCGACCACCTCCTCCCCCGAAGCATCTCGGTACATCGTGACTTCGACATCGAGCACATCGTCGGCGTTGGCGTTGGCCACCAGACAGACCTGCCGATCCAGGACCCGCCGGCGAAGGAAGCCCGCCACCGACCGGCCGAGCGAGCGCCACAGCTGCAGGACGGCCCAATCCACAATTGAGAAGTACGACGCGAAGTACAGTAGGCCGACGCCGTTCAGATCACGGCTGGCGCTCACCTGATAGGTCAGCGTCACGCGAACCTGCGGCGGTGGCTCCCCCACCGACCGGAATCCGGCCGCCCGACGGACATTCGACATGATTCGCCGCGGGGTGTACTCGTCGGCGATCTGCTCCAGGTGATCTATTCGGAAGCCGACCGGCGTGGCCCGCCGCAACCCATGGTTTGTTCCCGCACCGGAGCGCTGAATCCACCGGTTGAACGTCTCGACATGCAGGCAGCCGGGCGTGTCGTAACTGAAGAAGTCGTCCGTGCCGGCGGTGTCCCCGCTCAGGGCCGTGCCGGATACCCCGTCGTGGCGGCTGACCTGATGCACGGTCAGCACTGAATCGCCGCCGCAGGAGAAGACCTTGGAGCGCACCCGCAGCCGATCACCGAAGGTCAACTGCTCTACGGACAACTCCCGGCAGGCCTGAACCCGGAAGTACGCGAAGGAGAGATAGACCGGGTTACCGGCCGGATCCACCGCGGAGTAGGGGTCAAGGTGGCAGGCGGCGCCCACCGCGTCCCACGTCCAGTCCCCGAGTTGCCCGACGAAGAGCGAGTTGGGGCCGCACATCGCCGGGGTAATCAACTCGACGCGTTCCCACCAGTCGCCCGGGCCACGAACCAGCGCCGGGCGACCGACCTGGGTGAACGGGGCCGGTTGGTAGGTCGCCATCTCGCCTCCACAATTCTGGAGGAGCGTGTCCCCTCCGTGGCTGGTGTTCGGAGAAAGCCGGATCAGGGCGGGGAGATCCCGAGGCGGGCAGCGGCGGCGGCGAGCTGCTCGGCCTCCCGGGACGGACCCGTCGGCGGGCCGAGCAGCGCCAGCACCTCGCTGTGCCCGGAGCGAACCTGCGGCAGCCGCCGCGCGAGTGTCGTCAGGCCGTTCCCCGGGCCACACTCGACCAGCAGCTGCGGCCCGGCGTCCGCCAGGGTCGTCAAGGCCGGCCAGAACAGCACCGGGTCCACCGGTTGACGCGCCCAGTACCCGGGATCCCGCGCCTCGGCGTCGGTCAGGTAGCCGGCGGTGTACCCGGAAACCAGGGGTATCTGTGGCGACCGGACCGGCAGGCTGGCCAGCAACGGACCAGCTGCGACGGCCACCGGACGGAGTAGCTCGCTGTGGAACGGCACCGTTGACGGCACCGGCGCCGAGGTGAAGCCTGCCCGCCGGAGCGTGGCCAGGGTGGTCCGCAGTGGTTCGGCCGCCCCCGCGATCACGGTCTGCCGGGGCGCGTTGATCGCGCCGATGTCGACCCCCGGCCGGAGGTGGGGCTGCACCTGCGCTCGGGACGCGGCGACGGCGGCCATCCCGCCCGCCGGCACCGTCGCGAACTGACCGACCCGGTGCCGCACGATCCGGACCGCGCTGGCCGGATCGAAGATCCCGGCCAGTGTCGCCGCGGCCAGCTCGCCGATGCTGTGCCCGAGTAGAACTGTCGGGCGCAGTCCCCAATCCATCAGGAGCCGGCCGAGCGCATAGTCGATGGCGAAGAGTAACGGCTGGGAGCGGTCGGCATGGTCGATCGGTACCCGGGGCGAAGCGGCGAGCCAGTCCGAACGGAGCTCGTCTCCGGCCGCCCCCATCAGCAGGAACAGCTCGTCCATGAGCTGCGCGAACTCCGGTACATCGCGGTACAGCCCGCTACCCATCCCCTGGTACTGGGCGCTCTGGCCCGGCATCAGCAGGGCCAGTGGGCCGGTCAGACGGCCGACAGCCATCGGTTCACGAGGTCAACCAACTGCTGCGGCGTTTCCGCCGCTCCCAACGCCTGCTCGGAGAGGTCAACGCCGTACTCGCGCCGAATCACGCTCTGGGTCTCCAGGAGCGCGAGAGAGTCGTAGCCGAGGTCGGCGAAGGCCCGTTCGGGGGCTTGTTGGAACGAATCCGTGGACTCGTCGTCCCCCGCGCACCTATGCATGATCTCCTCCAGGGCCGACAGTGTCATCTGCTTCATGACGTTTCCCTCCTGATCGGGTGGGTGCTTCGCGGCCGGTGACGCTGGCTGCTCCGGTGCGGTTGGGAGCCGCGGTGCCAGGCCGGAGCACCATGGCGGAGTTGAAACCACCCCGGCCCCGCGCCAGCACCAACGCAGGTCCCGGCTGCCACGGCCGGGGAACACCGGTGACGAGATCCAGCCGCGCGCCCGGGGCCACCGTTCGCACATTGACCGTCGGCGGGATGAGCCCGTCTCGCATCGCCAGCAGCGCACCGGCGAGGTCGACCGGGGCGCCACCGGAGCTCATCCGTCCGGTCATGGTCTTCGGGACCGTGACCGGCACCCCCTGCGGACCGAAGACAGCCGCTATGGTCTCGGCCTCGGCACGGTCGTCGGCCGGCCGACCGGAACCGTCTGCGAAGACCACCCCAACCTCCCGGGCGGTCACCCCCGCATCGGCGAGAGCGGCCTCCACCGCGCGGCCCAGACCCCGCTCACCGCCGTACCGGGCCGCGGCGTCGAACGTCGCGGCGTACCCGGCGATCTCCCCGTAGATCCGGGTACCGCGACGGCGGGCCGCGGCGGCCTCCTCGACCACCAGGACCGCACCCCCCTCGCCGGGGACCTGACCCCGGGCGCGGAGGTCGAAGGGAAGATAGGCGGTACGCGGATCCTCGTCGGTGCTCAGCGTCCCGTCGCTGATCCGGGCGACCCACCCGTACGGACAGAAGGAGCTGTCGAAGCCGCCGGAGAGCATCAGCCGCGCCCCCTTGCGGATGTTACGCCGGGCCTGCGCCACCGCGTCGAGCCCGCCGGCCTGGTCACCGACGACGACGCCGGCCGGGCCCCGCAGGACGTGCCGGATGGACAGCTGCCCGGTGTTGACGGCGTAGAACCAGGCAAACGACATGTAGACACTGACGCGCTCCGGGCCGGAACACCAGAGGTTCTCCAGCTCCCGCTGGCCGTACTCGAAGCCGCCGAACGCCCCGGCCATCGCCACCCCGGTCTCGCCCGGGTCGTAGGTGCCCGGCGCCACCCCGGAGTCGGCCAACGCCCACGCCGACGCCGTGAGGGCGAGCTGGGTCATCCGGTCGGTCTGTGGTAGCAGCCGGCGGGGCAGGTGCTCCGCCGGGTCGAAGTCGTCGATCTCGCCACCCAGTCGAGCCGGATAGCCCCGTGTGTCGAAGCGGCGGATCGGGCCGATGCCGGATTCGCCGCGGAGCGTCGCGGCCCAGAAGTTCTCGGTCCCGGCGCCGTTCGGCGCCGCGACGCCGATGCCGGTGATCACCGCTGTGGTCATGCCGGTCCCGTGCCCAACCGGGTGAGCACGATCGCGCTCTGGAAGCCGCCGAAGCCGCTGCCGACGCTCAACACCGTGTCGAGCCGCTGCTCCCGGGCGTGTAGCGGGACGTAGTCCAGGTCGAGCTCCGGATCCGGCTCGCGCAGGTTCGCGGTGGGTGGGACAACACCCTGGTCGAGGGCGAGGGTGCAGGCGGCGATCTCGATCGAGCCGATGGCCCCGAGCGAATGACCGATCATCGATTTGATCGAGCTGACCGGCGTCCGGTACGCGTGCGGACCGAGTGCCCGTTTGAGCGCGGCGGTCTCATGGCGATCGTTCTGTTTGGTCGCCGTGCCGTGGGCGTTGACGTAGTCAATGGACTGGGGCGAGCGCCGGCTCTCGGCCAGGGCGGCGGTGATGGCGGCGGCCATCTCGGCGCCGTCGGGCCGCAGGCCCGTCATATGGTAGGCGTTACTCCGCGAGGCGAAGCCGGCGATCTCGGCATAGATCCGGGCGCCGCGGGCCCGCGCGTGCTCCTCGGTCTCCAGCAACAGCGTGGCGGCGCCCTCGCCGAGAACGAAGCCGTTCCGGGTGCGATCAAAGGGCCGCAACGCGTGTGCGGCATCGTCGTTACTCGGTGAGGTCGCCCGAATGGCGTCGAAACAGGCGACCGTGATCGGCGAGATGGGCGCGTCGGTACCGCCGGTGACCATCACGTCGGCGGCGCCCTCCCGGATCAGATCGGCCGCGTGGCCGACCGCGTCCAGGCCGGAGGTGCATCCCGCCGAGACCACAGTGACTGGACCCTGGGCGTTGCACTCCGCGGCGATTTCCGCCGCCATCGAGCCGGGCATGAAGTAGTCGTAGAGGTGTGGGCTGGCATACCGGTGATCCAGGACCCACTCCCGCCCGGTGTCGCTGAGGGCGAGATACTCGGATTCCAGGTTGCAGGTGGCACCGACGGCAGTGCCGAGACTCACCCCAACCCGGGTGGGATCGAACCGGTCCGGCTCCAGGCCACCGTCGGCGATCGCCTCCCTCGTCGCGACCAGGGCGAACTGGGCGGCTCGGTCCAGTCGACGACGCTCTCGGTGGGACAGCTCCGCCTGCGCCGCCTCGAAGTCCACCTCGGCGGCGATCCGCGACCGGAACGCGGCAGCGTCGAAAGCGGTGATCGGCCGGGTCGCGGTCCGGCCGGCGGTGATCAGGTGCCAGAACGCCTTCGTACCCACACCGCCGGGCGCCACGACGCCGAGGCCCGTGATCACGACCCTTGGTGCGCTCACCGGGGCACCGCCATGCTCGAGCCGGCGCTCTCCCGGGCTGGTCGCGGGTCGTGCGTACGCTCCGCCCACCAGTCGCGGTTGTCGCGGTACCAGTTCACAACCGCGGCCAGGCCCGATTCGAACGACACCTGCGGGGCGTAGCCGAGTTCGTGGCGGGCCTTGCCGTCGTCGAGGCTGTAGCGCCGGTCGTGTCCCAACCGGTCGGCGACGAACCGAACCGCGTCCCAGCTGGCTCCGCAGAGCTCCACGAGGAGTGCGGTGAGCTCTCGGTTGGTCAGCTCAACTCCACCACTGAGATGGTAGATCTCACCCGCGCGCCCCTGCTGCAGCGCCAGCTGCACCCCGCGGCAGTGGTCCGCGACGTGCAGCCACTCCCGGACATTCTGGCCATCTCCGTAGAGCGGCACCGGCTGGCCGGTCAGCAGGTTGGTGACGAACCGCGGGATCACCTTCTCGACATGCTGGTACGGCCCATAGTTGTTGGTGCAGCGAGTGATCACCACCGGCAGCCCGTAGGAGCGGTGATAGGCGCGGGCGAGCAGATCGGCCGCAGCCTTCGAGGCGGCGTACGGGGAGTTCGGCCGGAGCGGATGCTCCTCCGTCCAGGCGCCTTCCGCGATGGTGCCGTAGACCTCATCCGTCGAGACCTGCACGATCCGTTCGATACCGAGACGCAGGCAGCACTCCAGCAGGTTCTGGGTACCCAGCACGTTGGTCGCCAGGAACGGCGACGCGTCCTGTAGTGACCGGTCCACGTGGCTTTCGGCCGCGAAGTGGACGACCGCGTCCTGCCCCGGCAGCAGGTCGAGAAGGAGGCCCCGGTCACCGATGTCGCCCCGGACGAAGGTCAGCCGACGGTCCGCCACCGGCAGGTTCGCCCGGCGCCCCGCGTACGTGAGGAGGTCCAGGACGGTGATCTCCGCGTTCTCGTACCCCTGGTAGACGCCGTCGAGGAGGTTACGTACGTACTGCGAGCCGACGAAGCCGGCTCCCCCGGTCACGAGGATTCTCATGGCTGCGAGCCTTGCCGGAGACGACCGGCCCCGGGTGGAGCTCCACTGGAACGGCGGTGGAGCGGGTCCACCGCACCACCCGGCGCCGCGCGCCACCAGCCGGGCTCCACCGGGGGACGAGCGCGGTACGCGACGGTGCTCGTCCGACAGCTCGTACGGCTTTGGAGGCCCGCGCGTGAAAGACACGGTCGCCGATCTCGCCATTCTCGGCGGGACTCCGACGTTCCCGCAGATGCTGCAGGTGGGAACGCCCAGCGTGGGAGAGCGGTCGCGGTTGTTCGAGCGACTGCACACCGCGCTGGACAACAAGTGGCTCACCAATGGCGCCCTGGTCCGGGAGTTCGAGGAACGCATCGCGACGCTGGCAGGCGTACGGCACTGCGTGGCGACCTGCAGCGGCACCATGGCGCTGCAGCTGCTCTACCAGGCCACCGAGCTCACCGGCGAGATCATCATGCCCGCGATGACCTACGTGGCCACCGCACATGCCGCCTCGATGCTGGGGCTGACGCCGGTCTTCGCCGACGTCGATCCGGAGACCGGATGTCTCGACCCGCAGCAGGTGGAGACGGTGCTGACCCCGCGTACCTCGGGCATCGTCGGAGTTCACCTCTGGGGCCGGCCCAGCCCGGCGGGTGAGCTGGAGAAGGTAGCTGCCGCGCACGGCCTCACGCTCGTCTTCGACGCGGCGCACGCACTGGGGTGTAGCCATCAGGGCCGCCGGATCGGTGGTTTCGGTAGCGCGGAGATGTTCAGTTTCCACGCCACCAAGGTGGTCAACTGTTTCGAGGGCGGTGCGGTGGCGACCAACGACGACGCTCTCGCCGGGGAGCTTCGCGCGCTGCGTACCTTTGGGATCACCACCGACGGCCGTAGCGTGGGGGTCGGCACCAACGCCAAGATGACCGAGGCCTCCGCGGCGATGGGACTGACCTCGCTGGACGCACTGGCTACCACGGTGCGCCACAATCGGGCCAACCACGCACGCTACTGTGCCGCGCTGCGCGGACTGGGCGGCCTGACTGTCGTCGACTTCGACGAGGCCCAGGAGCCCAACCGGCAGTACGTCATCCTCAAGATCGACGAAGCGGTGACGGGCATCCATCGCGACCTGGTGATGCGGATACTCCGAGCGGAGAATGCCGGCGCGCAGCGCTATTTCTCCCCGGGCTGTCACCAGCTGGAGCCCTACCGGTCCCAGCGGCCGGTCTCTCTGCCGCACACCGAGCGCCTGGCGGAGCAGGTCCTCGCCCTGCCGACCGGCCCGGCGGTCTGCGCGGCGGATATTGACCGAATCTGCAGCATCGTGCGCTGCGCGATCTCCCACGGACCGGAGCTCGCCAACCGGCTTGGCCCGAGCCCCACCCGCCCCTTCGCCACCTCCTAGAAAGTACCTCAAATCGATGAAGTTCATGTTCACCGTCGGGGGTAGTCAGTCCACCGTGTTCTGTATCGCCCCACTGGCGACCGCGGCCCGTAACGCCGGTCACGAAATCCTGCTGACCGCCGACGAACCGCTGCTGGAGACCGCGGCGGCGATCGGGTTGCCGGCGGTCCCCACGCCCCATCCGGGAAAGCCCGCGGCCCGGTTGCGGGCCCTGCTGGAGTTGGCGGGGCAGTGGCCACCCGATGTGGTGGTCGGTGGCCTGTCCTACGTCCCCGGCCTCGTCGCCGTGGAGACCCAGGCGCTGTACGTGCGCCACTACTGGGACATCGTGCCGCTGCGCCCAGAGCCGGGAATCACACCCGACCTGGAGCGACTTGGCCTGAGCGGGCCACCGGCGGCCGACCTGTTCATCGACGTGTGCCCGCCGGGCCTCCGGCCGTCGCCCACCCCCGGCGCACGGCCGATGCGCTGGATTCCGAAAAACCGGCAGGGTCGCCTGCAGCCATGGATGTACACCCGGCCCGCCGACCGCCCGCGGGTGCTGGTTACCGCGGGCACGCGCAACCTCTTCCTGCACTCGCGCAGCAGCGTCATCCGACATCTGGTGGACCAGCTCATCGCGGCTGGCGCCGAGGTGGTGATCGCGGCACCGGAACGCGCCGCCGCGGAGTTCGGCGCGCAGTTCCGCGATGTCCGCGTCGGCTGGGTACCGTTGGATGTCGTCGCCCCCACCTGTGATCTGGCGGTACACCACGGCGGCGCGGCTACCACGATGACGGTGCTGAACGCCGGCGCACCGCAGCTGGTGGTCCCCGACAACGACTACTCCCGGTCCGTCGCGAGGGCCCTCACCGACGTCGGCGCGGGCCTGACCGCCGCCCCGGTGCCCCCGGACGGCGACCGGGCGGCGGTCGAGGCGATCGCCGCCGGTTGCCGGCGAATCCTCGCCGAGCCCGGGTACACCGAACGCGCACGGCTCCTGGCCGCCGAAATCGCCGGACTTCCCCCGCCCGCCGAGGTCGTGCACACGGTAGAGGAACTGGTCGCCAGCCGATAGCCGGGGCCCAACCTGGGCCGGGGAGCCTTGGCCGGGGCCGGCCGCCGCCCCGGCCAGGGATCGATGCTGGCTATCCTGAACCGCACCAGCAGGCCCACACCGGAGGAGTTCCGTATTGACCACGAAGGTGGGCGTCCTTCTGCACAGTCGTCACCTCGAGACGGAGGCGTGGGAGGACCTGGTCCTTGGTCGCCCCCGGGACGACAGGTTGGGCGACGCGGCCACACTGGCGCGGGAGATCCTGACCCTGAGCCCTGATCACGAGCTCGGCTGCATCGTCATGGGCAGCGGCTTCTCCCAGCGCGACGGCATCAACGAGGGTGAGTTCACGAAGCGGTTCTTCCTGGCGAACCTCGCCCGGCTCGAGGAGTTCCCCCGGCTGCGCCCGCTCCTGGCCCGGCTCGCCGGCCCGCAACGGGCCGCCTTCCGGCAGGCGCTACGGGACATCATCATCATGCCGCAGGCCGGCAACACGGTCGCCGAGTTGGAGACCGCGGCGGGCATCTTCGCCGCGCACGGCGTGCACCGGGTGCTGCAGGTAACTGCCGCCAGCCATGCTCCCCGCTGCCTCAAGGAGCAGACCGTCGCTCGGGCGTACGGTCTGATCGCGACGGAACAGCAGTGGTACACGGTCGCCACCGACATGGCCTACTGGGGCACCCACCCCGAGGATGTCTGCGTCATCGAGCCGCTCCACCGGCGCGACCAGCCGATGACGTTCGTACGGCCCGGGCTCTCCGAGGTCATCGCGCCGTACTTCTTCCTTCCGGATACCGACAAGAAGGCGTTCGTGGCGATGGTCGCGGAGTTCATGTCCGCCCGCGGCAGCACTGCCCAACCACCGCGATAGTACCCGGCTGCCCGGCCCGTCAGCCGATTCACCCGCTCCGTGCGTCCCCGTGCGACGAGGGGAGGCGCACGGCGGACGACCGCACCTTGTCGATCAGTTCCGCCTGCTGGTTGATCGCCCTCGCCTGCGGACGGTAGTCCGCATCATCGAGCACGGACCGGGCGAAGAACTCCGCGATGTTCCGGAACTGATGATCTGCGGGGAGCCGCACCTCCTCGGGATGGCCGTCAGCCTCGATCCGGATCACCGGCTGTCGGGTGACCGGCGGAGTGAAAGCCCGGTCCAGGGTGAGTCGCGCCCGTTCCCCCCAGAGCGAATAACAGGATCGGTACGCGTGCTCGAACCCGAAGGAGAGTTCTGCCGTCACCCCCGACGGGGTCGCCAGCAGGACGTGGCCGGCCAGGTCAACGCCGCGGCCCGGACTCGTCCGCAGCACCGAGCCGACGACGTCGAGCTCCGGGCCGAGGAAGTAGGTGGCGGCGCGCAGCGGATAGACGCCGACGTCGAGCAGCGCGCCCCCGCCGAACTCGCCGTAGTAGCGCCAGTTCGTCGGGGCGAGTGGCGGGATGCCGAATCGTGCGGTGAAGAGCCGGGTCGTGCCGATCCGGCCCGCGGCGACAAGGTCGCGGACCATCTCGTGCTGACGGTGGTGGAGAAACATGTAGTTCTCCAGTAGCCAGAGTCCCGCCTGCTCCGCCTGGTTCACCAGCTTGCGGGCGGTGACCTGGTCACTGGTGAGCGGCTTTTCGGAGAGCACGTGCTTGCCGGCCGCCAGGGCCCGGCTCACCCAGTACGCGTGCAGCCCGGTGGGCAGTGGGATGTATACCGCGTCAATGTCGGCCCGGTCCAGCAACTCGTCGTACCCGTCGACAGCCCGGCAGCCGAACTGCTCGGCGACCGTACCGGCCCGGGCGGGGTCGCGGCTCGCGACCGCTCTCAGTTCGATCCCGGTCGCTTCGGTCAAGGCCGGCAGAAACCGGCGGAGCGCGATGCTGGCACACCCCAGGACTCCCAGCCGGATGAGAGCGGGCATCCGGCACCTCCCTTCACTGGAGCCGGCCGACAGCCGGCCCGGCGGCGATCAGTGGGCCACCTGATACAGCTGCTGCTCCAGCACCTGGCACAGCTGGTAGTCGGGGAGCAGGCCGGCCTCGGCGGTCTCGGCCAGACTCGGACTCCCCCGGTCCCGGTCAGAGATGATCGTTTCCAGGTCCGTGGGGATCGGCAGCCCCAGAGCTGGGTCGAGGGCGGAGACCACCCGCTCATGCTCCGGGACATACGACCCGGTGAGCATGTAGGACATGACGGTGTCGTCGGCGAGCGACACGAAGGCGTGCCCGACCCCGACCGGAAAGTACACCGCCCGGATCTCCCGCGAGCTCATCCGCACCGCGTCCCAGCGGCCGAACGTCGGTGAACCGACGCGGACGTCCACGACGATGTCGATCGCCGTACCGGCAGCACAGTAGACGTACTTCGCCGCACCCGGCGGCGCGCTGGTGTAGTGGACTCCGCGGACCACACCCCGGTGGGACACGCTGTGGTTGGTCTGCGCGACGGGCAGGAGCGGGCTCCCGCTCGCCGCAGCGAACGGTGCTCGCTGGAACGGTGACACGAACAGTCCACGGCGGTCGGGAAAGACCTCGGGGGTAAACACGAACGCGCCCTGGACCGTGAGCTTCTCGACCTTCACCTGGCCTCCCTAGAACCGGTCACGCCCGTCGAGCAGGGCCGCCACGGTGCGGTGCACCGCCTCCGCGAGCTCCGTGCGCGCACACCACCCCGAGACACGCTGGAAGGGCGTCGGGTCGATCTGCATACTCTGAAAGTCGATCACGGGGGCGTCGGCCGGCGCCGGTACCGAGATCACCGGTACGGCCGACTCGCCGGTCTGCGCCGCGACCGACCTCGCCACCGTGCGGAAGACCGCGCCCAGCGTGTCCGGGCGGCCGGAGCCCACCAGCCAGTGTCGACCGGTCAGCGCATCCGGGCAGCGCATGGCGGCCAGGAAGGCGTCCGCGGCATCCTCGACATACACCAGGTCCCGCCGAACGGTGCCGTCATGCCACATCGTCAGCGGCTGACCGGCGAGGGCCCGCCGGGCCATCGTGACCACCACGCCCTGATCAGCCACCGGGGACAGTGGGCTCTGCCCGAACACGGTCGGCAGCCGCAGGCTGACCCCACGCAGTACCGACGCCGCGCTCGCGGCCTTCAGCAACCGTTCGGCGGTCAGCTTCTGCCGGCCGTAGGCGGTCTCCGGACGGTCCGGTTCGCTGCCGGTCATCGGCCGCTTCGGGGGCTGTCCCACCTGCAGGGTGGTCGCGGCGAGCACCACCAACGGAGTGGTCCGCGTCGGCCGGCGCCGGCCGAGAATCTCGATGAGGTCACGCACGATGCCCACGTTCACCCGTTCTCCCTCCGGAGTGTCGGCGTCACGCCACCCACCGCTGTGTTTACCCAGGTGCAAGATGACGTCGGCGCCCGCGACGACATCGGCCAGGCGCTCTGTCTCGGTGAGGTCCCCGGTGCAGACCTCCACCTCGGCCACCACCTGCTCCGGTAGCGGGCTACGGCGACGCGAGGCGGCCCGCAACCGGATCGGAAGCTGCGCCAACCGGGCGGTGACGACCGACCCCAGATAGCCAGCCGCTCCCAGTACGCTCACCAGGGGTGGGTCACCGCCCGTCGCCGGCTCCCGGTCCACCGCTCCTCCGATCTCCGGTGTTCGCGAGTTGTCGTACCCTCCGGCTTCGTCGCCGGTCCGGCTGGTCAGCCGCCACCGCCCGGTCGTTTCCGGCGGTAGACGGCCTGCCAGTAGAAGCTCCACGGCACGGCCCACGCATCATTGACATCGCGCCAGTCGGGGCCGGGCCGATAGGCCGCGAGGAACCCCGGCACGGCGGCCCGCACCGCCTGGTTGTCGTGGATATCCAGAACCTGGCGGAGTGGACCGGTCTCCATCGCCCGCCATCGGGCCTCGTCGCCCTCGACGTGTCCGTCCAGGCTCCGATCCTGGTACTTGCCGACGGGGTTCTTCACATACAGGGCCGCGCACCGCCGGTCGATCAAATCGAGGTAGCAGCGTACGGTCTCCGGGGTCATTTCGGCGAACGAGTTGATGTTGATGCCGAGGTCGAAATCGCTTCCGCTGAGGGCCAGTCCCACGTCCCCGTCCTCCACCGGGACGAAGCGGAGCTTCGCGAACTGGGCATCGTCCAGGACCACCCGCAGATAGCGACGGCTGAACCGCATGGTACTGCGCAGATCCACAATGTAGTAGGCAGCGACATCATAGTTTGACAGCAGGGTGTGACAGGTCCGCCCGTAGCCGGCTCCGATCTCGAGCACCCGGGCGCCCCGTAGGTCGATGCTCCGCTCGATGAACCCGACCTCGAGCGTGGCCTGCAGGTAGTCCAGGCAGATCGGCATTCCGTGCCACCGCACCACGACCGGATCACCCACCTCACGCCGGGCCGTCCGACGCAACCGCGCCCAGTCGTCCGGATCAAGTGTGGTCGCCAGATTGTGTACCAGCGTTTTGAGATACCGCACGCCGTTCACCTCAGGATCCCACAACGACATCTTGTGGTTCGGCCGCTCCGACTTGAAGTGCGAGAGATCTACTGCCGCGTCCTCGGTGAACCAGTGCCGAGTGATGCGTTCCCACTGTCGGCTCGCTCGGTATACGCCTGTCATCTCGACCGTCTTTCACCCAGGGAAGGTATCGAAAACGCTTTTACCCGCTCGACGGTGTGGACGTACTCGATCTCGACGGAGTCTGACATCTGGTCCGGCACGCCGCAACGCCACAGTTGCGGTGTGACGACGTTCAACTGGCCACGGTCCCCAGCTGAACAACTCCGCGGGCGGGCCCCACAAACAGGGATTGAACACATTCTCGAACGAGCAGCAGCACGCCGATAATGGCCACGAAGCGGGCCGCCGCAGGCCACCCAACAGTGGAGGGACGACGCAGTGCCAGAAAAGGTGGATGTCGACTCACTCAGCGACCTGGCGACGCCGTGGAGCCTACGCGTGGTGGTAACCCTGGGCGTGGCCGAGCAGCTGGCGGCTGGCGTCACCGAGATCGGAGAGCTTGCCCGCCACACCGAGTGTGACCGGGACTGCCTGGCCCGGGTCCTGCGCCACCTGGTCGGCAAGGGCGTCTTCGAAGAGCCGGTCGAGGGCGAGTTCGCCCTGAACGAGGCGGCCCGTTCCCTGCTGAGGTCCGGCCGGCTGCACGGCCTGGCCCTGGACGGCCACGGTGGACGCAGCGCCGCCGCCTGGAGCGGACTGCTGGCGACGGTGCGGACCGGACAACCCGGATACCAGACCGTCTTCGGACGCTCCTACTGGGCCGACCTCGACGCCGACTCCGACCTCTCGGCCAGCTACGACGCGAACATGGGTCGGCGCGCCGGCGAGGCATCCGATCCGGCGGTCCTCCTCGACGACGCCTGGACTCAGGTCGGTCACGTCGTTGACGTGGGCGGTGGGACCGGCGAGACGCTCGCCGAAATCCTGCGGGCCCGACCGACGGTCCGCGGCACCCTGATTGACCTACCCCGAACGGTCGCCCGGTCCACCGAGGTCTTCGCGGCCGCGGGGGTTGCCGACCGGGTCGCCGTACAGGGGCAGAGCTTCTTCGACCCGCTGCCCGCCGGAGCCGACGTCTACCTGCTCAAACGTCTACTCCTGGACTGGCCAGACGAGCAGGCCGTCGCGCTGCTCACCCGCTGCGCCGAGGCCGCGGCACCGGACGGCCGCGTGGTCGTGGTCGGCGGGGTCTCCCCGGGGCGGTCGGCCGCCTCGGCCGGGCTACTGATGATGGTGCAGACCGGCGGCAAGCCCCGGACCCTGGACGAGTTCCGGGACCTCGCCGCGCGCGCCGGCCTCGCCGTGACGGCATCCGGGCACAGTCCGTCGGGTCAGTTCGTCACCGAATGCCGCCTCGCGGCGGGCAGCACCGCACGGAAGACCAACGCCCGCCGATGAGGTTTCTCTTCCTCACCACCGGCAGCCACGTCACTGTCTATGCGATGACCGCCCTGGCCCATGCGGTACGCAACGCGGGGCACGAGGTACTGGTGGCCACGAACGAGCCGCTCATCGACGCGGTGGAGACGGTCGGCCTACCCGGGGTGTCGATCACGTCGGCGTCGATCCGGCGCTTCCTCGCCACCGTCGACTCGCCGCACGAGATGGTGGTGACCGGCCGCGGACTGGGGAGGATGGCCGCCGCCACGCTGGCGGGCCTGAGCGAGCTGGCACAGGACTGGAGGCCGGACGTCATCGTCGGTAGCTCGATGAGCTACGCGGCAGGGTTGCTCGCCGCGGCACGGGACGTCCCCTTCGTACGACACATCGAGTATCTGCGAATTCCGATGGCGGAGATCGACCCGGTGGCGGCGGAGGAGCTTGCGCCGGAGCTGAGCCGCCGGGGTCTGGGCGGGCTACCCAAACCCGACCTGGTGGTTGATGTCAGCCCGCCGTCGCTGCGGTCGTCGCCCGCCGCCGACGTGCACCCCATGCGCTACGTGGCCACGAACCCCCAGCGTCGCCTCCAACGGTGGGCCTACACCCGTCCGCCGGGCCGCTCCCGGGTGTTGATCACCTCCGGAACGCACCATCGCATGCTCGCCGGCCGTTCGTTGCGGCGGCTGGCAGCGCAGCTCACCGCCGTGGGCGCCGAGGTGGTGATCGCGGCGCCCACTCGGGTCGCCGAGGAGTTCGGTGCGACGGCGGAGGACGTCCGCATCGGTTGGATCCCGTTGGACACCGTGGCACCCACCTGTGACCTGGCGGTCCACCACGGCGGCGCCACCACCACGATGGCCGTCATCGCCGCGGGAGTGCCGCAGGTGATCACTCCCCCGAACACGCACACCAGGGCGATCGCCGACGCTCTGTCCAACTTCGGCGCCGCCGTGACGGCCCGCGCTCCCCACCAGGCCGACCACGAGCTGGCGGACGTACTGGCCGCCCACAGCCGAGAGCTACTCGCCGACCACCGGTACGCCCGGCAGGCGCAGGCCCTCGCCGCCGAGCTGGCCGCACTGCCCACCCCGGCCGACGTCGTCCGGAGGATGGAAACGCTGACCGCCACCCGATGAAAGCCCGACTGTCCGAATGATCCGGCTGACGAGTAAAGGCACTCAACAGGTGTTGGGCACAACGCCCACGAGCAGTTTGGGGTAATAGTGAAAAGACTTTTCGCTGGTGCGACCGCAGTCGTACTGGGCCTCACGGCACAGGTTATCGCCGTCGCCCCGGCCGGGGCGGCACCAACGGCGGGCAGCACCGCCCGGCCGGCCAGCCCAATCTCCTGGTCCCCCTGCCCCGCCGACGACCCGGTGATGGAGGATTACCTGGTCGGGCTGGATTGCGGCTCGCTCGTAGTGCCGCTTGACCACTCCCGACCGACCGGCCAGAAGATCACCCTGGCTCTCACCCGAGCCGAGCACACCGCGCCGGAATCCGAGTACCAGGGCGTTGTCCTGCTGAACCGGGGCCAGTGGCCCGGCACCATCGGACGGGACCTGCCCACCCGCTTCGCCAAAGGCTGGAGCGGGCTGCCGACCGAGGTGGGTTCGACCTACGACTGGATCGGGTTCGACCCCCGCGGCGTCGGAGCGAGTGAGCCGTCGATCACCTGCGACCCCACCTACCTTTATCCGGGCGAAGCACGGCCCGACTACGTTCCGGGCAGCCGCGCCGAGGAGAGGGCGTGGACGAAGCGGGCCCGCGCGTACGCGCAGAGCTGCGGCGAGAAGTACGGTGACGCCCTCCGGCACTTCCGAACCACCGACACCGCGCGGGACATGGATCTCATCCGGGCCGCGCTCGGTCAAGAGAAGATCAACTATCTGGGCTACTCCTACGGCACCTACCTCGGCTCGGTCTACGCCTCCCTGTTCCCGGACCGGGTGCGCCGGATGGTACTGGACAGTGTGGTGCAGCCAAGCACAGTCGGGTATGCCTCGCTGTCCCGCACGAATGCGGCCTTCGAGCAGCGCGCACAGATCTACTTCAGCTGGATCGCCGAACACGACTCGCACTATCACCTTGGCGACACGGCCGCGGCGGTCGAGGCGAACTACTACCAGGGCATGGCCGCACTCCGGGAGGCGCCGATCGACGGCCAGATCGGCCCGGCGGAGTACAGCGACATCTTCGCGGTGAACGTGTACCGCAGCTACGTCTGGACCTACCACGCGCAGGTGCTGGCCGACTGGGTGCTGCGGGGTGACCCGGCCGGGCTGCGGGCGAACTTCGGCGGCGAGCCGGGCTTCCCGGCCCAGAACACCCACGCCACGTACCGCACCGTGCAGTGCGTCGACGGCTACTGGCCCCGGCGCTGGAACCGCTGGCACACCGACCTGAGCCGCCAGTACGACCGCGGAGACCGCTTCATGACCTGGAACAGCGCGTGGTACAACGCTCCGTGCGCGTTCTGGCCGGTGCCAGGCCGCCGGCCGACGCAGGTCGGCGACCGGAACGCGAACATACTGCTGATCCAGGCGGAACACGACGCACTCACCCCGGTGGCCGGGGCCCACGAGGTGCACCGGCGATTCCCGAACTCCCGGCTGGTCCTGGAGCGCGGCGGCGTCTTCCACGGCGCGTCCCTGACCGCCAACGCCAACGAGTGCCTCAACATCCACGTCACCGCCTACCTACGAGACGGCACCCGTCCGAGCGCCACCACCGGCGTTGACGCCAGCTGCGACGCGAATCCGCTACCAGCTCCGGAAGCCGTCTGACCGGCACACTCAACGAGTCCGCCGGCCGACACCTCGGGCCGGCGGACTCGGTTCCGCGAGGGCTGGCACGGTCGAGTCCGACCACTACCCGGAGGTCACCTTCCACAGAAAGCCGTCCGGATCGGTGAAGTAGCCGGCGTAGACTCCCGACCCGGATTTCGCAGCCGGGGCGACGACCCGGCCGCCGGCAGCGGTCACCGTCGACAGGAGGGAGTCGACCTCGTCCGGCGAGGGCAGCATCCGTTCGAGGGCCGCTGCCCGGAAGTCGGCGCGGTCCTCCTTGGTGGCGACGTCCTTGGCCAGTACCTTTCCGTCCATGAGGCCCAGCCGGCAGCCAGTCGGAGTTGGCTGGAAGTCGATGTACTTGCTGCCGTAGTCCCGGTCGACCACCATGCCCAGGGCCGCATAGAAGGATTTGGCGGACTTCGTCGCCGCGACGCCGAGGAGAATACCGACCTCATTCGGCACCGGCGTCTCCTGCGCGGGCCCGGTCGCCTTCGCCTTCGCCGAGGTCAGCTTCCACACCGCACCATCCGGAGCCTGGAAGGCGCCGGAGAAACCGGCGAACATGGCCTTCTTCGCCGGTTTGAGAACGCTCGCGCCGTGCCGGGCGGCCGCATCCAGGATGCTTCGCACCTCGTCGGGCTGGTTGACGACATAGCTGAGGACGTAGCCGCGATAGCTCGGTGCTACGGGCTGCGCCTGCGCCTGCGCCGCCAGCTCCGCAATCGGGCACACGGCGAGCCGGGCCACGCCGTGCAGATCCAACTCCACCCGCTCGTCCTGATGGCGTACGGCAGTAGGCGCAAACACAGACTGGTAAAAGGCGGGTGCGGCCTGCGCGTCGGTTGCCCCGAGCGTGATCATGTCAGGCAGCAGCATGATGGTGATGGCCTCCTTGCATCAATGGACTTGCGACCAACGAGGGAATGGCGATGCCGTGCTGAGGTCAACCCGCCTGCTGGATCCGGATCAGGTTGCCGGCCGGGTCCCGGAAGGCACAGTCCCGGACCCCGTAGTCCTGATCAATCGGCTCCTGCACCACCTCGGCTCCGCTGGCCTGTACCCGCTCGAACACCTCGTCGAGGTTGGGGGCGGCGAGGAGAACACCAGCGTAGGTGCCCTTCGCCATCATCTCCTCGATCGTGCGCCGCTCACCATCGGTGATCCCGGGGTCGGCCGCCGGTGGTTGGAGCACGATTGAGGTCTGCGGCTGGCCGACCGGGCCAACCGTGACCCACCGCATCCCCTCGTAACCGACATCGTTTCGAATCTCGAAGCCCAGGACTTCCCGGTAGAAGGTGATCGACGCGTCCGCATTCTCGTGCGGCAGAAAGCTCGAGTGGATGGTGATGTTCATAGCGCTACGCTAACGGCCGCCCGACCCCGACGCTTCTTGATTCCTGATCCATTCTTCCTGGTCACCGGCGGGAGCCGGAGGCTCCAGCAGGATTCGACTCCCGCTCAGCCCCGGCCTGAGGCCCGCCGCGCAAGGTGGCGGAAGGCTCCCGTCCGGTGGACCAGCCCCGGCACCCCGGCACCCCGGCATCCGGCATCCGGCATCCGGCATCCGGGCGAAGCGAAACGTGGTCGAGAGGAGTGGTCGATGGACTTCGTCAAGGTGTGCCCGGTGACGGCGCTCCCAACCGAGGGCGCGATCGAGGTAAAGGTCGAGGGCCGAGCGGTGGCCGTGGTCCGGAGTGGGGGACGGGTATACGCGATCGACGACCGGTGTTCCCACGCGGAGGTTTCACTCGCCGAGGGAGAGGTGTACGACGGCACGATCGAGTGCTGGCTACACGGCTCCTGCTTCGACCTGCGCACCGGCGAGCCGACCAATCCCCCAGCCACCCGACCGGTCGGCACCTACCAGGTACGGGTCGAGGACGGGGACGTCTACGTCGCCCCCGGCGGAGCCCAGCCCTGACCGGCGTGGCGCCCCGGCGCCCCGGTGACCTGCCGAGGCCCAAGGCCACCGGCCGGGACGACACGCCGTACCGCCCGGGCCGACTGAGGAGGCTGGGTGACCACCACCGCCCCTGATGTGCCGGTACGGCGCATCCTCCGGTTGTTCCGCCCATATGGATGGAGCCTGGTAGTCGTCGCCGGCCTGGTCGGCCTCTCGTCCCTGTTCTTCCTGGTCAACCCGTTCCTGATCCGAGAGATCCTGGACGTGGCCCTACCGGAGGGCCGGACGGGTCTACTCACCGTCCTCGCCGGTTGCATGCTCCTCGCGTCCGTCGCGAACAGCTCGGTCGTCGTCTGGCAGACCTACCTCTCCACGAAGGTCGGCGAGCAGGTGATGCACGATCTGCGCGCCGCCGTCTACGGACGCCTGCAGCGGATGCCGCTGGCCTTCTTCAGCCGGACCCGCTCCGGCGAGGTGCAGTCGCGGATCACCAACGACATCGGCGACATGCAGGCGACCGTGACCACCACCGCGACGACGCTGGTCTCCGACGTGACCGTGGTCGTGGCCACGGTCGTCGGGATGTTGGTGTTGGATTGGCGTCTCACCATCGTGTCGCTGGTGCTGGTGCCGTTCTTCGTCTGGGTCGGGCGACGGGTCGGCAACCAGCGCCGCCGCATCACCCGCGAGCGGCAACGCCAGGCCGCCGCGATCGCCGTGATCGTGCAGGAATCGCTCTCTGTCAGCGGTGTGCTGCTGGCCCGGACGATGGGCCGCTCCCGCTCGCTGACCGACATCTTCACCGCCGAATCGCGGATCCTGTCCGACCTGGAGATCCGCTCACACCTGGCCGGCCGCTGGACCCAGGCGACAACCTGGATCGTGTTGGCGTCGATGCCGGCGGCGACGTACTGGGTGGCGGGAATGAACGGCCGCGGTGGTCAGGCGGCGATCTCCATCGGCACCCTGGTCGCCTTCACCACCCTGCAGCAGACGCTGCTGCGACCGGCGGTCTCCCTGGTGGAGGTCGCCGTGGAGGTGCAGACCTCACTCGTCCTGTTCGGCCGGATCTTCGAGTACCTCGACCTGCCCGTCGACCTCGATGAGTCGGCGGGTCCCGCCCCCGGCACGAAGCCGCGGGGAGAACTCCGGCTCCACCAGGTCGGCTTCACCTATCCGGGCGCGGACCGGCCCACGCTGCGCGACATCGACGTGACGGTCCCCGCCGGCCGCAGCCTGGCGATCGTCGGTGAGACCGGGTCCGGCAAGACCACCCTCAGCTATCTGATCCCGCGGCTGTACGACCCGACGTCGGGACGGGTGACAATCGACGGTACCGATGTGCGGGACCTGCCCGCGGAGACGCTGGCGGCCACGGTCGGCATGGTGTTCCAGGAAACCTACCTGTTCCACACCTCGGTCGCCGAGAACCTGCGGTTCGCCCGGCCCGACGCGACCGACGACGAGTTGGTGGCGGCCGCCAGGATCGCCCATATCCACGACCACCTGCTGTCGCTGCCGCACGGGTACCACACCGTGGTAGGCGAACGGGGATTCCGGTTTTCCGGCGGGGAACGGCAGCGCCTGGCGATCGCCCGGGCGGTCCTACGCGATCCGCCTATCCTGGTGCTCGACGAGGCGACCAGTTCCCTGGACAACCAGACCGAAGAGGCCGTCACCCGGGCCATCGATGCAGCCAGCGCCGGTCGCACCACGATCACGATCGCGCACCGGCTGTCGACGATCCGCGACGCGGACGAGATCATCGTGCTGGATGCCGGCACCATCGTCGAACGCGGCACCCACGCCGAGCTGGTGGAGTTGGGGGGGCACTACGCGATGCTCGTCAACCGCGAGGCCGAGGTGCCGGCAGACGCCCGCTAGACGAGCAGTTTCACTGTACGTGAAGATCGACGACATCATCCGAACGCCCGGTGGCGGGGGCGGCCACCGCTGTTGACCGACTCCGAACCGGTCTGCCTGGCCGTGGCGCGGGTCCTACTCGGCGCCCGATCGGAGGCACACCGGATCCGCCACGCCCGCACCCACCTGGCCGGCATGTTCCGTACCATGACGATCCCTGCATGGCGGGGGCGTGCTGTCTATCCTGGCCCGTTATCCGCGTCGCTCGGGTTGAACGTCAGGTGTTGACACGCTCGTCAGCGTGTTCCATCCTGACGCTTGTATCGAACTAATGTACGTCAGCTTACAGAAATTCGAAGTTGTTTAGCGCGATCCCCCCTTACCGATATCAACTCGCTGGGTGGCGCTGCTGGGCGACATCAATCAAACTTCTTCGCCGCTTGCGTTGACGGCCACCGACGTGCCGGCGTAACGCGATGGACATTCACCCTGCGCTTAGGGGCGCGGCTCAGGAACATCCGTCCCGATGAGACTGGGCGTACCGCCGGCGGAGGCGGAAACTTCTGGGGCCGAAAGGGGACGGCGACGGATGACAATTGACCTGGCCGGAAGAGGGGGGCGGCGCATCGACATTTTCGATGCGACGCTGCGCGACGGCGAGCAGGCACCGGGGAACACGATGAGCCCCGAGGACAAGCTCCGGTACGCACTGGCGGCCGAGGCCTTCGGTGCCGATGTGATCGAGGCGGGTTTCCCAGCTTCGTCACCAGCCGACTTCGCGGCGACGAAGCTCATCGCCGGCGCACTGACCACCGCGCGGTTCTCCACCTTCAACCGATGCTCCGAGCGGGACATCCGGTTGTCGGCGGAGGCGGGCGGCATTCGGCCCAACCACCAGATCGCCATCTGCGGCACCGGCAGCGACCTGCACCTGGAACACAAGCGCCAGATCACCCGCCGGGAGGCGATTGCCGAGGGACGCCATGCGGTACGTCTGGCGGCAGCGTTGGGGGCCACCGACATCGCGTTCTGCATCGAGGACGCCAGCCGGGGCGACCGCGGCTTCGTCATGGACCTCGTGGGCGAGGCGCTCGCCCAGGGCGCCACCACCATCGGCCTGGCCGACACCACCGGCTGCGCTACCCCGTCCGAATACGGCGACCTGATCGCCGAGGCGCACGAGATGGTGCCGCCGGACGTCACCATCTCGACGCACTGCCACGACGACCTGGGGCTGTCGCTGGCCAACGCGCTGGCCGGGGTGCAGGCAGGCGCCGGCGAGGTGCAGGCCACGCTGGGCGGCATCGGTGAACGGTGCGGCAACACCCCACTTGAGGAACTGGCCGCCGTGCTGGTCTTCAAGAGCGCGCAGGTCGGGGCGTACACGGACCTCCGCATCGACCAGCTCTACGCGGCGTATGTGGATCTCGTCGACACGACCGGCATGGCGGTGCCGCGCAACAAGGCCATCGTCGGGCTGAACGCCTTCGCCACCCAGGCCGGGATCCATCAGGACGGCATCCTCAAGAACCCGGCCACGTACGAGTTCATGGACCCGGCCCGTTGGGGACGGCACCGTTCGATCCTCGTCGGGCGGCACTCGGGGCGGGCGGTGGTGCGTTACGTGCTCGCCGAGCTCGGTGCCCCCGAGGACGACGCGCTGGTGGACCGGATGTACGAGGAACTCGTCGCCTCGCGCCCCGGCAGCGACTGCGACGAACTGGACCACCTGCGCGACGAGGTGGCGCTGCGGCTGGCGGTGAGCCCGTGAGCGACTCCGGCACCCTGGTCGAGAAGATCTGGCAGCAGCACGTCGTCGACGACGGTGACGGGCAGGACCTTCTCTACATCGACCTGCATCTGATCCACGAGGCCAGCTCGTCGCAGGCATTCGACGGGCTGCGGCTGGCCGGGCGGCAGGTGCGACGGTCGGACCTCACGCTCGCTGTCGAGGATCACAACGTGCCGACCGACACGCTCGCGGTCACCGATCCCATTAGCCGGGAGCAACTCGGCGCGCTGCGGGCCAGCTGTGCGCGCGAGGGCATCGAGCTGCTGCGTCACGGCGACGCCCGGCAGGGGATCGTGCACGTCGTCGCCCCGGAGCTGGGCCTGGTGCAGCCGGGCATGACGATCACCTGCGGCGACAGCCACACCTCCACCCATGGCGCTTTCGGTGCGCTCGCCCTCGGCGTCGGCACCACGGACGTGGAGCACGTCCTGGCCACACAGACGCTGGCGCTGCCCCGCCCACGGACGATGGCCGTGGACTTCACCGGCGTGCCGGGCGCGGAGGTGACGGCCAAGGACCTCATGCTGCGCATGCTGGCCGAGGTGGGCGCGAACGGCGCGCACGGGTACGTCATCGAGTACCGCGGTGAGGCGGTGCGCCGGCTGTCCATGGAGGGCCGGATGACGATGTGCAACCTCAGCATCGAGGCCGGCGCACGGGCCGGGATGGTCGCACCGGACGACACGACATTCGCCTACCTGGAAGCCACCCCGCGCCGGCCCACCGGCTCGCACTGGGACGATGCGCTCGCCTACTGGCGGACGTTGCGCAGCGACGACGACGCGCGTTTCGACAGGGTGCTCACGCTCGACGTCGGTGCGGCGTCCCGGTACGTCACCTGGGGCACCAATCCGGGCCAGGCCGTCTCGCTGGACGGTGCGGTGCCCGACCCGTCCGAGTTCGCCGACCCCGGTCAGCGAGCGGCCGCACAACGGGCCCTGCACTACATGGGTCTCCAGCCGGGTACGTTGATGCGGGACGTGGCGATCGACGTCGTGTTCATCGGCTCGTGCACCAACAGCCGCATCGAGGACCTGCGCGTCGCCGCTGACGTGCTGCGCGGCCGCCGGGTGGCCGATGGGGTGGAGATGCTCGTCGTGCCGGGCTCGATGGAGATCCGGGCCCAGGCCGAGCGCGAGGGACTGCACCAGGTCTTCCTCGAGGCGGGCGCCTCGTGGCGGTTCTCCGGCTGCTCGATGTGCCTGGGCATGAATGCCGACCGGATCAAAGGTGCCTCCCGCTGCGCCTCCACCTCGAACCGCAACTACGAGGGGCGGCAGGGGCCGCGCGCGCGTACCCATCTCGTTTCTCCCGCGGTGGCGGCGGCGACCGCGGTCGCCGGCACGCTGGCCGCCCCCGGCGATCTCAACTGAGGAGAGCCCATGCAGGCGATCGAGGCGCACACCGGGCGGATGGCCCCGCTGCGCCGCAACGACGTGGACACCGACCAGATCATCCCCAGCGATTTCTGCCGGCGGCTGACCAAGACGGGATTCGAGGATGGGCTGTTCGCGGGTTGGCGGGCGGACCCGGACTTCGTGCTCAACCGTGAGCCGTACGCGTCCGCGACCGTGCTGGTCGCCCAGCGCAACTTCGGGTCCGGCAGCTCCCGGGAAACCGCGGTGTGGGCCCTGCGGGACTGGGGTTTCGCCGCGGTGATCGCGGAGAGCTTCGGCGACATCTTCCAACGCAACGCGGGCAAGAACGCGCTGCTCGCGGTTGCGCTCGGGGCCGACGCGGTGGGCGCGCTGCTCGACCACGCGACCGAGCGGCCGGACGCCGAGATCACCGTCGACCTGCTCGACCGCCAGGTACGCAGCGAGGTGGGCGTCTGGGACTTCGCCATCGAAGACCGCGCACGGTGGCTGATGCTCAACGGCCTCGACGAGATCGCGGTGACCTTGGGCCGAGACGCGGCCATCCGCGCGCACGAGGCCGCCCGGCCACCGTGGCTGCCGCGGACCGCGGCCCCGACCCGCGCGGTGCCGGTGCCGTGAGCGGAACCGAACCGGCGCCGGTCCGCGGGCTGGTCTCGGCCCGGGCATCCGCGTTGACCAGCAGCCGGCTCGCGCATCTGATGCGGGTGGCGCGCGAGCGCAACGCGATCGATCTCGCGCTGGGCGTTCCCGGCTACCCGGAGCCGCCGGACTGGCGCTACGACCCGCGGGAGCTGACCGCTGCATTCGGCCCGCGGACACGGGCGCTGCTGGTGGCCGACGTGCGGCCGGTCGACGACGAGGGATCCAACGCCTCCGTGCGGCGGACGGGCTACGAGGCGGGAGTGCTGCTCGCGCCGGGGGCGGTCTGCACCGCCGATGCGGCCCGGGGACGGCAGTTCGTCCGGGTGGCGTTCAATCGGCGGCGGGAGACGCTTGAACGCGCCGAGCGCAAGCTGGCCTCCGGTCTGCTGGGGAGCCGGGGCCAGTACGGCCGCGGGGCCACCGTCCGTCAGTTGCGGATGACGGCATGACCATCGCGGTGATTCCGGGCGATGGGATCGGACCCGAGGTGGTGCCGGAAGCCGTCGCCACGCTGGAGGAGCTGGGGCTCGGCCTGCGGTTCGAAGTCCTCGACAAGATCAACGCCGCGGCGTACCTGGCGACGGGCGTGCCGATGTCCGAGGAGGACTTCGCCGTGTGCACGGGTAGCGCGGGTGTGCTTCTCGGGGCCATCGGGGACCCGCGGGTGCGCGACCCGTGGTACGCCCGCGACGTGCTGCTGCGGCTGCGCTTCGAGCTGGACCTGTACGTCAACCATCGGCCCGTGGCTCTGCTGCACGACCGGCTCAGCCCGCTGCGCGACCCAGGTCGTCGCGCCGTGGACTGCGCGATTGTCCGGGAGAACACCGAGGGCCTCTACGCCGGGATCGGTGGCGTCCTGCGAGCCGAGACCAACGACGAGGTCGCGATCGACACCGAGGTGAACACCCGTCTCGGGGTGGCGCGAATCATCGACTTCGCGCTCTCGGTCGCCACCCGCTCGGTCTGCATGGTGGACAAGTCGAACGCGGTGCCGCGCGGCGGCGGCCTGTGGCAGCGGTGCTGGGCCGAGGCCCGCGCCCGCCGCCCCGACCTGGCCACCTCGCACCTCTATGTGGACGCGGCGGCGATGGCGTTGGTACGCGATCCCACCGCCTTCGACGTCATCGTCACCAACAACTCGTACGGCGACATCCTCAGCGATCTCGTCGCCGAGCTGGCCGGCGGGGTGAGCACCGCCGCTTCGGCCAACCTCAATCCCGGCACCGGTCGCGGCCTGTACGAGCCCGTGCACGGATCGGCTCCGGACATCGCCGGACGGGGTGTGGCCAACCCGGTCGGCGCGATCGCGTCGGCCGCCTTGATGCTGCGGCAGCTCGGACACCCGGAGCACGCGCGTGCCGTGGAGGACGCGATCCGCGCGGCCGTCGCCCGGGAACGGTGCACGCCGGACCTGGGTGGGCGGCTGAGCACGGCGGAGGCGGGCGCGGCCATCCGCGCGGAGCTGCGATGAAGTACATGAAGGGAGATGTCGGCATGGCGGACCAAGAGGTGATCGAGCCGGCCCTGAGCCAGGCGGAGCAGGTCGTGGTCGAGGACCCGGTGGTCCAGGACGTGTGGGCGGGGGTCGAGCGCGGCGGCGCCGGCGAACTGGCCGAGAGCTACGTGTTAGCCACTGTCCTGCTGGGAGTCGCGAAGGCCGGCATTGCGTCGCGCCTCTCGGCGACCGAGTGGACCGAGCTCGTCCGGCTCATGCCCGACGGCGGATCCGTCGAGCTGGTTCGCAACACGCTGCGCCACCTCGCGGTACGAGGCATCGTCGAAGCACGCGACGTCGAATGGGCGGGTGCCGAGGTGTCGTCCCGCACGCCGGCCGGTGGCTCCTGGCGGCTCACGGCCCGTGGCGCGGACCTCTTCGACGAGGTGTCGATGGGGCTGCTGGGGTTCTACGCCGAGGCGTACGCGCCCGTCCTGGGACGCCTCGACGGGTTACTGACCGGCCAGCTCGACTACGGCACGGACGTGACCCGCGACGCCGAGGCGCTGGGCCGCCGCTGCGAGCCGATGACCGTCAGTTTCTGCGCCGGACTGCTGAGCCGGCTGATGGCCGAACGCGGAGCCACCTCCGTGCTGGAACTCGGCTGCGGCACGGGCGGGCTGCTGCTACACATGGCCGCGCGGGACGCCTCGCTGCGGGCGGTCGGTCTCGACATCGCGCCCGAGGCCGTCGAGCTGGCCCGCCGCCGGGTCGCGGAGCGCGGGCTCGGCGACCGGCTCGAGTTTGTCGTGGGCGACGCGTTCGCGCCGGACACATGGCCCGAGAACGCGGCGTCGTGCGACTTCATGCTCGCCGTTGGTGCGCTGCACGAGCAGTTCCGCGACGGCGAGGACGCGGTCGTCGCGTTGCTGGCCCGCTACCGGGGCTGGCTGTCGGCCAAGCTCGGCCGGGTCTTCCTGCTGGCCGAGCCGGAGCTGCGGATCGACGCCGAGGACGGCGACTACTTCCTGCTGCACGCGCTGACCAAGCAGGGCTTTCCGCAACCGCGCGAGCCGTGGCTCGACGTCCTCGCCCGGGCCGGACTGACCTGCCGACGGATCTACACCCAGCCGCGGGTGGCGTTCCGCTTCGCGTTCTACGAGGTCACCGCCGGGCCGGCTCGATGAGCACATTCCCGGTGCGGGTCGCGCGCAGGGTGGCCGGCATCCGCCCCCTGGCGCTGGCCGGACTGCTGCCGCTGGCCGCCGCGTCCGGCGCCGTCGACCTGGCGCTCGGCGTGCCGCCGGACGCCCCACCGGCACCGGCCGTGGACGGAGCGGTCCTCGCCCTGCGCGGCGGCCGCAACCAGTACACCCCGGCTGCCGGGCTCGACGAGTTGCGGGCGCAGATCGCGGCGGAACTGGCCCGGACCCGCGGGGCCAGCGTGGATCCGCAGCGACACGTGACCGTGACGAGTGGCTCGGCCGAGGGCGTACTTGCCGCCCTGCTCGCCGTGACCGATCCGGGCGACGAGGTGCTGATGGTCGAGCCCTTCTTCGAGATCTATCCCGGTGCGGTCGCGCTCTGCGGCGCGGTGCCACGGTACGTCCCGCTGACGCCGGGCAGTTGGCGGCTCGACCCGGCGGTGCTGCGGAGGGCGGTCACGACCCGGACGCGAGCGGTCCTTCTCAACACGCCACACAACCCGACCGGCCGGGTCTTCGGGCGTGCGGAGGTCGAGGCGGTGCGGGCGGTGTGCGCGGAGTACGGACTGGTGTGCATCACCGACGAGACGTACGACAGCTTCGTCTTCGACGGTGACGGGCCGCTCAGCCCGTGGGACCTGCCGGACGGCCGACCGCGCACGGTGCTTGTGGGCAGCCTCTCCAAGTCGCTGCGGATCTCGGGGTGGCGGCTCGGCTACTGCGTGGCCGAGGAGGAACTCACGCACGGGCTCCGCAGGGCGCACGAGCACCTCACCCTGGGCGCCGCGACCCCGCTTCAGCACGGCGCGGCCGCCGGCCTGGCGCAGCTGCGCGGGGTCGACGCGGCCGCGCTGCACAACCGGCTCGTCCGGCGGCGGGATCAGCTCGCCTCCGGACTCGCGCGGCTGGGCTTCGGAGTGACCGTGCCAGAGGGTGGCTGGTTCCTCCTCGCCGACACGGCGCCGCTGAGATGGTCCTCGTCGCGGCTGGCCGAGCGGCTGGTGCGCGAGGCCGGCGTGCTCACCGCACCGGGCACCGCATTCTTCGACGACCCGACCGACGGGGAGCGGTGGCTGCGCGTCTGCCTGGTCCGTGACGAGGAGACGACGGCCGTTGCGTTGGATCGGATCGGTGGGTTCCTCCGCTCCGCCGGTCACCGTTCCGGCTCGGTGACAGCCTGATCCCCTACGAGGCGGGCCTCGTATACCCAGACATCGACCCCCGGCATCGGAACTTACTCATCCAGGCGCCGCGCACACCGGGCACCACGTGGGCGGTCCACCACCGCTCGTCGCCGGTTACCGATGCCCGCTACGGGTTACGCACCCAGGCCGAGTTGTGCTGGGTGAAGCCGATGTGTGGGTAGTAGTCGGCGGCGGCCGGCGCCGACAGCAACACGATCTTCGCCAGCGGCGCCTCCTGCTGGGTCGCCGCGATGAGGGCCTTGCCGATACCAGACCGCTGGTACGCCCGGTCCACGGCGATGTCGGAGAGGTACGTCACATAGGAGAAGTCGGAAATGCTCCGCGCGATTCCCACCAGCTCACCCCCGACCCGACAGGTCAGCACCAGGTTCGCGTTTCGCACCATCGCGGCCAGTCGGCCGGCCTCCGCGATCGGCCGCCGCGCACCGAGCCCCGACGACCGGTATAGCGCCCGGACCGCACCGAGGTCGAGGTCGACGCCGTTCTCGCGTTCAATGTGCCAGGTCACGGAGGTTTTCCAATCGCTTGCGAATGACGTTGTGGTGGACCAGGAAACGCTCCGGGCGCAGCGGTGCGACATCGATGCCATCGGCTCGCAGCAGAGTAGCGAAATCTCCGTCGCCGGCGGCGGCGCCGTTCGCGGCGGCCTGCACCGACCGGTAGGCGCGTTCCCGCTCGGTGCCGCCCGCCAGCAGGTCGGCCAGGACTGCGGAGCTGTAGACCACGCCGCCGTTCCCGTCGACCGTGGCCCGCATCCGGTCCGGGAAGACCTCCATCCCCGCCACCAGGTCCGCGGCCCGGCTCGCCTGGAAGTGCGCGACGATCATCGCGTCGGGCAGGACCACCCGCTCCACGGCGGAGTGGGACAGATCCCGCTCGTGCCAGAGCGCCACGTTCTCCACCGTCGTACCCGCGTATCCGCGGAGCAGCCGGGCCAGCCCCACCAGACGTTCACTGGTGGTCGGATTCCGCTTGTGCGGCATGGCACTGGAGCCCTGGTAACCGACCGTACGGCGCTCCTCCACCTCGCGAACCTCGCTGCGCGAGAGCAGTCGGACCTCGGTGGCGACCTGCTCCACGCAGGCGCCGAGCGTGGCGATGGCGTGCAGCAGCTGCGCGTGTCGATCCCGGGCCACGACCTGGGACGGCGCGGGCTCCACCGCAAGGCCAAGCTCGGCGCAGACGTGCTCCTCGACGAAGGGATCAATGAGCGCGTAGGTCCCGACCGATCCGGAGATCGTGCCAACCGCGACCTCGGCACGCGCCGCTCGTAGCCGCCGCACGGACCGGTCCAGCGCGAAGGCGAAGCCCGCGAGCTTGTGCCCGAGCGTAGTGGGCTCGGCGTGCATGCCGTGGGTACGGCCGATACAGACCGTCTCCCAGTGCGCGAGCGCCTGATCCACCAGCACCCCGCGCAGCCGCACCACCGCCGCGAGCAACACGTCACAGGCGTGGGCAAGGGTGGCCCCCAGCGCGGTGTCCACCAGGTCGTAACTGGTCATGCCGAGGTGGACCCAGCGGGCCGAGTCGGCAGGGATGTCCTCGCAGAAGGCCGCGAGGAAGGCGAGAATCTCGTGGTCCCGCTGGCGCTCGTACTCGGCCACCCGCGCCACCGACGGCACCCGGGCTTGTTGGATGTCGGCCAGGGCCGGCTCGGGGACCCGGCCCAGCAGCGCCTGCGCCTGGGTCGCGAGGACTTCCACCCTCGACCAGGTGGCATAGCGTGCCTCGTCCGACCAGAGGTCGGCCATCTCCGGCAGAGAATAACGAGAAATCATGACCATGAACCCCTAACGAGAACCGAACCCACGAGCCGCAGAGTAGCGATTCTTCCGGCGCAGAGTACAGCACTGATCCAAAACTTATCCGCACGTGCCTTCCGGGTTTTCGTAGTTTCTCCTCAGTTGAACGAGGCGGATCCGAGGAGCACCGGAGGTCTTTCTTCGGAGTTGCCATCCGGACCACCGCACCCTTCCCAAACACTTGCCCAACGAGCGACGAAGGCCTTTATTGGGGTGGTGTCCGCATTAACGCTTCCCGCTATTCGAACCCCGGTTTGCCGGTCTGTCCGGGAGACGAGACAACTGTTTCTCACCGGTGGTTCGACAGTTGCCGAGCATCTCGGGAACGTGCTCACGGCGATCCGGGAGACCGACCCGACGCTCGGGGCGTTCGTCGCGGTCGCCGACGACCGCGCCCGCGACGAGGCGGACTCGGCCGACCAGCTTCTCGCCACTCTCGGTGCGGCCGCCTTCCGAGACCGGCCGCTACTCGGAGTCCCGATCGCGATCAAGGACCTCATCCAGACCCGGGACCTGCCCACCCGACGCGGGTCACTGGTGCCGAACCGCCGCCCGGCGGTGGACACACCGGCGGTGGCCCGCCTACGGGCGGCGGGCGCCATCCTGGTGGGCAAGACCGCGACCTCGGAACACGGGTGGAGCGCCAGCACGGTGAGCCGGGTCGCCAGCCCGACCCGCAACCCGTGGGCACCGGAGCGGACCGCCGGCGGGTCGAGCGGCGGCTCGGCCGCCGCGGTGGCAGCCGGGCTGAGCACCGCGGCGATCGGGACCGACGGGGCTGGATCGATCCGCATCCCCGCGGCGTTCTGCGGCGTGGTCGGGTTCAAGCCCTCCTTCGGCCGGGTCCCCTACGTGCCACCCGGCGCCGAGCGCCTGTCTCACCTGGGGCCGCTGGCACGCGAGGTCGCCGACATCACCGCCCTGATGGCGGTGCTGGTCGGTCCGGACCACCAGGACCCGGACTCGGTGGCGCGAGCGATCGCGCCACCGACCGCTCCGGCCGCGCTACGGATCGGCTGGCTCGAGTTCCCTGGGACAACCGATGAGGTCCGTGCGGTCACGGGCATGGTGGAACCGGTACTGGCCCGACTGGGACACCGGGTCGAGCGCATCGCGGTGCCGTTCACCGATCCCTACGGCGCGCTCGTGGACCTTCTCGCCGCCGCCGAGGCCGCTGCCGCGACTCCAGAGGAGGAGCGGCTCTGCGACCCGGGCCGGCTCGCGCTCATCCGGTACGGGCGCACGCTCACCGGCGCCGCCGTCCTCCGCGCCGAAGAGACCCGGCTGGCCCTGCGGGCCCGGCTGCACCACGTGATGCAGCGCTACGACCTGCTGGCGATGGCGACCGTCCCGATCACGCCCTTCGCCGCTGACGCCGTCGCCCCGCCCACCACCACCGCCCCGGACGGTCTGCGGTGGCTCGCGTGGTCACCCGCCACCTACCCGTTCAACCTCACCGGCCAGCCGGCCCTGTCCCTGCCCGCCGGGGTGACGCCCCACGGGCTCCCGGTGGGAGTTCAGCTCGTGGGTCGGGTCGGCGACGACGAGTTGGTGCTCCGGGCAGCCACCCGGCTGGAAGCGGAGCTGGCCCGCCCGACGTCACGGCCGGGCGGCGACTTCCAAGGAGAGCGATGACGATGTCCAGGACCTGGTCTGTGCCCGACATCAACAGCGGCGTCGGGCGGCCCTCGTTCGTGGCCGAGTTCGGCCGCTGGAACGACGAACAGGTCGCCGCCGCCGAGAAGGTCGAGGCGGCGCTCGACGAGGTCGACCTGGTCCGGGTCGTCTTCAGTGATCCGCACGGGTTGGCCCGCTCCAAAACCGTGCCGGCGCACGTCTTCCGTACCGTGCTGCGCAACGGTCTGGACTTCAGCCCCGGGCCGTTCCTCTTCGACACCGGGCACGCCGTCGCCGTGGACTTCCGCACCGACCCCGGCGTCGGGGTGGCGGAACTGCTCGGCGCCGGCGACTTCGTCCTGGTCCCGGATCCACGCACGTTCCAGGTGCTGCCCCGCGGGCAACGACGGACCGCGTGGGTGGTCGGCGACGAGTACCTCCGGGACGGCTCGCCGCACCCGCTGGCGACCCGTCACCTCCTGCGCCGGGTCTGTGCCCGCTACGCCGAACGCGACCTGGCCCCCGTCATTGGACTTGAGGTCGAGTGGTACCTGACTCGCCTGGTCGCCGGGCCGGTGGGTAACGCGGGCAACGGGTTCGGCCGGCAGGGGGCCGCCCCGGCGGTGGCGGCGATGAACGCCGGATACCAGTTCAACCTGGACAGCTACTACGACGCCGTAGCCGACCTCGCCGACCCCCTGGCGGCCATGCTCATGGCACTCGGCCTGCCGTTGCGCACCATCGAACACGAGTCCGGGCCGGGGCAGTTGGAGACCACCTTCGACCCGATGCTGGCGCTGGCGGCGGCGGACGCCATGCTGCTGTTCCGGACCCAGGTCAAGCAGGAGTGCCGGCGCCGCGGCTACCACGCGTCGTTCATGACCCTCCCCGGGCTGGAAGGGTTCGACCCGAGCGGCTGGCACCTGCATCAGTCGGTCGTCGACACCACGACGAACCGCAACCTGTTCGCGCCGGACGAGGGCACCTCGGGCCCGCTCTCCGCCGCGGGTGCGGCCTACGTGCGGGGGCTGCTGGCCCACGCCCGCGAGTTCTGCCTCCTGTCCGTCCCGACCATCAACGGCTACCACCGGCTGTCGCCGCGGTTCCCGCTCTCCCCCACCTCCGCCGACTGGCGCGAGGAGGACCGCAGCGCCATGGTCCGGGTGTTCAACGCCGGCAGCGCCACCCACGTCGAAAACCGGATCGGGGAACCGTGCGCGAACCCGTACCTGGTCATCGCGGCGCAGTTGCACGCGGGCCTGGCCGGGCTGGACTCGGGGGACGCCGCCCCGGCTGGTACGCCGGCCCCGGCGCTACCGGATTCCTTTGACGCGGCACTTGCCGCGTTCGGCGAGAGCACCCGGGCGGAGGAGCTACTCGGCGCGCCACTGAAGAACTGCCTGCGCAAGCTCAAGGAGAGTGAGGCGTCCCGGTTCCGCGCCTGGTGCGCAACAGAGCATCCGGCGACCGACTCCGTCACCGAGTGGGAGCACCGCGAGTACTTCGGGGTCTTCTGACCACCCGGCCCGGTGGGCCGGACCGTAGGGCGAGACGAGAGGAAAGGCGATGTCACGGTACGACTGGGGCGAATCGACTCCGGCCATCGACATGCTCAAGGACACCATCGAGCCAGCCCGGCAGAAGGTGCTTGGCCACCCGGTGTACGGGCAACTGGACAGTGTCGACGCGGTGGTCATCTTCATGGAGCACCACGTCTACGCGGTCTGGGACTTCATGTCCCTACTCAAGTCGCTGCAGCGGCAGCTCACCTGCGTCGAGGTGCCCTGGGTGCCATCCGGGCAACGCAGCAGCAGCCGGCTGATCAACGACATCACCCTGGTCGAGGAGAGCGACGAGCTGGGCGACGGTTTCATCAGCCACTTCGAGCTGTATGTGGACGGCATGCGCCAGGCCGGCGCCGACACCCGCGGCATCGACTCCTTCATCAGCCTGCTGCGCGCCGGGGTGCCGGTCCCCGCGGCGATCACCAGGGCCGGCGTCCCCGGCCCCGCGGCCGAGTTCATCGGCACCACCTGGCGGTTCATCGAGCACGCCCCGGTGCACTGCCAGGCCGCGGCGTTCGCGTTCGGCCGGGAGGACCTGATCCCGGCGATGTTCGACCAGGTCGCCGCGCTCAACGCCGGGGTCGGCGTGCTCTCCACCTTCGTCGACTACCTCCGGCGGCACATTCAGGTGGACAGCGAGGAGCACACGCCGATGGCGATGCAGATGCTCGCCGATCTGTGCGGGGACGACAAAGACCGGTGGGAGCAGTGCAAGGAGACCGTTAATACCGCCTTGGCCGCGCGGACCCAGCTGTGGGACGGCATCTCCGCGCAGCTCCGGCGGTCCGCCAATTGACCGAGGGGGAACGTCGCTCCGGGCCGCTGCTGAGTCGGCCCGGAGCGCCCCAGCAGGAGGTGAGCAGGATGCCGTGGACACGAGAGGCCGCTGCCCGGGCAGGCGCCGCGCGGGACGCGCGGATCACGCAGCGCACCCGCAACGAGGCGTGGAAGAAGCCACCGCGCCGGATCGAGAAATCCGAGTGCATCACGTGCGACACCTGCCTACGCAACTGCCCGCCCGAGTTCGGGGCGATCTTCGATCGGGGACTCGACGTCGTGATCGTCCCCGAGCTGTGCTCCGGCTGCCCGGTGTGCGTACTGGTCTGTCCGGTCGACTGCATCTACCCCGATCCGCAGTGGACACCAACCGACGACCAGCTCTGGGATCACATCGGCCTGACCACGGAGGATGGGCATGACACTGCCAGTAGAGCCGGATAGCGGACTGTCCCGCCGAGCTGCCCTGGCGAAGGCGCGGCAGAGCCGACGGCCGAGCCGACTCGGCCGGAAGGCCGGCGCCACCACCACACCCGACTATCCGGTCGGCAGCGATGCCGGCTTCCCCGGCCTGTTAAACCGGGTCTGGCAGCAGGCGACAGCCGCGCCGAACCCGGCGGTGGCGGTGGAGACGCTGCTGACCCTCGGCGGGCACGTTCCGGCCGAGATCCAACTACGGGCGCTGCCCACCGCAGCGGAGTGCGCGATCCGGGTGCTCTTCGGACGGTCGTGGCGCGGGGACGATCCGCCCGCCCGACCGGCGGACCGCGCCGGTACGGCCTTCCTCGGCGAGGTGGGGCTGACCAGAAGCGGCCGGATTGCCGTACGGGTTCCGTCCCAGGGGCCGCTGACCAGCACGGATGACCTGGTCGGCGGGGTGCTTAGGGTGCCGTGGTCGACCCGGGACCTGGCCGCCCACCAGGCCGAGCTCACCGCTGCCACCACCCGGCTACACGACTCGGTCGCCGACTGCCGCCACTGGCTCGCCGAGGCCCGGTCGGACGGCCGGGCGAAGCTGCTCGCGGAGCTGACCGAGGCGGTACGCCGCACAGCTCCGGTGGTGTTCTACTGCGGTGACCGGCAGTACACCAACTTCCGCGACCGAAACACCCTGACCGGCAAGACGCTGTGGCCGGGGCATCCGGACTGCGCACTGAGCGCGCTGGTCACCGTCCCACTCGACCTGTGGGCCGACGACGACGTGCTGCTGGTGGTGTCGCTCACGCTGCTGGTCCGGTCGGCGGGGTACGCCCGGATCGAGGAGGCGAACGGTACCCAGCTGACCCTCGACCACGTGGCCCACCTCCTGGAACGAACCCGGGTGGCCTACAACGAGATCCCCGGCGGTGATCCGGTGCCGCCGGCCAGCTCGGCCACGGTGACGGCACTCGACGCGCTGGCGGTGGCGGTCGCTCGCCGCCGTCGGGAGATCAGCACCAGGGTGCAGCTCTACCGCGACATCCACGGGCCCCTGATGCACAAGATCGAGCGGGTCGCCGGGCCGGACCCGGGGCGGGCCCGGCGCACGGAGGCGAGGCTCAGCGCCCACCTGCGCGACCGGCTCCCCATCTCCGGTGAGACCCTGCGCGAGCTGGGTGCTGCCGTGGCGGCGTCGCCGGGCTGGCTGGCCGAACCGCGGGGCGACTTCGGGACCGGGCTGGAGTCCCTGGTGTACGAAACCGTCGCCGCGGCGACCACGGTCTTCGACGCCGACTTCGCGATGAGCCGGGGAATGCGGTCGTTGACCAGGCTGGTCGGGGCGCTGCGGGACGAGCGGTGGGCCACGATCGTCTCCTGGGACATCCCGCACTTCTTCTGCTGCGTGGTGCCGGCGCCAGCGGCCCGGCGGCACTTCGGAAACTCCGCCGCGCACCTGGCCGACGCCGCCTGGTCGATGGCCGCGCGTATGCAGTACAACTCCTGGCACTTTCTCGCCGGCAACCTGCCGCCCGTACCGGAGGTGGTGGACCGCGACTATTTCGCCCCGCCCACCATCCCGGATCTCGCGTACCACTCCGACCAACACCACCACGGTCACATCGCCGCCCGGGTGCGGTTCAGCATCCGCAGCCCGCAGCCGGTGGTGGTGCTGGGCCGCGCCTTCGCCGGCTTCGTCGACCTGCGGCTGCTGCGCTGTGCGGGGCGGCCCTTCGACGAGCAGGACCTGCTCGCCGCGCATCGGGCCTCGGATTTCATCGCCATCGCCACGACCCAGGCGGCCACGCTGGCCGCCACCGGCACCGACCTCGAGGTGGCCGCCTTCGACAGCCAGTGGCACTGGGCGAACATCACCGGCCAGTAGCGCTGTGCGGCATTCGGTCGCGGCCCGTGCTCCGCCACGGGCCGCGACCGAATGCCGGGGAAGGTCAGGCCGACGCGGGTTGGGCGCTGGACCGGGTGTGGACGACCCGATAGGTGTTCCAGCTGGTGGTGGTTGTGAGGGCGTTCCGCTTCTCCAGCGACCTGCGGCTGGCCGCGGGCTGGTCGGCGGCGGGTCGGGTGCGGAACGCGTCGAAGGTCTCCGGGCTGTCCCACTGGGAGTAGACCACCACGAAGTCCCGCTCCTCGCCGACGGCGGTCAGACCACTGCCACCGCCCTGGACGCCCCGGGCCCGAATGCCGCGGAGCAGGCTCTGCGAGCGATAGCCCGGTACGTCCACCAGCCACTGATGGGCCGCGCCGAGGGTGCCGATCAGCTGGTCCTGATCGGCGGGGGCCACGCCGAGGATCTCAATCACCGTGTAGTCGTCGCGGGCCGGTGAGATCTCCGTGACCGCACCGAGCGTGGGGTGGCGCTGGCTCACCTCCACCTCGGTCTGCAGCAACCGGATGAAGGTGGTGATCTCGTGGAACACCGGAACCGTACGGTGCTTGAACTCGTCGCCGGCGTACCGCGACTCCAGATCCTGTTTGCCGCGCCACTGGATGAAGTTGGCGGTCCCCGGCTCGGTCCGGCCCCGATGCACGGTACTGGAGATCCAACCGGGGTAGTTCGCGGTGTCGACGATCGCCCGCATCTCGCCGACGAGTCGATCCACTCGCTCGGGGGTGTCGGTCTTGAACAGGTTGATGACCGTCAGGTAGCCGTTTTCGGGGTCGATGTAGGGCATGCGTCTCCTCGCTCCGCTGGGACCCGCGGCGGGCCTACGCCGCGCGGGACTTTCGGGCTGGGTGGGCCGGTCAGGGCCGGCCACACCACCGGATGAGGGCCTCCGACAGGCCGGTGCTGTCCGCAGCTTTCGAGCCGAGCCACGCGACGTAGCCGTCCGGCCGCACCAGCACAGCGTTGACCTCCGCCAACGCACCGGCGGGCGGCGCGGTCGCAGTGACCACGTCAACCCGGTCCTTCCACGGCGCCGCCACCGCGCGCAGCTCGGCATCGCCGGCCAGGTCGAGGAGGACGCTTCGGCCGCTGTGCAGGAAGCTGAAGGCCCGGGCGGTGCCGACCGGCCCGAAGTCACCGGTGAGCTCGGTGTCGGGCAGCCGCCGGCCGAGCAGCGTTTGGTCGTCCGCTCCGACGTCGTAGCGGATGTCCAGCCCGGTGACCATGCCGACCAGCAGCTGCTGGGCCTCCTCGTAGGCGAGCAGCTCGGTCATCACCGCCCGCATCGGGTCCAGTTCGTCGCCGCCCAGATACAGAATGCGCTGTGCGAGGGTGTTGGTCAGGATCCGGGCGGCGACCGGGTGCCGTTCGGTGTGGTAGGTGTCCAGCAAACCGTCCGGAACATGACCCTTGATCGCCGCGCCGAGCTTCCAGCCGAGGTTGACGGCGTCGCCGATGCCCGCGCTCATCCCCTGCGCGCCGACCGGCAGGTGGATGTGCGCCGCGTCGCCGAGCAGGAACACCCGGCCACGCCGGTACTCCGCCGCCTGCCGGCTGGCGTCGGTGGTCCAACTGGTCCACAGCGGGTTCCCGCCGCTGATGTCCTCACCGGTCAACCGATTCCAGGCGGCGGCGATCATCTCGAAGCTCGGCGCCCCCTCGCCACGCCGGGTCATGCCGCGTTCGTAAACCACCACCCGGTTGACCTCGGGGCCCAGCGGAAGCACCATGACCATTCCACCGGGTACCCGCTCGCCGGAGAATCGGGGCCGCAGCGCACAGCCCGCCACGTCGGCAAACCACATCTCGATTGTGGCATCGGTGCCGGGGAAGTCCACTCCGACCAACTTCCGTACGGTGCTGCGGCCACCGTCGCAGCCGGCCACGTACCGGGCCCGCAGACGCGTGGAGCCCGTCGGGGTGTCGACATCCAGCTCGACGCCCCCGTCGATCTCCCGCAGCCCGGTCACCTCGTGGCCCCGGCGGAGTTCGGCGCCCTGTTCGGTGGCCCAGCCGGTCAGGATCCCCTCGGTGAGTGACTGCGGCTTACCCCGGGCCCCGTACGAGCCGCCGGGTACCACCTGAAAGTTCAGCGGCAGCCCACCGAAGTGGCCGAAGGGGATGGTCTGTAGCTCGCCGAAGCGGGGCAGTAGTCCACGCTGGTCGAACTCCTCGATTGTCCGGGCCGAGAAGCCGAGCGCGCGAGACTGCTTCGTCGGCTCGGTTAGCCGGTCCAGGACGAGAGCCTCGACCCCGGCGAGGCGCAGTTCGCCGGCGAGCATGAGCCCGGTGGGGCCGGCCCCAACAATGATGACGTCTGCGTCAAAGTCTGGCATTTTCCTTCCTACCTTCCACCCACAGCAGCTTCTCGATTGCCTGTTCCAGGCCCTCCTCGTCGTCGCCGGCCCAGGCGATGTAGCCGTCTGGGCGCAGGAGGAGGGCGGTGGCGTCCAGGGGAGGACCACCGTCACAACGGGCGCGCACGGTCCGGACCGCAGCACGGTGCGGACCGTCCGTACCGGGTTTGAGCCGGACAATGACGGGCTCGGAGTCAGCCAACGGAAGCGGCCCCGAGTCGGTTCGCAACCGTAGCTTCGTAGCCCGCCGCCCGATCGGCGACGGGCCAGGTGGGCCAGACCGGTCCCTCAGGTTGGCGGCGGTCTCGGCCAAATGATCGCGGACCGGCCGCAGGCCGACGAGCTCCGCCAGGATCGCCCGGAGCGGCTCGACCTCCGCTCCGCCCAGCAGCAGCGTCTCCTGCGCGGTGACGTGCTCCAGCACCCGCGCCGCGACCGGGTGCCGCTCGTCGTGGTAGCTGTCCAGGAGCCCGGGTGCGGCCCAGCCGCGCACCGTCGCCGCCAGCTTCCAGCCCAAGTTCACCGCGTCCTGGAGTCCGACGTTGAGCGCCTGGCCACCGATCGGAAGGTGCCAGTGGGCGGCGTCCCCGGCCAGCAACACCCGACCCCGTCGATACGCACCGACCTGCCCCCGGGAATTGTCGAAGGCATCCAGCCAGACCGGAGTCCCACCGGAGAGGTCCTCGCCGGTCACCGCCGCCCAGGCCCGGACGACCGCACCGAACTCCGGCCGCCCCACCCGGGCGGGCACCGGCTGGCCGGCCACATGCACCATCACCCGGGTGACACCGGCTCGGGTCGCCGCCACCGCAAGCCCGCCGGGCCACCGCTCGAACCTACGGTCCCGGATCCGAAGCCCGGTAACGTCCGCCCGCAACAGCTCCCTCGTCGCCGCCGCCGCCGACACCGGGAAATCCCACAGCCGGCGCACCGCGCTGTCCGACCCGTCACAGCCGACCACGAAACCCGCATCGAGGCGCTGCCGTCCCGCGGGCCCCCGGAGCTGGCAGACCACATGGCCCGACCCGGCGGTGAGCCCGGTCAGTTCGTGCCCCCGCAGCACCGTCGCGCCCCAACGCCGGGCGTACTCAGCGAGCACAGCCTCGGTCCGGTACTGCGGCACCTTCCAGTTACCCGGGTACGCACTGTCCAGCTCGGACAGCTCAAATCCCAGGCCGGCGAAGTGGGCCCGCGACTCGTGCCCGGCCTCGGCGAGCAGTGCATCGAGGCCCCGCTCGTGCAGCAGCTCGGCGGTGAGCGTGGAGAGCTGACTCGCCCGTGACTCGGTCATCGCCTCGGCCAGCCGCTCCACGACGACGACCGGCACCCCGGCCCGACCCAGCTCGCCGGCGAGCAGGAGCCCGACCGGGCCGGCGCCGACGATGACGACCGGGGTGACCGTCACGGCACTACCCGTCCCCCGCCGGCGCCCTCGGCATACGCCTTCGCGGCCCGCAGGGTCGTCAGACTGTTCGCACTGAGGGCGTTTCGGACGAACTCCCGCGCGGCCGGCAGGTCGGCCCCCGGCCCGAGGACCTCGGCGATCCGCGCGGTATTGATCCGCACCGTATGCCGGGAGGTGACCAGCACCCGCCCCGGGCCCTGCTCCTCGATCAACCAGCGACCGAGGTGCAGCGTCAGCAGGGCGGGCGGGACGATCTGCTTGTAGACGATGCCGCGGTGCGGCTCGCAGACCCGGACCGAGCGCGTCGTGTGCACCGGCCCGTCCTTGGTGCGGGTATCCATCTCCAGCACCTGAAGCCCCGGTGTCTCCTCCCCCAGCACCACCCGAGCGACGTGCGGGAGCCGCAGTGGCCAGCGCCGGGCGTCGTTGAGAAAGTCGTAGACCTCCGCGGCACTACCGGCGACCGGCACGGTGTCATCGAAGGAGAAGCGCTGGTCGGCGACGAGTTCGGCAGCCGTCTTGAGCGCCGCCAGCTCCGAAGTGCTGTTGCGGTTCACCGCTCGCCGGATCCAGGCCAGATCGGCGGGGTCCTCGCTGGCCGCGAAGAAGTCGTGCAGCAGCCGCACCCGGCAGGCGCCGGCGGAGATCGGCTCGATCACCCACGCTCCGCCCATGCCGCCGACCGGATGCTGCGAGCGCTCCTGCCGGAAAGAGACGGTCCACCGCTCCCGGTCGTGCCGCCGCCGCGAGGTCCACGTCTTGGCGGCGCCGTTGGCGGTCGCCCAGATCCGGATTAGCTCGGCCCCGCCGTCACGTTCGAGACACTCGGCGTGGACCGTCGGTGGGAACACCTCCGGCCAGCGGCCGACCTCCTCGATCAACGCGTACACCCGCTCGGCGGGCGCGTCGACGACGACCTGATGCTCCGTCTCGTGCACCGTATCGGTGGTCACGTTCACCCCTCCCCTGGGTACGGCTGTCTAGTGGGCGCGCGCGAGGCGGTCCGGGTCGGTGGACTCACCGGTCGATCGGGCCGCACCGAACCAACGCCGCAGGGCGTCAACCAGCTCGCCCCCGCCCGGCGCGACCCAGGCGAGGTAGCCGTCCGGGCGGACCAGCACCGATTCCGGGGGCGGGCCGGCTACGCCCAGGTTGGCGGGCATACTTCGCACCCGTACCAGGTCGACCCGGTCGGACCAGGCGGCGGCCGACCGCTCCGTCGCCGCGGAGTCCGCAGCGGTGATCAGGACACCCCGCGCCGACTGCAGCAGCCGGGCGATCCGGTCCCGGCCGCCCCCGACCAGCTCCAGTTCGCGGTCCGGAATCCGCGCTCCGACCAGCGGTGCGGCCTCCGGGTCCGGGTCGTGTCGAATATCGAGTCCGCTCACCATGCCGGAGAGGTGCCGCGCCACCACCGGTAGCGCGATGAGCTCGGCCACCACGGCGCGCAGCGGCTCGACCGAGTTCCCGCTGAGGTTGAGAATTCCCTGGGCACGGGTATTGCGCAGGACCCGAGCCCCCACCGGATGGCGCTCGCGGTGATAGGTGTCGAGTAGCCCGGCGTCCGCTGTGCCCCGGACCGTGGCCGCCAGCTTCCAACCGAGGTTCACCGCGTCCTGCACGCCAATGCTCATTCCCTGCCCACCGGCGGGCAGGTGAATGTGGGCGGCGTCCCCGGCCAGCAGCACCCGCCCCCGCCGGTACTCGGTTACCTGGCGGGTGGCGTCGGTGAACCGGCTCACCCAGCGCGCCGTGCCGTGCTGGATGGACTCGCCGGTCAGCCGCTGCCAGGCGTCCGCCACGTCGGCGAAGGTGACCTGTCGGTCCCGATCCGGTGGGGTGCCGGTCTCACAGACGATGATGCGGGAGTAGCCCTCGCCGAGCGCCCCCGCCATGACCATGCCGTTCGGCAGCAGCTCGCCGATCATCCGCGGCCGGATATCACAGCCGGTCACGTCCGCCAGGTACATCTCGCAGGTCGCGTCCCGGCCGGGGAAGTCAAAACCGGAGAGCTTGCGTACGGTGCTTCGGCCGCCGTCGCAACCCACCAGGTAGTGCGCCGAGTACTCGATCCGGCCGTCCGGTCCCTGCACGGTCGCCGTGACGTGGTCGCCGGTATCACTCAGCTCGATCAGCTCCTGCCCCCGGCACAGGACCACCCCGAGCTCCAACGCTCGGTTCTCCAGCATCTCCTCGACGGTGAACTGCGGCGCGCCGCGGACTCCGAAGTGCGAGTCCTCGAGCACCCCGAAGTCGAGCGGAATGCCACCGAAGTGCCCCTGCCGGGTGATCTCGGCGTTCTCCAGCCGCTCCAGCAGGCCTCGCTGCGCGAAGACCTCCGCCGCGCGCGCCGTGAATCCGATGCCGCGGGACTCCCAGCTCCGCTCGCTACGCCGTTCGACAACGGTGACGCTCGCGCCGCCGAGCCGGAGCTCGGCCGCGAGCATCAGTCCGGTGGGTCCGGCACCGATGACGATCACGTCCGTATCCATCTGCTGACCTCAGCTCCTCAGTGGCGGCGGTGGGAGCGGCGGTACGGCGAGTCTCATACCGGAACCGCCTCGATGATCGAGACCGGTGAGGCGGTCGGGATGACCCGGGTAACCTTCAGGCCGGCCTCGGCGAACAGCTCGGTGTACTGCGGCCGGGTGCGCTCCTTGGCGCCGAGCAGCAGCAGGAGCCACAGATCAATGATCTTGCCAATGTGGGGTTCGTTCTGCTCCTCGAGCACATACTCGATCACGAGCATGGTCCCGTCCGGGGCGATCGCCTCCCGCACGTTGTGCAGTAGCTGCCGGCAGGCGGGCTCCGGGAAGTCGTGCAGGACGTGCTTGAGCACATAGGCGTCGGCACCGGCCGGCAGGGTGTCGAACTGGCCGCCATGCTCGATTGTCACCCGGTCACCGACACCGGCCGAGGCGAAGACCGCCGGTGCGTCCGCGGTGGCGACCTCGTTGTCGAACAGGATGCCGTTGGCACCCCCGGTCTGGGCGAGGATTCCGGCCAGCAGCGTGCCGCGCCCGCCAACGACATCCACCACGGTACGGAACCGCGAGAAGTCGTACGCGGCGAGCACCGGGGCGGTCTCCGCGCCGGAGAGGCTTCCCATACCCTGGAAGAACTCGGCCGCGTACGCCGGGTTCGCCATCAGGAACTCAAAGGCGCCCATGCCTCGCAGCTTCGGTAGGTTGGCCGCACCGGTACGCACCGACTCGATCAGGTGCCCCCACTCCTCCCAGAGCAGCGGATGCCCCATGAGCATCGCTATGCCGCGCATGGAATCCGGCGCGTCGTCGCGCAGCGCCTCGCCCATCGGGGCGAGCGCGAAGCTGCCATCCGGTCGCAACGTGAACACCGAGCAGCCGGAGAGCGTACGCAGCAGCCGATAGGTCGCCTCCGGATCGGAGCCCACGCGTTTGGCGATCTCCTCCGCCGGCAACGGGCCGGCGGCCAGAACGTCGGCGATGCCAAGCGTGGCCGCGGCCGAGATCGCCTGCGTGATCACCGAGCCCTGAATCAGGTCGAGTAACTGGTAGGCAGCGGAATTGTCCCGCACCACGGGAGCGGCAGGAAATGCGGACATAATCCTTTTCCTCCGAGGCAATAGTGAGATGCCAGACGATAGGCCGGGCTGTTTTCTGGTGGCAAGCCCAACCAGGTTGTTCAACTGACGAGTCGACGCGGTTGGAACAGCGTTTTCCACCGAGACTCGAGCGATATTTCGCAACTCGTTGACACACTGCCGCGACACCGTATTCGGGAAGGGCGGCCCCATGGCAGAGCACGAACAGCGAGTAGCGCTGATCACCGGTGGAACCAGTGGAATCGGCTTGGCGGTCGCGGAGACGCTCGCCCGCCGCGGCCTCAGGGTCTTCCTCTGTGCGCGAACTCCGGCGGCCGTCGAGGAGACCGTCGGCAAGCTGCGGGCCGACGGTCACCAGGCCGCCGGCGTCGGCGCGGATGTCCGGCGCCAGGCCGACGTCGAGCGCCTCGTGGGCGCTGCGGTCGCGCAGTACGGACACGTTGATGTCCTGGTGAACAACGCCGGGCGCAGTGGCGGCGGGGTGACCGCCACCATCGAGGACGAGCTCTGGACGGACGTCATCGAGACCAACCTGAACAGCGTCTTCCGGGTCACCCGCGAGGTACTCCGGTCGGGACAGCCGCTGGAGCGCGGCTGGGGCCGGATCATCAGCATCGCGTCCACCGGGGGTAAGCAGGGGGTGGTGCTCGGTGCGCCCTACTCCGCGTCCAAGCACGGGGTGATCGGCTTCACCAAGGCGCTGGGGCTGGAACTCGCCAAGACCGGGGTCACGGTCAACGCCGTCTGCCCCGGCTACGTCGAGACGCCGATGGCGCAGCGGGTCCGGCAGGGGTACGCCGCGCATTTCGCGACGACCGAGGCGGAGATCCTGGAGCGATTCCAGGCGAAGATCCCGTTGGGCCGCTACTCCACCCCCGCGGAGGTCGCCGGCCTCGTCGGTTACCTGGTCAGCGATGCGGCCGCTCCGGTCACCGCACAGGCGATCAACGTCTGTGGTGGCCTCGGAAACTACTGATCTCGCAGCTGAGGGCGGTGACGCGACAATGTACAGCACCCTGATCGTAGGTCGAATGCGTCCGCAGTGGTCGGCGGAGGTCGCCGAGCTCTTCGGCGTATTCGACGGAACCGAGATGCCGCACCGCATGGGCACCCGACGCCGCGAGCTGTTCCATTACCGAGGGCTCTATTTTCACCTGCAGGATTTCGACGGCGAAGACGGCGGCGAGCGGATCGCGCAGGCCCGCACCGACCCCCGTTTTCTGCAGATCAGCGACGATCTGAAGCCCCTTATCCAGCCCTACGACCCCGCGACCTGGCGTTCCCCCACGGACGCCCTGGCCACCCGGTTCTATCACTGGGCCGCGAACGGTTGAAAGGAGGCCGGCGATGTCGGACGAGGTTCGCACCCCCGTAGATTTCTGGTTCGACCCGACCTGTCCCTGGGCCTGGATCACCTCCCGGTGGCTGCTCGAGGTCGCCCGGCAGCGGCCGATCACGCCATGCTGGCACGTCATGAGCCTGACGCTGCTCAACGAAGGACGCGACGACCTGCCAGCGCGCTACCGGAGCGGGATGCAGGGCGCGTTGGAGGCGGTGCGGGTCTGCGTCGCCGCCGAGCAGAAGTACGGTGCCCCTGCGTTGGGCCGGCTGTACACCGAGCTGGGCACCCGGTTCCACCTCGAGAACGCCCCCCGGCAGCGCTCCACCTATGCGGCGGCGCTGGTCGCCGCGAACCTGGATCCCGGGCTGGTCGTGGCAGCGAATTCCACCGAGTACGACGAGGCGCTCCGCGCCACTCACGACGACGGTGTCGGTCGCGTCGGCACCGATGTCGGCACGCCGGTGATCGCGGTGCGGGACGTGGCGTTCTTCGGTCCGGTGGTGTCGCCGGCACCACGGGGCGCCGCCGCACTCCGGCTCTGGGACGGCCTGCTGGCGCTGGCCACGACCGAGGGGTTCTTCGAGCTCAAGCGCAGTCGTACCCAGGGGCCGGTCGTCAACTGACCGCGACCACGGCGGGCGCCGGCACCGGGACGGGTGCCGGCGGCCCGCCTGCCGTCGGTCACCGGCCCGGCTGCGGCGCCGTCCAGGTGGACCGGAGGAACGCCTCCAAGCTGACCAGGTCCGGCCGAATCCGGCGCAACGCCGGCAGGTCAGCGCGGTATCCCCCGTCGTTGAAGAAGTCGAACATGGCCGCCAGATCCGGACGGGCGGCGCGGAGCTGACCGATCGGCAACTGCTCGTAGCGCACCGGTAGGCCAGCGACCCGCCCGAACGCCGCCGCCATCTCGGGTCCGGTGAGTTCGTCCCCGGCGAGCTCCACCTGCCGCCCCAGCCAGTTGTCCGGATCGTCGAAGGCGTCCGCCGCGAAGGCGCCGATGTCGCTGGTCGCGATCAGCTGTAACGGCACCTCGGGGTGCAGCCACAGACCGAGGACCAGCCCCCCATCGGCCAGCCGCGGACCGGTGTCGTGAAGAACCTCGTGAAACATGGTGGGCCGCAGTACCGTCGCCGGGATGCCCAACTGCTGGATGTGCTGCTCGACCTGCCACTTGCTCGCGAAATGGTCAACGCTGTTGGCCCGCTCCGCGCCCCCGACGGAGCTGTAGACCAGGTGGTCCACGCCGGTGCGGGCCGCGGCGTCGGCGACCGCCTTACCCTGCCGTTCCTCGGTGACCACACCACCCGGGGTCCGGAACGTCTGGACGCTGAACACCCCGTGCAGACCGGTCATCGCCGCCGCCAACGACGCCTCGTCGTCGAGATCTCCGGGGACCAGCACGGCGCCGGCGGCCGCCAGGGCCCGGGCCGCGGGCTTGTCCGGATCCCGGACCAGGACGTGCACCGTCCACCCTCGACGTAGTAGTTCGCGGGCCGTCGCCCCACCCTGTCGGCCGGTACCGCCCAGCACCAGAATCGCCGCATCTGTCGGCACGTTTGCTCCTTCGTGCAGCGCGCACACCCGCGGTGTCCGCGAGGAAGTGCGGTCACCAGGGGCGGTGTCCGCGAGGAAGTCCGGTCACCAGGGCACGACGCCGTCCGCGGAGAGGCAGTAGCCGGAGGGCCCCGCCTCGTCCAGCAACGCCAGCCGGACCGCTATCGCCGCGCCTTCCGCGGGAGTCCGGTTTCCCCGGTGGCCGTTGAGGTCCGTGGCCACCATTCCGGGGCTCGCCGCGTTCACCTTGATCGGCGTGTCACGCAGTTCCTTGGCGTACCCGACGGTGATCGCGTTCAGGGCGGTCTTGGAGGACTGGTACGCCAGCAGGTTGATCCCGGCCAGCGGCGAGTCCGGCTGCGAGTTCAGTGTCAGGGAGCCCAGGTGGCTGGAGACGTTGACCACCCGCCCGGTCGCCGCCCGAAGCAGCAGCGGAAGCACGGCGTTGGTCACCGACACCACCCCGAGGACGTTGGTCTCGTATACCTGGCGAAGGTCATCGGCGCGCACCGTGCTGGGCGCACCGGTGGCGGCACCAGCGATGCCGGCGTTGTTGACCAGGATGTCCAGGCGGCCGAAGCGCTGCTCGACCTCCGCCGCAGCCGCCGAGATCGAGGCCGGATCCGTCACGTCCAGGCGCACCGGGACCGCCCTGATGCCCTGGGCCGCCAGGGAGTCCACCGCCTGCTTGCCCCGGTTCTCGTCCCGGGACCCGACGAGGACGATGTGCCCTCGCTCCCCCAACTGGCGCGCGATCTCGTACCCGATTCCCTTGTTCGCACCTGTGATCAGCGCGATCTTCTCGACCGGCACGTCCGCAATTCCTTTCCGTCGCCCTGTCGCGTCCATGCTGAACGGCCGACCGGAATCCGGCACCTCTGAAATTGCCACGCAATAGTGTGGGTTCAACCGAGCCGAAATCCGCAGTCGAACAATTACCCCCAAGCATCAACCGATATTGAACCGATGAGCGTCCGCGGATACTTTGGCCTCGCGATTATCCGGCCGCGAGGCGGAAAGGTCCGGGAAATGGATACCGATGTGATCGTGGTGGGTGCGGGACCGGTCGGCCTGATGCTCGCCGTTGAACTGCACCTCGGCGGCGCGCGGGTACGGGTCTACGACCGCCTCGCCGCAGCCACCGGCGAGTCCCGTGCGCTCGGCTTCAACCGGCGTGCTGCCGAATCGCTGGACCAGCGCGGCCTGCTCGCACGGTTGGCGGGCATCCGCTGGGGCCCGATGGGACACTTCGGCGGCGTACGCATCGACCTCAGCCGGCTCGACGACGACCACAGTGGCATCCTGGGCCTGCCGCAGGCCCGCACCGAGCAGATGCTCACGGACTGGCTGGCCGCCCAGGGCGTTCCGGTGATCCGGCGACACGAGCTCACCGGCGTGCGGGAAGCGGGCAACGGTGTCGTCGCCGCCTTCGCCGAGCCCGGCGGAGGCACCGAGGTGCGGGCCCACTACCTGGTCGGCTGTGATGGCGCCCGGAGCACCGTCCGGGCGCTGGCCGGGATCAAGGCCTCCGGCCCCGCAGCCACCCGGGGCATGTACACCGCGGAGATCACCGGAGTCGAGTTACGCCCTCGTCCGATCGGTGAACGGCGGCCCGGCGGCAGCATGGTGGTGTGCACACCGGTGGGAGACGGTCGCTACCGCATCGTGCTGCACGACCGGGGACTACCGTCGAACCCGGATCCGGACGCACTGACGTTCGCCGAGGTCGCCGACGCGTGGCAACGCCTCACCGGCGAGTCCCTGCACCACGGGTCGGCACAGTGGCTGTGGGCCTGTGGCAACGCGGCCGCGGTGGCCGAGCAGTACCGGCGCGGCCGGATCTTCCTGGCCGGCGACGCCGCGCACGAGATGCCGCCGCTGGCGGCGTGGGGCCTCAGCGCCGGCCTGCAGGACGCGGTTAACCTGGGCTGGAAGCTGGCGGCGGCGGTGCACGGCTGGGCACCACCCGACCTGCTCGACACTTACCACACCGAACGCCACCCGATCGGACGGCAGCTGATCGCCGACGCGCAGGCCGCCTCGTCGCTGTACCTCGGGGACGAGGCGATGGAACCGATCCGCAGCGTGCTGGCGGAGCTGGTCACCCACACCGACGCGGCCGAGCACCTCGCCGGGCGCGGTAGCGGGCTCGGCATCCGCTACGACCTCGGCCCGGGCGAGCACCCCCTCCTCGGCCGACGCATGCCCCCACACCACCAACTCACCCTCCCCAACGGCGACACCCCCCGCATCACCGACCTACTCCACCCCGCCCGCCCCCTCCTCATCACCACCACCACCGCACACCCCACCGCCCACCCCTGGACCGACCGCATCGACATCATCACCGGCACCTGGACCCACCAACCCCACCCCACCCTCCACACCGCCCTCATCCGCCCCGACGGCTACCTCGCCTGGACCGCACCCGGCAGCACCAACGACCTCACCCACGCCCTCACCCGCTGGTTCGGCGCCCCCCAGAACGGAACCGGACCGAGCGGACCGGCGCCGGCCGCCGGTCCACCCCGTCTCGACTACGGCTAAAGACACCCCTGCCACCCTCAGCCCAAACGGCGACCGAGGAGGGCGTACCGGATGTCTCGTCACCACGGGCAAGCTGCGCTGGCCACGGAAGGCTTCAGGCTCGCCAGAGCGGGCAGCGACGAAGCGACGGGCAGCGACAAATTCGATCTGAAGAACTTCGAGCGACTGCCGGCACGAGACGTTCCCCTGGATGCCCTGTCGCCCAGCCTGCGGCTGCGGCAGGGTGGCACGAGCGGAGCCCACGTCCAGTTACTCGTGGAGGCGGGCGGCACCACGCAGCTACCGCCGCTCCTCGTCCAGGAGGAGGGCTGGCGGGTTATCGACGGGCTGCACCGGCTCGAGGCCGCCCGGATCCGCGGCGATCACGTCATCCCCGCACGCTTCCTGGACTGCACCGACGCCGAGGCGCTCATCCTGGCGATGCAGGCGAACATCGCCCATGGGCTACCGCTGTCCCGGGCCGACCGGCTCTCCGGCGCCAACCGGGTGCTGTCGGAGTATCCGGACTGGTCTGACCGAGCCCTCGCCGCCATCACCGGATTGAGTGCGAAGACGATCGCATCGTTGCGTACCCGGTCGCCGGGGACGGCAGAGGTCGGCGGCAAGCGGATCGGCCGGGACGGAAGGCGTCGTCCGGTTACCGCCGTGGAGGGCCGACGCCGCGCCGCCGCCTACCTCAACGCCCACCCGGACGCCCCGCTGCGGCAGGTCGCCCGCGAGGCCGACGTATCACTGGGCACCGTCCATGATGTGAGCGCTCGGCTGCGCCGGGGCATCAGTCCGGAGCGCACCGGGCACCGCCTTTCCCCGGTCGAGCCGCCGGCGGGTCCAGCCCGGCGAGCCGCGGCGCCCACCCCCACGTTGCCGGCCCCCCGCGTTGGTGCGGTACGGCGCCGGGGGCGCGTGGCCGCTCCACTGACCTGGGCCGGGGTGGCGAACAAGCTGGCTACCGATCCGTCCATCCGGTACACCGAAGGCGGCCGGGCGTTCATTCGGTGGATGGCCTGGCACGCCGGCGCCCCACATCGCTGGCGGGAGGTCGCCGGCTCGATCCCGCCGCACTGGCTGAGCGTGATCGCCCCACTCGCGGACAGCATCAGTGAGGAGTGGAGCCTCTTCGCCGCACAACTCAAGCGCAAGCAGGAGGACGGACCGTAACGCCACCCGTCGCGCCCCGGCCGACCGCCGCCACCTGCCCGGGTCAACTCTTACTCGACCGGAATTCGCGGAAGCGCGGCGAGACTGCTACGACATCGCAGCCCACGAAAGAGCAGGCGACATGGTGGACAACGAACAGGATCGGGCAGGTACGGCGCCCCACGTGGTCATCGTCGGGGGCGGCATCACGGGGGTGACCGCGGCGTTCTACCTCCGGAACGAGCCAGTACGAATCACCCTCCTCGAGGCCGCGCCGCGGCTCGGTGGGAAGCTGTCCGCATCGGAGGTGGCGGGCGTCCTCGTTGACGAGGGGGCGGAAGGGCTCTATGCCCGGCGGCCCAAGACCACCCGGTTACTCACCGCGGCCGGTCTCGGCGATCAGCTCGCCCTGGCCGGCGCCACCACGACCGCGATCTGGAGCAGGGGCGCGCTCCGGCCCCTGCCTGCCAGCCAGTTCATGGGCATCCCCGCGGACCTGGACGCCCTCGCCGAGTCCGGAATCCTCTCGCCGGGCGGGGTGGTCGCGGCCGGCCGCGACCTTGGGCTGCCGCCGACCGAACGGGACGGCGACGTCTCCGTCGCGGCCTACGTCTCGCAGCGACTCGGCCAGGAGGTGTTGGACCGCCTCGTTGACCCGTTCCTCAGCGATGTCTGCGCCGGCCGCTCCGACCAGCTGTCCTTCGAGGCCATGCTGGCCCCGCTGGCGAACGCCGCCCGCCGATACCCGTCGCTGATCCAGGCCGCGGGCTCACTGCTCCCCCCGCCACCACCGGACGGGCAGGAACCGCCGACCGGGCTCGGTACCCTGACCGGCGGGCTCGGCAACCTACCCCAGGTGTTGGTCGACGCAGTTCTCGCCGACTCGCCCGACGCGCGGGTACGAACCGGGGCCGAGGTCACCGGCCTGGCTCCGGAGCGGCAGGGGTGGCGGCTGACCGTCAACGCCGACGCCGGGACCGAACATCTCACCGCGGACGCGGTCATCGTCGCCGTCCCCGCCGGGCCTGCCGGCCGACTACTGGCCGGCGTACCCGGAGTGGCGCCGGCCGCCGCTGAGCTCGCGCAGATCCCGTACGCCGGTGTCGGTATCATCACGCTGGCCTACCCCCGTACGGCATTCGCCGGTGGGCTCGCCACCCGCGGGTTCTGCGGCTACCGGGTTCCGGCGGTGGATGGACGGGCCGTCAACGAAGTGACCTTCTCCACGGTGAAGTGGCCGCACCTGGCGGGCGAGGTGGAGATTCTGCGCTGTTCGGTCGGGAAGGTCGGCGACGAGGCAGCGCTGCACCGCGACGACGCCGACCTCGTCCGGCTGGTGACCGCCGAGGTTGGCGCGGCAACCGGGGCGGTCGGTGCCCCGGTGGCGACCCGGGTCACCCGGTGGCCGAGCGCGCTGCCCCAGTACACCGTCGGCCACGTGGATCGGGTGAACCGGATCCGGACGGCGGTAGGGGGCTCGCCGGGGCTCGCCGTCTGCGGCGCCGCGTACGAGGGAGTGGGGGTCGGCACGTGCATCGCCGATGCGCACAAAGCCGTCGGCCAGGTGCTCACGGGGCTACCCAGAACCACCCCCGCTACCTTGGGCTGAGCTGCCCTCCCCGCCCCGGCCGTCGGTGGCGCCGGCGACGTCCGAGCGGCCCGGCCACGGCCGCGTCGGCATCCTCGCCCACCTGCCGGGGGTACGCCGGGCAGATACCCGTGCCCGCCCGGGCTGACCGGCCGGGCGGGCACGGGTGATTCTGCTGTTGCCGGGGTCAGGCTCGGACCGGCCCCGCGTTCTCCAGGATGCGTCCGAGGGCTCCGGCCAGCTCACCGGTCGGGTTCGCGGCGGCGCCCCTGCTGCGCCACGCCACGTGGTTGTCCGGGCGGACCAGAATGGCGCCCTCGTCGGCGATTTCCCGGACGCGTGACCACCGGTCGTCGACCGCCGTGTACTCAGCGCCGATCCCGATGGCGACGGTGTTGATCGATACCGAGAGTTTCTCCGCCACCGCCGTGGCCGCCGCCCGCCATTGCTCCGCCTTCGGGCCGATGATCAGCACGAAGCTGCCGGCGGAACCGGTCAGGTCGTGGGTGGACAGAATCCGGCCGGCGCGGTTGATCCAGGCATGCGGCAGCAGATGCCCGGGCCGGGTGGTGGGGTGGTAGACGTCCCGCAGCGGCTCCCGCGGTGGCGGCGGGCTCCCGTCGGGGATGACCGCACCCTGTTCGTACGCGAAACCCAGCTCGACGTCGTGTGCCTGACATCCACCCCGGTGGGTGGCGAACAGCTCGGCGGCCCGCGCCCGCGCCGCCGCGGCGATCGGGGTTGGGTCGACGAACGCCGCGAACGCTCGCTCCCGACGCTGCGGCGCGGTGTGCTGACCGACCCCGACGGCCTCGAGGATCGCGTGGTGGTGCAGGGCCGCGGAGACCGCCCAGTCGACGTTGTGCCGGCCGATCGGATGCCGCTCAGCCTGGTAGGTGTCGAGCAGGCTGTCGGGGGCGCGGCCGGTGAGTACCGCGGCGAGCTTCCACGCGAGGTTGTGTGCGTCCTGAATACCGGTGTTCAGCCCCAGCCCGACGGTGGGGGGCTGCCGGTGGGCGGCGTCACCGGCAAGGAGCACTCGACCGACCCGGTACTGTTCGGCGACGAGGGACTCCACCGACCAGTTCGTGACCTGGCGCAGCGTGAGCTCCAGGTCGGGCAGCCCGAGGACCTCACGGATCTTGGGGACGATGCTCTCCGCGGGGTAGCGCTGCGGGTCACCCGGTGGAAAGTGCAGGACCCACTCCTCGCAGTGTCTGCCCCAGGTGGGGCCCATCTCGATGAGATTACTGGACAGATCGGGGTCGTGCGGATTGAGGAAGTGGGTGAGTAGGGTGCCCTCGCGCCACCACGGCGACAGGTCCGCGGTGAAGTAGGCGGTGGTGACCTCGAGAAACCCCGGCAGGCCCAGCATCTGCACGCCGAGCGCCGCGCCAACGGTACGGCCGCCGTCAGCCGCGATGAGGTAGCGGGCCACCACCGTGGTGACCTCGCCCGTGCCGACCGCTCGGACCTGGGCTACCACCCGGTCACCCTGCTCGGCGAAGGTAACCAGTTCATGGCCGAACCGGATCTCTCCCGGGCCGCGCCGCTCGGCATGTTGCCGCAGGATCGGCTCCAACCGGACCTGGGGCAGCTTGACCGGAAGTACTGGCCCGGCCGCCTCGTAGGTCTCCCGCAACGCGCCGCCGCCGAACGCATCCATCTCCTGAATGACCAGACCGTCGAGGGGCCCTTCCCCACCGAGCGAGGTCAGCCAACGCAGCTTGCCGAACTCCGCCAGGGACGCCCCCTGCTGGGCCACCTCCGCATCGAGCTCGTGCTGACGGAAGATGCCCATCGTCCGCTGGTTGAGATAGTGCGCCTTGGGCATTCTCGACGTACCCGGGTGCCGCTCCACCAGCAGGTGGCGTACACCGTGGTCGGACAGAAAGACGGAGGCAGCCAGGCCACATCCACCGCCGCCCACGATCAGAACCGGAACCTCTATCGTTGCCATTGTCGTCCTTCCGAGTGGTGACCGCCCGGCTGGGCGGGTACGTGGCCCCGCTCGCGGCCTCGCCGACCCACGGCTGTCGACCGCCGCGTGGCGGGAATCGACGATCGGGCCGGACCGCTCGCAGTCTGCCGAGAGCCGCTGCAGTCCCGGTCAAGGACGGATTGATCCGACAACCCTATTGCCGGCCCGAAACAGCGAGCCACGGTCACCGGTTTTCGACTGCGTTGCACCGGCGGTTGAACGACGAATCCGCCATATGGCCGACCGCTTTCCGGGGAGCAGCCGATTGCTGCGCATCCGACCGTTGCCATTGGTCAGAGCACCGTTATAGGTTCACCCCGTGGTCGTCGAATAGTCCGGCGCGTACGAATCGACCACACCACCCTTGCCGCATTTCAACTGTCCTGCCACCGATCTGTGGGGCGTGCTGCTCCAGACGGTGAGCCTTCGAAATGGTGGTGCCCATGAGCTCGGTGCGGAACGACTACGTGGCACGGCCGGTGATCGGGGTCTGCGCACGAACGACTCCGGTTACGGTGCAGGGGCTCGACACGACCGTCAGCCTGGCGCTGCAGGCCCACGTGGACATGCTCGCCACCGCGGGGTGCGCCCCCCTGTTGGTTCCGCTGCTGCCGGGTGCCGAGGACCTGGTGCCGCACCTCGACGGCCTACTGCTACCCGGGGGGCCGGACCTGGACCCAGAGCTGTACGGGCAGCCCCAGCACACCAGGACCCGATGCGGCAACCCCGCCGCGGACCGCGTCGAACTGGCCCTGCTCCGAGCAGCGCTCGAAGCCGACCGGCCCGTCCTGGCCATCTGCCGCGGGATGCAGGCGCTCAACGTGTTGTCGGGCGGGACCCTGCACCAGCACCTGCCAGAGGCCGTGCAGCACGACGGCCACTGCCCCCAGACCGCGACCTTCACCCTCGGCCGGAACCACCTGCACCTGCAGCCCGGCAGCCTCGCCGCCGCTGTCTACGGCGCCGAGGTCCCCACCGTCGCCTGCCACCACCACCAGGGTGTCGACCGGGTCGGTGCGGGTCTCACCGTGACCGCCCGGGCGTCGGACGGGGTCGTCGAGGCGATCGAGGCGACCGGGCACCCGTTCGTGCTCGGAGTGCAGTGGGAGGCCGGGCAGGACTCCGACGCCCGACTGCACCGCGCGCTCGCCGACGCCGCCGAACGTGCGAGACAACGACCCCCAACCCCGGGAGAATCTGATGGCATCGCGGATGAACAACCCGTCTCTGGTCGTGCCCGACGCGCTGCCGCCCCTGCTCGAACTCGGTAAGGTGATCAACCAGGTCGGCGTGCCGGTCCGGACGCTCGATCTGGTCCGGATGCGGGTCAGCCAGCTCAATGGGCGAGTCTGGATCCTGCCGACCGGTCCGGCGGCGGCGGCGCGGATCGACAACCGCCTGCCCATCGTGGCTTCCTGGCGCGAGGCCGACTGTTTCACCGATGCCGAGCGGGCGGCGCTGGCGCTCGCCGAGGCCACCACCCGCCTCGGTGACCGGGCGGATCCGGTGCCGGACGAGGTCTGGGACGAGGCGGTCCGGCACTATACCGAGCCGGAACTCAGCGCATTGATCATGCATGTCGGGCTGGTCAACCTATGGAATTGCATAAACCTATCCACTCGACAGGATCCAGGGGACTGGCGCTGATTCCGGCCCCGCGACGACCAGCACCGGCAGAAGGGGTTCACATGTTACGGCTCATCAACACCGGCTTGGGCCGGACTGGCACTACGTCACTGAAGCTGGCGCTGGAGCGCCTCGGCTACGGACCCTGCTCTCACATGTTCGATATCGTCAACGATTCGGACCGACTCCAGCAGTGGGAAAAGGTCGTCTGCGACGGGCAGCGGCCCGACTGGGAAGCGCTGTTCCACGGCTTTGTCTCCGTGGCGGACGGGCCCAGCGCCGTCTACCACAAGGAAATCATCGGGGCGTTCCCGAAGGCGAAGGTGATCCTGACCGTACGGGACAGCGAGGAGTGGTACCGAAGCACGTACGACACGTTGTACCAGTTCGCCGACCGGAACCGCGACAATCCACCGGAACCTGGCTCCATGCCGGCCCGGATATACCGATTCGTCAACACCATGGTCTGGGATGGTCTCTTCGGCGGACGCTTCGCCGACAAGGGGCACGCCATCCGGGTCTTTCGCCGGCACAACGAGGCGGTCGCGGATTCTGTCGCCCCCGACAACCTGCTCACCTATGACGTGCAGCAGGGATGGGAGCCACTGTGCGCGTTCCTCGGGGTCCCGGTGCCGACGGAGGACTTTCCCCACGCCAACGACGGCGGGGCGATGCGTCGGGTCATCCGAGAGGTGGGCGGCGGGGCCGCTGGTGTGGCGACCAACTGAGCCGGTCGCCGAGTGCGGCGGGCAGCCGGACCAGGCCGAGGGCCATCCAACCAGGGTGCGGGCCGCGGGGTAGCGGCCCGCACCCTGGTTCACCACGAGTCCTGGCCGACCTCGGCGGCCCGGGTCTGCAGGATTGCCAGCAGGGTCCGGGCCTGGACGTTGACGTAGCGGCTGTGCCCGGCCAGCCAGCTGAGCTGGCCCGGGGTGATCCAGTGGTAGCCGGGTGGCGCCTCGGTCGGCGTCGCCGCCTCGTCGGTGGCGACCACCAGGTAGCGGCTCTCGGCATTGCGGAACCGACCGCCCTCCTCGGAATGCGTTGTCGTATACCGGACCCGTTCCGGGGGCGGGTCCAGCATCAGATCAAGAAACGGAGGGCGCTGCGCCGCCGGCAGCTGGGAGTAACTCGCCGGGACACACTGCACGGTCGGCGCCAGTTCCACGGTGTCGAGGAAGCCCCCCTCCACCCGGGCGTGCACGAGAACATGCGGCACCCCGGCGAAGGTCCGGTACGCAAAACCCACAACGCCCGGGGCCACCGGCTCGATCAACGGCTGACTCCAGCTGGAAACCTCCCGGTTCGCGCCCTCCACAGCGACCGCCAGCACCCGGAAATGCCGCTGATCCGGACGGTAGATGTGGTGCTCGTCGCGGCACCAGCCGGCCACCCGCGCCAGCGGAATCCGGTGGGCCCGCACCTCGTGGCTGGCCCGTTGACCGGTGAACCAGGAAGCCACCTCGGCGTCCGAGCAGATGGCACCGTGCTCGGGGTACGCCAGCGGTGCGCTCGCCAGCACCGTCCGCGAGTCCATGTTGACCACATTGTCCTGTCGGAGGAGCTGACCCAGCTGACCCAGCGTGAGCCAACGAAAGCGCTCGTCCGCGGGCACCTCACCCGTCACCTCGACGATCATGTTGCGATTGCGTTTGCGGTAGAACCAGGCGCCGTGCTCGGACTGCAGGACATCGGTGAGCACTCGGCCCGGAGGTGGATCAAGGAAGTGTTCCAGGTACGTCACCGCCGTCCCGCCGTGCGCCTTCGTGTAGTTACTCCGGGTGGCCTGCACGGTGGGCGACAGCTGCACCAGGTTGGGATTGCCCGGCTCCGCCTTCGCCTGCATGAGGAAGTGCAGCGTGCCGTCGAACTCCTTCGCCAGGATCCCGAGGATGCCGATCTCCCGTTGCACGATGATCGGCTGTTGCCACTCGGCGCCCACATCCGGTCGGACGACACGCAGGCCCTCCACCGTGAAGAACCGTCCACTACGGTGGCGCAGATTCCCGGTTTCCGCCTGGAACGACCAGCCGTCCAATTCCGCGAATGGGACCCGCCGTACTCGGGTGCCGCACGCCACCCGCTCGGCGGCGAGCCAGCCCGACACATCGGAGGTGGCGATCCCGGCGCCCTCGGTGGCCGCTGCCGAGCGGGCGAGCCGTTCAGTGAGTTCGGTGCCGCGACGCGGTTGGAGCAGTACGGCTGGGGTCACGGGCGATCACCACTTCCTGGCGCGCGAGCCGTTGCGGGGTCGCCGGTGGCGGCACTCGCCGCTCGGTGGGCGTCACCGAAACGCCCCCCGGGCACCGGTCCCGCCATGGTGCTCAGGGAGCGCCCATCCGGGCATCCTCGACGTTGCCCCGGCCACGGTCACACCGCCGAACCTGTTCAGTTCATCCGGCGGCGGGCACGCGGGGGTGGCGCCGCTTCGGGGCCACCGGCTGGCAGGGGGATCGTTCAACCGCCTTGGTGACGTCAGTCGAACAGGCTGCCCGGCGGCGAGCCCGTGGGTCAGGGCAGTGTTCGGGCCAGCGCCGTCCGGCGTGGCTGCGCGGAGCGCGCGAGGGGTGCCTGCCGGGCCGTGGTGGCCGGGCATCCGCCGGCTGCCGGGACGGACCGGGGGGTGAGTTCCGGTAACGCGAGCAGCACAGGTGGGTCGATCATCCGCTGGCGGCGGAGGCGGACCGCAGCACTGGTCACACCGTCCGCAACGACCGTCACCAGGGGGTGCATGCCGATCAGGGCGGTGCGACGGCGGGCTTCGGGGCCGACACCATCGGCCACCGCCACCGCGTGCACGAACCAGGTGCCGTTGGGTACGTGCGGCAGGTGGTAACAGGACGGCCGGCCACCCGGCACGTCAACGACCATTGCCGAGACCGCACGGTGCTGCACGATCCGGGTCGAGAACGCACCCAGATAGACCTGGGCGTTGCCGTGCCCCTCCGGCAGGCTGATCGTCCCAGCGATCGCCCCGGCGCCGAGGCGGGTGGCCGAAGACCGGCCAGGTAGCTCAGTCGCACCAGTGGGCGGAAGACGGCGGAACCGGCCGGGCGAGACCCCGACGCTGGAAGTGAAACAATTACTGAAAGAGCCGAGGCTGCTGTATCCCACCAGCACGGAGACATCCGTTATCCGCAGCGGGGTCTCAAGAAGAAGACGCTTGGCCTGATGAATCCGAATAGCGGCCAGGAACCGACCGGGAGTAATTCCGGTAATATTGCGAAAAAGTCGGGCAAAATAGAACCGGCTTAACCCAGCGCTCTCCGCGATCTCGGCCAGCGTCAGCGGCCGGTCGTAACGCTCCCAGAGATATTCGATCGCCCGTTCGACTGCACTGTCCATGCGCACCTCGCTGCATCGTCGCGACCACCATGGTGACCACCCTCCGTCGGGATCAGCTCGAGCAGCAATGGGGACCGGATCCGAACCGGCGATCACCGACAGCGAAAGGGTCGCAACAATTTGTCATCGACAGCAGGCTGGCCCGTTTCACCAGAACACCTACGGCCCCAACAGGCCAGCGCCAATGCGATCAGCCGCGCCGGACAGGCGTGACACCCAAGTAGCGGGAAAGCATGATTCAAGGCGCTAAATACATACTTATATCGGCGATACACCGGCGCCCAGAACGCCAGCCGACCCGAAACCGGCGACCGCCTCCCCGCCTTGGTCTGCATGAGAACGACAACCAACCCTGCCGGCAGTAGATAGGTCAACTACCCCAGGAACCCATGACGAAACCGCTGCAAACCTCCACCGAACCCTACAAATACTTTTCCCACCTGGAACAGACATTTCTACCTTGCGACCACCGAGTTAATCGCCAGTTCCCTGGATCGCTGGATCATGGCACAATATTACGCAATTACCCGCGCCACCCAGGGACTGGATCGATGGGGGGGAGAAACATGGAACGCGTGGCCGCGCATACCTGTCGGCACCCCTAAAATCGTTTTTCCAGCCCGGCATGCATGCGCTACCGAACTCGCTTCATCAACCAATTCGGCTCCACTTCTATGTCAACCCAAGCCTGCCGCCAGGCCAGCACGAAAGGCTTGAAGTTGATAATCCGTTACACGGAGGAGATCGGGTGGAAAGGGACCAGACACTTCTGAACTTCGGGCTACTCGGCCCACTCTCGCTCCACTACGGTTGCACGCCGGTGGAGACCAGCGCACCCAAACAACGTCAGGTGCTCGCCCTGCTCGCCCTGAACGTCGGACGCGTCGTCACCGTGCCGACGCTCATCGAGGAACTGTGGGGAGACCGTCCACCACGAAGCCACGCCACAACCCTGCAGACATACATTCTGCAGCTGCGAAACGCACTCGCCACGGCCGGGTACGGCAGCCCGGAAGCCCGACAGATAATCGGCACCCGCCACAATGGCTATCTACTCGAGGGTTTCGCGTGCGAAACAGATGTCGAGGTGTACAACCGCCACCTTTTCGCCGGTCGCGCCGCCGCCGAGGCGGGCGACCAGCACCGAGCCTCGCAGGAGTTCGGTCACGCACTTCAGGTCTGGCGTGGTTCAGCCCTGGTAGATGTCCGAATGGGCCCGATTTTGGAGATCGAGGCGGCATCACTGGAGGAAAGTCGACTCTGCGCGCTGGAACGCCGGATCGAAACGGACCTGGCCCTGGGCCGACACTCCGACCTGCTGGCGGAACTAACGCTCGTCACGGCACGGAACCCGATGAACGAAAACCTGTGCGCGCTACGAATGATGGCAATGTATCGCGCCGGCCACGTTGGCCGCTCACTCCAGGCCTACCACCGCCTCCGTTCCATCCTCAACGAAGAGCTCGGCGTCGAACCAGGACCACGAGTACAGCGACTCCTAGCCGCCATCCTTGCCGGCGATCCGGGGCTGGAGGAGACGTCACCGCTATCGCCCCCCAGTAGGTTCACAGTACGCCATCCCTAACCCTGTTCTGCCGGCTGGACCAGCCCTGTCACCCGCGCGGCTTCACCTCTGACAATCTATCCCAGGCCGGTCAGCCCGGGGCAGACCCGCATGCCCCCGCAGTCGCATGGGCACCGAAACGCAAACAGCGAAAGCTGGCCCACGGGCGTAGGAGTTTCGGCGGCCCGACCAAGCCTCGAGGGGAGGTCAACCAACTGGCAAGAAATTGACAAAACACAGCCGCGGCAACCGAGGAGAACTAGATGCGAAAAGTTTTTTCGCGGGACGGCACCACGATCGCCTATCAGCGGGCCGGCGCCGGGCCGCCGATCGTACTCCTGAACGGCGCATTCCGCGATCACACAATTTTTGACGCACTTGTCCCAGAGCTGACAGCGCACTGCACCACCTACGTCTACGATCGCCGGGGACGGGGGCAGAGCGCAGATTCCCCCCGATATGCCATCGAACGAGAGATTGAGGACCTCGCCGTCGTCATCGAGGAGGCGGGTGGCCACGCGGTGGTGTTCGCCGGGTCGTGCGGCGCGAATCTCGCGCTGGAGGCGGCCCTGGCGGGTACCCCGATCACCAAGCTGGCCCTGCACGAACCGTACTTCCGGGTCGGTGACCACCCGCGGCCGCCCCTCGACGCCGCCGACCAGCTACGCGCGCTGGTCGCCGATGGCCAACGCGGCGCCGCTGCGGAGTACTTCCTGAACGTGCTGATGGACCTACCCCCAACGGCGATCGCCCAGTGGCGGCAAGGGCCACTCTGGGCGACGAACGAGGCGAATGCCCACACGCTCGCCTATGACGCCACTCTTTGTGGCGATTACACCCTCCCGGCCGACCGGCTGGCCGCCCTGCGGACTCCCACGCTGGTCGTCAACAGCGACGGCACCAGCGACTGGCTGCGTGCCGCGGCCCAGGCGACGGCGGCGGCCCTGCCGAACGCCCGGGGAAGGGAACTGCCCGGCTCCTGGCACCGGATCGAGATGGAGGCGCTTGGCCGGGTCCTGGTCGAGTTCGCCACGACCTGATACCTCTCACGGCCCGCGAAAGGAGCTGTCGGATGAGCACGCGCGTACCGGGGGCGGCTGACGGACCGGTCAACCGCAATTCGCCCCAGGTCCATCAGGAATCAAGAAGCGCCCGGAACCCTACCGTTCGTAGCATGAAGCACATGGGAGTCAAGGTTGCGCAGCGCTTCGTCGCCGTAGACGACCATGAACGCGCGCTCACCTTCTACCGGGATGTTCTCGGCCTTGAGGTTCGCCAGGACCACACATTCGAGGGATTGCGTTGGATTGCCCTCGGTACATCTGGGCAGCCCGATGCCGACATCGTTCTACAGTCCCTGGTCGTCTACCCGGAAACCTCGCCCGCTGACCAGCATGCCCTGGCGGAGCTGCTGGTGAAGGGCCTGCTGCCCGGTCTGGTGTTCCGCACCGAGGACTGTGACGCGACCTTCGAGCACCTTCGCGCCGGGGGCGCAACGGTGGTGCAGGAGCCGACCGACCAGCCCTGGGGCGTCCGGGACTGCGCATTCCGCGATCCGGCCGGCAACACGCTGCGGTTCTCCCAGATCCGCCGCCGGAGAAAAGACACCGGCGACGGTGGCGGCTCCGGGGATCCCCATTTTCCCAACCATCGGCCTCTTCAGGACGGAACGGATGATCGAAGCCAAGAACCTGACCAAGCGCTACGGCGATAAGGTCGCCGTGAGGGATCTTTCCTTCACGGTCGGGCCCGGCAGAGTAACCGGGTTCCTCGGCCCCAACGGTGCCGGCAAATCGACGACCATGCGCCTGCTGCTCGGTCTCGACCATCCGGATCGTGGCACCGCCACCATCGACGGCAAGCGCTACCGGGAGCTGACCACCCCGCTCGCCACGGTCGGCGCGCTCTTGGAGGCCAAGGCGGTGCACCCGGGTCGGACCGCCTACAACCATCTGCTCTGCCTGGCCCAGTCGCAGGGCATTGGCAAGAAGCGGGTCTCGGAGGTACTCGACCTGGTCGGGCTGCGCGAGGTGGCGCACAAGCGGACCGGAGGCTTCTCCCTCGGCATGGGGCAACGGCTTGGGCTCGCCGCCGCCCTGCTCGGTGATCCCGCCGTGCTGGTGCTGGACGAGCCGGTCAACGGGCTCGACCCGGAGGGCATCCTCTGGGTCCGCACCTTCATGCGGCAGCTGGCGGCCGAGGGTCGAACCGTCTTCGTCTCCAGCCACCTGATGAACGAGATGGCAGTGACCGCCGAGCATCTCATCATCATCGGCCGCGGCAGCCTGATCGCCGACTGCCCAACCCAGGAGTTCATCGAGCGGGGCAAGAAGCAGACGGTGCTCGTCCGTAGCCCGAATGCCGAGGAGTTGGCCGAGGCCATCACCCGGGCCGGCGGCACGGTGACCCGCAACGACGACAACGAGCTGAGCGTTGAGGAGATGGACGCGACCAGGATCGGTGAGATCGCGTCGGCCGGTGGACACGTTCTCCACGAGGTGGTCCCGCAGCGCGGCACCCTGGAGGAGGCGTTCATGGCGCTGACCCGGGAGAGCGTGGAGTACGCCGGCACTGGCGCAACCCAAGATGCCGACGCCCCCAAGTCCGGAGGGGAAGCCCGATGACCGCGACCGCCGCCCGCCCCACCGCCAGCACGGTGGCCAGCCGCGCCAGCTTTGCCGGACTGCTGCGCTCCGAGTGGACGAAGCTCCGATCGGTCCGGTCGACCGGCTGGTCGCTCGGACTACTCGCGTTGCTGTACCCATCCTTCACCGCACTGCTTGTCGGCTTGACCATCGCCGCGTGGGACGACACTGCTGCGAGCGACCGCGAGCTGATCGTCGGTGATCCGACGACCGTCATCCTCGGCAGCGGCTTTCTGATCAGCCAACCCGCCATCTGTGTCCTGGGCGTCATGGTTATCGCGTCGGAGTACTCCACCGGCATGATCCGGGCCAGCCTGCTGGCGAAGCCCCGCCGGCTGTCCATGCTCGCCGCCAAGGGCATGGTGCTGAGTCTGGTAGTCCTGGCAGTGAGCCTGGTGGCGGCGTTCGTCTCGTTCTTCATCGGCGCGGCGATGCTCAGCGAGAGGGTTGAGGCATCCCTCGGCGACCCCGGTGCGCTGCGGGCAGTGGTGGGTACCGGCCTCTACCTGGCCATGCTCAGCCTGTTCTCCCTCGCTATCGGTGCCATTGTGCGGCGCACCGCGGCGGGGATCACCGGCGTGATCATGTTCGTGCTCGTGCTCGCTCCCCTGGTGCAGCTACTGCCCGGCAAGTTCGGCGAGTACGCCCATGCCTACCTACCGACCGAGGCCGGAATCCTGATCGGCCAGGCGACCCAGCAGGAGGGAAGTCTCCTCACGCCCTGGCAGGGCTTCGGGGTGTTCGGCCTGTGGACCGCTGCTTTGCTGGCGCTCGCGGCCTTCCTCCTGAACCGCCGCGACGCCTGATCCACCCCCGTCGCCTCGGGCGCTCCCCATCGCCGGGGAGCGCCCGAGGGCCGGAAGGATTGGTCAGCGGTGAAACGATGGCCGGTGGCGTCCGAGCGCAACACCAACCGCCTCAGCCGACACATTCACACCCGGGCGGGGCCGCGACCTCGCCCCTCAGCCCAGGGCGGTCCGCAGTAGCCTCTTGATCGTTGCCTCGGCCTTCTCGGTCAACTCGGCCAGGGCGAACGATGTCGCCCACAGACCCTGCTCGTCGTCGAGCTTCGCCTCCGGCGAGAACCCGAACGTCGAGTAACGCTGCTTGTCTCCCTGCCCGCTGCGGAAGAAGCAGACCACCTTTCCGCTCCTGGCCCAGGCGGGCTGGCCATACCACAGCTTCGGTGCCAGCTCAGGGGCGGTCTCGGTGATGACGGCGTGCAGGCGTTCAGCCAACGCGCGGTCCGGCTGCGCCATGTTGCTGATCTTCGCGAGGACGTCTCTCTCGTCGGCTGCCGCCTTGTTCGCGCTCTTGCTACGGCGAGCCTCCGACTTCAACTCCGCCGCCCGGTCCTTGATGGCGGCCCGCTCGACCTCGGAGAACCCTTCCTCCTGGGACGACTTTGCCTGGTTGCTGTCCTTACCCGGTTTCGACGTAACGCTCACGTACGCACTGCTCCTCTTGTCCGTCCGGTGGTCAACGTGTTTCTCCAGCTAACCACCTGTGGCGGGCAACACCTTCTCGATTCCGTACCAATCCATCATCAGCGTGGTGCCCCGACCCAACCTCCTCGCTCGGAAGCAGAGACATTTCACGTCGTAAATCATTCTGAACACAGGTGCAGGTTCGTAAGGTAGACCACACCCTATCGATCTTGGGGGTCGCGGAAACTCCGGATGAGGATCACCAGGACGATCAGGGCGACCAGGGCGGCGAGCCCAAGGCCGAGCTGCATACCCCGGACAAAGGTATGGTCGGCGACCGTACGAATCGCCGTCACCTGGTCAGACTCAGGATGGTCAACTGGCCGACCCGGCCCGACTATCGCCTCAAAAGCGTTCGGGTTGGTGTCGTCAACGATCTGCTCGACAACAGCAGCCCGTTCGGCACGGTCGGGAATGGTGCTGGACAGGTCGCCGTCCAAGAAGGAAGCGACCCATACCGAAACGATCGTTCCCAGCACCGCGTAGCCGGCGGTTGATCCAAGACCTCGCTGGGTGGCTATGATGCCCGACGCCATCCCGGCCCGCTCGACCGGTACCGAATTCAACGCCAGCCCCTGCACCGGCGGGATAATCAGAGAGAGACCGGCGCCCAGGAGCAGGAAGCCCAGCACGACGGCGACGACACTCCGCGCCACCCCGACCACCATGATGGCCAGCCCGACAACGAGCAGAGCCTGGCCGGCGAGGGCCGGCAGGCGGGCGCCCCGGCGGGCAGCGATGAAGCCAGCGACCGGGGAAACCGCCACCGACGCGAGGGAGGACGGCAGGATGAGTAGACCCGCCTCGACCGGGGAATAGAGCCGGACGTTCTGAAAGTACTGGGTGACGATCAACAAGGCGCCATACACGGTGAAAAAACCGAAAAATATTGCCATGTTACCCAGCCGGTAGGCGCGGCTGGTGAACAGCCGCAGATCCATCATCGGTGACCGGGTACGGAGCTCACGGACAATGAAGGCAACGAGGCCAACGGCGAAGGCGACGAAAATTACCAGAATTAGCGGCGATCCCCAACCCAGATCATGGCCATCGATAACGGCAAAAGTAAACGCTCCAACTGTTATCACAAACAGCAGCTGCCCGGGTAGATCGACAACACGGCGGGTGGACTCACGTGACTCGGCGACGTACCGAAGGGTGAGCCCGACCACCAGCACGGCGACCGGAACATTGAGGAAGAAGACGACCCGCCAGCTCGCAGCCTCGGTCAGGATCCCACCCAGCGGCGGGCCGAGCGCCAGCCCGATGTCCGCGACCGCGGCAAAGAGCCCGAGGGCGAAGAAGCGTTGCCGCTTGTGCGGGAAGGTCGCCGAGACCAGAGCCAGTGCGGAGACGGTGATGACGGCCGCAGCCACTCCCTGCGTCCCCCGCGCCAACAGCATGACGGTGAAGGTGGAGGTAAGTCCGGCCGTCACCGAGGCCACGATGAAGACCACCACTGCGGTCAGGTACAGGCGCCGCCGCCCGAATCGATCTGCCACGGTGGCCGCGGGCATGATGGCAATAGCCATTCCCATCGTGTAGGTGGCGACGATCCACTGCAGCCCGGATTCCCCCAAGTCATAGAAGGCCTGAATTCGGGGCAGCGCCACATTCGCCACCAGCACGTCGTGCAGGGTGATGAAGACGCCGAGGCCAGCCGCGACTATCGTCCACTTCTGGGCCCGTGTCCACGAGCGGCCCTCGCCCGTCTCAGCTTCCGTTCCGGCGTTCACGAGGTCACGGTAGGCGGGCCATCGGCGAACCGTGGGTTATTGGGTGGTTTCGCGCTGAAGCGCACCCTCTGTTTCGGGAACCCGGCCCATGGGCTCGACGGGACAGCGACAGCGCCCCATCCTGCCCGGCGAGACACTTCCGCCGGGTTCCGGTGACACCCGGCTGCCGGTCAACTGTCGCCCTGGCGCACCGGCCGGGTCAGCGATCGCCCGGCGTCTCCCAGCTAAACGGTGCGACATCACGATCAGGGTCACACCAGTCCGGCTTACGCAGTGCGTACACGCTCAGCGGCACCGCGATGATCACAGCCGCCAGCCCGACGAGCAGTCCGATGTAGAGAGCGGGGCTTCCGACACCGATCTGATCTGGAGGGGTGAGGCTGGAGGCGAGTGCGAGCGCCGAGGCGACGAAGCCGACGCCACCGATGACCCACATTCCCGGAAGCCCACCCGGCACTCGGTACGGCCGTCGTCGATCAGGTTGGCTGTACCGTAGCTGGATCGCTGCGGCGAACATTCCCAGATAGATGAGGAGATAGAGGAGACCAGCAAGCTGACTGAGCACCTGGAAGGCGGCCTCCACTGATGGCATAACAATGAACAGGACCGCCAGGACACTAACCGAAATCGCCTGCCACAACAAAATTTTGGTAGGCATCCCGTATTTGTTCGTCGATTGAAAGAAACGTGGCAGATAGCCGGCCTTTGCCACCGCCAGCATCGCGGTTGACGGGCCAACGACCCAGGTTACGATGCCAGCCAGAACGCCGATTACCAAGGCGACGGCGACTATCGGCGCCGCCCAGGCGAGGCCGAGCCAGCGAAAAACATCAAGGAAGGTTATCAGTAGTGACTGCGTCAGGTCTATCTCGGACCGCGGCACCACGAAGGAAATCGTCAGTGTGCCCAGCACCAGAATGCTCATCGCTCCCACCGCCGCGATCAGCACCGCCAGCGGATAGTGCCGGGACGGATTCTCCACGTCCCGCACATGGATCGCATTCATCTCCATGCCGGCGTAGAAGAGGAAGATACTCGCGGCCAGCGCCAGGTTACTGAACCGCGTGAAGTCCGGGACCACCTCGTCCCAACCCAGCGGAGTCTGTGACTGCCCGCCCGAGCTCAGGTAGACGATACCGAGGATCACGAGGAGCAAGGCGGGGAGAATAGTGCCAACGACGCCGCCCCATTTCGCGATACGGGTAAACGCAGCAATCCCGTGGGCGCCGAGCGCGGTGGCGACCCAGAAGACCGCGAGCACGGTCAGCAGAATGTATATTCGGTTTCCGGACAACTTCTCATCCAGCGTCGCCTCCGGTCCGGTGTAAGCGAGCGAGATCGACCCGAAGGTGAGCAGAGCCGGAAACCAGATCGTCACCTGAGCCAGGAGTAGAAAAATGACCACGAATCCCCAACGGGCTCCGAACGCCTCGCCAACCCAACGGAACACGCCCCCCTTCTCCGGCCATCCGGTGGCCAGTTCAGCCGCGACCAGCGAGACCGGCACGAGGAAGAAGAACGCAGCGAAGATGTAGTAGAATGCGGCGCTCAACCCGTACTCGGCCTCAGCGGGTAGGCCACTCAGGCTGACCACCGCGACGATGTTGAGCATCGCCAGCCCAAGGACACTGATCTTCGCGGAGTTTTTGCCCGCCGGCCGGCTATCTGACGGAGCCATGGCGCTCTCACAAAGTATTAATGATGGAACCCAGGTCGCTGGCCGACCGCAGGTATGGGAGAGTCGAGGGAGTCAAGGTGCGCTATCTCGCCTCGCAGTTCAGTGATAAACACCTCGGCGAGGTCACGGCTGAGCCCATTGCGAATCACGATTCGCTGCACCATAAGGTCCGTAAGACCTTCGGGCATCGCGTAGGTGGGGATCTGCCATCCCCTCATTCGCATGCGATCGGACAGGTGATACAGGTTCCAATTTTTGGTGTACCCACTCCGCAGGCACCAAGCCAGCACCGGAATATCGCTACCATCGCTCCACAGCTCGAGATTTGGTATCTTCGCGACCTCCTGGGACAGGTACCGCGTAACATCATGCATGGCGAGCTGCACCCGCCGAAAGCCCTCTCGCCCCAAACGCAGGAAGAGATAGTACTGCAAGAGCACCTGGGCTCCTGGTCTGGTGAAGTTCAGCCCGAGCGTCGGCGTTTCACCACCCAGGTAGTTTACCCAGAAAATCATGTCCTCGGGCAGCGCCGCCTTGTCTCGCCAGACCACCCATCCCAGCCCGGGGTATACCAGTCCGTATTTGTGACCGGAGACATTGATCGACGCTACTCTCCGGAGCCGGAAGTCCCAGACCATGTCTGGCTGAACAAAGGGCGCCACAAACGCACCGGTAGCTCCGTCTACATGAATGTCTATATCAAGTCCGGTCGAGTCCTGAATTTCGTCCAGCGCAGCCGCGATGCGCTGGACCGGCTCGTAGAGTCCGGTATATGTCACACCAAGGATCGCGACGACCCCGATCGTGTTCTCGTCCACGTATGAGGCGAGTTCATGACCGTCCAGGGTCTTGTGCTCTTGGGAGATTGGAACCAAACGGGGCTCCACATCCCAGTAGTTGCAAAACTTCTTCCAACACACCTGCACCGCGCTCGACATCACCAGGTTGGGACGGCTGGCCGGCTTGCCGGCACGGCGGCGCGCATGCTGCCAACGACGCTTGAGGGCCAACCCCCCCAGCATGCAGGCTTCCGAGGAACCGGTCGTGGACGTGCCGATAGTGCTCCGCGGCTCCCGTGCATGCCAAAGATCTGCCAGCATGACCAAACACCGCTTCTCTATTGCGCTGGTCGCCTGATACTCATCCTTGTCGATAAGATTCTTGTCGAAGGTTTCCGCGAACAGTTTCTCGGCATGATCGTCCATCCAGGTGCCAACAAATGTCGCCAGATTCAGTCGGGCGTTCCCATCGAGGGCCACCTCGTCGTGCACGATCTGGTATGCGGTCTCGGGCAGCGTGGCGGCGTCCGGAATCGAAAACCGGGTAAGCTCCGTCGACTGGCCCGGACGCGCGAACATCGGATTCAACAGAAGTGAATCCGACGAAATCATGTCAAAATCTTGTTCCATGTCCGGCATTTACCCTCCCAGGGCTTGCCAGCGACCAGGGGCTACGGATTGGCAAACAGCGTTCCCGGCGGCAAAGGCTCGTCGGGCACCACCCTACGCCCGCTGCACATACCCGCTCCGGCAATCGCAACAGCTTCACCCGACCGGCAACACCGGCACTGTCTCACCATCCGGCTGTCACCGCAGCGGCAGCTCCAGATCGGTTGTCGCGACCCTGGGCGGAGGCGATGCGGAACGGCGGGCAGCTGGCGTGGGTCTCACCCGCCCTCCCCCGCTACCAACAGGTGGATCACCCCACCGGGACCTGGTCGTGCGGACCTGGTCTCACTTGGCGTTGAAGTAACCCGCCTCCGGGTGGTGCACGACAATCGCGTCGGTGGCCTGTTCCGGAACGAGCTGGAACTCCTCCGACAGCTGCACGCCGATCCGTTCCGCACCCAGCAGGTCCACGAGCTTCGCCCGGTCCTCCAGGTCCGGACAGGCCGGGTAGCCGAAGGCATACCGGCAGCCCCGGTAGTCGTTACGCAGCAACCCGGCCAGGTCAGCCGGGTCGGTGGTGGCCACCGTACGGTCGTCGGGCAGGCTCAGCTCGGCGCGGACCCGCTGGTGCCAGTACTCGGCAAGGGCCTCGGTGAGCTGCACCGACAGCCCGTGAACCTCCAGATAGTCGCGATACTCGTTGCGGGCGAACAACTTCGCCGTATATTCGCTGATCGGTTGGCCAACCGTGACCAGTTGCAGCGCCACCACGTCAGACTCGCCGCCGCGAGGACGGAAGAAGTCGGCCAAGCAGAGCCGCCGCTCCTGGCGCTGCCGGGGGAAGGTGAACCGAGCCCGCTCAGCGTGCCCGTTCTCGTCGAGCACGACCAGGTCGTTGCCGTCGGAGTAGGCCGGGAAGTAGCCGTACACCACAGCTGCCTCAAGTACCTGGTCGGCGATGAGCCGGTCCAGCCAGTAGCGTAGCCGCGGCCGACCCTCGGTCTCCACCAGTTCCTCGTAGGTGGGTCCGCTACCGCCGCGGGTACCGCGCAGTCCCCACTGCCCGAGGAACGTCGCCCGTTCGTCGAGCAGGGCCGCGTAGTCGGCGAGGGGCAGCCCCTTGACCACCCGGGTGCCGAAGAACGGTGGGGTGGGCACCTCCACGTCGGTGGCCACGTCGGAGCGGACCGAGGCATCGTTCAACTCCGGCAACGACTCGCTGACGATCGCCCGCTGCCGCGCCCGCCGTTCCCGCCGTGCGGCCAACGCCGCCTCCCGCTCCGGGTCCACCACCTGTGCGCCGCCGCGCTTGGCGGCCATCACCCGATCCATCAGGGAGAGCCCTTCGAAGGCATCCCGGGCGTAGTGCACCTGGCCGGGGAACATCGATCGCAGGTCGTCCTCGACATACGCGCGGGTCAGCGCCGCACCCCCGAGCAGGACCGGCCAGCGCTCCGCAACTCCCCGCGTGGCCATCTCGACCAGGTTCTCCTTCATGATGACGGTGCTCTTCACCAACAGCCCCGACATGCCGATCGCGTCCGCGCGGTTTTGCTCGGCGGCGTCGAGGATGGCGTTGATCGGCTGCTTGATCCCGATGTTCACCACCTCATAGCCGTTGTTCGACAGGATGATGTCGACGAGGTTCTTGCCGATGTCGTGGACGTCGCCCTTCACGGTGGCGAGCACGATCCGTCCCTTGCCGCCGTCATCGGCCTTCTCCAGGTGCGGCTCCAGGTACGCCACCGCGGACTTCATCACCTCGGCGGACTGGAGTACGAACGGCAACTGCATCTGGCCGGCCCCGAACAACTCGCCGACCACCTTCATCCCGTCCAGCAGAATCTCGTTGATAACGACCATCGCCGCCAACCCGGTGGCGAGGGTCGCGTCCAGATCGGCCTCAAGGCCGTTGCGCTCGCCGTCGATGATCCGCCGCTTGAGCCGCTCCTCCAGCGGCAGCGCGGCCAGCTCCTCCGCTCGGCTGGCCCGCGCCGAGGCGGCGTCCACCCCCTCGAAGGCTTCGATGAAGCGCTGGACCGGGTCGTACCCTTCGCGTCGTCGGTCGTAGACCAGATCGAGTGCGATCTCCCGCTGCTCATCGGGGATCTTCGACATCGGCAGGATCTTGCTGGCGTGCACGATCGCCGAGGTCAGCCCGGCTTGGACGCACTCGTGCAGAAACACCGAGTTGAGCACCTGCCGGGCCGCCGGACTGAGCCCGAACGAGACGTTGGAGATACCCAGGGTGAAGTTGACCCCCGGGTAGCGGCCGGCGATCTCTCGGATCGCCTCGATGGTCTCGATCCCGTCCCGTCGGGTCTCCTCCTGCCCGGTGGCGATCGGGAAGGTCAGGGCGTCAATCAGGATGTCCGACCGGGCCATCCCCCATCGGCCGGTCAGATCGTCGATCAGCCGGGCGGCCACGCGTACCTTCCAGTCCTTGGTACGCGCCTGCCCCTCCTCGTCGATGAGGAGCGCCACCACCGCCGCGCCGTGTTCCTTGACCACGGGCATCAGGCGGGCATATCGGGAGTCGGGGCCGTCGCCGTCCTCGAAGTTGACCGAGTTGACCACGCATCGCCCACCGAGCGTCTCCAGCCCCGCCTCGATCACGCCCGGCTCGGTTGAGTCCAGCATGATCGGCAGCGTGGAGGCGGTGGCGAACCGGCTGGCCAACTCGCGCATGTCCTGGGTGCCGTCGCGGCCCACGTAGTCCACGCAGAGGTCCAGCAGGTGCGAGCCGTCCCGGGCCTGGCCACGGGCGATCTCCACGCAGGCCTGCCAGTCCTCGGCGAGCATGGCCTCACGGAACGCCCTGGATCCGTTGGCGTTGGTCCGCTCCCCCACCATCAGCACGCTCGCGTCCTGCGCGAAGGGGACATGGTGATAGATCGACGAGGCGCCGGGCTCGGGCCGTGGCTCGCGCACCACCGGCGGTCGGCCACGCATCCGTTCGGCCAGCACCCGGATGTGCTCCGGCGTGGTCCCGCAGCAGCCGCCGACCAGCGCCACACCGTAGTCGGTGACGAACTGCGCCAGAGCATCGCCCAGCTCGTCCGGCGTCAGTGGGAAGTACGCGCCGTCGGAGGTGAGGACCGGCAGGCCGGCGTTCGGCATCACCGAGACCGGGATCTGGGAATGCTGCGACAGGTAGCGCAGGTGCTCACCCATCTCCGCCGGGCCGGTGGAGCAGTTCAGCCCGATCAGGTCGATGCCGAGTGGCTCGATCGCGGTGAGTGCGGCGCCGATCTCGCTACCCAGCAGCATCGTGCCGGTGGTCTCCACCGCCACGTGGCAGATGATCGGGACCGACCGGCCCAGCTCGGCCATCGCCCGCCTCGAGCCGATCACCGCCGCCTTCACCTGAAGCAGGTCCTGACAGGTCTCGATGATCAACGCATCCGATCCGCCGGCGATCAGGCCGACGGCGTTCTCCTGGTACGCGTCCCGCAGCGCGGCGTACGTGGCGTGCCCAAGGGTGGGCAGCTTCGTGCCCGGCCCGATCGAGCCCAGGACGAAGCGCGGCTGCTCCGGTGTCGCGTACGCGTCGACGGCGGTGCGGGCCAGCCGGGCGCCAGCCTCGGAAAGCTCACGGATGCGCCCCTCAATGCCGTACTCGGCCAGGTTCGCGAGGTTCGCGCCGAACGTGTTAGTTTCCACGCAGTCTGCGCCCACGGCCAGGTACGCCTCGTGCACGCCACGGACCGCGTCCGGCCGGGTCACGTTGAGGATCTCGTTGCAGCCTTCCAGCCCATCGAAGTCATCGAGAGTCAGATCTGCCGCATGCAACATGGTCCCCATCGCCCCGTCGGCGACGAGGACCCGGTCGGTCAGCGCGTCGAGCACAGAGATCACCACAGCTTCAGGTTACTGCGACCACACGGAATGTGGTCTAGCCCCGGCTGCCGGGCCCCACCTGGGGTAACCAGCACACGCTGCCCCTTTGTCGCCCGGGTGATTGTTTCGTCGATTGATAGATCGGCGCGGCCGACGGTCCGGTTCCCACCCCTGGCACGTAGGCTGACGGACGTGAGGGACTACAGCGACGCCACGACGCATGGTGGCCGGCCGATCGGGCACCTGCCCGGCACCGCCCCGACGGGCGGGACGAGGTGACCGCGTGACCGAGTTCGACGGACTGCCGGTCCTGCGATCCCCCGTGGCCATCGCCGCCTTCGAAGGCTGGAACGACGCCGCCGATGCCTCGACGGCCGCCGTCGAACACCTGGAACAGGTGTGGCAGGCCCGGCCGGTGACCGAGCTGGATCCGGAAGACTTCTACGACTTCCAGGTCAGCCGCCCCACGATCGCGATGTCGGCGGGCGAGACCCGACGGGTGGAGTGGCCCACCACCCGGTTCATGACCGCCAGCCCGGCCGGTACGGAGCGGGATGTCGTGCTGATCCGCGGCATCGAGCCGAGCATGCGCTGGCGCACCTTCTGCGAGCAGGTGCTGGAGATCTGCCACAGCCTGGAGGTCGAACGGGTGGTGCTGCTCGGCGCGCTCTTGGCTGACGTGCCGTACACCCGACCGCTACCGATCAGCGGAAGCGCCTCCGACAAGGGCGCGGCACAGCGTTTCCAGCTCACCCCCACCCGTTACGACGGGCCCACCGGCATTGTCGGGGTCCTGCACGACGCCTGCTCACGGGCCGAGGTGAACGCGGTGTCGTTCTGGGTGCATGTGCCGCACTACGCCAACAACCCACCCTGTCCCAAGGCGACCCTGGCCCTGCTGCACCGGGTCGAGGAGGTGCTGGATCTGCCGGTGCCGATGGCGGACCTCGCCGAGGAGGCCGCCGAGTGGGAACAGCGGGTCCGGGGCGCCGCCGAGCAGGACGCCGAGCTCGGTGAGTACGTCCGCGAGTTGGAGGAACGGGTCGGCGACGCCGGCATCACCCCGCTGACCGGGGACGAGATCGCCCAGGAGTTTGAGAAGTACCTGCGCCGGCGCGGCGGCTCCGCCGGTCCTACCGCCGGCTCCTGGTAGCCGGAGCGCACCGAGCCTCGTGGCCCGCCACCCGCACCGGTGGCGGGCCACTGTTCTTGTGTCCCGAGTCGGTTGTGGACGGGAACCCACCCGCTACGGCATCCTAGGAACCTAGTTGATGACGAGGAGGCGGGCATGCAGATCAACCCGGGCGCGGCCGAGTTCCCGCACCGACAGATCGCCGCGCAGATCAAGGCACAGGTGCGCCGCGGTGACTGGGGGCCCGGGGAGCGGCTACCCTCCATCCCGGCCGTCGCCGAAATGTTCGGCGTCGCCAAACAAACCGTGCAACGCGCCGTGGACCAACTCCGGGTCGAGGGCGTCCTGATCACGAAGCCTGGCTCCGGTACGTACGTCCGCGGCACCCGACGCCGCCTCAACCGGCTCTCCCGGGGCCGGTACGGCGGCTTCCGTGGCTACCACACCGACCTCGCCGCCCGGTACCGGCAACAGCTCGTCTCCGTCGGGCCCGCCCCCGCACCGCCCGAGGTCGCCGACGCGTTCGGCGTGTCCGACGGCACCGAGCTGCTCTGTCGTCGGCACCTGGTCCGCGCCGAGGACTCCCCGGTGGAGGTCGGAGCCGCCTGGTTCCTACCGACCGACACCGCCGGCACCGCACTGGAGCGGGCCGAGGCTTTCGGCCGCCCCCTCTACCAGGAAGCCGAGGAAGCCACCGGCCGGCGGTACGTCACCGCGACCGACACGATCAGTGCCCGGCAGCCCAGTCGAGACGAGGCGGAGACCCTCCAGATCCGCCCCGACACCCCGGTGCTACACCTGCTACACGTCGCCTACGACGAGCGCCGTAAACCGATCGAGGTCGCCCAGGCCACCTGGCCCGGCCCGGTCACCACCCTGACCGAGGCGTACCGGATCCCGGCCCCGGCGACCGACCCGGATCCGGGCCCGGGGCTCGTCCTGGGCTGATGGCCCGCACAGCCCAGCTCCGTGGCGGGCTGCCGACACGGCAGCCCAACCAAGCGCCCCCGAGCGGAGGGCGACGGCCCCCGAGGCCACCCGCGCCGAGTGGGCCGCCTGCCGGCCGTCGGACTGCCCGGTAGGTCACAGACGGACGCCGAGCAGGGCGTCCAGGGCCCGGGTGAAGAGCGCGGGCGCCGCTGGATCGTCGCCGGCACCGACGAGTGCCGCCTCCGCCCAAGAGTCCGCCAGCGCGAGCGCCCCCGGGGTGTCGAGGTCGTCGGCGAGGCGCGCACGAAGCGTGGCCAGAAACGCCTCCGCGGACGGCCCGCCGGGCAACGCGGCAGCCCGCCGCCATCGGCCCAGCCGCTCCTGCGCGGTCGCCAACAGCTCGTCGCTCCAGGAGCGGTCGCTACGGTAGTGCCCGCTCATCAGGGCCAGCCGGACCGCCATCGGATCCACCTGGTCGGCTCGCAACCGGGAGACGAAGACCAGGTTGCCGCGGGACTTGGACATCTTCTCCCCGTCCAGCCCGATCATGCCGGCGTGCACGTAGTGCCCGGCGAACGGGGCCTGCCCGGTCAGCAGCTCGGCGTGGGCGGCCGAGCACTCATGGTGCGGGAAGATCAGATCATTGCCGCCGCCCTGCACATCGATCTGCGTACCGAGCAGATCCAGCGCGATCACGGCGCACTCGATATGCCAGCCAGGGCGGCCGGGGCCCAGCTCCCCGCCGGGCCACGATGGCTCGTCGGCGCGGGCACCACGCCACAGCAGCGGATCGAGCGGGTCGCGCTTTCCCGCTCGGTCCGGGTCACCACCGCGCTCGGGGAAGATCTCCAGCATCTGCTCCCGGCTCAGGTGGGACTCGTACCCGAACCGGGGCGCGGCCGCGATGTCGAAGTAGACATCGCCGGTGCCGTCCTCGAGCCGGTAGCCGGCGCCCTCCTTCACCAGGGTCAGGACCCGCTCGGCGATGTCCGGGATCGACTCCACCGCACCGACGTAGTGCTCCGGCGGGATAATCCGCAGCGCCGCCATGTCCTCCCGGAACAGCGCGGTCTCCCGCATCGCCAGGACCTTCCAGTCCTCGCCGTCCCGGGCGGCCCGCTCCAGCAGCGGATCATCGATATCAGTCACGTTCTGCACATACGTCACGTCCCGCCCCGCGTCCCGCCACACCCGCTGAATCAGGTCGAAGGTGATCATGGTGGCGGCGTGCCCGAGGTGGGTGGCGTCATACGGGGTGATGCCGCAGACGTACATGGTGCCGGTGCCGGTCGGCGCGCTGGCGGCCATGCCCCGCCGGGCCGAGTCAAACAACATCAACGGCCCGCCCTGGCCCGGCAGCCGCGGCACCTCGTGTCCCGCCCAAGAGTCCATGACCGCCAGCCTAACCAGCCGCCAGCGGGCTCCGGGGAACACGAGAGGTGACTAAGGTGACAGCCGCTCACATAGGTGGCCACGGCATCGCCGGCCACTGCCGCGACGGCAACGGGAATCGTCCGGCGGCCCGTAGCCGCCCGATCCGGGAAGCCAACTCGGCGACTTCGCTGACAGTGAGGTGCTCGGCGAGAGCACCGCCCAGCTCCCCGGCGACCGCGCCGGCGAGTGCCGCAAGCACCTCCGCCGAGTCCGCCGGCAGCTCGCGGCCCGCCCAACCCCACAAGACCGTGCGCAGCTTCTCCTCCACGTGGAAGCTGACCCCGTGATCCACGCCGTAGAGTCGGCCGTCCGGGCCGACCAGGACATGTCCACCCTTGCGGTCGGCGTTGTTGATAACCGCGTCCAGCACGGCCAGCCGGGCGAGCCGCGGGTCGTCGGCGTGTGCCAGGGCGTACGGGATGCCCTCCTCGTCCCGGGCCGCGGCCACCGCCAACCACTGGGGCGGCAGTTTGTCGGTCGGAACAAACCCGACCAGTGGCTCCGGCTCCACCGGCTCGTCGATCCACAGCTGACAGGAGCCGGGGCCGAGCGGCCCGTCGCGCAGCACCGTCGGCGGCACCAGGTCCCATCCGGTGGCCGCCGACACCAGGTACGCGGCGACCTCGCGGCCGGCGAGATTGCCATCCGGAAAGTCCCACAGGGGCCGCTCACCCCGCACCGGCTTGTAGACACAACGCGCGGTCATCCCGTCCAACGTCAGGACCGCGCGTAGCGTCGTGTTCGAGGCGTCCACCAGCCGCCCCTCCAGCTCGAGCGCGCCCTCCCGAAGCAGCCGAAGCACCTGATCACTGTCCTGGCGCGGCTGGTGCCAATCCCGGCTCCGGTACAGCTCAGATGAGGTCACCGGTGGTAGCCGTTGTGGCGCGGGCAGAGGTGGCCGACCGGGTCGAGGGGCTGGCCGCAGAGCGGACACGGCGGCCGGCCCGCGTTCACCACCCGCCGGGCCCGTCCGATGAACTCGCGGGTCGCCTCCGGGGTCAACCGCACCCGCAGCCGGTCCAGGTCGTCGTCTGGCTCCTCGTCGTCCGACTCGTCCAACTCGACCTCAGCGGCAGCCTCGGCGGCCCCAACCTCGACCTCGGCCTCGCCGACCGCGATCGCCTCGATCACGACCGTTTCGGTGTCCACATCAAAGGCCAGCCCCAGGGTGCCGACCCGGAACTCCTCGTCGACGGGGGTGTCCAGCGGGTCGTTGTCCCCACCGACCGGGCCGGTCTCCGGTAGCTTCACCCCAAACCGCCGTTGCGCCTCGGAGAGCAACTCCTCAAGTTTCTCCGCCAGCAGTGAGACCTGGACCTTCTCCAGCGCGACACTGACCAGCCGGCCACCGCCGCGGGCCTGGAGAAAGAACGTACGATCCCCCGGCGGCCCGACGGTTCCGGCGACGAACCGCTCCGGCGGCTCGAAGGCGTGCACCTGGTGGGTCATACCTCGACCCTATCCGGCGCACCCGCACGGCGCGCACCCCACCGACCGGAATCGCCGTGCGGCGCCGCCGCGCCGCGACGACCCTCGGTCCCGCCGGGACCGCCCGGGCCGCGTTGCCCCTCGCCAGCGCCGACGCGATCGTCGGAACGGGTCAGGCCCCTGCCCCGGCGCCGCCCCCGATCGTGGCGTCCGAATCCGCGGTACGGCGCTTCCGCCTACCCCGCTTCGGCGGGGGCGGGACCAACGCGGTCAGATCGCCGCCGGTGTCGTTGAGCCGCACCAGGAACGGACGCAGCGGGGTGTAGCGGATCGCCGTGACCGAGGCCGGATCCACGATGAGCCGCTGGAAGAGGTCCAGGTGCAGGCCGAGCGCGTCCGCCACGATCGCTTTGATCACGTCGCCGTGGGTGCAGGCCAGCCAGACCGCGTCCGGCCCGTGCTCCGCGCTCACCCGAGCATCCCAGGTGCGCACCGCGGCCACCGCCCGGGCCGCCATGCTCGCCATCGCCTCCCCACCCGGGAAGACCGCCGCGCTGGGATGCTGCTGCACGACCGGCCAGAGCGCGTCCTTCGCGAGCTGTTTCAGCGGCTGCCCCTCCCAGCTGCCGTACCCGCACTCGGTCAGCCCCTCCTCCACCACCGGCACGGCCTCGGGCAACGCCCGGTCCAGGGTCTGCCGACAACGGACCAACGGGCTGGTCACCACGGTTGGGCAGGAAAGCAGCCGGAGCCGCTCGCCGACCGCGGTGGCCTGGGTACGGCCGGTCTCGTCCAGCTCGACCGGCTGCCGACCGGCCAGCCCGCCGGCCGCGTTCGCGGTCGTCCGGCCGTGTCGTAAGAGCAGTAGCGTCGCCACGGTCACCACCCTAGAGCCTGCTCCACCTCGGGCCCACCGATGCGCCCGGGCCGGCTTTCGTGCCGGGCGCGTCGGCGCGAGCGGGTCAGGTGGCGCTGATTGTGCCGGTCAGCAGCAGGGCGAGCACCAGCGTTCCCAACGCCACCCGATACAGCACAAAGATGTACAGGGTGTGGCGCGCCACGTAGCGCAGCAGCCAGGCGATGGCCGCGTATCCCACGGCGAAGGCGACCACCGTGGCCACGATCATCTGCGCCCCGCTCGGCACCGAGGTGCCCGGCGCTGCCGGAGCGAAGACGTCCTCGAGGCTGAGCACGCCCGACATCACCACCGCGGGAATGGCCAGCAGGAACGAATATCGGGCCGCGGTCTCCCGGGTCAGGTTGAGCAGCAGGCCGGCGGTGAGCGTCCCCCCCGATCGGGACACGCCGGGTATCAGCGCCATCGCCTGCGCGAAACCCATCACCACACCGTCGCGCATCCGGAAGTTCTGCAGCGTCCGCGTCTGCCGGCCCCAGTACTCGGCGAACGCCAGCACGAAGGCGAACAGGATCAGGGTGCTGGCGACCAGCCACAGGTTCCGCGCGGTCTCCCGGATCTGGTCCTTGAACAGGAGGCCGAAGACGCCGATGGGAATCGAGCCGACGATGACGTACCAGCCCATCCGGTAGTCGAGGCTGCTGCGCACAGACCGATCCCAGATTCCGACGACCCAGGTACGGGTGATTCGCCAGATGTCCTTGGCGAAGTAGAGCAGCACCGCCGCCTCGGTGCCGAGCTGGGTGACGGCGGTGAACGACGCCCCGGCATCCTGCTCGAAGAAGATCGCTGAGGTGATCCGCAGATGGCCCGACGAGCTGATCGGCAGGAATTCGGTCAGGCCCTGCACGATGCCCAGGACAATGGCCTCGACCCAGGTCACTCGCCGACTCCCGCGAGATCCAGCGCCTCGGCGACGGTCCGTAGGGTCTGCACGCCGCTGTCCCGGTCGGCCACGAAGAGGGTCACCGACAGCGTGGTGACGCCGGCAGCGGCGAACTCCCGCATCCGCTCGGCGATGCGCTCCTTCGGACCCAGCAGCGAGGTACGGTCGATCAACTCCAGCGGCACTGCAGCGGCCGCGTCGCGGTGCCGCCTGGCCAGGTACAGCTCCTGCACCTCGCGCGCAGCCTCGCCGTACCCCATCCGGGTGGCGAGCTGGTTGTAGAAGTTCTGCTGCCGGCTGCCCATACCACCGATGTAGAGCGCGGCGTACCAGCGGACCAGTTCGGCGCAGTTGGCGACATCGTCACCGATCACCACCGGCACCGAGGGAACCACATCGAAGCCGGACAGCTCCTTCCCGGCGCGGGCCCGTCCGGCGCGGATCGCAGCGAGCTGCTCCGCGGCGAACTCCGGCGCGTAGAAGACGGCGAGCCAGCCGTCGGCGATCTCGCCAGCGAGTTCCAGGTTCTTCGGACCGACGGCGGCCAGGTAGGTCGGGATGTACTCCCGGGGCGGGTGGAAGCCCAGGCGCAGCGCCTTGCCCGGGCCGTCGGGCAGCGGCAGGGTGTAGAAGTCGCCGGTGTAGGTGACCTCCTTGCGGGCCACCGCCAGCCGAACGATGTCGACGAACTCCCGGGTCCGGGCGAGCGGGCGGCCGAACCGTACGCCGTGCCAGCCCTCGGAGACCTGCGGACCGGACACCCCCAGGCCAAGCCGGAACCGGCCACCGGAGAGAGCGTCGATGGTCGCGGCGGTCATCGCGGTCATCGCCGGGGTGCGACCGGGAATCTGCATCACCGCGCTACCGAGCTCGATCCGCTTGGTCTGGCCGGCCATCCAGGCGAGCATGCTCGGCGAGTCGGAGCCGTACGCCTCCGCCGCCCACACCACCGTGTAGCCGAGCCGGTCCGCCTCCTGGGCCAGAGCCAGATGGTCGGCAGGTGTACTCCACGCCGTCTGGTAACCAAGGCTGAGCCCGAGTCGCACTAGTCCTCCCCCATTCACGCCACAGGTCGCATCAGGTTACGCAATACCATCGCCGCCCTCGATCACCGGCTCACGCAAACAGCGCCGGCCAGGAGGTACCCGTAGGAGCGCTGCGACGAACAGGCGGCAGACTGGACGGCAGCGAGGATATCGGTGCGACCCGTGATGGAAATAAGATTCCACCATGCAACAGCGACCGCTCGGCCGAAGCGGGCTGGCGGTTTCGCGGCTCGCGCTCGGCACCATGACCTGGGGCCGGGACACCGACGCCGACGATGCGGCGGCCCAGCTGAAAGGTTATCTCGACGCCGGCGGCAACCTGGTCGACACCGCCGATGTCTACGGTGACGGTGACGCCGAGTCGGTCATCGGCTCGCTGCTCGGCACCCTGGTCCCCCGCGAGGAGCTGCTGATCGCGACCAAGGCGGGGCTACGCCCGGGCAACGGCCGGCGCCGCGACGGCTCCCGTGGGCACCTACTACGCACCCTGGACGCGTCCCTGCGGCGGCTCGGCACCGACCACGTCGACCTGTTCCAGGTGCACGGGTATGACCCGGACACGCCGCTGGAGGAGACCCTCGCGGCGCTGGACCACGCGGTCGCCAGCGGGCGGGTCCGGTACGTCGGCGTCGCCAACTTCTCCGGCTGGCAAACCGCCCGTGCCGCCGCCTGGCAGGCGGCCTGGCCCGGCCGCTCGCCGGTGGTCGCCGCCCAGGTGGAGTACTCGCTACTGGAACGCGGCTCCGAGCGGGAGGTGCTACCGGCCTGTGCGGCGCTCGGACTGGGGGTGTTGCCCTGGTCACCGCTGGGGCGGGGAGTCCTGACCGGCAAGTACCGAAACGGCCGACCAGCGGACTCTCGGGCGGCCTCACCGCACTTCGAGCGGTTCGTCGCGACCTACCTGGAACCGCGCAGCTCCAGCATCGTGGAGGCGGTCGCCACCGCCGCCGGCGGTCTCGGCGTCTCCCCGCTGGAGGTCGCGCTGGCTTGGATCCGCGACCGGCCCGGGGTCGTCGCTCCGATCCTCGGCGCGCGCACGGTGGGGCAGTTGCTCGGCGCCCTCCAGGTCGAGCAGATGACCCTGCCGGAGGAGATCAGAACAGCCCTCGACGACGTCTCCGCTGTCCCGGTCGGCTACCCGGAGCGCGACGGCTGAGCACGGCCCGGAGGCGCCCCGTCTGGCCTGGGGTGACCGGGCCGGGCGGGGTGCCTCCGGGGTGGCGCTGGGCTGGGCGAATGGGCAGCATGGGGCCATGGACTACGAATACGCGCCGCTACGGTTGCCCCCGAACGTTGACCGGCTGACCGCGGCGGCGCAGCTCGCCATCCAGGCGGAGTTCTCCGGCTGGGAGCTGGCCCGGGTCCGGCTGTTCCGGGATGGGACCCGACAGGTCGTGCTGCGCCGTCGCCGGATAAGCCCGCCACCGCCCGGCCTCTCCTACTAGCCGCCGCGGCCCGAAGTCGGCTGCATTCGCCCGGCCCGCGAGGCGAGGTCGCCACGGGGACGGCTAGCGGGCGTGGTCGTACTCCTCGTCGTCCAGTTCGAGGAAGGGGTGCTCGTCGAGCCGACCGACCAACCGGTCCTCGGCGGCAGGCTGGAACGGACCCACCGGGTCGTCATCGTCGAAGGCCTCGAGATCGACCGCGGCGTCAACCTCGCTGACCATGACGACGCCATCCATTGGTTCCAGCTCCGGCACATCCAGCGCGGCGAGCGATCCGTCCCCGCTCTGCAACAGCTCCAGGACCGCCTCACCGACCCCCTCGACGGGCGCCGGCTCGTCCTCATCGGGGGTGTCCGCCCGCCGGGCCGACGTGGCGGCCCGGATCAGCGCCGAGACGCTCGGCACCCGGTAGTCCCGACGCTGCCGGACCGAGATGACCTGTGGGTGGCTGTCGGTGGCCGGCGAGCCGTCGGGGCTGGTGAAGCGCTCGTCGGCCTCCTCCGGGTCGATCGCCTGCACATCCCAGGGAGTGACCTCGCCGAAGGCCTCCATCAGCTGCTCGTCGTAGGCGTACGAGGCGTTGTTCAACGCGACATACGCCTGCCAAACGGCATCGTCGTCGATGCGGCCCTGCGCGGCGCGCACGGCGGCCAGGTGGTGGCGGGCCGCCTCGATGACGCGTTCGAGGGCAGAGTCCAGCTCACCATGCTGGTCGATCATGAAAGGCGTCCCTTCGGTGTTCGGAAGGCGCCGCGCCGAAGTACGGAAGCGGCTCAGCAGTTGCGGAGGAACCGGTCGAGAACCCGCACGCCGAACTGTAGTCCGTCCACCGGAACCCGCTCGTCGATGCCGTGGAACAGCGCGGAGAAGTTCAGATCGGCGGGGAGGCGCAGCGGCGCGAAGCCGAAGCAACGGATACCCAACTGCGTGAAGGCCTTCGCGTCGGTGCCACCGGAGAGCATGTACGGCACCGGCCGGGCCCCCGGGTCCTCGGCGCGCAGCGCGGCGGAGATCGCCTCGACCAGGGCACCATCGAAGGTGGTCTCCAGCGCGGGCTGGCGCTGGAGGTACTCGATCTCGATGTCCGGGCCGACCAACCCGCGCAGTTGCTGCTCCAACAGCTCCGACTGGCCGGGCAAACTCCGGCAGTCGATGGTGGCGCTGGCCCGTCCGGGGATGACGTTGTCCTTGTAGCCCGCGGCGAGCCGGGTGGGATTGGCCGTGTTGCGGATGGTCGCCCCGATGAGATTGGCGATCGGGCCGAGCTTGCCGATGGCCGTCTCCGGGTCGTCCGGGTCCAGCTCAATGCCGAGCGCCTCGGACACCTCAAGGAGGAACGCGCGTACGGTGTCGGTAACGACGACCGGGAAGCGGTGCTGGCCGACCCGGGCGACCGCCGCGGCGAGGGCGGTGACGGCGTTGTCGTCGTGCACCATCGAGCCGTGTCCCGGCCGCCCCCGGGCGTGCAGCCGCAGCCAGTCAATGCCCTTCTGAGCGGTCTCGATCAGATACAGCCGCTGATTCTCGTTCACCGTGTACGAGAAGCCCCCGACCTCGCCGATGCCTTCGGTGCAGCCCGCGAAGAGGTCGGGGTGCTGCTCCACCAGGAAGTGCGCGCCGTACTCACTGCCAGCCTCCTCGTCGGCGGTGAAGGCGAGCACCACGTCGCGGGGCGGCCGGATCCCGCTGCGCTGCCAGTGCCGCACCACCGCAAGCGTCATCGCGTCGAAATCCTTCATATCGATCGCACCGCGACCCCAGAGGTAGCCGTCCCGCAGCTCACCCGAGAACGGATGCACCGACCACTCGTCAGCGTCGGCCGGCACCACGTCCAGGTGGCCGTGGACGAGCAGGCCGGGTCGATTCCGGTCAGTTCCGGGGATCCGGGCGACCAGGTTGGCCCGGCGGGGCGCGGACTCGTAGAGCACCGAGTCGATGCCGACCTCGGCGAGCTGCTCGGCCACGTACTCGGCCGCTCGGCGCTCCCCGACGCTGGTGTCGTTGTCACCGGTGTTGGTGGTGTCGATGCGCAGCAGATCCTGACAGAGGCCGATGACCTCGTCGGTGGGCGCGGGGTGGGCGCAGGCGGCGTCGCTCCTCATCGCTCCTTGATACCAGGAGAGTGGCCAGGGGGTGACGCCGGATCTGGTCCACGGGGTGCGAACGCCGTGCCGTCGGGTAACAGACGGACATGACCGACCTCTACCCCGCCGCCGACGACCGCGAGACACTGCGGCAGGCGGCCACCGCACACACCGCCGCCACCCGGGACGTGGAGCTCTTCCTGCGCCGCCTACCGGCGGTTCCCGCTCCGGCGGACGTCACCGAATACGCCAACCTGCTCACCCGGGAACGGCAGACCCGCGCCGACCGGGAGGCCGCCACCGAGGCGGCGGGCCTGACGATCACCAGCCTGGAACCCGGTGCGGGATGATCCGTCGGGGTGGAGTTCGGTGAACCCGAAGCCGCCGCGACCCGATCGGAAGCGGTCAGCGTTCCACCAGGACGTCGTGGCCCAGATCCAGCAGGGCATGCCGCCACCGGTCATCGGCGTTGCCGCGTGAGGGCTTCGCCGCCAGCAGATTCTCGATCTCGTCGATTGTGTCCCGCATCGTCTCGATGTCGTCCCGGGTCAGGTCCACTTTGCGTTTGGTGAGCACCCGCAGGATGTGCCGGCCCGGCTCGGGCAGGCCGAGGTCGGGGTTCGGGCCGAACGTCTCCTCGCCGGAGCCCCGGGTAAGCAGCCACTGCCGCAGCTTCTCGGACGGCACGTTGACCCGTTCGTGGAAGCTCTCCCAGAGCTCCTCCACCTGCGGATCGAGCCGCTGCTCGCGTACCATCAGCCCTCCTCACGCCGTCCGTCGGTCGCCGCCGGCTCCGGCTCGCCGGTCCCGACCTGCCCCGGGCCCTCTGGTGGCACCTGCACCCGGGCGGGGTTCGCAGTCGGTGCGGCGACGATCGGCTCGGTCCGTTCGGTGTTGTCCTGGTTCTCCTCGGGTACGGTCATCTCCGCCTCCCGGCGTTCAACGGGGATGCGTGGTGGTAGCCGCGGTGTAGCCGCCGTCCTCGGCGACATCGATGGTGAGCTGGCCGTCACGGGCGTCCACGACCACCCGTTGGCCCGGCGACACCGCGGACTCCAGCAGCATCCGGGACAACTGGTTGTCCAACTCGCGCTGAATGACCCGGCGCAGCGGGCGGGCCCCGAACTCGGGCTGGTAGCCGTGCTCGGCGAGCCAGTCGATGCCGGCGGTGGTGATCTCGACATCAACGTCCTGCGCGTGCAACCGACGGCGGGTCTCCGCCAACAACAGCTCGGTGATCTGCCGCAACTGCTCCGCCTCCAGGCGTCGGAAGATGATGATCTCATCAATGCGGTTCAGGAACTCTGGACGGAAGTTCTCCTGGAGTCGGCGCAACAAGCGATCGCGGAGCTCGTCGTTCTCCCCACCCGCCGCCCCGGTGCCGAAGCCGACCGCCCGCTGGGTGCCGGTGATCAGCTCCGAGCCGAGGTTACTCGTCATGATCAAAACGGTGTTCTTGAAATTCACCGTCCGGCCCTGGCTGTCGGTGAGCCGGCCGTCGTCGAGCACCTGGAGCAGGATGTTGAACACGTCCGGGTGCGCCTTCTCGATCTCGTCCAGCAGCACCACCGCGTACGGGCGGCGTCGCACCGCCTCGGTGAGCTGCCCGGCCTCCTCGTACCCGACGTAGCCGGGCGGCGCGCCGACCAACCGGCTGACCGTGTGCCGCTCCTGGAACTCGCTCATGTCGACCCGTACCATCCGGTCGGCCTCGCCGAACAGCGCCTCGGCAAGCGCCCGGGCCAACTCGGTCTTGCCGACGCCGGTGGGGCCGAGGAAGAGGAAGCTACCCATCGGCCGGTCCGGATCCGCCAACCCGGTCCGCGAACGGCGCACCGCCTCGGCGACCGCGTTGACCGCGTCGTCCTGACCGACGACCTTCTCGTGCAGGTGCCCCTCCAGCCGCAGTAGCCGATCCCGCTCCTCCTCGGTGAGCTGCGCGACGGGGATACCGGTGGCCCGGGAGACCACCTCGGCGATCTCCTGCGGCCCCACCTGCGGCACGTGGTTGGCGCTACCCTCGTCGCCGCGTGCCCGGCGGATCTGGGCCTCCAGGTCGGCGATCTGGTCGCGTAACGTGGAGGCCTTCTCGTACTGCTCGTCGGCGACGGCCTGCTCCTTGTCGCGACGTACCTCGTCAAGCTGGGTCTCCAGCTCGCGTACGTCCGAGTCCGGGGTGCGGGTGCGCAAACGGACCCGTGCGCCGGCCTGGTCGATCAGGTCGATCGCCTTGTCCGGCAGGTAACGGTCGGTGACGTAGCGATCGGAGAGCTCCGCGGCGACGACCAGCGCCTCGTCCGTGAAGCGCACCTGGTGGTGCGCCTCGTAGCGGTCGCGTAGGCCACGCAGGATGGCCACCGTGTCGTCGACCCCCGGCTCGGGCACGAAGACCGGCTGGAACCGGCGGGCCAGCGCGGCGTCCTTCTCGATGGTCCGGCGATATTCGTCCAGCGTGGTTGCGCCGATCACGCGCAGCTCACCGCGGGCCAGCGCCGGCTTGAGCATGCTGGACGCGTCCATTCCGCCCTCGCTGCCGGCTCCACCCGCCCCGACCAGGGTGTGAATCTCGTCGAGGAAGACGATCAGCTTTTCGCGATGGGCCCGGATCTCCTCAATGACCTTCTTCAGCCGCTCCTCGAAGTCACCCCGGTAGCGGGTACCGGCGACCAGGCTGGCCAGGTCCAGTTGGATGACCCGCTTACCGAGCAGGGTCTGCGGCACGTCGCCGTCGCAGATCCGCTCCGCGAGCCCCTCCACGATGGCGGTCTTGCCGACACCGGCCTCACCAATCAGCACCGGGTTGTTCTTGGTCCGCCGGGACAGGATCTCGACTGCCTGCTCGATCTCGTCGGCCCGGCCGATGACCGGGTCGATCTGATCGTTCTGGGCGAGCTCGGTGAGATCCTGCCCGTACTGGTCGAGAGTGGGGGTACCCCGATCCGGCCGCGACCCACCGGTCGGGCCTCGGTCCGCGCTCGCCGCCTGCAACGACTCCGGCTGGATCCGGCCGGCGGCGAGCATCCGGCCGGCGGGTGACTCCGGATTCAGCGGCAACGCCATCAGGATGTGCTCCGGCCCGATGTAGTTGGCGCTCATGGCGCGGGACAGCTGGTGGGCATCGAGCAGTGCCCGCTTGGCGGCGGGGGTGAGGGACAGATTCGGCGGGACCTCGCCCCCGGGCGCCCCCTCGCCCCGCCCACCAAGCGCGTTGAGCAGGGTGTCGGGTTCGGCGCCGGCTCGTTTGACCAGCTCACGCAGGGACTGTCGTTGCAGCGCCGCCCAGAGCAGGTGGTCGGTGTCCAGATCCGTGCTGTGCCGCTCAGCCGCCCGACGTGCTGCGTCGGCGAGCATCTCCCGGGCATCGGCGGTCATCAGCCGGGTGATATCGACCCGGTGCGCGGGCCGGCGCCCACCCTCGCTCCGGCCGAAGTACCGGGCCAGGAACTCGTCCCATGGGTCGGAGCCGAAGTCGCCGGGTCCCATATCTGTCTCCTCCGCTGCTCGGCGCGGCACGGTCGCCAGGGGCTACCCGGCAGTCGTCGGGACAAACTCCGCCGGCTGGCCACCAGGGTTGCCCGGGTGCGGGCGGATCGGGTGGCAGGCTGGCGGCATGAACGGGACACCGCTGCTGATCGTGGACGCCGCCAATGTGGTCGGATCCCGGCCGGACGGCTGGTGGCGGGACCGGGTCGGGGCAGCCACCCGACTGCGGGACAGCCTCACCGGCCTGCCCGACTCCGGGGTGCCACCGGAGCTACCGCCGCCGGTCGAGGTGGTGCTGGTGGTTGAGGGTGCGGCGCGCGGGGTGCCGTCGGTGCCGGGGGTACGGGTGGTGGCGGCCCAGCAGTCCGGCGACGACGCGGTGGTGGACCTGGTCACCGTCGCCGACCCGCAGCGCCGCCGGGTCGTCATCACCGCCGACCGTGAGCTGCGAGAACGCGTGCTCCGGCGGGGCGCCGAGGTACGTGGGCCGCGCTGGTTGACCGGCCGCTGAGCGCATCCCCACGCATCCGGGGTGGCCGGCCTCCCCGCGCTTCTGGGTGACAACCACTCAGGAGGGCTGAATACTGGCAGGGAGGATGTTCTCTCCTGGTGCCGATAGGCTCTAATGGAGGCCTCCCCTTGCCCCAGGAGGTTCCGTCGTGGCGAGCGTCGCCGAGCTCAAGGCAGCCATCGATGTTGCGCTCCAACAGATCGGTGACGGCCAGAAGGCTGTGCACGCTGCCGGTGAGCAGCTGGCCGAGGCGCAACAGACGCTGGCCGGCGCGTTGGAGGGCAGCGGACACGAGACGGTGGACGCCGCCCAGGCCTCGCTGACCCAGGCTGGGCAGGAGTTGGAGGAGTGCTTGGCGGCCACACTCGTCGCGGTCGAGCAGGCCCAGCTTTACGTCGCGACCCTCTGAGCGCCGCCGTGTCCATCGTCGAAGATCTCGGCGCGCAGGTGCGCGCCGCCAGCGATGATCTGCCCCTCGGCCAACTCGCCGAGGCGCTCGAACGGTTCGGGCTGGCCACCGAGCGGCTGCGCTGGGTACGCCAGGAGTCCGCCAACCCGATGGGGGTGCCGGAGCTGTCCAGCGCCGTCGAACACGCCGAGTCCGCCGGCTACGCGCTGCGCGTCGCCCAGGAGCAGCTGACGGCGTACCTGGCCAGGATCGGGCTGGCGGCTGGCGATGCACCCGCCCCGCGTACCATCCCCAAACAGCAACCGGCACACGACGCTCCCCGTGGTGCCACGCCCCCGGCGACGGCCACTGTCCCGCCGGGCCCGGCCCCCGCACCCCGCTGGTGGGCGGTCCGGGTCGCCGAGTTGACCGGTGGCAGGAGCGGGTCGGAGCCACCGGATGAGGCGATCGCCGACTCCAGCGAGCTGCTGCGCCGAGTCGTCCACCAGGTCCGCGCCGGCGACCGGGAACGACTCCGCGTCGAGCTGGGCCGCGCCCACGCCGACGTGGGGTTGGGGTTGGCCGCGCTGACCCCTCCCCTGCTGCGGGAACTGGCCGGGGAGTTCCTTGGGCACCCGCCCCGGGCCGAGGACCTGCCGCGGCTCCGCAAAGCCCTGGCCAGCCGGACTCGCGACCTGCTGCCGGGCCTGCCCGCACCGGTGGTGGAGACGCTGCTGGCCCGGGTCTGCCGGATGCCGCCGCCCCGCCGAGACGACGCCGAACAGCCACATGCTGCCGACCCGGCGGTCACCGCCGGGGTGCTGACCGGCGTCCTGCTCGACCGGCTCGGCCGCGAGCTACGCAGTGGCCCGCTCCCGGCCGAGAGCCGGAGCGGGGCGTTCGCCCCGGGGCACCCCTCGTCTCGCCGAGACGCCGATGGCTGACCGGCGGGCGCAGCTCGCGGCCCGGGTCCGGCAAACCCTCGGCGAGGCCCTCGGCGCGACGCGGACCCGGTTGGCCGCGGCGCAGACCGAACTGGCCGCCGAACGAGGCCGACTCGACCGGGTCCGCCAGGCCGCCGCCGCAGTGCCCGCACGGGTCGGCGCGGAGCGAGACCGGCGCCTCGCCGAGATCGACGCCCAACACTCGGCCCGGATCGCCGAGCTGTCCCGGCGGGCGGCGGACGCGGCCCGCCAGGAGGCCCCGGGCGCGGCCACCACCGACTGGCCACAGTGGCACCCAACCCCCGCCCGCCGAAAGGAACCGCCCGGCCCACTACGGGTCGGCACGCTCGCCGTCATGGGCGGGGAGTCGGTGCCCGCGCTGGTGCCGCTACTCGACGCCGGGCACGTCGAGCTGACCGGCAGCGACCGGGTGGCGGGCGAGGCGGTGGTGGCCGCGCTACTGCTGCGGGCGGTAGGCCGGGCCGACCCGGGCGCCGTTCGGTTGACCGGGTACGACCCGGAGCACCTTGGGGGCGGCTTGGCCGGTTTCGCGCCGCTGGGCACCGCCGGGCTGCTGACCTTTGTCGGACCGGGCGGGCTGGGCCGACTCCTCGACGACCTCGTCGAGGAGATCCACCGGATCAACTCCACCGTTCTGGCGGGCGAGCACCGGTCCCTGCGCGAGTTGGCCACCGCCACCGGTCGTCGGCCCGAGCCGTGGCGGGTGGCGGTACTGCTCGGTGGGGAGGAGCCGTCCCGGCACGTACGCGGCCAACTCGATCGGGTGGTCCGCACCGGCGCGGCGTGCGGCGTGCACCTGGTGGTACGCGGCCTGACGCTGCCGGAGGACGCCCCCGTAGCCCGGATCCGCGTCGAGCCGGGCCGGGCCGAGCTCGCCGGCGCACCGCCGGTCACGCTCGACCCGGCGCCCCCGGCGACCCTGGTTACCGAGACCTGCCGGGGCGTCGCGGCCCGGGTCAACGCCGGCCCGGAACCGACGCCCTTCAGCGACCTGCTACCACCCCCGGAGCAGATGTGGCGGGAGGACTCGGCGGCCGGCCTGATCGCGCCGATCGGCGAGGGCACGGACAGCCAACCGGTACTGGTCACTCTCGGTGACTATCCGCCGCACGCACTGATCGGTGGCCCGTCGGGCACCGGCAAGACAAACCTGATCTTCGCCTGGATCGGTGCGCTCGCCGCCCGCTACTCCCCGGCCGAGTTGGAGCTCTACCTGCTCGACTTCAAGGAGGGTGTCTCTTTCGCCCGGTTTGCCCAGGGTCGCCGCGACCCGAGTTGGCTGCCGCACGTTCGGCTGGTCGGGATCAACGTCAACACGGACCGGGAGTTCGGTCTGGCCCTGCTTCGCTTCCTCGCCGAAGAGCTGCGCCGGCGCGCTGACGCGGCAAAGGAGCACGAGGTAACGAAGCTCGCCGAACTGCGCGCGGTGGACCCAGCCGGGCGCTGGCCGCGGATCGTCGCCGTGGTTGACGAGTTTCAGATGCTGCTCGCTGGCCGCGACGCGGTGGCCCGGGAGGCCGCCGATCTCCTGGAGGACCTGGCCCGGCGCGGTCGTTCGCAGGGCATCCACCTGGTCCTCGCCTCGCAGGACGTTCGGGGAATCGAGGCGCTGTGGGGGCGGCCAGCCCTGGTCGCCCAGTTCACCCTCCGCATCGCCCTGCCCAAGGCGCTACGGATCCTCGCCGAGCGCAACGACGCCGCGCAGTCACTACCCCGCCACCACGCCGTGGTCAACGCCGAGTCGGGACTGGCCGAGGGGAACGCGGTTGCCCGGATACCGTCGGCGAGCGACTGGGAGACGTGGAGCGAGCTGCAGCACCGACTCTGGCGGATGCGCCGGCCAGATGCCGCCCCGGCGCGGCTCTTCGATGGTGACGCGATCCCCCGGTTGACCGACGCCCCGGACTACCAGGCGCTCTGTGCACCGGAGACCGGGACACCCCGAGCTCCGACGGCGCTACTCGGCGAGATCATCGACGTACAGGCCCGCTCGGCGGGGCTTCGGCTGCCGCGCGCGCCGGGGCGCAACCTAGCCGTGCTGGGCACCCGCGTTGACGAGGCGTGCGCCGTACTCGCCGCGGCTGGACGGTCGCTCGCCCGGCAGCACCGTCCCGGGACGGCGCGGTTCTCCATCGCCTGCCTGGACCCGGACGCCGACGCCGCCGCCCGATCCCTCTACACCGACCTCGCCGACAATGCCGCCTGGTACGACGAGGAGACCGTAACCGAGCTGATGGCCGAGACCACCGCTGGGCTGGGCGCTCCCGGCGTCGGTGCCCCCCACTACCTACTGCTGTTCGCCGTTGACGCGGCGACCGGCGCGCTCGCCGCCCGGATTGGCGGCCAGACCGGGCTGGAGCGGCTACGTCGCGTCCTGCATGACGGGCCGGAGCGGCGGACGCATGTGCTGGCCTGGTGGCGGGGAGTCGCGCGAATGCGGGCCGACCTCGGCGGACCGGCCGCCCGCACGGACCAGATCGGCGCGTGGGTGGCGCTCGACACGCACGGCGGGGAGCTGGGCGCCTCGCTCTACCCCGGCACCGGCGGGCCGGACTGGTACCCCCGCCCCTGGCGGGGCCTCTTCTTCGACCGGGCGGTGCACCGCACCGGGCAGACCATCATCCCGTACGGGCACCAGCGGTGAGCCAGCCGGTGCCGAGCGAGTCGTACCCGGCGCAGGTACGACGACTGGCCGACCTGACCGAGCGGGTGTCGGCGCAGCGGGCCGAGGCACACACCTGGTACGAGCAGCAGTGTGCGGCCGCGCGGCGTGCCGTCGCGAATGCCGAGGACCAGGTCCGGCACGCGGAACGGGAGGTGACGGCAGCACGCCGGCTGCAGGAGCGGGTCGAGGCGGAGGTCCGGCTGTTGTGGCAGGAGTTATGCGGGCGATTCAGGTCGGCGGGCCGCCAGATGGACGGGCCGCCCGGCCCAGTCAACGGCGTCGCCGGGAATCCCCTGCCGATGCTGGCCGCGGTGCGGGACCTCCTGGCCCGTACCGGTCAACCCGGTGAGCTACCCGGATCCGTCAACCCGCTGCTGGCCATCTGCGGGTTCGGCGGTGCGTTGGTCACGTACGCCCTGGGCACCGTGGCCCGGACGGCCGGCGACCGGTACGGCGGCGACCTGGCGGTCGGGCTACCGGTGCTGGCGCTGGTAGTGACCTTACTCGGCCCGCTGGCCGGCCTGATCCCGGCGAAGATTCTCGCTGACCGGCAACACGCGGTGCTCGGCCCGCGCCCGGTGGCCGTGGTGGTGGTCGCCGGGCTGCTGACGACGGGGCTCCTGCTGGCCGTTGCCCGCTGAGCCGGTCAGTCGCGACAGCGTCAGTCACCCGCCGCGCCCCCATCGGGCCGGTTCGGACCGTGGCCCTGGGCAGGTACGGCGACCGCCTCCCGGAGCAGGCGGCGCACGAGGGTGACCCGGTCGGTGTCGTCGGCCAGGCCGGGCAGGTCCCCAACCCGGCTGACCTCCCCGGCGAGGAACGCGCGCAGGGCCGGGGCACACATCTGCGGCAGGGTGATGGCGCGGTCGAAGACCCGCAGCGTCACTCGCTCTCCCACCGGGGTGAGCTGCCACCGCAGGCCCGGGCGGGGAGTGACCCGGCTGTCCGGATCGAGCGCGTCCAACGCGGCCGTCTGGGCAAGGGGCTGCAGCGGAGCCGGCCGGGCAGCCGGCCAGGCGCGCTGCCGCAGCCGGGCGGCGAGCGCTGCTGGATCGACGCGGCGCAGCCAGTCCTGCAGCGCCTGCACAGTTTCCGTCAACTCGGGCTCCACCGCCTCCGGGTCGGAGATGTCCATCCCGAACGGCAGGGTGGCCCGCAGCCGCGGCTCCTCGGCGGCGAGCGCGAGCAGCTCCTCGACCAGCGTGTATCGGGTCAGTGCCCGAACGCCGACGGTCAGGTGAAGTGAGCTGCGCTCCTGGGCCTTGGCACTGTGCAACCAGCCACGGGGCAGGTACAGCGCGTCGCCGGGGGCGAGCAGCACGTCGAGGGTGGGGGCCTCTGTCGCGGTCGCGGAGACCTCGTCGGCCCGGCCGCCCCACGGCTGCCGCTCCAGCGGATCGGCAAGCACCGGCGGGTGGATTCGCCAGTGCTTCGCACCGTCGACCTGGAGGACGAAGACGTCATGGGTGTCGTAGTGGGTGGCGAATCCCTGGCTGCCGGCAGGAGTGAGGTAGGCGTTGACCTGCAACGGCTGCCCGAGCGCCCAGCCGAGTTCCCGGGTGAAGTCGATGAGTGCCGGCCAGGTGCGGTGCAGGCCCTGCAGCACCAGGGTGGCGCCGCCGGCGTACAGGTCGAGGACCTTCTCGTCGAGAACCTGGTCGGCGATCTCGGCGCCCGCGCCCCCGCCGCCGGTGTACCGGGTCGCCGGCACCAACACGCCGTCCTGCGCCACCCGCAGGAACGGGGTGCGCAAGCCGCGCCGGCTGAGCAGTTCGTCCGCGTCGGCCGGGCTGAGTAGGTCGCAGAAGCCGCTCTGGTTGGGCAACTCGTCGGCGCGGGACAGCAGCGGCGTCTGTCCCCAGTGCACGGCGGCGAACCTCGCCGGATCGACGGAGACGCACCGGGCCAGCGCCGACGCCACGGTTCGCTCGGGCTCCTCGGGGGCGAACGAGAGTGCCGGGCGACCGCGGCCGCCCGGCGAGTCGGGGTACGGCACCGCGTCGTTCAGCGCGCGCTGCCGTCGGCACCACCGTCATGCTGACCCGGGGTCGCCCCACCGTCAGCCGGACCCTCCGCGCTACCGTCGGCACCACCGTCATGCTGACCCGGGGTCGCCCCACCGTCAGCCGGACCCTCCGCGCTACCGTCGGCACCACCGTCATGCTGACCCGGGGTCGCCCCACCGTCAGCCGGACCCTCCGCGCTACCGTCGGCACCACCGTCATGCTGACCCGGGGTCGCCCCTCCATCAGCCGGACCCTCCGCGCGGCCGGCGCCGGAGGTCGTCATGTCGTCGTCGTTGAGTGCCATGGGTGCTCCTCGACTGTGCCCCGTCCGAACGCCGGGGTCCGTCCTACGGCGGGTGTACCCCACCTCCAGCCCTCCCCACCACACGGTAGCCGTCGCCGGACTGCCACGTTGGCGTTCGCCGGTCAACGGCCCGGGTCCGAACCCTGCCACCCGGGAAGGCAGACGGGTGGGGTAAGGCTGCTCAGCTGTCGTTCCACCCCCGAGCGTCGGGCTCCCACCGGCCATCGTCGTCTCGCCGCGGGGGACCCACCGGGCCGCGGCGTTGTCGTATCGGGCTGACCCGGCCGGGCCCCCGGGGTGCCCCTCGCCAACCGCCGGGCGTCCCGACGACGTGGACAACGACGCCCCGACCGCGCTCCGTTCTCGTCTGCAGCGTCACCTTCCCGCCACCTCCGTCCGCTCCGGCCGTGCCACCCTGGCGACGACGGCGCGTCAGGCCGCGCGACGCTCCCGAGTTTGTTTGCAGGTAACGCAGGTCGTCGCAGATGGAAAGATCTCCAACCGCTCTACCGGAATAGCCGCGCCACAGCCCTCGCAGAAGCCGTAGGTGCCCTCTTCCAGCCGGGTCAGGGCGTGCTCGAACTGTGCCCGGCGGTCGAGGATCGTGCGCAACAGGGACTGCGCGGTGTCCCGCTCCGCGGTCTTCGTGCCGCTGTCGGCCTGGTCATCGCCCGCGGTGTCCCCGACCTCGACCAGGCGCAGCACCTGACTCTGCAGCACAGCCTGCTCATACTCGGCGGCGAGCTCGTCGTAGCGGGCCTGCAGGGATTGCCGGATCTGATCGGCTTCCGCCTGGGGTCGGGGCGTGTCGACCGGGTCGTGGACGAGCATTTCTGCCTGCCTTCCTGAGGGCCTTCCGGTCCACCGGACCGGGGCTGGTCGTCGCTGCACGGGTTGACGACCCGTGTGTGAGCCGACCGAATACCCCGTACCGCCACGGACCAAACCGCCGCCCGACCGGCTACCCGGGCCCGTCGGCAGGCAGAGAACACCAGCGCGGGTGATGGCCTCCGTCAACCACTGCGGTCGATGGCCACCCGGGCGTCATCGGCGAGCCGGTAGCCGACCCCGTAGACGGTGGTGACCAGGGGGACATCCACGCCGACCTTGCCCCGCAGCCGGCGGACGTGCACGTCCACCGTGCGCACCCCGGCATGCTCGTAGCCCCAGACCGCATTGAGCAGTTGTAGCCGCGTAAAGACCCGGCGGGGATGGGCAACCAGGTGCAACAGCAGGTCGAACTCCAGCCGGGTCAGCGACAACGGCTCGCCGTCGCGCAGCACGGACCGAGAGGAGGCGAGGATGTGCAGGGTGGGGATGGTGGGGGCGAGCGACCGGCTTGGCGACCGGCCAGCCGGGACCGGTTCCGCCCGGCGGTCCGAGAACCCGTTGCCGGTCATGGTGACCGTGCTGTCTCCACCCTCCATCAGTTCTCGGGCCGCGTCCAGTAACCGCCGAGCCGCTGGATTCAGCGCCTCGTCGCTGGCCAACGGGATCGACAGGGTCACCGTGAGGACCGGGGGAACCGTGTTGGTGGGACGGCGCTGGCCACCCGGCGGGCGACCGGGAACAGCGGGTTGGGACGAATGCCATCCGGCGCGCGACGAAGCGGGGCTGACCGACATGGTCCTCCTTGGCTGGTCCGGGTATCTCCCCAACGGCCCGGGACGCCGCTTTACCGATGCTTCCCGGCACCCGTTCAGCGGTCAAGGGGCAGTTGCGTTGCATGAATGTGACAATCGACTTACACATCGAAGCGGGATGCTCGCTCTGCGTACGAGGTCAACTGATTACAGCAGAACCGCTGCGAGGACCTGATCCGGGGGTCCCCACCGCATTCACATTCACCAGTCCGTTGCCCCACCGCCGTGTCGCCACATTCCGACGGGGTATAACGGAAGGGTGGAGGACTCGCTCTCCCAGCAGTTTCGCGCCGCCGCGGCGGCGCTGCTCGCCGCCCTGAACGAGCCGGAAAGCACCCGGGCGACCCACCGGTTCGACGACCTTGGGGCGCGGCGCTGGATCGAATACCGGCCCCGGCCCCGGCCCGGCGTCTGCCTGGCCGACCTACCCCGCGCTGCCCGAAAAGCCACCCATCGGCTACTGGCGACCGCCCTCAGCCCGTCGGCGTACGCGCAGGCGGTAACGATTATCGGGCTGGAGGAGGTGCTCGACCGAGCCGAGGGGTGGCGGCGCGGCCGACACAGCGACGACTACTGGGTGGCGGTTTTCGGTGACCCGATCCAGGACGAGGCGTGGGGGTGGCGGGTCGAGGGGCACCACCTGTCGATCAGCATGACCATCGTCGCCGACCAGATCTCCCCCGCTCCGGTCTTCTTCGGGGCGAACCCGGCCGCCGTCCGGTGGGCCGGCCGGCCGGTCACCCGCCCGCTCGGCCCCGAGGAGGACCTGGGCCGGGCGTTGCTGGACGCCCTCAGCCCGCAGCTACGGACGGCGGCGATCATCGCCGAGGCGGCCCCCACCGACATCATCAGCGCGACCCGACCGCACGTGGACACCCCGATGGCTCCCCTCGGCGTCTCCGCTGACCGGCTGAACCCCACCGGCCGGGCCCTGTTGGACCAACTCGTCGCCCTCTACCTGGAACGGCTCCCGCCAGAGTTGGCAACCCGGGAGGCCCGTCGGCTCGCCGGGTCCCCAATGCACTTCGCCTGGGCTGGACCGAGCTGGCCGGGGCAGCGCCACTACTACCGCGTGCAGGGCGACGACCTGCTGATCGAGTACGACAACACCGCGGACGACGGCAACCACGCCCACACCGTGCTTCGCCGACCGAGCAGTGACTTCGGCACCGACCTGCTGGCCGCCCACCACCGGGCCGCCCACTGAAACCCGCGGCGAGTCCGCCGGAACAGCCCGCACCCAACGCGTGGCCGGCTCTGGCGCGGCTAGTTGTCGCGCGGCCGCGAAACCGTGGTAACCAACCGCTCGGCCACCTCCCGCAGCGGGATCCCGAGCGAGGACGCCGCGCTGCGCAGCACCGTCACGGCCTCCTCCGCCCGGCACCCCCGCTGGGTCATGACGACACCGATCGCCTGCCCGACAACGCTCTCGCCGAGCAGCGCCACGTCGACCTGACCGGCCTCGGTCACCGCCCGCGCCCGATCCCGTACCGCGGCGAGCAGAAGACCGGCGTGGTCGGCCACCAGCATCGCGGTCAGCTGGTGCCGGGGGGTGAGCACCTCCCCAGCCCCCGCATAGAGGTTGAGCGCGCCGATCACCTGCTCGTCGATATCGACCGGCGCGGAGATCACGGCCGACACCCCGAGCCGACGGGCACGCCAGGTCCAGTCCGGCCACCGCGTCTCGACGCTCAGTCGCTCCACGACCACCAGCTCCCGTCGCCCGATCGCCGCCATGGCCGGCGAGTCTGGCCCGTGCCGCAGGTCGTCGAGCTCGGCGAGCCGGTGATCGGAGGCCACCGCACCGGCCGGCTCCCCCGCGCGCAGGGAGGTGAACCCACACCAGTTGACCCCCGCGACGCCGTCCCGGGCGATCCGGACGAGGACGGTCAGCGCGGCATCAAGGTCGCTCGCGCCGATCAGCCCGGCGGTCAGCTCCCGGAGCAGTCCCGCGGTCTCCAGGACGCCGAGCGTCCCCCCGACCGACTCCCGCATCTCCAGGTTCACCAGACCCCACCTCCATCACGCCATGCGCTGCCCATCCCACCACCGGACGCCGAAGTTTCGTCCGCACCGACTCCGCGGCCCCGGCCTACTACCCCACGGGGAGGGGTCGAAACTACCCAAAGTGGGCGGCCTCCGGAGCCGGAGGATACCGGAACACTCCGGACGAATCAGCGGGATCCGGAGCTGAGCCGCCGCCCCACCGAGGCGATCAGCCGGTCGAGCTCCGAACCGAACGGGTTGTCATGCACGAGGTAGGTCCACGTCGCGCTCGGCCGGACCAGCTTGGCCTCGTCCGGCTCCCAGTCCTCGTCGAACTCCGTGTCGGTGAAGGTTTCGATGGTGCGCCGCTCGATCTCCGGCACCAGCTCGTTGAAGGAGGGCACCGCGGCACGGTGGAACTCGTCAAGCGGGTCCAACCGGCCCAACGCCCGCAGGTGCACGCCCTCGCGGACCTCGGAGAGCTCGGCGAGGTGCTCGGCCCAGAGCCGGTCCAGGTGGAACAACGCGATCGACCGGGCGGCCCGGGCGAGCAGATCCTCGTCCATCTCGCCGGCCTGGTCCGCGACCTTGTCGAGCAGCATCAGGGCGGCGACATCACTGGTCAGTAGCCGCTCGCGCCGCTCCGCCAACGCCTTGCGCTGCTGCTCCACCACCACGCTGTAGCGCCAGGTATTGCGGTGGATCTCATGGTTGACCCCCTCCGCGACCCGCTGGGAGTGCTCCACGGCGTAATCCACCTGCGGGTCGGTGACCAGGCCGTCGGCGTTCATCCGCGGCGACGACGGCACCGTGTCACCGGCGTGCCGGACCACGAGATCGTCCTGCAGACTGACGAAGAAGACCGACCCACCCGGGTCGCCCTGCCGACCGGCCCGCCCACGCAGCTGGTCGTCCACCCGACGGCTGTCGTGCCGGCCGCTGCCGATCACGTAGAGGCCACCCAGCTCGGCCACCCGGTCCCGGTTCGCCTGATCGCTGCCGCCGAGCCGGATGTCGACGCCCCGGCCGGCCATCTGGGTCGAGACCGTGACCGCGCCGTAGGCGCCGGCCTCGGCGATGATCGCCGCCTCCTCGTCGTCGTTCTTGGCGTTCAGCACGATGCAGGGGACGTCAGCAGCGTCGAGACCGGCCGCCAGACTTTCGGACTCCTTCACGTCGAGGGTGCCGACCAGGACCGGCCGTCCCCGCTCGTGGTTGCGCCGGATCTCGTCGATCAGCGCCTCCTCCTTCTCCGCCCGGGTCGCGTAGATCCTGTCCGGCTCGTCCTCGCGGACACACGGCGTGTTCGGCGGGACCACCGCCACCTCGAGATCAAAGAACTCGCGTAGCTGCTCGCCGACCAGTACCGCGGTCGCCGTCATCCCGCACACGGTCGGGTAGAGCCCGATGTACGCCTGCACGGCGATCGTGCCGAGCACCTCCCCCTCGGCGGTGGCGTCGAGCCCTTCCTTGGCCTCGACCGCCGCCTGTAGTCCATCCGGCCAACGGCGACGCTGCGCCACCCGTCCGCGCATCTCGTCGATCAACTCAACCGTGCCGTCCCGCACGATGTAGTCCACATCGCGGTGCAGCAGGGCGTGCGCGTGCAGCGCCACATTCACCGCGGAGAGCTGGGCGACCTGCTCCTCGTCATACAGGTCGATGCCGAGCTTGGCCTCGACGGCGCCGAGGCCGTCGGTGGTGAAGGCGACGCTGCGACCGTCCTCGGCCACCGTGTAGTGCCGGCCCTCGCGCAGCCCACGCATCAACGCCGCGGCGGTGTGCAGCGGATCCTGCTCGCCGGGAACCGCTCCGGCGAGCACCATCGGTACCCGGGCCTCGTCGATCAGGATCGAGTCGGCCTCGTCCACGATCGCGGTACGCAGCGTCGGCTGGACCCGGTCCTCAATGTCGGTGACCAGTTGGTCGCGCAGGTAGTCGAAGCCCGCCTCGCTGACCGACACATACGTGACGTCGCAGGCGTACGCGGCGCGTCGCTGCTCCGGGGTGGACGCCTCGTTGACCCAGCCGACGGTCAGGCCGAGCAGGTCATAGACCGGCTGCATCCACTGGGCGTCCCGGCGGGCCAGATAGTCGTTGACGGTCAGTACGTGCACCGGACCGTTGCCGAGGCGGACATGCCCGTACGCGGCGACCGCCGCGGTCAGGGTCTTACCCTCACCGGTGGCCATCTCGGCGACCTTGCCGGAGAGCAACGCCATCGCGCCGAGCAGCTGCACATCGTAGGGCCGCTGGTCCAATCCGCGGTGGGCGGCCTCGCGGCCAACCGCACAGATCTCCGCGTAGTCCTCAGCCCGGCCAGCGACCTCGGTCACCTCGACATCGTCGAGAGCCCGTAGTTCCTCGCCCCGGGTCTCGATGGCGGGCAGGAGTTTCTCCAGCGTTGCGAGATCGACTGTCGTCCCGGGGCGCTGGAGGAACCGGCGGAACCTGCTCTTCAACCGTTGCGACACACCCATGAGCGGCAACGGTACGCGACCGGACCGATCTTGAGCGGCCCGCCCGGCCCGTTGGCGGCGTCCACGAGCGCCGCCGGTGGCGGTCCGCCACCGGTGGCCGGTCGGTCCGGGGCGGGAGAAGACACCGCAGCACCCCGGGGAACGAAAATACCGCTCTAGCCGGAATAATCCCTCTCGCCTGGTTTCATGGTCAGAGGGGCGGGTAGCCGCGCCCGTCCCATCTGTCGTAGCGGGGTGAGGGTCCATGCCCAAGCGGGTCACCACGGAACCACGGGACCGGGGTCCGGCGATCCTGGCGCCGGCGCGCTTTGGCGGCTACCCGGGCCCGCGACGCCCGGCGCTACCCGGCAGCACGCTGGCCCGATGGCTGTCCACCACCGACCACAAGCAGATCGGCCTGCTCTACCTGATCACGTCCTTCGTCTTCTTCGTGCTGGCCGGCTTCGAGGCGATGCTGATCCGCGGCGAGCTGGCCCGACCCGGGCTCCAGTTCCTCTCTCCCGAGCAGTACAACCAGTTGTTCACCACCCACGGCCTCGCGATGCTGCTGCTCTTCGCCACCCCGGCGGCGCTGGGGATGGCCAACTACATCGTCCCGATCCAGGTCGGGGCGCCGGACGTCGCGTTCCCCCGCCTGAACGCCTTCGGCTACTGGCTCTTCCTCTTCGGCGGTCTGCTGCTCTTCGGCAGCTTCCTGACCCCGGGCGGATCCGCCGACTTCGGCTGGTTCGCCTACACGCCACTGAGCCAGGCCGAACACTCCCCCGGCATCGGTCCCGACATGGTGCTGGTCGGACTCGCCCTCGGCGGTGTCGGGACGATCCTCACCGCGGTCAACCTGATCACCACCATCGTCACTCTCCGCGCCCCCGGCATGACCATGTTCCGAATGCCGATCTTCACCTGGAACATGCTCTTCACCAGCCTCCTGATCCTGCTGGTCTTCCCCCTGCTGGCCGCCGCGCTCTTCGCCCTGCTCGCCGACCGGCTGCTGGGGGCACACGTCTTCGATCCGGTCACGGGTGGACCACTGCTCTGGCAACACCTGTTCTGGTTCTGGGGCCACCCCGAGGTCTACATCATCGCGGTACCCTTCTTCGGGATCATCACCGAGATCATCCCGGTGTTCGCCCGCAAACCCGTCTTCGGCTACACCGGACTGGTGTTCGCCACCGGTGCCATCACCGTGCTGTCCATGGCCGTCTGGGCACACCACATGTTCGGCACCGGTCAGGTGCTACTGCCGTTCTTCAGCATCCTGAGCTACCTGATCGCCGTACCGACCGGGGTGAAGTTCTTCAACTGGATCGGCTCCATGTGGAAGGGGCAGCTCACCTTCGAGACACCGATGCTCTTCTCCATCGGCTTCCTGGTCACCTTCCTGTTCGGCGGTCTCACCGGGGTGCTGCTGGCTAGCCCACCGGTGGACTTCCACGTGACCGACAGCTACTTCGTGGTAGGGCATTTCCACTACGTGCTCTTCGGTACGGTGGTCTTCGCCTTCTTCGGCGGAATCTACTTCTGGTTTCCGAAGATGACCGGCCGGCTCCTCGACGAACGACTCGGCAAGGCGCACTTCTGGACCATGTTCCTCAGCTTCCACGGCACCTTCTTGGTCCAGCACTGGCTGGGCAACGAGGGAATGCCCCGACGGTATGTCGACTATCTGCCCGGCGACGGGTTCACCACCCTGAACACGATCTCCACCGTCTCGTCGTTCGTACTCGGCGCCTCCACCCTGTTCTTCATCTGGAACGCCTGGAAGTCCTGGCGGTACGGACCCGTGGTCAACGTGGACGACCCATGGGGCTTCGGTAACTCCCTGGAGTGGGCGACAACCTGTCCACCGCCGCTACGCAACTTCGACCAGATACCCCGGATCCGGTCGGAGCGCCCGGCCTTCGACGCCAAGTACGGTCCTCTCGTCGCCAACCTCGGCCGTGATCTGCCGCAACGCACCACCCGGCCACCGCAGAAGCTCCGCGACGAACTGCACCGAGAGCCGCACCTGCCCGAGTCACCCAGCGCCGAGGGCGCCGTCGGCGCACGTGAGGCGGTGGCCTACCACCCCGCGCCGCGGTCCGGGGCGCGGCCGGTCGAGGTGCCGGAGCCGGAGGATGTGCGTCGACCGAGTTTCGAGGAGACCGACGAGCCCGAGGAGACCACCGACCCCGAAACCCCACAGGAGCCGAACGACCGGTGGCGCCATCCCCGTGGACCCGGCGACAGCACCGAGAACTGAGCCGGTCCGCCGCCCGCCGACAGCCGCCCAGCAACCGTCCCGCTCTTACCGGGCTCGGGGACGGCCGGTCTCCGCCTCGGTGACGCCGTTCTGCCACGGCGGCGGCGCGTCGGCGAGCATCGCCTGTCGCAGCCAGGTCAGCGCCCGGGACAGTAGCCGGGACACGTGCATCTGGGAGATGCCAAAGCGAGCGGCGATCTCCGCCTGGGTCTGGTTGCCGTAGAAACGCATGGCGAGGATCCGCCGTTCCCGCCAGGGCAGCCGATGCAACAGACCGCTCACGGTGACCCGATCATCCACCGACTCCAGCGCGTTGTCGGACTCGCCCACCAGGTCGCCGAACTCGGCCGAGCTCTCGCCACCAACCGGGGCGTTGAGCGACGCCGGACTGTAGCCGGCAGCCGACTCCAGCGCCGCGAGAATCTCCTCCTCCGGCGTCTCCAATCGCGCCGCCAACTCCGCCACCGTTGGCGCCCGAGACAGCTCGCTGGTCAGCGCCGCGGTGGCCTGGCCAACCTCGAGGATGAGGTCACGCAACCGGCGGGGCACGTGCACACCCCAGGTACGGTCCCGGAAGTGGCGCTTGATCTCGCCGACGATGGTGATCGCCGCATACGCGGTAAAGGAGCCCCGCTCCGGGTCGTACCGATCCACCGCGTTCACCAGCCCGAGCCGCGCGACCTGTTCCAGGTCCTCCAGCGGCTCGCCCCGCCCGCGATACCGACGGGCCAGTCGTCCGGCGAACGGCAGAGCGAAGCGGACCAGATCGTCCCGGGCCTCCTGGCACCGGTGGGGCGGCAACCCCTCGATCCGGGCCGCGTACGCCAGTGCTGCCGCGTCGAGGTCCTCCAGGCCTCGCTCGGTCGGTGACGGAGTACTTGTGGTGGTCTGTCCGAACATCCGCGCCTCCCTCAGGAAGGTCCCGCCCGGATTTGGCAAACCGGTCGTGCGCGTGGTGACCCCACGCACCGGGTCGGAAGTGGGTTTCGTGGCTGGGACGCCAGTGGGCGCCGGCAGGATCCGGCCGCCGCAGCCAGCGGTGTTCCCGCTCCGTAGGTACTCAATCACGGGACCCAGGGTTCGCGAGGATGTTTCGGCACGTCCGGGTCAGGAGACGAGCAGGCCCTGCGGGAAGCCGCCGTCGCGGAGTGCCGCAAGGGCTGCCGCAACGGTCATCGGCGACGGCGCCGGCAGGTCGTACGACTGCGCCCGCAGCACCTCGGTGGCCCGACGCGTCGGCACCGAGGTGACCGGGTAACCCCGGGTCGCCGACCGATCCAGAGCCCGCCGACGACGGCCGAAGCCGGCCACAGCCAGCCACTGAGGCAGCCCGGCGACCGCCGGTGACCGTAGCCCCGGCGGCTCCGGCAGCACATCCACGGAGCTGAACGGCTCGCTGCCGGCGAGCCACCACTCCACCCCCTCCACACTGCGCCGGGTGGCGTTCTCGCACCAGTAGGGCACCATGCCGGCCCGAACCACCTGCCACGGGTCGAGCAGTCGGCCGCACTCGACGATCAGCCGGTTGCCGGTCTTTCCGGCCGCGCGCAACCAGTGGCGGTACAGGTCCGCGGTCAGCGCGCTCAACACCGCCGGCTCGGGCACGAGTACCTGATGCGACGGATGCCGGTGCACCGAACCCCAATCCCGAACGGACTGCTCGAACCCGGGTTCCACCCCGTGTTCGGCCAGGCGGGGCACCCCCGCCACCGTCGGCGGGCACCACCGCGCGCCGTCGCTTCCGGCCGCGTGGAGCACCTGACGCAACGCGGGACTGTCCGGGTGGAAATCCACCGGATCAAACCCACTACGCGGCGAGCCGACCTGGAAGCTGTGCCCGGGGGCGGAGCCAACCACCGGCCAGGTACGCGCGTCACAGAGCAGCAGCACCGGCGCTCCGGGCTCCAGGCAATCGGCCAGCAACTGGAGGTAGGCCGCGGGCAGCCAGCGCCAGCGAGCGGCCAGCGCGACGGTCGCCCCCGCCAGCGCACCGCGGCTGGCCGGGCAGTGCACCTGCCGGACGTGGAGTTCGGGGTTGCCCACCAGCAATCGTGCGGCCAGTGCGGCACCGTGATCGAGCGCGGCCGGCGGCCTGTCCACCGCCCCCTGCGGCCAGTGCACACTGAGTTCGAAGCCGGTGGGCAGCCACGGGATGCCGAGCGCGACCGCGAGGTGGGCCGCCGCGCCGTGCGGGGAGCCGAGCAGCATCCCGGGATAGCGGCGGCGGGGATACTGGTCGGCGAACCAACGGGCCACCTGATCTGCGTCCACATCGGCGGCTTGCCCCACGGTCAGCGCGACCCGACCGGCGGCTCGGGCAGCCGCTGCCCGCCGGATCGGTTCGGGTGCCCCGCTGAGACGAGAAATCCCTCTGGGATGCCCCAGGTCGGCACAGTCGGTGCCGCGTAGGGCCCGGGCGATGGCCGCGACCAGGGTCCGGGCCGCACTGCCGGCGGCCACGACGCGGTCGCCGGTCAGCCCGTCGGCGCGCCCCGCGCGCACCCCGTGCGCCGGCCCGGCCCTTCCTCGTTCACTAACCACGCAGCCCGGCTTCCCACCCCGATGGGGTTCAAACTGGGCATCCCCTACTCATCGGGATTTCCCGGTAACCCCGGCGGATGGGCGGCGGGACCTCACTCGCCGTCCCGCCCCGGCGTGGCCGCATCGACGTACCGGAGTACCGCACCCACCCCGCCGGTCAGCTCCGGCGCCTCCTCGGGGCCGAGGACGGTCAACTCCGCGTCAGTCCCCACCAACGCCCGCACCAGGGCGGCATCGACGCGTACCTGCTCCGGGTCCCGCACCGCCATGGCAGACAGCTGCTCAGGATCGGTGGCGAGTTGGGTGGGATCCGACCCGACCCACAACTCTCCCGTCGCCGATGGGTCGTCCACGAGAAGCAGGTTCTCGACCTGGTCTCGCTGCAGCGCGGAGACCACCGCGTCCAGCCCGGAACCGACCTCCTCCTGCTCGCCGAAACGGTCCAGGGCAGTACTGATCCGCTGGTCGGCCACCTCGGCGATGGTCTGCACGGTCAGGTCATCCAACTGGGTGTGGTCGGCGCCGTCGGCCCGCTTGCCGGCATCGGTACGGACCAGCACCTCCTGCCAGCGCTCCGGCAACTGCGCGGCGATCACACCGGTGGCCCGCACATCTCCGGACACCACCACCACGTCGGCGCGCACCTTCTCAGCCAGCTCCGCGGCGGCGGCGGCGATATCCCCCGCGTTGCGGTGCCATGCCTCCACCGCAGCCCGCTGATAGCGGGACTGGGACCAACCGCCCGGCCGCACGCGACGCAGTTGGTAGTCCTGCCGGCCCCGAACCTGGGCGTGCCGGGGCACGCCCCCCGCGCTGACCGCCATCGCGTCCGCTCCGGTCCGGTCGGCGATCACCCGCACCCAGGCCACCTGCTCGCCCCGCTGGGCCAGCAGCGGCATCACGTGCGGCAGCGACGCGAATGTGGCGATGTCCCGCAGCGGCGGGGCGGACAGGTACTCCGACAGGGCCACCCGACCGTGGCTGGCGAAGACCGCGATGCCGTAGTCACCCGGCATCGGATCATGACCCCGCACCACCCGATCGATCGCCTCGATCGACGCCGGGTCGGCCCCCTGCTCCTGAAGGCGGTCCCGGAGCGCGCGCCAGCGCAGGTCCAGCGCGGCGTGGGCGTCCTCGGTGTCGGCTGAGGCATCCAGGTAAACCGAACACCACGGGCCCGGTCGATCATAGAGCGGGCGTAGGAAGGACAGCTGCATGCGCGACCCCTTTCCAGCTCGACCCTGCGGTTACCCGTGCCAGCTGACTTGTCACCTGACCCACGACACGTGATCGACGTTCATTCCCCCCATTCACCCACACCGGCCGATACCATCGGGGAACAGATCAACCCTGGGTGGTGGCGATGGACAGCGACCTACATACCCCACGGATCACGCATCCGACGGCGCGCATCGTCACCGGGCGAATCGTCCGGTTACTCGAGGGCTACCCGCGTGAGGTACGGGTGGGCCAGCCGGTGCTGGTGGCGGTGCTCGTGGCAGCCGGCGTGGTCAGAATGCTGATGGCCCTGCTCCAGCAGCTCGCGGCGGCCGATTCCGGCCGCGGTCGGCGCACCTTCAAGGAGCTTCGGAACGGGCCGGAGTTCCTGGTTACCCCTGTCCGGCTGCGGGACTCCGCCGGACGGCTGTGCGAGGTCGAGCTACACGGACACCTGCCGCAGAGTGCCCTGCACCCGGCCGACCACGTGCAACTCACCCTACGCCGCCAGCGCGACTCCGAGCTTCCGCCGAAGATCGAGCGGATCGTCAACCTCACCACCGGACAGTCACTCACCCCGCGTACGGCGACGCTCTGGTCGCATCTCGGGCCGCCGCTCCTGCTCCAGGCCAGCCTGGGCCTGCTGCTGCTGGCCGCGGTGGCCGCCGGTGCCAGCCTGCTCTGAACCGGCCCCGGTACCCGCTCTGTCCACGCGGCCGCAGGGGCGCCGCCTGGATCGACGGATACCTGTCGCGGCCCACCGGTGGGGTGGGAGAAACCAACAGGTCTTTCGCCGTTGGACACACTGTGCGACTGTCAGGTGACGGACCAGCGGTGACAGGGCGGTGACCATGGGCGAGAACGTTGACGTGCGGACCTTCGACCGTGCGGATCGAGCCCGATATCGCGAAAAGCTCCGTCGCTGCCTCCACGCCTTCGCCGACCTGCTACCAGACTCCCGGTTCGATGTGGATCGGCCGACGACCGGTTTGGAGATCGAGCTCAATCTGATCGACGACATGTCCCGGCCCGCGATGCGCAACACCGCGGTGCTGGCCGCGGTCGCCGACCCAGACTTTCAGACCGAGCTGGGTCAGTTCAACCTGGAGATCAACGTAGCTCCACTGCGGCTCGCCGGTACCGGGGCGTTGGAGTTCGAGAAGACGCTGCGTGAGCGCCTGAACGCCGCCGATGCCCGGGCGCGCACCGTCGGCGCCCGTCTCGTCATGATCGGCATCCTGCCGACGCTACGGTCGGAACACCTCACCTCTGCGGCGCTCTCCGCGAATCCCCGCTTCGAACTACTCAACGAGCAAATCTTCGCCGCTCGGGGCGAAGATCTGCCAATCGTCATCAACGGCGTGGAGCGACTGACGACCACCGCGGACACCATCACTCCAGAGGCGGCCTGCACCAGCGCTCAGTTCCACCTCCAGGTCAGCCCCGCCCAGTTCGGCGACTACTGGAACGCGGCGCAGGCGATCGCCGGCGTCCAGGTGGCCCTGGGTGCCAACGCACCGCTGTTCTTCGGCCGGGAGCTGTGGCGGGAGACGCGGATCCCGCTGTTCGAGCAGGCGACCGACACTCGCGCGGAGGAGATCAAGGCACAGGGTGTCCGTCCCCGAGTATGGTTCGGGGAACGCTGGATCAGCACCGTCTTCGACCTCTTCGACGAAAACGTCCGCTACTTCCCCGCGCTGCTGCCGGTCTGCGACCCGGAGGATCCGGTCGAGGCGATCGCGGCTGGCGCCGTGCCGCAACTGGGCGAGCTACGCCTGCACAACGGCACCATCTACCGGTGGAACCGGCCGAGGTATGACGTCCTGGCGGGCCGGCCGCGGCTGCGGCTGGAGAACCGCGTGCTACCGGCCGGACCCACCGTGGTGGACACCATCGCCAACGGGGCATTCTTCTTCGGCCTCGTCCGCGCGCTGGCCGAGAGCGATCGGCCGCTGTGGTCGCAGATGTCATTCAACGCCGCCGAGGAGAACTTCACCACCTGCGCCCGACACGGCATCGACGCGCAGGTCTTCTGGCCGGGCCTCGGCTACCTACCCGTCACCGAGTTGGTGCTCCGCCGGTTACTGCCGCTGGCCCACCACGGGCTGGACCGCTGGGGAATGGACCCAGTCGAGCGGGATCGGCTGCTCGGTATCATCGAGCAGCGCTGTCTCACCAGCCGCAACGGGGCGAGCTGGCAGGTGGCCACCCTGAACCGGCTGGAGTCCGCCGACCGCCTGAGCCGGCCCGAGGCGCTGCGCGAGGTGCTCCGCCACTACGTGGACCTGATGCACAGCAACCGACCGGCCCACGAGTGGCCCATTCCCTGACCCATCCCGGTCGAATTCGGATCACCGGCCAGCGACTCTCGGAGAGGTGCTGCGTAACACGGCAATGAGGACCGCCGCGACAGTGGTGTGCATCAGCGCCAGGGTGATCCGGGAGCCGGTGGGGATGCCGGTGCCGAGCAGCGGGCCGCCGTAGGAGATGACCAGTACGCTCAGGGCGATCGCCGTCCAGGCCGTACGGGCGGCTCGGGTGAGTCGCTCCAGTACCGCCCGGAGGGCCCAGCCCACCAGCGACGCGCACAGGGACGTGAGGACGACGGCGCCGAGTGAGACCGCCTCCACGACGGTGGGCGCAGCGAGGAGGCACTGAGCACATGGCGAGAACAATCAGGGTCAGCACCCGAAACGCGACCTTTCAGCAGTGGCAGGCCCTGCTGACCAATCGCACCAAACGCCAGCGTGCGGGGGAATTCGTGGTCCAGGGAGTCCGGCCCATCACCCTCGCCGTCGAGCACGGTTGGCAGGTCCGTGCCCTGCTGTATCCCGCCGGGCAGAGCCTCTCCCGATGGAGTCGAGACCTGCTGGACCGGGTCGGCGGGGCCAGCCCGGTCGCGGTGTCGCCGGAGCTGCTGGGTGAGCTCGGGGGCAAGGACGAGGAGCCACCAGAGTTACTCGCGGTGGTCGGGCTCCCCGAGGACCGACTGCAGCGCATACCGCACTCGGCCAACATGCTGGTGATGGCCTTCGACCGACCGACCGCTCCCGGCAACATTGGTTCGCTGGTTCGGTCCGCGGATGCGTTCGGAGCCGCTGGCGTGGTCATCACCGGGCATGCGGCCGACCCCTACGATCCCAAGTCCGTGCGCGCGAGTACCGGGTCGTTGTTCACCGTGCCGGTGGTGCGCGTGCCGAGCCATCGTGCGGTGCTGGACTGGGCCGACTCGCTGCGCGCTGCCCGCATCCCCATCGAGATCGTCGGCACCGACGAAAACGGTGCGGTGGAGATCGCCGCGCACGACCTCACCGGCCCAAAGCTCATCGCGGTGGGGAACGAGACGCGCGGACTCAGCACGGCATGGCGGCAGTCCTGCGACCGTACGCTTCAGATCCCGATCACCGGCGCCGCCAGTTCCCTGAACGCCGCCGCCGCGGCGACCGTCGTGTTGTACGAGGCCGCACGGCAACGATCAGCGTCGGCCGCCGGCGGGATGGCTCAACCACGCCCGTAGCGGCGGGCGACAAGATACGCGACCAGCAGCACTCGTGCTGCCACAAGGACGCGATCGCGCGCTCCGCGCCCCGCCCCGCCAGCGGATGTCACCGCTGCGGGGCGGGGTGGTACAGCAGGCCCGGCAAGCCGAGGGGCGACGGGACTCCGCCACCGCGTCGACTCAGGCGCGTACCTGCGTGAGCCAGTCGGTGACGGAACGTGGAGCGAGACCAAGCAGCCGCTGGGCGCTGTTCTCCTCGGCGATGGTGTTCCCGGCCTGGGCGTTCAACAGCTCGTACAGGCCCACCACGCCGGCGCTGGCACCGGCACCGAAGAGCGGGGTGATGAGATCGCCGAACGCGGCCGGTGTGATGGCCTCGTAGCGCACGTCCGTCCCCAGGTAGGTGGAGAATCCCGCGGCCAGGTCCGCCCCCGTCAGCCCAGGTCGATGCCCGACCGCGACCGTACCGGTGGTAACGGTCGCGTCGGTCAGGAGCCGGGTGACGATGTCCGCGACGTCCAGGTGGGAACTCCACGACACGGCGTAGTTCTCCGGAAGCGGATAGCGCAGGACCCCCTCCGCACGTACGGGCCCCATGACGACGGGCAGTAGCAGATTTTCCAGGTAAAGGCGCGGAGCAACGACGGCCGTCGGGACGCCACTCGCCTCGATGTCCCGGATGAGCTGGACGACCGGCGTCTCCGGCGCCGCTTGGAGCGGCGTCCCCGGCTGGTCAACGATCTGACCGCTGGTGGAGATGACCAGTCGGGGAGGTCGGGCCGTGGCGACCGCCGCGGCGACCGCTTTGGCGTAGGTTCCCAGATCGGTCGGCGCCCCCAACGGAAGGTGGACGAACACACCGTCCGCACCGGTGTAGGTCGCCGCCAACGAGTCGGCGTCCGCCAGGTCGACCGTGGCCGAGGCGAATCCGTCCGGCACCGTGGTGACGTCCCGCACCGCCGCGACTGCGCGCCGGCCCGCCGCTTGGAGAGCGGACAGAACAGGAAAACCCTGGGCGCCAGTAGCGCCATGCACGATATAAGACATCCCGAAATTAACGCATATGTCTGTACAGTCACGCCAGTTCGGGCAGGGTGTCCGCCGAGCTGCGGCCAGCTCACGGGTGTCCGGCAGTCCCGACATCCGCCGACAGCCGGCAGTCACTGACACCAACCACGGGTCAACGACTGCCGGCTGGGTAGGTTAGCGAGAGTCCACTCCGCTCAGCGCTGCTCGAGGTTGACGTAGTCGCGCTGGGCGGCACCGGTGTAGATCTGCCGCGGACGGCCGATCTTCGTCTCCGGGTCCTTGATCATCTCACGCCACTGGGCGATCCAGCCGGGGAGCCGCCCCAGCGCGAACAGCACCGTGAACATCTTCGTCGGGAAGCCCATGGCCTTGTAGATCAGGCCGGTGTAGAAGTCCACGTTCGGGTAGAGCCGGCGGGAGACGAAGAAGTCGTCGGCGAGCGCGATCTCCTCCAGCTCCATCGCGAGGTCCAGCATCGGGTCCGAGATGGACATCCGACCGAGCACGTCCTGGGCGGCCTTCTTCACGATGGCGGCCCGAGGGTCGTAGTTCTTGTAGACCCGGTGGCCGAAGCCCATCAGCTTCGCACCGGCCTGCCGGTCCTTGACCCGCCGCACGAAGGAGCGGACATCGCCACCGTCAGCGCGGATCGTCTCCAGCATCTCCAACACGGCCTGGTTCGCACCGCCGTGCAGCGGACCGAAGAGGGCGTTCACCCCGGCCGAGACGGAGGCGAAGAGGTTGGCGTTGCTGGAACCCACCAGCCGTACGGTCGAGGTGGAGCAGTTCTGCTCGTGGTCGGCGTGCAGGATGAACAGCATGTCCAGCACCCGAGCCACCACCGGGTCAACCTCGTACGGCTCGGCCGGCACGCCGAAGGTCATCCGGAGGAAGTTCTCCACGTACCCGAGGGAGTTCTCCGGGTAGAGCAGCGGCTGGCCGATCGACTTCTTGTAGGCGTACGAGGCGATGGTCGGCACCTTCGCCATCAGCCGGACCGTCGACATCTCCACATGATCGTCGTCGAACGGGTCAAGGCTGTCCTGGTAGAAGGTGGAGATGGCGCTGACCGCCGAGGAGAGCACCGCCATCGGGTGCGCGTCCCGGGGGAAGCCGTCGAAGAACCGGCGCATCTCCTCGTGCAGCAACGAGTGCCGCCGGATCCGCTCGGTGAACTCGATCAGCTGCTGCTGGGTGGGGAGTTCGCCGTAGATCAGCAGATATGAGACCTCCAGGAAGGAGGACTTCTCCGCCAGCTGCTCGATCGGGTAGCCACGGTAGCGCAGGATCCCCGCGTCGCCGTCGATGTAGGTGATCGCGGACGAGCAGGCGGCGGTGTTCACGAAGCCAGGATCATAGGTCGTCATCCCGGTCTGCTTGAGCAGCTGGCTGACCCCGATGCCGGCGGGACCCTCGATCGCCGTGTTCACCGGCATCGACAGCTGCCCACCGGGGTGATCGAGCTTGACTTCCGTCATGTGCGTCCTCGCTTCGCCGACAGGTCTTCTTCGTTGAATTTCCTTCGCTTTACCGTATTCGTGCTTCCCAGGACACCGCCCGCGGTGGTTCGCCGGTGAGGGATGCGTCACCCATTTCCCGGCCCCCGGCCCAGGAAACGCCGACCGGGTCTCCACCCCAAGCCGAGGAGTCAGCCGAGGCAGGACAGGACAGCACGAAATCACTGGACGACGAATTTTGGCGAAGATCGCCGCAGAACACCGTAAATGGCCTGATGCAGGCCGAGCGGAGCAGGTTGGAGCGGCCAAACGCTGGCGACCGCGGCCAGCAGAACGAGGCCGAGGCCACCGACCAGCGACCAGCGACCAGCGACCAGCGTCAGGAAAGCGCGAGCCGGGTCAGCGTGCCATCGGGGGCGACGAGGAAGAGATCAAGCTGGTTGGTTCCCGGCTGAAAAAACCGATCATCATCGATCAGGGCGGCGAACCGGCGCCCGCCCTCGTCCCGGCCAACCACCGGAACCACGGCGGCGACCCGGTCGTTGACGGCCACCGCCAGTGGGGTGCCATCGGGGACCTCGTCGGGCAGGTCACCCCAGACCAACGCGGGTAGCAGGCCCTGGTCCGGATCCACCTCCCGGAAGGCAGCCAGGTTCTCGACCTGGGCCACCCCCGCCGTCGGCTGTTCCGGCACCGTGCTGCCGATCAGCGGGTGCGGCGCGGCCGGCGGCGCGACGGTGGGTACGCCACCGTCGATCGGGATCGGCTGGGCGGGCCGGTCATAGAAGACCTTACTTGCCTGCGCCCGGGGCGCCTCCCGCGCCGACAAACCGTCGACCGCCCAGGGCAGCCGGATCGCCGCCTCGTCCGCGAGGGTGGGCAACAGATCGACGTGCTGCCAGTCCCGGTCGTCGACCCGGCCGGTGCGTTGCCCGGGATACTTGACAAACAGCGGCACCCACGCCACCTCGTCGGCGGCGACCTCGATCGCGCCCATCCCCCGCCCCGGCGCCCCCTCGGTGAAGCTCACCCCGTGGTCGGCGGTGACCACCAGCAGGGCGTCGTCGTAGAGTCCGGTGGCGCGCAGCGTACGCAGGGTCTCGCCGATCAGCCGGTCGGTGTAGCCGAGTTGGGCCAGGTGGCGCTGACGGGCCAACTCCGCCCAGCCCTCCCCGTCGTTCGGGAAGTCCTCCGGCGCCACGTAGCGCATCCCCGAGGGCAGATACGCCCATGGCGAATGCGGCATCAGCAGGTGCAGGAAGTGCAGGGTGGGCCCGTCAGACGGCCGGAGCCCGGCGAGGAAGCTACTGAACCGGGCCGGTTGGTTGTCACTCAACCGGTCCCAGCGAAACGTCGGATCCTCCGGGATCGGCTCGGCCGCGTCGAGGCCAACCTCAGCGGCGGTCTGCTCCCGGTAGGAGTCCGCCGGGTCAACCCGGCTCTCTGTTGGTGCGGATATCCGCGCCAGCAACTTCGCGCTCTCCCGAGCCAGTACCCCCATCCCCTGCTCCCGACCCAGCGGCGTCTCACAGCGGCTGGGCGGGCAGAGGCGGGCGATGCTCTCCTCGGCGCGGATGTCGTAGAGGCCACCGAAGGCAGTGAACAGGTTGTCCGGATGGTGCGAATAGTGGGGAGCTGCCCCGGTGTCCGGATAGCGGCCGGTCAACATCGCCGGCAACGCGTACGGCGTCCAACCGCTGACCCCGGTCGCGTTCCGGTACCAGGTCGAGCCGGCGGCCAGCTCAGCGAAGTGCGGGAACCGGTCCGCGTCGATCTGCCGGTCCGGGTCAAGCAGGGAGACCAGGGGCAGTTCGTCGAGGACCAGGAGTACCACCGGCGGATGGCCACCAGCGCGGGCCAGCCCGACGGTGCCGCCGTCCCAGCGCGGCAACACCACCGCCGAAGTGGGCGACACGAGCAGGAACAGCGCGACGAAGACCACTGGCCCGAGCGCCGCGACCCGTAGCACGCGGGCCGGGGCACGCCACCGTCGGTAGGCCACCGTCGCCGCCGCCGCGACGACAACCGCCAGCAGCAACAGCGGTACGCCCCGCAATGGTGTCGTGTGCCGTCCAACCTGCACGGCCAGCGCGGTGAGCAGGACACCCACGAGCAGCGTGTGGGTCAGCTCCCGGGTGGTACGGCCGGCGAGCCGCGACATCGCCGCGAGCGCGCCGACCGCGAGGGTCGGTACGATCGCGACCAGCACGACCAGCTGTACGATCTCGCCACGGCCGGCCCGGTGGAAGAGGAAGAAGTCCGGGCTCCGGCCGAGCACATCCAACAACGGCTGAGTAACCGCGAGCCCGAGCAGAGCGGCGAGCTCCAGCAGCCGGAACCCCTCCGCTCTCCAGCCACGCCGCGGCGCGCCGTCCGGGTCCCCCGCTGCGCCGGCTCGTCGATCAGCGGCGCCGTCAACGCCCTCGGGTTGATCCGGTGTGGGCGCGGTGTCCGGGTCACCCACTCAGGACCACCCGGTACAGGGTCCGACTACCCGAGGGCAGACGAAGGCGTTCCTCAAGGTGACCGTGGGCAGCGAGCAGTCGCTCGAACTCGTCCCGGCGGTAGTGGGGGAAGGTGTCCTCCGGCTTGTTGGCCAACAGCCGACGGGCCATCGGATCCTCCGGGTGCACGAACTCCACCACCAGCCGCGTGCCCGGCCGACCGAAACCGGCCAACCACGCGACCACCTCCGGCAACGGGACGTTCCGTCCCACCGCGAGGTGGTGCACCACCGCCAGGGCGAGGACGACATCAGCCCGCGCCCGGTCACCGAAGGAGGCCCGCTCGATCCCCCGCCAGCCGCCGCCGGGTGACGGGTCGGCCAGATCCATCACCAACGGCAGAACCCGCTGCTCCCCCTCGGCCCGCAGCTCCCGGTAGAGCCGGTCAACCACCCCGGGGTCCTGTTCGACGGCGACGACGTACTCGGCGTGACGCGCGGCCAGGCGGGCGTACCGGCCGTCGTTGGTCCCGAGGTCGAGCGCCAGCCGGGTCGGGGGCCCGGCGGTGAGCGAAGCGGCGACGAAGCGCTCCTTGGTGGCCCGGTCCTCGGCGGTGTAGCCGCAGGTGCGCTGGTAGTCAATCCAGTGGCTGGCAGGCGGCGACCGGTCCAGCCGGCGGACGAGGCGGTGCAGACCGCGTACCGTGGCGACGGCGAGGTCCCGGGAGTAGCCGGCGTCGCGCAGCTGGTTGCGGACCTCGGCCGTACTGGATCGGGAGTTGCGTCGCTGCATCGCGTCATGCAGGTGGACGTGGGTAAGCACGCCGGGGCGGAACCGGCGACGGCCGGTGAACAGACGACGAATCTGGTCCGCCTCGATCCCGTCGACCTGGGCCCGCAGCAACGGCTGAAAGTCCAGCCCCAGGTGGGCGCCGAGGAGCAACGGGTACAGCAGGGTCTGGCAGAACTGGCGGTAGCCGGCCCAGGGTTCACCGTCCTGGACCGGGGCGAAGGAGCCGATATCGATGAAGACCGGCTCCACGCCGCGCCACTGCAGGTTGTACGCCGAGCCATCCTTGGTGGTGAAGCCCCCCGGTAGCGCCGCCTGGAGGATGTCCAGGTGCAGCAGGGCGGCGTCCCGCAGCATGCCGTGGGACCACTCGTACGGGTGGGAGACGAATGGGATGCGTTCGTGCCGGAGCACCGCGGACCAGCCCGGCGGCGCCGGGCTGGTCTCCACGGTGTCGCACACCTTGCCCTCGGCAAGTAGCGTCGCGAAGAAGTCGCTGCCGGCGAGGGACCGCCAGTCGGTGGCAGCCCGCTCGTCCAACCCGCGCAGCACGTCGTCGCCGCGGTGAAAGACCCGGTTCGCGGGGTCCCGGAAGGATCCTGGCTCGGCCCGGAGGTCGGGATATGCAGATGTCATGCGGTCAGTGCCGGTCGGTGGGCTGCTTGCGGAACCGGTTGACCAAGCGTCGCCAGTAGAGCTTGCCGGCCACCGCGACACCAGCTACCCCGCCAACCACCGCCTGCACGATCAGGCTGCCCGATCCCGCGTCCAGGTAGGCCAGATGATCCACTGGCTACTCCTTCCGATCTCGCCCCTCGGCCCACCAAACCGGGCGCACCGGGAGGGTGCTTCAATACGCTGAGGATGTATTCGGACACAGTACGCGCATGCAGGGCGCATTGCGGGTCATAACCACGCCAACATTCTGATTTGGTGGCTAATCAGCCCCGTCCGTCAGCGACCCCGCCGGTGATGCATGGAATAGCGAAGCAGCACGAACCGCAACACCGTGGCGGCCAGGTTCGCAGCGACCAGCACCGCCAACTCCACCGTCCGGGTCGGAGCCGCCACCACGGCGTGTAGCAACGCGAGCGAACCACTGGTCAGCGCCAGGCCGAGCCCGAAGACCACCAGGCCCTGCAGGTGGTGCCGACCGGCGCGCCACCGACCGATGATCCCGAAGGTCAGCCGCCGATTCGCCGCTGTGTTGGCTACCGCGGTGACCAGCAGCGACAGCAGGTTTGCCGGCTGGGCACCGAGGACGCCACGGGTGGCGACGTACAGCAGCAGGTAGGCCACCGTGCTGGCCAACCCGACCAGGGCGAACCGGCCCAGCTGTCGCGGCAGCCCCACCGGCACTCGAGCTGGCGGCGGTGCGAGCGGGGCCCGTCCGAACTGGTCACGCAGGTGCCGCAACGGCAGCGCGCCGGTGACCAGGGCCCGGCCCAGCCGGCCAATACCACGCAGGTCGGCCAGCGCGGTCGCCAACACATCCACCCGACTGTCCGGATCATCCACCCAGTCCACCGGAACCTCGTGGATGCGGAGGCCAGCCCGCTGGGCCAGCACCAGCAACTCGGTGTCGAAGAACCACTCGGTGTCTCGCACCAACGGCAGCAGTTGGGCCGCCACGTCAGCCCGGATCGCCTTGAAGCCACACTGGGCATCGGAGAATCGAACGGCGAGGATTCCCCGCAGCAACAGGTTGTAGCCCCGCGAGATCACCTCCCGCTTCGCACCCCGAACCACTCGTGAGGTACGGGCAAGCCGGGTGCCGATAGCCAGGTCCGAGTGGCCGGAGATGAGCGGCGCCACCAGTGGCAACAGCGCCGCCAGATCAGTAGACAGGTCGACATCCATGTACACGAGCACCGGCGCGGGTGAGGCCGACCAGGCGGCCCGAAGTGCCCGCCCACGCCCCTTGGCGTCCAGATGTAGCACCTCGACGCCGGCGAGGTCGACGGCGAGTGACCGGGCGACGTCCAGCGTGCCGTCGACGCTGGCGTTGTCCGCGATCGTGATCCGGAACGGATACGGGACATTCGCGCGTAGGTGTGCGTGCAGCCGCCGCACACACGGCCCAAGGTCGGCCTCCTCGTTGTAGACGGGAATCACCACGTCCAGGATGGGCGCGGTGGCGACCGGCCGGATCCACTCGGTGGCCCGGACCTCGGTTGTATCGATCATGCTTCCGCTACCTCGCTGCTCAGGTCGTAGATCGTGATTCCGTCCACGGTTCGCGCCTCGAACGTCTCCGCCACCCAGGCGGCGATCTCGGAGGAGGCGGAGCTGCCACCGTTGGCGCCCCGGAAGCCACCCCCACCGATGAACCAATGGATCTCTCCAGCAGCGACGTACCGCTGGAATTCGGCGACGGTCGGGGCGGGATCGGTGCCGTTGAAGCCACCCACGGGCAGCACCGGATCGCCGGTGGCCAGCTGGTAGCCGGCAGCGTTGTTCGCACCGACCGTGGCCGCGACCCAGGTGTAGCTGTCGCTGTCGAGTTCAAGGAGCTCGCGTAGTTGCGCACTGGGAACGCGGGCACCCAGTAGCCCGCCGTCACCGCCCGGCTCGCCGAGCTGGTGTGGCCCTCCGGGCCCACCGGACCCGTTCGGCCCATCAGACCCACCAGGCTGACCCGGTTGGCGGTTGTCGAGCGCCATGCCGGGTTGCCGATCCGGCCCCTGCGGCAGCCGCCCGGCCCCAGGTGGCTGGCCCCCACCGGGAGGTTGGCCGGCACCGGCGGCGCCGGGGCCACGCCCTGCGCCGTCAGACCGGGCGCCGACCGCACGAGTCAGCTCCGGTCCCGCGGTGGGAACCCCACCGTTGTGCGCCGTCGCGGCGGCGTGTATCGAGTAGGCCACCGGCCCGGCGAGGGCCGCCGCGGCGCCCAGCGCAAGCCCCGCCACCACAACTGATCGGGGCAGCCGAGGAGAGAGCACCAACAGCGCCGCCGCCACGAGGCCACCCACCAAGACGGTGGTACGCAACCACGGATACCAGTCGGGGCTACGGGCCAGCAGCAGCCAGGACCACCCCGCGGTGACGGCCAGTGCCCCGGCCAGGATGGCGATGGCGGCGTGGGGCTGCCGATGCCAGACCGCGCCGAGCGGAGCGGAGCGGACCCGCCACAGGAGCGTTACCCCGATCCCGACCAGGGCGCCGACCGCCGGTGCCAGGGCCACGGTGTAGTACTCGTGGAAAATCCCGGACATGAAGCTGAAGATCGCCCCGGTGACCAGCAACCAGCCGCCCCAGAGCAGCAGCCCGGCGCGGGTCCGGTCGGTCCGCGGGGCCCGCCCGACCACCAGTAGACCGGTCGCGAGCAGGATCAACGCGGCGGGCAACAGCCAGGCGATCTGCCCGCCAACCTGGTCGTCGAACATGCGCAACAGGCCGGTCCCGGCACCGAAGTCCCCTCCGCCGGGCCGCCCCACGCTGCCCTCCTCGCGGCCGGTGATGCGGCCGAGGCCGTTGTAGCCAAGGGTCAGCTCGAGGACACTGTTGGTCTGCGAGCCACCGACATACGGGCGAGCGCTGGCAGGGACCAGCTCGACTATGGCCACCCACCAACCCGCGGACAGCACGACCGCGAGGCCGGCCCACAGGGTCTGGCGGATCCGCCGGCCGAGCCCGGTCGGCGCTGCCAGCAGGTAGACACCGGCGAGCACCGGTACCACCAAGAACGCCTGCAGCATCTTCGTGAGGAAGCCGAACCCGACCAGCACGCCGGCGAGTACGAGCCATCGGGTGGCGGCCGTCTCGACCGCCCGTACGGTGGCGTAGGCGGCGGCGACCAGCAGCAGCACCAGCAGCGCGTCCGGGTTGTTGAACCGGAACATCAGCGTGGCCACCGGCGTGACAGCGAGGACCGCACCAGCGATCAACCCTGCTGCCGGGCCGTGCCAACGCCGCACCGTGGCGTAGAGCACCGCGACCGCGGCCACCCCGCACAGCGCCTGCGGCAGCAGCACCGCCCAGCTGTTCAGGCCGAACAGCCGCACCGAGAGCGCCATCAGCCACAGCGCGGCGGGCGTCTTGTCAACGGTGATGGAGTTGGCGGCATCGAACGAGCCGTAGAAGAAGGCGGTCCAGTTCTGCGCGCCGGCCTGGGCCGCCGCCGCGTAGTAGGCGTTGGCCCAGCCGGAGACGTCAAGCCCCCACAGGTAAAGCCCGGCGGTGCTGAGCAGTAGCCCGCCGAGGCAGAGGCGGGCCCAGTGGGCCGACCGACGTGGCGTGGAGGTCGGCGCCGCCTCCGGTGCTACCAGCGGTGTTCGGGCGAAGCCCGCCGACGGAGCGGCACGGGACCCGTAGGTCGTCTCGATTCTGTCCATGGCGGGAAGCCTGGCCGGCCGGACTGCACAGCCCCCATGGGTCCGCTATGTCTCCGCTGTGGAATTCGGCAGTCGCACGGTGAACACGGTGCGACCGGGTCGGCTGCGCACCGAGACGGTTCCGTGGTGGGCGTCGACCACCGCGGCGACGATGGCGAGCCCCAGCCCGGTGCTGCCCTGCGACCGTGACCGCGAGCTGTCCCCACGCGCGAAGCGCTCGAAGACCTCCGGTTGAAGCTCCTCCGGGATACCCGGGCCGTCGTCGGCGACCCGAAGCACCGCGGCGTCCGGCTCGACCGCGAGGCTGGTGGTGACCGTGGTGCCAGCGGGGGTGTGCACCCGGGCATTGGCCAGCAGGTTGGCCAACGCCTGGTGCAGCCGGGCCGCGTCACCGGGCACGGCGATCTGCTGCTCCGGCAGGTCCAGTTGCCAGCGGTGCTCGGCCCCGGCGACATGCGCGTCACTGACCGCGTCCACGACCAGCACGGAGAGGTCCACCGACGCGACGGCGAGCGGGCGGCCCGAGTCGAGCCGGGCAAGCAGCAACAGATCCTCCACCAGACCGGTCATCCGGGTGCTCTCGGACTCGACGCGACGCAGGGCGTGCGCCACGTCGGGCGGCACCTGGTCCCGGCCTCGCCGGGCCACCTCCGCGTACCCCCGGATGGCCGCCAACGGGGTGCGCAGTTCGTGACTCGCGTCGGCGACGAACTGACGTACCCGTGTCTCGCTGGCCTGCCGCGCGGCGAGCGCGGCGGCGACGTGCCCGAGCATCCGGTTGAGCGCGGCGCCGACCTGGCCCACCTCGGTGCGGGTGTCGGTGTCGGCCCCCGGCACCCGCACCGGCAGCGTCACCGCACCCCGGTCCAACGGCAATTCGCTGACCTCGGCGGCCGTGGCGGCGACCCGCCGCAGTGGGCGGAGGGTGCGCCGGACCATCAGCGCGCCGGTGGTGCCGGCCACGATGAGCCCGGTGCCAGCGATACCAGCCTGCGCGACGACCATCCACATCACCGTCTCCTGCACCTCGGCGAGGGGGAGGGCGAACGCGGTCACCCGGCCGTCCGGCCATTGCTTGGCTATGGCCCGGTACTCTCCCTGATCCAGATCCACCGTGCGCGGCTCGGCGCCCGGCACCAGGCCACCCAACGCCGCCACCGTCTCGGACGCGATGCTCTTTCCACCGTTCTCCCGGACCTCGGTCTGGATGCGGGCCTCGGCGACCCGGCCATCCTGCAGGTCCGCGATAACCGACCCCACTCCCATTCCGACCGGGATCTTCAGGTCCTGCCACTCGCGCCGCCGCTCGGGAGGGGGAAAGCCCTGTGGTCCGGCATCGGCCTGGAGTTGCCGGTCGATTCGGTCGGTCAGGAAGTCCCGTAACGCGACGGTGGTGATCCCACCAATGCCGACGCTGACCGCGGCCAGCAGGCAGACCAGGATGACCACCAGCCGGGTCCGCAGCGACCGACCGGCAACCCACCGCCGCCAACCCACCCGTTCAGTCGGCGGGCTTGAGCACATAGCCTGCCCCGCGCAGGGTGTGGATCATCGGTGCACGGCCGACGTCGATCTTCTTACGGAGGTACGAGATGTACAGCTCCACCACGTTGGCCTGACCCCCGAAGTCGTAGTTCCAGACCCGGTCCAGGATCTGCGCCTTGCTGAGCACCCGACGCGGGTTACGCATGAGGTAGCGCAGCAGCTCGAACTCGGTGGCGGTCAGATTGATCAACTGCCCACCCCGACTCACCTCGTGGCTGTCCTCGTCAAGGAAGAGGTCACCGACGGTGAGCACCGCCTCCTGTCGGGCGGCGATCGCGAAGCCGGAACGGCGCAGCAGCGCCCGCAGGCGGGCGATCACCTCTTCCAGACTGAACGGCTTGGTCACATAGTCATCACCGCCGACGGTCAACCCGGCGATCCGGTCCTCGACCGCGTCCCGTGCGGTCAGGAAGAGCACCGGCACCGTCGGAGCCACCTCGCGCAGGCGACGCAGCACCGCGAAGCCGTCCAGGTCGGGCAGCATCACGTCGAGCACCACCGCGTCTGGCTGGAACTGGCGGGCCGTGCTCAACGCCGCCATCCCGTTGCCGGCCGTCCGCACCTGCCAGCCCTCGTAGCGCAGCGCCATCGACAGCAGGTCAGCCAGGGCGGATTCGTCGTCAACGACCAGGACCCGCACGGGCTGGCCGTCAGGGCGGCGGAGGTCAACCCGGGCTGGTCCCACCTGCTCGTTGGTCATCATGGCCCTCATCCTGGATGCTCCCGCTGTAGGGCGGTTGTGCGCTTCCTGTGCCCCCGCTGTGCAGGCTACTCGGACGCTCCCGGCAGGGGCCGAAACGAAACGACGGGCCCAGCCGACCCGCTGGCCGGAGCTGCTCCTCCGGGTTCGGAACACGGTTTCGCCGGCCGGACGCCGGGTAGCCCGGGGTGAGTGACGGGAGGAACACGATGTCCCAGCACAGTTCCTGGCTGAACGAGACAGCCACCGCGACGGCGGAGGGCGGGCACGTCCGTACCGAGGATGGTGGGCTCTCCACCGCCCTGGCATCCCCACTGGCTCCGCACTGCACCGGGCTGAGCCCGTCGCAGTTGCTCGCTGCCGCCTTCGCCTCCTGCCTGCACCATGCTGCGGTGGAAGCGGCCGGCGAGATCACCGACGAGGCACACACGGTCCAGGTGCGGGCCGAGGCGAAGCTCGGCCGCGACGACGACGGCCGGTACCGGGCCGACGTGAACGCCTCCATCTCGTCGGCCGGACTGACCCGCCAACAGCTGGCTGACCTGGTAGAGCACGCTGACCGACTCTGGCCCTTCTCCACCGAGGACGCGAGCCGACATCACCTGACGGTGGCGCTGACCGACAACGGCCGGCACTGACCCAGCCCACGTCGAACCGGAACTGTCGGGTCAGCACTCCGACCGACCCTGCACAACCGAACGCCGGAGCTGCCGCCAGCCGTTCGGAGGAGGGGTCCATCCATAGATCCACTCACCCAGCAAGATCAGAAACTTGCACCCTTCACGCTTCCTGAGCACCCATTTCCGATATTAGCGATAGCAGAGGTTTGTAAGGCTTCCCTCGGACCTCATCCGCCCCATCCGAACTTTGTTGCAATTAGTGACGCACCCCACTAATCGGACCGATGGCAGTGAGCGATCTGCTTTCTAGCCTCGGCGGATGCACCCCGACGATGCCTACACCGAGAAGACAACCCAGCAGTCATCGGCCACCCAGTCGACCGATGAAACCTCCACCGAACGGACTACCCGGCCCGTCCGCACCTCCAGTCGCGGGCTACGCACGCTGCTGGCGTCAACCCCGACCCGGGTCGCGCTCGCCGCCGGCCTCACCTGCTGCCTCGGCGCAGCCGCCTACGTCGGGACGCGGCAGACTCCCGAGCAGCCGGAGCAAGCCCCAGTCGCCGAGGCGGCAACGGAACGGGGCAACGCGGCGGAGCGCGCCGGGCGCTCCCTCCTCCGAGACGACGCCACACCCGCCTCGACCAGCCCCAGCCCGACCGAAACCGCCAGCCCGACCGAAACCGCCAGCCCAACGGCGACTGAGCAGGAGCCCGCCTCCAGCGAGCCAACACCGCCCCAACCGGTCGCCGGGCTGACCCAGACCCAGATGGACAATGCCAAAACAATTGTCGATGTAGGGGCCGAGATGAACATCCCGCATCGCGGTTTGATCGTCGCCATCGCGACCGCGATGCAGGAGAGCACCCTGCTCAACTACGCCAACGCCAGCGTGCCGGAGTCCCAGAACTACCCGCACGAGGCGGTTGGCTGGGACCACGATTCGGTCGGCCTGTTCCAGCAGCGCGCAAGCACCGGCTGGGGCAGCGTCGCCGAGCTGATGACGCCGACCTACGCGGCCAAGGCGTTCTACCAAGCGCTCCTGCAGGTACCCGGCTGGCAGGAGATGAGCGTCGCCTGGGCGGCCCAGTCTGTCCAGGTATCGGCCTTCCCCGACGCGTACGCCCAGCACGAATCCCGGGCGACCACAATCGTCCGCGCGCTGGTGTGACGGAACCCTGTCCCGCCCAGCGGCCAAATCGTCCTCAGCAGGCGAATCATCCCCAACGGGCGGATCGTCCCCAACGGGCGGATCCCCACGGGCGGATCCCCACGGGCGGATCCCCACGGGCGGATCCCCACGGGCGGATCCCCACGGGCAGATCGTCCTCAGTGGACTACTCGGCTCGGCGCCACGGCGGAGGCGGCGGTTGGCGTGTCGGTCGGCACCGCCTCCGTCGGGCCACCGAGGATCTCATCAACCCGGACCGCCCGGCACCGTCGAGCGTGTAGCGCCGCCTCAAGCTCCCGGCGGGCCTGTACCGCCTCGGTATAGGCCTGCTCGCGTACCCGTCGAGCCTCCTCCCGGGCGGCGTCGAATTCCAGTCGCGCCCGTAGCAGCAGGTCGGTCACCTCCCGCTCAGCCGCCTCCCGGTCGGGTGAGTCAACGGGTCGCCGAGCCAGATCGCCAAGGTCGAGCCGCTGGAGCACCCCACAGAGACCCGCCGCCTCCTCGCGGATCTCGTCCCACTCCCGCCCGGCCCGCGCGGTGCCCTCTGCGCGTGCCGCCAACCGGCTCAACCGAACCCCGAGCTCATCCAGGCAGGAATCGACCTGCCGCTGGTCGTAACCGACGTCTACGACGGAGAACCTCATCCTGTCGCCCCCAGACAGCTGGTACGTCTATCCCCACCGTCGATCCTCGGTGTCCGAGGGCCATCGCCGAGGACATTCGGGAAAAATATTCAACATTCGAACGGCCGGCGGGTTTCGACACCTCAGGCCACCGCTACCGATCGGTCCGGCCGGACGCGGCGGGAGTGCGGCGCCCCTCTGCTCCATCGTCGATATCTCCGCTCACTACACCGCCCGCAGGTCGCGGCCAGTTACCCGCCCCGGCACCACCGTCGCTGGTTCGGCGTCCCCCGGCGCGCCCGAATCCGGAGTCTGGAAGAGGTAACGGATAAACTCCCCGCCGGCCTCGTTGTCGTCCGCACCGGGCCACTGCCCGACGCAGTCCACCCCGATCACCTCCCGGCCCGTGCCGTCGCTCTCCTCAAGCAGGACCCACAGGCTGACCGGGTAGCAACGGGTGCCACCGGGTGCCAGACGCCAACGTGCGTACCAGCCGGGTCGGGCGGGGATGATCTCGACGATCCGCTTCATCACGACCTTCCCTTCCGCATACCTCGGAAGTCCACCGGTCCACTGCGATCGTCCGGCTCAACCGGGTGAGCAACCATCACCCCGGCCGGATGAGGATCTCCTCGCCCTCCGCGGCCCTGGCCGGGCCTGTTTCCTGCTTGCCGGCGGTGGGAAGGCATTGATGACAGCAGGAACCGCAGTGGAGGAGGTCACATGCGCAAGCAGATGGAGGGCGACAACCAACGCCGCCGGGCGCTCGCCCGTCAGGCCCGGAGCCAGGGACAGCGGCCCAGCGGGACCGGGGCCAGCCTGGGCGCCACCAAACAGTTGACCAGCCTTGACCAACGGCGGCGCAACGGACCCGCTCCGGCGGGACGCCACAAACCGTCCAGCACCAACGGTGGTCCCGCCCCGCCTCCGGTCGGCATCCCGGAGAGTTCACGGCCCATCCCGGACGGTGCTCCCACCAGTGCCACCACGATCAGCTACCAGGATCTGGTGACCGATGTTGGCCGGCGGTCCGGGGTCGACTTCTCCACCGCGAAGGTGGGCGCGACGGCGACGGTGCTGACCCTGGCCCGCACCCTGGGTGCGGCCGAACGCGGCCGGCTGCTCGCGGCCGTGCCGAGCCGGCTACACGACATCATCCCGGTGGACGGAATCGAGGACCGCCCCGACCTACCCGGCTTCCTAGCCGAGGTGGGCCGGCTCAGCGGCCGCACCCCGGAGCAGGCCCGCTACCAGGCGGCGGCCACCCTGACCGCGCTGGCCGACCGGGACGCGGACCTGGTCGAGTCGCTGCACGTCCCGGAGGAGCTGACGGACCTACTCACCCCGCCCGAGCCGGGCGGCGGCGTGATCGGAGCGGCGGCCGCAACCCCGCCGCTCGACGAGGGCCAGCTACGCGAGGAACTGGTCCGCCTCCCGTACTGGTCCGGGGACCGGCACGGGCTGTCCCGGACAGTCGAGCTGCCCACCGAGAACCTCGGCCGCGTGCTGGACCGACTCGACCAGCTCCGACGGCAGACCGGACGCGGACCTTCGATCGGTCAACCGGACCGCACCACCGCCGTGTTGACGGTGGCGACCTCCCGGCCCCGGGGGGCTTCCGAGGTGACCGGACCGGACGTTGACCTGGCCCACGCGGTGGACGACGCGATCGACGAGGTGGGGGCCGGGATGGCGGGCTAGCCCGGCGCCCGGTGGCGGGAAGGGGCCACCTCCACACCTGGTCGCACAACCCGGTGATGGCGGGCCCCTTCCCGCCTACCTACCCCAGCTGGGCGGGCACCTCTGGAGAGCTGCTCTCCAACGGAACCGAGTGAGCCGGCACCAGGCTCAACTGGACCGCCGGACGGGGCAGGGTCGCGTCCAGCAGCCAGTCGGCGCCCACCCGGGCGCGATTGCCGGGCAGGTTCAGCAGGTGGTATCCCCGGGTCACCACCTTGGCGGGCAGCCCGGCCAGCGGCACCTTCAACGGGTTCGCCGCCGCATCCCGACCCCCCAGGTCAACCACCCAGCCCAGGTCATGGTGCCGGTACGGCTTGCGGGTGCCCTGCCCGTACGAGGCGGCGATGTTGCGGGCGACCAGCTTGCCCTGCCGCTGGGCATGCTGGGCGGTCATCGCGCAGACCTGCCCGGGCTGGGCCAGGTCGGGCACGGCCGCGGCATCGCCGCAGGCGTACACCTCCGGGAAGCCCGGCACGTTGAGGTACTCATCGGTCACCAGACGACCCTTCTCGGTCCGGAGGCCGAGCTGCTCGACGAACGGATCGGGGCGGACCCCGACACACCAGATGAGGGAACAGGTGTGGATGAACTCCCCATCGGTGAGCTTGACCCCGTCGGCGGTCGCGACCGCAACCGAGGTTCCCATCCGCACATCCACTCCGCGCTCGGCCAGGACCCGATGGGCGGTGTCGGACATCCGCCGGTCCAGCTCGGGTAGCACCCGCGGCGCCACGTCGAGCAGCATCCACCGGGGCCGAAGCTTCAGCCGAGACCGTTGCCCGACGAGCCGGTCGGTGAACAACTGCCCGTGAGCGGCCACCTCGGTGCCGGTGTAGCCGGCTCCCACCACCACGAAGGTGGCCCGCGCCCGTTGTTCGGCCGGGTCGGTGGCTTGTTCCGCGAGCTCAACCTGTCGAACCACGTGGTCGTGGACATAGAGCGCCTCCGGCAGGCCGCGAAAGCCGTGCGCGTACTCGGTGACCCCGGGGATCGGCAGCAGTTTGTTGACGCTACCGACGGCCAGCACCAGCCGGTCGTAGGCGAGACGGTTCCGCTCCCCCTCCGGCTGCGTGAAACCGACCCAACGGTTCCGGAGGTCAACGTGGTCGGCTTCGCCGACCACGAGGCGGACGCCGTCGAGTGTCCCCGCCAGCGGCACCGAGATCCGGGTCGGCTCGACGACACCGGCGGCGACCTCGGGTAGCAGCGGCAGGTACAGGAAATAGTCGGTCGCGTTCAGCAGCACGATCTCGGCCTGGTCCCTGGCCAACCGGCTGAGTGTCTTTGCCGCGTGGTACCCGGCGAAACCGGCCCCAACAATCACCACCCGAGGCTTCGTCATTCCATCGCCGTTCCCCGGGCAAGGCCGGACAAACCTCCCGGGGGTGCCCGGCGACACTCCGGGCACCGCGCACCGGTGGTGAATTCCCCTCGGTCAGGTGTGGCCCCGGCCCACGGTGCTCGCACCCGACCTGCTGGTACGAGTCGCGTACAGGCTGGTGAGAGTGACCGCCACGAGGACAAGGAGAATCACTGCGAGTGATGCCAGGGTCGGAATCTCCGGCACCCCCGGCCAAACCCCGTGCGCCCAGTGCAGGCCCAGCTTCACTCCGATGAACGCGAGGATGACCGCGAGTCCGTAGTTGAGGTGAACCAGCCGGCTGAGCGCGGCATGTAGGACGAAGTAGAGCGCCCGCAGCCCGAGCAGCGCGAACGCGTTGGTGGCGAAGACCAGGTACGGATCTTCGGTGATGCCGTACACGGCGGGCACCGAGTCGACGGCGAAGACCACATCGGTGGCGAGCACCGCGACCACCACCAGGGCCAGCGGGGTGAGGGTTCGCCGGCCAGCCAGGCGTACGACCATCCTCGTACCCTGATAGTTCTGGGTGACCGGCATGAACCTACGCAGGAGCCGTACCGAGCGCATCCCGTTGATGTCGACCTCCTGCTCCTGGCCGGAGATCGCGTCGCGCAGCAGCTTCGCCGCGGTGGCGAGCAGGATGAGGGCGAAGAGTAGGAAGGCGAAGTCGAGCGTCTGCAGAGCTGCCGCGCCGAGTGCGATGAACACCGCGCGCAGCACCAGGGCACCGGTGATCCCGAACAGCAGGACCCGCTGGGCGAGCACCGGGGGTACCGCGAAAGCGGCCAGCAGAAGCATGAAGACGAAGAGGTTGTCTACCGAGAGGGACTTCTCCACCAGGTAGCCGGTCAGGTATTCGACGCCCTGCTGCGAGCCGTAGCGGGACCAGAGCCAGGCGCCGAACGCCAGCGGCAGCGCGAGGTAGAACGCCGACCAGGCCAGCGCCTCCCGGAGCGATACCTCGTGCGGCCGCCGGGTGACCAGGAAGTCGAGCACCAGCAGCACGACGATACCGGCGATGGTGACGACCCACAGCGTCGGTGTACCGACCGACTGCAGCTCGACAGAAAGGTACAAATCGGTCATGGGGCCTCCTCGAACACGATGCCATGCTCGAGGTCTCCTTCACCCACTTTCGCGGGCAACCATCCGAGGCGGGCTCCGGGCCCGCCGTACTGACCGGAATGGCTCGCGGGAAGTACTCCCCTCGTCGCGACCAAGCGTAGGGCAGTCCGGGTCCAGGCCGCCACGCGGCACCCCGGCAACGACACCTCCGCTCCGACCAGCGTACCCAGCCCCCTTACCACCCGGGCCCATCGGCGCTTATCGTGGCCCGATGACCGACAACGTACCGGCCGGCCCCCTCGCCGGGGTGCGGGTAATCGAGCTGGCCGGGATCGGGCCGGGGCCATTCGCCGCAATGATGCTGGCCGATCTCGGCGCCGAGGTGATCCGGGTGGACCGGGCGACTGACGTGGACCCGACCGCTTTCGGCGCCCCCCACCCCGACCTGCTGAACCGGGGACGGCGATCAATCGGCGTGGACCTGAAGTCACCTCCCGGCCGCGATGTGGTGCTCGCGCTGACCGCTGGCGCGGATGTACTGATCGAGGGCTTCCGGCCCGGGGTGACCGAGCGCCTCGGCCTCGGCCCGGCGGACTGCCACGCGGTCAACCCACACCTCGTGTACGGGCGGATGACCGGTTGGGGGCAGCACGGTCCGGCCGCACCGGAAGCCGGGCACGACATCACCTACCTGGCCCTGACCGGGGCGCTACACGGGATCGGGCGGGCCGGCGAGCGTCCGGTACCGCCGCTGAACCTGCTCGGCGACTTCGGTGGCGGTGGGATGCTACTCGCCCTCGGCCTGATCAGCGCCCTGTACGCCGTGCGTGGCGGCGCCGCCGGCCAGGTGGTGGACGCCGCCATCGTGGACGGCGTCTCGGTGCTCAGCACCCAGATCCACGCCCTACGCCGCCTCGGCAGGTGGCAGGACCCGCGCGGGGTGAACCTGCTCGACGGGGGCGCACCGTTCTACGACAGCTACGAGTGTGCCGACGGGAAGCACCTGGCGGTGGGCGCGCTGGAGCCCCGGTTCTACGACGAACTGGTCCAACGCACCGGCTTTCCGCTGCCCGGCGACACCGCGCTGGACCGCACCGACCCGGCGAACTGGCCGGCGCTGCGGGAGGCGTGGGCACGCCTGTTCCGAACCCGGACCCGGGACGAGTGGGCGGCGCTGTTCGCCGGGTCGGACGCCTGCGTCGCCCCGGTTCTGGATTGGGCGGAGGCACCAGCGCACCCGCACCTGACGGCGCGGGACACGTTCGTGCACCACCACGGGGTCACCCAACCGGCGCCCGCACCACGCTTCTCCGGTACCCCGACAGCCCTGCACCGCCCACCGCCGCACCCCGGGGAACACACGGCCGAACTGCTGGCCGAGGCGGGCTTCGGAGCTGACCGCATCGCCGACCTGCAGGCTGCGGGCGCCGTCGCCTAACCGACCGAGGGTGCGGGGAGGCAGCACGGCGGATCAAGGCCGGCGCAGCGCCGAACCCGGCGCCAGCGCCGGCTCCACCAGTTCCCGGTAGTCGCGGGGCAGCTGCACCGCGACATCGTCGAACTCACCACCGCTGATCGCCGCCCGCAGCGTGCTGAAGACCGCTCGAACGGCCCCGTGCGCGGTCGCTTCGTCAACGTGGGCGCGGGCTGCCACCCGGGTGACAAACTCCGCCGCCGCGAGCGGTTGCGCTGCCTCGTTCTCGGGCCCCGGCTTCAGCACCACCTGCAGTTGCGCCGGCAGCTGTACGGCCAGGTCCAGCACCTCCCCGCCGGTCAGCCGCTCGGCAAGCGTCTCCAGGACCGCACGGGTCAGCTCCACCGCCTGTGCGGTAGGGGTGTCCGTACGCTGCCCGACCTGGTCAACAAAGGTGTGATAGTCCATGCTGTCCCTTCGGTCCGGCCGACCGGATACCCACCCGCGCGGTGCGGAAACCGCCGGCTGTCGGCAGCCGACAGGGGCTGCCCCGTCACGGTGCTGGTATGGCCTGACCGGTCACCTCCGGGTATCGCTGCTCCAGGTCGACCCGGGCGAGCGCGCCCACCAGCCAGGCCAGCCGCTCGGACCGGCCGCTACCCGCCAATCCGGCCAGGTCGTCGGCGGAACGCCCGAGGCCCAGCCGGCGGGCCGCGGCCAGCGCCCGCCGATCGGCGACCGGCGGCACCTCAGCCCAGAGTGCCTGCACCTCGCGGAGAAACAGGACAACCGCCGTGTCGTCCACCCCGGGCAGCTCGGTGAGCAGGGCACGTTCCCGGTCGGCGTCGCGGGCGGCGACCACGCGCAACCGGCGCAGGTCGCCCCGGTACCGGTCAACGACCGCCTGCGCCAGTTCTCCGAGCGTGTCGGCGGTCTGCTCGGATCCCGCGCGCAGGCCGCAGTCGCGCAGCAGCCCGACCCGCTCTGCGGGCGTGGAGCGGGCCAGCCGGGCGGCACTGTCCCAGCCATGGACCTGCAGGGCGCGGGCCGCCGCGATAGCTCGCCGGGCATCGCCGCGGCGGGACAACAACACGGCGAGGCAGAGCAGCTGGAAGAGGCTCGCCGGGTTGTTGGTGGTTCGGAAGCCGTACTGTTCAGCAAAGCCGCGCCCGCCCCCGGCGAGTCGGCGGACCAGGCGCTTCTTGTCCTCGATTGTCGGCATGGGCGGCGACTACCCGCCCCGACCGGCGCCACTCCTGGCGGCCTGGCGCCGCCGCCACACCCCACCCGGCTCGCCAGCCCCCTCAGCCGCACCGCTGGTGGCGCGCGTCATCCTCACCGTCGGCGCGCGCTGACGGCCTCGTCCAGCAGGCTTTCGATCCGTTCCACTCCGGCGGGCATCGACATCTGCTGCAGGTACGCCTCCCGACCCCGCCGCCCCATCTCGGCACGGGCAGCCGGCGGGATGGTGGTGGCCAACCAGAACCGGTCGGCGAGGGCATCCCACTCCTCCGGTGCACACGACAGTCCGGCCCGGGCGCTCTCCACCACCTCAGCGGTATCGCCACCGGCCGAGGCGATCACCGGTGCCCCGCAGGACAGGGCCGTCGGCAACTTGCCCGGCAGGGTGCTGCGCAGTTCGGGCCGGTCCCGAAGCATGACCAACTGGTAGTCGGCGGCGGCGTACAGCTCCGGCATCTCCAACGGCGAGCGCCGGTCGACGAACCGCACGTTGTCGGCGCCCAGCTCGGCGGCGAGGTCCCGCACCCGCCGCTCCCGCTCACCCGACCCGACCAGCACCAGATCCATCCGCTGGTCGAGGGCCGCCGCCGCCCGTACCGCTGTCTCCAGCCCCTGTCGGGCGCCGATGGTGCCGGCGTGCATGACCACGCAGCGGTCGTCACGACGGATCAGTTGACCGGCGGCCGGACTCGGTGTAGCCGGCTGGAAGATCCGTTCGTCGGTCCAGTTGAGCACCACCTCGACCCGCCCCGGGTCGGCCCCCTCGGTCACGACGAGGTCCCGCAGCGAGGGGGCCGCGACCGCGACCCGGTCGGCGCGGCGGTAGGTGGCGGCCATCGCCCTGGCGAGCCGAGCGGTCCACCGATCGGGCTCGGCGGCCGCCGGCTCCGAGCCAGCCCACACGTCCTGGACATGCACGACCGCCGGCACCCGTCGAAGCGCGCGCAGCAGGCGGGCGGCGGCGAAGGCGGTGGCCGGTGGCTGGTGCACGTAGAGGGCGTCGACACCGGCGAAAAACCGCCGGCCGACCAGCGACACGCTGCCCGCGAAGGAGAGCGGGCCGGACCACCGGCCACGTACCTGGCCGCTCCGGCCCACGTAGCGGGGCACCCGCCGCACGGTCAGCCGCTCGCTACGGGTCTCGTGGCGCCAACGCTGACGCCAGCCCGGGTAGGTGTGCCCGCCCGGATAGTCGGGAAATCCGGTCAGTACCCGGACTTCGTGCCCACGGCGGGCCAACTCCTCCGCGAGGCTGCCCGGGATGAAAGCCGGTTCCGGTGGAAAGTGATACGCCAGGATGCCGATCCTCATCGTTGCTCCCCCGTTCTCAGCAGGGTGGCCGCGTTGCCCCGCCGACCGCTGTCCATGTACGAATCCGCCCTGCGCTGCGACCCGAACGGCTCGCTCTGGTGCTCATCGACCGCCCGGCGACGCAGGTGGGCGCGCCGCGGTACCCGGTGCGGGCGGCAGCGGTCCATCAGGTACTTCGGCGCACCGAGCCGAAAGCCCCAAAGAAACTCATAAAAGCTCCTACGCTCAACTTATACCGTGAAACTATTACAACGCCTCACACATCAAATATCCGAAGTTTCGCCATTCGATCGATAAACCCGACGCCCTTCCGCTCCCGGGAGAAACGGTGTGACGGGGGCAAGGTCACGTCGTCTCCGCTCGCCGTCCCGTCACTCGCCTGGATAGGGTGGTGAGCGGTGTGCCGGGAAGCCTGGTCGGCGAACGTTTCCTGCTGCTCTGACACCGCCTGCTGCTCTGACACCGCTTGGATGGACCGCGCGTATGACCGACCGCACCCCGCCCCCGGGCCGCGCCCGCCGCCTCTTCTCGCGTACCTCCTGGCCGGAGGCCCGCTTCCTGGCTGACGTGCTGCGGACCGAGACCTTCGGCGGCGGCCTGCTACTGCTCGGCGCGGTGATCGCGCTGCTCTGGGCGAACTCGCCCTGGGGCGACTCCTACGCCACCCTGGCATCATGGGTGCCCTGGCCGGGCGGGTCCGACCTACACCTGGACCTAGACCTCGCCACCTGGGCGGCCGACGGCCTGCTGGCGATCTTCTTCTTCGTGGTCGGGCTCGAACTCAAACGCGAGTTCGTCGCCGGCGACCTGCGCGACCCCCGACGTGCCGCCCTGCCGGTCGTCGCCGCGGTCGGCGGCATGATCGTTCCAGCCCTGATCTACGTCGGTATCAACCTCTCCGCCGGTGGCGAGAACCTGCGCGGCTGGGCCATCCCGACCGCCACCGACATCGCCTTCGCGCTCGCCGTGCTGGCGGTCATCGGATCCCACCTGCCGCAGGGGCTCCGCGCTTTCCTGCTCACCCTCGCCGTGGTGGACGACCTGCTCGCGATCACGGTCATCGCAATCTTCTACACCGGCGACTTCAATCTCACGCCGCTGCTGCTCGCGCTGCTGCCGATCGCCCTCTTCGGCCTGCTCGTGCAGCGCCGCAAGACCTGGTGGTGGGCGCTGATCCCGCTGGCCCTGGTGGCCTGGACCCTGGTGCACGAGTCGGGCGTGCACGCCACGGTGGCCGGCGTTCTGCTCGGCTTCACGGTGCCGGTCCTGCGCGGCCGGGAGGGGGACAAACACGGGCTCGCCGAGCACCTCGAGCACCGCTGGCGGCCGATCTCCGCCGGCTTGGCCGTCCCCGTCTTCGCCTTCTTCGCCGCCGGAGTGTCCCTACGCGGTGCCGACCTCGGCGCCGTGATCACCGACCCGATCGTCGTCGGCATCGTCGCTGGCCTGGTGCTCGGCAAGGTACTCGGTATCTTCGGCTCGACGTTCCTGCTCGCCCGGTTCACCCGCGCCGAGCTGGACCGCGACATCACCTGGACCGACCTGCTCGGGGTCTCCCTGCTGGCCGGCATCGGTTTCACCGTGTCGCTGCTGATCGGTGAACTCGCCTTCGACAGCGGTGCCGCCGATGACAACGTCAAGGCTGCCGTACTCAGCGGATCCCTGATCGCTGCGCTGCTCGCCTCCATCGTGCTAACCCGCCGCAACAAGGCCTATCGACGCATCGCCGTGAAGGAGCGGGTGGACACCGACCGCGACGGCGTGCCCGACGTCTTCCAGCACCGCGACAACTGACCAGGCCGACCGTTCGCTGGCGGACGCCACCGGGTATCCGCCGGCTCCACCGCCATCACGGTAGCGGGCGAACCGACCGAATTCGGTTCGCCCGCTACCGGCGGGTGACGTACCGCCGGAAGGTCAGCCGAGCTGCCCGACCGCGTCCAGGATCAGCCAGAGGCCGCATCCGGCGAAGAGCAGCGCCGCACCGAAGCGCACGGTCCGCTCGGGCAACCTGCGGCCGAGTACCCGTCCCACCATGATCGCCAAGGCGTCCGCGGCCACCATGCCAAGCGTGGATCCGACCCAGGTACCGAACCAGCCGTACTGGGTCGCCAGGGTGATGGTCGCCAGCATGGTCTTGTCCCCCAACTCGGCGAGGAGGAACGCGACGCCGACCACCACCGCCGGCCGGCCCGACCGGCTCGCCTTACGGCGCTCCTGCTCGGTGAGGCGGTCGCCGCGAAGCGTCCAGACGCCGAACCCGAGAAACGCCACGCCGGCGAGGAGCGCGATCCAGCCGGTCGGCAACGCCGCACCGAGCCCGTAGCCGATCGCCACCGAGGCCAGGTGCACGACGGCCGTGGCCACGGTGATGCCGATCAACACCGGCAACGGTCGAAACCGGGTGGCAAAAGTCAGCGCCATCAGCTGGGACTTGTCCCCCAACTCGGCGACGAAGATGACGCCGAAGCTCACTCCCAGCGCGACGAGGAAACCCGCCATGACATCCTTCCGATCCGGCCGGAAAGAGGCATGGAGCGACCTCGACCCGGCTACCAACCTGGGTCGAAGGTCTCGCCCGCCCCGCCGAGCGGGGCCGTGTGGCCGGGTGCCGAAACACCAGTGTGTCGACCACAACGTTGGGGGCTACTCCCCTTCGCGTCGACCACCCTAGCCGACCACCGACGACGCTGATAACGGCGGACCGGCCGGGCCGGTGAGTCGAGGCTGGGCCGGCGGCGTCCGCCTACTCGGCGCGAGCGAGCGTGACGCCGAACAGGCCGGCCGGATCCGTCCAGAACTCACTGGTGACGAAGCCAGCCTCGCGCAGCTCCGCCGCGATCCCCTCGGGTCGGAACTTCGCCGAGACCTCGGTCCGAAGCTCCTCCCCGGCGGCGAACGTCACCTCGGTGTCGAGCACCTGCACCCGCATCGGGTGCCGGGCCCGCAGCCGCATCTCGATCCACTCCCGCTCCGGATTCCAGAGCGCGACGTGGTCGAAGGCCGCTGGGTCGAAATCGGCGTCCAGCTCCCGGTTGATCACCCGCAGCACGTTGCGGTTGAACTCGGCGGTCACCCCCGCCGCGTCGTCGTATGCGGGAACAATGATCGCCGGATCCTTCACCAGGTCGGTGCCGACCAGCAGCCAGTCCCCCGGCTCCAACGCGGCGCGCATCGCCGCCAGGAACTCGGCGCGCTCGGCCGGCAGCAGGTTGCCGATCGTCCCGCCGAGAAACACCACGAGCCGCCGCCCGCCCGCCGGCAGCCGATCAAGATGCCGGGTGAAGTCGCCAACGATTCCTCGTACGCGCAGGCCCGGATAGTCCACGGCGATCCGGGCGGTGGACTCACGCAGCGCGCTCACCGACACGTCCAGCGGCACAAAGGTGCCCAGGTCGCCGTGTCGGGTGAACGCGTCCAGCAACAGCCGGGTCTTCTCTGAGGAACCGGAGCCCAACTCGATCAGCGTCTTGGCACCACTCACCGTCGCGATCTCAGCAGCCCGATCCAGCAACACGGCCCGTTCGGCCCCGGTCTGGTAGTACTCCGCCAGCCGGGTGATCTCCTCGAAGAGCTGACTGCCCCGAGCGTCGTAGAACCACTTCGGGGACAACCACTTCTCCTCGGCGGTCAACCCGGCGCGGACCTCCTGCCGCAGGTTACGTCCCACGTCCTGCTCTTCGAGGTGGATCTCCAGCGGCTCTGCGGTCATGTCTGTCCCTTCCTCATCGACGTCTCCGGCGGTATCAAGATCGCCTGACGGTCACTCCGCCAGCAGGGCACTGGTCCGCACCCCGGCGGCGGTCGCCACCACCAGTTGCCCCTCTGGCACCGCCTGCCAGTCGGGATCGTCATCGTGCGGCTCGGACGCCAGCAGCACCGAGTTCGGCGTCCGACGGATCGACAGGCTGTGCCCGGCGACACTCGCCACCGCCGTGTGCCCATCGGTCAGCAGCAGGTTGAGCCGGGACTCGGGGGCCGCCCGGGCCACCGCCACAACCGTCTCCGCCACGGCACGGGCCGGCTCGACCCCGGCGCGCAGCCGGTGCCGGACCAGCGCCCAGAGCAGCGCAGCATCGGTGGGCGCGTCGAGGGTGAGCAGGTCACGCACCGGCAACGCAGCAGCGAGCGGGGCCATGCTATCCGGCCAGCCGCGCACCGCCCCGTTGTGGCTGAACAGCCACCGCCCCTCCAGAAACGGCGCGGCGGCCGTCTCGAGCACCGGCATGCCGACGGTCGCGGACCGGACCGCCGCGAGGATCGCGCCCGCACGGGTGACGCCGGCCAGCTGGGCGATCGTCGGGTCGGTCCAGATCGGCTGGGCCCGCCGGTAGCGGACCGGGTCGCCGTCGGCGGAGTACCAACCGACACCGAAGCCGTCAGCATTGATACACCCGCCGCGACGCATGTCCTTCGGCGCCCAAGACTGCTGGACCAGCGACGCCGGCGGATCGAAGAGCAACTCCCGCAGGGTGACCGGCGGCCCGAGATAGACCAGGTGACGGCACATCAGCAGGCCCTCACTCGGGTGCCTCTTCGGAGGCGACGTCCCGGGCGCAGCGGAAGCCACTGAAGATCTGCCGCCGAATGGGGTAGTCCCAGTTACGGAAGGTGCCCCGGCAGGCCGCTCGGTCGGTACCGAACGATCCGCCACGCAACACCCGGTAGTCGTCGCCGAAGAAGACCTCGGAGTACTCCCGGTACGGAAAAGCCGTGAAGCCGGGATGGCCGCGGAAGGTCGTCGAGGTCCACTCCCACACGTCGCCGATCAGCTGGTGGACACCGAGCGGCGACGCACCCGCCGGGTAGGCCCCGACCGGTGCCGGCCAGAGGTGCTGCTGGCCGAGGTTGGTGTGGCTGGTCGTCGGGTCCCCGTCGCCCCACGGGTAGCGGCGGGACCGACCGGTCGCCGGGTCCCAGCGGGCTGCCTTCTCCCACTCCGCCTCGGTCGGCAACCGCTTTCCCGCCCAGGTGGCGTAGGCCTGCGCCTCGTACCAGCTGACGTGCACCACCGGCTCGTCGTCGCGTACCGGTGCCCACCGGCCGAAGCGGCGGTAGGCCCAGCCGTCTCCATCCGGGTGCCAGTGCAACGGTGCCGTCAGGCCCGCCTCCTGCCGGTGCGCCCACCCCGCAGCGCTCCACCAACGTGAGTCGCGGTACCCGCCCTCGGCGATGAAGGCCGCGTACGCACCATTGGTGACCGGCGCCGCGTCGATGACGTACGCCGGCAGGTGCACCCGGTGGGCGGGGCGCTCGTTGTCCAGCGCCCAGGGGTCGGTGTCGGTACCCATGGTGAACTCCCCGGCCGGAACCAGTACCTCCCCGCCCACCCAGACCCGGGGCTCCGGCGGCGGCGGCGCGTCGAAGACAGCTGGACCGGAGCGCAACTGGTGAGTCGCGAGCATGGTCTCGTCGTGCTGCTGCTCGTGTTGGACGATCATGCCGAAGGCAAAGCCGTCGGCGACCAGCCGCCGATCGGTGAAGGTCACCCCGTCGAGGAGGTCAAAGACCTTGTCCCGGACCGTCGCCACGTATGCCCGCGCCTGCGGCGGCGGCAGCAACGGCAGCGCCGGCCGGTCCCGGCGAGGTTGCTTGAAGGCGTCATAGAGCTCATCGATGTCCTGGCGGACCGGCTCCCGGCCACCAACGTCCCGGACCAGCCATAGCTCTTCCTGGTTGCCGACGTGGGCGAGGTCCCAGACCAGGGGCGACATCAGTGGTGAATGCTGTCGCACCAGGTCGGCGTCGTCAACCGCGTCGGTCAACACCTCGGTACGGGCCCGGGTCCGGGCCAGCTCCGTCGCGATGTGCTCCCGCAGTCGTACCCCGTCGGGCCGGTCGGTCGTCTCGGTCACCGCCGCCTCCTTCCCGCGGCCTCCCGCCGCCGTCGTACGCCTCGGTCAAGGTCGTCGTGCAGCGCGGACGGCAGCCCCAGCCGGGGCAGCGCGGTCAGCGCCAGATCAAAGAGGTCGGCGGCCGTCGCCGCGAGAGCATCGTCGTGTAGGCCGTACCGGGCGGCGGCGATCCACCGCTGCGCCTGCGCCCCGACGAGCGCGCGGGCGGCCCGGGTGACGGCCGGTTCGGAGAGCAACGCGGCAACCACGGCCACCGGCACGGACCAACTGTCCTCCGGTTGGGCGTCGAGGTAGCGCAGCTCCAGGTAACCGCGGGGACGCACCGGCGGAAAGAGCGTGCTGACGTGGTAGTCGAGATCGTCGACTGTGGGGGGCCGGGGCAGCGCGCCAGCGAGCCAGTCGGCGAAGGTGACGCCGACCGGAGCCGTCCAGTCCGGCCCGTCCCGCACGCAGAGCAACGGGGCAGCGAGGACGTACGCCGTCCAACTGGTGATCGGATCCGCCGTGCCCTGCTCGGGAGTCCACACCGCCCGGGTCCGCGCCGGGTCGATGGCCAGCCAGGCGGCCATCCGGGCCGAGACCCAGCCGGTCGCTCGCCCGGCATGCCGGCCGGCGGTGGCGAAGGCGGCGATCAGGGGTGGACCAATCGCGTGTGCCGTGGCCCAACGGTCGGCGAGTTGATCCGCCTCGCCGACATCGAGGCAGACCTGGAGGCCGGCGGTGCTGTACATCATCCGGCGCCCGGCCGGGCCACGGCGATCGAAGACCTGGCGCATCGCTCGGTACCGCGGGGTCTCGAACACGGGGTGGGGTGACCGGTGGGCGTCGATACCACCGGCGCCGAGGACCAGCCCGGCTCGCTCGAGTAGCGCGGTGAGTTCGGCGATCTCGGCTTCGGTGGCGGTAACGAGGGCCACGACCGAGGTATGTGTCGCGGTGGAGATCTCCACCTGCCCGCCGGGCTCGACGGTGACGGAGCCGCCATGCCCCAGCGGCTGGGCGGGGCTCGTCGTATCCAGGGTGCGGGGGCTGTGCGGCCCGAGGGCTGCCCGCAGGCGGTTGGCCCCGACCGGACGGGCGGGGTCAACCGCGTCGTGCACGGTCCATTCAAGCTCGACGCCGAGCCATCGGGGCGGGCCAGTCTTGAAACAGATCCGCGACAGGTGGCTCGCAGCCGCGGCCGAGGAGGTCAGGACCGTGCCGTGGTCCACCTCCGGCGACGTCACCATGGTTCGGCCCCTTTCGCCGCGCCGACGTCCGACCCGTGCCACCGTAACGCGGATCACCACGAAGGTGGATGCCCGCGAGCCAGCCTCCCTCTGTCTAGCAGACGAACTCCGTGAATCCGGGCGGAATACCGGAGCGCCCGCGTGGCGGGTGGGGCTCCGCGGCGCATCGCCCCCGCCCGCTGTAGGTACGGTGTTGGCGTGTTGACATCGGGTGTCGTGCTCAGCGGTCGATACCGCCTGGACGAACGGATCGCCACCGGCGGCATGGGGGACGTCTGGCGGGGCGTCGATCTGGTCCTGGACCGCCCCGTGGCGGTGAAGGTGCTGCTGCCAACGCTCGTCTGTGACCCCGATTTCATCACCCGGTTCCGGTCCGAGGCGCGGATCATGGCCGCCCTGCGGCACCCGGGGGTGGTGCAGGTCTTCGACTGCGGCGCGGACGAGCTCCCCAACGGCGACCAGGCCAACTACCTGATTATGGAATTCGTTACCGGCGAGCCGCTGTCCCGACGGATCGAGGCCGCCGGTCGGCTCGACGTGGCCGAGACGATGTCAATCGTCGAGCAGGCCGCAGAGGCACTGGAAGCAGTGCACCGCCGTGGCGTCGTGCACCGGGATATCAAGCCAAGCAACCTGGTGGTGCAGGAAGACGGTGCCGTTGTGCTGGTCGACTTCGGGGTCGCCCGTTCGACTGGTGTGACGAGCATCACCAGCACCAACGCCGTACCGGGAACCGCGCTCTACATGGCACCGGAGCAGGCCGCCGGGCGACCGGTCTCCGGCGCCACCGACATCTACGCGCTCGGGGCGGTGGCCTACTGCTGCCTCAGCGGCAGCCCGCCATTCACCGGTGAGAACCCACTGCAGGTCGCCGTCGCGCACCTCGACGAAGACCCCCCCGAGCTACCCCACGACATCCCGGAGGCGGTGCGCACGCTGGTCCGCCGGGCCCTGGCGAAGCACCCCGAGAGCCGGTTCAGCAGTGGGTCTGCGATGGCAGCGGCCGCGCGCGCCGCGGTGCCGGACCCCACCGCGGCGACCGCACCGGCGGCTCAGGTGGATCCGGCGACGCTGCGCACCGCCGAGCCGAAGACGCTCACCGACAATCCGGTCGTTGACCCGCATCCCCCAAGCCGACGCGGACCGCTGGTTGGGGCGGTGGCCACCGCGGTGGTAGCGGTCGCCGGCCTGGCCACGGTGGTGGCTCTCGGCGCCGCCGCGGACCCGCCGGGCGAGGCGCCGTCGACGACGCCGACGACCACCACCGGTGACGACGGGGCAGCCCCGCCGTCCGTCGCGACCACCAGTTCGGTGCCGCAACGCCCCCGGCAACCGAACGGGTCCACCAGTAAGCCGCCGCCGGCACCGGCACCAACCCCGTCGGCATCCGCATCGGTGTCAGCATCGGCATCGGCGGACCCATCGCCGAGCCCGACCGAGCCGCCGACCTCCTCCGAAACGCCCGATCCCCCATCGCCAGACCCAGGGCCGTCCGATCCGAGCGACGGCCCTACGACGACGCCACCGGCCTCGACCACCACCCCCGAGGCAGGAGCGTGACCCGGAGCGCCGGAGCGGCGTCGGCTGGTCAACGGTCGAGCAGCTCCTGCATCCGGCCGATCTCGGCGTTCTGTTCGACGGCGACCGAGTTCGCGAACTCCAGCAGCACCGGCTCCGACCCGACCTTCAACAAATCGATGGACATCTCGACCGCCCCGGCGTGGTGATCGCTCATCATCTCCACAAAGAGTCGGTCGAACTCGGCCCCCCGAGACTCGGCGAGACGGCGCATCGCCTCCGGCGACTGCATGCCACGCATCTCGCTGTGATCGTGCTCGGGAACCTCCACCGGTAGGTCGCGGGCGGCGAGCCAGGCCCGCAATACCTCGATCTCCGGCGCCTGACTGGCCCGGATCCGCTCAGCCAACGCCGCCACCTGTGGATCGGCGGCCCGTCCCGGGACCAACTCCGACATCTCCAGAGCCTGCTCATGATGCGGGATCATCATCTGGACGTACCAGGTATCCAGCGAGTTGTGCACTCCGGTGGCGATTGCCCGCACCTCGTCGGCAGGGCGGATCCGAGCCGGCTCTCCGGGCCGGCCGGGCACGATGACCGACGGACCGGGACCGTCGCCGACCTCGGTCGCCGCCGGCATCGCGGATCGTGACCGGTCCTGGGCGGCCCCCTGCCACACCACCACGCCGAGCAACAGAACCACCGTCGTCACCGCGGCTAGCACCCACCTACCCCGCACGGTCATTCGACACCCCCTGGCGGTCAAGGTCACAATGATCGTAGCCATCGACAACCGAGAGTATAGGTGACGGGCGTCACCGCACTTCGTCCCGCGAAGCGGGCGACCGGCAGCCCGAGGGCCTCGCCGTCGCCGAGAGCAACCAGAGCCAGACCCGGCCCGAACCGGCACCGATCGACCGTAATAGCTATCGACACCTGCCATTGCGGCGGTAGGGTGTGGCCAGTCCTCACACCTCGCGAAGGGCCCCGCCGATGAGCAGATCCCGCACGCCGCGGTCCCGCTGGCTCGGCACACTGAGCCTGGCCGCGGCCGGCCTTCTCCTGACGAGCGTGGTCGCCGCAGCGCCCCTTGACGCCAGCGCGGCCACCACCAAGTCCAGCGCCGTCACCACCGCGGACATCCCCGGGGTTGACGAGATCCGCAGCAGCCCCAACCTGAAGCAGGTCGCCAACCTGCCACTGGAAACACCGCTCGACGCGACGAACAGCGACCTCGCCTTCCAGGGCCGGTACGCCTTCGCCGGCAACTACAACGGCTTCGTTATCTACGACATCTCGCGTCCGACCGCACCGACGGTCGTCTCCCGCGTACTCTGTCCGGGCTCGCAGAATGACATCTCCGTCCACGGCGACCTGCTCTTCCTCTCCACCGACTCGCCCCGCAGCGACGACTCGTGCGACAGCATCAGGGTGCCCTCAAGCGAGACCCAGTGGGAGGGCATCAAGATCTTCGACATCAGCGACAAGGCCAACCCCCGCTACGTGAAGAGTGTCCAGACCGCCTGCGGTTCACACACCCACACGCTGGTGCCCGGCCGAAACAAGGCGACGATGTACATCTACGTCTCGTCGTACGGCCCGTCGGACACGTACGTCGGCTGTCCGCCACCGCACGACTCGATCTCCATCGTCAAGGTGCCGGTACACCGGCCCACCGACGCGGCGGTGGTGGCCACCCCGAACCTCTTCCCCGACGGCGGCTACGAGGGCGTGCCGGGGCAGAAGTCGGCGACCAGCGGTTGCCACGACATCACCGCCTACCCGTCGAAGAACCTGGCCGCCGGTGCCTGCATGGGTGACGGCATCCTGATGGACATCTCGGACCGGGCAGAGCCGCAGGTCATCAACCGGGTCCGAGACACCGAGAACTTCGCCTTCTGGCACTCCGCCACCTTCAACAATGCCGGCACTAAGGTGATCTTCACCGACGAGCTGGGCGGTGGCGGCGGCGCCACCTGCAACGACACCATCGGCCCCAACCGGGGGGCCGACGCGATCTACGACATCGTGGGGCGCGGCGACGACCGCACCCTGGTCTTCGGCAGCTACTTCAAGATCCCGCGGGAAAACGCCGACACCGAGAACTGTGTGGCACACAACGGCTCGCTGATTCCGGTTTTCGGGCGGGACATCATGGTCCAGGCGTGGTACCAGGGCGGCGTCTCGGTCTGGGACTTCACCAACTCGGCCAACCCCCGCGAGATCGCCTACTGGGAGCGGGGCCCGCTGGACGAGGAGAACCTCATCACCGGCGGCTCCTGGTCCGCCTACTGGTACAACGGCTACATCTACTCCAACGACATCACCAAGGGCCTGGACGTTCTCCGGCTGACCGACTGGCGCACCTGGACGGCCAACTTCGTCCGCTACCCGGAGCTGAACGCACAGACCCAGACCGGTCGCTTCGGCTGGTAGCCGACGGGCAACCGCGCAGCCCGGTCCCGACCGGATGCATCGGGGGTCGGCTTCCATCTGGAAGCCGACCCCCGTCTCGCTCGGCGGTCCGGCGTGGTCAGGCCCGCGTCACTGGTTGCTGTAGCTCCGTCACCCCGGCCGCGGGATCATCGGCACAGTACTCCACGTACAGCTCGCGGGCGTAGCCCTCGGCCCGCCAGCCGTTCTCCTCGATCCACTGAGCCAACAGCTGCAGGGTTCCCGCGACCTCATCCATCGGCCCGCGGTGAATCACCGTGGCCGCTGCCGGCACCGCCGGCAGGTCAACCACGGTGAAGTCCCGCGCCGGATCCGGGCTGACCGCGACCTCGATGGCGGCGTGCACCACAACCTGCTCCCCGTCCCCGGCCGGCTCGTAATAGGCCAGGCCCGGCCCGGCCGGCGACGCCTCCGCCACGGCCAGCCGCCGGAACAGCTCCGGGTAGAGCGGCTGGATCGCCCGACCGATATCAGCGGGCTCGTAGCTGGCCGCTGTCGCGGTCAACTCCGCGACGCGGAGCGACGGTAGTTCCTTGAGCACGACATCCTGCGTGGTCATCCGACCCTCTCTTTCGATCGCCCGGAGCCTCGCCTCGATCCGGGTCAACCGCGCGGCGTCCGCGGCAAGCTGCGCCGCCAGCTGGGCCCGACGCAGCCGGAGCATGCCGCGCAACTCCGCGACATCCAACGCTTCGTCGAGGACCTGCTGCACCTGGGCCAGCGTCAGACCAAGGTCCTTCAGCGCGATCACCCGGTTGAGCCGGCGCAGCTGGTCGGCGGTGTAGTACCGGTAGCCGCTGCGGGCGTCAACAGCGACCGGCCGGAGCAGACCGATGCGGTCATAGTGTCGCAACATCCGCACTGATACCCGGCCGAGCCTGGCGAAGTCTCCGATAGTGAACATGGTCCCTCCACGGTCGGCCCTGACACGATGTCAGAGTCAACCCCGGACCATCCTCAGCCGGGCGACGGCACGTCGTCCCCCCGGCTGCGCCGCGGTCCGACCAGCCGGCGCACGACCGGCAGCGCGTTCCACTTCGCCGCGCCGGCCAGGTCCCGCGCGTGCTCCAGCACCGTGTGGTCCGGGCGGGCTCGGCCGGCGGCGATGGCCCGGTCCAGGTCGTTGCCGCAGCTGGTCAGCACGCGGCCGAAGTCCCGGCGCACCGGCTCGGCCAGGTCGTAACGGAAGGAGCGGTGCAGCCGGGCGAAGACCGGTTTGTAGAGCCGGGCTCGCTCGTGCAGACCGGAGGAGTACGACATCGGGTTCTTCGGTCGCCGCCGGATGTAGTCCGGCAACAGATCGGCGAAGGCGCGCCGGACGATCCACTTCTCCTGCCCCGCGCGCAACTTCAGCCCGATCGGCAACCGCATCGCGAGCTCGACCACGCCCGGGTCGAGGAACGGCAACCGGGCCTCCACCCCGTACGCCATGCTGGTGCGGTCGACGCGTTGCAACTCCGTACGGCCGAGATTACTGATCTTGTGCAGAAAGAGCCGATGGGCGGCCTGCGGCCCGACCCGGTGGTACAGCGGGTAGCCGCCGAACAACTCGTCCGAGCCGTCGCCGGTGAGCGCCACCTTGACGCCCAACTCGCGCAGCCGTCGGAAAAGCGGCACCGAGACCACCGCGTTGATGATGTCGCCGTACTCGGTGAGTTCCGAAATCCGGATCGCCTCCCGGATCTGGGCCAGGCGAATGTCTCGCGGCTGCAACTCCACCACCTCGTGCGGGACCCCAAGATCCTTCGCCAGCCGACGCGCGTAACGCAGGTCGGGGCTCTCCGGCACGCCGACGGTGACCGCCACGCAGTCCGGATGCAGCTCGCGGGCGTGTAGCAACGCGAGGGAACTGTCCAGGCCACCGGAGAGGACCACGCCGACGGTGAGGTCGGTGTCCAGCCGCGCCCGGATGCTGTCGGTGAGGGCGGCCCGGACGAGCAGGGCGGCCTCGTCCGGGTCGTCCACGGTTGGCAGCCCCGCACCGAGGGCGAGCAGGTTGACGTACGGACGCAGGCAGGCTGCGACGTCGGCCTGCACCCAACCGTGGTGTCCGGGCGGCACCTCGGTGACCGGCGCGCCGAAGCCGACGAGAGCCTTGACCTCGCTCGCCACATGTACACAGCCCGGGGTCTGCGTCCAGTACAGCGGCTTGACCCCGAGCGGATCACGCACCAGGTACGCCCGTCCGCTGGCCCGTTCGACGAGCACGAAGGCGTACTCACCGCGCAGCCGGGAGACCATCGCCTCACCCCAGTGCAGGTACCCCGCGAGTACCACCTCGGTGTCGCTCACCCCACGGAAGCGGTACCCCACGGCGGTCAGCTCCGCGCGCAGCTCATGGTGGTTGAAGACCTCGCCGTTGTAGCAGAGCACCCACCGCTCGTCGGCGGAGACCCAGGGTTGCACCGCCCGCTTCCGGTCCACCACCGGCAGCCGGCGTACCCCGGTGAGCAGGCCCGTCTCGGATCGGGTCTCGGTCACCTCACCGCGGGGTTCCAGGGTGGCGAGCATCTGTCGGAAGACAGCCGGATCTGCCTCCGGACCGAGGCTCACCGCGATCCCACCCATGCTTTCAGACCCCCAGCTCGGCTTCGTAACTCCAACGCAGTCGACTGCGCGCCCCGGGTGCCAGGCACAGATGCCAGGCCTGCCCCTCGTCAACCACGTTGACCTCGCCCGCCCGCTGCCGGGCGAGGAGCAGTTCGGCGAGGATGTCCCGGGCTCCGAAGCGGTCGAACCAGTTCATCTCCACATCCGCGGCCCAGCCGAGGCAGTGCCCACTGGGCAGCATTGCCGCGTACCCGAGCTGGCGCAGCCGGTACTGGTGCTCCGCGCTGCGTACCAGGCTGGTCACCCAGAGCGACGGGGTGCCGGCGGGGGCGTGGGCGGCGAACTCGCGGGCGATGTCGTTGAGTAGTGCCACCATCTCCCGGCGGGACCGGCGGAACAGCAACCCGGCGGTCTGTGGAGCGGCGCAGGGGCGGATTCGGTGCCGCAGCGCCCGCATTCCGCGCTCGAAGATCGTGGCCGGCTGTTCCTGGTAGCGGAAGCGCAGCAGGTCCCGACGGCGCAGCCACTCCAGGTCAACCAGGTCGGTGCTCTGGTTGACCTGCTCGTCGGTGCGGTAGGTGAGCGCGTCGCGCCACCACATGACGTCGATGCGCGAGAGCAAATAGATCCGGACCAGGGCGGTAAGGTCGGCCGCGGAACTGCGCTCGCTCGGCTGGTAACGAGCCATCTCCAGCAGCAGCGTCTCGCGCGCGCCAACCAGGCCTGATGGAGTGGCATCCAGCACCGCCGCGATGGCTGGCTCGCGCAGCCGCTGGTCGATCAGCACCTGCCGGGCTACGGTGCTGGCGGCCCCAGCGAGCGCACCCACCTCGATCAGCAGGTCGGCAACGGCCGCTCGGTACGCGTCCAGGTCCGGCTCGCCAGTCGATGGCCGACGGGAGGCGTCTGCCACCGCGCGGCGGGCGGGAGCGGCCGGGATGGACGGGCCGGGCTGCTGGCCCGGGCTTCGGCTGGGCACACGCATCGTCGGTCCCCTCTCCCGTCACCACACTCCAGGAAGCGTCACTCTGCGTGAGATCATAATCACCTCTAGCGGGGATGAGGTCGAATATTCCTCCCATTTCCCCGTGAAGAAGCCAAACAACTCGGACAGGATGGAAGCACCAGCAGGCGGACAGCTGGCCAGAGATCCGGCGGGGCCCGCCGCCCCGCGACCCGGGTTCGCGACCGCGCCGCCACCCGCGGCAGCATCGGCCCGCGCAATGATGTGCCGGTCGGCGAAGCGGGCCCCGAGTCGTGATGAAAGGCTTGACGCATGAGTTCCGCACCCGTTAGGCCAGATCCGACTGCCGAACCGTCCACTGCCGACGAGGCGACCGCCTTCGTCGACCTGGGCCTGCGCGACGAACTCCTCGCCGCGCTCGCCGCGCTCGGCTACGAGGAGCCGACGCCGATCCAGCGGGAGGCGATCCCTCCCCTGCTCGCCGGACGGGACCTACTCGGCCAGGCCGCCACGGGCACCGGCAAGACGGCCGCATTCGCCCTACCGTTGCTGCAACGGATGCCCGCCGACCGGTCGACCGCCGATCCAGTGGCGCTGGTGCTGGTGCCCACCCGAGAGCTGGCAGTGCAGGTCTCGGAGGCGTTCCATCGGTACGGCAAGGAACTTGGCACCCGGGTGCTGCCGATCTACGGCGGCCAGCCCATCGGTCGGCAACTTCGGGCCCTGGACGCCGGCGTGGACATCGTGGTGGCCACCCCCGGGCGAGCGCTCGACCACATCGCTCGTGGCACCCTCCGCCTGGGTGATGTCGGCACCGTCGTGCTGGACGAGGCTGACGAGATGCTGGACATGGGCTTCGCCGAGGACATCGAGGCGATCCTGGAACACGCGCCGGAACAGCGGCAGACCGTGCTGTTCTCGGCGACCATGCCGGCCCGCATCGACGGCATGGCCCGGGCCTATCTGACCGACCCGGTCCGCATCCTCATCGCGCGGGAGAAGCCGGTAGCGGGTGAGGCACCCCGGGTACGGCAGAGCGCGTACCTGGTGGCCCGGGCGCACAAACCCGCCGCGCTGGGCCGGGTGCTGGACGTCGAGTCCCCCACCGCGGCGATCGTCTTCTGCCGCAGCCGGGAAGAGGTCGACCGGCTCACCGAGACGATGAACGGTCGCGGCTACCGGGCCGAGGCGCTGCACGGCGGGATGAGTCAGGAACAGCGGGACCGGGTGATGGGTCGGCTGCGCGCCGGCACCGCCGACTTGCTGGTCGCCACCGACGTGGCAGCGCGGGGCCTGGATGTCGAGCAGCTCAGCCACGTCGTCAACTACGACGTCCCCTCGGCGCCCGAGTCGTACGTGCACCGGATCGGCCGGGTGGGGCGAGCCGGCCGGGAGGGAGTGGCGATCACTCTCGCCGAGCCGCGGGCACACCGGATGCTCAAGACCATCGAGCGGGTCACCGGCCAACGGATCACCATCGACAAGATCCCCACCGTGGCGGACCTGCGCAATCGTCGCCTGGAACTCACCCAGGCCGCGCTGCGGGAGAGCCTACTGGAAGACGACCTGGAGCCGTTCCGGGTGATCGTGGAGTCGCTGAGCGACGAGTTCGACCTGATGGAGGTCGCCCTCGCCGCGGTACGCCTGGCCCACGAGGCCACCCTGCCCGGCGCGCTGGAGGAGGAAGAGGAGATTCCGCAGATCGCGGTTCGCCCACCCCGGACCGGCCGACCGGGACAGGAGAGTCGGGGGGAGCGTCGGCCGGGACGGCCCCGGAGCGCCGGCACCACCCAGGTCTTCGTCGGGCTGGGCCGGCGGGCCGGGGTCCGACCGCAGGACCTGGTCGGCGCGATCACCGGCGAGACCGGCATGAACGGACGGGACATCGGCTCGATCGAGATCGCGGACCGCTTCTCGTTGGTGGAGGTGCCGGCGGGGCTGGCCGACGAGGTGATCTCGGGCCTGCGCGGCAGCACCATCAAGGGACGCCGGGCAACCGTTCGCCGCGACCGGGACACCGACGGGGGTGACCGCCGCCGGCAGCACCGTTGAGCGGGCGCGCGGTCGCCTCCGTCCGGCATTGACGAGGGTCTGTTTCTGCCCTCGGGGCGGCGATCGGCGCCACGCCACGCGTGCTACCAAGCTCCGGGCGCACCAGCCGGCCGACGATGGTCGGCATTGGTGCGCCCGAGGTGTTTTCGGTTGCCACCATGGCGATTCGGCACCAGATTTCGCCGCACTCGAAATGAAGTCGACGCGTCTTGTTGCGAAAATGCCCGGCGATAGGTCAAACTTTGACCCACACCCCGCCCCCACACAGGGAGTAACCGGCCATGGCAAGAAAAGTAATCACGGTTCTGACCGACGACCTCGACGGCGGAAAAGCCGATCGGACCGTCGAGTTCAGCCTGGACGGCGTGGCGTACACCATCGACGTCTCCGACGAGAATGCGGGCATCCTCCGGAAGACGCTGGATCCGTATCTGAGCGCCGGCCGCAGGATCGGCCGGGGCGGCGTGGACACGTCGCGGGCACTGCGACGGGGCACCAGCACCGGAATAGACCGGGAGCAGAACCGTGCGATCCGGGAATGGGCCGCGCAGAACGGCTACAAGATTTCGGAGCGCGGTCGCATCCCGGTGGAGGTCGTCGAGGCGTACAAGAAGCGCTGAGCGTCCGGGTACCCACCCGACCGGGGCCGTGCCGAATCGGCACGGCCCCGTCGTTCTTAGCGCCGACCAGCAGCCCCGCCGCCAGTGACGTGCCCCGCAGTCCTCGTCATGACTGTGGCGTCCGCCCGACCGGGAGCGCCCCACCACCGTTGCGGAATCGACCGCGCGGGCGCCGGGCAGGGGGAGCCCCCATGCACAACGATGACCAAGCGTTTCGCCGCCGACCAACAAAGCCCTCCTTCTGGAACGGAACCATCGGCCCCCCGACGAGCACTCGGGTAGCTGAATTGATCCGAGCTCGCCAGCATTCGGCCGGGACCGAGTTTCGGGGTCCACCCCCAGTCCACGGCTCGACTTGGCCGCGGTCGGTCCGGGCCAGTCAGTTACCGGCCCAACGATGGACGCGGCAAGCCGACTGTCCGCATCGGCGATAGCGAGATCGTTGTTGATGGTCGACAGTGATGCCGCCCGTCCGACTCGATCGATGATGAGTGATATGCTCCAAATGCTGCGCAAGCAGCAATCAACACCGAGAGCAAAGATGTCGACGGCCGGATCAGCCCCCGGGCAGACCGAGCCTCCCGCCCGATCGGGGCTAAAATCCCTCCTTCCTCGTCGCCCTCCGCATCGCCCCCGGGGTTTACCAGGTCACTGCCGGACCACGCGGGTTAGCGGGTTAGCGGAAGGCAGCGCGGCAGGCTATTACGACGCACCGTCGGCGAGTCCCACCGGCCTTGGTTTCGCCACTCCACCCGCAGCGGGGCGGACGAGCCCGCCGGTCGACCAGCGACCGTGGACAGCTGCGCTCCTCCGTTCGGTCGGCACGCGGATCGACGCAGTCCGGGCCGGTCTTCCACCACGGTCATTGCACAACCCCTCTTTAACAAGAATCCTTGTTAGTCTCCGAGGCATGGACTCTCGACCGACGCGACACATCAGAAACATCCAGGCCCTCGGCGCGCTGGCCCATCCGGTCCGACAGCGCCTGCTCGATCTGCTCAAGCTGGAGGGGCCCGCCACCGTCGGCACGCTGTCTGCGGCGACCAACCAGGCGGTCGGCAACGTGAGCCACCACCTACGCGTACTGGCCTCGGCCGAGCTGATCGAGGAAGCGCCGGAGTTGGCCAAGAACCGCCGGGAGCGGTGGTGGCGCCTTGTCTCAGCGGACATGCGCTGGAGCCGGGTTGACTTCGACACCGACGCCTTGTCTGAAGCGGTGGCACACGCGGTGGGTACCATGGTGTTCGACCGTCAGGCGGCGTTCTTCCGGCAATGGCTCTCCGACCGAGGCAACTATGACGCCGCCTGGCACGAGGGGTGCGCTGTCTCCGCCGAGACGTGGCTACGGCTGACCGCCGATGAGACCCGCCAGGTAGCCCACGAGCTGACCGAGGTGCTCACCCGCTGGGCGAACCGAGAAGTTCCGCAGGACGGACAGCAGCGGGAATCGGTGTTGGCTGTCGCCCACACCGTCCCCGCGACTCCGTGAGGTCCATGCCAGCGCGCCCACCTGGCCGCTGGGGCCTGCTCGCGGATCGAGACTTCCGGCTGTTGTTCCTGGGAGAGACGGCCAGCAAGTTCGGCAGTAGCGTCACCACGGTCGCCCTGCCCCTGATCGGCGTCGTTGAGTTGCAGGTGAGCGCGCTCACCGTCGCTTTGCTAACCGCCTCAGTGTGGCTGCCCTGGCTGGTGCTTGGCCTGCCGGCCGGGGTCTGGGTGGGGCAGCTACCTCGCCGGACGGTCATGCTGGCCTGCAACGTCGGGTCGGCTGGGGCGTTCGCCAGCATCCCCCTCGCGGTGGTGCTCGACGTGTTGACCGTCGCGCACCTGTTGGCGGTCGGACTGCTTGCCGGGGTGGCGTCGGTCTTCTTCACAACCGCCTACCAGGTCTATCTGCCGGAACTGGTCGGACCGAGTCACCTCGTCGAGGGCAATGCCAGGCTCCAGGGCAGCGCATCCGCTGCCCAGGTCGCCGGTCCCGGCGTCGGGGGTCTGCTGGCCCAGTGGCTCGGCGCAGCCGCCGGCCTACTGGTCAACGCCGCCACCTTCCTGCTGGCCACCCTCATGCTCGCCCTGATCCGGGCCCCTGGGCAGCCGCCGGAACCACGGCTGACCACACGTCGGTCGCTGCGGCGGGACGTACTCGAGGGCCTTCGCTTCACGCTACGAGACCCGTACCTACGCACCCTCACAGCGTTCGGGTCCGCAGCCAACCTTGCCCTGATCGGCTACCAGTCCGTACTCGTGCTCTTCCTCGTCCGAGAGGTGGGGGTCGCACCCGGGCTCACCGGTCTACTCCTCAGCACCGGCGCCCTCGGCGGCCTCCTCGGCGCCACCCTCGCCCGGCCACTCTGCACGCGACTGGGCACAGCGCGCAGCATCCTGCTCAGCCACCTCGCCGCCTCCCCGTTCGGACTACTCATACCGATGGTTGGCAATGACTGGACGCTCGTGCTCTTCGTCGTCGGTTCGCTTCTGCTCGCCACCGGCGTGATGGTCTGTAGCGTGGTCTCGGCGAGCTTCCGCCAGACCTACACCCCGCCGCACCTGCTCAGCCGCGTCGTGTCCACCACCATGTTCGTCAACTACGGCACGATCCCCCTCGGCGCATTGCTGGGCGGCACCCTTGCTTCCATGATCGGCCTTCGTCCCACTATGTGGACCATGATACTCCTACTCGTGTCCTGTTGGGCGATCCTCGGCGCGAGCCCGTTGCGTCGGCGAGTGGATCTGCCCACCTCCGCTGCGGCCCAGCCGGCCGGGCCGCAGCGGCCGCACCGCCGGCGAGCTGACCTACAGCCGCTGCGGTCGCGGGGACGGTGAAGCCGCGCCGCAGGTCAGCGCCACACCACCACCTCGTCCAGCGGCTTGCGGGAGATGTCCGGCACGGTCGCTCCCTCCGCCGGGTAGCCGACCGGAATGATCAAATTTCCCCGCTCCTCCGCCGGCCGGTCCAACAACTCGTTGAGGAAGCGCATCGGACTCGGGGTATGGGTCAGGGTGGCGAGGCCAGCCTGGTGCAGCCCGGCGAGCAGTAGCCCGACCGCGATCCCCACCGACTCCTTGACGTAGTAGGGACGGGGACTCTGTGGGCCGCGGTGGACCTCGAAGACGACGATCACCGCTGGGGCGGTCTCCAGGAACGGCTTGCTCGCGTCCGTTCCCAGCGGCGCCAGCGCCGACAGCCACTCCTGCGGCGCGCGCTGCTCGTAGAACACCCGCTCCTCGGCCTCAGCGGCGATGCGCAGCCGCCGCTTGAGCTCCGGTTCGGTTACCACCACGAACCGCCACGGCTGGCGGTTCGCGCCACTCGGCGCCGAGGCCGCCGCCCGGAGGGCCTGCTCGAGCACCCCCTCCGGGACCGGCTTCTCGCTGAAGTCCCGCACGGTACGGCGCCGGACCATCGCATCGGCGAACCCACGCGCCCGAGCCAGCGCCGCCGCAGGCGGCACGCCGTAGTCGGAGAGCGGTCGGACGGCGGGGGGTTGCTCAGCACGGTTCGGCGACATCCGGCCATTGTCGGCCGCCCGGGTGGCGGTGGCCACTCCCGCGCCGGCATGATCGACGCAACGGCCGACAGGAGGCGGAGCAGATGCGGGTGGTGTCCCTGGTGCCGTCGCTGACCGAGGCGGTGGCGTTGACGCTGCCCGGAGCGCTGGTCGGTGCCACCGACTGGTGTACCCACCCGGTGGGGCTGGAGGTGCCCAGGGTAGGCGGCAGCAAGTACCCGGACCTAAACCGGGTACGCGCGCTCCGGCCGGATCTGGTCCTGCTCAACGTCGAGGAGAACCGGCGCGAGGACGCGGACGCTCTGGTGGCGGCGGGGGTGCCGGTGCGGGTCACCTACCCTCGTACCGTCGATGGGGCCCTCACCGAGCTGGCCGAGCTCCTCACCGAGTTGGGTTCGCCGGGTGAGCCCGAATGGCTGGTCTCCGCCCGCCGCGCCTGGGCGGAACTGCCCGAGGAACGGCCGCCGCGCCGAGCCGTGGTGCCGGTCTGGCGGCGCCCGTGGGTGGCGCTGGGCCGGGACACGTTCGCCGGGGACGTGCTCCGCCGGCTGGGACTGACCAATCTGTACGCCGACCACGCCGAGCGGTATCCTCGGCCGTCCTTGGACGAGTTACGCGGCCGGGATCCCACGCTGGTCGTGTTGCCCGACGAGCCATACCGTTTCGCTGTGGATGATGGGCCGGAGGCATTCCCCGGGCTACCGTGCGCCCTCGTCTCCGGTCGCCACCTGACGTGGTACGGCCCGTCTCTGGTGGAGGCGCCCGCCGTCCTGGCCGCCCAGCTGGCGGCACCGGTGTCCCACCCGGCGGGTTGACCCACAGGCCCAAGGTCCCGGCTGGCGAGCCCACTTGACCCTGTTCGCACCCGTTGCGCTGCGATCCAATTGAAGCGCCACAGGCAGTGCGATCCGAGGCACCAGCACGAAGGGGCGTGGAGACGATGACCGCAACGACCAAGCGGAACGCCGCCGAGACCACCAGCGACCTGAACCAGGTCGAAACCGGGCAGGGGCGAGCCGCCCGCTACGTACTGGCCGGCACCCGCCTCGCGCTGGGCTGGATCTTCCTCTGGGCCTTTCTCGACAAGCTGTTCGGGCTGGGGCGGGCGACCGAGACCGACAGCGCCTGGATCAATGGCGGCAGCCCGACGAAGGGCTTCCTGAGCTTCGGCGCGACCGGCCCGTTCCAGGGCTTCTACAACAGCATCGCGGGCGCGGCCTGGGCCGACTGGCTGTTCATGATCGGTCTGGCGGCCATCGGCGCCGCCCTACTGCTCGGGATCGGCATCCGGGTCGCCGCCGCGACCGGCGGACTACTCATGGTCCTGATGTGGACGGCCGTCCTACCGCCGTCGAACAACCCGTTCATGGACGATCACCTGATCTACGCCGCGGTACTGGCGGTGATCGCCCTACTCAACGCCGGTGACACCTGGGGTCTCGGTCGAGCCTGGGCCGGACTCCCGATCGTGCGGCGGATGCCCTGGCTCCGTTGACGATCTCGGTAACCACGCGGGGCGGGCATCACCGATGGTGACGCCCGCCCCGCGTGGTTACCGCCCCCTGCAGGTCGGCCAGCGGCGATCCGGCAGGATCGGGCAGGTCAGGCAGGACGACGAAGAACAGGAGACGCTGGTGAACCAGGCAACGAAGCCCGAGGTGGGACCGATCGAGGGCGCCCCGCCGAGCGACCTCCTCGTCGAGGAGATCACCGTCGGCGAGGGCGCGGAGGCGCAGGCCGGGCAGGTCGCCCGCGTCCACTACGTCGGTGTCGCCCACTCCACGGGCCGTGAGTTCGACGCATCGTGGAACCGTGGCGAGCCGCTCGAGTTCCCTCTCGGCGGCGGGCGGGTCATCGCCGGCTGGGACCAGGGTGTGGTCGGCATGCGGATCGGCGGTCGACGGCGACTGACCATTCCGCCGCACCTCGCCTACGGCGACCGCGGCGCCGGTGGCGTCATTCGGCCGGGCGAGACGCTGGTTTTCGTCGTTGACCTGGTCGGCCTCCGCTGACCAGTCCGACCAACCGGGCCCGGGCGTTCCCTCCGGTGAGCCGGAGGAAACGCCCGGGAACACTTGTCACCTCAGCGCTGACGGTCAGCCGCCGCTCACGGAGGGCTCCGGAGCAGGGGAACCGCTACCCTCGGACGGCACCGGTGCGGGGGAGCCGCCGGCCACCGCACCCGGGTTCGGGGCGGCCGGACTTGGCTTCAGGCTGGCCGGCACCGGCAGGGCGCTGCCCTTGACGTACTCCTCCCAGCTCACGTTCCAGGCGGTCCAGCCGTTGCCCTCACCCAACGTCACCTCGGTGCCCTTGATGGTCACCAGGTCGCCGACCTGGGTGACGCCCATCAGCCAGTCGGCGCTGCCGGCCGAGAGGTTGGTACAGCCATGGGAGACGTTGCGGTACCCCTGGACGCCCTCCGACCAGGGCGCGCCGTGGAGGAACTCACCCTGCCAGGTCAGCCGCTGCGCATCCTCGACATCCACCACGTACGGGTCCGCCGAGCCGCGGGTGTCGAAGGTGGTGAACTCATGCTTCTCCATGATCACCATCTTCCCGCTGGAGGTCGGCGTGCTCGGCTTACCGAGGCTCACCGGTAGCTCCCGCAGCAGCTTTCCGTCCTGGAACACCGACATCTGCTTGGTCTCGTTGTCGATCTCCAAAGAGACCTGGCGACCGATCTTCGACGTCGCCCGCCGGTCGGCGTCGCCCACGTACTCCTCACCGATCGGCAGACCCTCCAGACCGGCACGGAAGCTGATCGTCGTACCCGGTCGCCAGAAGTCCGGTGCCCGGTAGTAGACCTGGCTGCCGTCGGACACCCAGGACCACGCCCCCGGCTGGGACGGATTGGTCCGCACAAACAAACGCCGCTGAACGGCCGCCCGGGCCTCCTCCGGAATCGGCGGATCGAACGCGACGGTCACCGGCATAGCGGTTCCGTACGTCCGGTCACCCGCGAAGTACAGCGTGCTGGTAATTGTCGGTTTCGTGGACTTTGGCCCGGTAGTGAAGGTGGTCTTCCGAGTCGTAGTTGTTTTACCGGAATCACCGGTAGCGGTAATTTCAGCCGTGTATGTCCGTTCTGGCGTCAGCGGCGTGCTCGGCACCCAGGTCGAGCCATCCTCCCGGGGCTCCCCCTTCACCTCGGCCCCCGTGTCGTCGATGACGCGGACCGCGGTAATTGTCCCGCCCTTGACCGCGGTGCCGACCTCGGCGCTGATCGGAACGTCCGTCGCTCGGTCGGCCGGCGTCACGGTCAGTTCCGGCGGAGCCGGTCGGGCCTCCTCGCGCTTGCCGACGGTGCACCCGCCGAGCGCCACCGATACGGCCGCGACAGTTACCGCGAGCAGCGTCATTCGCCGCCTGAATGTCATGTGCGCACCCCCCGTTGGTCGCCTCCTCCGCCACATTCTCTCCGCCACACCAACCGGGGAACGCAATTTTCGACAAATTCGGCGGCGCAATACCTCCCTTATTTCCACCTTTGTGCTATCTGTTCCGAGACTGCCCCGATCAGGTGCACTGTCGATATCCGAGCCACTCGGGGCCGTTTGTCCAAAATGCACCCTAATGTGCGGCGGAGACCGGAACGCGGGGCTTACGGGCCCCGCGTCCTGGTCAGAGGTTCGCGATCAGCACCGCTGGCCGCTCGACACAGTCCGCGACATGCCGCAGGAAGCCGCCCGCCACCCCGCCGTCGCAGACCCGATGATCGAAAGTAAGGCTGAGCTGCGTCACCTTCCGTACCGCAAGCTGCCCGTCCACCACCCACGGCTTGTCCACGATCCGCCCGACGCCGAGCAGCGCCGCCTCCGGATGGTTGATGATCGGCGTGGAGCCGTCCACCCCGAACACGCCGTAGTTGTTCAGCGTGAACGTCCCGCCGGTAAGCCGCGTCGGTGGCAGCGTGCCAGCCCGCGCCGCCGCCGTGGTCTCGGCCAGCGCGGCGGCCAGCCCGGCGGTGGTGAGCCGCTGCGCGTCGCGCAGCACCGGAACCACGAGCCCTCGGTCGGTCTGGGCCGCGATGCCCAGGTGCACCCCGGCGGACTGGACGATCCGCTGCGCCCCACTATCTACCCGAGCATTGAGCTGGGGAAATCTCCGCAACCCAGAGAGGCAGATCCGGGCGAGCAACGCCAAGATGCTCACCGGTTCGGCCGGGGTGGCCGCGTTGATCGCTGCGCGGGTCTCCAGCAGGGCGGTCGCGTCGGCATCCACCCAGATCGTCACCTCGGGAATCTCCCGCCGGCTGCGGGAGAGCTTATCGGCGATGACCTTGCGGATGCCGGTCAACGGCACGATCACATCCCCGTCGGCGGGCACGGCATCCGCCGCCGGCGCGGCGCTCGCGGCGGGCGCAGTGCCCGGAGCCGGGGTGGCGGCCTCCACATCAGCCCGGCGAATCACGCCACCGCGGCCGCTACCACGCAGGGCGGCCAAATCAACGCCGCGCTGCTTCGCCAGCCGCCGCACGATCGGCGAGATGACCCGAACGCTCTCGCCCGCTGGCCCGAGGCCGCCACCCGGGGCAGTGCCGGTCGGGGCGGCGCCACTCGGGGCAGCACCGGGCGGTACGGCGCCACTCGACACGACACTGGTCGGTGCGGCCCGAGCAACCCGAGGCCGGCGTCGGCGAGCCGCTCCGCCGTGGCCGGTCCCATACCCGATCAAGACGTTCCCGGAGCCATCCTGCTCCGCCTCACGGTTGACCACGGGCGCGCCGGAGCCCCCAGGGGCACCATCCGCCTCGACCGCCTCCAGCGACGCGATGGTGATCAGGGGCTGGCCGACCGGCCGCACCTCGCCCGCCGTGCCGTGCAGGGCCACCACCCGTCCGGCGTACGGGCAGGGCACGTCGACCACCGCCTTGGCGGTCTCCACTTCCACGACGGCCTGGTCCACCGTCACCGTGTCGCCCACGGCGACCCGCCACTCGACGATCTCCGCCTCGCTCAGCCCTTCCCCGAGATCCGGTAGGAGGAAGACTCGCTCACTCATCCGACCGTCACCCACCGCTCGTCGGGCTGGTCGTCCCACTGGAGGCGGGCCACCGTGTCGAGCACCCGATCCACCGACGGCAGGTGGGTGTGCTCCAGCATCGGCGCCGGGTACGGGATGTCCAATCCCGCAACCCGCAGCACCGGCGCGTGCAGGGAGTGGAAGCATCGCTCCTGCACCCGCGCGGCGATCTCCGCGCCGACGCCGGCAAAGCCCTGTGCCTCGTGGACCACCACGCACCGACCCGTCTTCCGCACCGAGGCCGCGATCGTGCTGTCGTCGAACGGCACGATCGTCCGTACGTCAACGACTTCAAGGTCCCGGCCCTCCGCCTGGGCTGCCTCGGCGGCAGCCAGGGCCACCGGCACCGCCGGCCCGTACGCGACCAGGGTGGCGTCAGTGCCCGGACGGCGCACGACGGCGCGGCCGAACGGCTCGGTCCGGGCCGGTAGCTGCGCCTCGGCGCTGGCGAAGTAGAGCTTCTTCGGCTCCAGGAAGATAACCGGGTCCGGATCGTCGATCGCCGAACGCAGCAGCGAGTAGGCATCAGCCACGGTGGCCGGGGTGACGACCTTCAGACCGGGGGTGTGCGCGTAGTACGCCTCCGAGGAGTCACAGTGGTGCTCCACCCCGCCGATGCCACCGGCGTACGGGATCCGGATGACGATCGGCGCGGTCAGTGCGCTTCGGGTACGGTTGCGCAGCTTCGCCACGTGCGAGGCGATCTGCTCGAAGGCCGGGTACCCGAACGCGTCGAACTGCAGCTCCACCACCGGCCGGAGCCCGGACATGGCGAGGCCGACTGCAAAGCCGACGATGCCGGCCTCGGCGAGCGGAGTGTCGAAGCAGCGCTTGTCGCCGAAGCGGGCCGCCAGCCCGTCGGTGATCCGGAAGACGCCGCCGAGCTGGCCGACGTCCTCGCCGAAGACGACCACCCGATCGTCGTCGAGCATCGCGTCGGCGAGCGCGGCGTTGAGCGCCTTCGCCATGGTCATGCCTGCCATCACCCGGCTCCCTCCTGATCGGCGGCCAACTCGGCGCGAACCTGCTCCCGCTGTTCGACCAGCTGCGGCGTTGGTTCGGCGTAGACGTGGTCGAAGAGCGTCAACGGGTCAACGGTCGGCTTGTCGTGCATCCGCTCGCGTAGGGCGGCCGCGTACTCCTCGGCCTGCGCGGCCACCCGCGCCACGGTGGTGTCGTCCAACGCCCCCCGGTCCCGCAGGTAGGTCTCCAGCCGAACGACCGGGTCCCGGTCCTGCCAGCTCGCCACCTCATCGGCGTCCCGGTAGCGGGCGGCGTCGTCGGCGTTGGTGTGCGGCTCCATCCGGTAGGTGTGCGCCTCCACCAGGAAGGGGCCGTGGCCGGCACGGGCGTGCGCCACGGCCCGGGTGAGCACCGCGAGGACGGCGGCCGGGTCGTTGCCGTCGACCCGCTCACTGGGCACGCCGTACCCGACGCCCTTGTACGCGAGACTGGGTGCGGCGGTCTGCCGGGACAGCGGCACGCTGATCGCGTACTCGTTGTTCTGGATGAAGTAGACGACCGGCGCCTTGAAGACGGCGGCGAAGTTGACCCCCTCGTGGAAGTCACCCTCGCTGGTGGCGCCGTCGCCAAGAAAGGCCAGTGCCACCGTGTCCCGGCCCTGGTACGCCTCGCCGTAGGCGAGGCCGGCGGCGTGCACACACTGGGTGGCCAACGGGGTGCACTGCGGGGCGGTGCGCCGGACGGCCGGATCGTAACCACAGTGCCAGTCGCCGCGGAGCAGGGTCAGCACCTCGACGGGGTCGATCCCCCGGGCGGTCAACGCCATCGACTCGCGATAGGTCGGGAACACCCAGTCCTCGTCGCGCAGCGCGAGGATCGCGCCGACCTGACATGCCTCCTGGCCCCGAGCCGACGGGTAGACGGCGAGCCGACCCTGTTTGGTCAGGGCGGTGGCCTGCAGGTCAAAGCGACGGCCGAGCACCATCCGGCGATACAGCTCGACCAGCGTCTCCACCGGGGGCGCCGGGTAGTCGGGGTGCGCCGGTAGCGGAGTGCCAGCGGGGTCGAGCAGGCGAATCTGCTCGGTGGTGGGCAGGAACGGGCGGGCCGGGTCCGGCGGCGCGGCCGGCCGAGACTTTCGGCGAACCGCCCGGGATGTGGTCGTCACGGCGGGTACCTCCTGGACATCTGGTGCGCCCATGCTCCTGTGGTCGGATGATTGACTCAAGAACCGGCGAAAACGCAAGATGATTGGTCTAAGGGAGGTACTGTGATGAGCCAAGAGTCCCGCCCAGACCGGGCCGCGGCGACCGGGCCGGGACGATCGGCCCGGCCGTTGGACGATGTGGACCGCCGCATCCTGGCCGAGTTGGTCCGGGACGGACGCACATCGGTGCGGACGCTCGCCGCGCGCCTGCACATCTCCCGAACCAACGCGTACGCCCGGATGGAGCGGTTGCTGCGTGACGGTGTGGTCACCGGCTTTCGGGCCCGGGTGGCACCGGAGGCCGCCGGCTTGGGCACCTCGGCGTACATCGCCATCACCATCGAACAGAACACCTGGCGGGAGGTCTCGGCGGAGCTGGCCCAGGTGCGCTACCTGGAGCACGCCGCGCTGATCGGCGGCGAGCACGACGTACTCGCGCTGATCCGGGCCCCGGACAACGCCACGCTGCGAGACGTGGTGCTGACCCGGGTGCAGAGCATCCCCGGAGTGCTCTCCAGCCGCACCTGGCTGGTCTTCCACGAGTTCGACGGCGAGACGTCACCCTGGAGCCCGGCCGCGTCCCCTCCGTCTCCCGGGCCCAGGCGCCCGGGGCCCTGAACGCTCCGGAGGCGCCGCCAGCTTCTCCCGGTCGGCCAGCTCCAGCAACGGCTCCAGCGAATATGCCCGTTCGTCCAGGCCCGCGTGCGGATCGCCGTGCTCGGCGAAGCGGGCCGGCATCGTGGTGATGTCGAAGTCCTCCGGCTGGGCATCGTCCAGCTCGGTCCAGGCCACCGGGGCGGAGACCAGCGCCGCCGGGGTGGGCCGGATCGAGTACGCCGAGGCCATCGTGTGATCCCGGGCCATCTGGTTGTAGTCGACGAAGACCGGCCGATCCCGCTGTTCCCGCCACCAGGTGGTGGTGACCAGGTCGGGCCGACGGCGCTGGATCTCCCGACCCAACGCCAGCACCGCCCGGCGGCAGTCCCCGAAGCCCCACCGTGGCTCGATGGTGAGGTAGACGTGCAGCCCTCGCCCCCCGGTGGTCTTCGGGTAGCCAACCAGCCCGAGCTCGTCGAGGAACGCGCGGACCTCGTGCGCCACCGGGACCACCTGGTCGAACCCGACCCCGGGTAGCGGATCCAGGTCGATGCGTAGCTGGTCTGGTCGCTCGACGTCAGGTCGGGACACCGGCCACGGGTGGAACCGGAGCGTGCCGAGGTTGACCGCCCAGGCCACCACGGCCAGCTCACTGGGCGCGAGTTCGTCCGCGCTCCGACCGCTCGGGAACGTCAGGTGCGCGGTGCGAACCCAGTCGGGAGCGCCCGCCGGCAGCCGCTTCTGGTAAAAGGCGTCCCCGCGGTTGTCCGCCCGCGTCGCGATCCTGGCACCGGCGAAGACGCCGCGCGGCCACCGCTCGAGCATCGTCGGCCGGTCCCGCAGGGCGCGCAGGATGCCCTCGCCGACGGCCAGGAAGTAGCGCACCACATCGAGCTTGGTCAGCCCCAACTCAGCGAAGTAGGGCTTGTCCGGGTTGGAGACGCGGACCAGCCGCCGTCCCACCCGGAGCTGCTCGGCCGGCGTCGCCACGCCCACACCGTAGCCGTGATCCGCCGCGCGCACCGGGTCGGACGCGCATCGCCAGCCGCACGGATCCGGTAGCCCCCGGCGAAGGAACGGGCTACCAGGCGGTCGGTGGCGACCCGGCCGGCGCCGGCAGGATCCGGCGCGGCTGCCCCGGCGGCCCGCCCCGACGCCGCCACTCCCGGGGGTAGCCCACCGACACCTCCTCGAAGCGCACCCCGTCGTACCAGGTGGTGCGCGGGATGTGGAGGTGGCCATAGACCACCGCGGCGGCGTCGAAACGCCGATGCCAGTCGGCCGTCGCCTCGGTGCCGCACCACTGCGCGAAGATCGGATAGCGAAGAATGCGGGTGGGCTCACGACGCAGCGGCCAGTGGTTCATCAGGACCGTCGGCAGCGCCGGGTCCCGCTCCGCCAGCCGCCGGGCCGTCCCGGCGACCCGGGCGGCGCACCAGGCCGACCGGCTCTCGTACGGGTCAGGGTGCAGCAGGTACTCATCGGTGCAGACGATCCCGGTCCGGTACGCCTCGGCGAGCGCCGCCTGCGACGTGTCGAGGCCCTCGGGGCGCCAGCTGTAGTCATAGAGCAGGAACAGCGGTGCCACGGTGACCGGGCCGCCGAGCCCCTCCCACACCGGGTATGGGTCCTCCGGCGTGACGACGCCGAGCTCCCGGCAGAGTTCGACCAGGTGGGCGTAGCGGGCGGCGCCGCGCAGGGGCACCGGGTCGGCTGGCAGGCTCCACAGCTCGTGGTTGCCGGGCGACCAGAGCACCTTCGCGAACCGGGCGGCCAGCAGCCGCAGCGCCCATTCGACCTGTGCGACCGTGTCTCCCACGTCGCCGGCGACCAGTAGCCAGTCCGCCGGCGACTCCGGACGCAGCTGCTCGACGACCGTCCGGTTCTCCGCGTGCCGCACGTGCAGATCACTGATTGCGAGCAGACTCCCCCGACCGTCCGCCCGATCACCCGGCCCCGTCATGTTCCGATCCTAGCCGCGCTCCCCATCGCCGTCGATCTTCGACCCGGCGCGGCCCCGGCGCGCACGGCGGAGGAACGTCGGCCGGGCGCTGCACCGCGAACCCGGTAGGATCCCCTCGGGTCGGGACTGGCGCGATTTGGGATGGAGCACCATCGGGGAACGGCCCTTACACGGACGCAAGCCGAGCGCCTGGGCCTCCACACGTCCACCGGGAACGTTCACCAGGAGGTCACATGTCGGGTAACGCCGAGTCCACCGCCTATCGCAGCGCACTCGAGGTGATCGGTGCCGTCGAGCCGCGGGTGGCCACCGCCATCCGCGCCGAGTTGGCCGACCAGCGTGAGTCGCTCAAGCTGATCGCCAGCGAGAACTACGCCTCCCCCGCGACGCTGCTGGCCATGGGCAACTGGTTCAGCGACAAGTACGCCGAAGGTACGGTCGGCCGTCGCTTCTACGCCGGCTGCCAGAACGTCGACACCGTCGAGGCGCTCGCCGCCGAGCACGCCCGGGAGTTGTTCGGAGCGCCGTACGCCTACGTGCAGCCGCACTCGGGGATCGACGCCAACCTGGTCGCCTTCTGGGCGGTCCTGGCCGACCGGGTCGAGTCGCCCGCGCTCAGGCGCGCCCAGGCCCGGCATGTCAACGACCTCACCGAGGCCGACTGGTTCGCCCTGCGCCGTGAGTTGGGCAACCAGCGGATGCTGGGCATGTCGCTGGACGCGGGGGGTCACCTGACCCACGGGTTCCGGCCGAACATCTCCGGCAAGATGTTCGACCAGCGCAGCTACGGCACCGACCCGGAGACCGGGCTGATCGACTACGACCGGGTCGCCGAGGCGGCCCGCGAGTTCAAGCCGCTGATCCTCGTCGGCGGCTACTCGGCGTACCCACGGAAGGTCAATTTCCGCATCCTGCGGGAGATCGCCGACTCGGTCGGTGCCACCTTCATGGTGGACATGGCCCACTTCGCCGGGTTGGTCGCCGGCAAGATCTTCACCGGTGACTTCGACCCGGTTCCGCACGCGCACATCGTGACCTCCACCACGCACAAGTCGCTACGTGGGCCCCGCGGCGGCCTGGTGCTCTGCGGTCCAGAGCTCGCCGAGCAGGTCGACCGGGGCTGCCCGATGGTGCTCGGCGGCCCGCTGCCGCAGGTGATGGCCGCCAAGGCGGTCGCGCTCGCCGAGGCCCGACGGCCTGACTTCGTCGACTACGCCGGGCGAATCGTCGCCAACGCGCAGGCCCTGGCCGACGGGTTGCAGCGTCGGGGCACGAAGCTGGTCACCGGCGGGACCGACAACCACCTGGCACTGATCGACGTGACCGGGTATGGGCTCACCGGCCGGCAGGCCGAGCAGGCGCTCCTCGACTCAGGCATCGTCACCAACCGCAACGCGATCCCGCAGGACCCGAACGGTGCCTGGTACACCTCCGGGATCCGGGTCGGCACACCGGCGTTGACCACCCGCGGCTTCGGCACCGCCGAGCTGGACGCCACAGCCGAGCTGATCCACACCGTCCTGAGCCGGACCGCACCCGGCACGAACGCCGACGGCACCGCGTCGAAGGCGAAGTACGTGCTGGACCCGGGCGTTGCCGACCGGGTCAGCAAGCAGGCCAGCGACCTGCTCACCGGCTTCCCCCTCTACCCCGCCATCGACCTCGGCTAACCCGCCGGCGCCTCGATCGGACTTGTCAGCTCACGGTGGTGTCCTCGGACCAGCTACTCCGGTAGAGGGTTCCCCGGCCCTGCGGGTCGGGGACACCATCGATGGGCGGCAGCGGCGCGGGGAACTCGTCCCCCGGCCCGTTGGGCTGCACTCCCCCGGTCGTCCGGGACCGGCGGAGCCGGGTGACGACGAACCAGACGAGCCCCGCCACGCAGGCCAGGATGACGATGTTCTGGAGCACACCGGCGTACTCCTCGACCAGATGCCAGTTGTCCCCGAGCAGGTAGCCGGCCATGACGAAGGTGGTGTTCCAGATCAGACTGCCCAAAGTGGTGTAGACGACGAAGGTCCACACCGGCATGCGCTCCACCCCGGCCGGGATCGAGATCATGCTTCGGAAGATCGGAATCATCCGGCCGAAGAACACCGCTTTGACGCCGTGCCGGAGAAACCACTCCTCGGTCTTGTCGACGTCGCTCAGCTTCACCAGCGGAAGCCGGGCGGCGATGGCCCGCATCCGGTCCCGCCCCAATGCCGCACCGATGTAGTACAGGGCGAGCGCACCCACCAGCGAGCCCAACGTGGTCCAGAAGATCGCGCTGATGACGCTCATCCGTCCCTGGCCGGCGACGAACCCGGCCAGCGGAAGGATCACCTCGCTGGGGATCGGCGGGAAGAGGTTCTCCAGCGCCACGGCCAGGCCGGCGCCGGGCCCGCCCAGCTGCTCCACCAGACCGATCACGTGCCCGACCAGGCCGTCCTGAGGAGGTTCGGCCTGGCTGGCGGTGGTACTGGCGGCGAGGAGGGCGTGCACGGTTCGAGGCATGGGCTATACGGTACGAACTCCGCCTGAGAGCGCACCCAGCCGGGCGGCGCCCACCCGGCGACGAGATCAGGCCAGCCCCACCGAGTCAGCCCGAGGGTAGTTCGGCCAGGATCCGGCCGAGCAGTTCCGGCGTACGCTCGGGCGGCTCCGCCTCCACGCAGAGCTGTTCCATCGCCAACGCGTAGAACTCCAGATCTTCCCGCTTGTCGAGGTAGAGGGCGCTGGTGAGCTGCTCAATGTAGACCACGTCGGGCAGTTCCTGGTCACTGAAGCGGAGAATGGTGAAGGCGCCGCCCGCGGCCGCGTGCCCGCCAGCGGCGAACGGTACGACCTGGAGCCGCACGTTCGGCAATGTTGTCGCCTCGATCAGCGCCGAAACCTGCTGCCGCATGACCGCCGTGCCGCCGATCGGCCGGCGCAGGGCCGCTTCGTCCACCACGGCCCACAGCTGCGGCGGATCCTCCCCGTGCAGCACCTGCTGCCGCCGCATCCGCAGCGTGACCCGACGGTCGATCTCCGCCGACCCGGCGCGGCTGTGACCGAGAAGCACGACGGCTCGGGCGTACTCCTCGGTCTGGAGCAGGCCGGGTACGAACTGGAGCTCGTACGTGCGGATCCGGGTAGCCGCAGCCTCCAACCCGAGGTAAGCCTGGAACCAGGACGGCAGCACGTCCCCGTACCGGTGCCACCAACCGGGGCTGTTCGCCTCCCGGGCAAGGTGGAGCAGGGCGTCCCGCTCCGTTGGGTCGGTGATGCCGTAGAGGGTCAGCAGATCCGCGACGTCGCGTTCCTTGAACCCGACCCGTCCCAGCTCCATCCTGCTGATCTTCGACTCGGAGGCCCGAATCTCCCAGCCCGCACCCTCCCGACTAACCCCGCAGGACTCGCGTAGCCGGCGCAGCTGCGCGCCGAGCATCATCCGTAGGACGGTTGGGCCAGCCGATGACCCCCCCTCAACGGGTCTCGTCGCCACTGCCGCCCCTCCGTTTACTGGACGCGCCCGGGCCGAACCTGGCCCGGTCGCCGAGTCAGCATGCCATGGCCCGTCGGTGAGGGGAATCGGTCCCGGCGGCGCGGCGCGGATCAGTGGATCAGTGGATCAGGTGATCGAAATCACCGTCCCTGGCGCCAAGCACGAAGGCTGCGATCTCGTCCACGGTGTAGATCAGAGCGGGGCCGTCGGGATGCCGCGAGTTGCGCACGGCGATGCCCGCACCGTCCGGAAGCTCGGCCAGCTCTACGCAGTTGCCACTGGGATTACTGCGGCGGCTCTTCTGCCACCGCAGCGGCGGTAGCTCGGGAGCGGGAACGCCATTCGATAGCGGCTGCATGTGCGCCCTTCTCGTCATGCATCCGTCCATACCGCAGCCCGGACGGGTACGTGTGGACAGAGTGGCTCCTGCACGTGCATCTGCTATTGCATATGCATCGGACAACGAGCATGATAGCCGACGGGAGCGGTGTCGATCCGCTCACCGTAAGTCACCTTTACTGGGCGACTAGCAGGGCAGACACGGGGTCGGTGACCGTCGGCAATGCCGGGGCATCGGCATGACGGGAGGACTCATGCCGGATCCGCTGACGATCGCGTCCGGCGTCTGCGCCGCGGGCGCCCTCATCTCCTCCTGGCAGCTGCACCGCCGAGCGGTGCAGGCCGAGACGGAGATCGCCGTCCTCCAGGCCGAGCTCGCCGCCGAACGCCACGCCGCCAGCCACGACCCGCTCACCGGCCTGCCCAACCGACGAGCCTTTCATCGGCTGGCCGCCGCCCTGCTGACCCGAGCCGACGGACGACCGCTGATCGCCGTCGTCCTCGATCTCGACGACTTCAAACAGATCAACGATCGGTACGGACACGCCGCCGGCGACCAGGTACTGGTCAACGTCGCCCAGCGGCTCGCCGACTTTGCGGGAGGCGATCCGGTCGCCCGACTCGGTGGGGATGAATTCGCCGGGCTGCTGACCGCCCCCGAGGTCGAGCGGCGGTGGCTTGAGCACGCCACCCGCCGGTTGCACGATGTCCTCGCCGCACCAATCCGGCTGCACTCCGCAAGCGTGCGGGTGACAGCCTCCGTCGGATTGGCGCCGGTCACCTGCCCCGCCCAGCTCTCCGAGGCGTTGGACCGGGCCGACGCCGCGATGTACCGGGCGAAGAGCATCGACTCGCCCCACCTCCGCGAGCTCCTCGACACCGCGAGTAGCGGCGACCGCTGACCACACCAGCCACCCCACCCGGTGGTCCTCATACGACCGGTCGTCGGATGGCCCGGCGACGGGCCAGCAACACGACGGCCACCAAGATGAGCCCCTCGAACCGACCAACACCCGCTCGGCCAAACCCAGGTAAACGAACCGTACGCGCTCCGGGCCGGTGTCGAGGGTTCGCAGGTCGGCGCCGAGCTTCCGCAGCGGCCCCGCAGGCGTTTCCGGCAGCCAGGTGCAGCCCGCCACCACGGCCGGAAGCCCGACGGCGCCGGCGACGGCCGCAACGGCCAACCCAGCGTTGCCGGAGGAGCCGGCGATGACGCGTTCGTAGCCCGATGCCTTCGCGTGGGTCACCGCCATCGCCACGAACCGATCCTGTGGCAACCGGTCGGGTTCACTGTCTCGTTCTGGACCAGCACCCATCGCGCCAGGTTCGGCGAACCGGGGGTACGGCCCTGGCCGAGATCGGTGGACCCGGTACGGCCTCAGGAATCCTCCGCCACACCCCAGCGGGGGCCTCGGCAGCTTGACGAAGACCACAGCACGCGAGATACCCCCGGGGGTATTGTGGGTACCGGAGGTGCCAGGTGAAGCTTCGACCCGAGATGACTGGTGACGCGCTGACCCGGCTCAAGCGAGCCCGAGGCCAACTAAACGCCGTGATCGACATGATGGAAGACGGTCAGGACTGCCGGGAGGTGCTGACCCAGCTCGCCGCGGTGTCGAAGGCCGTCGACCGGGCTGGCTACAAAATCATCGCGTCGGGCATGCGGCACTGCACCAGCGCCCGGCAACAGGGCGAGACACCCGAGATGACCGAGAAGGAGTTGGAGAAGCTCTTCCTGGCCCTGGCCTGAGTCAACCGAAGAACCAACCCTCCGGCCGCATCCCGGCGACCGGAGGGGGTAACCGCACGCCAATTGAAAGGCACCGACCTGCCCGCCACATACCCCCCGGCGGTATAGGTTTCTGCCCTGGAAGGAGCACGACGGTGACGTTCAACGTGTCGGTCCTCGCGACCTCATCACTGGGTGACCGCAGTTACCTGGCCTCCGACGGTCAGGTAGCGGTCGTCGTTGACCCACAGCGTGACATCGACCGAATCCTGTACCTTGCCGGAGCGGCAAAGGTCCGAATCACCCACGTGGTCGAGACGCATATTCACAACGACTACGTCTCCGGTGGGCTCGATCTGGCTCGGGTCACCGGTGCCCACTACCTGGTCGCCGCGGCCGAGCGGGCCGAATTCGAACACCTGCCGGTCACCGACGGCGACACCCTGACGGTCTCCGACACGATGCGCCTACGGGTGGCCGCCACCCCCGGCCACACCTTCCACCACCTGTCCTACATTCTGGACCACGCGAACGACGGCGACTGGCGACCGGCGGGAGTCTTCACCGGCGGCTCGCTCCTCTTCGGCACCACCGGCCGCACCGACCTGCTCGGCCAGCAACACGCCCACGAACTGGCCCACCACCAGCACACCTCGGCCCGACGGCTGGCAGACCTACTGCCCGACGGCGCCGAGGTGTGGCCGACCCACGGGTTCGGCAGCTTCTGCTCCGCGAGCCAGACCGACGCCCCAGAATCGACCATCGGCCGGGAGAAGGGGGTTAACCCGGTACTCCGGCTGGCCGCCGACGACTTCATTACCAAAGCCCTCTCCGGGTTGGACGCCTACCCCGCCTACTACGCCCACATGGGCGTCACCAACCTCAACGGTCCGGCACCGGTGAACCTCACCCCGGTCGCCCGCGCCGACGCCGCCGCGTTGCGTCGGCGGGTCAATGCCGGGGAGTGGGTTGTTGACCTACGTCACCGCAGGGCGTACGCCGCCTCCCATCTGGCCGGTACGGTCAGCCTCGGCCTGGACGGAGCGATGTCCACCTGGCTCGGCTGGCTCATTAGCTGGGGCGCACCGGTCACCCTGCTCGCCGAGACCTCTGCGCAGATCGCCGAGGCACAGCGCGAACTGGCCCGCATCGGCATCGACCGGCCGGCCGGCCAGGCCACCGGCGAGGCCGAGCGGTGGGCCGCCGACCGCGAACAGCTACGGAAGCTACCGCTGGCCGACTTCGCCGCGCTGGCTGCCGCCCGTGCCGGGCGGCTCCCCACCGGGCTGCCCACCCCCGACGTGGTGCTCGACGTGCGAATGGCCAACGAGTGGACCGCAGGGCACATCGCCGACGCCGTACACCTGCCCCTACCCGAGCTGCCCCGGCGCCTCGCCGACCTGCCCACCGGTGCGGTCTGGGTGCACTGCGGCTCCGGCTATCGGGCCACCGCCGCCGGGTCGCTGTTGGCGAACGCCGGCCGCGACGTGGTCGTCATCGACGACCGATTCGCAGCGGCCGAGGCGGCCGGAATCCCCCTGATCGGCGGGGAAACCACCCGTACCTGAGCCGGCCGCCCCGCCCGGCGACGAGCGGCGACCCCGCCCACCCCATCGGCGTGCCCAGGAACGAGGAGAGCATGAGCAGCCCCACCCGCGACGCCACACCGACCGGACGGCGGTCGTGATCAGCCTCACCCTGGCCCTGACCGTCGGGCTGGCCGTCCTGATCGGGCTCAGCCTCGGCCTGCTCGGCGGGGGCGGCTCCATCCTCGCCGTACCACTGTTGGTCTACGTCGCCGACCTGCCGCCGAAGGAGGCGATCGCCACCTCGCTGCTGGTGGTCGGCGTGACCAGCGCGGTCGGTGTACTACCGCATGCCCGTGCCGGACGGATCCGCTGGCGTAGCGGCCTGCTCTTCGGGGCCGCCGGCATGGCCGGGGCCTACGTCGGTGGCCGGCTGGCCGCGTTCGTCCCGGCGACGATCCTGCTCACCGGCTTCGCGGTGATGATGCTCGCCACGGCGGCCGCGATGATCCGCGGTCGTCGTGGCACCGACGGCCGTATGGTGCCACGCGAGCTCCCGGTGCGGCGGGTCCTGCTGGACGGCGTCGTGGTCGGCCTGGTAACCGGCATGGTCGGCGCGGGTGGCGGCTTCCTGGTGGTGCCCGCGCTCACGCTGCTCGGTGGTCTGCCGATGCCGGTCGCGGCCGGCACCTCACTGGTCGTGATAGCGATGAAGTCGTTCGCGGGTCTGACCGGATACCTGTCCAGCGTCAGCATCGACTGGGGCCTGGCCGCCGCGGTCACCACCGCCGCCGTCGCCGGCAGCCTCGCCGGTGCCCGACTGGCCGGCCGTGTGCCCGAGGTCGTGCTCCGCCGGACCTTCGGCGGATTCGTGGTGGTCGCGGGCGTGTTCGTCCTGGTCCAGCAGGTGCCCGGAGATGGCCGGGTCAAAATCCTGGTAGCCGCCCTCACCGGCGCCCTCGCGGCGGTGGCGCTGCTGGTCGCCGGCCGCCGCCGCAGACCCGCCGGGACGACCGGGTCAGCGCACCGCGCCGCGCAGGATCACCAGACGGAGCGCTGACCACGCGGGCAGGAACTCGCCGGTTCCCATCCGGCATGTTGCCGGCCAGGCCGGGAAGGCGGCGGAGCGTCCCCCGCCAACGGGGGCGGGACGGAGGTCGACATGCGGGTAGTACTTTGGGTCATCGGCATCGTCGCTGCCGCACTCATCCTGCTGGGACTGCTCTGGCAGGCGGCCCAATGGCTGATGGTTATCGGTGCGATCGCGCTGGTGGTCGTGATCATCATGGCGGTGGTCAAGGTGCGCCAGATGACTCGGCAATCGCAACGACGACACTGACCACGGGCACTCGATCGGCGGTGCGACGACAGGTACCTCGCCGGGTTTCCTACCAGACCGTAGGTTACGGTCCGGTAGACGACCGTGGGGAGGATGGCCACCATGAACCTGAGCGCCGAACGGCCGTGGCTTCGTAGCTACGCACCGGGGGTGCCGACGACCATCACCCCGACCGACGAGTCCCTGGTCGACCTGCTGCGGGAGGCCGTTCACCGGTTCGGTGACCGGACCGCCCTGGACTTCTTCGGCGCCACCACCAGCTACCGTGAGCTGGCGGCACAGGTGGACCGGGCCGCTGAGGCGCTCCGCCGCCTCGGCGTCGGCCAAGGCGACCGGGTCGCACTGGTCCTGCCAAACTGCCCGCAACACGTGGTGGCCTTCTACGCGGTGCTGCGACTCGGTGCGATCGTGGTCGAGCACAACCCGCTCTATACCGAGCAGGAACTCGCCCACCAACTCGCCGACCACGGCGCCCGAGTCGCCGTGGTCTGGAACAAGGTCGCGCCACTGGTGCAACGCACCGCCGGCACCACCAAGGTCGAAACGGTCATCGCAGTCGATCTCAGCGCGGCCCTACCCCCGCTCAAGCGCTGGGCGCTGCGGCTACCGGTGTCCCGAGCCCGGACCGCCCGCGCCGCGATCACCGCCCCCGCACCGGGCGCCCTGGCCTGGGAACGCCTGCTGGCCGGCAGCGGACCGTTGGCCGCCGACCATCCCGCGCCGGAGCCGGACGACACCGCGCTGTTGCAGTACACCGGCGGCACCACCGGGACCCCGAAGGGAGCGATCCTCACCCACCGCAACCTGCGTGTCAACGCCGCGCAGGGCCGCGCGTGGGTGCCGGGACTCCGCGACGGTGCCGAGACCGTGTACGGCGTGCTACCCCTGTTCCACGCCTACGGGCTGACGCTCTGCCTGACCTTCTCGGTCAGCATCGGCGCGACCCTGGTACTGCTGCCCCGCTTCGACGTGAACGAGACCCTCCAGGCGATACGTCGCCGCCCGCCGACGTTCCTGCCGGCAGTACCGCCGATCTACGAGAAGCTCGCCGTCGCCGCCCGGGAACGCGGCGTCGACCTGACCTCCGTCCGGTATGCCATCTCCGGGGCGATGTCGCTGCCCCCGGCCACCGTGGGCCTGTGGGAGTCGGTGACCGGCGGGCTGCTGGTCGAGGGGTACGGGATGACCGAGACCTCCCCGGTGGCCTTGGGGAATCCGGTGTCGACGGCCCGGCAGCCCGGCACCGTGGGCATTCCGTTCCCCGCCACCAACATCCGCATCGTTGACCCGGAGGACCCGACCCGGGACCGCGCCCCCGGCGAGGCGGGCGAGTTGCTGATCAGCGGGCCGCAGGTCTTCGCCGGGTACTGGTGCCGGCCGGAGGAGACGGCGGCGGTGCTGCTGCCCGGCGGTTGGCTCCGAACCGGGGACATCGTGGAGATGAACTCGGACGGCTTCGTACGGGTCGTTGACCGGATCAAAGAACTGATCATCACTGGTGGGTTCAACGTCTACCCGTCCGAGGTGGAGGAGGCGCTGCGGCAGATCCCCGGGATCCGCAACGCCGCCGCGGTCGGCCTGCCCGGTGCCGCTGGCGGCGAGGAGGTTGTCGCCGTGGTGGTGCTGCACGCCGACTGCACCACCGACGAGGCGGGCATCCGGGCAAGGTGCCGGGAGCAGCTGACCGCGTACAAGGTGCCGCGCCGGGTGGTGGTGGTTGACGACCTGCCCCGCTCCCAGATCGGCAAGGTGCTGCGCCGGGAGGTCCGCGACCGGCTGCTCGCCACCTGACCGGGGCCCCGGGCCGAGCCACGCCCAGGTCGCGGGAGCTCGGCCGACCCGGGGCCGTCGGCCAGCGGGACACCCGGCCAGTGGGGAACAGGTGAGCCCGGGCCGCCTTGGCGGCCCGGGCTCACTCACCTACGCCAGTTCAGGCACCAGAGGTACGCAGCGCCGGCGCCGGCCGGTTGCTGGCCCGGTCGCGGGGCCGACGGTTGGGCAGCGACAGCCGGATGACCTTCTTCCAGGCGGAGAAGACCTGCCGGGGCAGCGATCCGGTGGTGTACTTCAGGCCGTACCGGTCGAACAGCGCCCGGACCTCCGGAGCGACCTCCCGGTAGCGGTTGCTCGGCAGGTCCGGGAAGAGGTGGTGCTCGATCTGGTGGGAGAGGTTGCCGGACATGATGTGTAGCAACCGGCTACCACTGATGTTCGCCGAGCCGAGCATCTGCCGCAGGTACCACTCGCCGCGGGTCTCCCCCTCGATCGAGGTCTTCTCGAAGGTCTCCACGCCCTCCGGGAAGTGCCCGCACATGATCACGGAGTGGCTCCACAGGTTCCGGACCAGGTTCGCGGTGAAGGTCGCGGCGAGCGTGCTCAGAAACGATGGCCCGGACAGCAGTGGGTGCAGCACGTAGTCCTTCAGGACCTGACGGCGGATCTTACGGCCGACGGCTCGGGCCCGAGCCCGGAACGCCGGATCCCGGTGCCGGCCCTTCTTCAGGTTACGCCCCAGCTCCAGGTCGTACGCGGCGATGCCGTACTCGAAGAAGCAGGCGTTGATCAGGTTCCACACCGGCTGCCCCAGGTGGAGCGGGTGCCACCGCTGGTCCTCGTCAACGCGCATGATGCCGTACCCGAGGTCGTTGTCCTTGCCGATCACGTTGGTGTAGCGGTGGTGCAGCTCGTTGTGGGAGTGCTTCCACTGCTCGGCCGGAGAGACGTGGTCCCACTCCCAGGTCGTGGAATGGATCTTCGGGTCCCGCATCCAGTCCCACTGGCCGTGCAGGATGTTGTGCCCGATCTCCATGTTCTCCAGGATCTTGGCGACCGACAGACCGGCCGTGCCGATGATCCACGCCGGCGGGAACAGCGAGAAGAGCAGCACCGCCCGACTGCCCAACTCCAGGCGCCGCTGCGTCCGGATCAGCCGGCGGATGTAGCGGGCGTCCCGTTCCCCCAGATCGGCCAGCACCCGGTCCCGGATCGCGTCCAGTTCCTTTCCGATCACCTCAATGTCTTCGGCACTGAGGTGATCGATCGGGTTGACGGGCTTGCGTTGCATGACGGTCACGTCGGTACTCCGGAATCAGTGTTCGAGGTCGCAGGGGCCGGCAGCGGCCGACACGCAGGTTTGGACGAGGACACCGTCACCGGGAACCGCCGTGGTGAGCGACCCGTTACGTAGGTCACGGACGGCACCCTGGCGCAGCGGCAGGACGCAGCCGTAGCAGATGCCCATGCGGCAGCCGGACGGCATCAGCACACCGGCCGCTTCCCCCGCCTCCAGCAGCGGGGTGCTGCCGTCGGCGGCGACGGTCACCCCGCTGCGACCGAAGGTGACGGTGCCGCCCTCGCCCGGCGCGATGATGGTCGGGCGGAACTGCTCGGTGTGCAGTCGTTCGCCGAAGCCGGCAGCGGTCCAGTGCGCGGTAAGGGCGTCGAGGAGCCCGGCCGGGCCGCACGCCCACGTCTCCCGCTCGAGATGGTCCGGCACCAGCGCGGCCAGGTCGGCGAGGCTGAGCTGGCCGACATTCCGGGTGTGCCGCTCCACCAGCCGGAGCGAGCCGGCGGCGGCGAGGTCCCGCAGCGCCGCACCGAAGATCACGTCCGCCGCGGTGGGCGCCGAGTGCACCAGCGTGACGTCCGCCCCGGTGAGGGCCCCGCTGCGCAGCATCCCCATAACGGGGGTGATTCCGCTGCCCGCGGTCACCAGCAGCACCCGCGCCGGCGGGGTGGCCGGTGGCACGAAGTCGCCCTGCGCCTGGTCAAGCTGCACAATCATGCCGGGATGAGCGTGCCGCACCAGATGGTTGCTGACCAGGCCGTCCGGTATCGCCTTGACGGTGATCGTGATCGGGTCGTGGCGGTCGCCGGGAGCGGAGGTCACCGAGTAGGCCCGCCACTGCCGCACGCCGTTGACATCCACGCCGAGCCGGAGGTACTGCCCGGGGCGGTGCCCCTGCCAGTCTCGCCCCGGCTGGATCACGACGGTGGCGGCGTCCGGGGTCTCCGGACGCACCTCGACGATCCGGCCCCGTAGGTCGGCGCCGGCACGCAGCGGGGCGACCAGGTCAAGGTAGTCGTCGGGCAGCAGCGGGGTGGTGACCGCCGCGGCGAGTCGCAGCAGCCCGCGACGCAGGGACGCCGGCGCGGACGGGCGCTGGACGGTGGTGGTCATCTCCCGATCGTGGCGGCACACTGGCATAAAATCTTGACCTGGGAAGGTGAACCCGACCCAGAAATTTATACGAAGGGAACAAGGTTGTGGCCGAACGGTCCGAGGCAACCCGGCGGGCGGCCCGGCTGGACCTGGATGACCAGGTTGCCGCGGAGCTCCGCAACCGGCTCGCCCTACTCGCCGAGCACACCGTCACCGCGATCACCGCCGAGGTACCCAGCTACTCCGGCACCCTCACCGGGCAGATGCGGGACAAGATCGAGAATGCCGTACGGATCGCCCTCGGCACCTTCCTGCAACTCGTCGAACGCTCCCACGGAGCCGACCCCAGCACCCCACTCGCCCCCGCCGTTGAGGCCGCGTACGCGCTCGGCAGCGGAGAGGCCCGCTCCGGCCGCAGCGTGGACGCGTTACTCGCCGCGTACCGGGTGGGCGCCCGGGTTTCCTGGCGGGAGATGTCCGCCATCGCCGTGCGCGGACAGCTGCCGGCCGCCACGGTCGCCGAGTTCGCCGAGCTGATGTTCGCCTACATCGACGAGCTCTCCGCCGCCAGCGTCGCCGGGCACGCCGACGAGTTGGCCAGTACCGGCCTCATCCGCCGCCGAAACCTGGAACGACTCACCCAGCAACTGCTCACCGCAGCCGACGAGGAGGTACTGCTGCGCAGCGCGGAGCGGGCCGACTGGCCACCGCCGCAGACCCTCACCGCCGTGCTGCTGCCCCGGTCGAACCTGCGCCCGGTGCTCAAGCTGCTGCCCGGCCAGACGCTGGAGAGCGCCGACGACCTGCCCGGCAATGGGCCCGGCGACGAGACCGCCGGACTACTCGTCCCGGATGCCCACGGCGACCGGCGACGGCAGCTCGCCCGACTGCTACACGACCGGCGGGCGGTGCTCGGTCCGCCCCGGCCGTGGACCCAGGTCGCCCACTCCTGGCAGCGGACCACCCGGGCGCTCGCCCTGGGGCTGCGTCCGGACGACGCCGGCGCACCACTGGACACCGAGGCGCACCTGGCCGAGCTGTTACTCAGCCACGACCCGGAAGGCCTGGCGGACCTGCGGGCACGGGTGCTGGCGCCGCTGGCGGCGCTGCCACCCACCACCGCCGAACGACTGACCGAGACGCTGCGCTCCTGGCTGCTGCACCACGGCCGCCGCGACGATGTCGCCGCCGACCTCTTCGTGCACCCGCAGACCGTGCGCTACCGAATGGGCCAGCTGCGCGAACTGTACGGGGAGCGGCTCACTGACCCCGCCACCGTGCTCGACCTGACCCTGGCGCTCGCCTTCCCACCCCGCGCGCGGATCAACGAGCTGCTGCCGTAGGACTGACCGGGGTGGTCCCTCGCCACCGGCTCGCCCTGCCCAGCCCGTACGGGTCTTGGGCCGGCCCGTTGTGACCAACCGCCCGGGAGGGCGCCCGCGTCCGCGGCGCCCTCCCGGCCTACACCCGCACCGTCAGCGACGACGGGGCCGCCGGGTCAGACCGAAGCCGACGACTCCAGCCACCGCAGCGAGGATGCCGCCGACCGTGCTCCAGGCCCAGCGCGAACCGAGCTCGGGCAGCCAACCGAAGAAGCCGTCGTCGTCGCCCTCGACCGGCTCCGTCGGAGCCGCATCGAGTATCGTGCCGGCCTCGGTGGGCAACACCAGGGGCTCCGCCAGCACGCCGTCGTCGCGGGACCCCTCACCCAGCGCGCCGACCAGTAGGTCAACCTCGATCGGCAGGCCAAGGTCCTCTTCCGGCAGGTCGGCCACGGAGAGCCGGACGTAGTAGGTCCCCGGCAGCGGATCGGCCGACCATGGCTCCGCCCAGGAGCGAACCTGCCGCAGGGCGCACCCGAGCGAGACGCTCTCGGCCTCGGCGGTAGCCGTCGGGGCCTGGGCACCAGCGGTGCAGGCCTGACGCCGCCGCAGCCCGTCGAAGACCTCCACGGTCCACGTCGACTCGCCACTGCGCTGCTTGGGGAACGACACGGTCGCGGTGACCTCGTGGCGCTCGCCGGCCACCGCCGGGAACGACCAGTACAGGTAGTCACCGGTGGCGGCGTCCACCTGCACCGGCTGCCCGGCGGTGATTTCGGTGGCGGTCAGGAAGGAGGTCCCCGCCCGGGTCACCGGGGCCGCCCCCGGTGACGGTGTCGGGGTCGCCCGGGCCACCCCGGGCGAGACCAGCAGGGCCAGGCCGACAGCGGCCAGGACGGCTCCGCCCCGCATTGAACGGACCGGCATCACTTCTCCCTCCAGGTCGCCACCCACCACCGGGTGAGTACCCCGGACGCCAGTCCGGCCAGCAGACCAGTCACCGTCAGCAGGACGAGCAGCACCACGCCACGACCGAGATCCGGAGCAGCCGGAGCGGGCGAGGAGGCGACCATGTCCACGGTCAACTCGACCGGCATCCCCGGCGTGGTCTGGGTCCCCGGCTGGGGTGCGAAGGCGTTACTCACCACGAGACAGACGATGGTGGCTTCGGCCTCGATCGTGGTGGACGGGGTTGGGGAGGGCCCATCCTCCGGCTCCTCCCCGGCCGACCAGCGCAGACCGGCGGAGACGACGTCGGTCCGGCCGCTACCGGCGTCCACGCCACGCACCAGTTCCCGACCGTCGATGGCCACCGCCCGCAGCAGCACCGCATGGTCGGGGTTGACCGGCCGGTCCAACGCGACGCTGACCGAGGCACGCAGCTCCTGCCCGGGATGCACCGGTACCCGATACCAACGGTGCTCCGAGAACTTCTCCCGATCGCTGTAGACGCCGGCGCCGAGCAGCGGGGCGTCGGCGCAGGCCGAGGTGCCGGCGACCACGGCCGGCGTGACCGTGTGCGTGTCCTGCGCCCGGTCGACCAGTTGCTTGATCCGCCCGGTCAGTTCGTCCGCGCTCTGCGCCGCGGTGTACGTGCCACCAGTGGCCGCGGCGATGCAGAGTAGCTGCTGGCGTACCTTCTCGTCCGGGGCCAGACCGAGGGTGTCCACGACCAGCTTCGTCCCCTGCGCAGCCAACTCTCGGGCCACCTCACAGGGGTCCGGTGGGGCGCAGGTGTCCTCCCCGTCGGTGATCAGCACGATCCGCCGGGCGGTGCTACCGGTGCCGAGATCCTCGGCGGCCAAGCGCAGCGCCAGCCCGACCGGGGTGTACCCGGTCGGCCGAAGCGTCGCCACCGCCGCCTTCGCCTGCACCCGGTCGACCGGTCCGACCGGCACGATCTGCTGGGTGTCCTGGCAGCCCTGCTCCTTGTCATCACCGGGATAGGTGGCACCGAGGACCCGGATGCCCAGTTCAGTCTCGTCCGGCAGCGCGTCCACCACCTCGTTGAACGCCTGCTGGGCAACCGAGATTCGGCTTCGCCCGTCGATGTCGGTGGCCCGCATCGACCCGCTGACATCAAGGACCAGCTCGACCTTGGGTGGCTCGACCGGGGTATCGCGATCCGCGAGGGCCGGTGCCGGACCAATCATCACGCTCGTCGCCAGCAGCCCGACGAGGGCTACCGCCAATCGTCTCGTCTTGATCATCGCGCGCAGTCTATGGCAGCTCCACATCGGACTGGCTCGCGGGTCCAGTGACGCAGATCACGCACGCTTCCGATCAAAACCGTGCCTAGCGTCGGGGGACGTGGCTGATCCGTCGATCGAAAGTCAAGCACCGCCGACCTCCGGGCCGCCGGTACGCCCACTCTCCCAGAACCGTGACTTCGTCATCCTCTGGGTGAGCCAGTCAATTTCCGCGCTGGGTAGCGCCGTCTCCTCGGTTAGCTTCGTCCTGCTGACTCTGGCCATCACCGGATCGGCAGTGCACGCGGGAGCTGTCGCGTCAATCGCCGCCATCACCGCTGTGGTGTGTCGACTCCCAGCGGGCTCCCTGGCGGACCGACACGACCGGCGACTTCTCATGATCGCGGCAGATCTGGGACGCGCGCTGGCGCTGGGCAGCCTGGTAATCGCAATCATCGTCGACGAGATCACATTCGTCCACATTGCGGTTGTGGTAGCCACGGAGGCAGCCCTGGCCAGTTGCTTCCAACCCGCGGAGACGGCAGCCCTTCGGTTTGTCGTGGCGCGAGCGCAGGTGACCCAGGCTGCCGCCCGAAACGAATCCCGTACGCAGCTTGCGACGCTGGTCGGACCTGCCCTCGGCGGGATACTCTTCAGCGCCGGCCGGATGGCGCCGTTCCTGGTGGATGCCGTCTCCTACCTCATCTCCGCGATGGGACTGGCCCTGATCCGGCGCCCCCTGCACAACCACACCCGGGAGCACCGGCCGCGCCGAGGCCGCGGTTTCGTCAACGCGGGTCTGCGGTGGCTGTGGCAGGAGCAGTTCGCCCGGGGCGCGGTGCTCTGGTTCGCCGGTGTCACCTTCGTTTTTCAGTCGATCGGGCTGGTCTGCGTCCTCCTGGCCGAGCGCCACGGCGCCGGGCCGGTTGCCATGGGGCTGCTGTTCTCGATTACCAGCACCGGTGGGTTGGTGGGCGCGTTGGCGGCGCCCCGGCTGGTCGCGCGCTTCTCGCCCCGGACGCTGATCATGGCGTTCGGGTGGGTCGCGGCGATGGTGACTCCGCTGTTGGCGGTGGCCCACTCCGCGTATCTCATCGGTGTCCTCGGTGCGCTGGTCTTCTTTCTCGGCCCCGCGGCCAACGCCGCGATCATCGGCTACATCCTCACCCGCGCCGAGCCCGCCCTCCAGGGACGGGTGAGTGCCGCCGTGCACCTCCTCGGCGGAAGCCTGCTACCGATAGCCCCCGCGCTCGCCGGCGTCCTCGTCCAGTGGCTCGATGCCGTCCCGACCGTGCTGCTGTACTCCTCGCTCCTGCTCGCCCTAGCAACCTTCGCGACGGCAACGCGTAGCCTGGGCGTACGTCAGCGCTGAACGGCGGTCGCGGCCAGCCACCCAGCACAGGTCAGGTGGGCGGCGGACCCTCCGAATCAGTGGAGCGAAGGCGCGCACACGCCTGCTCGCACGCCCGTTCAAGTCGTTCCGTGGCGTCGCGGGACAGGCCACGTTCGGCCGCGGTCCAGGACGCCCAGGCCTGGACAACGTCCGGGAGGACGCCACTCACCTCCGGATCACCGATGGCGTCCCGGGTCAGACCTGGCAGACCCAGGGCAGCCATCACCCGGCGCGGGCCGACCCGCATCGGATGGCAGCAGGCCCGCTCGGTGAGCTGCTCCACGAAGAGGTCCACCGCCTGGCTCGTCGCACCGCCCCCGGGCAGCTTGGAGCCGATGCTGGAGGCGAGGAACGCCCGCTTCATGAGTTCGACATCCACGCTGTCGGGCAGCGGGTCCGGTGGTGCGGCGGCGACGCTCAGGGCCCGGGCCCGGGCCAGGGTCAGCGCCCGCATCTTCCGGTACGCAGCCGGTGCCGGGTTCGGCTGGTAGTCCCGATCTTCCAGCACCTCATCCGAGGTGACGACGGCGTCCTCGAACAGCCGCCGGGCATACGCCGGGTCGACCGGCTCGGTGACCAGACCATCGACTCCGTCGGCACGGCGCAGGACATCCTGCAACACCTCCACGTCCATGCCGAGGGTCAGCTCCCGAAACAGGCCACCATCGACGGCAAGGTCAATCATGGCCAGGAGGCCGTGCTCATCGTCTCCGTCGTAGGAGAAGACGCACAGCAGGAAGGCGGTCTCGTCGAAGGGGTCGTGCGCCCACCAGCAGCCCTCCACCCGCACCCGACCGATCGTGGACGCCCAGGAGGCGTCGGGAACGCCCTGCCGGATGAGCCGGTCGGCGTGTAGCCCGGCCAGTTCCCGCTGCGTGTCGACCGGGCTCATCGCCTGGAACGCCCGCAGCGCCGCCACCGCCGTCGGCGTCTCCCGCCGACCCAACTCCTGAATGACCCGGGCATCCTCGCGCGCGGCGACAGCCAGGGATGGCCCGACTCCCTCCGCACCCTGATGGGCGAGCAGCTGCGTCATTCCCTCCTCGATGCGCCACGGCGAACCATCCGCCATGATCGAGAAGTTCCACTCCACGAAGTCAGCGCCCGCAACGGCACGATCGATGCCCTGATCGCTGTCATCCATCCCCGGATTGTCCCAGCCAATCGATCACCAGACGACTACCTCGCCGCGCGCGGCGAGCCGCTACCCGCCCCCGGGAGAGCGCGGCGACATGCCGGGGCCCGCCCTCAGGGTCGGAGGACGCGGGCCCCGGGTTGCCACGCGCGGAGCGGTCAGTCCTCGACCCAGCCGTACTGGCGCGCCATGGCGACCAGCGCCCGACGGGCCTCGACGATCTGCGCACCGGTCATCGTGGGCACGTTCGCCAGCAGCAGCTCGGTCACGGCGCTGTCGAACTGCTCGACCGCCAACACATCGCACTCACCGTCCTCGTCGGACAGCGGCTGCGGGCGACTCGGCACACTACGGCTCGACACCGCCGGGGCCGCCTCCAGCACCACGCTCGCGACCTTCAGGCCCCGTTCGGACTGCACCACCTCGTAGCTCACCCGCATGCCGGCGGTGACCTGATGCCGCTGATCACCGAAGTCATTGGCGTGCACGAAGACGTCGTCGCCGCCACCGAACGGTGCGATGAACCCGTAGCCGCGAACGTCATCGAACCGAACAATTGTCCCTTTTTCCACCACAATCCCCCAACAAAGACCAACCACCAACACCCGAAGCGCGCAACCGCCGATGGGTCCCACGCGCCGCCCAGCCTAGCGGCCCTGCCAACGGGACGGGACCGGACGTCAGCGGGGTGGGCTTCGGCCGCGCCGGAAACCCGACGACAGCAGCCTTGACCGCAGGTACGATCCACGCCCCGTGGACGGAAGCCAGCAGAAACTGATGATCGCTGTCCCGGCGGGGCAGGTTATGCTCTCTGACCGCCGCACACAGCGCCGATGGTCAGTCGACCTGAAGCCGTACGAGCTCGCCCGCTTCCCGGTCACACAGGCGCAGTATGCCGCGATCACCGGCGCCCATCCGAGCACGGCTCGCGGAGGTCAACTGCCGGTCGAGGGGGTCTCCTGGTGGGATGCCGTCCGGTGCTGCAACGCCTGGTCTCGACGGGACGGGCTACTGCCCGCCTATCGGATCTCCGGCGACGGGAAAATCGAGTGGGACCACTCCGCCGACGGGTACCGGTTGCCGACCGAAGCCGAGTGGGAGCACGCGTGCCGCGCCGGTACGACCGGCCCCCGCTACGGACCGCTGGACGAGATCGCCTGGTACCGCGGCAACTCGCGGGAACGAATCCACCCGGTGGGCGGCCGGCAACCGAACGCCTGGGGCCTGCACGACATGCTGGGCAACGTCTGGGACTGGTGCTGGGATCACTACGACCCGGAGGTCTACGGCAGCTACCGGGTCCTCCGTGGTTGCGGCTGGTTCGACGAGCACTGGAGTTGCCGGGCCTCCGTACGGCGCCGGAGCCACCCGACGTTTCGTGTGGACGACGTGGGTTTCCGCGTCGCGCGTTCCACTCACCCCGAGTCGGACTGACCTGGTGCCCGCGCCTCACCCCACGGCGTAGACCCCGGAGATCGCAGCGAGCACCTGATCCCGAGCGGCCGCGGCCGGACAGACACCGATAAGCACGTAGTAGGCCAGCCCCTCAGCGAGCGCCACCAGGGTTACGGCCACCTCCGCGGGATCGGTCCCGGCGCGAAGGTGGCCAGCGGCCTGGTCGCAGCGGAGCAGTTCGGCGAGTTGGCCGTGGAGTTTGGCGTAGTCGACGCGGAGGCGGGCGGCGATGGCCTCATCGGCCAACGCCACCGCGGTGAATGACTGGCGTACCCGCAGGTGGGCACGGGTGACGGCGTCGTACGGAATCAGCTCGGTGAGCACCACGGTAAGTAGGCGTCGTCGGCTGACGTCCTGGTCATCGGGTTTGGCCTTGGCGGCTATCCGATCGCTGGAGAGGGCGTTGCCCCGCTCGAAGGCAGCCTCGACCAGTTCTCGCTTGGTGGGAAAGTAGTGCTGCACCCGGCCGGGCGACACGCCGGCCTGCGCGGCCACCACGACCAGGGACACGGCCGCCAGACCACGTTCGGCGACGACAGCCAGTACCGCATCGGCGATCTCGTTGCGCCGATGCTCATGCTCGAAGCCCACTCCGCGGGTTCGACCGGTCGCCAACCCCTTCCCCCTTCCCCATCCAGGTTGCCCAGACGCTACTTCATGACTACGGTCTGCGGTATAGCAATGTGGTTACACTGATTTGATCGGGGGCGTCGTGAGGTGGTGGGATGGGGACAAGCCGGGCACGCGGCGCGCTCGGCGCCGCACCTCGGACGCGCCCTCCGGCCGGGCCGCGCTCCTGCTGGCCTGCACCGCACAGTTCCTGGTGGTGCTCGATGTATCCGTGGTCAACGTCGCACTTCCGTCCATCCAACGGGCCCTCTCCCTTTCTCCGTCCGGCCTACCCTGGGTCGCCAACGCCTACGCGCTGGTGTTCGGAGGCTTCCTCCTCCTGGGCGGCCGACTGGCCGATGTGTATGGCTGCAAGCTGGTCTTGATCTCCGGGCTGGGGCTGTTCACGGCCGCGAGCCTCGTCGGCGGGCTCGCCACCACCGCCGGTGCGCTCATCGGGGCCCGCGCGTTCCAGGGCCTGGGTGCCGCCACGCTGGCACCCGCCACCCTGACGATCCTCACCACGACATTTCCGCCTGGTTCCGCGCGCAACCGCGCATTGGCTGTCTGGACCGCGGTCAGCCTGGCTGGCGGCGCGGCCGGCAACCTCCTCAGCGGCGCCCTCACCGCGTACCTGACCTGGCGGTCAACCTTGCTGATCAACGTACCGATCGGCGCGTTCTGCATTGCCCTGGCAGCTGTCACGCTGGCCGGAGGGCGACCACGCGACCGACTGGTCCAGCTCGACGTCAAGGGTGCTGCCCTGATCACCACCGCCCTGATCGCGGTGACCTACGCCGTCACGGCCAGCTACCCGCACAGCCAGCGAGGGCCAACCGCCGCCGTGGCGTTGGTCGTCGGCCTGATCTGCCTGGCCGCCTTCGTCGTGGTCGAGGCACGCGGCGCGGAGCCACGACTCCTGCCACCGCGGCTGCTGCGAACCAGGGCAGTCTGGCTGGGCAACCTGCTGATGCTGCTGGTCGGGGCGGGCTTCCAGATTCCGCTGTGGTATTTCCTGACCCTGTACCTACAGCAGGTACTCGAACTCACCCCATTGCAGGCCGGCGCCGGGTTCCTACCACACACCCTGCTGATGATGCTGGTCGGAATGCGCGTGACCCCGTGGCTGATGCGACACGTAGCCGCGCGGAGCCTGGTCATCGTCGGAACCGCCATCGCCGCGGCCGGGTTCTGGTGGCAGAGTCAGCTCACCGTCCACAGCACCTACCTGTCCGGCGTGCTCGGTCCGGCCGTCGTGATGTCGGTCGGCGGCGGGCTACTCATCGTGCCGCTGACCGCCGTGGTGACCTCCGGTGTCTCCGGCCCCGACGCCGGGGCGGTCTCCGGGTTGGCGAACGCCGCCAAACAGTTTGGTGGCGTCCTGGGCCTGACCGCACTCATCGCGCTGACCAGCCAGCATTCGTCCACCAAAGCCGAGCTCGTCAACGGCTACGCGCAGGCGTTCGCGTTCACCGCCCTCATCCTGGCCCTCGTCGCCGTCGTGGCGCTCGCCCTACCAGCCGGGGGTGCCCTCAGGCCACCTCCCGGGCCTCGCCGGACCAGCGCCGGCACAGCCGGCGGTCGTGACTGACCACCACGACGGCACCCTGGTATTCCGCCAGAGCGGCCTCCAACTCCTCGACCAGGCCCAGCGAGAGATGGTTGGTGGGCTCATCCAGCAGCAGTAGGTCGACGGGCTCGCTGAACAGCCGGGCCACCGCCAGCCGTTGGCGTTGCCCGGTGGAGAGCCGGCCGATCGGCACGGTGAGGCTCTCCGGGGTGAACAGCCCGAGCGAAAGCAGACTGGAGATGTACTCCTCGGCCGGACCGGGCCGTCCGTGCGCGAAGGCGGCCAGCAGGGTCCGCTCCGGCTCGGCGGTGGAAACCTCCTGTGGGAGGTACCCGATCCGGCCAGAACGGGTCACCTGACCACCGTCCGGGGCGAGGTCACCGGCGAGGATCCGCAACAGCGTGCTCTTCCCGGCGCCGTTCGGCCCCCGGATCAGCAGGCGTTGTCCCGTCGCGACGGTCAGCGTGGTGGGCTTGAGCCGACCGGCGAACGTCACCTCCCGGGCGGCCAGTAGCACCCCGGCGACGGCTGCCGGATGCCTGGGCGGCTCGAACCGAAGCGGGTCGGGCGGCGGCGGCACCGGATCCGCCTGGAGGCGGCGCAGTCGTAGCTCCGCATTGCGGACGCGGCTCGCGACCGACTGCTGCACCCGGCCGGCGTTGCGGTCATAGGCGATCTTGTTGCAATCCTTCATCGCCCGGCCGGGCGCCACCTGTCGGGCCGTGGTCGCCGCAACCTCCCGCAGCCGGTCCGACTCCGCCTGCCACTGTTCGTACGCCTGCTGCCAGCGTTGCCGGGCCGCCGCCCGCTCGACCAGGTAGCCGGCGTACCCGGCGCCGTAGCGGACCAGGGTGCGCCGATCCGCGTCCACCTCGATCAGGCCGGTGGCAACCTGCTCCAGGAAGACCCGGTCATGGGAGACCACGACCGTGGTGCCACGCCGGGAGCCGAGGTACCCCTCCAGCCAGCTCAACGCGGTGTCGTCAAGATGGTTGGTCGGTTCGTCGAGCAGCAGCACCTCACTGTTGGCGGCCAGCACCGAGGCCAGGTGCACGCGCGCCTGCTCCCCGCCGGAGAGGCCGCCAAGCGGACGGTGCCGCTCCACCGCGGTCAGCCCCAGCCCGTGCAACGCCTGCTCGACCCGGGCGTCGGCCTCGTACCCTCCCCGCAGCTCGAAGGTGGTCGCCAGGTTCCCGTACTCGGTCAGGTCGTTCTGGTTGCCGCCGGCGAGCCGTGGCTCCAGTTCCCGTAACCGCGCCTCCATCGCGCGCAGGTCGGCCAGGGCGGCATCGATCGCCTGCTGAACGGTCAGCTGCCCCGGCAGGTACATGTCCTGGGCGAGGTACCCGACACCGCCGTCCGCGGTGACAATCACCTGCCCATCGTCCGGCTCCTCTCGGCCGGCGAGCAGGCGCAGCAGCGTCGACTTGCCGGAGCCGTTCTCGCCGATGATCCCCGTACGCCGGTTGGGGGTGACGGCGAAGGTGACGCCGTCAAGCAGAAGTCGATCACCGTACGCCTTGGTCACGCTCTGGACGCTGATCTGGGTGGGCATGTGGATGCTCCGAAGTGTCAAGGTCGGGAACCCGCCGGGGCGGGAGGTCGGACACGGGGAACACTCAGCGGAGCATCACGCCTCCCTAAAGCTATGGATGTAGCGATAAGATGCTGACATGGCCCAGCCCCCGCCGCCAACCGATAAATCCCCCCGCCGCCCCAATGGACGCAGTGCGCGCGTCCGCCGCAAGGTGCTTGACGCCGTCCGCGCGCAGCTGGTTGAGGGCGGCTTCGACCTACTGACCATGGACGCCGTGGCCGACCGGTCGGGCGTACACCGGACCACGGTCTACCGGCGCTGGCGGGACGTCGGCGGCCTACTGGCTGATGTCCTGACCGACGCGACCGGCGACGACTGGCGCCCGCCACAGACCGGTTCGCTGGAGACAGACCTCGCCGCAGTCAACTGTGAGGTCCACGCGGCGCTGACCACCGACTCATCGATCAGCACCGCGCTGATCGCCGCCTCGTTTCGCTCCCCCCAGGCAGCGGAGGCGCTGCGGACCTTTTGGGCCGATCGCTACGCGCGCTGTGCTGCCATCGTGCGACGCGCCATTGACCGCGGCGAGGTCCCAGCCGACACCGACCCACGCGCCGTGATCATCGCGGCGACCGCACCGCTGTACCACACCCTCGTCCTACTCCGGTCTCCCGCCGACAGCGGCCTCGCCGCACGCTCGGCCCACCAGGTGAGCGTCGCCGCCCGCGCGGGCGCCTTCGCCCGCCCCAGCAACGAGCTCATGACCGCCGGCGCAGCAGGATCCGGGATGCGGTGAAGCCCGGCACGTGCGGCTGTGAAAAAGGTAACCAACATGAGGCTGCCGGTCGGTAACTCCTGTTAGGATTCCGCAATTCTTCATGTCGCCGCCATTGAAGAAGGGAACCATCTGAATGCATGACGTGGACACCGTGCGTTATCCACTGGCCGCTCCAGGAAGCGACGTATGGGAACGCGTCGTCACAAAAACCCGCGCCGAACTGCGGGACCACGGTTGCAGTGTGCTGCCGGAGTTCATTCGACCGACCAGCTGGGAGACGCTACGACGAGAAGGCGCCACAGTTGCCCCGTCGGCATACTACGACGTTACGGAAACCAACGTCTACAATACGAAACTCGACGCCGACCTACCGGCGGAGCACCCGGGTCGCATCCTCATGCGCCGCGGCAACGCGTTCGTCCCGCGCGATCTGATCCCCGCCGACAGTGTCATCCACCGGCTCTACCGCGACCCGTCGTTCGTACGCTTCGTCGCCGCCTGTTTCGAACTCCCCGCACTCCACGAACTCGCCGACCCGCTCTCCGGCCTGGTACTCAATGTCGTGCAGCCCGGTATGGACCATCCGTGGCACTTCGACCTCAACGAGTTCACCGTCAGCCTACTGACCCAGGAGCCGGAGGACGGGGGCGTATTCGAGTACTGCCCGAACATCCGTTCTGCGGGTGCGGAGAACTTCGACGCGGTCCGTGCGGTGCTCACCGGTGCCGATCGAGCACCGGTACGAGCCCAGACTCTGCGTCCCGGTGACCTCCAACTGTTCAAGGGGCGGTACGCGCTACACCGGGTGAGTGCCGTGCACGGGGACACCGCCCGGCACACAGCGATCTTCGCCTACTCCCAACGCCCCGGCGTGACGGGCAGTGTCACCCGTACGCAGCAGCTCTTCGGCCGGGTCCTACCCACGCACCGCGATGCCGAACGTCATGCCACCCGAGTCGACCAGCTGCTGGACTAGCGCTCACGAAGATAACCCCATGCGTTTCAACCAGCCCGGCGGACTTCCGACGGCATACCCTTTGACCGCAACCACTGGCCCAGAAGGCGGCCCGACGAGCAGCACATTCCAGGAGGCCGAGTGAGTACGTTCGAGAACGAGGGCAAGTTGCCCTCGGTACCGCTACCCACGCTGGAGGAGACCTGTGCCCGCTTCCTCGAGTGGTCCGGGCCGCTGCTGACAGCGCAGGAGTTCGCCGACACCGAGGCCGCGGTGCGGGAGTTCGAGCAGGCCGACGGTCCGGGTCCGAAGCTCCACGCCGACCTGGTGCGGTACAACGAGGACACCGCTACCCACAGCTGGCTGGACTACTTCTGGCCGGCCCGCTACCTCGGCCGGCGCGACCGCATCGCGTTGAACGCCAACTTCTTCTTCCTGTTTCGTGACACGCCGCTGCGCGGGTTCGCCGATCCACAGGTGGAGCGCGCGGTGCGGCTCATCGCCGCCACCGTCAACTACAAGGTCCAGCTCGACGCGGAGCGCATCCCACCTGCCGTGACCCGCGGGCAGCCGCTGTCGATGGAACAGAACAAATTTCTCTTCTCCACCACCCGTATCCCGGGGCCGACGCAGGACAGCGTCCGAGCACCGTACAGCGCCGAGATGCCGGGCCCCGCAACCGCACGGCACATCGTGGTGTTCTGCCACGGCAACGCCTTCCGGATGGACGTACTCGGTCCGGACGGGCGCCCCTACTCCCTCGATGACCTGGCGGCGGGCCTGCGGGAGCTGCAGAAGGCCGGCCTCGTGCCGGCGGCGATGACCACCGCGGCCGGCCACCTCACCACCATGGCCCGTGCCGAGTGGGCGGCCGCCCGACAGCGACTGGTCGCGCTCGACCCCAGCAACGCCGCGGCGCTGGAGGCCATCGAGACGGCGCTGTTCTGCGTCTGCCTGGAGGACCTGACCCCCGCCGACGATCTGGCGGCCTGCGACCAACTCCTGCACGGCGACAGCGGCAACCGGTGGTTCGACAAGGCGGTGTCGCTCATAGTCTTCGCGGATGGCACCGCCGGCATCAACGTCGAACACTGCGAGCTGGACGGCACCACCATCCTCAGCTTCGTCGACACGATCCTCGCCGGAACACCGGAGGAGCACGCCGCGCAGTCCGGTGCGGTGGCACAGGGCGTGCCAGCGATCGAGCCGGTCACCTTCGTGCTCGATGACGGGCTGCAAGCCGAGATCGGCACCGCGGCACAATCCTTCGCCCAGTTCGGCGCGGACACCGCCACCGTGACCCTACCCATCGACGAGTTCGGGGTGGACGAGGTCAAGCGGCTCCGAATGTCACCGGACGCCTTCGTACAGCTGGGATACCAGCTCGCGCACAAACGCGCCAAGGGGTTCACCGGTGCCACGTACGAGTCCATCGCCACCCGCCAGTACTCGCGGGGGCGAACCGAGGCGATGCGCGTCGTCACGCCCGAAGTGCTGCGGTTCGTCGCGGTCATGGACGATCCCGCCGCAGCCCGGGAGGAGCGCCGGGCGGCGTTTCGTGCCGCGGCCGACAAACATGTCGAACGGGCGAAGCAGTGCCAGGCCGGTGCCGCACCGGAGCAGCACCTCTGGGAGCTACAGCTCATCCAGCAGCGGCGGGGGGCCGAACTCGGCGTGCCGGAGTCGCCCCGACTCTACGAAACGCCGGGGTGGCGCACGATGCGCGACGACTACCTGAGCACCAGCTCGGCGCCGTCGACGAAGATCCGCTACTTCGGATTCGGGGCCACCAGCAGCCGTTGCATCGGAATCGCCTACGTGCTGCTGCCGGACCGGTTCCAGCTGTACCTCAGCACTCCACGCCCGGTCGCCGAGATGATGCACACGTTCGCCGACCGGCTCCGCGAGGCGTTGCGTGAGCTGCGCGCCCTCCTCGACGAGCAGTAGCCGACCAGGGACCACCAGTTTTGGCATCCCACCCGTCAGCCGGAGCCGCAGGTACCGGGCTTGGGTGCTGGGGACGTTGACGGTGGTCACCTGGCCGGTCCGAATCCGGTGGCGATGGTCGTGGATGACACCTGGACCTGGTACCCGCGCGGGCCGTCCCCGAGGAGCCGCTGCTGTCGAGCAGCAGCCGGGTGAAAGGGTTGCCGCGCCCAGGTCGACCGGGAAGTGCTGCCCGGGGGCTTGTCCCGCCACCGCGCTCCACCGGGTGGTCTGGCTCGGGTCAACAGCGTTCCTCGCCGGGCTGCCGCTTTCGGCGGCTGACGTCGAGACGGTCCAGCCGCCACGGTCCAGCGCCGGCGTACCGTAGACGTGGCACTCGGCGATGGACCATCCCCTCGGCTCCGCGCCGGTCCGGGTGACCCGTACGTCACCCCAATGTCGAGTCTCGGTCGACGTGAACCAACATCCGCACGCCCCGGGCGAACCCGACCCGATCAATCCGAGAGCGACGCGGATCGTCGTGGCTACGGGGAACCCAACCAGGTCACCGGGACCAACCATTACCTGGCGGATAATGGACACTCCACCGCCGGCGGTGCGAACCTCCAGGAACCACGGGGACACCAGGTGGCCTCCGAGACGAGAGGATCCGCAGCCATGAGCGACCTTGCCAACACCGTCCAGCACTACATCGACATGTGGAATGAGACTGATCCCCTGCGTCGGATCGATAAGGTTCGCGATATCTGCACCGAAAATGCGACCTATACGGATCCAAAGATAGGCCTCATGGGACACGAGGCGATCAACGCGTTTATCAGTGCCGTCCAGGCGCAGCTCCCGGGCATGACCTTCACCCTGGCCGGGCCGGTCGACACCCATCACGACATTGCCCGCTTCACCTGGCACCTCGCCCCAGCCGGGGCAGCCGAGCCGGTGGCCGTGGGCTTCGACGTGGTCAAGGCCGACGACGACGGACGGCTCTCCGCGGTGTACGGCTTCCTCGACAAGGAGCCCACCGCCAGCTGAGCGCGCAGCAACCGCACGGTCGGCGAAGCAGCCATCCGGGGCGTCGCCATTCCGGCGTCGCCCCGGATGAGCTGGCGGAAGCAGGAACTGACGATCGAAGTTCGAGACACGGCTACCACTGTGATCAGGGCGGTGGGTCGCCGACCAGGAACTGGTACGAGTCGGCTTCGCCGTAGTGCCACCCGCCTACTGCCCATCGAGCGGCTGGCCGGGTTGACCAACCGAGAGCGGACAACCCTGCGGATGCGCGCGGAAGCAGGGTCGAATCCAAAGATCGCGGCCGCGATGATGGCAACACACCGCGAAGGCGCACGTCGGTAACGTGTCCACCAAGCTCGGCCTACGCGATCGGGTGCGGGCCGTGATCACGGCGTACGAGACCGGCCCGGTCAGGTCCGGGCAGAGGTAGTGGTCGCGGTTCTGGAATCGCATGTTCGGGCGTCGTAGTGCCGCTAGCTAGAAGTTGAAGGAGTTGAAAACTCTTTTCGTCCTCGCCCAAGATGCGGTGGGTGCGGATGACCGCGCCCTTGATGCATCAGAAGAGGGTGGCAGCCCGTTCGAGCCGGGCCGAGTCCGGGTACGCCTCGCCGTTACGGGCGTGCCAAGCCCTATCCCGAGCGGACAGCGGCAGAAGGAATGCGCTTCCACAGCGCGCCGCGGAGAAATCATGGCCTCACCAGGTTTAGCCTTGGGCTAGCTCTCGCCGTTCGGGAACCCAGTCCACCGATTCGGCCGCCGAGGGCTCAGTGAACACCAGGACGGACTCGTCGCAGCGTTTGAACACCAATCGCTCCTGCGGATACTCGTACAGTTCGCCCGCCATCAACAGCAGCGATTGGCCCTGAATGTGCAAGACCACCTCGGCCAGGACGCCTTCGTCCAGGAACGTCGAGACACCGTCGACCTCGCCGGTGGGCAACTCCGACAGGGTCCGCATGCGATATATCCCCGTCATACCTGCCCAGTCCGCCGAGTAGTCGCTAGCTGCTCGGCGCCGCCACAGGCCCCATGTAATGTCGTCCTGGTAAGTGTCGATGGTCACGAAGGTCCCGTCATCGAGTGAGGCACCTAGTACTCCAGCCGGGGTTGTTGACCTTGGCTGAGCTGCGGTTCGATGCGATGCGGGAACGAGGGCAGCCACCGTCGATCATGGACGGTTGTGTGGACTGACCATGATGCAGCGGTGGCTGCCGGATACAGGGTAGACGCCCAGCGGTGGCGGGTGTTGTTCGACGACCTGATGTTGACGGTCGGGCAGCGTTTCCGCAGGCCGGAGCCTCGCCGTCGGGTGCGTGACTTCGTCCGGGGCTTGCTGGCGCCGTTACCGTCGAAGAACTGCTGGAC
>NZ_AZWO01000001.1 GCF_000514775.1 Salinispora pacifica CNR114 | reverse complement strand
GCCACGACTACAAGGGCCACGACTACAAGGGCCACGACTACAAGGGCCACGACTACAAGGGCCACCAGGCGGCTGGAGACCACGGTGACCGGGGCGGGGACCGCTGGGAGCACAAGCGGGACTACGTCTACTACGGCGAAGCCATGGTTGACCGGAATGCCAAGCCGGGTACCTACAAACTCGAAGGCTCGTGTGGCGAGGGCGAACTGGTCGTCCTGCCGCGGGGCGGTGTCGCTGGTGGTGACGGCGGCATGAGCGCCGGCACCAACTTGGGCCTCGCCGCCGGTGGGGCTGGTCTGGTCGGCGCGGCCGCCCTGGGCGGTCTGGTGCTGCTTCGCCGTCGGACCAATGGTTCCCTGGTCTGAGGTGACGACGACCCGGGCCGGTGGCCGCCACGGATTCTCGTGGCGTGCCTCCGGCCCTGTCGTCCTCGTTCTGCTTGCCCTGGCCGGCTTCGGCCTGATCGGGGCATCGCTTCCGGATGGTCCCACGGCCCGCCCCCCGCAGCCTCCCGCGCTGGTCAACTCCCCAGTCGGGGCAGCGGCCACCAGCCCGGAAGCCGCCCAGCCTGCCCCCTCCGGCCGCCCCCGCTCCGCGCCCAGCCAAATCGTCATCCCCAAGATCGGTGTCCACGCATCGATCATGAAGATCGGGACCAATCCGGACGGTACAGTTGAGGTACCCCCGCTCGATCAGGCGCAGCTGGCCGGCTGGTACGAGCCGGGAGCGAGCCCGGGCGAGATCGGCAACGCCGTGATTGTCGGACACGTCGACTCGGCGGAGCTTGGTCCCGCGGTCTTCTTCTCCCTCGGTGACCTGCGACCTGGCGACATGGTTGGCGTGGTCCGGGAGGACGGCGAGCAGGTCGACTTCACCATCGAGTCGGTGCGGTCCTATCCGAAGAACGATTTCCCGACCGAACTGGTCTACGGCCCCACGGACCAGATCGCACTACGGGTGGTGACCTGTGGTGGCGTCTTCGATGAGGCGGCCGGCGACTACCCGGACAACATCGTCGTGTTCGCCACCCAGGCCCACGCCAAATGACCCAGGGATCGGAGGTCCCGGCGGCCGTGCCGCGGCCGCCGGGACACCACCCGGGTCAGGATGCCGCCGAGGTCCGCACCAGGGTTCGGATCTGACGCAGCAGCACCGACAGGGCAGCCAGGTCGGCACGGGACTCGTCGAACTCCCCCATCGCCCGCTGGGCACGGTGGATCGAGGTGGCGTTCGACTGCTCCCACTGCTGCACCCGCTCCACCGGTGGCAGATCGCCTGGGGTACCCCCCAACACCTCGGTGGTCAGCGCGGCGAGCGCGGCGTACAGGTCGTACCGCAGCGCCATCCGGGCCAGTGTCTGCCACCGGTCCTCTCGCGGCAGCAGCGAGATCTTCGACAGCAGCGAGTCCACCCGGAACCGGTCCGACAAGACGAAGTAGACCGATGCGACTTCGGACACGTCCCGTCCGCTGCTCGCCGCAGTCTCGACGACGTCGAGCAGGCCGAAGCTGTACATCAGCCGCACCGTCTGCTGCGCCAGGTCCCGCGGTAGTCCCTTGGCGACCGTAGACTCGATGTGCGCCGCGATCGCCTCCCGCTCGCTGCCGTAGAAGAGCGTCTCCATCCGGGGTAGGAGGTGGGCGACCCCGTCACGCAGCCGCGCGATCTCCGCCGGCACGTCGATCGGAGAGCGGCGGTTGGTCACCAGCCACCGCACCGCCCGGTCGAGCAGGCGCCGGAAGTCCAGGTAGACGTCGGTCTGCAGGTCAGGGGCGACTCGATTGTCCAGCTCCTCGACGGCGTTCCAGATCTTGCGCAGCCCGAACACCTCGCGGACCACCACGTACGCACGGAGTACGTCGGCGGCGCTCGCCCCGGTCTCCTCGACCACCCGGTAGACGAACGAGATCCCGCCCCGGTTGATCGTCTCGTTCACCAGCATGGTGGTGACGATGTCCCGACGCAGCCGGTGGCGGGACATCCGGTCGGCGAACCGCTCCCGCATCGGCGTCGGGAAGTAGTTGACCAGCAGTTCGGTCGTCCACTCCTCGTCGGCCAGGCCTTCCGCCAGGATCTCCTTCTCAAGCACGATCTTGACGTACGCAAGCAGCACCGCGAACTCCGGCGCCGTCATCCCCGACTCCATCCGGACGGCCAGTTCCTCGTCCGGTGGCAGCGCCTCCAACGCCCGGTCCAGGGCACCTGAGCGCTCCAGGTCAACAATCATCCGCCGGTGTACCGGCAACAGCGACGGCGCCTGGGCCTGTGCGTTGCTGATCGCCCGCGCTTGGTCGTAGTTGTCCCGCAGCACCAACTCGGCGACCTCGTCGGTCATCTCGGCGAGCAATTTGTCCCGCTCACCAACGGTCAGTTCCCCGTCGGCGACCGCCGTGTTGAGCAGGATCTTGATGTTCACCTCGTGGTCCGAACAGTCCACCCCGGCCGCGTTGTCGATGAAGTCGGTGTAGATCCGACCACCCGCCTCGGCGTACTCGATCCGGCCGAGTTGGGTGCAGCCCAGGTTGCCCCCCTCACCGACCACCCGGCAGCGCAGGTCCTTGCCGTCAACCCGAATCGCGTCGTTGGACTTGTCCCCCACCTCGACGTTGGTCTGGCTCGAGGCCTTGATGTAGGTGCCGATGCCGCCGTTCCAGAACAGGTCGACCGAGGCGGTGAGGATCGCCTTCATCAACTCCTGCGGGCTGAGCTGGGACACGCCGTCCTCGATGCCGAGCGCCACCCGCACCTGAGGCGAGATCGGCACCGACTTCGCGGTACGGAGGAACACGCCGCCCCCCTCGGAGATCAACTCCGGGTTGTACTCCTCCCACGTCGACCGGGACAGGTCGAACAGCCGCCTGCGCTCCACCCAGGAGGTGGCGGCGTCCGGATTCGGGTCGAGGAAGATGTGCCGGTGGTCGAAGGCGGCCACCAGCCGGATGTGCCGCGACAGCAGCATCCCGTTGCCGAAGACGTCACCGGACATATCGCCGACACCGACCACCGTGAATTCCTCGGTCTGGGTGTCGTGCCCCAACTCGCGGAAGTGCCGTTTCACCGACTCCCAGGCGCCGCGGGCGGTGATCCCCATCTTCTTGTGGTCGTAGCCCGCCGATCCGCCGGAGGCGAACGCGTCGCCCAGCCAGAAGTTGTGGGCCGTGGAGATCTCGTTGGCGATGTCGGAGAACGTGGCGGTGCCCTTGTCCGCCGCGACCACCATGTACGGGTCGTCCCCGTCGTGGCGAACCACATCCGGCGGCGGCACGATCTCGCCGCTGACGATGTTGTCGGTGGCGTCCAGCAGCGCGGAGATGAACTCCTGGTAACAGGCCACGGCTTCGTCCCGGTCGCCCGGCTTCTGCTTGAGCACGAAGCCGCCCTTGGCGCCGACCGGGACGATCACGGCGTTCTTCACCATCTGCGCCTTGACCAGACCGAGCACTTCGGTACGGAAGTCCTCCCGCCGGTCGGACCAGCGCAACCCGCCCCGGGCCACCGGCCCGAAACGCAGGTGCACCCCCTCGAACCGGGGCGAGTACACGAAGATCTCGAACCGGGGCCGCGGCGCCGGCAGGTCCGGAATCGCCTGCGGATCCAGCTTCAGGGCAACATACGGCTTCGGCCGCCCGTCAACGCGCTTCTGGTAAAAGCTCGTCCGCAGGGTGGCCTGGATCAGCGTCAGGTACGACCGAAGGATTCGGTCCTGGTCGAGGCTGGCCACGTCGTCGAGCGCGGCACGCAGCTCGGTGACCAGCTCCCTGCTCTGCTGCTGACGCTGCTCGGCGCTCGTCGAGCCCGGCGCGAACCGGGCCTCGAAGAGCCGCACCAGCAGGGCCGCGATCCGCGGATATGCGATGAAGGTCGACTCCATGTAGTCCTGGGAGAAGACCGTGCCCGCCTGGCGCAGATACTTGGCGTACGCCCGCAACACGACCACCTGCCGCCAGGTGAGGCCGGCGCGCAGAACCAGCGCATTGAAGCCGTCCACCTCGGCCTCGCCCCGCCACGCGGCCGCGAAGGCGTTCTCCACGTGCGGGCGAACCTCGGCCAGCTCCTGGTGCCCCTCCGGCAACCGCAGGCCGAAGTCGTACAGCCAGATCCGACCGTCGATGCGCTCTACCTCGTACGGGTGCTCGTCGACCGCCTTCACCCCGAGCGAGTGCAGCACCGGCAGCACCGCCGAGAGCATCATTGGCTCGCCGTACCGGTAGACCTTGAACCGGACGTCCATCGACTCGTCGCCGCCGGCCACCCGACTCGCCGCACGCGGCGCCAACTGCTTCCGGAACAGGTGCATCTCCAGTTGGCCGGGCTCCTCCAGCAGCTCCAGCTTCGCCAGGTCCTTCATCGCCTCGTACGGCGTGTGCCCGTCCTTGTAGCCCTCCGGGAAGGCGTCGGCGTACCGGGAGAAGAGATGCTTGGCCTGCTCGTCGCCGAGCTTGCGCTCCAGCACCAGCCGGTAGTCGTCGTCCCAGAGACGAGTGGCGTCGGCCAACTCTTCGGCGAGCAGGTCGGCGTCGATATCCCCCGGCGGCTTGGTCGGGTCGGTGCGCACGATGAAGTGCACCCGAGCCAGCATCGACTCGGTAACCCGGGTGGTGTAGTCGACCCCGACCCCGTTCAGCTCCCGCAGCAGGATGTCCTGCATCCGCAGCCGGTTCTGGGTGGTGAACCGGTCCCGCGGCAGATAGATCAGGCAGGAGATGAAGCGTCCGTACGCGTCCCGGCGCAGAAACACCCGCAGTTGCCGGCGGCCCGCCATTCGCAGCACACCGATCACCGCGTGGTAGAGGTCATCGGTCTTGATCTGGAACAGCTCGTCGCGCGGATAGGTTTCCAGGATCTGCAGCAGATCCTTGCCGGAGTGGCTGCGCAGACTCAGACCGGACCGATCGACCACCTCCGCCACCTTGCGCCGTACCACCGGTAGTTCCTGCACGCTGGTGCGGTACGCGGCGGTGGCGAAGAGACCGATGAACCGACGTTCGCCGACCACCTCGCCGGCCTCGTTGAACACCTTGAAGCCGATGTAGTCCAGGTACGCGGATCGGTGCACGGTCGCCCGGGAGTTCGCCTTGGTGATGACCAGCAGGCGCTTCTCGGTAACCCGCTCGTGCGCCTCGGGCGTCATCGACGACAACGCCCGGGACTCCGTGGAATCCGAGCGCAGGATCCCGAGGCCGGTGCCGAGCACCGCGCGCAGGGCCTGGCCGCCTGTCTCCCCCTCGGAGTCCACCAGGCGATACTCCCGGTAGCCGAGGAAGGTGAAGTGGTCGTGGGCGAGCCAGCGCAGCAGCTCGACCGAGTCGGTGATGTCCTTTTCCGGCACCGGCGGCCGGTTCTCGCTGTTCCGCGCGGCCGCCAGCTCGTCGGCGAGCGTCAGCGCCTGCTGGCGCATCCTGGGCCAGTCCTCGACCGCCTCCCGCACGTCGGTGAGCACGCGTTGCAGCTCCCGACGCAGGTTGTCCCGGTCCGCCGCGTCCCGGACCGGGTCGATCTCGATCCGCATCCAGCTCTCGACCAGGCCACCGGTGGTCACCTCGTCGGGCTCCACGTCGGCGGCCACCTCGATCAGCCGGCCCAGCGGCTCGCGCCGAATCACCAACAACGGATGGACCAGCAGGTGCACATCCAGGTGATGCGAGTTGAGCAGGGCTGTCACCGAGTCCACCAGGAAGGGCATGTCGTCGGTGACGATCTCGACCACCGAGTGGTGCTGGTCGGCATCCGGCTCGTGGATGCGCAGTTTGAGTTCGCCCGGTACCCGCTGCTCGGCCAGTTCCCGGTGGGTGCGGACGGAGTCGAGCATCTCCTCAGCCGTGAAGCCGATCAGTTCCTCATCGGGTGCGAACCGCCAGTAACGGCGAACCAGCGACGCCGAGTCGTGGTCGTCGCCGGCGAGCGCGATCGCCTGCGCCACCAAGCGCTCCGCGTTGGGTACCGTTTCGTCGAAGTCCGAATCCTCGGCGTCCTCCCCCAGGGCATTGGCGGGCAGGCCCAGGTCGTAGATCGAGTCAATGCTCGAACCAGTCAAGCCGGTCATACCAGTCTCGACGTCACCGAACCCGTCGGAATCGGTCGCCGAATCGAAGTTGTCGTCCCGGCCGGTATCAACCTGCCGGAGGTCGGGTCCCGGTTTGGTAGCCGGACGCCGGTCCATCGGTGCCACTCCCCTCGACCCACCACGTCGTGGGTCACTCTGCGCCCAGCCTAGGCCCTGCCTATCCGCGCCTTGGTCGGCGGACCATCATCCGGACGTCCGGTTCGGGACTGCCGTCTTTCACCTACTGCGATAGGGGTCGACCCACCCCCGGGTTACCCCGCCTCCGGATATTCATCACCCAATCGGAGCCGGTCTTCGGCGTCTCGGCCTCCAGCTGGGGGCGGGCCCGGAACCGGGTGCCACTCCTCGGGACACCCCCGCAGCACGGCTGCGGGCTGCCCGAGGCGGCCGACTGTGGGCCGCGAGCTGGTTGGTCGCCTCCCGGCCGGCGGGCGTCTCCTGGCGGCCTACCGACGCCCGGGGCCTGCCGGCGCCGTCGGATCAGCGGGCACCTCGGGGTCAACCGGCACCTCGGGAGCAACAGGCGCCCCCGCGCCGGTCAGCGGCTCCGGCGGCTGCGCCACCTTTGCCGGCCCGCCCCGGTTGACGAGGAGAGCCGGCTGCTCCGAGCTCCGGCGGCGCTCCGACCCCCGCCGGGGTAGGGCGACGGTAGGCCGCCGGGGCGGGACCGATCCCGGCGCGGCGACCGGGCGGAGGCCCCCGACCAGGGTGTTAACGATCTCCGCGGCGTACGAACCGTCCGGGTCGTAGTCCGGGTCGAAAACGGTCAGCTCGACGCCGAGGCAGTGCGGGGTGTCGACCAGGCCGGCAAGCAGGCTCTCCAGTTCGGCGAAGGCGATCCCGCCCGGGTCGGGAGCGTCAACGGCGGGCATCACAGCTGGGTCCAGCACATCCACGTCAACGTGCAGCCAGTAGCCGGCACAGTGGGTGAGCTGGTCGTGTGCCCACTGCGCGGTGCGGGCCGCACCCTCCGCGCGCAACGCCGGCACTGGTCGGGTGGTGATCCCGGCAGCTTGGAGGTCGAGCCGATAGTCGTCCTGCGCCCGGATGCCCAGCACCACCACGTCGATATCCCGAAAGTACGGCCGCCGGCCTTCAATAGCGGTCAGATCCAGCTGACCGCGACCGGTGACCAGGGCCAACCCCTCACCGGCGGCCGCGCCCACGTAGGAGGCGTTGCCGGGGTGCCGAAAATCCGAATGCCCGTCGACGAAGACGAGCCCGACCCGACCCCCCACCGCCGCACCGAGCCGGTTCATGGCCAGCGCCGAGCCGAGCACGACCGAGCAGTCCCCGCCGAGCACCAGCGGAAACTCGCCTCGATCTATGACCGCGCCAATCCGGTCGGCGAGCGCCACCGAGTAGTTGGCTATCTCATACGCGTGACATACGCCATCGCCGGGCCGCCAGTCGCCCGGGTCGTACCGGGACGGGGTCAGGCAGCCGGCATCCCGGGCCCGAAGCCGGCTGAGCAGGCCCTGGTCGCGCAGGGCGCCAGGAGCCTTGCCACAGCCCGGCACCGAGGTGGCGGTGGGTGGGCGTAGCCCGAGGTTGGTGGGCGCGTCGAGGACGGCGATCCGGCGCGTCATGGGCTCCCGTCCTCAAGCTCGTGCGGGCCGGTCGGCGCACCGGCCCGCGCCGACATGACTGGATCAGAACAGGGCGCTGGCCAGTGCCCGACGGGCCAGCGCCACCGCGGAATCGTCGGGGCCGGCGATGGTGAAGAGGCCGACCAGGTGCTGACGCACCTTCTCGCGGTCCTCACCGGCGGTGCGGCGAACCAGCCCGACCAGCCGTTGGTAGGCCTGCTCCGCCATCCCGCCAAGCACCTCGACATCGGCGGCGAGCAGCTGGGCGTCGATGTCGTCGGTGGCCGCTGCCGCCGTGGCGAGCACCGCCTGCGGGTCGGCACCGGCGGCCCGGCGGGCCAGCCCGACCTGGGCCAGCCCCGCCTCCGCCGCGGCGTCCGACGGCGTCTCGGCCAGGATCTTGCGGTACGCCTGCTCCGCCGCGTCCAGATCACCGTTGAGCAGCGATTCGTCGGCCTCGTCCAACCGTGGATCGGCCGTCTCGGCCACGCTCGCGCCACCAGCCTTGAGAACCGCCTGGATCCACTGCCGTAGCTGCGCCTCGGGCACCACCCCGGAGAACGCGTCAACCGGCTGGCCGCCGACCACCGCGTACACCATCGGGATGCCCTGCACCCGGAACATCTGCGCCAGCCGGGGGTTGGCGTCCACGTCGACCTTGGCCAGCACCCAGGCGCCGCCGCCCTCGACGGCGAGCCGCTCCAGCACCGGCGAGAGCTGCTTGCAGGGTTCACACCATTCGGCCCAGAAGTCGACGACCACCGGCGTGCTGAGCGACCGTTCGAGGACCTCGGCCTGGAAGGTCGCCTCGGTGACAGCAATGACGGGGGCAGCGCTCCCAGGGCCGTCATCGGACGGGCTGGACTGGGCAGGCGCGGGGGCCGGGGAGGGTTCGGGGGTGCGCAGCGCGCTGAGGTCTACCGCGCCGCGGGTAAAGATCGACGGGGTGATCCGTGGGTCGCTCATGGTTACCTAGTCTCGCACGGGTGACGCCAATCCCCGCCCTTCGGTGACGCCGAAGGTCACGGTTCTCACGCAGGTCACCACACCTCCCCGCCGCGCCTACGGGATACCGGCCATCAGAAGCGAGCCGGCTCGCGGTAGACGCCCCACTCGAGGCGCAGCGCGTCACAGATCTCGCCCAGGGTCGCCTCGGCACGGACCGCATCGAGCATCGCCGGGATCATGTTCCCGCTGGTCCGGCTGACCGCGACCATCCGCTCCAACGCCGCGCTGACCTCGGCATCGTCCCGGGCTGCCTTCCGCTCGCCGAGGGTGCGCCGCTGTTCCAGCTCGACCTCGTGCGAGATCCGCAGGATCTCCAGGTCCTTGGCGACGGTGCCGGTGTGGCAGTTGACCCCGACAATCTTCTTTTCGCCCTTCTCCAGCGCCCGCTGGTAGGCGAACGCCGCCTCGGCGATATGCCCGGTGAACCAGCCATCCTCGATGCCGCGGAGGATTCCCGAGGTCATCGGACCGATCTCGTGCGGTCCCTCACCGCCGAGCTGCCGGATCCGGGCGAAGATCTCCTCCGCCTCGGCCTCGATCTTGTCGGTGAGCGCCTCGACGTACCAGGAGCCGCCCAGCGGGTCGGCCACGTTGGTCACCCCGGTCTCCTCCATCAACACCTGCTGGGTCCGCAGGGCGATCTCTGCCGACTCGTCGGTGGGCAGTGCCAGGGTTTCGTCGAGGGCGTTCGTATGCAGCGAGTTGGTGCCGCCGAGTACGGCCGCGAGGGCCTCCACGGCCGTCCGGACGACGTTGTTGACCGGCTGCTGCGCGGTCAGTGAGACCCCGGCGGTCTGCGTGTGGAAGCGCAGCCACTGCGCCTTCTCACTGGTGGCACCGTAGACGTCGCGCAGCCAGCGAGCCCAGATCCGGCGAGCGGCACGGAACTTCGCGACCTCCTCGAAGAAGTCCACATGGGAGTCGAAGAAGAAACTCAGGCCCGGTGCGAAGACGTTCACGTCGAGGCCGCGGGAGAGGCCCAGCTCGACGTAGCCGAAGCCGTCGGCGAGGGTGTACGCCAGCTCCTGCGCGGCCGTCGAGCCCGCCTCCCGGATGTGGTAACCGGAGACGGAGAGCGGCTTGTACCGGGGAATCTCCCCGGCGCAGTACTCCATCAGGTCGCCGATCAGGCGCAGGTGCGGCTCCGGGTCGAAGAGCCACTCCTTCTGTGCGATGTACTCCTTGAAGATGTCCGTCTGCAGGGTGCCGTCCAGGCGGGAGAGGTCGGCGCCCTGCCGCTCGGCAGCGATCAGATACATGCAGAAGACCGGGACGGCCGGCCCGGAGATGGTCATACTCGTCGTGACCCCGGCCAGGTCGATGCCGTCGAAGAGCACCTCCATGTCGGCGGCGCTGTCCACCGCGACGCCGCAATGCCCGACCTCACCGAGCGACTGCGGGTCATCCGAGTCACGGCCCATCAGCGTGGGCATGTCGAAGGCGACGGAGAGCCCACCGCCCCCCGCGCCCAGGATCATCTTGTAGCGCTCGTTGGTCTGCCGGGCGTTACCGAAGCCGGCGAACTGCCGGATGGTCCAGGCCCGCCCTCGATACCCGGTCGGGTGTAGGCCACGGGTGTACGGGAACTCACCCGGCCAGCCGATCCGCTCGAAGCCGGGGTGGTCCACCCCCTCCGGCGGCCCGTACACCGGGGCGACAGCCATCCCGGAGAGCGTGGTGAAGTCGGCGTCCCGTTTACGCGCGGCATCGTAGCGGTCCTGCCAGCGTTTACGTCCAGCGGCGATCTCGTCGGCGTTCATCCGCGGGGCTCCTCCTCGGGTCTGCGACTCCACCTCCGAGTGTAGATCCTGCCCTGAACGATCGCTAAGGACGTTTGTACCGGCCGGTAGGGTTACCGGTGTTGTCGCCGGCGATCTGGGTGAGGAGCTGGTCAGCCGCCCCGTACGGGTCGAGCGAACCCGCGGCCACCCGGGCAGCGAGCGTCGGCAGCTCGGTGCCGTCCCGCAGCGAACCGATGCGGGCCCGCAGTGCGCCCAGCGCGATCGCCTCCACCTCAGCGGCGGCCCGTGCCTCCTGACGACGGCGGAGTTCGCCCCGCTCGACCAGCCAACCCCGATGCTTGTCGATCGCCGCGGCGACGTCGTCGATCCCCTCACCCCGTACGGCGACAGCGCGTACCACCGCTGGCCGCCACTGCCCCGGCCCTCGTTCCCCCAGTGCGATCATGCCCTGGATGTCCCGGACCGTGGCGTCGGCGCCGTCCCGGTCGGCCTTGTTGACCACGAACACGTCGGCGATCTCCAGGATGCCGGCCTTGACCGCCTGGATCGCGTCCCCCATTCCGGGCGCGAGCAGCACGAGCGTGGTGTCCGCGAGCGAGGCGACCTCGACCTCCGCCTGACCCACGCCAACCGTCTCCACCAGGACCACGTCACAGCCGGCACCCTCCAGCACCCGCACCGCCTGCGGCGTTGCCGCCGAAAGCCCACCGAGGTGCCCCCGGCTGGACATGGAACGGATGTAGACGCCGGGATCGGTGGCGTGGTCCTGCATCCGGACCCGGTCGCCGAGGATCGCCCCACCAGTGAACGGGCTGGACGGGTCGATGGCCAGCACGCCGACCCGGTGTCCCCGGGAACGCAGCGCCCGCACCAACTCGTTGGTGGTGGTCGACTTACCCACTCCGGGCGAACCCGTCAGGCCGACCACCTGGGCCTGACCCGCGTACGGGGCGAGCGCCGCCGCGATCCGCGGCAGCGTCTCATCCCCGGATTCGACCAACGTGATGAGCCGGGCGACCGCACGGGGATCACCCGCGCGGGCCCGCTCAACGAGCATGGGAATGTCCCGGCTGCGGCGCACCGGCGGCCCGGCCGGGACCTTGTTGACGGCGTCAGTCATGGTGCCTTTCGTTCCCAACCAGGAGGGCTCGCCGGTCTGGCTCACCCCTGGCTCTCGGCCCCCGCTGGGACGTGGATGATCAGCGCGTCGCCCTGGCCACCACCGCCGCAGAGCGCCGCCGCGCCGGTGCCGCCGCCGCGCCGCTTGAGCTCCAGCGCCAGAGTCAGGACCAGCCGGGCACCGGACATCCCGATCGGGTGCCCGAGGGCGATCGCACCGCCGTTGACGTTGACCTTGTCCGGGCTGATCCCGAGGTCACGAGTTGACTGGATGCCCACCTGCGCAAACGCCTCGTTGACCTCGATCAGGTCCAGGTCGTTGATGGTGAGGCCCGCCTTCCGGAGCGCGTGGCCGATCGCGTTGGACGGCTGCGAGTGCAGCGAATTGTCCGGGCCGGCGACGTTGCCGTGCGCGCCGATCTCGGCCAGCCAGGTCAACCCGAGCTCCTTGGCCTTGGCTTTACTCATTACCACCACGGCGGCAGCGCCGTCGGAGATCGGCGACGAGCTACCGGCGGTGATGCTTCCCTCCGGGGCGAAGGCCGGACGTAGCTTCGCCAACGACTCCGCGGTGGCGTCCGGACGAATGCCCTCGTCCTCGCTGATCACCAGCGGCTCACCCCTACGCTGCGGGAGCACGACCGGAGTGATCTCTTCGGTGAAGTGCCCATTCTTCTGGGCTGCGGCGGCACGCTGGTGACTTACCGCGGCGAAGGCGTCCTGCTCCGCACGGCTGATCCCTCTGGTGCTGCCGTGCCGCTCGGTCGACTCCCCCATCGAGCAGCAGTCCCAGGCGTCGGTCAGCCCGTCGAGGGCCATGTGGTCCTTGATCACCACGTCGCCGTACTTGTAGCCGCCCCGCTGCCCCAACAGCAGATGCGGAGCGTTGGTCATCGACTCCATGCCGCCGGCCACGACGATGTCGAACTCCCCAGCTCTGATCAACTGATCGGCCAGGGCGATCGCGTCCAGCCCGGAGAGGCAGACCTTGTTGATGGTCAGCGCCGGAACAGAGAGCGGGATGCCCGCCTCGGCGGCTGCCTGCCGGGCCGGAATCTGACCGGCGCCCGCCTGGAGCACCTGCCCCATGATCACGTACTGGACCTGGTCCGGGGCAACCTCGGCACGCTCCAGCGCTGCCTTGATCGCCACGCCACCAAGCCGGGTCGCGGAAAGATCCTTGAGATTTCCCAGCAGTCGCCCCATCGGGGTTCGAGCGCCGCTGACGATCACCGAAGCCATACCTGCCTCCGAGGGTCCCGACCTGTACGCCTTAACGATTGTTAGGACGCACCTTAGCTTCTGAGCGCAGATCGGCGACGGTGACCCCGCGCACATCGGCGATGCGCGGCAGGACCGACCCGGTGCAGACCTCGCCCCGCCGCGCAGGGGCACGGGAGCGCCCGCGTGACCGTCCGGACAGGGTAGCGCAGCACCATTTCGACGACCCGGGTCAGCGCCATCCGGTGACCCGGGTCAGCACCGCTCCGTGGCGTGAGATAGTCAACCGGCCGCGCTCCCCGCACACCCGTTCGGCCAGACTGAGGCCATGGCCGAGCATCCCCCCGTCGAGTCCGCTGCGGACCACGACACAGACATCGGACTACGTCGCATCGACCACATCGGTATCGCCGTGCCCGACCTGGACGAGGCGATCACCTTCTACCAGCGCGCCTTCGGTATGCGGTGCGTACACATCGAGACCAACGAGGAGCAGGGCGTCCGCGAGGCGATGCTGGCGGTCGGCCCGACCGCCGCCGGCGGCTGCGTGCAGCTGCTCGCCCCGCTCTCGCCGACATCCACGATCGCGCGGTTCCTCGACCGACAGGGCCCGGGTGTGCAACAGGTCGCGTACACGGTCGCCGACATCGACGTAGCCTGCGCGAAGCTGCGCGAGCGGGGCCTCCGCCTGCTGTACGAGCAGCCGAAGCGGGGCACCGCGAACTCCCGAATCAATTTCGTTCATCCGAAGGATGCCGGTGGCGTCCTGGTCGAGTTGGTCGAGCCCGCCACAGTCCACTGAGACGGGGGCCCGCCACCGCCCACCGAGACGGGTGGGCCCGCCCTGCTCCCTGCCGAGCCGGCCCACCCACCAATCGATGCACTTTTTCACACAGCTCTTCCGAGCAAAGCTACCGTTCAGTAACGTCCGCCTCCACAGCAGCGCGGTCGATGCCGGGTGCGTCAATGCCGAGCCGGTGGCTGACCACCGGGCGCCGACTATGGCATGCCCCTACCGGCGACGCGCTGGGCAGACGAACGGGAGGTCGAAGTGCAGGACATCCTCGAAACAATCATGGCTGCGGAGGGTTCGGCGCAGCCCGAACGTGCACTCGCCGGTGTTGCTCGGCTCCCGATTCCGCAGTCCTACCGAGGCGTCGTCGTACGCGCCGAGGAGACCCATATCTTCGATGGGATGACCACGCGGGACAAGGATCCACGCAAGGCGCTGCATGTCCAGAACGTGCCGACCCCGCAACCCGGTCCCGGCGAGGCACTGGTCGCGGTGATGGCCAGCGCCATCAACTACAACACGGTCTGGACGAGCATCTTCGAACCGCTACCGACCTTCAAGTTCCTTCAGCGCTACGGCCGACTCTCCGAGCTGACCAGGCGACACGACCTGCCGTACCATGTGGTCGGTTCGGACGCGGCGGGCGTCGTGCTGCGTACCGGTCCCGGCGTGACCCGGTGGCAGGCCGGCGACGAGGTCGTCGCCCACTGCCTCTCGGTGGAGCTGGAAGAGGCCGCCGGACACGACGACACCATGCTCGACCCACAGCAGCGAATCTGGGGCTTCGAGACCAATTTCGGCGGTCTGGCCGAGCTGGCGATCGTCAAGGCCAACCAGCTCATGCCGAAGCCCCGCCACCTCAGTTGGGAGGAGGCGGCGAGCCCGGGGCTGGTCAACTCCACCGCGTACCGGCAGCTCGTCTCCCATCACGGCGCCAACATGAAGCAGGGGGACGTCGTACTGATCTGGGGGGCTTCGGGCGGCCTGGGCAGCTACGCCACCCAGATGGCGCTCACCGGCGGGGCGATTCCGGTCTGCGTGGTCTCCTCGCCAGAAAAGGCGGAGCTGTGCCGGCGGATGGGCGCGGAGCTGGTGATCGACCGGGCGGCCGAGGACTTTCGGTTCTGGAAGGACGAGCAGACCCAGGACCCGGACGAGTGGCGCCGCTTCGGTGAACGAATTCGCGAGCTGACCGGCGGCGAGGACCCCGACATCGTCTTCGAGCACCCGGGGCGGGAGACCTTCGGAGCCAGCGTCTTCGTCACCAAACGCGGCGGCACCGTGGTCACCTGCGCCTCGACCAGTGGCTACCAACACCAGTACGACAACCGCTACCTCTGGATGCACCTGAAGCGGATCGTCGGCAGCCACTTCGCCAACTACCGGGAGGCCTGGGAGGCGAACCGGCTGATCGCCCTTGGCAAAATCCACCCGACCGTGTCGAGGACCTACAGCCTGGAGCAGACCGGCCAGGCCGCATATGAGGTGCACCGCAACGCGCACCAGGGCAAGGTCGGCGTCCGCTGCCTTGCTCCGACGGACGGCCTCGGTGTGCGCGACCCCGAGTTCCGCGGGCGGCACGAGGCAGCGATCAACCGGTTCCGCGGTCACTGATCAGACGGGCAAGGGTCGCCACCAATGTGGCGGCTGGATTGCCTTTCCTTTCGCTGGCCTGGACGCCCATTCGAACGATGCCGGCTCCCCCGATACCGGTGCAGAACGGAATGGGGCCGCGAGTCCTTGCTCACGGCCCCATTCCAGAGCCCACTTCAGACCGTCACCCCGTCCGGGAGCAGCCAAGATCGCCGATTGGTCCGGCCGCTGCGACCCAACCGGGTTGACCCTGTAATGAGGATGGCAAAGGCCGGGGCGCTCTTGCGAAGGCCCCCTGGTCGTCTGCCAGTATGTCCCAATGCCCCAGCAGCAGTCCTCCCCTCTTGCGTTCTTCGATAGCGCGAACACCCAGCCGGACTTCACCGTCACCCTGCGCGGCTACGACAAAGGCCAGGTTGACGACTTCCTTGGTCGGCTGAGTGCCGCGCTGACCCAGTCCGAGCAGGCCCGCGCCGAGGCCGAGCAGCGGATGAACGACGCGCAGCGCCGGCTCCGCCAGGCCGAGCAGCGGATGACCGCCCTCGACCAGAAGCTCTCCGAGGCCAGCAAGCAACTCGAAGAGAACAATCGGCCGACCCTCTCCGGCATCGGCACCCGCGTTGAGCAGATCCTTCGGCTCGCCGAGGAGCACGCCAACGACCACCGCAACGAGGCGAAGCGGGAGTCCGAGGGCATTCTCTCCGCCGCCCGCCTCGAGGCCCGGGAGATCACTGACAAGGCCCGGGCCGAGGTGGCGGCGATGAAGGCCACCGCGGAGCGGGAGGTGGGCAACGTCCGGACCGCTGCGGAGCGAGAGGCGGCCGAGGTTCGCGTCCAGGCCCGCCGCGAGGCCGACACCCTGCGCTCCGACGCCGATCGGGAGACCAAGCAGCTGCGCACCGTCACCGCGCATGAGGTGGCCGAGCTGAAGTCCACCGTCGAGCGGGAGGTGTCCACCCTCCGCGCCACCGCGGAGCGGGAGATCACCCAGCAGCGGGCGAAGGCCGCCCGCGAGGCCGAGGAGAAGCGCGCCGAGGCGACAAAGCTCCTCACCGACGCGCGGGACAAGCGCGACAAGGACCTCCAGGCCCTTGAGCTGCAGCTGGCCGAACGGCGGGAAAAGGCCGAGCGCGAGGAGTCGGAGCGGCACGCCACCCAGGTCGCCCAGACCCAGAAGCTGGTCAACGAGGCCGAGGAGCGGGCCCGGGCCGCCCAGGAGCGGGCCAAGGAGATCGAGCAGCGCGCCGAGGCGCGCCGGGTCGAGTCGGAACGCACCGCCCACGACACGGTCGAAGGGGCCAAGGCGACCGCCGAGAAGAGCCTGAACGAAGCGAAGGCCGAGGCGGAGCGACTGCTCACCGAGGCCCGCGCCGAGGCCGACCTGGCTACTCAGACGGCCCGCCGCGAGGTCGAGGATCTGACCCGCCAGAAGGACGCTGTCACCTCTCAACTCGGCCAGATGCTCTCCGGGCTCGCCGGCATCGTCCCGGGTACGGGACCGGACGCCGCCGCGGCTGCTGCCTCCGCCGTGGCCGCTGCCACGGAGGCGAAATCGGAGGACACCACGGAGGCGAAGAAGAGCGAGAGCACCGAATCAGCCAGCTGATCAGCTCAGCCAGGCCTGTTCCACCACGCGGGGCGATGCTGGACATCCGGTGTCGCCCCGCGCCGTACGTTGTTCTAAGTCCGGATCGCACCGGTTGAACCGCTGCATCCGACGAGTCCGTATCGCCCCAAGAGGGCCGATTGCGTGTGAGGATGGGGTCATGTCGAACGGCGAGGAACTGTTCGCTCTCGGCGGGGATGTGACCACGGAGCCCAGCTTCGAGTCCGGCCTGCGGGGGTACGTGAAAGGGCAGGTCAACCGGTACGTCGCTCGCGCCGAGCACGAGATCGCCACCCTGACTGCCGAGCGAGAGCAGGCCTACACCCAAATCCATAAGCTGGCTGGCCAGGTGGAGGTGCTCCAGCGAGATCTCGCCCAGGTCCGCAAGCAGGTCGGCGTGGTGGACCGTGCCTCCTTCCGGCACCTTGGACCCCGCGTCGAGCAAGTCCTCACCCTCGCCGAAGAACAGGCCGAAGAGATCCTCGCCGCCGCGAACAAGGAGATCGATTCCCGCCGAGCCGCCGCCGAGCACATCATCGACGAGGCGCGGGCGGAGGCGGCCCAAGCACTCAAGGACTTCGAGCTGGCCCTGGCCGCTCGCCGCGTCGAGGAGGAGCGACACACCGCAGCTCGGAAAGCGGAGGCAGACGCCACGGTCAAGGCCGCCACCGAACAGGCAGGCGCCATGGTCAAGGCCGCCACCGAACAGGCCGACGCCACAGTCAAAACCGCGACCGAACAGGCCGACGCCACAGTCAAAACCGCGACCGAACAGGCCGACGCCGCGGTCAAGGCCGCCACCGAACAGGCAGACGCCACAGTCAAAACCGCCACCGAACAGGCCGACGCCGCGATCAAGGCCGCCACCGAGGAGGCCGCCCGGCAACGCAAGACCGCGCAGGAGGCGCTGACGAAGGCCCAGCAGGAAGCCACCCAACTGCGGGACACCGCGAAAGAGGTGCACACGCGGGCCCAGCAGGAGGCGACGAAACTGCGCGAGGCGGCCCGCGCGGCGCAGGACAAGGCCCAGCAGGAGGCGACCGAGCTGCGGGAGGCCGCCAAGGAGGTGCAGGCCAAGGCGCAGGAGGAGGCCGGACGCCTCGTGGAGCAGGCGACCGAGGCGAGCCGGGCTACCCACGCCAAGGCCCAGCAGGAGGCCAAGCAGATCATCGACGACGCCAGCACCGCTGGCCGGGCCGCCCACACCAAGGCCCGCCAGGAGGCGGAGCTACTCGCCAAGCAGGCTGCCGACGCGGCAAAGCGGCAGCGGGCCGAGGCCGAGGCGTACGCGCAGGAAACACGCACCGAGACCGAGGCGTACGCCCGGCAAACCCGAGCCCAGACCCAACAGGAGTTGGGAGCGTGGCGGGCGGGGGTGGAGAAAGAGGTCAACAACCGCCGGGCGGCGGCTGACCGCGAGCTGGACCAGCGCCGAGCCGCCGACGACCAGGAGTTCGCCAGCCGCCGCGACGAGTTGGAGCAGCGACACGAGTCCCGCCGCGACGAGTTGGAGCAGCGACACGAGTCCCGGCACGCCGAGTTGGAGCAGCAGTACACAAGCCGGCAGCAGGAGCTGGAGACCGGATTCGCTACCCGGCAGCAGGAGCTGGAGACCCGACAGCAGGAGCTGGAAACCGAGTTCACCTCGCGCAGGACCGAGTTGGAGTCCACGTACACGGCCCGCCGAAACGAGATCGAGGGTGCCGCCGAGAGCATTCGGCGGACCGCCGAGCAGGATGCCCAGGCCCTACGGGAGCGTGCGGACCAGGAGGCATCGGCGCTGCTGAGCCAGGCCGAGGAGGCGGCGGCCGAGCAGCGCCGCACCGCCGACGAGTACGCCGCCACCTCCCGACGCCAGTTCGAGGAGTACGCCGCCACCACCCAGCAGGCCCTGGCCACCACCCAACAGCACCTGGCGGCGACGCAGCAGGAGGCCGCGACCAGCCGGCAGCAACTCGCCCAGGTGATGGCGGAGATCGCGCAGGCGCAGCAGCAGCTCGCTGATCTGCGGCAGGAGACCTGGCGATCCCGCCAGGAGTCCGACGATCTGCAGCAACAGGTGGCAGCACTTCGGCTGGAGTTGTCCGGTGCGGCCAAGCCCGCTCCGGATGGGACCGCGGGCAGCGATTCCGACAACGGTCGGGCCCCGACGGCCGCGCCGGCGCCGCCCGCTGGCGACCGGGCCGAGGTCGGCAAGGTCGATCCGGCTGATGCCGGCCAGCCGGCCCGCGGGCGGATCGAACCCGCGGTTGACGAGTCCGCGAAGGGCAGCGTGAAGTCGGTTACCACGAAGGACGGTGATGAGGCCAGCGCCGGGGTGGACGGTGAGCCGACCGTCGCGGCCGTACCGGGTGAAGGGGGTCGGGCAGCCGCCCCCACGAAGATCACCAGTACCGGCGAGAACAACACCCGGCCGGCGAAGCCCACCACCGACGAGCGCAGCTCCAAGCCGAGCAAGGTCGTCGTTGACAAGGACTGAGCCGGCCGGCTGGACGGCGACTCCGGGCCAGGCCCGCCGGTGGCGGAGCGAGGCGTGGCGGGCCGGCCACGGCGCTGGGCGGGCGGCCTGAGCTCCGGTGGCGCCGGGCGAGCCGGAGTCGCAGCAGCACCGCGCCGACCAGGGGTCCGGGCGGTTCGGCGTGCCGGGGCGGCCCCTGCGCCGGAGCAGCTTCCTCGTCGGCTTCACCGGTGGGCTCGGCGCGCTGCTGGCCTACGCCCTCTTCCTCGGCGTGCGCAACGCCGCCGGCCTACTCGTCCCCGTCGTGATCGCGCTCTTCCTCGCCGTCGGGCTCTATCCGGCGGTGGCGCGGCTACGCCGGCTCGGGCTGCCCCACGGGCTGGCGGTCACGGTCGTCATGCTGACCCTGCTCCTCCTGCTCTGCAGCGGCGCGGTAGCCCTGGTGCCACCGATCATCACCCAGTCCAACCAGTTCATCGAGCAGTTCCCCAGCTATTTGGAGACGCTGCGGCGCAGTGAGACCATCAACGAGCTGATCGAGCGGTACGACCTGGTGGAACGGGCGCAGCACGCGGCGGACACCGGCACCCTCGGCCAGGCACTCGACGGAGTACTCGGCGGCGCCCAGCTCATCTTCGGCACCGTCTTCCGGACCCTGACCGTGCTCGTACTCACCATCTACTTCCTGGCGTACTTCAACCGGCTGCGGTCGCTCGGATACGCGCTCGTCCCCCGGTCCCGTCGGGATCGGGTACGTCTCATCGGTGACGAGATCATCGCCAAGGTCGGCGCGTATATCGTCGGGGCGCTCATCATCGCCCTCCTCGCCGGTACGACCACCTTCGTCTTCGCGTTGCTCGCCGGGTTGCCGTACCCGTTCGCCCTGGCCGTCGTGGTGGCGGTGACCGACCTGATCCCGCAGATCGGTGCCACGCTCGGGGCGGTGATCGTGAGCCTGGTCGGCTTCGCCACCGACCTGCCGGTGGGAATCGCCTGCGTGCTGTTCTTCCTCATCTACCAGCAGGTGGAGAACTACCTGATCTACCCCAAGGTAATGCGCCGATCGGTGCGAGTGAACGAGGTAGCCGCCCTGGTAGCGGCGCTGCTCGGTGTCGCCCTGATCGGCGTGGTGGGCGCCCTCATCGCGATCCCCACCGTCGCGGCGTTCCAGTTGATCCTGCGCGAGGTGGTCATCCCGCGCCAGGACTCCCGCTAGTCTGCAGCTGGGCCCGGCACCGGCCGGTCGGCGAAGGCCGCCACCGTGCGATCGGCGTACGCGCTGACATCACCGGTCTCCATCGGGCCGTCCCAGGTGGTCGGCAGCGGCACGGGGACGGAGGGGTTGACCCGCCGGACGACCTCGTCGAGGACGGTCTCGGCGTCACCGACCCACAGGTGTTTGGCCCCCGGCACTCCGACCACCTCAGCCTGCGGCACGGCCGCGAAACGCTCCCGCGCCTCGTCGGGCCGCAGGTAGTCGTCGAACTCCGGCACCAGCGCCGTGAACGGCTTGCCGGCGGAGGCCCAGTGCGCCAGGTCCTCGGGGCCGGAGAACCGCAGCGGCGGGGAGAGCAGGAGGGCACCGGCCACAGCTGGGTCACAGCCGTACCGCAGGGCCAGATCGGTGCCGAACGACCAGCCCAGCAGCCAGATCTCCGGCAGCTCGTGGAACTCCGCGTACTCGATGGCGGCGGCGACGTCGTACCGCTCGCCGACCGCGTTGTCGAACGTCCCCCCGCTGGTACCGCGCATGCTGGTGGTGCCCCGGGTGTTGAACCGCAGCACCGCCAGGTCGGCCAGGGCCGGCAGGCGCCAGGCGGCCTTGCGGAACACGTGGCTGTCCATCATCCCGCCGTGGGTGGGCAGCGGATGCAGACAGACCAGCGTGGCGACCGGCGCGCGGTCGACCGGTCGGGCCAGCTCGCCGACGAGGCGCAGCCCGTCGGCGGTGTGCAGCTCGATCTCCTCCCGGCGGCCGGGCAGGATCGACGAGGCGCGGATGGGTGTGCTCACCCGCCCAGTCTCCCCCGTCACCGGGCCGGCAACCCGGCCGGGGTCGGAGGACCGCGATCAGATCGCGCCTCAGCCGTGGCGGGGCGCGCCGCGACCCCGCTGCACGATCGGTGCCCGCCGGTCCCGGGCCCGCCAACAGCCGCTGTGCCAGTGCCGGCGGTCGGTCGGATCGCCCCACCCCTGGGCGGGCCACGCCACGACATGCGCCACACCGGGCCGGATCTCCTGGTCACAACCGGGGCAACGGTAGGTCTTCACCGACGCGCCGCCGATGATCAACCGAACCTGCCAGTCGCCGTCCCGCCACTGCTGCACCGACTCGACCCCCTGCCGCAGCCGCGCGGAATCGACCTGCACGCTCTCATCCCGGCGGGATCGGTTACGACGAGGGCTCACACCTCCAGCGTACGGCGGGACGGGGTCGCACGGCGTCGGCGGGCCGGCGACGCGACCGGCCCGCACCACCGGTCAGCGACGGGTGTGATCGCGGAAGCCCCGGCCTGTCTTCCGGCCCAGATAGCCGGCGGTGACCAGGTGCTCCAACAGCGGCGCGGGGGAGAACCCCGGCTCGCGCAGTTCCAGGTACAGCTCCCGCTGAATAGCCAGGGACACGTCGAGGCCGACCACGTCGAGCAACTCGAACGGGCCCATCGGGTACCCGCAGCCGAGCTTCATCGCGTGATCGATGTCGTCGGCGGTCGAGTAGCTCGCCTCCAGCATCTTCACCGCGTCGTTGAGGTACGGGAAGAGCAGCGCGTTGACGATGAACCCGGAGCGGTCACCGCAGACCACACCAGTCTTGCCCAACTCCCCGCAGACCGCCTTCGCGGTCGCGGTGGTCTCCGCCGACGTACGGATGGTCTGCACGATCTCCACCAGCGACATGACCGGTGCCGGGTTGAAGAAGTGCAGGCCGACCACGTCCGCTGGACGCTGGGTGGCCATCGCGACATCGATCACCGGCAGCGACGAGGTGGTGGTGGCGAGGACGACACCGGGCTTGCAGATCTCGTCGAGGCTGGCGAAGAGCGCCTTCTTGACACTCAGCTCCTCGATGACCGCCTCGACCACCAGGTCGACGTCGGCGAGGTGCTCCAACGTCGCGGACCAGGTGATCCGGCCCAGCGCGGCGTCCCGGTCGGCCTCGCCCAGCTTGCCCCGCACCACGCCCTTGTTGAGCGAGGTCTTGACCGCCTCGAAGAGCTTGGCGGACTTCTCCGCTCCGCGGGTCACCGAGACCACCTCGTAGCCAGCCTTGGCGAAGACCTCGATGATGCCGGTCGCCATCGTCCCGGAACCGACCACACCGACCTTCGCGGTGCCCCGCGCACGGGCCTCGAGCGTCGACTCCTCACTCACCGGCGTCTGGTCGTCTGGTACGACCACCGGCGAGCCCGGCCGCTCGTAGGTGTAGAAGCCGCGCCCCGACTTCCGACCGAGCAGCCCGGCGGTGACCATCTGCTTGATCAGCGGCACTGGGGCGTGTCGCCGGTCCCGGCCGCCCCGCCGGTACATCGTGTCCAGAATCTCGTACGCGGTGTCCAGCCCGATCAGATCCATCAACGCCAACGGGCCCATCGGCAGACCGCAGCCGAGCTTCATCGCCGCGTCGATGTCCTCCCGGCTGGCATACCGCGCCTCGACCAGGCTGACCGCATGGTTGAGGTAACCGAAGAGCAGGGCGTTGGCGATGAAGCCCGCCCGGTCGCTGATCGTCACATCGACCTTGCCCAGCCGCGCGCAGAGCCGCTCCACGTCGGCGACGACCTCGGCCGAGGTGACCACCGTCCGGACGATCTCCACCAGCTTCATGACCGGCGCCGGGTTGAAGAAGTGGATGCCGATGACCTGGTTGGGGCGGGTCGTCGCCACTGAGATCTCGGTCACCGACAGCGACGAGGTATTCGTGGCCAGCACCGCCTCGGGCTTGCAGACCCGATCCAGCTCCGCGAAAATTCGCTGCTTCAGATCGAGCTGCTCGGGAATGGCCTCGATCACCAGGTCGACCGCGTGCAGGGCCGCCAGCCCGACCTGCCAGCTGACCCGGGCCAGGAGCGCGTCCCGGTCGGCCGCCGCGAGCTTGCCCTTGGCGACCGCCCGGTCGGTCGAGCCGGTCAGGGTGGCCCGGCCGCGCTCCAGCGCTGCCTCGGTCACCTCGACGGCGACGACGTCGATGCCGTTTCGGGCGAAGACTTCGACGATGCCGGCACCCATGGTGCCCAGACCCACCACACCCACACTGGCGAACTCGCGCGTCACGCCAAGCCTCCCTGGTCAGCTCCATGCAGCCGGAATTAACGGCCGCTAAGGTATGCGCGCGAGTCTGCCATGTGCCGCAGGGTTGTCGAGATGCCGTGGGCTATGTCACGACGCCGGGGTGACAGTAGGCGGACGTAGCCTGCCCTACCGGTGAGTAGCAAGCCGGGTCTAAACTTCTGCCATGACGGCTGTACATGTTCCGGGCACGCCGGTGATCGAGGATGGTCGACTCGTGTCGACAAACCCGGCGACCGGCGCGGAGGCCGGGCGGCTGCCGGTCGCGTCCCCCGCCGATGTCGAAGCAACCGTCGCCCGGGCCCGTGCCGCCAGCGGGTGGTGGGCCGGGCTCGGCGTCGCCGCCCGACGGGAGCGGCTGCTGCGCTGGCGGAGCCGGCTGGCGTCCCGGATCGAGGAGCTCGCCGAGCTGGTGCATGTCGAGGGCGGCAAGCCGGTCGCCGAGGCCGTCATCGAGGTGGTCACCGCCGTCGAGCACGTCGACTGGGCCGCACGCAACGCCAAGCGGGTGCTCGGCCCCCGCCGGGTACGGTCCCGGCTGATGCTGGCGGAGTTCGCCGCCCACCTGGAATACCAGCCGTACGGGGTGGTCGGCGTGATCGGCCCGTGGAACTACCCCGTGTTCACCCCGATCGGCTCCATCGCCTACGCCCTGGCCGCGGGAAACGCCGTGGTCCTCAAGCCCAGCGAGTACACCCCAGCCGTCGGCCAGTGGCTGGTGGACAGCTTCGCCGAGGTCGTCACCGAGCAGCCGGTGTTCGCCGCGGTGCACGGCCTCGGCGACGTCGGCGCGGCGCTGTGCCGGTCCGGGGTCGACAAGGTGGCCTTCACCGGGTCCACGGCTACTGGTCGAAAGGTGATGGCCGCCTGCGCCGAGTCCCTGACCCCCGTGCTCATCGAGGCCGGCGGGAAGGACGCCATGATCGTCGACACCGACGCCGACCTGGACGCCGCGGCCGCGGCAGCCGTCTGGGGCGGGCTCACCAACGCCGGCCAGACCTGCATCGGCATCGAGCGGGTCTACGCCGTCGAGGGGGTCTTCGACCGCTTCGTTGACCGGGTGGTCCAGCGGGCCGGACGACTCACCGTGGGCGCCGACGGCACCGATATCGGCCCGATCACCATGCCGAGCCAGCTGGAGGTGATCCGCCGGCACATCGACGACGCGCTGGCCCGCGGTGGCCGGGCGGTGCTCGGCGGGGCAGACGCGGTGCAGCCGCCGTACGTGCAGCCGACCGTGCTGGTGGACGTGCCGGAGGACTCAGCCGCCATCCGCGAGGAGACCTTCGGCCCCACCCTGACCATCAACCGGGTCCGGGACGTTGACGAGGCGGTCGCCCGGACCAACGCGTTGCGCTACGGGCTGGGCGGCTCGGTCTTCGGCCGGCGTCGGGCCATGGCGGTCGCACGGCGGCTGCACTCCGGGATGGCCTCGGTGAACTCGGCCCTGACCTTCGCCGGGATGTCCACCCTGCCCTTCGGTGGTGTGGGCGACTCCGGTTTCGGACGAATCCATGGCGCGGACGGGCTGCGGGAGTTCGCCCGCCCCAAGGCCATCACCCGGCGCCGGGCCCGGTCACTGCTGCCCGCGACGACCTTCGACCGCACCGACGCGGACATCGCCCGACTGGTCAAACTCGTCCGACGGTTCTACGGCCGCTGACCCGCCCGCGGCCGCCCTGCCTTCGAGCTGCGCCGCGGCCCCCTGCCCTCATGCTGTGGGCTGCGGGCAACTCAGAACAGCGTCAGCTCGTCCCGCTCGATGCCACGCAGCTTGTCGTAGTCCACGACCACGCAGCGGATCCCCCGGTCGGTGGCGAGCACCCGCGCCTGCGGCTTTATCTCCTGCGCGGCGAAGACACCCTGCACCGGCGCCAGGAGTGGGTCCCGATTGAGCAGTTCCAGGTAGCGGGTGAGCTGCTCCACCCCGTCGATCTCACCGCGACGCTTCACCTCGACCGCGACGGCGCCCTGCGCCGCGTCCCGGCACAACAGGTCCACCGGGCCGATCGCCGTCATGTATTCCCGGCGCACCAGTGTGAAGCCCTCACCCAGCGTCTCCGGGCTGGCCGCCAGCAGCTCCTGAAGGTGCGCCTCCACGCCGTCCTTTCGCAGGCCCGGGTCGACACCCAGCTCGTAGGCGGTGTCCTGGAAGACCTCCTCCAGGGTGATCCGTAGCTCCTCACCAGCCTTGTTGACCACCCGCCAGACGCCCGGCGACTCCTCCAGCCGGCACGGGGGGCTCATCCAGTTCAGCGGCTTGTAGGCCCGGTCGTCGGCGTGGATCGACACCGACCCGTCCGCCTTCACCATCACCAGGCGCGTGGCTGGCGGCAGGTGGGCCGAGAGCCGTCCAACATAGTCCACAGAGCACTTCGCAATCACCAACCGCACCTGACGAGGGTAACGGAGCTACTGCTCCGGCAGGCCGTTGGCGTGGCGAACCACGGTGACCAACTCGTTGACGACCCCGGTGAGCGCGAAATCCTTCGGCGTGAAGACCCGGGCGACCCCGGCATCCCGAAGGGTCTGCGTGTCCGCCTCCGGGATGATGCCGCCGACCACGACGGGCAGATCCCCCCGCCCGGCGGCGCGCAGCCCCGCCAGGACGGCCGGCACCGCCGCCAGGTGCGAGCCGGAGAGGACCGAGAGGCCGACCAGGTCCACATCCTCCTCCACGGCGGCGGCCACGATCTGCCCGGCGGTCAGCCGAATGCCTTGATAGACCACCTCGAAGCCGGCGTCCCGGGCCCGGACCGCGATCTGCTCGGCACCGTTGGAGTGCCCGTCCAGACCGGGCTTGCCGACCAGCAGCCGCAGCCGTCCACCGCCCAGTTGCCGGGCGGTGGCGACGACCCGGGCCCGGACCGCCGACAGCGGGCCGTCCGCGCCGGAACCGACCGCCCCGGCTAGGCCGGTGGGGGCCCGGTACTCCCCGAAGACCTCCCGCAGCGCGCCCGCCCACTCACCGGTGGTCACCCCGGCACGTACGCAGTCGAGCGTGGCCCACATCAGGTTCGTGGTGGACGCGGCGTCCGCGCGGAGCCGGGCGAGCGCGGCGTCCACAGCCACCGTGTCCCGGCTGGCCCGCCAGTGGCGTACGGCGGTCGTGGCGGTCGCCTCCACCGCCGGGTCGACCTGTTCGATCGCGGCGGCGCCGGCCGCGGTCAGCGGGGAGGGTTCGGTCTCGGTGAACCGGTTGACGCCAACCACCACATCGGTGCCGGCCTCCATCCGGCGACGCCGGTCGGCGAGCGAGGCGACCAGGGCGCTCTTCAGGTAGCCGGTCTCGACCGCGGCGACCACACCCCCCATCTCCAGCACCTTCTCCAACTCGACCCGGGCTCCGGAGACGATCTCGTCAACCAGCGCCGTCATCAGGTGCGAACCGTCGAACAGGTCGGGGTACTCCAGCAGGTCCGACTCGTACGCGAGCACCTGCTGCATCCGCAGCGACCACTGCTGGTCCCATGGGCGGGGCAGACCAAGTGCCTCGTTCCAGGCGGGGAGTTGTACCGCCCGGGCCCGGGCATTCCGGGAGAGGGTCACGCCGAGCATCTCCAGCACGATGCGTTGGATGTTGTTCTCCGGCTGCGCCTCAGTCAGCCCCAGGGAGTTGACCTGGACGCCGTAGCGAAACCGACGCTGCTTCGGGTTCGCCACGCCGTACCGGTCGCGGGTGATCTCGTCCCAGAGCGCACCGAAGGCACGCATCTTGGCGATCTCCTCGACAAAGCGCACGCCGGCGTTGACGAAGAAACTGATCCGCTGGACCACATCCCCCATCCGCTCGGCCGGCACCTGGCCGGAGTCCCGGACGGCGTCGAGGACGGCGACCGCGGTGGCGAGCGCGAAGCCGACCTCCTGGACCGGGGTGGCGCCGGCCTCCTGAAGGTGGTACGAGCAGATGTTGACCGGATTCCACCGGGGCATCTCCCCCAACGTGTACGCGATGAGGTCGGCGGTCAGCCGCAGGGACGCTGCCGGCGGGAAGATGTAGGTTCCGCGGGACAGGTATTCCTTGATGATGTCGTTCTGGGTCGTGCCGGCGCAGCGGTCGAGCTGCGCCCCCTGCTCGGCGGCGACGGTGCGGTAGAGGCCGAGCAGCCACATCGCCGGCGCGTTGATGGTCATCGAGGTGTTCATCTCGGCCAGGGGAATGCCCTGGAAGAGGGCCCGCAGGTCGCCGAGGTGCGCCACCGGCACCCCGACCCGGCCGACCTCCCCGGCGGCGAGTTCGTGATCGGGGTCGTACCCGGTCTGGGTGGGCAGGTCGAAGGCGACCGAGAGCCCGGTCTGCCCCTTCGCCAGGTTGCGGCGGAAGAGCGCGTTGGTCGCGGCGGCCGAGCTGTGCCCGGCATAGGTTCGCATCACCCACGGACGGTCCCGCTCGGGCAGCCGACCTGGGGGGGCCTTCTCGTCCATGGCGGGAGTTTAAGTTACTGACGGGTAAATCGGGTTGTGGAAAATTCCACAGCGACCACCACACCCCGGCGCTCGACCGATTGCGCGGGGGCAGCACACTTGTTGCATGGACAACGAGCTCGCGATCGTCGCGCGGGGGCTACGCAAGGCGTACGGGAAGAACGTGGCCGTGGCGGGGGTGGACCTGGAGGTCCGCCGAGGTGAGGTGTTCGCCCTCCTCGGCCCGAACGGCGCCGGCAAGACGACCACCGTGGAGATCCTGGAGGGCTACCGGCGGCGCGACGCCGGCGAGGTCTCGGTGCTCGACAGCGACCCGGCGGCCCCCGCCGCGAGCTGGCGCAACCGGATCGGCATCGTCCTCCAGGGCGTCGGTGAGTTCGACGAGCTCAGTGTCTCCGAACTGGTCCACCACTTCGCCGGCTTCTACGCCGACGCCGACGATCCGGAGAAGGTGATCGCCCGGGTCGGGCTGGCCGGCAAGGCCCGGGCCCGCACCCACACCCTCTCCGGCGGACAGAAACGCCGCCTGGACGTGGCGCTCGGCATCATCGGCCGGCCCGAGCTGCTCTTCCTCGACGAACCGACCACCGGCTTCGACCCCGAGGCACGGCGCGAGTTCTGGCAGCTAATTCGGGATCTGGCGGCGGCGGGGACGACGATCGTGCTGACCACGCACTATCTCGACGAAGCGGAGGCGCTCGCGGACCGGGTGGGGGTGATCGCCGGCGGCCGACTGATCGAGGTAGCCGCACCCGAACACCTGGGCAACCGGCAGCAGGCCCAGGCGACGGTCTCCTGGCGTACGCCCGAGGGGCTTACCGAAAGCACGGAGAGCGCGACGCCCACCGAGCTGGTGACGGAGTTGGCCACGCGCTTCGGCGGTGAGGTGCCCGGGCTCACGGTTACCCGGCCAACCCTCGAGGACATCTACCTGAAGATGATCGGACACCGATGACCACCACGTTGAAGCCCGCCACGGCCGCCCGAGCAGCCGGCCACCAGCCCGGCCCACTCGCCCTCGCGCTGCGGCAGGGCCGGCTGGAGCTCACCCAGTTCCTGCGCAGCCGGGAGTCCGTCGTGTTCACGATGGGATTCCCGGTCGTCATGATCCTGATCTTCGCCGCGGTCTTCGACGGCGAGATAGCGCCCGGGGTGAGCTATCCGCAGTACTTCATCACCGGCATGATCGCGACCGGTCTGATGACGGTGAGCTTCCAGAACCTCGGTATCTGGATTCCGATCGAACGAGACCGCGGGGTACTCAAGCGCTACCGCGGCACACCGATGCCGAAGTGGGTGTACTTCGCCGGCAAGGTGATCATGGTTGTGGTGATCAGCGTCGTCGAGACAGCGCTGCTACTCGCCGTCTCGGTCGCCGTGTTTGACCTACAACTACCGGGCACCGCCACGAAGTGGCTGACCTTCGGCTGGGTCTCCGTCCTCGGTATCACCGCCTGCACGCTCTGCGGCATCGCGGTCTCCTCGTTGGCGCGGACGTCGCGCAGCGGATCGGCGGTGGTCACCCCGATCGCCCTCGTCCTCCAGTTCACCTCCGGGGTGTTCTTCGTCTTCACCGAGTTGCCGAGCTGGATGCAGCAGGTGGCCGCGCTCTTCCCGCTCAAGTGGATGTGTCAGGGGCTCCGCTCGGTCTTCCTACCGGGCGCCTTCGCCGGGCAGGAGCCCGGTGGCTCGTACGAGCTGGGTCGGGTCGCCCTGGTGCTGGCCGCCTGGTGCGTGATCGGGCTGCTGCTCTGCCTCGGCACCTTCCGCTGGACCACCCGCCGCGACGGCTGAGGGCGAGCCCGGATCAACCGATGGAGGCGGGCCCCTTCGGATCACTGCCACGAAGGGGCCCACCCGGCCGGTCGGCTCGGGCTAGCCGTACGAGTAGAAGCCCTGGCCGGTCTTGCGGCCCAGGTCACCGGCGGTGGCCATCCGCTGGAGCAGCTCCGGGGGGAAGAACTTCTCGTCGGCAGTGTCGGTGTAGATGTTGCGGGTGGCGTTGAGCAGCACATCCACCCCGGTCAGGTCCACCGTCGCCAACGGGCCCATGGCGTGGCCGAAGCCCAGCTTGCAGGCATTGTCCAGATCCTCGGCGGAGATCACGCCGGATTCGACCAGGCTGACCGCCTCCATCGCCAACGCGCAGATCAGCCGGGTGGTCACGAAGCCGGCGATGTCCCGGTTGACGACCACGACCGTCTTGCCGATCTCCTCGGCGAACGCCCTCGCCGTGTCGATGGTGGCGTCGCTGGTCTTGTAGCCACGGACCAACTCGCACAGCTTCATCATCGGCACCGGCGAGAAGAAGTGGGTGCCGACCACCGACTCGGGGCGTTCGGTGGCGGTGGCGATCTGGGTGACCGGGATCGCCGAGGTGTTGGTGGCCAGCACCGCATCCGCCTTGCAGATCTTGTCCAACGCACGGAAGACCTCGTGCTTGAGCTCAAGCTTCTCAAAGACCGCCTCGACGACGATGTCCGCATCGGCGGCCGCCGCCAGGTCGGTGGTGAGGGTGATCCGGCCGAGCGCCGCCTCGACATCGGCCGACGAGATCTTCCCCTTTTCGGCGAACTTCTCCAGCGACCGCTGGATGCCCGCCAGGCCCCGCTTCGTGGCCGTGTCGTCCAGGTCCCGCAGCGTCACCTGCCAGCCCGCCTGCGCCGCGACCTGGGCGATTCCCGAACCCATCAGTCCAGCACCGACGACCGCGAGTCGACCCGCCATCTGCTTACTCCCTCACTGCGATTGGTGTCTGCCTGCACCCTAACCGGCACACCTGAACGCAGCTTAAGGGCAGGGCGGCGGTCGACTGCGAACCCGTGAGGCCCACCGTGACACCCTCACCGTCCGAGCGAGATGCCCGCGTCGGCAGCGCCACCCCGCTCCACCTCGACGCCGAGGGCCCGCAGGTCCGCCACGAAGTCCGGGTAGCCCCGATCCACGTGGTGCACCTGGGAGACCTCGGTGATCCCGTCGGTGCAGAGCCCGGCGATCAGCAGGCCCGCTCCGGCCCGGATGTCGGTTGCCCGGACCAGCGCCCCGGAGAGCCGCTGTCGCCCCCGGACCACGGCGTGGTGACCATCGGTCTGAATGTCCGCGCCGAGTCGCATCATCTCGTTGGCGAACATGAACCGGCCGTCGAAGATGTTCTCGGTGATCAGGGAGGCACCGTCGCTGACCGCCGCCAGCCCGATCGCCATTGGTAGCAGGTCGGTGGCGAACCCGGGGTAGGGCAGGGTGACCACATCCACCGCACGGGGGCGCTCCTCCATCCGGACCCGGAAGGCGTCCCGCCGGGTCTCCACCAGTGCGCCGGCGGAGACCAGCTTGTCCAGGGCGATATCGAGGAAGGCCGGGGAGGCGCCGGTCACCGTCACGTCGCCCCGGGTCATCGCCGCGCCGAACGCCCACGTACCCGCGACAATCCGGTCGCCCACGGTGGCGTGCCGCACCGGATGCAGCCCCGGCACGCCGACGACGGTCAACGTCGAGGTGCCGGCACCGTCGATGAGCGCACCCATCTGACTGAGCATCGTGCAGATGTCCACAATCTCGGGCTCCCGGGCGGCGTTGTCAATGACCGTGGTGCCCTGGGCGAGCACCGCCGCCATCACCAGGTTCTCGGTGGCGCCAACACTCGGGAAGTCCAACACGATCTCGGCGCCGCGCAGCCCGCGCGGAGCCGTGGCGACCACGCAGCCGCCTTCCCCGGAGATCTCGGCGCCCATTCGGGTGAGCCCGGAGATATGCATGTCCAACCCGCGCGAACCGATCGCGTCGCCCCCCGGTTGGGCCACCCGGACAGATCCCCGACGCGCCAGCAGCGGACCGAGGACGCAGATCGACGCGCGCAGCCGACGAACCAGATCGCAGTCCGCGTCGATGTCGGGACGCTCCGGCACGTCAATGATCACCGACCGGGAGCGGGGAACCCCGCCGTACGCCACCATCGGGTCCACCGGATCGTCCGCGTCGAACCGAACCCCGCAGCCGAGCCGACGCAGCACCTCACCCATGATCGCGATATCGGTGATCCGGGGGACGTTGGTGATGACACTCCGGCCCGGCGCCAGCAGTGCAGCCGCCATGAGTTTCAAGGCCGAGTTCTTGGCGCCCACCACGTGCACGGTGCCGGCCATCTGGATGCCACCACGCACCCGAATGACATCGTCACCCGGCACCCCACCGGCATCGCCCGGGCCGGTCAGCCAGGCGGGGTCCGGCCGGTCCGGGATCATCAGATCCGGTGTCCGTAGGCTGTGCGTCATGGCCGTCCACCTCACGCGCATCTACACCAAGGCCGGCGACGCCGGCACAACCAGGCTGAGCAACAACGAGCAGGTTCCGAAGACCGACCCCCGGATCGCCGCGTACGCGGACGTAGACGAGTGCAACGCGGCGATTGGCGTGGCGCTCGCCCTCGGGCAGCTCAACGAAGAGCTGCGCACGATCCTTGAAGCTATCCAAAACGACTTGTTCGACGTGGGGGCCGACCTGGCGACGCCGGTCGAGCCGAACCCGAAGTACCCGCCGCTGCGGGTCACCGAGGCGTACGTCGAGCGCCTTGAGGCCTGGTGCGACGAATACAACGCACGCCTGAGCAAGCTCGACTCCTTCACCCTCCCCGGCGGCACCGCCGGCGCGGCGCTACTGCATGTTGCGCGGACGGTAGCCCGGCGCGCCGAGCGTGCGGCTTGGGCCCTGATCACCCAGGACCCCGACCGAACCAGCACGCTCCCGGCAAAGTATCTCAACCGGCTCTCCGATCTACTCTTTATCCTGTCAAGGACGGCAAATCCGGCCGGAGATGTGCTATGGGTACCCGGCGGCAAACACTGACCGATCAACCGTCCGACGCGCCGGTGTGGGAGCCGGCGCGCCGCACCGAGGTCTGCATACCCGACCTGCCGGATACCATCCGCGCCCAAGGACAGCGGCTCGACGGGGAAAACAGCAGAATTGTTCGGCCGGGTTCTCCCCGTGCCATTCGGCGGGGTTTCCCGGCGCCGGTCGGCGGGTTTCCCGGTTCCGTTCGGCCGGGGTTCCGTACCGCTCGATTGATGCTCCGCACCGGCGCTGCGTCCCGGGCAGCTCCGTACCGGCCCGCGACGGGCGCGCTAGGCCGCCGGCCAGTCCTGGGCGGTTAGATTCGGCGAGGCCGCCCCCGGAGGAGCGGCCTCAAGCCAGGAGAGAAACCCGGTGACGGTCGAGCGCGCCATAGCGATCTCGACCGGGGCGCGGTGGCTGGTGCAGCGGAGAATGATCCAATCGGCGGGCATCGAGAACCGCTCCTGCCCTTCCGGCAGCCGACGGCGTTCCACCGCGAGGCCCTTTCGGGAGAGCGTCCGCCGGGGACGGAGGGCGAGACTGAACATCCGGTAGAGGCGAAGCTCGTCCCCCACAAAACGGCCGAAGCCGGGGGCCCAGCCCCGGCCATCGAGCATCGCGGAGGTCCGAACGCTGAGCCGGATAACTCCCCCGCTGCGGGTGACCAACGCCCGCCGGACGAAGAGAATCAGGAGCGCGCCGACGACAACGGCGATGCCGATCCCGACCCCTTCGACGATCCCCATCGCCGGGTGGCGCTCAGCTACCCTGCGCGGCCCGGACCGGGCTGGCGCTCTCGGCCAGGACGGTGACGCCCTTGTTGCTCACGGAGAGGAAACCGCCAGCCACCTCGTAGGAGAGCTGGTCGCCTCCGGGGACCTTGATCCGAACCTGGCCGGACTCCGCGAGCTGGCCGAGCAGGGGAGCATGCCCTGGCATCACACCAAGCTCACCCTCGGTCGTCCGGGCCATGACCATCTCGGCCTCGCCGGACCATACCGTCTCCTCGACGGCTACGAGCTCGACGTGAAGCTGCTGTGCCACGCTGTCTCCTTGCTGCGGCGGCGGGTTGCCGAAATTCTAGTCTCGCCATCGGGGGACCGGTAACGCGGGTGGCGAGACGTACGCCACTCGGGTTCGGATTTGGCCCGATGCGGTCAGATCTTGTTCTGGAAGTCCGGGTGCTCCAGCAGGAACGCGTCGAGCTGCTCATCCTGCAGCGCCTGGAAGAAATCCTGAACGGCCGGCTCGAAGCGTTCACCGCGGTATTGCCCGCCGTCCATGATGCCACCACCCGGTAATTTGATCATCTGAATGTTGCCCGGCCGGAGGTCCTTCAGAGCGAGGCCGAAATCAATCACGCTATGCCCCCGACCGTTGAAGACCAGTGACTCACCGGCCGCCCGAAGCACCGAGTCCAGCTTGATCGGGTTGGTCACCACATCAGCGCTGAGGGCCTGGCTCGCCATGGCCTTGACAAACTGTTGCTGGTGCCGCTGGCGGCCGTAGTCACCGTCTGGCACACCGTTCTTGGGGTAGCGCTGACGGACGTAGTCCAGCGCCTGCCAACCCTCGAGGAGTTGCTCCCCCTCCGGGTAGACCGCCTGCTCACCGACGTACCCCCCACCGCCGGGGCGCAGTTCCCGGTGTGTGCCGTCGGGGTGGCGATGCTCCGAGCGGACCTCACGCTCAATGTCCATGGTGACGCCACCCATCGCGTCCACAATGTTGATGAAGCCACCGAAGTTGATGATCGCCCCGGCGTCGAACCGCTGGATGCCGGTGATCGACTGGACCGTCTTGGCGAGCAGTTCGAAGCCCTGCGCCGTGCTGGGGTTCTCCCCCGCAACCCGGCTGCCATAGGACATCGCCGCGTTGAGCTTGTCCGCGCCGCCACGGAATCCGGCCTTGTCGAAAGCGGGAATCTCGACGTAGAGATCCCGAGGCATCGAGAAGAGGTAGGCCTGGTCGAGCCCTTCCGGCACATGCAGCACCATGATCGAGTCAGCCAGCGGTAGCTGCTCCTCTTTGCGCGGGTCAACGCCGACGAGCAGGATGTTGAGCGGGCCCTTGATGTCGCTCGTGCGCTCACTGGCTCCCGCCGCCTGGTCCCCGAACAGGTCCGCCTTGCCCACCGCGCCCTCGTACCGAGCCACCAGCGCCTCGACGCCGACCAGTGCCACGCCACTGACGAACATCAAGACAGCGCCGAAGACGGTGCACACCTGGGCCCACCGCGGCACGCCCGCCCACACCGACGGCTTCTTCTTACCGCCTTTGCCGGCCTTACCCACGATCATCTCCGTTCGTCAACGTCTGTCGGGACGGGCGTACGTCAGCGAATGATTGCACGAATGCGCGCACGGTCAGCGCGACGCGCGTGAACGGTACCGCGCCACGCATCAAGATCACCTACCGTCGATACGAGGCCCGCGATCACAAGGGCGGCAACGGATGCACCGAAAGGCCGCCCCGGCGTCAACCAGAGCGGCCTTTCGTCGCTGCTCGCGCAGTCCGCGGCGGTAGCCGCAGCGGGGCAATCAGCCCTCCGCCATCAGCTCCTTGGCCTTGTTCTCCAGATCGTCCAGGCCACCGCACATGAAGAAGGCCTGCTCGGGGAAGTGGTCATACTCACCCTCACTGATCTTCTTGAACGCCTCAATGGTCTCCTTGATCGGGACCGTCGAGCCCTTCATGCCGGTGAACTGCTCAGCGGCGTAGGTGTTCTGCGACAGGAAGCGCTCGATCCGACGCGCCCGGCCGACCGTGAGCTTGTCCTCCTCGGAGAGCTCCTCAATACCCAGGATCGCGATGATGTCCTGCAGGTCCTTGTACCGCTGCAGAATCCGCTTCACCTCGGTGGCCACCGTGAAGTGCTCCTGGCCGACGAACTCCGGGGCGAGAATCCGAGACGAGGACGCCAGCGGGTCCACCGCCGGGTAGATGCCCTTGTCGGAGATCGATCGCTCCAGGTTGGTGGTCGCGTCCAGGTGGGCGAAGGTGGTGGCCGGCGCCGGGTCAGTGTAGTCGTCGGCGGGCACGTAGATCGCCTGCAGCGACGTGATCGCCTGACCCCGGACCGAGGTGATCCGCTCCTGGAGCTCGCCCATCTCGTCGGCGAGCGTGGGCTGGTAACCCACGGCGCTCGGCATCCGGCCGAGTAGCGTGGAGACCTCGGAGCCGGCCTGGGTGAACCGGAAGATGTTGTCGATGAAGAGCAACACCTCCTGCTTCTGCACGTCCCGGAAGTACTCCGCCATGGTCAGCGCGGAGAGGGCGACGCGGAGGCGGGTGCCCGGCGGCTCGTCCATCTGGCCGTAGACCAGCGCGGTCTTGTCGATCACGCCGGACTCGGTCATCTCGGCGATCAGGTCGTTACCCTCGCGGGTGCGCTCACCCACCCCGGCGAAGACCGAGGTACCACCGAAGTTCCGGGCAACTCGGGTGATCATCTCCTGGATCAGCACCGTCTTGCCCACGCCGGCGCCACCGAACAGACCGATCTTGCCACCCTTGACGTACGGGGCGAGCAGGTCGATGACCTTGATGCCGGTCTCCAGCATCTCCGTCTTCGGCTCCAGGTCCGCGAAGGCCGGGGCCTTGCGGTGGATCTGCCAGTGGTCGTCCGGGCTGAGCGTCTCACCCGGCTCCAGGTTGAGGCACTCACCGATCGCGTTGAACACGTGGCCCTTGACCGTGTCACCCACGGGCACCGTGATCGGCGAACCGGTGTCACGCACCTCGACCCCGCGGACCAGGCCGTCGGTCGGCTGCATGGAGATGGCGCGGACCAGGTTGTCCCCCAGGTGCTGGGCGACCTCCAGGGTCAGCGTCTTCTTGCCGCCGGAGAGGGTCACGTCAACATGCATGGCGTTGAACAGGTCCGGCATCGCGTCGCGCGGGAACTCGGCGTCGACGACCGGGCCGATGACCCGGACCACGCGACCGGTGGCCGCGTTGGTGCCGGCCGGCCCATCAGCAGTAGCGGAAACAGTCATCACACTTCACTTCCCGACGCGGCCAGCGCGTTCGCGCCGCCGACGATCTCGCTGATCTCCTGGGTGATCCCGGCCTGGCGGGCCGAGTTCATCTCGCGGGTGTACTTCTCGATCATCTCTTCGGCGTTGTCGGTGGCGCTCTTCATCGCCCGCCGCCGCGACGCCGACTCGCTCGCCGCCGACTCGACCAACGCCGCGTAGATCCGCGTGTTGATGTACTTCGGCAGCAGCGCGTCGAGGAGCGCCTCCGCCTCCGGCTCGAATTCGTAGGCCGGCAGCGCACCCTCGGAACGGGGCCGGTCCTCGATCTCCATCGGTCCGAGGATCCGCGGTACCGGCACCTGGGTCATCAGGGACTTGAACTCGGTGGAGACGATGTGCAACTCGTCCACACCGAAGACCCCGTCCGGCCCCGGATCCCCATCGCCGTCGTCCACGCCGGCGGTGAACGCCTTGATCAGCGTCTCACCCACCTCCCGGGCATCGGCGAAGGTCGGCTGCTCGGAGAAACCGGTCCAGCACGCCGCCATCGGCCGGTTGCGGAACCGGTAGTACTGCACACCCTTACGACCGATGACGTAGAGCGAGGGCTCCTTGCCGTCGGCGCGCAGCCGGGCGAGCAGCGACTCCGCCGTCTTGATGGCGTTGGAGCTGTAGCCGCCGGCCAGGCCCCGGTCACTGGTGACCAGCAGCACACCGGCCCGCCGCACCCGCTCCCGGGGGGTGAGTAGCGGATGGTCGATCCGCGTGTTGGACGCCAGCGCCGTGAGCACCTCGGTGATAGCCCGGGAGTAGGGCAGGGAGGCCGCCACCTGCTCCTGGGCCTTGGCGATCCGGCTCGTCGCGACGAGCTCCATCGCCTTGGTGATCTTCTTCATCGACTTCGCCGCGCGGATGCGTTGGCGGAGTACGCGTACCTGGGCGGCCATCGGTCAGCTTCCAGCCGGACGGTCGGTCGGCTCGTCCTGGAACCGGGTAACCGTCTCCCGGTCCTCCGCACCAGCCAGCGGCTCGGCGGCCGGCTCGTTGATCCGCCGCTCGTCCTCCTTGCCCAGGAAGAGCTTCTTGAAGTCGCTGATCGCCGCGTCCAGGGAGGCGATGACCTCGTCACCCCAGGTGCCGTCGGCGATCTGCGCGAGGATCCCCTCGTGCTTGTGCCGCAGGTACTGCAGGAACTCGGACTCGAAGCGACGGATCTCGCCGACCGGGATGTCATCCAGCTTGCCCTCGACACCGGCCCAGACCGAGACGACCTGCTCCTGCACCGGGAAGGGCGAGTAGTTCGACTGCTTCAGCAGCTCGACCAGGCGGGCACCCCGATCCAACTGGGCGCGGGAGGCCTTGTCCAGGTCCGAGGCGAAGGCGGCGAACGCCTCCAGCTCACGGTACTGGGCCAGGTTCAGCCGCAGCGAGCCGGAGACCTTCTTCATCGGCTTCACCTGCGCGGCACCGCCGACCCGGGAGACCGAGGTGCCGACGTTGATGGCCGGCCGAACGCCCTGGTTGAACAGGTCCGTCTCCAGGAAGATCTGGCCGTCGGTGATGGAGATGACGTTGGTCGGGATGAACGCCGAGATGTCGTTCGCCTTGGTCTCGATGATCGGCAGACCGGTCATCGAGCCGCCGCCCATCTCGTCGGAGAGCTTCGCGCAGCGCTCCAGCAGCCGGGAGTGCAGGTAGAAGACGTCGCCCGGGTACGCCTCGCGGCCCGGCGGGCGACGCAGCAGCAGCGACACGGCCCGGTACGCCTCGGCCTGCTTGCTCAGGTCGTCGAAGACGATGAGGACGTGCTTGCCGCCGTACATCCAGTGCTGCCCGATCGACGAGCCGGTGTACGGGGCGAGGTACTTGAAGCCGGCCGGGTCGGACGCCGGGGAGGCCACGATGGTGGTGTACTCCATCGCGCCCGCCTCCTCCAGCACGCCCTTGATCGAGGCGATCGTGGAGGCCTTTTGGCCGACGGCGACGTAGATGCAGCGGACCTGCTTCTTCGGGTCGCCGGAGCGCCAGTTGTCCCGCTGGTTGAGGATGGTGTCCAGGGCGACGGTGGTCTTACCGGTCTTCCGGTCACCGATGATCAGCTGACGCTGGCCCCGGCCGATCGGCGTCATCGCGTCGATGGCCTTGATGCCGGTCTGCAGCGGCTCATCGACCGACTTCCGGGACATCACGTTCGGGGCCTGGAGCTCCAGCTCCCGGAAGCCCTCGTTCGGGATGTCGCCGAGGCCGTCGATCGGCTCACCGAGCGCGTTGACCACCCGGCCGAGGAAGGCGTCGCCGACCGGGGCCGAGAGCACCCGGCCGGTGCGCTTGACGCGCTGCCCCTCCTCGATGCCGGCGAAGTCGCCGAGGACGACGACACCGATCTCCCGGACGTCGAGGTTCAGCGCCACACCGATCGTGCCGTCTTCGAACTCGAGCAGCTCGTTGGTCATGGTCGAGGGCAGGCCCTCGACGTGGGCGATGCCGTCGCCGGCGTCAGCGACGGTGCCGACCTCCTCGCGGGACACGCCGGACTTGTAGGAGGAGACGTAGCGCTCCAGGGCGCCGCGGATCTCCTCCGTCGAGATGGTCAGCTCGGCCATCCTCTGCTTCCTTAAGTATCAGGGGCCCGGGATACCTAGTACCGACCGGTCCGAATGACGTCTGGTCAGGGCGCTGGCGCGGCAGTTCCGGCTCAGCGCTTAGCGAGCGCGTTACGGGATTCGTTGAGGCGGCGCAGGACGGTGCCGTCGTACAGGTCGGAGCCGACCTGGACGCTGACCCCACCGAGGACCTCGGGGTTGACCGACTGCTTGACGGTCACCTCGCGACCGTAGATGGCGGAGAGGCGGGCGACCAGGCGCTGCTCCTCCTCCGCACCCAACGGGGCCGCGACGGTCACGTACGCCACCTGTCGGTCTCGCTGGTCGGCGGCGAGCTCGACCAGCCGGGTGAGCGCCCCGACGAAGGAGCGCCCGCCGAACCCGCCGAGCGCCACCTCGACCAGCCGGACGGTGACCGGGCGGGCCTTACCGGCGAGCAGCTCACCAGCGAGGGTGGCCCGCTGCGCGGCCGGGGCCGCCGGGTCCGACAGCACGTTGGAGAGCGCCGACTGGCCGGCTACGACCTGACCGAAACGGAACAGCTCGTCCTCGACCTCGCCGAGGTCGCCCGCCTTGTCGGCGGCGGCCAGCAGCGCGGCCACGCCGAGCCGCTCGGTGCCGTCGAGAAGTTCCGACGGGGCCGACCAGCGGTGGGAGACCAGACTGGTCAGCAGGTCGAGTGCGTCCCCGCCGACCTTCCCGCCGAGGATTCCGGCGAGTAGGTCGGCCCGGTCCGCACCGGAGCGGGCCGGGTCAACGAGGGCCCGGCGCAGCCGTGGCTCACGCCGGAGCAGGTCGGCTACGGAGAGAAGGTCTTCGGCGGTGGCGGCCACCGCCGGAGACTCCGCGCCCCGGACGTACTCGTCGAGGCGGTCGGCCGCGATCTTGTACGACTCCCGGCTGGTGGCGGCCTGCATCAGCGGGCCCCCGCGCTCTCGAGGCCGTCCAGGAACCGGTCGACCGTGCCGGCGCGGCGCGCCTCGTCGGCGAGCGACTCACCAACGATCTTGCCGGCCAGATCCACCGCGAGCGTGCCGACCTCGGTGCGCAGCTCGCGCACGATCGTGGTCCGCTCGGCGACGAGCTGCTCCTTGCCCGCGGCGATGATCCGGTCGGACTCCTCCCGCGCCTTGGCGAGGATGTCCTGCCGGACACCCTCCGCGTCGGCCCGGGCGTCGTCCCGGATCCGGGCCGCCTCGGTACGCACCTCGGCCAGCTGGGCCCGGTACTGCTCGAGCAGCTGGTTGGCCTCGGCCTGGGCAGCCTCGGCACGCTTGAGGCCACCCTCGATCGCGTCCACCCGCGCCTGGTACATCGTCTCCATACGCGGCATGACGAACTTCAGCAGCACGAAGACGAGTAGGGCGAAGGCGATGGTCCCGACGACGAGCTCTTGCCAGATCGGCAGGATTGGATTGTGCGAGCCTTCGGCGGCGAGATACATGTCAGACCTCCGGGTCGGGGAAGGGCGCTCGTCAGCCGCCGATGGCGAAGGCGAGCACCAGGCCGAAGAGGGCGAGCGCCTCGACCAGGGCGAAGCCCAGGACCAGCCAGGTGCGGTTGAAGCCGGCGGACTCCGGCTGGCGGGCGCTGGCCTGGATGTAGGCCGCGAAGACCAGCGCGACACCGATACCGGGGCCGATGGCGGCGAGGCCATAGCCGACGGTGTTGATGCTGCCTTCGAGGGCGAGAACGTCCATTGCGGGTATTCCTCCTAGCTCACACGTGAGGGCTCACGCGTTCGGGGTTTGTACCAGAAGCTTGGTCGGGCCGGGCAGCCCGCCGAGCGGGATCTCAGTGCTCCTCGGCCAGCGAGGTGCCGACGTAGTTGGCGGACAGCGTGACGAAGACGTACGCCTGCAGCACGGCCACCAGCGCCTCGAAGAAGGCCATCACGATCGCCATGACGAAGGAGAAGACCGAGGTCACCTGAACGAAGAGGTTGTCCGCGGAGAGCATCACGAAGCCACCGACGGTGAAGACCAGCAGGAGCAGGTGACCGGCGAACATGTTGGCGAAGAGCCGGAGGGCCAGGGTAACCGGCCGCACGACGAAGTTCTGCAGGAACTCGATCGGGATCAGCAGGAAGTGCATCGGCCACGGCACGCCCGGCAGGATCAGGCTCATCTTGAGGTACTTGAGGAGACCGTGCTTGCGGACCCCGACAGCGAGGTAGAGCACGTAGGAGATCGCGGAGAGCACGATCGGGAAGGCGATGTGCGCGTTCGGCGAGATCTGCAGCCCGGGAACGATGCTGAAGATATTGGTGACCAGAATGAAGCTGAACAGCACCGTGAAGTAGGGGGCGAACCGGATGCCGGCATTGCCCATCTGCTCCCGGGCGATGTTGTCCCGCACCAGGCCGTAGACCGACTCGGCCAGCCACTGCCCCTTGCTGGGGACCAGCTTCGGGTTCCGGTAGGCGGCCATGTAGAAGATGATCACCAGCCCGACGGCCAGCCAGACCATGAGGGTGAACTTCGTGACCCACGGTCCAGCCACCGCTGGCGGGTAGAAGTCATTGACGCTGGGGGGCCAGGGAAGGTCCTGGGCGACGACCAGCTGTCCGCTCACCGTGTCATCCTCCACACTCGACAGACCGGCGCGTGCCGACACTCAGGCACCGAGCCTCTTCATGATCAGGTAGATCGCTGCGGCTGCGCCGAGCATCATGCCAACGGCGATCCCCACGCCGGTCGGCACGCCGAGGAAGCCCTCTGCCAACCAGCCGAGAAATCCCCAGACCAGGATGCCGGCGAGAAGGTAGCCAAGCACGGCACCCGCCACACCCTCCGACGAGTGCGCGTCGGACGGTTCGCGGTCTGGGTTGTCGGCCATTACGACGCGTACATTAGCAGCCGCAAGCCGCAGGAGTGTGCGGCACCCCCCACACTGCAGGACGGCGTGCGGGCGGCGGCTGGCGCATCAATCCGGGCCAGCCTACTCCTGTCCGACACGCCGCACAGGACATCAAAACGTCGGGTGGACGCCAGTCGTCCGCCTGGGGCCCGCCAACCGTTACTCAGCTCCGCGACGAGTCGACTGTGGGTAACGGAACGCGGAGCGCCCAGGTCAGGTGGGCGGCCGTCCAGACCACCACAGCGACGATGATGGCCACCCCCAGGTCCGGCAGCCCGGCCCAACCAGTCGCGGCGACCGCCGCCATCACCACGCCCAGCACCACGATCTTCGTGACGTAGGTGACCAGCCCAACCGACATGATCAGCTGCGGGCTGACCGCGTCCGCCCAGGCCACCGAGAGACCGGAGACCAGATAGCTCACGACAACGAGCGCGATCCCCGCCGCCACCGCGACCGCGGAGGTAGCACCCCGGACGGCCGCCGCGACCGGTACGGCGGCGACCGCGAGGAGGGCGCACGCGGTCAGGGGCAGCCGCAGGTACGGCAGCCGCGCGCGAATCGCGCCCGGCTCGCCCGCGGCCGGATCGGTCACCCGCGGCTGGTCGTGGTCCCGCCCCCGGGCGGTCGGCGTCGTCTCGGTGCTCACAGCACCACAGTCTATTGCTCCCCGCGCCGGTGGCCGCGCGACGCCAGGGGAGGCGGTGCGACGGGGCACACCGGTGGGCTACTCCGCCCCGCGGGCGAGAACCCGCTCCGCTCCGGGGCGCGGGCTCCTACTCCCCGGTCCGGGCCCCGGTCACGTCGAAGGCGGTTACCTCGCTCGGTGGGACAAAGTCCCGAACCGGTTGCCCCCGCAGCGCGACGGACATCAACTCCGCCACCCCGTCGGCCATCCGCGCCTGGACCGCGTGCCCCACCGCATCACGCGGGTCATCGGGGTTGGTGGCGATCGCCGCCACCGCGAGCTGCGGCGTGAACGCGACGAAGGACTCCGTGCCGTACCCCTCCGAACTGCCGGTCTTACCGGCGACCGGACGTCCCAGCTGGGAGCGAAACTCCTCCGCGGTCCCCCCCTCACAGCCCCGGTACATCGATTGGTCCCCGACCGGGCAGCGGGCGGCGTCCACCGCCGCCCGGGCCACGTCCCGGTCCACGACCTGCCGGCAGTCCGGCGACCCGGCCGCCACCGGCCGGCCGGCCGCATCGGTGATCCGCACCACCGGTAGCGGCGCGCACCACCGGCCCTCGGCCGCGATGGTGGCGTACGCGTTCGCCAGGTCCAACGGAGTAGTGGCCGAGACCCCCAGCGTGAACGGGCCCCACGCCCGAGCACCGTGCCGGGCCAACTGCTCGTCGCTGGACGCCCGGAACACGATGCCCAGCCGCTCGGCCATCTCCACCACCCGATCCGCGCCGGCCTGCTCGGTCAACCAGGCAAAGTACGTGTTGACCGACTTGCCGAAGGCGCTCCACATGGTGTGCTCGCCCTTGACCAGCGGGCTGGCGTTGCGGGGGCACCACTTCCCGTCGCAGCTCACCGGACCGCTGACCGGGAAACGGGTGACGATCCGGTCGGGCGCGTCAAACACGGTGTTCAACGGCAGCCCAGCCTCCACCGCGGCCAGCAGGGTGAACAGCTTGAAAGTGCTTCCGCCCTGGTAGCCCTGGATCGTGCCGCCGCCCGCGACCAGCTGGTTGACCGTGTTCGGGCGGTTCTTCCACCCGGCCGGGTTCGGCTGCACGCCGTAGGTACGGTTGACCGCCATCGCGAGCACCCGCCCGGTGCCGGGCTGCACCACCGCGGTCGGCAGCGCGTGCGGGTGCTCCGCCGAGTAGATCCGCCGCACCTGCTCGATCGCGGCCTGCTGCACCGCCGGGTCCAGGGACGCCACAATCTGGTAGCCGCCCCGGCGCAGGGCGAGCTGCCGCTCGTCAACCGTCGATCCGAACGCCTCCTGCGAGTTCCACCAGCGGGTGAACCAGTCGCAGAAGAAGCCCCAGTCGTTCTGCTCCGCCGGCACCGCCGCGCAGTCGTTCGGCGTCTCGGTGGGGCGCAGCCGCAGTGGTTCGGCCGCCACCCGGGCCGCCTCGTCCGCCGCGAGCTGACCGGCCTCGACCATCTGGTCCAGCACGTACGCCCGGCGTTCCAACGCCGCATCGACATCCCCGTTGAGCGGGTCGTCGGTGTGCGGGGACTGGACCAGTCCGGCGAGCAACGCCGCCTCGGCCAGGCTCAGGTCCGCCGGGGACTTGGTGAAGTAGCGCTTACTCGCTGCCGCCACCCCGTACGCGCCGGCACCGAAGTACGCGATGTTGAGATACCGGGCGAGGATCTCGTCCTTGCCCAGCTCCCGCTCCAGCGCCAGCGCGTACCGCACCTCCTGCACCTTGCGCGCGGGGGTGACCTCGGTGGCGGCCCGGCGCTGCTCCTCGGTGAGACGGGGGTCGCTGGACAACACGTTGCGGACGTACTGCATGGTCAGGGTGGACGCCCCCTGCTGGACCACCCCGCCGCGCTGGTTGGCGGTGAACGCCCGGACCACGCCGCGCAGGTCCACCCCCCGGTGCTGGTAGAAGCGGGCATCCTCGGCGGCGAGGATCGCCTGACGCATCACCGGGGCCACCTCGTGCAGCGGCACATCCACCCGGTCCTCCTGGTAGAAGGACGTGATCAACGTACTGCCATCGTTGGCGTACAGGTTGGACCGTTGGGGGGTGGGCGGCGTCCGTAGGGTGTTCGGCAGCTCGGTGTAGGGCGCGGCGAGCGCCGAGAGGCCGACTCCGTACACCAGGGCGGCGGGTAAGGCCGCCACCGCGAGCCCGAGACCGGCCAGCAGGCCGGCGAGCAGGACTGTCATCAGCTTGTTCAGGTGTGCCCGGGTCATCAGCTCTCCCCGCAGGAGCCGGCAGGACCCGTCCAGAATGACCCGAATGCACCTCTTGTCCGTCTTGTTCGTCGACGGGTAACCCAGGTGGGTTACGGCAACAACGCCGCCGTCAGCGGACGCACCGTCTGCTCCACCTCATCCGCGACCCGGCCGAAACACTGGTCGCCCCGGCCCCACGGATCGTCGAGGTCATCCGCGGCCAGCGGCTCGGCCCCAGCCCGAACGGCGTCGATCGCCTCAACCAGCGCCACGCCCCGCGCGTAGACGGCAGTCGGGGTCGCTGCGGCCGCCGGCAGACCAGCCAGGTCCACCGCGGGCAACAGACGACCGAACTCACCCAGCACGAAGGTGCGGGAAACCGCGTCCGGCCGCAACGCCGACACGAACTCCTGCTGGTCGGCGGTCGCGGTGAGCACCAGGTCAGCGCCGTCGATGTGCTCCGAACGCAGCTTGCGGGCCGCGAAACCGTCGATGCCACCGCCCCGCCCGGTCACCTGTCGGGCCGCCGGCGGGTTCATCTCCTCACCGGCGTGCCAGCCGCCGGTGCCGGCGCTGTGACTGTGCAGCAGCTCGTCGGCGAGCCCCGGTGCGGTATCGCCGCGCCGGGCCAGCTGCTCCTGGACCGCCAGGACCAGCAGCCGCTCCGCCATCGGCGAGCGACAGATATTGCCCATACAGACGTGGAGAACGGTAAACGGCGGCACTCAGGCCACCCGGCTTGAGTCGATTTCCGGCACCACATCCCGCAGCCGGTCCAGCTCGATCGCACCGGCCCGGAGCAGCTGGGGCACCGCCCCGGTCAGGTCCACGATCGTGCTCGGCACCGGATCAACCGCCGGACCCGCCTCCAGATACGTGCGCACCGAGTAGGCGAGCTGTCCACGGGCCGCCTCCGCGGTGGTGGCCGCGGGCAGTCCAGCCGTATTCGCCGATGCCACCGCCATCGGGCCGGTCTCCCGGAGGACCTCCAGCGCGACCGGATGCAACGGCATCCGCACCGCGACCCGGCCCGCGGTCTCCCCCAGATCCCAGCGCAGACTGGGCGAGTGCTCGACCACGATGGTCAGCGGACCCGGCCAGAAGGCCGCCACCAGGTCCCGGGCCGCGCTGGGTAGCGAGAAGACCAGCCCGTCCAGGGTGTGCCGGGAACCGATCAGCACCGGTGGCGGCACCTGCTGACCGCCCTTGGCGTCGAGCAGGGCCTTGACCGCGTGCGGAGCGAACGCGTCCGCCCCGATCCCATAGACCGTGTCGGTCGGCAGGACGACCAACTCGCCGTCGCGGATCGCCTTGATGGCTGCCGCGATGCCGCGGTCCCGGTCAACGGGCGACCGGCAGTCGTAAAGCATCACGAGCAGCAGTCTGCCACGCCCGGGTCCGGGCGGTGTGCCGGCCATACCGGGGCGGCGGGAGACACGCGCTCCACCCCCACCCCGGAGGTGGGCGAGTTCACCGGCCTACCCGCCAATGCCACCGGGCTCTCGCGGGCCCCCGACGTCCCGACACCGGGTAGCGGTGGCGAATCGGGGGCGGCCGGCGAGGTCGGCGTGCTCGGCGATCGAGCCGTACCGGCCAGCCCCGGCCAGCAGCCCGGGCACCGCCGCGCCCTGCGTGTCGTCGTGTTCGATCCCGAGCCGGCCCCCGGGCCGTAGCAACAGCGCGGCCCGGGACACCACCGGCCGGATCACGGCCAACCCGTCCGCGCCAGCGAAAACCGCAGACGCCGGATCATGCCGGCTGACCTCCGGCGGCACCACCACGTCCGCCGGCACGTACGGCGGGTTACACAGCAGCACGTCCACCCGACCCAGGAGATCGTCGAGCAGGTCCGGCGCCGTGACGTCGGCGGCCACCACCTCAACCGGCCGATCGCCGGCAGCGGCCCGGCTGGTCGCGTTGCGCCGCAGCCACGACAACGCCGCCGGGGAACGCTCCACCGCGACCACCCGGGCCGCCGGGACCTCCTGCGCCACCGCCAGGGCGATCGCCCCGGAGCCGCTGCACAAGTCCACAACCAGCGGCGCCGCCTCCCGGCGTGCCTGCTCCACGCCCCACCCGGCGAGCAGCTCCGTCTCCGGACGAGGCACGAAGACATCCGGCCCGACCGCCACCTCGAGATGCCGAAAAGGAGCGCTGCCGGTGAGATGCTGCAACGGTTCCCGGCCGGCCCGACGGGCCACCAACGCGTCGAACCGGCGACGCTGGTCCAGGCTCAGCCCGTCGGCCAACGCCAGTCGTCCCCGCGGCACCCCCAGCACGTACGCGGCCAGCACCTCCGCCTCCGCTCGGGGTCCCTCCACCCCGGCGTCGGCCAGCAGCCGGGTGGCCCGGGCGACCGCCAGGGTGGGTCGCTCCCGATTCGTCCCCTCGGGCGGCTGTTGCGACAAAGTGCTCACGCCATAATCATGAGGCGTCACGCAACCAACCACGAGCCGGTGCGGTCAGACGCACACAGACAGGAGGTCGCGGGTGGGTTGGCTGGACCAAGTCGGCGACCAGGTTGACACCCTGACCCGGGCACGTGAGCTACAGGAATCGAGCCGCTCCGCCGAGGCGTACCGCATCCTCTCGGACGTGCTCGCCACCACCAACGACCGGTACGCCCGGGCCGACGCCTTGGTGCAACGCCTCTCCGCGGTGGTCAACCTGGGCCGGACCGCGGAGTACACCCGGGCCATCGAGGAGGCCACCACCGCCGTCCGGGATCTCGCCGAGCCGTACCCGCACGGACACCTGCACGCGCTCGCCGCGCTCGCCGCCCACCACCAGGGCGCGCTGGATCGGTGTGTCATGCACCTGGTGCGGGCCGCTCGCGCGCTGGGCGCCGTCAGCGACCCCGACCGGGACACCGCCTGGGGCTGGCACGACCTCGCGATGGCCTACTCCTACCTCAGCTTCCACGGATACGCGCTGGGTGCGATCGAGCTGGCTCGACAGCTCGGGCTCGCCGCCGGCATCCCGGCGGAGACCTTCGCCGCCCCCGGCATCCGACTGCGCAACGCCGTCGCGCTGGACCACACCGGCGACAGCGACGGCTGTCTGCGGGTGCTCCGCGATATCGGCAGCGACCTGAAGCAGTTCCTGCACGCTGGACAGGCCGGGCGGCTCCGCCCGAGCAGCCTCGCCGCGTACGGCTACGCCGCAGCACGGCAGGCCGCCCTGGGTGACCGGTTGGAGGCGGGAACGGACGCCGCGCCGGCCCGACTGCTGGGCCACGGCGGCGACAGTGCCCGGGCGCGAGACATGCGCCAACTCGGCGAGGTCTGCCTCGCCATCGCGGCCGACCGGCCGATCGAGGCGGTCAGCCGAATAGACACCGTGCAGGTCTCCACCGAGACCCTGGGCGCGGCCGAGCCGGATCGGCTCCGCAGCATCGCGCTGGGCCGGGCCGGTGACCACGTCGCCGCGCATCGGGTCGACCGGCGGGCGTTCCGGCTCGCCGCGCAACGCAACGACCGACTTCGAGACGTCTACATCGACGGAATCGCCGCCCGCATCGATCACGAGGAGATGCGCCGCGAAGCCGCCCGCTTCGAGGGAGAGGCACTGACCGACCCGCTGACCGGGCTCCCCAACCGACGCCGGCTGGAACGGTACATCGCCGCCGTGATGGCCCAGGGGAAACGGGTGGTGATCGGCGTCTGCGACCTGGACGGGTTCAAGGCGGTGAACACCTACCACGGACACCACTCCGGCGACCTGGTCCTGCAGCGCATCGCCGGAGTGGTCAACCGGGTGATGCGGCGGGACGACTTCGTAGCCCGCTACGGCGGCGACGAGTTCGTCGTGGTGCTACCCGGTACGGACATGGCCGAGGCCCAGGAGGTGGCGCGCCGGATCAAGTCCGCCGTGCGGACCGAGGACTGGGAAGCGCTCGTGCCCGGCACCCCGGTCGGGGTCAGCATCGGCTTCGCCGAGGTCGCCGCCACCGGTCCCGACGTACCGGACGCTCTGAGCGTCGCCTTCGAGGCCGCCGACCGGGAGATGCTGCGCGCCAAAACCCGCCCCCGCGCCTCCTGACAGCCACCGGGCGGGCCCGCGTTTCGTCCGCGGGGTCTGCCCGCGGCGGGCGGATCAGCGGCGCCCCAGCTCCACGTCGCCCGCCAGCCGGGCCGCCCGGTCCGCCTCAGCGAGCGCCGCCAGCACACCGTCCAACTCTCCGGCGAGGGCCAGGTCCAGGTTGTACGCGGTGTAGCCGATCCGGTGGTCGGTGATCCGGTTCTGCGGGAAGTTGTAGGTGCGGATCCGCTCCGAGCGGTCCACCGTCCGCACCTGCGCCTTACGCGCGTCGGAGGCGGCGGCGTCGGCCTGCTCCTGCGCCACTGCCAGGAGTCGGGCCCGCAGGATCCGCATCGCCTGCTCGCGATTCTGCAGCTGGGACTTCTCGTTCTGGCAGGAGACGACGATGCCGGTCGGTAGGTGGGTGATCCGGACCGCGGAGTCGGTGGTGTTCACCGACTGACCACCGGGACCCGATGATCGAAACACGTCGATCCGAAGCTCGTTCGGGTCGATCGTCACGTCGATCTCCTCGGCCTCCGGCAGCACCAGTACGCCGGCGGCGCTGGTGTGGATGCGTCCCTGCGACTCGGTGACCGGCACCCGCTGCACCCGGTGCACCCCGCCCTCCCACTTGAGCCGGGACCACACCCCGTTGCCGCCCTCCGGCACTCCCTTGCACTTGATCGCGAGCGAGACGTCCTTCACTCCGCCCAGGTCGGAATCCTGCGCGTCGATCACCTCGACCAGCCAGCCACAGTGCTCGGCGTAGCGGGTGTACATCCGCAGCAGGTCGCCGGCGAAAAGCGCCGACTCCTCGCCCCCCTCCCCCGCCTTGATCTCGACAATAACGTCCTTGGCGTCGTGCGGGTCCCGTGGGATCAGCAGCTCGGCGAGGCACTCCTCCAAGGCCGGCAGGGTTGCCGCGATCGCCTCGGCCTCGGCGGCGAAGGCCGGCTCCTCGGCCGCCAGTTCCTTCGCCGCTGTCAGGTCGGCTCGGGCCTGCGCCAGCTCGGTGGCGGCCTTGTGCAGCGGCACCAGCTCCGCGTACCGACGGCCCACTCGGCGGGCCGCGTTCTGGTCGGCGTGAATAGCCGGGTCGGCCAGCCGCCTCTCCAGCTCCGCGTACTCGTCGAGGAGGGTGGCCAGACGCTCGCTACTCATGGACAGCTACTCCTTCGACAACGGCGCTGGACGGCGATGCCCCGGCCGCCGGGGCGGAATACGGACGACGCCCGCGCCCGGACTGAAACCGGACACGGGCGCCGACTGGGGCGTTACTTGCCCTTCTTGGCCTGAACCTTGGCGTACTTCTGCTGGAACTTGGCCACCCGGCCGGCGGTGTCCAGAACGCGCTGCTTACCGGTGTAGAACGGGTGGCAGGCGCTGCACGTCTCCACGTGGATGGAACCGCCCTTGGCGGTGCTGCGGGTGGTGAAGGTGTTACCGCAGGAGCAGGCGACCTCCGTGGTCACGTACTCCGGGTGGGTGTTGGGCTTCATGTCGCCTCGGTCCTCTCGTTGGTGGTCGCCGGGTCGCCCGGCCGCGGGTGTACGACGGATGGGCGTGAACCGGAACCGGTGGCCGACGAACCAGTCTGCCACGGGGGCAGGTTGGCTCGGCAGGCGGGCCGCGCCGCGGCACCGGCAGCGTAAACGTCGGCCCGTACCCCCGCATTCCCGATCCGCCGCCGAGCATTCGCCCGGACGGGTCCGCTCCGGGCGTGCGGACGATCCGCCGCGACGTCGCCACTGTTGACCGGCGCCGGGGCACGACCCACTCGGCCGTACCCCGGGCCGACCGGGGCTCACTCCCCGGGCGTCGACTTCGCGATCTGCATCAGGAACTCGATGTTGGTCCGCGACTGCTTGAGCCGGTCCAGCAACAGATCCAGCGCGGCCTGCGAGTCCAGCGCGTGCAGCACCTTCCGGAGCTTGTGGACGATGGCCAGCTCCTCCGGCGCGAGCAGGATCTCCTCCTTACGCGTGCCGGACGGGTGGATGTCGATGGCCGGGAAGGTCCGCTTGTCGGCGATCTTCCGGTCCAGCTTCAACTCCGCGTTGCCGGTGCCCTTGAACTCCTCGAAGATGACCGTGTCCGCCGTCGAACCGGTCTCCACCAGCGCGGTGGCGAGGATGGTCAGCGAACCGCCGTTTTCGATATTGCGGGCCGCACCCAGGAACCGCTTGGGCGGATACAACGCGGTGGAGTCGATACCACCCGACATGATCCGGCCGCTGGCCGGCGCCGCCAGGTTGTACGACCGACCGAGCCGCGTCACCGAGTCCAGCAGCACGACCACGTCGTGGCCCAGCTCGACCAGCCGCTTCGCCCGCTCGATCGCCAGCTCGGCGACGGTCGTGTGGTCCTGCGGCGGACGGTCGAAGGTTGCCGCGACGACCTCGCCCTTCACCGACCGCTGCATGTCGGTGACCTCTTCCGGACGCTCGTCCACCAGAACCACCATCAGGTGGCACTCCGGGTTGTTGTGGGTGATCGCGTTCGCGATCGCCTGCAACACCATCGTCTTACCGGCCTTGGGCGGCGAAACGATGAGTGCCCGTTGACCCTTGCCGATCGGCATCACCAGGTCGATCACCCGCGTGGTGAGGATGTGCGGCTCGCTCTCCAACCGCAGCCGCTCCTGCGGGTACAGCGGGGTGAGTCGGTAGAACTCCGGCCGGCGCTTCGCCTCCTCCGGTTCCATCCCGTTGATGGTGTCCAGCCGGACCAGTGGGTTGTACTTGTCCCGCCGCTGCTCGCCCTCCCGCGTCGCGCGAACGGCGCCGGTAATCGCGTCACCGCGCCGCAGACCGTACCGCTTGATCTGGGACATAGAGACATAAACGTCATTCGGCCCGGCCAGATAACCGGTAGTCCGGACGAAAGCGTAGTTGTCGAGCACATCGATGATGCCGGCCACCGGGACCAGCACGTCGTCCTCGCTAACCTGGGGCTCCCGGCCGCCATCGCCGTCCCGGTCGCCACGGCCGCGCCGACGGTCCCGGAAGCGGCTGCGCCGACCACGCCGGCCGCCGCCCTCGTTCTCCTCCTCGCCGTCGTTGTCACGCTGACCCCGGTCGTTCCGGTCGCCTCGCTCCGCGCGGTCACCACGGTCGGCACGCTCGCTCCGCTCAGCACGCTCGCCCCGCTCGGCACGCTCGCCCCGCTCGGCACGCTCGCCCCGCTCGGCACGCTCGCCCCGCTCGGCACGCTCGCCCCGCTCAGCACGCTCGCCCCGCTCAGCACGCTCGCCCCGCTCAGCACGCTCCCGGCCACCGCGGCCCTCACCGCGCTCCCGGCGTTCGCCGGCCTCGGTCCCCTCCGGTCGCGTCTCAGCGCGGGCCTCACCGGCCTCACTGGCCGCCCGGCCACGTCGGCCACGGGCGCGGCCGGTGGTCGGCGTGGTTGTTGACGACTCGGCGGGACGCGACTCGGCCTCCGGCCGCTCGCCCGACTCCCGTACCTCCGCGTGGACCTCCCCCCGGGCGGGGGCCGCAGCAGCCGCAACCTCGGCCCGCGGTCGAGGGGTTCCGGTGGCTGCCCCGCCACTCTGGCGCTCGGTGATCGCGCTGATCAGCTCACCCTTGCGCATGCGAGCCGTGCCCGAGATGCCGAGCGACGCGGCCAGGCTCTGAAGCTCCGGCAGCAGCATCGCCGACAGACCTGTGCCGCTACGCCGACGACGGGTGGGAGCAGCGGTCGTGGCATCGCCAGCGACGTTGGAAACATCCGACGTCACGTCGGTGGTGTCGCTCAATGGAATCCTTCCCTCGATAGGCCGGGGCTGCCCGGAATCGACAAACAGGTGGCCGGGCGGCCTCGGTGCACCCGCCTCGCATGGACGCGTCGCGGGAGATGGTGGCACAGCAGCCGGTAGCCTTCCCGACTCACCGAGGTGATGAGGACGGGCTCGCCGTCTGCCGCGACCGATGCGCACTGCGGTGCGGCGTGTCTAAGCAGGGGTGACGGGCAGACCGCCGATAGCTTCGGGGGTGCGCCGACCCGCAGGAAGATCGCGTGCTTCGCGGCTGTGCTAAGTCTAGAGCGTAATCAACTCTTCCGACCTGCGGCAACAGGATCCCGCTCCGCGTGTCCCAGTCTACCTTGCCCAACCCGGGCGCCGCGCACCTCTACCGGCAACGACCAAACCTGCCAGTCTGGCCCCGTTACCAGGTCGGCGGGGGGATCGCGCAGCGCCAGCACGGTCGGTCCGGCCCCGGAGACCACCGCTGGCACATCCGCCGCGCGAAGTTCGGCGACCAACGCGGCCGTCGCCGGCATGCTCTCGGCCCGATAGTCCTGGTGCAACCGGTCAACCGTGGCCGGTAGCAGCAGCTCCGGCGCGACGCTGAGCGCATGGACCAGCAGGGCGGCCCGGCCCGCGTTCTGCGCCGCATCCTGGTGCGGCACCGTGGCCGGCAGGGCGGCCCGCGCGGCGGCGGTGAGCCCTCGCTCCGTCGGCACGAACACCGTCGGCCGGACCCCGACGGCGGTCGGAAGCGACACCGCCCGAGCACCCTCCGGCTCGGTCCAAGCGACGGTGAACCCGCCCAGCAGGCAGGGCGCCACATTGTCCGGATGGCCTTCGAGCCGGGCCGCGAGACGGAGCACGGCCGCATCGTCCAGCCGCTGCTGCCCGTCGGGCACCAAGGCCCGGGCCAGCAACACCCCGGCTACGATCGCCGCCGAGGACGAGCCGAGGCCACGCGCCTGGGGGATCCGGTTGACGCACTCCACCGCCAGCCCCGCCGGCTGGCCGCCACACTCGGCAAAGGTGGCCCGCATCGCGCCCACCACGAGGTGCCGCTCGTCGCTGGGCAGTTCACTGGCGCCCTCGCCGAGCACCCGCACCGTGACGCCGCCGGCGGTAACCTCGGCACAGACATCGTCATAGAGTCCGAGGGCAAGCCCGACGGCGTCGAAACCCGGCCCCAGATTGGCGCTGGTGGCAGCGACTCGCACCCGGACCGGGCCGGGCAAGAAGTTGGTCGACACGCACTCATGCTAGGACCGCACACCGATGTTCCGAACCACCGCCCCCGGCCCGCCTGTCGGGGCGATAATGGGGGGCCGTGGCCGGTCAGCGCGGAGCCGACTCCGGCTCGGCAACCGGCTCGGTCAGCGAGAGCTGGCGGGTCGCCACCCGCCAGCCGATCGCATAGACCAGGGTGACCAGACCGCCACCGGCCAGCACCACCCGTTCGTCCACCACGTCAATCACCGACGCCACCACCAGCTGGCTCACCGAGATGGCGAGAGTCGCCAGCATCATGTCGGTGGCGAAAACCCGCCCGCGTAACCGGTCCGGGACCTCACCCTGGAGGGCGTAGTTGGACATGACCCAGTTACTGCCCCCAGCGAAGTGCGCCACAAAGACCAACACGAGCACCAGCGGGAACCAGTTCACCGCCGAGGTGCCCAGATAGGCCAGCCCGTACAGCGACATGGACAGCGCCAGGCCCGGCAGCAGCCAGGCCCGGTTTGCCAGGACCCGTCGCATCAGGATCGGACCGACCAGAGCTCCCGCCCCACGGACCGCGAAGAGCAGACCGACACCGATCGGGCCAGCCGCATAGGTCGCTGCCAGCAAGGGGAAAACCGTCAATACACCATTACCAAGACCGACTGCCGACTTCACCGTGACCAACGCCAGCACCCGGGGCCGGTGGCCGATGTAACCAAGCGCCTCCCGGACAGCCGCCCAGGTCTGCTGTGCCGGCCGATCCTGCTCTCGGGGCGCCTGCAACGGCCGGCGGATCAGCACGGCCAGGATCGCCGCCAGGACCAGACCGCCGGCAGCCGCCCAGAAGGCGACGTACGGTCCGGTGGCGCTGCTCAGCACACCACCCAGCGACGCCCCGACAATCGTCATCGTGCCCCACGCCGAACCCGCAACCGCGTTACCCGCAGCCAACTCGTCCCGGTCCAACACGTTCGGCAGGGCGGCCTGCGCGGCCGGCGAGTAGAACGCCTTGGCTACCGCCACCACCCCGATCCCCACCAACGCCAGCCAGGCGGTGCCGGCATCGCGTACCCCGAGGAGCAGCAGGACGCCGAGCAGCGCGGCGAGGTTGGCTCCGATCATGATCCGACGGCGGTCGAACCGGTCCGCCACCGCCCCGGTGTACGGCAGCAGCAGCGCCACGACGCCGGTGTCCATGGCCAGCAGCAGCGCACCCCACACGCCGCTGCCGGTCAACGCCGGCAGGAGCACCAGCAACGGAACCATGACGAACCAGTCCACACCGAAGACCATCAGCTCGGCCAAGAGCAGTTTGCGGAAGTTCCGGTTACGACGCAGAACCGAGAGGACGGACGGCATCACCGAACCCTATCCACCGCGGTGCCGCGCTTGGTCATCGTGCGGACCGCAGGGTCCGGAAACGGCGCGGACGCCCTCGGCCAGCCGTCGAGGGCGTCCGCGAGCCGGGGGAACTACTCCGCCGGCGGAAGCGGCGAGGTACGGCTTCTGGGCAGTCGCAGCACCTCAAACTGGTCAGTTCCCTCAACCAGCGCTGGTGAGGGCGTCGGTTGGTCGGACACCTCTCCGGCGGTGTCGGCGTCACCACCCGGACCCGCCGACTCCGCTACGCCGGGACCGCTGACCGCTGGGGAGGCCGCACCGGGCCCGGTGGCCGCCGGCTCAGCTGCGGCGGGCGTGCCGCCCGATGCGTCCGCCCCGGCCCGCGGCCCCCGCAGACCCGCCCGCCAGTCCCGGATCGACTCCTTGGCGTTCTCCACCATGACGTACAGGGTCGGAACCAGCACCAGGGTGAGCAAGGTCGAGCTGAGCAGACCGCCGATCACCACGATCGCCAGGGGCTCCGAGATGAAGCCGCCCTCGCCGGTCAGGCCGAGGGCCATCGGCAGCAGCGCGAAGATGGTCGCGACCGCGGTCATCAGAATCGGGCGCAGCCGCCGCCGACCGCCCTCGACAACCGCCTCCCGGATCCCCAGGCCCTGCGCCCGGTACTGGTTGACCAGATCGAGCAGGACGATCGCGTTGGTCACCACGATGCCGACCAGCATGAGAACACCGATCAACGCCGGCACCCCCAGCGGGGTGCCGGTAGCCAGCAGCAGCCCGATCGCGCCGGTCGCCGCGAACGGCACGGAGACCAGCAGGATCAGCGCCTGAGTCAGGCTACGGAACGTCACAACCATGATCAGGAATACGATCGCGATCGCGGCGAGCACCGCCAGCCCCAGATCCGCGAAGGCCTCCTCCTGGTCCGCGCTGACGCCGCCGATGACGAAGGTGGCCCCGGGGACGTCGATCGCATCCAGCCGCTCCTGCAACTCCTGGCTGGTCGCGCCGAGGTCGGAGCCGGTGGCCGTGCCGGTCACCGAGACGCTGCGCTCACCGTCGATCCGGGTGATCTGCTGGGGGCCGAGAACCTCACCGACCTCAGCGATGGCGCCCAGCGGGACCGCGCCGACCGGCAACGCCCGCAACTGCTCGGGCGACACCGGCGGTGGGGCGGTTTGCAGGACCACGTTCCGCTGCTGGCCCTCGATCGTCAGCTGCCCCAGCGGGGCGCCCCGGAATGCCTGCGCGACGAGCTGCCCGACACCCGCCTCGGTGAGCCCGGCCGCCGCGGCCTTCGCCCGATCAACCTTGACCTCGATCTGCCCGACCTGGGTCGCCACGCTGGTGGTCACATCCTCGACGCCGGGCAGCCCCGTCATCGCCGCCAACGCCTCGTCGATGGCCTGGCTCCGGATCGCCGGATCGGTAGCCTGCACGACCACCTCGAGCTGATTCGCGGCGGCTCCACCCTGCCCGGCCCCGAACCGGAACTCACCCGCCTCGGCACCGAACCCGTCGAACCTCTCGCGCAGGACAGCACGCATCTGCTCGGCGTCGGTATCGGTGAGGGTCAGCGACCAGGACGCCACATTGTTGCCACCGGCACCAGCCCACGGGTTACCCCCCGCGCCGGCCGTGACCTGGTAGGTCTCGATGCCCTCGGTCTCGGCCAGCACCTCCTCCACCTGTCGGGCCGCCGCGTCCGTTCCCGCCAGCCCGGTGCCCGCCGGCAGTTCCTGGGTGATGGTCATCGTGTCCTGGCCGGAGTCGTCGAGGAAGTTCGTCTCCAGCTGGCGGGAGAGGCCGAACGTGCCGAAGAGGACCAGAACGCCGAGGCCGAGGGTGATCCACCGGGTCGACCGTTCCCGGGTGGCGAAGCCGATGACCGGCAGGTACGCGCGCTGCAGCGGGCTACGCAACTCCTTCTCCTCCGCGGCCCGGCGCACCGCCGCCTCGCCCGCCGTCTGAGCGGCCGGCTGGAGGAACCAGTACGCCAGCACCGGAATGAGGGTCAGTGACACCAGCAGTGACGCGAGCAGCGCCACCGTGACGGTGATCGCGAACGGCGTGAAGAGCTGCCCAATGAATCCACCGACCAGCGCGATCGGGGCGAAGACGGCGACCGTGGTGAGGGTGGAGGCGGTCACCGCACCGGCCACCTCACGGACCGCGGTACGGATGGCCTCCTGCTTGGACTCGCCGTACTCAAGATGCCGTTTGATGTTCTCCAGCACCACGATCGAGTCGTCGACGACGCGGCCGACGGCGATGGTCAGCGCGCCGAGGGTGAGCAGGTTGAGCGAGTAGTCGCCGATCCAGAGCGCAATCAGTGCGACCAGCACCGACAACGGGATGGAGACCGCGGTAACGACGGTGGAGCGCACCGAGAGCAGGAAGACCAGGATCACCAGGGCGGCCATCACGAGGCCGATCAGCCCCTTGGTGGCGAGACCCTTGATCGACTTTTCGACGAATGGGGCCTGGTCGAAGACGACGGTCAGCTCGGCGCCGGAGGCGGTACGCAGCTCCGCGAGTCGGTCCCGGATCTCCTGGGAGATCTCCACCGCGTTCCCGTCCGGCGTCGCGGTCACGGCGATACCCAGACTGTCCTGGCCGTTGGTACGCGTGATCGCGGTGACCGGCGTGAGCCGCTCCTCGACCGTCGCCACGTCGCCGAGGCGAACCGGGTCGGCCGGCGCCACGGTGAGGATGACGTCGCGCAGCTCGTCCAGGGTGCCCAGCGGGGTGCCGACCTGCACCGGGAGCGTCCGTTGGCCGTCGACAACCGCGCCGGCCGGGACAGCGACGCCGTTGGCCTGCAGTGCCCTGGCGAAGGCGTCGGGCCGAATCCCGGCCTTCGTGAGCTTCGCCACATTCGAGGTAATCACCACCACCTCGTCGCGGGTGCCCGTCAGGTCGACCGCACGGACACCCTCGATCGCAGCCAGTTCCGGCAGGACCGTACCGCGCAGCCGTTCGCCGAGCGCCCGCTGGTCGGCCCCGCCGGAGGCAGCGAGCACCACCGCCGGCAGGTCATCCGTGCCGCCGGCGATGACCTGCGGGTCAACCCCGTCCGGTAGCCCGGCGACCCGGTTGACCGCGCTCTGCAACTGGTTGACCGCATCGTCCACATCGGTACCGAACTCGTACTCAACCTGGATGGTCGCCGACCCCTCGCGCGAGGTCGAGGTGATCTTCTCCAGCCCGGTGACGCCCTGCAGACTGTTCTCGATCGGCACGGTTACCTGCGACTCGACAGCCTCCGGACCGGCGCCTGGATGGGCCGCCACGATGAAGGCGGCCGGGAACTCCAGCGACGGTAGGAGTTGCTGCTTCAGCGACGGCACGGCGAACGCTCCGAACACCGTGGTGACCACCGCGACAAGGGCAATCAGCCCTCGATTGGCGAGACTGAATCTGGCGAGCAGCGACATCGGCTGGGCTCACTCCTGATGCGGGAATTGGGTGCGGGTGAGTCGAGTGTCCCGTACTGGTTCGGCACCGGTGCGGCGGGGTTCAATGGCTGCCGCCCGCGAGTTCACCCGTCAACGCCCGCGAGCCGTCGTCGGCGCCGCGAACGAATCCCGTCCCGGCCCTCAGGCCAGATCGAGCGAACGGGCCGCGGCCAGCGGGTCATTGGCGATGGTCACCGGCGCGGGGGCGGTCGAGATCGCCCACTCCGGGTCTTTCAGGCCATGACCGGTGACCGTGCAGACAACCGTGGAACCCGGCGGCACCGTACCCGCGGCGGCCTGCTGGAGCAGTCCGGCGACACTCGCGGCGCTGCCCAGCTCGACGAAGACCCCGACATCGCGAGCGAGCAGCCGGTACGCGGTCAGGATCTCCCGGTCGGTGACCGCGGCGATCAGACCGCCCGAGGCATCCCGGGCATCCAGTGCTTTCGACCAGCTCGCCGGATTGCCGATCCGGATCGCGGTGGCGATCGTGGCCGGTTCGCGCACCGCCTGGCCGGTGACGATCGGCGCCGCACCAGCGGCCTGGAAACCGTACAGCTTCGGGGTCCGGGTGATATTTCCGGCGGCCTCTTCCTCCGAGTAGCCGAGCCAGTAGGCGGAGATGTTCCCCGCGTTGCCGACCGGCATGCAGTGAATGTCCGGTGCCGCGCCGAGCGCCTCGACGATCTCGAACGCGGCGGTCTTCTGGCCGTGTAGCCGGTCGATGTTCACCGAGTTCACCAGCGCGACCGGATAGTCCTGAGCGAGCTTGGCGGCCAACGACAGGCAGTCGTCGAAGTTGCCACTGACCTGGAGCAGTCGGGCACCGTGCACCAACGCCTGGGCGAGCTTGCCCAGCGCGATCTTTCCCTGTGGCACCAGCACCGCGCAGGTCAGGCCAGCTCGCGCCGCGTAGGCCGCGGCCGAGGCACTGGTGTTACCGGTCGAGGCACAGATGATCACCTTGTTGTCGGCCTCGACCGCCTTGGAGACCGCGACGGTCATTCCCCGGTCCTTGAAGGAGCCCGTCGGGTTGGCGCCCTCGACCTTCAGATAGACCTCGCACCCGGTCCGCGCCGACAGCACCGGCGCCGGCAGCAGTGGGGTGTTCCCCTCGTGCAGGGTGACGACCGGGGTGGTTGCCGTGACCGGCAGCCGCTCTCGGTACGCGTCGATAAGACCCCGCCACATGTTGTCTCCTCCGCCTCTCCCGGCCTCCACCGGGACTGAGCTATGCGCTCCCCTCGACCCGCAGCACGCTGGCCACCGACCGGACCGCGTCCAGCCCACGCAACGCCTGGACCGTCGCGGCGAGTGCGGCGTCCGGCGCGACATGGGTGACGATGACCAGGTCGGCGTCCTCGTCCCGGCCGGCCACGCCGCTACCCGCAGCGCCCTGCCGAACCGTTGCGATCGACACACCGTGCTCCGCGAACACGCCCGCCACCGCCGCCAACACCCCGGGGCGGTCGGTCACGTCGAGGCTGATGTGGTAGCGGGTGAGCGCCTCCCCCATCGGCCGCACCGGCAGGTCGGCGTAGGCCGACTCACTGGCCGCCCGGACCCCGGCGAGCCGGTTACGGGAGACCGCCACCACGTCACCGAGCACCGCGCTGGCGGTCGGCGCCCCACCCGCACCCGGCCCATAGAACATCAGCTGCCCCGCCGCCTCGGCCTCCACGAACACCGCGTTGAAGGCGTCACCCACGCCGGCGAGGGGATGGGTGAGCGGAATCATCGCCGGATGCACCCGTACGCTGACGGTCTCCCGGCCATCCGCGGCGGTGCCCCGGGCCGCGATGCAGAGCAGCTTGATGGTGCAGCCCATCGCCTTCGCACTGGCGACATCGGCGGCGGTGACCTCGGTGATGCCCTCCCGGTGCACATCCGCCGCACCAACCCGGGTGTGGAACGCCAGTGAGGCGAGGATCGCCGCCTTGGCCGCAGCGTCGAAACCCTCCACGTCGGCCGTCGGGTCAGCCTCGGCGTACCCCAGATCAGTCGCCTCGGCCAACGCCTCGGCGAAGCCGGCGCCGGTGGTGTCCATGGCGGAGAGGATGAAGTTGGTGGTGCCGTTGACGATGCCGGTCACCTGGGTGACCCGGTCCCCGTGCAACGACTCCCGCAGCGGGCGCAGCAGGGGAATCGCGCCGGCCACGGCCGCCTCGTAGTAGAGGTCGCCCCCACCCCGCGCCGCCGCGTCGTGCAGCGTCCCGCCGTCCTCGGCGAGCAGCGCCTTGTTCGCGGTTACCACGCTCTTACCCGCCCGCAGCGCCTCCACCAGCCAACTCCGCGCCGGTTCGATGCCGCCGACGCACTCGACCACCACGTCGATGTCGTCCCGCTTGACCAGGTCGAACGGGTCAGCGGTGAAGACGGCCGGATCGACCGGCAGCTCCCCCCGGTCCCGGCCGATCCGCCGGACGGCGATGCCGGCGATCTCCAGCGGGGCACCGATCCGGGCGGCGAGATCGGCGGACTGCGAGTGCAGCAGCCGAACCACCTCGCTGCCGACCGTGCCACAGCCGAGCAGCGCCACGCGCACAGGTGATGTCATCCCACATCCAAAGCGAGCAGGTCCTCTTCGGTCTCCCGGCGGACGATCAGGCGAGCCCGGCCGTCGCGCACCGCGACCACCGGGGGGCGCGGCACGTGGTTGTAGTTACTGGCCATGCTTCGGCAGTACGCACCCGTGCCGGGCACGGCGACAAGATCTCCAGGCTGCACGTCGGCGGGCAGGAATTCATCCTTCACCACGATGTCCCCGGACTCACAGTGCTTTCCCACAACGCGGGCAAGCACCGGCTCGGCAACGCTCGCTCGGGACGCCAGGGTCGCCGAGTATGACGCGTCGTAGAGCGCGGTTCGGATGTTGTCGCTCATGCCGCCGTCAACACTCACATAACAACGACGCCCATCCGTCGCGTCGCCACCGGTTCCGACCGGCACCGACTTGACCGTGCCCACCTCGTAGAGCGTGAACATGGCCGGGCCGACGATCGCCCGGCCCGGCTCGATCGACAGGTGCGGCACCGCCAGCCGCTCGGCGGCACACTCCCCGTCAACGATTTTGCGTAGCCGCTTCGCCAGGTCGGCCGGCGTGGCCGGGTCGTCCTGCGAGGTGTACGCGATCCCGAAACCGCCACCCAGGTCCAGCTCCGGTAGCTGCACCCCCCGCGCGTCGCGAATCTGCGCCTGGAGCGCCAGCACCCGGCGGGCGGAGACCTCGAACCCGCTCGCATCGAAGATCTGCGACCCGATGTGCGAGTGCAGACCGCGCAATTCCAGCACATTCTCGTCGAGGATGCGCAGCGCGGCGGCGATCGCCGCGCCGTCCGCCAGCGAGAAGCCGAACTTCTGGTCCTCGTGCGCGGTGGCGATGAACTCGTGGGTATGCGCCTCCACGCCGACGGTGACCCGGACCAGCACCCGCGGGCGGACGCCCCGCGCGCGGGCCAGGGCGGTGAGCCGGTCGATCTCGTGGGCGGAGTCGACGATGATCCGCCCCACCCCGACCTCCAACGCCCGGCTCAGCTCGGCGGTCGACTTGTTGTTGCCGTGGAAGCCGATCCGCTCCGCCGGCATCCCGGCCGCCAGCGCGGTAGCCAACTCGCCGCCGCTGCACACGTCCAGGTGCAGGCCCTCCTCGGCGACCATTCGGGCGACCGCCCGGCAAAGGAACGCCTTACCGGCGTAGTAGACATCCTCGGTCGGGAAAGCGGCACGGAAATCCCGACAGCGGCTCCGCAGGTCCTCCTCGTCCAAGAGGTACACCGCGGTGCCGAACTCGGCCGCGAGTTCCCGCACCGAGCGGCCCGCGACGGCGAGCGCGCCGTCCGCCGCCCGGCTGACGGTGCGCGGCCACAGCCCGGGCAGCAGGGCGTTCACGTCCCGTGGGGCACGCAGCCACGCCGTACCCTGACTGCCGATCTCCCCGTGCAGGGCACCGGCCTCGTGTGCACGCATCTATCCGTCTCCGCTTCCCGACTGCGGGGCTCGCAAGCTCACTCCTCGCGCTCGCACTATCTGTCTCCGCTTCCCGACTGCGGGGCTCGCAAGCTCACTCCTCGCGCTCGCATGTCACATCCGCTCTGGGGCCGTGACGCCGAGCAGCCGCAGGCCGTTGGCGATGACCACGCGGGTGGCGTCGTTGAGCCAGAGCCGGGCGCGGTGCAGGTCGGTGATCTCCTCGTCGCCCCGGGGCAGCACCCGGCAGTTGTCATAGAAGCGGTGGTACGCCCCGGCCAGGTCCTCCAGGTACCGGGCGATCCGGTGCGGCTCCCGTAGCTCGGCGGCGGTGGCCACCACGGCGGGGAACTCGGCCAGCGCCTTCAACAGCTCGTTTTCCTTGTCATGGTCGAGCAGCTCGGGGTGGAAGTCCGCCGCGCCGCCCCGGGCCAGCCCGACCTCCGCGGCATTACGACCCACATTCGCCGTACGCGCCGCCACGTACTGCACGTAGTAGACCGGGTTGTCGCGGCTGGCCCGGGTCCACAGCTCGATGTCGATGTCGATCGGGGAGTCGGTGGAGTAGCGCGCCAACGCGTACCGGGCGGCGTCCACACCGACCGCGTCGACCAGGTCCTCCAGGCTCACCACGGTGCCGGCCCGCTTACTCATCCGCACCGGGGCCCCGTCCCGGACCAGGTTGACCAGCTGCCCGATAAGGATCTCCAGGTTGCGGCTCGGGTCGTCGCCGAAGCAGGCGACCATCGCCTTCATCCGCCCCAGGTAGCCGTGGTGGTCCGCGCCGAGCATCAGCACGACCCGCTCGAAGCCGCGCTCCCGCTTGTCCAGGTAGTAGGCGCAGTCCGCGGCGAAGTACGTCCACTCGCCGTCGGACTTGCGCAGCACCCGGTCCTTGTCGTCGCCGAAGTCGGTGGTGCGCAGCCAGGTGGCGCCGTCGGCTTCGAAGATGTGGCCCTGCTGCCGGAGCCGCTCCAGGGCGAGCTCCAATTCGCCCCGGTCGTGCAGGTCCTTCTCGTTGAAGTAGGTGTCGAACTCCACGCCGAAGTCACGCAGCGACGACTTGATCTCAGCGAACATCAACTCGACGCCCTCGACCCGGAACACCTCCTGGGCTGCGGCGTCTTCAAGCGCCAGCACGTCCGGCCGCCGGGACTGGACCTGCTGCGCGATCTCCGCGAGGTACGCGCCGGCGTACCCGTCCTCCGGCGCCGGCTCCCCCTTCGCGGCGGCCAGCAGGGAGCGCGCGAACCGGTCGATCTGCGAACCGGCGTCGTTGAAGTAGTACTCGGTGGCGACGGCAGCCCCGGTGGCGCGCAGCAACCGGCTCAACGCGTCACCGACCGCCGCCCACCGGACGCCGCCGATGTGCACCGGACCGGTCGGATTCGCCGACACGAACTCGAGGTTGATCGACTGACCGGCGAGCCGGCCGCTGCGGCCGTACTCCGCGCCGGTCTCCACGATCACCTGGGCCAGCTGGCCCGCGGCGGCCGCGTTGAGGCGGATGTTCAGAAAGCCCGGGCCGGCGACCTCCACCGACTTGACCCCCACGGCCCGGCCGAGCTGCTCGGCCAGCGCGGCGGCGAGCTCCCGCGGCGGGACCCCCACCTTCTTGCTGAGCTGCAGGGCCAGCGTCGAGGCGTAATCCCCGTGCTCGACGTTGCGGGGTCGCTCCACCACGGTCTGCTCCGGAAGCGTGGAGCGGTCCAGGCCCCGCTCGGTGAAGACGGCGTGGGCTGCGGTGAGGACGACCTCGGCGAGTTCTGCGGGAGTCACCGAACCATGCTATCGGGGGTAGACTCAGAGCCCGCGGCGGCGACCCAGCATGTGACCCCGGCCCGCCAGATCCCCGACCGACCGACCTGACGAGGCACGATGAGCATCAGCACCCCGGGCGGCCCGGAGCGCCACCCGACCGTTGCCAGCACCACGAAGAAGTCAGCCGGGGGCAGGCCGGCCAGTGGCAAACCCGGATCCGGCAAGCCAGCGGGGGGCAGACCGGGGTCCGGCAAGCCAGCGGGCAGCCAGCGCGGCGGCAAGAAGCCACGCAAGCCGATCACTCCGGTCAAGGTGAGCCAGCAGCGCAACTGGGGGCCGATCGCCCTCTTCGTCGCCGTCGGCGTGCTCGCTGTCGCGATCGTCGGCTACGGCGGCTGGGCGGCATTCCAGGGCTCCAAGCCGTGGGACGAGCGGGCGAACGACATCGCCGACATCGTCAACTTCCGCGAGCAGGACCCGGCGCTGGTCGCCGGCGGCAACCACCAGCAGGGCTCGATCGAGTACTCCGTCCTGCCGCCGGTCGCCGGCCCGCACAACGACGCCTGGCAGAACTGCATGGGCGACATCTACGACGCTCCGATCGCCAACGAGCACGCCGTGCACAGCCTGGAGCACGGCGCGGTGTGGATCACTTACCAGCCCGACCTCGACGCCGGCCAGGTCGAGAAGCTGGCCGAGCGGGTACGCGGTAACGAGAAGCTCTTCCTCAGCCCGCACGAAGGGCTGGACCAGCCGATCTCCCTCCAGGCCTGGGGATACCAGCTCAAGGTCGACAACGCCGATGACGGCCGGATCGACGATTTCATCAAGACGCTGAGGGTCAATGCCTCCATCGAGGGCCCCACCGCCCTCTGCGCCCAGGGCGTCACCGCCACCGGCACCACGCCGCGGGAGCTCGGCCCGCAGATGCCGCAGTAGCCAAGGAGCCGGGATGTCCGCCCTCACGACCCTCGACGAAAAGCCCGACGGGGCTCCGCGCGCCGACAGCGCCCGTCGCCCCGCTGCCCAGTTCGGCACGGCGGTGGTGGCGATCGCCATCGTGATCGGCCTCCTGCTCGGCTATGCGGGCGGCCTACTCACCCCCGACCTCAATCGACCGGGGGATACCTCCGCCGAGGCGGGCTTCGCTCGGGACATGACCACCCACCACGCCCAGGCGGTGGAGATGGGGTTGATCGCCTTCAAGCACGGCACGGACCGGGAGGTCCAGACGATCGGTAACGACATCGCCCTCGGCCAGCAGGGTGACATCGGCATCATGCAGGCTTGGCTGCGGTCATGGGAGCTGGACCCGACCGGCTCGGAGCCCCGGATGGCGTGGCTGCCGGACGGCACCGAGATGATCCGCGACGGGCTGATGCCAGGGATGGCAACTGCGGAGCAGATGACCCAGCTCCGGGAGGCCCGGGGCACGGAGTTGGATGTCCTCTTCCTCGAGCTCATGATCACGCACCACATCGGTGGCATCCACATGGTTGATGCGCTGCTCGACCAGAGCGACGAGAAGGACGTGGTCCAGACCGCGCAGACGATGAAGAACACCCAGCAGACAGATCTGACCAACCTGCGCAACGCACTCGAGCGCATCAAGGGCTGATCAGGCGGTTGGGCCGTCCCGCGACCCGCACCACCACCGGGTGGTGGTGCGGGTCGTTTGTCATGGTCAGAGGCGTGTTCGGCGGCCGTGGGCCCACCGCGTCCGCTCCCACGCCCAACGGTCGGCAGCGGGATCGGGTCGCCCAGTTGAACCGTTAGGTCCGATTCGTGAAGTTACTCCCTCTACGGGCGAATACATCTCAAAGAGAACTTTCTCCGCACATATCGTGACCAGTTGTGATTCGGGCTCGTTGCGTAAGACGTGGGTGTTGCACTGAGAGACGCACGGCGTTCGGTCACCAGCTGGTGCCGGCGCCACACAATCGGCGGTGACGGGGCGGTGGCGGCCGTCCGTCGCGGAGTGCGGCAGAGCGAGCCAGGAGCGCTCAGCCGCGAACAGGAACTCGAGCTGATCGACACCTTGCGGGGCAGCTACCCCGACGCGTTCGGCTTGGACGAGGGGCTCTGGACGCGACAGGGTCTGCACACCATCATTCAGAACCGGTTCGGGTTGCCGCTCGACCCCGGCGTCGTCGGGGCATACCTGCGGGCATGGGGACTCGGCCCCCGGGAGCCACGCGAGCGCGCCTGCGGGCTCTGCGTCGGCGCGGTGGAGCGCTGGGTACGCACCGAGTACCCGGCGATCGTCCGGGCCGCTCAGGAGCACCTAGCCGACGTGCACTGGATCGGCCGGATCCGGCTCCGCGGCACGATGCCGGCGGCGGACATCATCTCCGCGGTCTCGTCTCGGGGGCGGGTCCAATTCATGATCACTACGCCGTCGGTGGACCCCCCGCTCCCCCGCGACTTCGTACTCCGACTCAGCGGAGCGGAGCAACGCACCGTCCACCTGATCGTGGACGGCTCGTGGCCCCGCAATGAGTGGCCACGCCGGCTACCCCGCCGCATCGCGCTACACCCGCTGCCCAGCTGCGGTCGCGCCGTCGCCGCGTGACCACCGGCCCGGCCGGATGCGGGCGGTTGGAGCGCATCCGTGCGTACCGATTCGGTGATCGCGGGAAGGGTTTGCTACTCTTCTCCGGTCGCTGAGCCCCCGTAGCTCAGGGGATAGAGCACCGCCCTCCGGAGGCGGGAGCGCAGGTTCGAATCCTGCCGGGGGCACCATAGTTGACCAGCGCGAAAGCCCTCTGAACAGGCAAAATTACGTCAGGGGGCTTTGTCGCGTGTCCGGCCATGTCCGGCCGTCAGCGGCTCTTGGCGGGTGCCTGTACCACATTCGTACCCAAGTTTGGCGTCGATCAGTCGTGGCCCAGCGCCCGCTCGATCCGCCGCCTGAGAGCTACGTCACCACCGTCTAGGCACTTCGCGTAGATCCGGAGCAGCACCTCTACCGACTGCCCTGCCCACTCAGCTACATCTGTCGGAGGCACTCCCCCGTTGAGCCAGGTCGACACGGCAGCATGTCGCAAGTCATACGGGGTTCGTGCCAGTGGCGAGGCACGCACCTCGGGCGTGAACACGGCTGCTCGCGCCCACCGCCACACCCGGTTGATCGTCCCCTTGGGCAACTCCTCCTTGTTGCGCTCTCCAACGAACAGCCGGCCGTTGGGCCCGAACCCGAACTGGCCAACGTGCGCGTTGATGATCGCGGTCAGTTCGGGCGGACATGGAACCGTACGGGACTCGCCCCGTGCACGCTGCTTGAGCTGTCGCCGGTCGCGGTTCCTGCCGCTGTCGGTCCACTCTTTACCCGCGTGCGGTTCAGCGCCGTCGAGAAAGAACTCCCCCCACCCCTCGTCAGGCAGGCTGAGATTCGGCTTGGCGAGACGCACAGCTTCCTCCGGTCTCATTGCGGCGAAGTAGAGGCAGGCATAAAAGGCAACCATGCGTGGACCGATGCGGCCCTGCTCCCTAACCCCCTCCAGGAGAGTGCGCGCTTGAACCGGGTTAGCTACGGACCGTCGGTCAACAGTGGTTACGGTTTTCGGTGGTTTCCACTTCAACTGCGGCAGTGGGTTTGCCGGTAACAAACGCCTCTCAACCGCGTACTCGATCGTGGTGTTGAATATCTTCCGACGGCGACTGGTGACACTCGCTGCGGCCGGTGACCCGTCAAGCCGCACAGTCAGGCCATCCAGTACCGGCCGCAGGACCTCGGGACGGCTGAGGCTCGCTACGTCACGAGTGTTCCGCTTCACCCAATCAAGGACGGCCCGGACCTCTTCGGGCATGTCCTCCCGGCGCGCGGTGTTGAACGCCCAGCGTCCTAGGGCATAGCGCAGCAACTTACCGTCCGGGCGGCCTCTCGCACTGGACAGCATGAGCACGGTAAGCGCCGTCAGCGCTTCCGCGTGAGTGCGGCGGGTTGTGGCCGCCACGTTCGGCCACTTCATATCGGCAAATGCACAGGCCAGGTCGTACCACGAACTCACGGCAGTGTTTGGACGCATCGAAAGAGGGCGGCCCGACTCGATGTCAAAAGCCTCACCCTTGCGGGTCGCGGTGACCAGTTCTGACCGCAGTCCGTCCGCAAGAGCCTTCGTCTTGAATACCGCCTTATGCCGCCGATCGGCTACCCGCCAGCAAACACGATAGGTTTTACCCCTTTTCCCCTCATAGGTCTGAGTTGACCAAATACTCACGTCATAGCTGATATTCAAGCGACCTCCTCATAGAGTGATTCAAGCCAGGCTTCATAGTCGCAGCGCTCAATTCGCACCTCACCATTCGGCAACTTGCGGGCGCGTGGCCCTTTCCGCTTTGTTCGCCAGTCGTAGAAGGTCGACCGCGTAATTCCGAGGTCGACGCATACGTCATCGACGGTAAGGTGACGGGCCGAACGAGCCGCCACGCGCGTGGGCTGCTTTGGGGTGGTCGTCGATGGGGTGTTGTTCACTTGACTACGCCACCCGTCGCTACCTCCAGATCCAAGTGGAGCCGTATCGCTTCATCCCGCAGTTCGCGCACTGCCTTGATGACACGCTGCATGTCGGCCACGCCCCAGGTCGCGCCGCCGAGCGGAACCCCGACCAGGCGACCGATCTCCAGGACCACGGCTCTGGCCTCTCCACCGCGTTCGTGCTCCTCGTAGACGGCTTGCGTCGCAAGACACTCGACCCGCCTAAGGGCGCTCAAGGTCTCCTGCAATCTCTCGCTCACGCCATCTCCTCGTGCTCCCGCTCGTGGTCCTGCTGGAACTTGCGCTGTCGGTCAAGCTCGGCCCGGAACGACCGAACTCGGGCGATGTCGGTGGGTAGGCCAGATTTCGCCGCTCTGCGGGCAAGTCGGCCGACGTAGGCCCGAATCTCGCCGACCGCTAGACCGTGCTGGATGCAAACGGTGCACCTCATCGCCTCACCAGCCGACGACTCATCCCCGTCAAATGCCAAAGGCCACCGGGACAGATGTAGGCCCGGTTTTCCCGGACCACTCCGCGTCGGGTTCCATGCTTGTCGGCAAGCCGGTTGCGCTTGGCCCGCACCCGGCCAAGCGCCTTACGGGCCAGGCTGCGGCTGCTGAATCCTCGCTTGTTGCAGTCCCCGCACCAGATATGCGGAACAATTGTCCTGTTGCTCATCAAATTCACCTCACTTGCTGTATTTGGTGCAGGGGCACAACTCCAGAACGCACTTGCCGCGGCCGGTGCCGACGGCGCTATGAACCGCGGAGGCATGCATGCATACGGGATTGGTGCAGAAGTCCTTGGTCGGGCGCTTCGCGGCGGTAGCGTTAGCCAGGAGTAGCCCGGGGCTGTAAAGCTTGACTGTCGAGAACTTGCCGTTTATGCCGATCTTGGCGGCGTACTTGCCGGCCTCGTTGTCGGAGGCGAATGGGCCCCAGTTGATGCCGAGCCGGCGCTGTCCTCCAAATCGATGCGTCAGGGCCACCCAGTCGCGCATGTTCAACAGCTCGGAAACTTCCTTGATCAAGGCCCTGGCCATGACCTCTGCGCTGTCGTATTCGTCGCTCTCCAAGATCGCGACGATCGCCTGAACTTCATCCCGTCGTGGTGTGATCCGCATACATCCCCCCGAGTGCGAGCTAAGCCGGCCAGACATGACCAGCCCAGCTCACAAGTTCACAACTAGTTACAGTCAGGCGGCCGGCTTGTACACCAGGCGCAGCCTGGCGGCTTCGGCCAGGCGGGAGGTGGTGTAGTCATAGGTGCCGCCCGAGCCCATGACCCTCCAGCGCCCCCCGCTCTTGTAGCGCGTCGGCGAGGCGGTAGCGACGGTCGCGGTGACCACACTGCCGTTGGGCAGGGCATTCAGCTCCGCGACCGAGGTGATCAGAACCGGCTCGGCAGTCTCGGCAGGTTGGCCGCGGCCCTTGGCAGCAGTCGGAATCTCGTCGAGCAGACCGCGAAACACAGAGACGATCTGGTCAACGATCTGGTCACTACCCTTGCGGGCGCTCTCGATGCTCCGGCGGACCAGTTCCACCTCCTCGCGCTTGAATGGCAGATGCAAGAAGTCCTCGAACCTCACCCAGATGTGAGCATCGTCGACTTCGGCAACCTCCGCAAGATCACCGCTGCGGATGTAGATGACGTCCAGCCCATCCTTGGTGATGCGTACAACGTCACCCGCTTCGAACTCAATCGGCTCACACAGCACGATGGCCGGCAGGTAGTCGAGCAAGTAGTTAGCCGGAAAGGTGTAGATAGCCGATGCATAGGTGTCGATGTCGATCTTGGTAAACACATCCCCATCGCGGTCCTGAATCGCCACCCCCACGGGGAGGGCCACCAGGTCGTCGATGCCCGTGATGGCGACGACAAGGGTGTCGGTCTCCACTGCACGCCCCTCTCACTGTGCTCTACATTTCGCTCTCAGTTTCACAACCCTATCTGATCACAGTTTCACATTCAAGTAGGAGCAGCCTCGCCGAACCGGTCGCCCGTGTTGTTCTGGGCAAAGGTGTAGTACTTGGTCTGCACGAGATCCTTGCTCACGCCGCATCCTCTCAGGTATTGATCCACACCAGGTCGCGGTCGGCCAGGTCGTAGACCTCGTCCCACCAGTCGTCAAAATCCTCGACCTCGGTGGCGTGCGCCATCTCGTTGATGGCGACCACCAGCAGGGAGTCCTCACCGTGTGCCTTGACCCACTCGCTGCCCCGTAAGCGATCCACGATCAGGTCGCGCTTCCTCTCGAAGCTCCACGGCTTATGGAAGAAGTCGGACAGGTCGATCCTGTAAAGCCACAAAGCCACACCTATCTCCTCTGCTCACAATTTCACATCAGGGTCGGGGGTGAGGGTGGACCAAAGCCACCACAACCCTGTGTCAGGCCAGCATCCGCCGGCCACCGCCATCATCAACTCGCGGACCACCCAGCTCGGCCCGATTGCCGGCCTCGGCCCCGTCGGCGATGCCCTGCCCGGTCAGCGTCCGCTGCTTGGCGAGGCGCAGCTTGCCGTACTGCCGCTTCTTGGCGGCCTCGACCTGGCTCAACCGGTCAGCGAGCACCAGGGCGACGGAGGCCCCGGTGATCACCTGCTCCTCGGCCCGCTGCTTAGCGCGCTCGGTCTCCTGATGCAGCCGGGACGCTATGGCCTCCGTAAATCCGGTCAGCCACGCCTTGCGGTAGGCGGTGGCATTCTCCCCCAGCGGCACCTCAGCGCCGGCCAAGCCATGCGTCGCCTGCACTAAGAGGCTGGTGAACAGCATGTCCACCCGCTCCAGGTCAGAGCCGTAGCCGAACAAGTGCACCCGATACTGGCGCTTACCGTCCGGATAGCGGGTCTGGTAAACAGCCTTGCAGCCCAGCTCGATGGCGATGGCACCCAGTAGCCGCTGCTTGTCCAGGGCATACGCACCATCGATCACCACCACCGTGTCGCCGATCACGTCAGTGGTCGGATTGGTCGCGGCGAGCATGGCCCGGTCGACGCCGTACTTGGCGATCAGCCCGGCTGCCTTGGCGGTGGACGCTTCGGCCTCGGCTGCCGTGGCTGCCGGGTCTTCGGCAAGGGCAGCAGTTTACGGATCTTGGCGAGCATCCCATTGGTGGCCTGAGTCATGTGCTACCTCTCTGCTTGTCTTCGGTGAGTGCCTGTGGTGGGTCGTGAGCCCTCGCCGTCCCAGCCGGACCACAGGCGGATGGGTCACGCCCTCCGGTCCTGGCGCAACTTGTGGGGGGGCCGGGAATCCTGCGCGTCGACCCCCGAGCCGTTGATCACCTCATGGTGCGGTGGGTCGTTCGGGATTTCAGTGGCCGGTAGTTCGGCGGCCTGACCTTCCTTCAACTCACCCCGCTCGAAGGCGGCCAGCTCGTCCTGCACATTGATGCGCGCGTCCTCGATCAACGCCTCGCTATGCGCCCGCTTGATCCCGGCTGCATCTTCGGGGGCGAGGATGAAGGTCTGGACAGGGGAAGACCAAAGGGTCCAGCCCTGGCTAGTGCGGAGGCGGTACTGTCGCTCGGCTCGCCGGCCGGTGGTGACTATCGCCCGGGTCTCGACCTCCTGGACGGCCAGCGTCAACACGCCAGTCTTTCGGTTGGCAGCCATAAGACCCGGCTCACGGTTGACGCCGGCTGTCCTGAGGGTCTCCGCGCTCTGCCACGTCAGGAGCACTCGTATGGTGCTGCCGGAGTTAATGGCACGGACGATATTGGCGGCATTCATCTTGCCACGTGCAGTCATGTCTCAATACCCCTTCTTGCTTCATCCTTAGATTGATATCTTGTGCTCGCATTTGTGACCAATTGCTTCATCTCAAGTTCACAGAAGGATAGGTGGTAAATCTCCTACTCGGCATCGGTCAACGGCCGACCTCCCCCGCCCTGGTTTCGCGGACCAGGTTCTCGGTGGTGAGGGTTGCTCGGCCAGATCGGCACACAGGTCTCCGATGGGGACGGCCCGCCCAGTTCATGATGCCCTCTCCCAGATCCAGTTCTTGCCGGTGCCGTTGAAGCCGTCCCGGCGCCCCTGGACAACGCGCTCCCCGCCGCGGTTCTTGATCCACACCTGGCAGTAGCAGGTAAGGCTGCGCAACTCGCGCTCGACATACTGGGCTGCGAGGCTCGGAGAGATGAACTCCATGCGCCCATAGCGCTCCTCGCCTCCATTGATGGATTTCACGATGATATGAAACATCAGACCAGCTCCCGCCCGTCGATGACCTCAACCTCAGCACCCAGCTCGGCGGCGGTAGCCAGCGTGTCCGCCGACAGCCCGTCCCACGCCTCGCCGGTCATGACGAGCGCACCAGACTTACCGTTGTGCTTGACGGTGAACAGCACCGCCGCGCGAACGTCGAGCACTTTCTCGGTGATGGCGCAGAAGATCGCACGAGACACCGCGTGGCGCAGCGTCTCCTCCCGCAAAAGCTTCTCCTGCTCAGCCGGGTCGTCGGACAGTAGAGCCTTGGCCAGTCGGGAACTCATGTCGGTCTCCCTCGTGTTGGGATGGGTGGATGTCATGCGTGCCCGCACCGGGTCGTGAACCCCCGCCGTCCTGGCCGGCGTGCAGGCCCGTGGATCAGTACGCCTCGGCAAGGAGTTGCGCCGAGCTACGAATGAGCTGAAGCAGGTCATCCCCGATCAACTCGACCTTGGCCACGTCGCCGATCGAGTTGGTCACCTCCAGCACGAATCGATTATTGTCGATCTTGCGTGCCAGGTAGACCTCGCCGTCATCGACGGTTGGTATGTCCATCTCGTGAGCCATGGTCAGACCTCCTCGATTTCAACGTCTTCGCGGGTCAGGCCCACGAACCCCCAACGGCTCAGCCCGCCGAGGCTGTTAACTAGGCTCCCGCCACAGTCGATCTCCTCGATGAGGGCCATCTCGTCAACCTCCACCCCCAGCAGGTCGGCCAGTTCTACGGCGGTCAGCTCCACCTCATGCTTGGAAACCTCGGTCCAGGTCACGCGGTACATATCTCTCCCTCAGGCAGGCGGGGTAGTTGCGTGCCTGCACCGGGTCGTGAACCCCCGCCGTCCTGGCCGGCGTGCAGGCCGGCGGGTCATGGGGCCAGCTTGGTGATGGGAAGGGAGCACATCCGCACCATCGAGTAGCGCTTGGCCGCCACCTGATTGCGGCCCGCGATCACCGCACGGACAGGAACTCGGTACACGTTCACCCGGTAACCGCAGTCCTGGAGATGCGCACCCCACCCCCCGAACCAGGCGACCAGGTCGGCCCGGCTTCCGAACCCAAACAGGTAGGAATCATCGAATTGCCCCGACTTCGGGTTCTTCGACCAAGCGCGATCGACTTGCGGGGAGGGGTGGGTTTCCGTATTGCAGTGCGCCTTCGTCATCAATTGATGCTCATCCGCCTGTGCCTCCGTCATTGCCCCGTCCCATCGGTTGTACGGACCTTGTCCCCACGCCGTCTCAACCCGATACACCAGCATCGTGTTCATGTCCCTCCCTTTGTGATAGTTGGCTTTACGTGTCCATGCCGGGTCATGAACCCTCGCCATCCCTTGACGATGACGCATGGACTCAGGATCACACTTGATCAGCCGCTTTAGCCGTTGTGGAAGACCTGAACCTTGCCCCCCACCCACACCGACCAGTAGTCGTCTATGAACAGGTCCCGGGCGGCGCGGTCCCAGTCGATGTAGTTGCACGGCCAAGTAGCGTCAGCGTCGAGCACCCCCAGGTCGTCGGCCAAGTCTTGGGCGTACTCCACCTCGCTCTCCCACTCGCCGCAGTACGCCTCCCGGAACCTCTCGATTAGTCCCGAGTCATCAAGGTCAACGCCTTCGTGCTGGACGTAAGTGGCCAGTGCCGAAACGTCCTCATGCATTTCGAGCTGACCGATCACTTCGGCGACCTGCTGCGCCTCCGACGGGGAGCACTCCCCCCTCAAAAGGCCACAGAATCCATCATGATCAAAGACCCATAGCCCCTCATGCCCCTCGTTCAACTCCTCCGGGTCCCCACCTTCTGGCGACCAGCGGTAGGCGTCCGGCGACGGCAGCCCGGTCAACCCCGCACCCCCGTCGCGGTGCACTTGCTCGATATCGAGCGCCCCGACTTCGCTGGCGTCGTACCACTGCCCTACCAATCGACCATGGTTGTAGCAATCCAGGCAGCCAACCCAGACTTGCAGCTCGGTCCGCTTCGCGGTAAGCATGGCGTCTCCTTGCAGTAGTCATCGCGTGATGGTGTGACTGGCGCCTATAACTCAAGTTCACATGTCGGCAAGTTCCACCACCTCGGTCAGGTTGGTGTACTCGCGCCGCAAGTCCGTGGACAGCGCCAGCATGTTGTAGAAGAACCGGGCCGAGCTTTCATCGCCCCGGTGGTCCGCCCAGATCAGGTCTCGCTCAGCGTCAAACACCATCTGCTTGGCCTGTCGCAGCGCAACCTTGACGGCACGGAGCAGGCAGGCATACTGGTCATCGGTCAGCGTCACAGTCTTCATCGGGTCTCCCCTTTTGGTTTAGGACGGAATGAATCGTCAGTCAGTCGGAATCGCGAACAATGCCCCGTACCCTGTCAGCAACCACACGTCCGGCCGGGTCCAGCTCTGGGTCCGGGTATCCGGCACGGATGTCGGCCAAGGCGACCAGTGCGGCCTCCAGCTCCTCGGCGGTGAGTTGCCTGGCAATCGGCCCCAGCCCCTCTGGCATTTCGCCCTCTCAGGCCGCACTATTCCGCAGGAAAGCGGACCAGCCGCCCAAGTACCCGGCGTCGACCAGGTCGACCACCTCGGCGTCGGTCAAGGACCAGGGGTCCACTGCGCCGGCCGACAGCTCGTGCAGTTCCTCCCGGGCGTCCTCAATCACGTAGCCCAGTGCCACCGCCGTACGTCCACGCATCGATCTACTCCCTCCATGTGATGATTGACCTTGCGCATCCATGCCGGGTCATGAACCCACGCCACCCCAGACAGCAACGCATGGACCACTTTTCACACTTACTCAGCCACTGCGCCCATTTCGGGCTACGATCCAGGATGTGGCCTGGATGGTCGCAGGATCACAACGGGCCCGGCGAGCGGAAGTCCGGTAAGCGTGCTCAAGCGCCTCATACACGCCTACCCGACTAACCAGCCGCTCATGATCAGTGCGGGCAAAGCGGCCACCGAAGGCGACTCGCACCGCCCACACATCCACCGTTACCGCCCCCCGGTCGCCGAGGATGTTAAGCGCGAACCGGCGAACCTTCGGCCCGGCAAGCGTGCCTAGTGGATCATCCGATTCCAGCGCACACGACGCCCGCTTAACGTTCGCCCCAATGCATGCCACCGGCACGCCCCCCATGAGCAGTGCGGTAGCACCGGCCACAGTCCGCGCCCAAGTCGTCCGTGGCGAAAGATGAGAGACTACGGCGGCAACATGCTCACGGGAACGCCCGGTCTGCGCGGCCAGATCATCGACGACCCTCGCCGCTTCGTCGTACCAGCGGGCACCGGCATCCCTTTCAGAATCGCTCGCCCGATCCCAGACCGCCACGATCCGATCGGCGCAGGCTCGGACGCTGGTGCCTAGCCCGCGAAGCCGTTCGTCATGGGAAGTCATCCCCCTACCCACGTCACCGCCCCTCTAAGTACTCATGGCCGGACCCACACCCGGCGGCCCCATGAGCCACACCACCCTGGGTCACAGGATCACACTTCACCAATTCTCGACGCGCACCCCAAGCCGAGGGCCCAAGGTAAGCCGTGCGTACGGCTCATGACCTAGCCGCCACTTGCCACGCCCAACCCGCTCCATCCGGTACAGGTCAATGCTGGTGTCCTCCCCAACACAAGGGCGCAAACAGTCGGTCGGTTCGCCAAGGTGGAAGATCCCGTCATCATCCAACTCCATTGCCCGAGCGCGGCCATCCCGTAGCCAATAGCCGGACTCATACCGCTCCACCAGGGAGCGCCCAGCGTCAGACAGCGAGGCCCAGGTCTCCCCGTCGGTGTCAATACCCCCGGAGCTGTAGCGCCCCGCGCCGCCATTCCAGACGCCAGCTACTCTCATCACTTCACCTTCCGATTGATGTTACGGTCTTCGACGCCTATCAAATACCAAAGGTGTCAACTTCACACCACCTCCTGAAGTTCACCCAACGGCGCGGGGATCATGTGACCACCACGCCGAAGGGAAGACTTGCGAGCGGATTTGCTTACTCACTGCGCCACCCGCTCCGCTCGCCTGCCGGTTCGGCGCTGTACCCGGTGGTTAGTCAGAGACTGATGATCTCCGCCACCTAGGCGACAATTCCGATCCGAAGCGACTGACCGCCCCCTTGCCACACAGAGAGGATGCCCCCTTAACGTGTGCCGTAGGTTTGTGCACGACCTAGCGAAACGTCGTTTGCCCGTCCGACTGCCTAGACGGAGTGCGCCACCCCTCAGCATCCCAAGGGGTCCGCTTTCCCCGTGCGCTTGCTCACGGGCCTTTCATCCGACCCAATTGATCGGCTTGTTGCTGTGCTGGGAAGAACCGTAGTCTGCCCCATCCGCTCTGTCAACTTGTGACCGTTGCTCCGTGTTGGTCGACCGCCTATGCGGTGAGCCGAGAGCGTCGAACCCGGTTGACCTCGCAGTGGAATGAACCATAGTCGTCATGAATGTACATGTCAACATGTGTTCCTCCCCGTCCGAGTAAACCGCTGTCCCGGTCCCCTCGAACAACTGCAACATTAGGTCACAGCATCACATGATGGCACCGCCATTTGGCTAACCCAAGCTGACCGAACGGATGAGTGCACGGAAAGTATCAATCCAAGCCCACTAAGTAGTGGGACCCATTAGAACGAAGGGAAGACGCGCGCCGGGCGCGCGATGGGACACGACGGCCCGGCACTGCGTCAAGGGGCTGGATTGAATCTAAGAACATCACTACTAAGTCGAGTGCGCGCTACGGATCACACGGACAGCCTGCCTTTCGGCGCTCTGTGTGCCTCTCAGGCCAGATCCCTATCGATCGTTCAGCCGGACATCTCGCCTAAACCAGTCCACGCGTGAGCTGAGTCACGGCCTTCGTCTTGGCGGACACCTCAGCCATATCACCACTTCATACCCCTACCGGGTACGGGTGATAATTGTCGAGAGTGGAGAGTAAGAAGTGGATACCGGTAGGGGGTATGAACCCCGGAGCCGGGTAGCCGTACCGCCGTGTCTTAGCGGCTGGAATCTTGCCACAGTTCCAAGGTCGTTCTGGGGGCACCCAGCGGCGGCCCGGACTCACCCATTCGTTGAGATATTGTGATCTAGTCCACATCGATATTGCCAATCGGCTCCCTGAACCCGTCTTAGTAGTAGAACAGTTGGCTGGCAGGCTTCGGAGCCCGAGACTGGCAAGCTAACCTAGGCCCCGAAGGGGCCATGGGGGTTCACCTGATCACCTAACCGCTAGTCAACCTGGTAGGCCCGCTGACGCGGGCGACAACATTTTCTTGGAGACGCCCTCCCACCTGCCTGCCTGTGAAGTTGTCACCAATGACTTGGTCCTGGGTCCGCATGTCTCCGGGCGTACGCGGTTGGGGCCAAAATTCCATCTGGAGGGAGTCGAGATGCCCGGTTGGGAAGGTTCAGACCGGCGGCACCGACTCCCTCCCGACTGGGGGGCGAGACGCAAGCGGGTGCTGCGACGAGATAGTCATCGCTGCAGAGCCAGGAGCGCTTGGGGTGAGCGGTGTCGTGATACCGCTGTCGACGTTGATCACATTATCAACAACGACGACCACTCCGAGTCCAACTTGCAAGCTATCTGTCAGTGGCACCACGACAAGAAGTCCGGCGCTGAGGGTGCCCGAGCGCGGGCAGCCGCGATCCGTCGCACCGCCAAGCGGTTCACCCGCGCCGAGGCCCATCCGGGCCTCCTATGACTGCGCGCTCCGGGCAGCCACCCCTGTTGGGTGCGGGAGGCTAGAGCGCTGCAACACAATGCGCGTTCCCTCCCCATGGCTCGCCACCTCGCCACCTCGCCACCTCGCCACCTCGCCACCCCGAGACGGGAAAGACGGGGTGGCGAGCCTCCCTGGGGCACTCCACTGCAAGCGAAGGGGGCTGCCCGTGACCGCCGCCGACAAAGAGCCGCCGAAGCATGGCGTCTGGGCAACCATCTGGGCCGCCTGGTTGGCGCTGCTGGCGATCAGCTTCGCAATCCTGGAGGGCATCGCGCTGTGGCGCAAGGCTCCGGGGGACACACTCTCCGAGAACATCCGAATCTGGATCGGCACCAAGCGCGGCTGGAAGTCGGCCGGTGTACTCGGCTTCATGGCTGGCCTACTCGGCTTCATGATCTGGTTCGTTCCACACATCGTGTGGGAGGTCTGGTAAGGCTGCACTCCGGCTCCCCTCGCCGGCCCGCCTTCTGGGGCCGGCTCCGGCACGCCCAGGGAGAGCAGCCCCAGGAACACACGGAACAGGGTGGCAAGAACCCCACAAGCCATAGCTCAGTGATAGAGCGTGGAGCCCATAACCCCGATGTCCCTGGTTCGAGTCCAGGCGCCCTCTAGAAGGAGGCGGCCTCCATGCCAGGCCCGGTGCCCAACCGCTCCGACGACCTAGCCCGCCCGCGCGAGCGCAAGGGCAAAGAAGTTCTGCCGATCACCAGGGGTGAAGCCCGGCCGGTCAAGGTCCCCAACGCCGACCGCTCTTGGCATCCCATTGCCCTGAAGCTGTGGGAGGCGCTGAAGACTAGTGGCCAGGCGGACTTCTACCAGAACAGTGACTGGGCCTTCGCCTACTCGCTTTGTGAAGACCTTAGCTACTACAAGCAGTCCAGGAAGCGGTCCGGCCAGATGCTCCAGACGATCTACTCCGCCTTCGAGCGCCTGCTCGTCGCCGAGGGGGATCGCCGTCGTGTCCGCATCGAACTTCACGAGCCCGTCGATGACGGGCCTTCTGCTTCTGACCAGGTAGTAGCCAATTATCGCCGCCAGCTCGGTCTGGACTGAGGGGACCGTGGTTGCGCTCCAGCGGACCACCCTCCGAGGAGAACTATCCCCACTTACTTCGAATCTCCCGTGGCCGGGGGTGCCCTCCATGGGGAGGTGAGCGATGACCGTCGCGGTCACACCGCCTCCGCCGACGGAGGCCGAGCTGGAGCTGCTCGAACCGACCTACCTGGGCCCGACGTGGCAGACCCGTGCCGATGGCTCGTGGCTGTTGCCGGAGCGCACCCTCGGGTGGCAGATCGCCGGCTGGTGCGCCGAGTACCTCCTCGCTGAGGATGGCGGCCCCTGGCGGTTCACCACGGAGCAACTTCGCTTCCTGCTCTGGTGGTACGCGGTCGCCGAGAACGGCCGGTTCATCTACCGCACGGGCGTGCTGCAACGACTGAAGGGGTGGGGCAAGGACCCGCTGCTCGCGGTGATGTGCTTGATCGAGCTATGCGGCCCAAGCCGGTTCTCCCACTGGGACGAGGGTGGCGACCCGGTCGGCAAGGCCCATCCACGCGCGTGGGTGCAGGTCACTGCGGTCAACCAGGCGCAGACAACCAACACCATGTCCCTGATCCCGGGCCTAATGTCGGACTATTTCAAGCAGGTCTACTCCATCAAGGACGGAGCCGTCCTTATTCGAGCAAATCGAGGCAGATGCCGCCTAGAGGCGGTTACATCGAGCTATCGGGCACTCGAAGGCAAGCGAACCTCCTTTACCTTGCTGAACGAGACGCAGCACTGGGTCAGGGGCAACAACGGTCACCTCATGCACGAGACAATCGACGGCAACTCCACCAAGCAGGACTCGCGCTACCTGGCGATCACCAACGCCTTCCTGCCTGGTGAGGACTCTGTCGCCGAAAAGATGCGTGACCACTTTGAAAAGATCCTCGAAGGCAGGTCGGTTGATGTCGGCTTCCTCTACGATTCGATCGAGGCGGACCCGAAGACCCCGCTGACGCCCGAGGCCCTGAAGATCGTCATCCCGAAGATCCGGGGCGACGCGATCTGGCTCAAGGTCGAGAGCATTATCCAGTCGATTCAGAACACCACCATCTCGGTCGCTCGGTCCCGGCGCATGTGGCTTAACCAGGTTGTCGCCGACGAGGACGCCCTCTACGGCTACGAGCAGTGGAAGCCCCTAGAGCGCAAGGACGCGACCCTGATGCCAGGCGACGAGATCGTCATGGGCTTTGATGGGGGCAAGAGCGACGACGCCACCGCGTTGGTCTGCATTCGAGTTTCCGACATGACCGCATTCGTGCTCGGGGTGTGGGAGAGGCCGGACGGCGCACAGGGCGCGGGCTGGGAGGTCCCCCGGCATGCGGTCGACAGCCAGGTGCACGAGACGTTCCGTCTGTTCAGCGTCCGCGGCTTCTATGCCGACGTGGCGCTATGGGAGTCCTACATCACCGACTGGGCCGAGACCTACGGCGAGGGCCTGGACGTGAGGGCAACTGAGCGCTCCGCTATCGGCTGGGACATGCGCGGTTCGCAGAAGCGCAACACCCAGGCACACGAGCGGCTGATGTCATCCATCTTCGACGGCAGGGTGCATCACGATGGTGACCTGACGCTGCGCCGACACCTGCTCAACGCACATCGACATAACACCCCGTACGGCGTCTCGTTCCGCAAAGGCGACGAACGCCGCAAGATCGACGCCTACGCCGCGCTGATGCTCGCCCACGAGGCGCTCTACGACCTCCGCACTCGCGGCCGCAAGACCAGGCCCAAAACCGGCCGCTCCTACTGGATGTAAGGAGGTGATCCTGTGATCGGTGATCCATCGCCGCGCCGGCTTGCCGCCCAACTCCTGCTGATCCTGGACCGAGACGCCGACCGTCTGGAGCGCATCGACAACTACATGCAAGGCCGGCATGACGACCCGTATATGCCCGAGAACTCAGACGATGAGTACAAACTCCTTGCTAAACGGGCGATCTCCAACTGGATGCCCCTGCTGGTAAAGACACCTACACAGGCGCTATACGTCGACTCCTTCCGCCACGGGGACAAGGCGCCCTCCGGAAAGAGCCCGAGTTGGAAGCACTGGCAGCGTTCCCGGCTGACCGCCCGGCAGATCCCCGTACACCGAGGCGCGCTCACCTATGGCCACTCGTTCACAGTCACCGAGAAGACGCCGCGGGGCGTGAAAACCCGCGGCCTGAGCGCCATGAGGACCGCTGCCCTGTTTGAGGACCCGGCCAACGACGAGACTCCGCACGCCGCGCTGACGGTTACCCGCAAGCCGGCCGACGGGTCGCCGGGCAAGGCCACGCTGTGGGACGGCACCCACGAGTACGCAGTGGCGTTCAGTTCGTACACCGACCCGAAGTCCATCCGGGTCGAAAAGGGCATGCGGCACGGTGCAAGTGAATGCCCAGTCACCCGGTTCGTCGCCTACGTCGATTTGGAGGGCCGGACAGTCGGCGTGGTCGAACCCATGATCCCCGTGCAAAATCGGATCGGTCAGACGATCTTTGACTTATTGGTTGCCCAGACCTATGGGAGCACGAAGGCCCGCTGGGCAACCGGGATGGCTCCCCCGCTCAAACGCGACCCGGAGACTGGCGAGCCGATCCTCAACGAGGATGGCAACCCGATCCCGTTGCCGATGAACTACAACGCGAAGCGGTTCCTGTTCGCCGAGGACGAGACGACCAAATTCGGCTCGTTTGATGAGACACCACTGGATGGCTTCATTTCGAGCGTCGACATGTCGATCCGGCACCTGTCCGCGATCTCGCAGACACCGCCGCATCACCTGCTGGGGCAGATCGCCAACCTTAGCGCCGAGGCGCTGCTGGCCGCTGAGACTGCGCTGTCGCGCATGGTTGAGGAGTTTCGCACCAGCTTCGGCGAGTCGTGGGAGCGGGTTGACCGGCTGGCCGCCGAACTGAACAACGAATCTCTCGACGACTACGAGGTCGAGGTCATCTGGCGCGACATGGAGCTGAAGTCCCTCGCGCAGTCGGCCGACGGGCTGGGCAAGCTGGCCGAACTGCTCGGCATCCCGAAGCGCGGCCTGTGGGCCCGAGTTCCGGGCGCACGGCAGTCCGAGCTGGACGAGTGGGAGCGGCTATACGAGGAGGAGAACGCCGACCTGGCGATCTCCCAGGCGCTGCGCCGGTCGAGCCCTGACCGCGCCGTCGACATCCCGGCCACCCCGGATGCGGAGGCAACTCCTTCGTGACGCCCGCGCAGAGGGAGGCTGATCAAGCCTCGGTCGCCTTCCACTTGGCGCTGACCCAGGTCGGTGCCGCGACCATCGAAGACGCCCTCAAGATATGGGCCGACGTGCCACCCACCGCGACCACGCAGACTGCTGGTCGATGGCTGACTCAGGCTGTCCGCCTGGTCATGACCCGGCGTGGTCAGGCACGCGCGTTGGCGATGGCGTACTACCGGCTCATCCGGGCCCTCCGTGTTGGCAGGACCGTCGCGGACCCCTGGAGACCCGAGCCCGAGTACGTCACGCTCCAAATGCTGCGTGACGAGTTCGGAGAGCTGGCCGGACCCGTTCAGAAGCCCCTGGAGGACACTCCGTCCACCGGCGCAGACAGTGTCCTGGACGAGGACCGAATCCCGGTCGAGGAGATTGACGGAAACTCTGCTGCGGAGGAGGAGCGCCTGGAGCGCCTCGCTGAGCGGGAGGCCCGCATCGACCTCGAAGCCCTGGGGCCAAAGAACCTCGAAGTCAAGGTCAGCCACATTGACACCGACGCTCCCGCCAAGGAGGTTGACGCTGCCCGCGACGAGGCGCACCGCAGCGCCGGCAGCCGCCAGGCAGCCACCGCGGCGCGGGTCGCCATGGATGGCGGTCGGGGAATTGTCTGGAACTACTCCGACCGCGACCGCCGGGTGATCGGCTACGTGCGTCTGTCGCGCACTGGCGCCCCTTGCGGGTGGTGCGCGATGTTGATTTCCCGGGGCCCGGTCTACAAGACCAATGCGACCGCCAGGTACGGCGACGGGGACAAATACCACGACAACTGCCACTGCTACGCCGAGCCGGTCTACAGCCGCGAGCAGTGGCGTACATCAACTCGCTACACCCTGAACCGCCGCTACCAGGCGCTCTGGCCCCAGGTCACCAAGGGGCTGTCGGGCCAGGCGGCGGTAAGCGCCTGGCGGCGCTTCATCCGCCAGGAGCAGACCTAGCTCGCCCAGGCGGCGATCAACACCCCGAGCCCAGGAGGCTGATCCACGCATGCCCGACATCAACGAAGAGCCAGAGATCCCGGGCCCACAGGACACCGAAGTTGCGCCGGCCAAGGAGTCGGGCGGCGGGCCGGAGGCCCCGGAGACGCCCGAGGGCGAGGGCAAGAACGAAGGCGACGAGCTGCCGAAGTGGGCTCGGGACAGGCTGACCAAAGCCAACGCCGAGGCAGCCAACTACCGCACGCGACTGCGCGAGGCCGAAATGAAACTCTCGGCCGTGAAGTCGGTCGAGGAGCTTGAGGCCGCGACGAAGGAGCTACGGGACACCAACCAGAAGCTGGAGCGCCAGGTTCTCGTCAGCGATGTTGCGCGGCGATTCAGCTTGCCTGATGACCTCGCAAAGCGCCTGGACGGCACCACCGCCGAGGAGTTGGAGGCCGACGCGAAGGCGCTCCAGAGGTACGCGGTGGCCCCGCCAGGGGACCTTCGGGGTGGCCTGGACCCGTCCGACGAGGACGAGCCGTTCAACCCCGTGACGGAGGCACGCCGGGCGCGGGCTTTCCGCTACTGACTCCCTGATAACGCGAGCCCTGGGCGCAGCCAGCCCGGGGCTTCTTCGTAGCCCAGGAGGGCAGACAGAGTGGCTGAGCATCAGGTAATCAAGCCGGAGAAGATCGTCGCCACCGCGGCGGTCGCTCTGGAGGAGCAGCTTATCGTGCCGGCCGTGTTCCGGCGCGAGGGTATTGACCAATTCAAGGGTGCGACGGATGACACGATCAACGTGACCGTTGAGGGCGTCCTGCCATACCGCAGTTACGGCTGGCGCGCGGACCGAACGACCGAGGTCGTGTTCGATGAGTACGCCGAGCGCAAGGTTGCGGTGCAGTTCGGCGGCGACATCTACTCGGCCGTCAAGCTGACCGACGAGCAGAACGAGATGGACCTGCGTGGCTGGGCGAAGCTGGCGACCAAACAAACTGAGGCGATCGGCCGGGGCCTGGAGCACGAGGCCACCAACCACCTCGTGGCGGCCCCGTACGAGGTAACCCTCGGTGTAGCGGACACCAGCTTACGGGCGGGCCTGATCCGTGCCGGCCTGACGCTGGATGCCCTGCGTGCGCCGGGCCGCCGGGCCATGCTGATCGGCACCGGCTGGCAGTCGGCCCTACTCAACGACGAGAAGCTCAACCTCGCGTCCAACGTCGGTGAGGTCGAGGCGGTTACCGCACTACGTGAGGCGACCCTGGCCCGCCGGTTCGGTTTCGATTTCGTCGTCGCCCGAGAGCTGCCTGCCGACACCGCCATTGCGCTGGTGGACAGCGCGTTCATCTTCATGTCCGCGGCACCTGGTGTCCCGCAGTCCGTGCCGTTCGGGGCAACCGCCAGCCACAACGGCGTGGCCTTGCGCTGGATTCGGGACTACGACTCGACCCGGTTCCAGGACCGCTCAATTTTCAACAGCTACAGGGGCTTCCGTAACGTGGATGACCCGCTGGTGGGACATGATGGGTCGAACCAGCCGTTCGTCTCAACCCACAACCACTTCGTGCGGGCGATCAAGCTGGTTCTTAACGGCACCGACTCGCTGCCGGACCCGGTCGCTGGCCGGACCGATGAGAACGCAAAGTTCACCATCGAGTACGACACCGAGCTGGCCAACATCACCGGCATCAGCGGATAACCCTGTGTGATCCTGTGAGCGGGCTACCTTTCGGGGCCCCGCTCTCCACGCAAAGGAGACGGCATGGCGGACTACGCGACACTCGATGAACTGAAAGGCCGCCTCGACTGGACTCTTGACGCAGACGAGGAGCGAATCGCGCAGAGCGCCCTGGAGGACGCCTCGGACCTGGCCCGCCACTACGGCAGAGATTGGGACGTGACAAATACTCCACGCTTGGTGCGGACTTTGGTACTACGGGCCTGCAAGCGGTTCATGGACAACCCTCAGGGCTACACCCAGTCGCGGGCCGGCGACGAGACCCTGAGCTGGTCCGATGAAGCCGGCGGAGGCAGTGGCGCGGTCCACTTCACCACTGCTGAGCAGAAGCTGCTGGGGGGAATTGCCGGTAGCCGTGCGGCGCTCTACTGTGCACCCATCTCCGCATGGGGGCCGCAACGCAAGCGCCCCGTGGGCCTAGTGCCCGACGAGGGCAGCAATGAGCCCATCCCGTACTTTTCCAGCGACACGGAGCCGTGGTGAGCCATCAGCGCCGACGCGGCATAGACGCGCGCGTATGGCGGACCGTGGTCATACAGGACAACAGGGGCAACCAGGTGCGGATGGCCGACGCTGACGGCCCGCACGAGGTGCGGGTCTGGGTCAGTGCCCAGCGATCCGCCCGAGCCGAGGTGCCTGGACAGCAAAAGATCAACATCATCCGTATTGGCGTGGCCGCCGACCTGGAAGGCGTCGAGCTATGGTCCCGCGTCGAGATACTCGGGTCCACTTGGGACGTGGTGACCCCGCCGGCCTACCACCATGGCACCCGGCGCACCCGTCACTGGTCGATGGACTTGCGGGAGCGACCATGACCGTCACGCTCTACGGGAATGTCGAGAAGGCCCTGGCTCGCCATGGTGGCGTCCAGAGCTTCATGGCTGAGTTGCTTTTCGAGATGAAGGCCCACGCAGACGTTGAGCTTGCCGCACACAGGCACGATGGCCACGCCGCCATCGACATAGCCAGGGGACGCATCGATCACTATCTTGTCCTAACCGATGAACGCGGCCAAAGGGCTGCCCTGTCGATCGAATTCGGGCGTGCGGGCTATATCGACCCGGAGACTGGCGCAACCTGGGGTGCGATGGACGGCCTGTTCATCCTGCATCGGGTCGCACGGCTGCCCCGCAAGCGCAAAACGCTTAAGCGTGAGGTGCGCCGCCGGCCCGGCCGTGGGCCAGGCAGGTGACGCGGAGGAGGCGCTGATGGCCCCCATCAGGCGAGACAGCGGGCTGCCGGACGCAGTGCGGGCACTGGTCGAACTGTCACCCGTGGAGGATCTGCTTTTGACGATCTTGCGCGAGGGGCTACCAGAAATCCAAGTCAGGACGCTCATCGCCGACAAACAAGTGTTCCCCCTGGTGTTGGTGCGCCGGTTGCCTCAGTTCGGTGTTTGGGGTGGCGACACCCGTTTCGTTGATGAGGCAGACATCGTCGTGCACACCTTCTGCGAAGACCCCAACGGGGACGAGGATGCTGCCCTGCTGGGCGAGGCGGTTCGGGTGGTCCTACGTGATGCCTGGTTCAACCACACGGTGGTGCCAGGTCGCGGCCACATCACTCATGTGGAGATGACCTCCGCTCCGCGGCGGGCCCCGGACTGGGCGACTGCCACCGGGCCCGTTCAGTACGCAGACCTGCCTACGGGGCTCCATCGATACGAGACCGTGTTCCGCGTCCAAATCCGTAGATCCCGAAACCGGCCCTTTCCGCTCCCCTGATTGGAGTAGCCCCTGTGGCCTTGAACGACAACGCCACCCTCGTCATCGGCAGTGGCAACTACTTGACCGCGCCGACCGGCACTGCGAAGCCTTCGGACTTGCTCCTCCCAGGTGCCCCCTGGGAGCCTGTGGGCCATACGAGCCTCGAAGACATCTTCGGGATCACGTCTGAGGGCGGCGAGGCCACCACCATCGGCACGCTCCAGAACAGCACCCTGCGCACCAAGTACAGCAGGCGAACCGAGACCATTAACTTCACGCTCCAGCAGTTCGACAAAGCGTCATTGCGCCTGTACTTCGGTGCCAACAGCCCCGAGCTACCGGACGGCACGATGGGCGTACCGAAAGACCCGCAACCGACCGTTTGCGCCTTTCTAGCGATCTTCGTAGACGGCGAGAATCACTTTGCGATCTACGCGCCGAAGACTGAGATATACCGGGCCGACGATATCGAGAGCAGTGACACTGAGTCACTTGCCAGCTTGCCGCTTGGTGTGAAGCCCCTGGCCTACATGACCAACGATTGGACCTTCGCGATCACCCCGTTGGGCGAGAATCACCAGGCTACCGGCGCGGATGCTGGCAGCCCGGGTACCTACACCCCGGCTGGCGCTATGGCCCCGACCGACCTGGCCACGATAGCCGCAGTGATCGCCAATCCGCTGTCCGCGTGGACCACGGGACAGTATGTGGTCCTAGGCGACAGCTCGAACGCCTATTGGGACGGTGACTCGTGGGAGGCCGGCGAGGCACCCTGACCCGACAGTAGGGGCCTTTTAGGAGATGTCTCAAGCCGTATTCCACCCATGCATGATCTACTTCCCCTGGAGACTCGCACATAATGCCTAACGCCCTCTCCCTCGACGATATTCGTGCTGCCGCTGATGCAAAGTACGCATCGCTCGACATTGCCCTCGGAGAGACCACGGTCTCCCTACTCAACCCGTTGCGCCTGGCCAAACGAAACCGGGATGCGCTAGGCAGCGTCCAGGAACGACTGACCGAAGACGGCGCGGACCAGGAAGCCCTACTTCGTGAGGCGTTGACCCTCGTCGCCCGCAACAAGCCTCAGGCGACCGCGCTACTGAGAGAGATTGGCGACGACCTCGCAGTCATGGCCACGATCTTCGAGCGCTACGTGGAGGGCACCCAGGCGGGGGAAGCCTCGCCCTCTGCCGACTGATCGACGCCTACGGTGAGGGGCTGCTGCCTGACCTCGCGTACCACTACGGGCTCAACCTGGTGGACGTGATCGAGGGGCGCGGTCCATCGCCGACCCTCGTCCTGGCGTACGTGCAGAGGCTGCCCGACACCTCCCTGACCGTTGCTCTCGCGTCCGGAGGCCGGGACCGATTCGGCTGGGGGCAGGACCGTTACCTGCTAGCCGACCTTTTCGACGCGATCACCACCAACACCCGGGCTACCGGCAACTGGCAGAAGGGCAAGGCACCGAAGTTCGACGCCTACCCGCGCCCTAGGTCGAAGTCACAGGCCGGGCCCAAGAAGCCTGCCTCGGTCGCTGACATCTACAAACGGCTCCAGCGGAGGTAGACATGCCGGATTCCGGACAGGTAATCGGGCGCATCAGCGTCAGAGTGATGCCTGACACCAGCAAATTCCGGTCGTCGACCCAACGCGAGCTGACCAAGATTCAGCGGCAGCTCAAGGATCTCAAGGTCCAGCTCGACATCGACAAGACCCACCTGAACCGGCTGAAGAAGGAGCTGCGGGACTGGGCTAGGGGCATCAGCCCTCTGAAGATCCAGGTCAAGCCTGAGCTGTTGACTGGTGCCGCCACCCTGGTCAATGCCCGGCTGCGCGCGGTCTCTCGGCCCCGCACGGTCGAGATCATTCCGCAGATCAATAATGCGGCCTTGGCGAACGTGGTCACAGCCCTGGCTGCCCTCAGCGGCGCTCGCGCGCTGCACAGCATCTTCGACACCCTGTACGAAAAGCTGATCAACTTGGACAAGGCCGTGCCCCTGATCGGCGCATTGGCCCTGGCGGTTGCTGGTCTCGCCGGCTGGGGTATCGCCGCGGCGAGCAATCTGGCCGCCTTGTCGGCCGCCCTGGCGCAGATCGCCCCCGCAGCCCTGGCGTTGCCCGGGATTTTCGGCGGGATGGCGATCGGCCTCGGGGCAACGGTCGCCGTCTTGAAGGACTTCACCACGGTCTTTCCGCAGGTCAGTGCCCAGCTATCCGCCCTCCAGGACAGGATGTCGGCTAACTTTTGGTCGGCGGCCAGGGCTCCAATTCAGGAGCTGATCAGTACCCTCCTGCCACAGTTCTCGGCCGGCATCGCGCACGTCTCGTCACATCTCGGCACCTTCTTCGGCCAGCTTGCCACCGCCTTCACGGGAACGTTCGACGGCGCTCTGGCCGGCATGTTCGACGACCTAACGGCTTCGATCGACATCGCCTCCGAGGCAAGCGAGGGCTTGGCCAGTATTTTCGCGACCCTCGGGTCGGTCGGTGCCGGCTACCTGCCCCGGCTCGCCCAGTGGTTTGTTGACATCACGAACAGCTTCGACGCCTGGCTCTCCGGGGCCGCGGCGGATGGTCGGCTCGACGACTGGATCGACACCGCGCTCATGCAGCTCACCGCGCTGGGCGATGTGATCAAGCACCTCTCGTCGACGTTCGCGGGCATTGGCCGGGCGGCTACGGCCGGCGGCGGTTCGTCGCTCGGCGCGATGGCCGACACCCTCGGCCGAGTCGCGGCGGTGGTCAACTCTCCCGCTTTCCAAGCGACGCTCACGAACGTGTTCGCCACAGCGCACGAGATGATGAGCAACATCGCCTCGGGCGCGGGCCCTCAGCTCGAACGGCTGTTCACCAGCCTGGCGAACACGTTCACCACGCTGGGCCCGTTGATCGGGGCAACGCTGGGTGTCGCGCTGGGTGCCATAGCTGGCGCGTTGGCGGACCCTGCTATCCAGAGGGGTATCGAGGCCCTGATCGTCGCGATGTCGGCTGCGGTCTCTGCCCTGGCTCCCGCGATGGCCCCGCTCGCCGGGGTCATTGGCCTGATCGCCCAGGTCGCTGGTCAGCTCTTGGCCGCGTTGGGACCGATCGCTGCGGTGCTGATCGAGGCGCTGGCCATCGCGTTCACTGCGATCCTGCCGGCCCTGATGCCGGTGGTCGACATCCTCGGCGGTGCGCTGCTCCAGATTGTTACCGCGCTGGCTCCGCTTCTGGGGCTGCTCGGAATGGTCATTGGTGAACTCCTAACCGCGATCACTCCGCTTTTGCCTGTTCTGATCAACCTGGTGACGGCGATCCTTACCCCACTGATCGACATCGTCATGCAGATCGTGATGGCAGTCCTGCCGCCATTGGTCGCCGCGATCACGGGCCTGGTCGCGGCCTTGACCCCAGTGCTCACCGTCATCGCGGCGTTCGCAAACTGGCTGCTCGACCTGCTCGCGCCAGCGATCGTCTGGGTCGGCGAGGTTGTCATTGGCGCCTTCATCGACATTATCAACGCAATCAAGGACGTATTTAAAGGCGTCACTAGCTATGTTATGGGGGTCTGGAACGTCTTCGCGGGCCTATTCACCGGTGACTGGAGCCGAATGTGGACCGGCATCCAGCAGGTCTGGACCGGCATCTGGGACGCCATCAAGGGTGCCTTCGTCCTGATCCTCGCCTTCCTCGGGGGGAGTGTCCTCAAGGGCGCGCTCAAGGGGATTACGAGTCTCTGGGGCAACGCTTGGAGCGCGATCAAGCGGATTGCGCTGGAGCTGTGGGACAGCATCAAGGGGCGATGGGGATCATTCCTGGACGACCTCAAAGCCGCCCCGGGCAATGCGCTAGATGCGATCAAGAAGCTGTTCCGCGGAGCCTTCGACGATGTTCGCGCCGCGGTTGAACTGCTGCGCAAGGGCGTCGTTGATACTTTCCGCAATGCCAGTACCCTCCTACACGACGCCGGCAAAAAGATCATCGATGGCCTCATAAGGGGCATCAAATCAATGGTCGGCAAGGTCAAGGGCACCCTCAATTCAATTACCAACCTGATCCCCGACTGGAAGGGCCCGGCCTCTGAGGACCGAAACCTTTTGGTTGACGCCGGCCGAATGGTCATGGACGGCTTCATTAATGGCCTGGAATCCCGCTACGGCATGGTGCGCCGCTCCCTGGCCGAGCTGACCAAAGATGTTGCCAGCACTGAGTTTGCTATTCCGGGCGCGACCGGCGGCATTCATTCCCGGCTAGCGGCAGCCCTGGATGGGGCCGAGCAGGAGGCCGTCGTTCAAAAGATCCTCAACTATCACGCGGCCCCGGGATCCTCGCTGTCCAGCGAGGAAGACCTGTTCAAGGCCGCCGGACGCGCACGGATGGTGGGCTGGTGAGACTGCAACTGGAGTCGGCTACCGATGTCATTAACCTCGATGACGTCCTGATGCGGGGCGAGGGGTTTCAGGCCATGCCGGGCCTTACGGGCCTCGGCCTCCCAGACATCTCCACCCAGTGGCTCGCGGGCGCTGGCGACGGTGCCCTGTTTCGGGGGCAGCGGGTGTTGCCCCGGGACATCGACCTCCCGCTCTATTTTTCCGCACCCGACCGCGCGGGCCTCCAGCGGCTAGTGTCCCGGCTGGCGCTCATGATGGCGGGACCGTGCACCTTGCGTCTGGTCGAGGATGGCGGGTCGAGCTGGTATACCGAGGTACGCCGAGTCGGGGGCGGTGACTACGTCTACGGCGTCGACACCATTGGGAACCAAGACCTGCGGCTGGTCCTCACCCTGCGCGCCGGCCAGCCGTATTGGACCTCCTCAGTCGAAACGCGCAAGGTCATCGAGCACGGCAGCGGTGGTCGCGGCCTACTGCTCAGCGGACTAGCCAGGCTCCAGGTCGCCGCCAGCCAGGCTATTGGCTCAATGACGCTGGAGAACACGGGTGACGCTCCCGCCTACCCGGTGTGGGAGGTGAACGGCCCGGGAAGCGCCTTCCATGCCCGGTCCGTGGAGGGGCATGAGTTCATGTGGGTGGGCACCCTTTTGCCCGATGAGAAGCTGATCGTCGACACTGGCTCCGGCGCGGTCACGGACGGCACCGGGGTCAATCGCTACGCCGAGCTTGCTCCCGCTCCGAAATTGTGGTCAATCCCGCCCGGCACGACTACCGCACACGTCTCCCTGGAGGACACTTCAGCCGGCACCCTTGCCCCAAGGGGCGCTCCGATCTGGACTAATTATGTCACCAATCCCCGCGGCGAGAATGCGACGGGGGAAACGGTGGTGCGGAGAAATTACTTCCGTAACCCCTCTCAAGAGCCCGGCGGTGACCGTGACATCGGGGGCGGCTGGATATGGGCCTCCGAATTCGGCTTCGACGCCACGGCGGCCTACTCGGGCACTCGGTCCTCCTGGATGACCACAAGCAACGCGGACGGCACCAGGGCTGCCGGCTTCTACATTTATGACCTCATGGCCGGTCAGGTGGCCGAAGGCGACCCACTCACCTGCTCTGTTTACATGCGCAGTGACGAACCGTGCGAAATGCAGGCATCAATGGTTGCCTACAGCGCCGACTTCGATGAACTGGCCCGCATCGAGGGACCAGTCGCTGACCTCCCGGCGAACACCTGGACCCGAGTGCACGTGACAAGCCAGTCAATGCCGGCAGAAGTGGACAAGGTCTATATTGAGGTTGTAACAACTGACATCAATGTACCTCACCCGCCGGACGGCACGGCTCTCTGGTGGGATGCGGTGCTGTATGAAAAGACGACCGTTCTGGATAGCTACTTCGACGGCAGCACGGACCCTACGGATGGAGTCACCTACCGGTGGGTGGACATGGCTCACGGCTCAGTCTCGGAGGCCGTGGCCCCGCAGTCGGTAGGGCAGGCGGTCAGCGTCTCCGGTGACTCAGCCTGGTTTCCGTATTGGGCCGCCGGCACCGCTGGCACCCGCCACCAGCGGTGGCGCGCTGTCGCCGGTAGCCCGACTACCAGCAACCGCGTAGCCAGGTCCACGGCCGTGTCGCATACCGACATCACCGCCGGACAGCAGTACACGCTGCTGGTACGCATGCGGATGGCAGGCTGGCCGTCCGACGAGGTCTCACTACGAATCGCCAACGAGGCAGGCTCTGCTGAAGTGATGCCCAGCACCCATGTCTTCGGCGTGGGTGCTGGCTGGATGGACGCGCGGATACATTTCACCGCGCTCGCCGACGCTGGGACAGATGCGGACATCGGGCTCCATATCAGCCTACCCGACACCCTATCCCCGACCACGCATGGGCAGTTCGACCTAGCCCACTGGGCACTCATCAGCGGCAGCTACACCGGTTCCTACTTCGATGGAGACAGCCTGGACTCCCTGACAACGGGCGTCCACCAATGGACGGGCGTGAACCACGCCTCCGCCTCAACCCGCTCCCTCCCGCAGGTTGTCGGCCGCTCGTCGATTTCCTGCACCTGGCGGCCACGCAGATGGATGGTGATCTGAGTGATCCTCGCGGACATCACCGTCGAGATTAGGGACAAGACCCTCACCCGCCTAGGCCAAGTCCGCCACGAAGAACTGGACCTGGAGCTATCCGACCTGCACAACAACGTTGGTAGCTGGCGGCTGCGACTGACTGCGGATCACCCCCTAGCGGGCGCTCTACGCCAGCCCGGCTCCGGCATCGTGGTGACGGGCCCAGATGGTCATGAGGCGTTTTCCGGACCTACGGCCCGGCAGGAAAGCCGCGCCACGGCCGACGACCCCGCTGGCACTATCACTTTTGAGGGAGTGACGGACACCGTCCTACTGGCGGACCACCTGGCGCTGCCTGATCCGACTAACCCCGACCTCGATGGCCAGGCCCTGGCCCACGACGTGCGAACCGGCCCAGCGGAGTCGGTGATGCACGCCTTCGTCGCCGCGAACATCGGCCCGGCTGCGCCAGCCGAGCGCCGGCCTACCGGACTGCTGACTAGCCACCTCGTCATGGGCGCGGACCTTGCCCGCGGCGAGCAGGTCACCAAGAGCACCCGCTTCGCGATCCTCGGCGACCTGCTCGCCGAGCTGGCCGGACCAGACAGCTTAGGATTTCGTATCATCCAGCGCGGCGCCAGTCTGGCCTTCGAGACCTACCAGGTCAATGATCGATCGGCAGAAGTCCGCCTGGACGTGTACAACAACACACTGGCCGGGCATCGTGTGGCGGTCACGCCACCGGGCGCGACCCGCGTCCTGGTCGCTGGCCAGGGCCAGTTGACCGAGCGGCAGTTCCTGGAAATAGAGACTGCCGAGTCCCTGGCCGCCGAGGGCGCGTGGGGCCGGCGCATTGAACGGTTTGTCGACCAGCGCAACACCGACGACTGGGACGAGCTAGCCCGAGCCGGCCAAGAGGTGCTGGACGAGGAGGGCTTCGCCGCCCTCGCCGTCCAGGCTGTTCCGATGGAAGATTCCAGCATGCAGTTCGGCCGCGACTGGTACCTGGGCGACCGGGTAGGCGTCACAGTCGAGGCCCGCCCGCTCGCCTCCACTGTGACCGGGTACATCCTCAGGGCCAACTCGGAGGGATTCCGGATCGGGGCCCTGATCGGGTCACCCCGCGCCGACCCCAGCTCGGCGAGCAGACTCGGCATCGCCGAAAAACGGATCTCCCTGCTGGAGCGGAACGCGGAGAACCCGAACACGCTGCCCCCCGACCCGCAGGTGCTGTCGTATAGCAACGCAATTCCGGTCACCGCAACGTCCTGGGCCGACCTGCCCAACCTCGGGACCATCAGCCTCACCCTGCCCCAAGACGCCATCGTCCAGGTCGAGTTGGGCGCCTGGTTGTCGGCCGGATATGTCGACTCGACGACCATCCGCTGCGGCGTCAGCGTCAATGGCACTGCCCCGCAGTCGTGGGCTGGTGGGGCCTGGGGGCAGGTGTTGTATGTGGGCACCCATGGCACTCAACCCGGCGGCGGCCAACACTCCACCAGCATGACCACCCGCCTGGATGCGGGTTCATACACCTTCCGGGCGCGAGCATACAAAACCGGCAACGGCGCAACCGGTGTTGCCTACCCAGCACTGCGGGTAACCCCAATCCGCTGGGCCAACTAACGCCCCACCCACCACCAGCCCCAAGCGCTAGGCGCGGGGGCTTCTCCATGCCGAGGACTGTAGGACTGCCTGTGATCAGCGCGTACCCCTTCGACGGCCAAGAAACAACGGAAACCCAATACTCCAACCTGTTTCGGGAACTTCAGGACTCCGGTGTTGCCGACACGCACGGCGGGGCCGGCTTCCAGGTGTCTGGCGACCCAGGTGGGATGAACGTCTTCGTGCAGCCGGGCTTCGCCATCGTTCGCGGCCATGCCGTCGTATCGACTGCTGTCGAGACGGTGCCGGTACCGCCCTCTGGCACGTCCGCCCGCACAGACCGCACCATTCTGCGCCTAGACCCCGCCGCGGACTCGATCACACTGGAAGTCCTGGAGGGAGTCCCCGGCGGCGGGCTCCCAGCCCTCACGCAGACCGACACCGGCAGGCATGAAATCTCCCTCGCTCGCATGCCGATCGACGCGAACGTAACCGGGATCGCCGGGGTGGTCGATGACCGCGAGTTCGCCGGTCTTCGCGTTCGCGGCTGGACCACCGACACGCGCCCGACCGCCCCCCGCAAGCCGCAGCTCGGCTTCAACGCTACGACGGGGCGCTGGGAGTACTACAACGGCTCGGCCTGGGAGGGCCTAATCCCCAACCCGGTCGAGAACTCGACCCGGTGGCACGGATATACGCTAACGGTCTCCACCACCACTCCGTCAGGTGCGCCGACTACGGACCGCATCTGGATTCAGCCGGTCGGCTGAGGCGCATGGCAACCACATGGGGTAGCAGCTCAGGTCACCTCCGGGTAGGCATTAACTGTTGGACGTCCACCCCCGGTGCATCGAGCACATCCGTCACCGTGTATCTGCGCGTCTACGTCAGGGTTACGGACGGCTGGAGATTCGACGACAATCAAAATTACAGCATCAGCGGCACGGGTGGCGGCACAGGCACATACCACAACAGCCTGGACGGCACCGGTGCCACGAAGTTGATCTACAGCAAGAATTTCACTGCCAGCATCAGCCACAGTGGCGGACCTACCTACTCATGGACGGCCGCCATCTCCGGGATGTATAACGGCGGCACACCGAGACACACACGTTCTCTTTCCCTGCCGGCCCGCCCTCCGAGCGCGCCAAGCGCCCCTGGGACGCCCACGGCCAGTTCCGTCACCGCCACCTCGGCACGGTTGTCCTGGTCCACCCCGTCCAACAACGGGCGCTCCCTGGACTACAACGCTGGGCAGTTGTCACGAAACTCCGCCTTCACGGACCTCGTCCACACCTGGAGCACGCCAGGCTGGGGCACGATCCGGACCATCGTCGGGCTGCCACCCGGCACCACTCTCTACGCCCGAGTGCGGGCGCGCAATTCCGTGGGCTGGGGTTCCTACTCCGGCTCCAGGGCGTTCACCACCAGCGCCAAAGCGCCGAGTGCACCCACCACGCCGAGTTTCAGCACTATCACCGCGACCACCGCCTCAGTGTCCTGGTATGCGCCATCTGACACTGGCGGCGCGTCCATCACTGGATACGAGATCGCCCGATCCGTGAACCCGTCCTTTACGGACGTGACCACCGTGACCGACTCAGCATCACCCGCAACCCTGTCCGGCCTGCTCCCGGGCACCACCTACTACATACGGATTCGCGCCATCAACGCAGTCGGCGTGAGCCCGTGGTCCCCAACGGCGTCGGCCACCACGCTGAGCGGTGTCAAGGTCGGCGATGGCGCTCGGTGGCGCGATGCCATCGTATGGATTGGCAGTGGCACCCGGTGGGTCATGACCCAGGTCAGGGCAGGTGACGGATCAACCTGGAGGTGAGACTGCCGCGTGCGCCCCGCCCTCGCTCTCTCCCTCGATCCGGCCGTACAGGCGGCCATAGTTACCGCCCTCGGCGCGATAGCCGTCGCCTTCATCGGCCTACTGGTTGACCTGCTACGCAGACAGCACAAGCACCTCGCCGAGGTGCGCGAGCATGTCACCAACGCCCACGACACCAACCTCCGCGACGACATCGACCGCGTCCTCGCCGGGCTGGACCAGGTCATCGAGACGCAACGTCAGCAGGGCCGAGACATCAACGGTCTGCGCGATGACATCCGCCACGAACGCTTAGAGCGGATGGATGTCGCCCGCCGCCTTGACCAGCACATGACTGGTTGACTCGCCCCAACTCCTAGCCGCCTGATGCCGCCGCGGCCAAACCACCGCCTCACGCAACCAATCCCGCCTTTGGAGAATCCGCCCATGGCAAAAGCACCGAACCCAATTCCCACTCGAATTCATAACAGCATGTGGGAACTGGCGGGCAACATCATCGCCCTAGAGAGTGGCGACCTGACCCTGTCGGGCATTTACGCCAATAAACCCGGTTACCACAACACCCGTGACGCCAACGCGAAAACTAACTACTCCGTTACCCACGCTGACGACAAGGCAGGCCCCGGCGACAAGGCCGCAGCCGTCGACATTACCTCCCGGTCAGCGCAACGCGGCGACTACAGGATCATCGCTAAGTACACCCAACGGCTACTCAGTGCGGCCAAAGCCCGGGACCCCCGCATGGCCGGTTGGCGCGAGTTCTTCGGCCAGGCTGACAGCGACAGCCAGGTCGAGGGCTGGGACATCCGCAAGGGCAGGGCGTCAGTCAGCGACAAGTCCCACCTGTGGCACATCCACATTTCCGAGGTGCGGAGATACGTCACGTCCTACACCAATAAGCATGCCCTGCTGTCAGTCCTCAAGGGCGAAACCTTGGACCGCTACCTTGCGGCAGGCGGCAAGCTCGTTGCCGGCCAGGCTCCGCCCGCCCTGGGCGACCGAGTGCTCAAGCGAGGCATGCAGGGCCAGGACGTGCGCACCGGTCAGGAGCGGCTGAACGATCACGGCGCGAACATCGCGGCCGACGGCGACTTCGGCCCTGCCACCGAGGCTGCGGTGATCGCGTTCCAGCGTGCCAGGACGCTGGCCGTGGATGGCGTGATTGGCCCAAAGACCACGGCGGCACTCAAGGCCACCCCGGGCCTGGCCGTGGATGGGCGGTTGGGGCCGAAGACGGTCCGACGCTGGCAGCAGGTTATGGGCACCCCGGCCGACGGCGTGATCTCCAACCCGAGCGAGTTGGTACGCGCTGTACAGCTCGTACTGAAGTCGCGGGTCGACCGAAACCTGGTGGTTGACGGTCGTGGTATCGCGCAGGACGGTCGGAGGTACCACACCGTGAGCGCGCTCCAGCGGTATCTGCGCACCCCGGTCGACAGTGTGATGTCTAGGCCGACATCCACGGTAGTAAAGGCTCTCCAGCACCGACTCAACGCCGGCCGCTTCTGACTTTTCGACGAAGGAGTCTCGCGTGAATGATCACTCCCCGTACAAGGACATCACCAGCGAGGATCTGGCGGCCGGCGATGCCCGGCGCAGGCGTATCCGTACCCGCTTTCAGGCATTTGTCTCCGCCTGCTCGGTCCTCCTGGTCGCGGTCCCTGTGGCCATGGAGCAGATCGAGGGTAATGTCCCGCCCAACGTCTACGCCTACCTCGCGGCAGGGGCTGGCGGCACCGTCGCTGTGGCCAGTGTCGTGACCCGGGTGATGAACACCCCGGTGGTCGCCGACTTCATCGACGCGCACATCCCCTGGCTCAGCCGATCCTGATCTGTGATCCTGTGACAAAACGCGCCCCACTTGCAACTCGCTTGCAGGTGGGGCGCTATCCCTGTCTCACGACCCCTTCAGCTTCTCGATGTCCTCCATCGTGGCGACCGGGACTCGGCCGGGGCGGCGGACAACCGGCCGATCTTCGATCTTTGCTTGCAGGTCGAGGATCGGCTTGGCGTCATCTTCACACAAGTCGACGCTGACGGATCCATCCTTGCTCTTGATCGTGTACGGCAGGGCGTCCTTTGACCTGTCCCCGCATATATCACAGATCGTAAGATTCATCTTGGCCATGCAGTACCTTCCTGCTAACCCTCGGTGGCCTCTTTGTGACTGATTGAATCCTATCACACGACTACTGTGAGTTGACAAGCCCACTTACGGTAAGGCACAGTTGCACATGTTTACCGTGGGGCCGGGGGCTGGACGCGACAGGGGGCGCAAGTGCCAAGTTCGAAGATCCAGAACGAGCAGGAGTTAATCCGCTGGTTCGAGGAGCGCAGAAGCTATCAGTGGATGGTCCAGGAGTACAAGCGGAAGTACGACATCGATGTCGTCCCGTCATTCTTTGGTAACTTTCGGCGGCGCCGGGGCCTAGAGCGCCGCACACTACGAAACGACGACCTGCTGCCATGGTTGCTTAAGGATGAACACCGCTGGCTGTTCCCGGCCCAGATGCTACGGGCCGAGGCCCGCCGGAGAGCCGGCAAGACGCTGAAGCCAGACGAGGAGAAGCGGGTCAAGAACTTCGTCGACCGCCTCAAGCGTGATGGCCTGGTAGTCCATTACGACATCGAGACAAAAGAGGGGTTCTTCTACGTGCCAGCGCGCAAGCAGGACACAGACTTGGTGCGCAAGCCCGAACGCAAGACAACCACTCGCCCCCGAGTGGACTGAAGGGAGCCTTGGCCACGTCCAAGGGGTTCGGAGGCTATAGAGCTCAGACGGATGTTGCAACCGACCTGTCGCCACACTGGAGGGTCGCCGTCCAGCACGCCACCGGCGCACTTCTGTCAGCATCCGGCCATGTGGTCCCGTGGATTTGATAGCCGGCGGCTCGCTGGGCACCACCGGCCCCAAAACCGCACGTCGTGCCGCTGCCAGGCCGGAATCTGCTCCGGCTTCAGCGTTAGCTGCTGGTGTGGGTGCTCATGCCCAGCTCGTGACTACAGGACCGCGGCACATCTTCGCCGGCGACCGTCCACACGACTCACTCACCCGGTCGCCGCCGTTCGTTGGGGCGTGACAGCTCCTGCCACTCAAGAGCGCCCCCCTCCGCTCGGAAATCTGCAACCGTATCCAGGCGAGCGTGCGAATCAAGGCCCCGGCCCGGAGGCCAGTCTCCGATCAGTGCAGACGTTCGGACAACCCTCGCCAACCCCCGCGTCCCACGTCAAAGGTGCTGCGTCCACAGTGTGGCAGGGGTTGCAAAGATCAGATAGGGTTCGAACTACTTGGATCAGCCGACAGGAACTTCGCCGATCACAGTTGCACACGCTCAACCAGTCAAGTATGGTGATCTTTCCACTCGGCGACACCGCAAACGCCCACCGTGGGGGACGGGAGCCGGCAAATGCGTCACACAAGGGCCGCGAAAGTGACAGTCCACATCGACCCCGAGAACTGGGACTGGCATATTGACCTACAACCAGGGTACGTGGCCGAGGAGTATGAGCACGCCGTGACTCTGGTTGAGGCTCGGGGTATGGAGGTGTACGACAGCGATGAGTGCGAGCCCGACCTACTGGATGACGGGACCATCCGCATTTGGATGAGCCCGAAGGAGGCAATACCCACGTGACCGAGTTCGGCAGACCGCAACCCCGGCAGGCGGTGGACGAGCAACCCCGGGACCGCTTCGGAAGGCCCCTCATACACGTACCGAGCAAGGACAAGCTAGTCGCCTACACTCGGGCCACTACCTTCATCGATGCAATAGAGGACCGTTCAAGCTTAGAGCGCTGGCAGAAGCGGATGGTACTAATCGGGGCGACTCGCGACCCAGACGGGGTCCGGCTCGCTGGGAACCTAGACCCAGCCAACGACAAAAAGCAGCTCAACTCGCTGGCGGACCGGCTGGTAGAGGCAGCAGGCGCGCATGACAAGCGGAACAAGGGCTCGCACCTGCACTATCTGTCCGAGTGCGTCGATCGAGGCGAGCCTCTTCCGAACGTGCTGAAGCGCCCTGGGCGGCCATCAGTGCTGGTAACTGAGCAGGACCGTCAGGACATGGCCGGCTACATGCTTGCCACAATGGACCTAGAGGTGGTCCAGGTCGAGCAGTTGGTGGTGGTTGACGACATGCTAGTGGCCGGCACTCCTGACCGAGTGTCCCGCTACGACGGACCCGGCCCCGGCCGCTCCCCGGGGGCGCCGGAGTACGCGCCGGACAGCATCAGCGGCAGCCTGATCGTGGACCTGAAGACGGGCAACAAAGCCTACGGGGCGCTAAAACGAGCCATGCAGCTCGCGCTGTACTCACGTGGGCAGAGCTACGACTGGCGGACTCAGGAACGCACGCCACTGCCTGACGTCAATCAGGACTGGGGGCTGATCGTCCATCTACTTCCGGGTGGCGGCTCGACGGTCGTCGAGTGGATTGATCTGCGGATCGGTTGGCAGGCGGTGAAGGTGGCCCGCCAGGTGCGGGAGCTGCGCCGGGTGCGGAGCATCGAGTTTCCGCTCCAGATCAGCATGTGATGTTGACACCGATTCGCAATCGGAGTACTGTGAAGTTGTGAGCGTAGAGGAGCTGATCCACCAGTGAGTACCGTTAGCGGCACGAAGGGCCGCGGACTCCAGGTAACGATCAAGTATGGCAAGGGCCATGAGGAGACCTGGGTATCCTTCGCTGGCTCCCGGGAAGAGATCCATGAGGATATCGTCGAGTACTTCGACCTCGATCCAGACAGCCTTGCCGGCCTAAGCCTGTCGGATGTCGTCGTGTCGGCCACCAACCTGGCCCACGCCAAGGGCAACCTAGCCGGAGCTTTGGGTGCGACCGTCATCCCACCAGGTCGGGAGTACACGCCGGCCGCTCAGTCCAGACCACAGGGCGATGTCTGGAATGCCGTCGGCCAGGCCGTCCAGGCTGGGGCCACGGAATCGGCGGAGCCGACCGAACCCAAGCGACCGATGCTCGCTCTTATCGAGGCTGAGAAGACAGAAAACGGGCTCAAACGGCTGTACGCGGAGCACCCGACCGAGTTCAGGGACGCCGGCCTACTGGAGGCCTGGAAGGCACGGGGCAGGGCGCTGAGAGCGGCGACGTAGGTGGCGAGTCCGTTCGGCGGCTTTCATACGCGGTGAGCTATCGAACCACCAGCCCACGGCGCTAGCCCCTACCTGCGCGAGCCAACCCATAGTCCAAACAGCACGATGTGATCGTGTGACCAACAGAGGAGCCAATCGGTGTCCATCTTCGGCAAGCCATCCGCTGGCGAGTTCTTCAGGCCGGCACATCACATGAACGACTTGGCCCTACTCATTGAGACAAAGTCAATCCGTAGAAACGTGCCGAACACCTATCAGGGGGTGACTAGCACCCGCGACGAGGTCGTCGCCGACATCACTATCTTCAGCACCTCGGAGTCCCTGGACAAGGGGCAGCCAAGCAAGGTGCTAAAGGGCGCGACGATCACCCACAAGTACCTGACGCCAGACCTGGAGGCGTTCGTCGACAAGCCGTTCCTTGCCATCGTTACGCGGAAGACATTCGCAAATGGCGGGTCCGGCTTCGTGTGGCGGGGCACCGACCCCTCGGTCGAGGGGAAGGTCGAGAACTACTTCACCAGCCGAGAAGAGGCCGTCACCAGGGCACTGGCCAACGTTCCAACTTTCGACTGAAGTGTGAACTTGTGAGCGAGTGGGTAGCCAAACGGGCTGCCCACTCGCCCACTCAGCGAGGAGGTGGAGACAGAGTGCTGACAGCCGACAGATCCCTCGCCCTGTACGCGGAATCCGGCAAGGAACTACCCCGCGTTCCGGCGCTCCAGGCGCTCTACGAGCGCGGGACTCGCCCTCGACATGGTGAGGTCATCATGATCGCTGGCCGCAGCGGGACGCAAAAGAGTGGATTCGCCCTATTCTGGGTCGCGCAGATGGGACTACCCACCTTGTACTTTAGCGCCGACATGTCGGCCTTTACTGCTTCGTCGCGACTGGCCTCAATGGCAAGCGGCGACACGGCTGCGGTGGTCGAAAAGGGCATGGCGATGGGCGGGAAGTACCGCCAGAAGTACCTTTCCGCCCTTAGGCGGAGCAAAATCCAGTTCTCCTTCGGCTCCCCCATCACCTGGCAACAGGTGGACGAGGAGCTGGAAGCGTACGTGGAACTGCATAATCGGTACCCCGAGGTCATCGTCTTTGACAATCTGATGGACTTCGATCGGGCCGAATCCGACTACACCGAGCAAATGTCGGTTATGTCGATGGGCACCGAGCTGGCCCGCAACACCGGGGCTACCACGATGTTCCTTCACCACGCCAGCGACAAGACCTGGGACGCCAAGAGTAATCCCTGGTTGCCACCCAGCCGGGATCAGGTGAAAGGCGGTCTTTCGGAGAAGACTGAACTGTCCCTGTCTGTAGCCCTCGACCCAAACACCCTGGAGTACCGAATAGCGACGATTAAGCAGCGTATGGGCCCGAGTGACCCCTCAGGGCGCAAATACGCGATCGTGTACTGCGAACCCGAACTAACCCGGTTCAACGCCACTCCCCACTCGTCCAGTGCGCGAACCCTAGGAGTGTGATCCTGTGAGTACCGGAAGGAGAGTCGGTTCGGACCGCCATCGGGGTAAGCCGTGCGTCGACTGCGGCAAGAAGAAAGGGCCGAACCAGCAGGTCCACATCCGCTGCTACCGGTGCGGGCTGGCGAAACGGCGGGAGCGCAGAGACCGAGCGCACAGTCGGCGAATCGAGCAGGTTTACGGCATTACCGGTAATGAATACAACACGCTCTTGTCCTTCCAGGGCAGATGCTGTGCCATCTGCCGACGGGCCACGGGCCTAACCAAGCGACTCGCCGTGGACCACGACCACGCTCTGGCGGCAGAGCGTGGCAGTCGAGCTTCTGTGCGTGGCCTTCTCTGCTCCCCCTGTAACGACACTCTGGCGCATGCCCGGGACGACCCACATTTCCTGCGCCGCGCCATCGACTATTTGACCACCCCGCCTTCACGGGAGGTGTTAAACCTTGACCAGCCATTACGGTAGTACGGGGCCACAGTTGTAAGGTCCGCGACGACCTGCTCTTGCTGGCCGACTTCTCCGAGGTGGAGGTGAAGAGATGAGCGTCGATCGGCCGGACTTGGTGGAGGTGCTGGAGCACTACGGCGTCCAGGTCAATTCGTACAGGGTCACGCAGATGGTGCGGTGCCCGCTTCAGGACGAGGACCGTACACCGTCGATGTCCATAGACCTGAAAGCCGGGCTGTGGAACTGTCACTCCTGCGGAAAGGGAGGCGACAGCTTCACGCTAATCATGGAAAAGGAGGGGACGACCTTTGTCGGAGCAAGAGCCCTTGCAGCCACTCTCGACCTCACAGCGGGAAGCGCTGGAGGAAGCGACGACGGCGTACGAGGGTCAGCTTACGGAGGACGCCGCGAGGTACCTGATCGGACGAGGCATCGGACAGGCCGAGGCGGCTACATTCCGGCTTGGCGTCGTCATTGACCCGTTCCCGGGCCACACGAAGTACCGAGGAATGCTGGCCATCCCGTATCTGGACCGCTCCGGCAAGCCACTCTCGATCCGGTTCCGCTGCATCGTGAAGCATGAGCACCGCCACTTCTCTCACGGCAAGTACAACACTGTAAGGAACGAGCCGGTTCGCTGCTTCAACGTCGGTGCGATCTTCCGTGCCGACGATGAGCTGCACCTCACCGAAGGTGAGTTCGACGCGATCGTCCTCAACAAGATCGGGCTACCAGCGGTGGCCCTACCAGGGGCCAACGCCTTCAAGCCCCGTCACCGACGAATGCTGGCCGGCTTCTCACGGGTCTGGATCTGGGGAGATCCGGACGACGCTGGTGCGGAGTTCACGAACAAGGTCTGTCGCTCGCTGCGGCAAGCGAAGGGCCTACGGCTGCGGACCGGCGACGTGACCGACACGTACCTGGTCGGCGGGGAAGAGGCTCTACTGGCCCTCCTGGAGGAGGAAAGGAGGCGAGCAACCAATGACCGAGTGTGAAACTGTGAGCAGGCCCAATTCGAAGCTCCAGGTCGCCCTAGACGCGATGAGCGATGCCATAAGAGTCGCGTTCATGCGCCACCTCGACGGCGATACCAGCGCAGAGTATCTGTCCGACTGGCTAGAGCGGGCCGGCACCCCGGTCTCCCCGTCCAGCATCCGTACCTACAGGCGCACGGTGCGTCGAAGTGGAGTGTGATCCTGTGGGCACCGACCTACTGAAGGAGCTGCTCGACAAGCCCGTCGGGCCACAGATCCCGGCTCGTAAGACTAGCCCCGAGCGGGACTTCACGCGACAGGTCGAGGTTGCAGGCGATGTGGCCGCGGTGACGGTGCGGGGGTTGAAGGGAGACGTGAACGAGGATCTAGCGGTCGCCCACCTCCAGGAACGGGGCCTCGACCCGGACGGCTGGAAGGTGACTGGCTTCCGGTCCTCGGAGTGGACAATGCCGAACGGTGAGACTGGGTTGTCCACCCGGTTCACGTTCGTTCGCGTCGGCTCCGACGCCGGGCCCCCCGACATCGACCACCTGTTCGACCGGATCAGCCGGGACACGACGGTGGTCAGCCGGCCCACGGGTGACTACGGGTTCCTGGTCCTGCTCGGCGACATGCAGTTCGGCAAGATCGACGGCGACGGGGTAGAGGGCGCTTTGCGGCGCACGATCGGCTGCCTCGATCGGGCATCCGATCGACTACTTCAATACAGCGACCACGTTCCCATCGGCCACGTCCACCTCGGTTGGCTCGGCGACCACATTGAGGGCTTCGCCAGCCAGGGCGGGGCCAACGTATGGCGGACGCCACTAACGCTCAACGAGCAGATCCGGCTGACCCGCCGGGTGATGCTCTACGCGATGGAGCTGTTCGCACCGCTGGCCAGCCGGGTCAGCATGGCGGCGGTGCCGGGTAATCATGGCGAGGCGGTGCGTCTCGCCGGCAAGGGGGTGACCCGGTATGACGACAGCCACGACACCGAGTCGCTAATCGCCGTCGCCGATGCGGCCCGGCTCAACCCACAGGCGTTTGGCCATGTCGACTTCTACGTCCCAGAGACAGATGAATTGACCGTGGTCTTAGACGTGGCCGGCACGGTAGTGGCCCATGCCCACGGGCACCAGTGGCGGCCGGGCAAACACTTTGGGTGGTGGAGGGGGCAGGCGTTCAACCGGAAGTCCCCGATGCACCAGGCCGACCTGTTGGTCGCTGGCCACCTACACCACGAGCAAACCGACACCGATGGGCCCCGCACCTTCATACAGCCTCCGGCGATGGAAAGCGAGTCGACCTGGTGGCGGCACGCCAACGGCACGACGGGAGCGCCCGGCCTGATCATCGCGATCACCAGGGGCGGAGAAACGAACATCAAGGAGCTTGTGCGTGTTGAGTGAGAGTGTCCACGGTGCGGACTGGTCGGTGCTGGAGTACCCAGGCGTACGGACGGTTGCCCGAAAGGCGGCGAGCAAGGTGGCCACCGACTACGCAGATTTGACCACCATCGACTTCGACGACCTGCACCACGAGGTGCTAATCCTGCTGGCCACAGGGCCCGAGGCTCGGCAGTGCCTGGAGGACCCCGGACTGGGGCTGGGCGTGCTCTACGTTCGAATGGTCCAGGGCCTGCTCGACAAGGTGCGGGTGGAGGCTGGCCGGCACAACCGACAGACCTCGCTCGACGCTGCGACGGGTGACAGCCACGACGCCTCCCCAGCACGGGCCCGGGAGGCCGACGCACCAGGTAGTGACTACAGCCGAGAGCTGGTTGAGCAGCTTCTACCCGCAGTTTGGGATCATTCATGCGCTTTTGGCATGACCAACCCTAATGCCCCCGATCCCGACATGCCGCGAGCCACGATCGACGTGTCCCACGGCTGCACCCTGTTCGCCCACCTGGCTGACATTAAGGCCGCTTGGAGGTACGCGCCGCTGACCCTCCGGGAGCGGCGGTCCCTGCTCTTGCGTTTCGGCTTGGGCTGGGATCACCGGGAGATTGGCCATCACGAAGGGGTAAGCCGACAGGCGATCACCTCCCGACTGGAGACCGCCATCGGCAAGATGCGGGACCGACTGAACAACACCCTTCACGGGTGATGTGTGAAATTGTGATCGAAATGCCCACATCGCATGGAGCGCGGCCCAGGGCATTGACGGCCGCCCTAGAGTGAGGAAGTGGGCACGGGGAGTGCCCAGGCCCACTATCCGTTGGCTACTCTTCTAGGGCTGGACTGCTCGAATTACACATCTGGTGCCCTGGTGCGGCGATGACAGCGCCGCACCAGGTCACAGGTTGAACGAGCCGTCCCGAACCCCACCCACAAAGGCGTTCCAGCCGGCAGGGGTGAAGGCGACGTGGCCTTCTCCGGGGTTCTTGCTGTCGCGCACCAGCACGCCCTCACGGTCGAGTAGGTTGGTCGCGACCTCAACGCAGTCGCCCCCGTTTCCACTCCAGGTGCTCTTGCGCCAGATGGCGTCGGTCGGATCATGCACGGGTGTATCCCTCCTGTAGTTCCTTCATGAACGCTCTCGACGCCTCAACGTCGAGAGCGCGCTCTTCGAGGTCGCGCCAGGCGAGCCGGTACGCCCCAACCTCCTCGGACTTGTTCAAGTACATCGCACCAGTCAGCGATTCGACGTACGCCAGCGGGGGCTCCAGCGGATCACCAGTCGAGGCCGCCGGGAAGTCCAGGATGGTGAATGGCCCGCAGGCGGCCATGCCGCCATGCACGCCGGCTGAGAACGGCAGCACACGAATCTCGACGTTCGCGCGTTGCTGCACCTCTACAAGGTGACCGAGCTGCTCGGCCATCACGTCGCCGCCACCGACCGGGCGGCGTAGCACCGGCTCGTTGATGATGACGTTGAGGTGGGGTGCCCGGGGTCGGCGCAGCAGTGACTGCCGCTCCATACGAACGCGCACCCGGCGTTCGATTTCATCCTCGGTTACGTAGCCGGCGGGCACTCTGGTCACCTGCTCGGCGTACGCCTCTGTCTGGAGCAGGCCGGGAACCAGCTCCGCCAGATATTGCCGGATCGTCTCGGCGGAGTCCTCCAGGGATACGTAAAGCCCGAACCAGCCTGGCAACGCCGTCTCTGTGTAGTCATGCCACCAGCTCTTCCGACGCCCGTTGCGCGTCTCGGCAGTCAGCGCGAGCAGTAGCTCCGTCTCCTGGTCCGTCGCCCGATAGATCGCGAGCATCGCCCTGACGTCAATCTCCCTGAACCGGACCCGATCGTCACCGTCCTCGATGCGACCCAGCGTTGCGCGACCGCGCTCCAGAGCCTTCGCCGCCTGCTCCTGTGTCAGGCCGACACGCTCGCGTAGAGCTGCGAAGCGGCGGCCGATGTAGCGGCGCAGGAGCGCAGACCCAATCGTGTCGGACACCCGGGCACTCCTCCCAATGGTTTTTTGGGCACATGTCTCGCCCAATTAATACACGCCGCAGGATACAGCAGCAACTGGCCGATCCTGCATGAGGCGGCATCAAGCGAGTGGCCTCACAGTACTCCGACCCCTACTAGGCGGTTCGCGGTGAGCCATTGTTTTTTGGGCAGACTCACGCTTGAATGGTCCTAACTCGACGTGCCCACGGCGACATACGCACTCGTCGTGTCGCTCGACGGCCTATGTGTCCCCCTCGCCCGACCACGCCGCTCCGCATAGAGAGGATGATCTTTTGAGGCGCCGAAAATGGTTCGTACCCAGCGACGATGAGCATCCATACGAGCCGTTCGGCATTCAGGGCCTAGGCGAGGCCACCCTGTACGGCCACCACGGCGGTTGGGCTGGATGCGACGAACTCTCAGCTGAGGACGCAGCAGAAGCGAACCGGATCTTCTGGGCCAGCCTCAACCCAGCCGGCCGAAGCGCCAGGCAGGAAGGCCAGCGATGAACAGATCCCCTGGCGCGGGCAGCCAAAGCGCCCCGCCGGCCCGCCACCCTCCCACCCCGTACCCGCGCGCAGTCGGCATGGCCGGTGGGCCGCTGATCGCCAACGATTTCTACTTTTTGAGCCACGACGATCAGACCGGCCACCCTCGGCTGTTCCCCATCGCGGTGTCCCTAGGGCTGGCCGCCGGGCTGCTCGCAGAGCTGTACTTCGCTGCCCGAATTGACTTCTATCAGCGGCATGTTCAGATCCGGAACCACGGGCCGACGCCAACGGACTGGCTGCAACTCAAGGTGTTCGACCGGCTGCGCCGTCACCAGCAGCACACCACGATTCATGCCTGGCTGCTCTACCTCGCCGGCACTGACGCTGAGCAGGTCGCGGAGCGGATGACGCAGGCGGGGCTGCTCCAGGAGGAGACGGCCGGACCTCGCTGGCGGCGGCGTACCACATACGTCCCGACAGACACGAACGTCGCGTACTCGGGGGTGGCGCAACTGTCCGTGCAGCTACGCCATGGTGGCCCGCTCACCGAACGGGACATCCTCCTGGCCGGTCTGGCGCAGCACACCCAACTGGCCGCAGCGGTGCTCGACGGTGCCCCCAAATCCGCCTGGCAGTACCTAGAGCAGCAGCTCGCGCAGTTGCCGCCGCAGCTAACCGACCTGCTCGCCGACCTCGGTGTCGCTGTCGGTACCGCCGTTCTTTCTCACCGCACCTCCTAAGCGCCACACCCCCATCCCACCCCCATAGAGAGTGAACTATGCCTGACGTAAAATCCGATGCCGTGACGGCGACCCTGGCCCGTGGTCGGCTCGGGATTCCCTCGGTGGTGTTCTTCGTCCTCGCTGCCGCCGCGCCGCTGACCGTGGTTGCCGGCGGGCAGACCACCGCGTACGCCGTTACCGGCGTACGCGGCATCCCCGTGGCCTACCTGCTAGTCGCCGTCGTGCTGGCCCTGTTCGCGGTCGGCTTCGTGACGATGAGTCGCCACATCGTCAACGCCGGCGCGTTCTACGCCTACGTCGCCCGCGGCCTCGGTCGCCCGGCCGGCGTAGCCACCGCCATGATCGCCCTGTTGGCCTACAACACGATGCAGATCGGCCTCTATGGCGGGTTCGGTGTGGTGTTGGCCGGGTTCATGGAGGATCGGTACGGCTGGCCCGCCCCATGGTCGCTCTACGCCCTGGTCGCCTGGGTGGCCGTCACCGTTCTCGGCGTGCTCCGTATCGACCTCAACGGCAAAATCCTGGCAGTCCTACTGGTCGCCGAGGCCGCTGTGGTGCTGGTCTTCGACGCCGTTATGGTCTCTCACCCTGCTGATGGCCTCACCCTTACCACCCTGTCTCCCTCACACGTGCTCGCTGCTGGCATCGGTGCCGCGCTGGTCACCGCGATCACGGGTTATGTGGGATTTGAGGCCACCGTGGTGTTCAGTGAGGAAACCCGGGACCCACTTCGCACTGTTCCCCGCGCGACCTATCTCGCGCTGGCGGTGACTGGTCTGCTGTACGGGCTGAGTTCCTGGGCGATGTCCGTGGCCACCGGACCGGGCAACATCGTGGACTCCGCCCAGGCCGACGGCACAGACCTGATCTTCAACCTGGTGTCGCCGTATCTGGCCGGCAGCATCATCACTATCGCCCGAGTCCTGTTCATCACCAGCCTATTCGCAGCCCTGCTCGCCTTTCACCACACAGTGGCCCGGTACGTGTTCGCACTCGGCCGCGAGCGGGTCCTGCCCGAGGTGTTCGGCCGCACCAGCCGCCGCACCGGAGCACCTAAAGTCGGCTCACTCGTGCAGTCCGCGCTGGCCGCATCAGTGCTCGTCGTCTACGTGGTGGCGGGCTGGGATCCGCTCGTGCACCTGTTCTTCTGGCTCACCGTCACGGGCGGACTCGGGGTCCTGACCCTCATGACCATTACCTCGGCGTCCGTAGTCGCCTACTTTGCGCGGGCATCCCACCACGGGGAGGGTCGGTGGCGCTCTAGGATCGCACCACTGATCGCCACGCTGGTCCTCGGCGCGATCCTGGCCGCCACGCTGCGTGAGTTCGACACGCTACTCGGCGTCGACGCGCACTCGCCGCTGCGGTGGATTTTCCCCAGTGCCTACGTCGCCGTCGCGGTCGTCGGCGTGGTGTGGGCACTGATTCTGCGCGCCACCAACCGATCCGCCTACCTCACGGTCGGAATGGGCGCGAACAGCCTCAACGCCTCGCATGACGAGCACACCCCCGTCCGCCAGCCCGCCTGACCACGGAGGCGACCATGGCCAACACCAACACCACCGTCCGTCCGGCGACGATCGACGACGCAGAAGAGCTGATCGCCGTCCTCGCAGCGGCATTCCACGAAGGACCAGTCGCCTGCTGGCTGGTCCCTGACACCGGTGCCCGGCACGCGGTCTATCACCGATATTTCACGGACGCCGTTGACCACGGCCTGGCGCACGGCCACGTCGACACCACGGCAGACCTGTCCGCCGTCGCGATCTGGTACCCCCGCCTGGAGCCGTCAAAGGGGATGCCAGCCGAGCGTCAGCCAACGCTCGAACGCCTTGCCGGCTCCTGTGCCCCCAGGTTTTGGTTGCTGGAATCCATGTTCGACACCTTTCACCCCCAGACCCCCCATCACTACCTGGCGTATGTGGCTGTCCGGCCCGAACGGCAGAACCAGGGCCTCGGCGCGGCCCTGTTGAGCCACTACCACCGGCGGCTCGATGACCGCGACCTACCGGCCTATCTTGAGGCCACCAACACCCGCAACCGGGACCTCTACCGGCGGCTCGGCTACGTCGCCGGCCCCCCACTGCTCCTGCCCGGCGACGACATTCCGATCTGGCGCATGTGGCGCGGAACGCGGACTACCACCGGCCGTTCCCCGTTCCCGGCCGGCGACAGGCGGGCACGGCTAGCAGATGGGTTTCCGCGCCGCTAGGGAGTGCAAGCACCGTTCGCCGGATTCGCGTAAGACGCGACATCCATTAACTCCATGGAAAGCTAAATGAGGGATTGAATGGGGAGGACCGCAACGGCGTGTTCCGACCCACTATCCATATTCTCACATTCACAAGGAAGGGAAAGGCAATGGCAGTAGTAGCGTTCGGGGCGCGGCAGGCAGTTGACGTCGTGCCGGTGCCGGTGGACTTCTCCGTCATTCAGTTCGATGCAGATCGACAGATCAGCATGGTAACCGAGGGCGGGGTGAGTGTGCCGGCGTTGAGGCATTCCACCGGTGCCACGTCCACGAACACGGCAAACCGAGACAACCAGGGCGGCTCGGACACCGACTCTGACCGGACCGAGGACTGAGGCAGCCCGTGGGCGGGCAAACGGTCGTGGTGTTCACCGCCGAGTTCGACGTGACGGCCGACGCGGTGATTGTCGAGTTGGAGCGTCGAGGGACTCCGGTGTTCCGGTGTGATCCTGGCGCGTTCCCGTCCACGGTGGTGCTGGGTGCCCAGTTCGGCGAAAGCTGGACTGGGCGCCTTCGCGCCGATCGGCGAGTGGTGGACGTAGCCGATGTGGCCTGCGCGTGGTGGCGTCGCCCCACGCGCATTGAGGTATCGGCCGAGGTGCCACACAGCGGTTGGGTACGAGCGGAGGCGGTGGCCGGCTTGCGCGGCATCCTGGCGGTGTTGCCCTGGTTAAACAATCCGGACGACATCCGCGCGGCCGAGCACAAGCCGTTGCAGTTGGCGACGGCGGCACAAGTCGGGATGAGCGTCCCTGCCACGCTGGTGACCAATGACCCTGGCGAAGCGCGGGCGTTCGCAGAGACGCACGGCCCGATCATCTATAAATCGATGACCACCGGCATTCTCGACGGCGACCAGGTGATCTACGCCTGTCCGGTCGACCCGGCGACCCTCGATGGCGGGGTGGCAGTCACGGCCCACATGTTTCAACAAAAGATCACCAAAGCATACGAGTTGCGCGTGTCGGTCGTAGACGGGAATTTATTCACGGCGCGCATCGATGCACTGACGAATAAGGGTCGTGCCGACTGGCGCGCGGACTACCGCAATCTACGGTACAGCGTCGAAACGCTACCGGATGACGTAGCGGCCAAGGTTCGTCGCTTCCTGAAGCTGCGCCGTCTGCGTTTCGCGGCGCTGGACTTCATCGTAACCCCCGAGGGAGAGCACGTATTTTTGGAGGCAAACCCAAACGGGCAATGGGCCTGGATAGAAGATCAAACCGGGCTGCCGATTGCCGCTGCTATCGCAGATGCGCTGGAAGGCGTCACACATGACTGAAGAACTGTCCGACTACATCGCACAGTTTCTGGCCGGGCTAGAAGCGGACGGCTACCTGTCCGACCCGCTGTGGAAGAAGGCGTTTGGCGCGGTGCCGCGTCACGTGTTCCTACCGTCGTTCTTCCTGTCGCTGCCCGATGGGCGTTGGCAGGCGATCGACACGACCCACCCTGCCTACTGGCGCATGGTGTACTCCAACACCACCTTGACAACTCAACTCGACGGGGCGGTCGGCCCGGACCCGGAGGACGGCGCGCTGTCCGGCACCCCCACGTCCAGTTCAACACAACCAGGGCTCATGGCGTTGATGCTGGACTCGCTGCGCCTGTCCGGCAGGGATCGGGTGTTGGAGATCGGCACCGGGACCGGCTACAACGCCGCGTTGCTGGCACACCGTGTTGGGGCACGGAATGTCACCAGCGTCGAAGTGGACCCAGGGGTCGCGAAGTTGGCCCGGCAACGGCTCGCATCCGTGGCTGGCGACTGGCCGAGCGTGGTCACGACCTCCGGAGAGCAGGGCTGGCGGGACAACGGCCCCTATGATCGGCTGATCGCGACGGTGTCCGTGCCGGCGGTGCCACCCGCATGGCTCGCACAGGTTCGCGACGGCGGGGTAATCGTTCTCAGTCTGTGGCGTGACCTGGGCGGCGGTCCGCTGGTGCGGTTGGAGGTCAACGGCGGCAGCGCACAGGGCTTTTTCTTGGCCGAGGCGGGCAGCTTCATGCCGGTCCGTGCGGCCAACCGAGTGCCGACGGCGCTATCTACGGCCCTCAAGCAGACCGGAACCAGCCGGCAAACCCGGTATCCGAGCACCGTGCTGCACCACCCTGATGCGGGGCTGTGGCTGGCGTTGCGTGTCCAAAGCGTGAACTGGCTCGGGTTCACTCCGGATGGCGGCAACGAACAGGTGTGGCTGTTCGCCCCGGATGGCTCCTGGGCGGTCATTGACGACATCGCAGGGCAGGTGGAGCAGTTCGGACCACGTGAGCTGTGGAACGAGGTCGAAACCGTGTACGACCGGTGGCGCGCGATGGGCGCTCCATCGCGCGACCGCCTCGGGCTGACCGTCACCGACACTGGGGAACACCGGATCTGGCTGGACAGTCCGGGCGTGGTGGTGTGGGACGACATCAGCAGGCCAGTAGCCTTCCGCGGCTGAAGTCTCGTTAGGAGGATTTACAGCCGGGGAGGGCAAGGAGGACGCGCCGTTGTGGAATCCGGTCTTGCTCAACTTTGATTTTCTAGACCCAAGCGACTAGGGCATTGCGCAAGGTCGCTACGGTGGACCATGATCGTCGATGTTGGACAACACTTAAGCAGCGGAGGGGGGTAATGTGCAATGTCGTCCGTAATTCGTAAGGCGTCGCCCCTGGCGAAGGGGTTCTGGTGGACCATGGTGATCTGCACCTGTGGCCTGTGGGCGCTGGTGCGGGGACGCCCGCGTTGACCCACGAACTAGGCCCGCCCCCGCGGCAGCACACAATCGCACCCATTTGACGCGAGCGCCCCACCCCGCCGAGGGGTTGGGGCGCTGCTGCGTGTCCGGGGTTTCATGGCCCTCACTCGCGGCCTTGACCGGGAAAGGGTCGCCGCCGCGCACGATGACCAGACCCTCGCCCCGCCCTGCACGGGCAGGCGCCCCCAGGCGGGCAACTCATGATCGTGCGGCACGCGCTCTTGTGCCCGCCAAGGCACTCGGAGAGCGGGGGGCCAGCGAGCTGCCACCGCCTCGGCGTCCATCCCCCCAGGCTCGCACCAGCAGTTGCTGCCTGGCGCATCCTGCCCCTGTGCCATATATGTGCCCAAGTTCCCCGCACTCACATGCGTTGGTGGGTGTTAGCCCAGCACAGGGGCAGGATGTACCCGAGAAGAGCACCGCCCTCCGGAGGCGGGAGCGCAGGTTCGAATCCTGCCGGGGGCACGTAGAACATGGAAGCGGGTTTGACCGACAGGGGCGGACGCCAGCGCGTCCACCCCTTTCTGCTTCGCGTTCGGGCTGCCGCTGCCTCGGAACCTTCGGGGCCCTGCCCGTGGCGTCGGCAGCAGCCTGGCTGATGACGTCAATCACCTCAGCGCGTACGGCGACGCGCAGTGTGATCCGCTGGAGGTGTCGGTCGTACCGGATCTACAGCTGGAAGGCGTCGAACAGCTGCCTCTGCATCTCGTCGGGCAGGTCGAGCACGTTCAGATCAATGTGCGGTAGTCGGTCCACCAGTTCGCGGGTTCCCGCCCCCTTCGGCTGTGCGGCCTTGGCCAGCTCCTAGAGTTCAGCAGCGCGTACCTGGGCTCGGCGACCAGACCCATTCGCTGGGCGGGGTGACACGGCCTTTCACTCCTCGATCCGGCCGTGAGCGCTTGCGTCGGTTCCAGACCATGTATCCGGTGTACTTGTGGTTGTTGAGGCGGTGCTGCGCGACCAGCCGGGGTTGTTCGGGCCGGTCGCCTCTGACCCTGCCTTCAGCTACCACCCGCTGCTGTGCTTCCTGGACAACACCGGCGAAGCCCTCGCCGGCCTGCTGCGCGAAGGCCGAGCCGGGTCAAACACCACCGCCAACCACATCACCGTCCTCGATGAGGCCCTGGCCCAGATCCCCGACGCCCACCGGCACGGCACCCAATCCTGCTGCGCAGTGATTCGGCCGGCTCCAGCCACGGCTTCCTCGCCCACATCCGATCCCTACGCGAGCAGCACCACCTGGACATCCGGTTCTCGACGCCGCCGGATGGCCTACCGGCACCCGATTCCTGGTCCGCCGCGAACGCCCGCACCCCGGCGCCCAACTGACTACCCCAACCCGCCGGCTGACCCCGAAATCTCACGCCTCGACCCGCAGCACGGAGGAACCCGGCCCAGCACCGGGCCATCAGCATGCCAGCGAACCGGCCGACCAGCCCCGAACCAACTCATCGACCAGCAGCTACGACAGATCCCCCAGATGAAAGACCGAGGCCAGCGTTGCGTAGCCGGCCCCGGCCCCACACGCAGATCATCCGCGACCGTGGCCTGTAAGCCCGAAATGTTATGGTTGTCGGACCGCCTCCTCGTCTTCATGGCGTACCTGTCTCCTCAATCAGATATGACGCTCAGACGAAGCCAAAGGTGACCGATGAACGACCAGCGTCAGCTCGCCGATGAGTTCCATCGGCTCCGTGGCCACCTGCGCGGTGTCGCGTCGCGCATACTGGGCTCCTCGGACGAGGCGGACGACGCCATCCAGGAGGCGTGGCTGCGCGCGAACCGCAGCGACGTTGGCGTTGTTGAGAACGTGCCGGGGTGGCTGACCACGATCGTCGGCCGGGTGTGTCTCGACATGGTCCGTTCTCGCCTGCGCCGGCCCGAGGTCCCGATCGATGTGGGCACTCCAGACCCGCCTGCCGGTGACACCGCGAGCAGTGACCCGGCCGAGGCAGCCGAGCTGGCCGACTCGGTCGGGCTGGCCCTACTGGTAGTTCTGGACCGGTTGACACCTGCCGAACGTGTCGCGTTCGTGCTTCATGACCTGTTCGCCGTGCCCTTCGCCGAAATCGCAGAGGTGGTGGAACGGTCGCCGGACGCCACGAAGAAGCTGGCCAGCCGCGCCCGTCAACGCGTGCGCGGGGCGCCGAAGCTGCCTGCCTGCGACGTCGAACGGCACCGCAGGGTCGTCGAAGCGTTCCTCGCCGCGACTCGGGCCGGCGACCTGTACGGCCTCATCGCAGTGTTGTCACCCGACGTCGAGCGGCGGGCGGATCGAGTTGCACTGCGGCGGTACGCCCGTGCGCACGTTCGAGGCGCTGGCGAGGTCGCACAAGAGACGCTTACCAACGGCCAGCAGGCTCGCTTCGCTGAGCCCGCGCTCATCGAGGGTGAGGTGGGCGCGGTCGTGGCGCCAAGGGGGCGGCTGCGGTTCGTCCTGCAGTTCGTGGTCCACGACGATCGGATCGCTGCGATTGAGGTCGTCGGTGACCCACTCCGGCTCCGGCAACTGGACATTGCCCTGTGCGCGCCGGTCACCTCCGCCTGACCGCAGACGTCAGATGGGTGGCAGGTTCACAGCAGGGGAGGTTGCACATGAGCACCAAAATCGCCATCGTCTACCACAGCGGATACGGCCACACTCGGCGGCAGGCCGAGGCGGTTAAAACAGGGGTTGAACTGGTATCTGATGTCGAAGCACTCATGCTGACCGTCGAGGAGGCCAAAGACCAGTGGGTCGAACTGGCGTGCGCCGACGCGATCATCTTCGGTGCGCCGACGTACGTCGGCGGTCCCTCGGCCGCTTTCAAGGAGTTCCAGGAGGCCAGTTCCGCCGCAGTGATGCGCAACGGCTACCTGTGGCGTGACAAGATCGCAGCGGGATTCACCAACTCGGGCACACAGGCGGGCGACAAGCTGGCGACGCTAACCCAGATGGTGATCTTCGCCGCCCAGCACGGCATGCACTGGGTGTCGCTCGATCTACCGCCGGCGAACTGCTCGGCAACCGGCTCGGAGCACGATCTCAACCGGCTTGGGTTCTGGCTGGGCGCCGCCGCTCAGTCGAACGTCGACGCTGGGCCTGAGCAGGCGCCCCCGAAAGCCGACCTGCTCACCGCCGAGCACCTCGGTCGACGCGTTGCCGAGATCACACTGCGGTTCGTACAGGGGTCGCCCTCGACCGTTAGCGGATGTTGAGGGGCTCGCAGGGACGCCGCGGCTTCGGCGATCGACTGATCCTGCAGGCCCTGCGCCGTGACCCGGCGTGATGGCCGACCTTCTCATCGACACCATTCGCGCAGCAGGCTCGCCAACCTGGGGTTTCAGGATCGGTGATCTTGGGGTGGGCCAGAAACAGATCGGTTGGAATAGTACTCCAGCCGCACTTTCAGGTTCGATGTCTGCGCAGGTAGTGGCTGGTTCGCGCGCGGTAGCGGGCGACGATGTCGGCGGTTTGGGCCGCCCGGGCCAGTGGGCTGTGGTGGACGGCCGAGAACGGCACTGTGCGGAGCCGTCGGCCCAGCCGGTCGGCCTGGTCGCGGCCGAGCTGCGACAGACCTTCGTCCGGCTCGTCGTGGTCGGAGGCCGCACCCTATTCGCCGTGGCGAACGAGGTACAGCTGTGTACGAGCCATCGTGGGCGACCCTCCGGGTCCTTGTGCGACGAGGAGCACAAGGACCCGGAGGCACGGACGACCCGGTCGAGAGCACTGCCAGGTGCACTCTTCTGGCACCCCTCCCTACGCAGCGTCACCTTCGCATCGGGATGCCGGGCGCGCGGTCGCGTCGATAAGAGACATGCGGTCGCCAGCCAGCGGTAACCACACTCCGCCGTCTGTCGGGCCGCGTGCACCATCGACAGCATCCTCATCTAGCCACCCCGTTCGCACCGGAGGTCATGGTCCCAACCGGGGCGACCGAGGTTCTGATGTGCAGCTACCCCACGCTGGGGCCCGAACCGTGGAGTCTCGGCAGTACCAGGCGCAACACCAGCGACGTCACCGAGCTGACCGACTACCTCAACGGGCTGGCGGTCTCGTCCGAAGACGACGAGGCCTGCCTGATGCACCTCCCGTCTCTGCGGGGCAGCGTCGTGTTCGGCTACCCCGCGCAGCGTGTGGTGTCGATCCATCTGGACTGCCCCTTCTGGCAACGCGACGGCGGCACGTCCCGCTACGGTGGCGACCAGCGGAAGGTCCTCGTGTACTGGGGCCTGAGCTGGAACGAGCACTGAACGCTCCCACTCCAGCGATGGCAGCAATCGACCGGCTCATAGCCAGGCGGCGCGTGCGCACCCTACGCCGACTTCTTCTCCACCAATGCCCGCGCCGAACGGGGCGTCGCCGACTACCGGCGCGGCCTGCCCAACTCGACCAAGGCGTGATCGTGTCCGAGCCCGGCTACACGGTGGACACCGTCTCGACCGCGCCGAGGCCCTAACCCTCTGTCGCGGTGGCATGACAGTTCCGTTTACCAATGTCACAAATACACAAACCAGATAACGATTCGATAATGAGGGATGCGTTACATAAAAGCATCTGTCAAATAGCCGACAAGCTGGAATCAGTGCATACAGGCCGAGGTCAGAGCTGGTTTCTAATGGCACGGTGAAGGCTGCGGGTACCGCCAGGAAGAGCCTGGGGCGTAATTGTGTGTAGTATTCATCGACGTCGACCTCGACTCCCGGATCGGATCAACCAAGCCTGCGAGCGGACGCGGTTGAGCGAGCTGGTCGCACCATGGAAGGGTCGAGTGCCAGCAATCTATTGGCCTCAGATTGAAAGGGAAACGGCATGAGGTTGAAGAGGACACGAGCGCTCCTGGCGACGTCGATCGGCACCGTGGCTGCGGTATTGATGACCGCCTCGCCCGCACAGGCGGCGACGATCACCGACATCACCACACTGATCGAAGATCATTCGAAGTACGTCTACTTCAATGGTCTTGATCTCATCGGCCCGCCGATTTTAATCTCGGAGACCGATGCGGTTCCGGTGGGTACGGCGAAGGTCGTGTCAGGTGCTCCCTTCTACCTGGGGTGCGCGAGTTTGACGAACTCCACAAGTTCGAATCAGACCCTGACGAGCCACTCGTTCAGTAAGGCCTACACGAACACGGTGTCGACGACCGTCACCACCGGCGTGTCGTCAACCACAAAGATTTCGGGTAGCTTCGCCCTCTCAAAAGTGATCGGCCTTGGCCTCGAAGAGTCAGTGACGGTGTCGTACCAAAATTCGAACACGCAGTCGGAGTCGATCAAGGAGACACACACCGCGCCGTCCCAGCGTGTGCTGGTGCCCGCAAACGAAACCCGGTACGTCGTGTCGTCGCTGACGCAAAACACCTACAGTGGCTCGCTGGCGCTGAATGGCAGTTTCGAGGGCGCGTTTACGGCTTCCAGCGTTGTTTTCCCCTTCCCCCAAGCATACAATATGTACGATGTCTTGTCTCAGGCTAAAGATGCCGGCGCCAAGCTCCCTGCGGGATTCTCGCTTAACAGCTCCACCAGAAGGTTGGACTTCCAAGGAGCCGGGACCTACACGGTGAAGGCCGGGGTTCACTTCAAGGTTGACGTCCTGGAAACGTTGCCGAGCGGGTTGTCGGCAACACAATGCGCCTGAGTTAAAACGGGACCCGGTGGCCGCCAAGGGCGCAGCCACCGGGGGTGTCCCACCAGCACCCCGCCACAACAGTGCCCCGCCTGACCTCGCGGTCGGGCGGGGCACCGTGACAAGTTACCAAGGTTTTCATGCTCGCACAGCGACGCCTTCCGGGAGTTGTTGCACGCCGGAGTACCGGCCCTGGCCTCCCTCCACCCAGCCGCCATAGCACCGTTTCGACCTGTACCCGGGGCACTGGCCGATGTTGTCTGCTCCAGCAGAACTCGCCGACGTCCTCGATCTGGCCGCCGGCTGACCGCGAAGCAATGACCCATTCAGCCGGCGGCCCGCCGGGCACGGGCCCGACGCTTCCCCTCCTGCATCGCCTGCACCCGAGCCACCGGGATGGTGCGCCCCTCGACGATCAGGTCGGCCGGGAGCCGCTGCGCCGTGGGCATTCCGTCCGCCCACGGGTCCGCCGCGGCGACCAGGGCGGGCACGGTCTGAATCGTGAAATCGGTGGGCGTGACCGACGGCAGGAGATCCCAGGGCACCGGAAACGACACCGGCACGCCGGGCCGCAGCCGCGGACTGTAGGCGGCCACCACCGTCGCCCCACCAGCTCGGGTGGAGTCGATGAAGACCTTCCCACTCCGGTCCTCCCGGATGAAGGCGGTCGTCGCGAGGTCCGGATCGAGGCGTGCCGCCCGAAGCGCGAGCGCTCGGGTGGCGGCGGCAAGTTCCTCCGCCGTCGCCTCCGCCGCCACCGGCACGAACACGTGCACCCCCTTGGCACCACTGGTCTTCACCGCCCCGGCAAGCCCGGCTCCGGCGAGCGCCCGCCGGACCAGGAGGGCCGCGGCCACCGCCACCTCGAACGGGGCGCCCTCCGGCGGGTCCAGGTCGAGCACCAGGTGGGTCGGGCACTGCAGCGCGGCGACCGTGGCGAGGGTGGGGTGAAACTCCACCGCCCGCTGGTTGGCGAGCCAGAGCAACGTCCGTCGGTCGCCGCAGAGGGCGTACGAGATCTCGCGGTGCGACGCTGCCGCCCACACCGCCGTACGAGGAACCCAGTCCGGGGTGTACTTCGGCAGGTTCTTCTGCATGAACGGGGGCTGCCCGGGGCGCACCCGCATGACCGACAGCGGCCGTTCCCGCAGGTGCGGCAGAATCCGGTCGCGCACCGCGTCCAGGTAGTTCACCAGGTCGCGCTTTGTCGCGCCCGCACCGTCGAACAGCGGCTGACTCAGGTTGGTCAGTGCCACCCCGTCCCGGGTCTCCTCGACCTTGCCCATCTGATCACACTGCCGGCAGCCGGGACGGCGGTCAACCCAACTGGCCGTCAACACGGACACGTCAGCCAGCCGTGGGCCGGAACCGGCGGCGCCCGGAGCGCCCTCGCCGCGGCGGTCGCCGGCACTACCCCCAAACGGCCTCGCCACGGCGGTCGCCGGCACTACCCGAAACGCCCTCGCCGCGGCGGTCACTGTGCCCGGCGAGGCTCGTCCGGGTGTGGCGAACGCCACTGGATCGCCCATCAGTCGGCATCTGACCGATCGGTCAGGCATGCTGTTCGAGGAGGTGGGACCGACATGACACGGGCAGCGCCCGAGCGGCACGCTGATATTCTCGCGGCGGCGGGGCGACGGTTTGCGCAATCCGGCTACCGGGGCACGTCGTTGCAGGACATCGCGGCAGACGTGGGCTGTTCGAAGGCGGCGGTGCTCTACCACTTCGCCGACAAGAAGGCGATTCTTGCCGAATTGGTAGCCCGGCCGATCGACCAGCTACGGGAGCTCGACGAGCGCATCGCCGGCGCGAGTAACCCGGCGGAGGCGCAACGGATCGCGGCCGAGGGCTTCGTCGACCTGGCGGTCCGGTTCCGCCGCGAGACCGCGTTCCTCCGCGGTGAGTTCCCCGGCCTGTTCCAGCAACCCCCCTTCAGCCACCTACAACACATCCCAGATCGGCTCGTCCATGCCTTCGCCGGACATTCCGACCGCCCGGCTGCCCGGGTCGCGGCGCTGGTGATCCTCGCGGGCATCGCCGAGACGTGCGGCGAATTCATCGATCTCCCCGAGGCGGAGCTACGTCCGGCGCTGCTCGTGCTGGTCCGCCGGGCACTCGAACCGGTCAACTGACCCAACCAATAACGACGGAGGACATCGACCCATGTCGACCCTGCTCTATCGGCTCGGCCGCGGCGCGATGCGCAGACGACGCCTCGTCGCCGCGATCTGGCTAGTCGTGCTCGTCGGTCTCGGCCTGGCGGCCCTGAACCTGCGCGGCCCGACGGCGAGCGACTTCAGCATGCCCGGCACCGAGTCGCAGCAGGCGCGGGATCTGCTCGATGAACAGTTCTCGGCGGCCAGCGGCGCTACCGGCACAATCGCGCTCAAAGCCCCGCAGCCGGGCCTGCTCGGCACCCCGCAGGGCCAGGCGGTGGCCACCGAAGTCACCCAGGAGGCCGCGACGCTGCCCGGCGTGACCGCCGCGGTGGACCCACTCACAGCCCAGGCCATCAGCCCGGACGGCCAGTACGGGCTGATCCAGGTCCAGTTCACCGAGGGCGCGGACAAGGTCACCGACGAAGAGCGGGAGGCGTACGAGCAGGTCGGCGCCGCGGCCAAGGCGCAGGGCTGGCAGGTGGCCCCCGGCGGTGAGGTGCTCAACGCCGAGCCGCAGGCCGGCTCCTCCGAGGTGATCGGCGTCGCCGTCGCGGCGGTCGTCCTGGTCATCACCTTCGGCTCGCTGGTAGCAGCGGGAATGACCATGCTGAACGCGCTGATCGGGGTCGGCGTCGGCATGGCCGGTCTCTACGCGCTCAGCGGCACGGTTGAGTTGACCAGCACCGCGCCAATCCTCGCCCTGATGCTCGGTCTCGCGGTCGGCATCGACTACTCGCTCTTCATCACCTCCCGCTACCGGCAGAACCTGCTCGAGGGGCTGCCGCCGGACGAGGCGGTCGGCCGGGCGGTCGGCACCGCCGGCTCGGCCGTGCTCTTCGCCGGCGCCACCGTGGTCATCGCGCTCTCCGGTCTGGCGGTGGTGAACATCCCGTTCCTGACCGTCATGGGTTTGGCCGCCGCCGGAACGGTCGTCATCGCCGTGCTGGTCGCCCTCACCCTGCAGCCGGCGCTGCTCGGCTTCGCCGGCCGCCGGGTGCTCCGTCGCAAGCAACGGCACCAGTACCGGGCCACCGCGACCGAGCCCGGAACGGACACACCCGAGCCGATCGCGTCGGCCGAGGACCGCTCCACATTCGGCTTCCGCTGGGCCCGGCTGGTCATCCGGTTCCGGGTGCCGGTGATCCTGGTCGCCCTGCTCGGGCTGGGCGTGCTCGCGCTGCCCACCTCCGACATGCGGCTGGCCCTCCCGGACCAGGGGACCGCGCCGGTCGGCTCACCGGCCCGGGTCTCCAACGACCTGATCAGCGAGGGCTTCGGACCGGGCTTCACCGGTCGGCTGGCGATCGTGGTGGCCGGGGACAGCCCGGAGGCGACAGCGACAGCCGTGCCCCAGGTCGCGGCCCTGGTCCAGGACACCAACAACGTCCTGGCCGTGACGCCACCGCAGCTGAGTCCGGACGGGCGGACCGCCCTGCTCGGCGTGATCCCGGAGACCGGACCCACCGACCCGGCGACCGAGCAGGTGGTGGACGACATCCGCGGCTCGGTCGGCGGCATCCAGGGTGCCGAGGTGCTACTCACCGGGGTGACCGCGATCGGCATCGACGTCTCGGAGAAGCTCACCGACGCCCTGCCGATCTATCTACTCCTGGTGGTCGGGCTGTCGATCGTGCTGTTGATGCTGGTGTTCCGCTCGCTGCTGGTGCCGGTGAAGGCCGCGCTGGGCTTCCTGCTCACCGTGGCGGCCACTTTCGGACTCACCGTCGCGGTCTTCCAGCAGGGCCACCTCGCCGACCTGGTCGGTCTGGACACACCGGGGCCGCTGATCAGCTTCCTGCCGATCCTGCTCATCGGTATCCTCTTCGGACTGGCGATGGACTACGAGGTCTTCCTCGTCTCCCGGATGCGGGAGGACTTCGTCCACGGCGACACCGCCCGGCAGGCCACCATCAACGGGATGGGGCACGGTGCCCGGGTGGTCACCGCGGCCGCGCTCATCATGATCTCCGTCTTCGGTGGCTTCATCTTCATGGAGGACCCGGTGATCAAGTCGATGGGCTTCGCGCTGGCGGTCGGCGTCGCCATCGATGCGTTCGTGGTCCGGATGACGATCGTGCCGGCGGTCATGTCCCTGCTCGGCGACGCCGGCTGGTGGCTGCCGCGCTGGCTGAACCGGGTCCTGCCCAACGTGGACGTAGAGGGTGAGGGACTGCGTAGCCACCTGGCGGAGCAGGAGCCCGCCCGCACCTGAGGTCGACGACGAGGGACCCTTGCCCCGGTACGCGTGACGTGCCGGAGCAGGGGTCCCTCCCGTGGTGCGTGAACCGGGGCCGCTCCTTGGCGACGCCCGCTACACCCCGGCTGGATACGTCTCCAACTCACCGCGGGTGCCCCGAGCGGGCAGTGGGTCCAGCGCGGTCGCCTCGTCACACCAGACGAACCCGTCGTACCGCTCCCCCAGCCGGGTCGGCTGATAATTGCCCCAGGACTCGAACGAGGGGTTGTAGACCACCCCGATCGCCCGGTGGTCCAGCGGCTCGGTCACCCAGCCGGGCTGGTCGGCGCCATCGAAGATCAGCACTGCCTGTTCGGGTAGCAGCTCGTGTAGCCGCCGTTCCACCGACCCCTCCCGGGCCGGCGGAACGTTCATCTTCTCGGCCGGCGAGCCCCAGTGCGGCGCGGCGACCACCGTGCCCCGATGGCTACCGAACCCAACCAGGACGACATCGTCCCGGCCGTGCCGCTCCCGGGCCAACTGGCCCAGGCTCACCATGCCGTCCGCGACCATATCGGTTGCCCGCGCGTCCCCGACGTGGGTGTTGTGGGCCCACACCACCCCACGTGCCCCCGGGCCGTAGCGCTCCAACAGCCGGTCCAGCGTGTCTGCCATGTGGTGGTCCCGGATGTTCCACGACTCCGGTCCACCCCCGATCATGGCCCGGTAGTACCGCTCCGCGCCGGAGACGACCTCCGCGTTCTGCCAGGTCGAGAAGGCGTCCGCGCCGTCGGTCGCGGCGTGTTCCCGAATCCGTGCCAGCAGGCAGACCACCTCGTCCTCACAGCGCGCGGAGACGAACCGGCTCGCTGTGCCGTACTCCTCGATCCGCCGTCCGTACGGCTCGAAGCACCGGTAGGCGTCCTGCGCGGCGTCCAGCGCCGCCGGCGCCTCCTCCCCCAGGTAGTCGAAGATGGCCTGCATCGACTCCCACAGGCTGTAGACGTCCAACCCGTGGAAGCCGACCCGTTCCGGTCCGGGCCGCTGCCCGTTCCACTCCCGCAGCCAGCGGCAGAAGCGGGCCACCTCCGCGTTCGCCCACATCCAGGTGGGCCACCGTTCGAACCGTTCGAGGGCGGCCTGCGGTTCAACGGCGGCGTCGGGGGCGGCCGTGACCGAGCGGTGTACCCGGTCGCAGTCCGGCCAGTCCCCCTCCACCGCGACGAACGAGAAACCCCCTTCGGCGATCAACCGCCGGGTCAGCTCCCCGCGCAGCCGGTAGTAGTCATGGCTGCCGTGGGTCGCCTCCCCGAGCATCACGATCCGGGCGTCCCGGGCGCGCTCCAGCAACGGGTCAAAATCGCTCGGGGCGCCGAGCCGCCGCACCAGCATGCCGAGCGGCTACCCTGCCCGCCGGGTGGGCAAACCCAGCCGGCCGGGTGGGCCACCCGGTGTGCCGGCACGCGGAGCGGGTATCCGGCCCCATGACCGTCTCCGGCGCGCAGTTGCAGGACTATTTCGCCGCCCTCGCCTACCCCGTCTCCCGCAAGGACCTGGTCCGGTGGGGCCAGGAGAACGGGCTGAGCACGGAGATGCTGCAGGCGCTGCGGCTGCTGCCGGAGGGGAGCTTCAACTCACCGGCCGAGCTGTCGGAGGCGCTGAAGCTGCGCTAACGCCACAGCAGACGGAACAGCACCAGCCACTGCTCCGGCCAGACCTGGCCGACCGGGGTCGCCGGATCGAGTCGGGTCGCGCGCAGCGCCGCCGCCAGCCGCGCCCGCGGGTGGTGGCGGGCCAGCGACGCCGCGAGCGAGCCGCCGACGCCGTCGAAGCCCAACTCCACCATCCGCTGGTACGCGGGCAGCGCCGCCGCCGGCAGCAACGGCTCCCGGCGGCGCTCGATCCGCAGGATTCCGGCGTCCACCCGCGGGACCGGACGGAACGCCGTCCGGGGCACCCGCCCGGCCAGCCGCCAGCTGAACTCCGGCCAACTGCGCACGGTCAACCGCGTCCACCGCCCGTAGTCACCGCTGCGCTTGCGGGCGTACTCGAGTTGGGTGAGCAGGGTGGCCGTGCGCAGGCTCGGCGCGGCCAGGCACCAGCGGACCACTGCGGAGGTCAGCGACCACGGAATGTTGCCGACCACGTCGAAGGGCGCCCGCGGCGGCGGGGCGGTCAGGAAGTCGGCCTGCCGACAGGTCACAGTGGGCAGATCCGCGCAGCTTCGGACCAGTTCGGCGGCGGCGACCGGATCTACCTCGTAGGCGATGAGGCGACGGCTGTGGGCGGCGAGCAGCCGGGTCAGCTGGCCACGCCCGGCACCCACCTCCAGCAGGAGGCGGTCCGGGTCGGGCCGGGTCGCCCGGGTCAGCCGGTTGACCGCGGCCGGATCAACGAGAAAGTTCTGGGAGAGGATGCGACGGGACCGGTCGCGTTCGGTTGCTCGGGTACGGCGGGGCGCCATGGATCGTCGTCCTGTCTGTCGCCCGGTGGCGACGCTGGACAGGCAGCCGGAATCGGGGCCTGTCCGGATGAATCGGGACTCGGACGGCCCTCGGCGCTGGCGCGCGGTGCGCGGTTGGGTCAGGCGCGGCGGGCGCCGGCCGGGGCCGGACGCCGAACGCGCGGGCGGGCCACCAACAACGGCCCGCGGGTCGCCGGCACGGCGGCCCACTTGGTCAGGGGGTACGCGAACATGACCCGGACTGTAGTCGCCCCGGTCACCCCGTTCGACAGATTTTCGCCGTACCGGCGTCGGTACGGATCTTCGCCGTACCGACGCCGGCCGGGACGTGGTGGGCGGCTACGCGGGCACCTCAACGGTGCGGGCCTCGGCGCGGGCCGTCTCCGCCGCCGCCAGGATGGCCACCACCTCACGACCGAACCGCACGTCGAGGCGGTGGTCTCGGGTCCCCGAGTCGATCTCCGCCAGCAGCTGGTCGATCGCCGCCTCGAACGCCCCGGCCAGGGTGTCGTCGCCGTCGGGCACGGTCTCGACGCCGCTCTCGCCGTAGAAGACGATGTCCCGGCGGGCCACTGAACTGGGGGCGTCCAGGGTGAGCGACAGCCTGCTCGTGGCGCCGTTGTCGTGGGTGAGCAGCAGGTGCACCAGGCCCCGGGGGCCGTCCATCGCCGCGACCTGGGTGACCCGTCCCATGACCGGCAGGATCAGGGACAGCGCGTGCGGACCGATGTCCCAAAGCCCGCCGTGCTCACGCCGCCAGGTAGAGCCCACGTACGGGCTGCCGGGCTGGAAGATCGAGGTGAAGAGGGTCGCCTCGGCGTGTTCCCAGCCGCCGTCCGCGGCGGTGGCGGCGAGGAAGGTGGTGACGTTCTGGTGATAGCGCTGGGTGAAGAAGACCAACGAGGCGACCTTGGCCGTCCGGGCCGTGGCGACCAGGCGGTCGGCGTCGGCGAGGGTCAACGCGAGCGGCTTGTCGAGCAGCAGGTGCCGTCCCGCCGCGGCGGCCCGGGTGGCCAGCTCGACCTGCACATCTGGTGGCAGGGCGATCGCCACGGCCTCGCACGCCTCGATCAACGCGTCGGCGTCGGCAAACGCCGGCACGCCGTACCGCTCGGCGAGCACGGCGGCCTTGGCCGGATCCCGCCCCCAGACACCGACCAACTCGGTACGGGGATGGGCAGCCAGGCCCGCTCCATGCGTCCCGCCCGCCCAGTGCCCGGTACCGAACAACCCAAACCGCACCACGAACCTCCAACCGATCGGCGCCGCGACCACCGCGGTGTCGCAGACAACGCTATCCGGCGGGGCGAGGACGCCACCGGCAGGTGTACCACCCGGATTAGTAGAGTGTGCCGGTGACCGAAGCGAGCGCGACCACCAGCGCTGCCGGCGACCTCCCAGTCGACGGGCTCCTCACCGCCGTCCCGATCGCGCTCTCCCTTCTCGTCGCGGGTTGGGCCCTCGTGGCGACGCTGCGGCACCGCGCCCCGGACCGGGCGCAGTTCGCCGGCCTGGCCGTGCTGGAAGCGGCGCTGCTCGTGCTCACCGTCGTCACCCTGATCGCCCTCGGCGGCGGCCAGCGGCCGGATGAGCCGGGTTCCTTCTTCGGCTACCTGACCACCCTGGTCTGCCTACCCCCGCTGGCCTGGGTGCTGGCCCGAATGGAGCCCACCCGGTGGGGGTCGGCCATCGTCTGCACGATCTGCCTGGTCACCCCGGTGGTTCTGGTCCGGCTCCAGCAGACCTGGACGGTGCTCGGTGGCTGACCGGCGACCCACCGAGCGCCCACGAGCCGCCGATCGGACCCGGACCAATTCCGGCCCCGGCCGCCTCCTGATCGCGGTCTACCTGCTCTTCGCCATCGCCGCCACCAGCCGCGCCGGCCTCCAGATCGCCACCCGGTTCGAGGCGGCGCCGATGGCGTACCTCCTCTCCGCCTTCGCCGCCGCGGTCTACATCGTGGCGGCGGTGGGGCTGGGCCGGGCCGGCCGCACCGGCCGCCTGATCGCACTGGCCTGCTGCACGGTCGAGTTGGTCGGGGTGGTGGGTGTCGGTGCGGTCAGCCAGGCCCGGCCGGAGTTGTTCCCGGACGAGACGGTCTGGTCCGGCTTCGGCAGCGGGTACGGCTACATCCCGCTGGTGCTGCCGGTGCTCGGGCTGTTCTGGCTCTGGCGTACCCGCCACGACCTCGACCGGGCTGCGGCCAGCCGGCCGAGGCCGTCCCGGGTCGCGCCGGATCAGTCCTTCGGCCCGCCGGCGACGTAGAGGACCTGCCCGGAGACGAACGACGCGCCCGCACTGGCCAGGAACGAGATGGTGTGCGCGATGTCCTCCGGGCGACCCACCCGGCGGACCGGAATCTCCGCCGCAGCATGTTTCTGCAGCGCCTCGAAGTCAATCTTCATTCGGGTGGCGGTCGCCGCGGTCATGTCGGTGACGATGAAACCCGGAGCGACCGCGTTGACCGTCACCCCGAACGGGCCCAACTCGATCGCGAGGGTCTTCGTGAAGCCCTGCAGACCGGCCTTGGCCGCGGCGTAGTTCGCCTGCCCCCGGTTGCCGAGCGCGGAGATGCTGGAGAGGTTGACGATCCGGCCCCATTGCTGCTCGACCATGTACTGCTGGGTGGCCTGGCTGAACAGGAAGGCACCCCGCAGGTGCACGCCCAGCACCGTGTCCCACTCGGCGTCGGACATCTTGAACAGCAGATTGTCCCGCAGCACACCGGCGTTGTTGACCAGGACGGTGGGCGCGCCGAGATCAGCGGCGACCCGCTCGACGGCCGCCTCCACCTGGGCCCGGTCCGACACGTCCGCACCGACGCCGAGCGCCCGCCCACCCGCCTCGGTGATGGCGGCGACGGTCGCCCCGGTCGCGGACTCGTCGATGTCCACCACCGCTACGGCCAACCCGTCGGCGGCCAACCGCCGGGCGGTGGCCGCTCCGATGCCCCGTGCCGCGCCGGTCACGATAGCGACCCGCTGCTCCGACATGCTACCTCCCAGTAACGTCGATCGATCGAAGGAGCTTAGCCCACTCGAGCCGACTCGTTGCCCGTCCGGGAAGCGGTCGCCGCTGGGGGTGCTCGACGGGTTTTCGAGGGGAAAGCCGGCGGGCGGCCCTGGTTGGCGCCGGCGGGGAGCCGACCAGGGCCGCTCGCACCGCTAGCGGCGGAAGGTGAACCAGTTGACGTTGACGAAGTCGTTCGGCTGGCCGCTGGTGAAGGTCAGGTAGACCGTGTGGCGACCGGTGGGGCCGGCGACGTTGCCGGGCACCGAACGCCAGCTCTGCCAGCCGCCGGTGTTGCCGATCGCGAAGCTGCCGATCGGTGGGCTGGTCAGGCTGTCCAGGCGCACCTCGACCAACCCGCTCACGCCACCACCGGCGCCGGAGGCCACCCGAGCGACGAAGTCCCGGGGTCCGGTGGCGCCGAACTCGACGTTGTCGTACCGGGCCCAGTCACCGTTGCGCAGGTAGCCGATGTTCTCCCCGCCCTCGGTGGCGCCCTCCACCTGAACGCCGTACTGACCGTCGAACGACTCGGCCTCGATCGTCGCGTACGCGTCCCGCGCCCCACCCGGCGGTGGGGTGGTCGGCGGGGCGGTGGTGGGCGGGGCGGTGCCGGCGCCCCGGCTGTAGACCGCGACGTAGTCAACGAGCATCGGCCGACCCGGCACCGTCGCGGCGGTCGGGGTGGTCCCGCCGGCGACACCGTTCGGGAAGGCGCCGCCCATCGCCACGTTGAGCAGCAGGAAGTAGCCGTCGTGACTGGTCATCTGCGACCAGGCCGGCTCACCGACCCGGGTCTGGGTCACCGTGTGGTATTGCTCGCCGTCGACGTACCAGCGCAGTTCCTGCGGGCTGACCGAGGCGTCCCACTCGAACCGGTAGGTGTGAAACGCCGACTGACAGGTGGCTCCCGGGCAGGTTCGGGCGGCACCGATGCCGTTGAACTCGTCGCACGGCCCGCCCGGCGCATAGCCGCAGTGCAGCACGCCCCACACCGAGTTGATCCCGTTCACGTTCTCCATCACGTCAAACTCGCCGACGCTCGGCCAGTTCTGGAAGTTACCCCGGTACGGCGACCCGAGTGCCCAGAACGCCGGCCAGTAGCCGGCCGCCGGAGCCCCGGTCACATTCGGCACCTGGAGCCGGCCCTCGATCGCGAGGACACCGCCGGCCGGCGGCTTGAAGTCGGTCCGTATGGTCTCGATCCGCGCCGAGGTCCACCCGCCGGCTGAGTCGCGCAGGGGGGTGATTCGTAGGTTGCCCGCACCATCGTGACTGAGGTTGGCGGTGCTGTCGGTATACGTCTGGATCTCGCCGGTGCCCCAGTTGGGCGGGCCGCCGGGGTAGCTGGTGCCGAGATCGATGATCCATTCGGCCGAGGAGGGCAGGGTGCCGGCCGCGCCGTCGAAGTCGTCGCTCCAGACCAGACTCCAGCCGGGGGCGGGCGTGGGCACGGCGGCGCTCGCGGTGACCGCGACACCGGCCAGGGCGGTGGTGGTGAGGGCAGTGAACAGCGCCAACGCCAGTCGCTTCCGGCGTCTCGCGGGCAGGGCGGCAGGCGCCCCGGGTGGGGTGTACATGAACGTGCCTCTCTGGGGACGGGTCGAGAGAGCGCTCTCTCCGAGTTGTACGTGCCCGCCACGCAGTTGTCAATGCCGATCTCTTGCACCTCCGCCCAGCGCCCCCGGGCCCGGGTCGATCCGTGGCAGGATGAGCTGGTGACAGAACGGTTGATCGTCATTGGCGGCGATGCCGCCGGGATGGCGGCGGCGTCGCAGGCCCGCCGCCGCCGCGGCCCGGACGACCTGGAGATCATCGCCTTCGAGCGGGGCCAGTTCACGTCCTACTCGGCCTGCGGCATCCCATACTGGATCAGCGGCCTGGTGCCGCAACGCGACCAACTGATCGCCCGCGATCCGACGACCTTCCGCGAGCGGTTCGACATCGGAGTCCGGCTACGGCACGAGGTCACCGCGGTCGACCTCGACCGACGCGAGGTGGTCGCCCGGGACCTGGCCAACGGCGGCGAGGTCCGCGAGCGATTCGACACCCTGGTCTACGCCACCGGCGCCCACCCGCTGCGGCCCGCCTGGGCGCGCACCGGGGTGAAGGGCGTCTTCGGCGTGCAGACCCTCGACGACGGCGCCGCCCTCCGGGACTGGCTGGACACCGACCCGCGCCCCCGCCAGGCGGTCGTGGTCGGCGGGGGCTACATCGGAGTCGAGATGGCCGAGGCACTGATCCAGCGTGGACTGGAGGTCACCCTGGTCGAGAAGGCCAGTCAACCGATGTCGACCGTGGACCCGGACATGGCCAAGCTGGTCAATGACGCCATGCACGGAGTGGGGGTGCAGATCCGCACCGACCTGGAGGTGACCGGCCTACAGGAGCGAGACGGGCGGGTCTGCACGGTGCTCACCTCCGACGGACCGATCCCCGCCGACCTGGTCGTGCTCGGCCTCGGTGTCCGCCCCAACGTCGCGCTCGCCGAGGCCGCCGGGCTGCCAATCGGGCCCAGCGGGGCGCTGCGGGTGGACCGACGCATGCGGGTACCCGGAGTTGACGACGTGTGGGCCGCCGGTGACTGCGTGGAGTGCCTGCACCGGGTCAGCGGAATGCCCGTACACATCCCGCTGGGCACACACGCCAACAAGCAGGGCCGGGTCGCCGGCGTCAACATCGGTGGCGGGTACGCGACCTTCCCCGGGGTGATCGGCACCGCGGTGATCAAGGTCTGCGACCTGGAGGTCGGCCGCACCGGGCTCCGGGAGCAGGACGCTGCGGCGGCGGGTTTCGAATTCGTCTCGGTGATCACCGAGTCCACCAACCGTGCCGGCTACTTCCCCGGCTCCCGCCCGATGACCGTCAAACTCATCGCCGAACGGCCCACCGGGCGGCTCCTCGGCGCGCAGATCGTGGGCTGGTCGGAGGCGGCAAAGCGGATCGACGCCCTGGCCGTGGCGCTCTGGAACGGCATGACGGTGGACGACATGACCGCCCTGGACCTCGGGTACGCCCCGCCGTACTCCCCGGTCTGGGATCCGGTGCTGATCGCCGCGCGTAAGGCCGTCGACGCCCTCGGGCGGTGACCCGGTCCGTCTTCGCTCCGGGCCGGAGCAGTCGGGGACGCCCCTCCGGCGCCTGCAAGGAAACGCTACAGAAGAGCCGCCAAACGCAATGATCCGACGGCCAAAGCAACTTCCTACGGTGGATCCCGCTGGCCTGCCCCACATACCGTGGAGCAACGGCGCCAGCCCGCGGGCCACGGTGGCCAGGCGCGCCCGACCCTGAGAGCAGGACAATGCCGATGGACGCCACCCGCCACCAGCGCTTCCTCATGTGCCGGCCGACATACTTCGCCGTCGACTACGCGATCAATCCGTGGATGGATCCCACCGCGCCGGTCGACGTCGACCTGGCGATCCGGCAGTGGGAGCAGCTACGCCAGACCTACCGGGACCTCGGCCACGCTGTCGAGGAGATCACCCCGCTGCCGGGCCTACCCGACATGGTCTTCGCCGCGAACGGCGGCACGGTCCTCGGCGGCCGGGCCATGGCGGCGCAGTTCCGGGCCCCGCAGCGCGCCGATGAGGCGCCCGCCTACCGTGCCTGGTTCGAAGCCGCCGGCTTCGAGGTGCACCACCCGAAGCACGTCAACGAGGGAGAAGGCGACATCCTGCTCGCCGGTGGCCACCTCCTCGCCGGCACCGGATTCCGGACCGCGCACCCCGCCCACGCGCAGTTGCAGGAGGTCTTCGGCTACCCGGTCCTCACCATGCAGTTGGTGGACCCCCGCTTCTACCACCTGGACACCGCGTTGACCGTGCTGGACGAGCACACCATCGCGTACCTCCCTGAGGCCTTCTCCCCCGGCAGCCAGGCGGTGCTGCGCCGGCTCTTCCCGGACGCCGTACTCGCCAGCATGGCCGACGCCGCGGTCCTGGGCCTCAACGCGGTCAGCGACGGCCAGCACGTCGTCCTGCCGGCGCAGGCCACCGGCTTGGCGGCGCAGCTGCGGGAGCGGGGCTACCAGACGATCGGGATCGACCTGTCCGAGCTGCGTAAGGCCGGCGGCGGCCCGAAGTGCTGCACATTGCGACTCTTGCAGGGAGGCGAGTAGATGATCAAAGACGAGGTACGGACACCCACGGCCGTTCGCGATGCGCAACGGTGGACAGCGCACAGCTACAACCCGCTGCCGGTGGTCATCTCCTCAGCCGAGGGCGCCTGGGTCACCGACGTGGACGGCCGCCGCTACCTGGACTGCCTGGCCGGCTACTCGGCGCTCAACTTCGGGCACCGCCACCCGCGGCTGGTCGAGGCCGCCCACGCCCAGCTGGACCGGCTCACCCTGACCAGCCGCGCCTTCATCCACGACCAGTTCGCCGACTTCTGTCGGGAGCTGTCCCAGCTCTGCGGCAAGGAGCTGGTGCTGCCAATGAACACCGGGGCCGAGGCGGTCGAGAGCGGCATCAAGGTGGCCCGCAAATGGGGCTACCAGGTCAAGGGGGTCGCGGCGGAGCAGGCGAACATTGTGGTGGCCGAGGGCAACTTCCACGGTCGCACCACCACCATCGTCAGCTTCTCCACCGACGAGGACGCCCGCGCCGACTTCGGGCCGTACACGCCGGGCTTCCGCCTCGTCGCCTACGGCGACCTGGCAGCGCTGACCGCCGCCATCGACGAGAACACCGTCGCGGTGCTGCTCGAACCGATCCAGGGCGAACAGGGGGTGATCGTGCCACCGGCCGGCTACCTGCCGGACGTACGGCGGGTCTGCACCGACCAGAACGTGCTCCTGATCGCCGACGAGATCCAGTCCGGCCTCGGCCGCACCGGCACCACGTTCGCCTGCGAGCACGAAGCTGTGGTGCCGGACATGTACCTGCTCGGTAAGGCTCTCGGTGGCGGCATCGTGCCAGTCTCGGCCGTCGCGGCGGATGCCGATGTGCTCGGCGTACTCCAACCGGGCCAGCACGGTTCCACCTTCGGTGGGAACCCGCTCGCCGCCGCGGTCGCCACCGAGGTTGTCCGGCTCCTGGCCACCGGCGAGTTCCAGCGCCGCTCCGCCGAGCTCGGCGCCCGGTTACACGCCGGTCTTCGGGCGCTGGTCGGCAAGGGCCTGCTCGCGGTCCGGGGCCGCGGGCTCTGGGCCGGCCTGGACATCGATCCGGCGCTGATGACCGGGCGGGCGGCGAGCGAACGGCTGATGAGCCGCGGCGTCCTCGCCAAGGACACCCACGGCTCCACCATCCGTCTGGCCCCGCCTCTGGTCATCACCGAGGAAGAGATCGACCACGCGGTGGCACAGCTGGCTGCGATCCTCACCGAGTAGTCCTCGTACCACGGCGGGGGTGCCGGCCGGGTGATCCGGCGCCCCCGCCGGGGCCGGCGGTCAACGCGGCAGACGCATCGCCATCGTCGGCGCCTCGGCCATCACCGAGGTCGGGGTGTACGGCGCGCCAGCCGGCAGTTCGTCCGGGCGCCCGACCTGCACGCCCGGGTACAGCTCCACCATGTGCCCCTCGGCCAGCACCCGAGACTGCTGCGGTGCCAGCGGGACCCGCTCCGCCTCCACCATCGACCCGTTCGGCCGGATCCCGGAGCCGTTGGTACTCACGTCGGTGACGACGATCTCGCCGACCCGCAACTCCAGTCGCAGGTGGCTGCGGCTGATCCACCGGCGGGCCTCGTCGTTGAGCCACTGGCCGAGGATCACCCCGCCGTCAGCCTCCGGAGCACGCCCGACCAAGACCGGTTCGGAGTCGGTGAGCACGAACCGACGCCGGATCAGGCCACCAACCCGGACCGCCAGCACCGCCGACCGCGGACGTGGACCCGCGTCGCTGAGCCGAGCGCCGTGCCGGGGGCAGCTCGGCACTCCCCCACGCAGGCTGGGCGGCGGCTGCGTCACCGGGCTGCGATCGCTGACCGCGGCCAGGTCGGCGAAGGCCCCACCCCCACCGCCCTGACCGAAGAGTGCGCACGGGGCCTCGGGGCAGCGCCAGTGCCGCGCCAACAGCTTGGCGCCGGCCACGGACCGTTCGCCGGCGGAGAGGGCGTCCCCGCCACCGACGTGCGCGACGAAGGTCGGCCCACTCTGGGCGGGTACCGGGGCGACCACCCGGCCGGGCTGGTCGGCCACCCAGGGGTAGCGGCCCCGCAACCCGTCGAACCGGGCCCGACTCAGCACCGGAAGCCCGAGCAGGTCGGCGACCTCCAGCATCCGACCACCAGGATTGTCCAGCACCTCCACCAGGCCGTCATCGGCCCAGCGCCGCACCACCATCCGCTCGTTCGAGGTCAGGTCGGCGTCGGAGAGCACGCCCCGGTGCACCACCGCGTAGACCGGGACGCTGTCCTCCTCCAGGTGCCGCGCCAGGGCGTCGATCACCATGCCGAGGCGGAGCAGACTGGCCGGCCGGCCACCGTCAATATCCTGGTACCGAATCACCTCGGCCAGGTCGAGCACCGCGCGGGTCAGCCAGGGGTCGGTGGACACTCGGCCCTCAATGGCGTCCAACACCTTACTGATCTCGAATCTCATCGGATCTCCCCCACGAGGGTCGCCCTCCGCCCGGTGCGCACGGCTGCCACGGGCCGACCCTACCGGCACCGCTGGTAGGGAGCTGACCAGCGGTGTCGACGCCAGCTCGCCACCGCTGGAGCGCTCCTCGCTCAGCGCAACGGTCGGCCAACCGCATGCAGGTGCGCGAGCGCCTGCCGGTACGACTCCACCACCCCCACCTCGACGTACGGGACCCCCCGCTGCGCGCAGTAGGCCCGGACGATCGGTTGGGCCCGACGTAGGTTGTCGCGCGGCATACTCGGAAACAGGTGGTGCTCGATCTGCTGGTTCAACCCACCCAGGGCGACATCGACAAACCGACCACCTCGTACGTTCCGTGAGGTGATCACCTGCTTCCGCAGGAAGTCCAGCTGGTCACCGGCGGTCGGCATCGGCATGCCCTTGTGATTCGGAGCGAACGCGCACCCCATGTACAGCCCCCACAGCCCCTGGTGCACCACCGCGAAGACCAACGCCTTCCCCGGTGACATCACCAGCAGCAGGCCACCGACGTAGAGGACGGTGTGCGCGGCGAGCAGGAACGCCTCACCACCCCGGTGCCGCATCGGCGTCTGGAACCGCCCATCCGGCCCCCGCCCCGCGATGGCTCGCAGGCTCGACAGATGCAGGTTCAGCCCTTCCAGCAGCAGCATCGGGAAGAAGAGGAACGCCTGCCGGCGAGCCAGCCACCGAGCGAACCCCCGGGTCGCCCGGGCCTGCTCCACCGACCAGACCAACGCGCCCGCCGCCACGTCCGGGTCCTCGTCGGCGTGGTTGGGGTTGGCGTGGTGCCGATTGTGCTTCTCCACCCACCACCCGTAGCTGAGCCCGACCGCCAGGTTCCCCGCGAGCAGGCCGACCAGTTCGCTCGGCCCTCGCCGCCGGAACATCTGTCGGTGCCCGGCGTCGTGGCCGAGGAAGGCCACCTGGGTGCTGGCCACCGCCATCAGTGCCGCGACCGCGGCCTGCCCCCAGGAGTCGCCGACGAGGATGACCAGCGCCCAGACCGCGCCGAAAAACGCGCTTGTGGACGCGATCCGAACCGCATACCAGCCGGGACGGCGCTCCAGAAGTCCCGCCGCCCGGATCCGCCGGGACAACTCGGCGTAGTCACTGCCCCGTACCGGCGGATCCGATACCAGCTGCCGCATATTCGCCCACCCCCTCCTCGACTCCGGTCGCGCCGGTCAGCTCGACCACCGGCACCGAGTCTGCCGAGGAGGGTTGCGCTGAGTAAGCCGGTACGCCCCCGACTGGAGGTGGGAATACGCCCCCCGCCGATGGTGGTGGTACGCCCCCGGCTGAAGGTGGGGTACGCCCTACCGGGGCGGGCTACGGACGGGTCTGCTCGTGGACCCAGGCGGCGTAGTCGGGGTTGCTCTCCACCCGGTTCACCAGGATCTCTGGTACGTCGTAGGGGTGGTTGGCCCGGATCTGTTCGACCAGCGCGCCGACTCGTCCCGGGGCGGTCTTGAACTGCACGGACCACTCGGAGTTGGTCTCGACGCGCTGTTGCCACCAGTACGTGCTGTCCACCTGGCCGCCCACCTGCGCGCAGGCCGCCAGGTGATCGACCACCGCCGCGTCCGCGAGCCCCGCGGCGATCGAGCGCTCGTCCACCACCGTCGTCACCACACAGATCTCCTCCACCCGGTCACCCTACGTGGACCCGCTCTGGCGCGTCCCGCACAGCCACCGGGGTGGTGGCGGCATCAGCGGTCCAGCTGGGCCAGGTAGCGCCGCGAGGCCGTGTAGGCCCGGCTGATCCGCCGCCCCACCGCTGCCGTGTCCCGGTATGCCCACGGCGAGTCCTCCCGGGGCTGGATTCCTCCGGTCGGCAGCACATGCACCTGGACCCCGTCGGGCACGGCGGCCAGCTCGCGGGCAAACCGGTGCCGGCGGGCGATCTCGAGCGCGACCTGGGAGATCTCCCAGGGCCGTCGTGGTGGGCTGAGCTCGCGTTCGATTCGCCCCACCTGAAGCACGAAGATCCGGGTGGCTCCAGCCGCCACCGCCTCGCCGATCGGGATCGGGTTGACCACACCGCCGTCGATGTAGTGCTGGCCGTCGATCTGGGCTGGGGGGAGAAGACCCGGCACGGAGGCGCTGGCGAGGACGGCCGGTACGACCGGCCCGGTGTCAAACCAGTGCTCGGCGGCCCGCTCGATGTTCGCCGCGCAGCAGCGGAAGGGCACCCGCAGGTCCGCGAAGGTGGTGTCGGCACCGAGTTCCCGCTCCAACAGTTTGCGCAGTGGCCGCGGCGAGTGCAGATGGGTACGCGCGGCGAATCGGCGTAGCTGTCGGGCCACGGAGTCGCCGTACACCTCGCTCGCCTCGGGAGAGGCCCAGAGCCGGACCAGCCGGTCGGTGACCGTGGTGGACGGATCGGCGGCCACCAGCACCCCGTTGACCGCACCAATCGAGGTGCCGAACACCAGGTCGGGTCGAATGTCGGCGCGGAACAGCGCGCGCAGCATGCCGACCTCGACCGCACCGAGAACGCCGCCGCCACCGAGCACGAACGCCACCGGACCCCCAGCCATAGCTGCCATCCTGGCATGGGCTACGCCGCCGCCCCGGGGGCCCGTCACCGGCCTCCCCTGCGCGGACTGATCCGGCCGCCGCCCTCAACGGAAGGTGGTGGGGGCGGGTTCGCGCGCGGGGACCACCGCCGAGACGAACCGCTGCAGCACCGCCTCGTAGCCGTCAACCAGCCGGGCGATGGAGAAGTTCTCCGCCACATGCGCGACGCAGACCGCCGGGTCCAGTCCGCCCACCCTCCGCAGCGCCCCCGGCAACTCGTCCCCGCTCTCGCAGATCAGACCGGTTCGGCCCGACATGATCAACTCCGGCACGGCACCTCGACGTAGCGCCACCACCGGCGTCCCGGTGGCCATCGCCTCCAGCATGACGACACCGAACGGCTCCTCCCACTGGATCGGCAGCACCAGACAGCGGGCGTCGAGAAGCAGGCGGAACGAGTCCCGCCGATCGGCGTCGAGGATGACGGTGACATCATCGCCGAGCATCGGCCGGACGACCTCGTCGAAGTAGCGACGTTCGGCCGGTTCGTTGCACTTGCCGGCGAGGATCAGTGGCAGACCGGCCGCTCGGCAGGCACGAATGGCGAGGTCGGGTCCCTTGTCCGGACTGAACCGGGCCAGCCAGAGCACCGGCCCCCGACCCGGCGTCAGCTTGTGCGGGATATCTCCGATGTCCAGCCCGTTGTGCACGGTGCCGACCCAGGGCAGCCGCGGGTTGAGCCGCCGTTGGGCGTGGGAGATGGCCACCAGACCAACGCCTTGGTCGATATCCCCAAGAACGGTGCCGTACTCCCCGACCGGGTTGCCGTGCACGGTGGCGACGGTGGGCACGGACCGGCGTCCGGCCAACAGGGGTCCGATCGTGGTGTGGTCGTGGACCACGTCGAAGTGTTCCGGAGTGACGGACTGATTCACCTGAACGAGGTGGGCCAGCTCGGGCAGCGCCTCACCCATCCGGTGAAACTTCAGCTCGGCGTCGGTCGAGACGTAGCGGGCGGTCGTCCCGGTCTGCTCACCCGCCCCGAAGAGGGTCACCGGGTGGCCCCGGGCGGTCAGCCCGTCCACGAGGCCAGCGACGACGTGCTCCAAGCCGCCGTAGCCGGCTGGCGGCACCGACAGCCACGGCGGGACCACCATCGCGATCCGTAGTGGCCGCCCGGCCACGCTGCCGTCCCCGCGGTTGCGCGCCACGAGTCCCCCTCCGGGGCCGTTGGTGGGCACCGCCATGCCCGCCCCCAGCACGGCTGCCAGTCGGGGGCGGGTTCCCGGTTGCCACCCGACTAAACCGGACAAGCCGGGCGCATCCTCGCCGCTCCGGCCGGCCCTGGTTCACCCACCGCCAGCGGACGCGGCGGGTGGTGGAGCCAACCCCCTTGGCTCCACCACCCGCCGCAGGAGGGAGGAGGAAAGTCCCGATCGCAGTGACGCCCTGGATGGGCATCACTCCTTAGGACGCTTCAGCGAGCGTCACGGTTGCCGTCGCTTCAACATTGTTTCGCTTGTAGGTCACATCCACCCGGTCGCCCACCTTCCCGGCCTGGACCACGGCGACCAGATCTTCGGAGTCGCTGATCACCTTCTCGCCGAACCGGATGATGACGTCGCCCTGCTGGAAACCCGCCCGCTCGGCAGCGCCGCCGGGGAGAACCTCGGCCACCAGCGCGCCGCCGCCCTCAGCGGCGATGACGCTGACGCCGAGGGTGGGGTGGCTGACCTTCTCACCCCGTTGCAGCTTCTCGGCTACGTCCTCGGCCTTGTTGCTGGGGATGGCGAAGCCGACCCCGATGTTGCCGGTGCTGCCCTGGCCGCTGGTGGCGATCGCGGTGTTGATCCCGATCACCTCACCTCGGGTGTTGACCAACGCCCCACCGGAGTTGCCGGGGTTGATCGGCGCGTCGGTCTGCAACAGCCCCGAAATCGAGGTAACTCCCACCGTCGGGTCCTGCTCCGAACCGCCGGCCTGGATAGTGCGGTCCCGCGCGCTGAGGATGCCGGCGGTCACCGACCCCTGCAGGCCCAGTGGACTACCGAGGGCGAGGACCTGATCGCCGACCTGCATCGCGTCGCTGTCGCCGAACTCCGCCGGCGTCAGGTCGCTCACCCCGGCGGCCTTCACCACCGCCAGGTCGGTCTTGGGGTCGGTGCCGGTGATCTCCGCCGACACCGTCTCGCCGTCGGCGAGGGTCACCAGCACGGTGCCGCCGCTGGCGGTGGCGATCACGTGGTTGTTGGTCAGCACATATCCGTCGGCGGTGAGGATCACGCCCGAGCCCCCGCCGGTGTCGGTACCGATCGACACCACGCTGGGCTGCACCGCGGCGGCGATCCGCGGCAGGTCGGCGCTGTCGATGATCGGGGCCGCGGAGTAGGTGCGCGTGACGCCGGAACCATCGCTCAGGGCGAGTGCGAGCGCACCGCCGGCGACACCGGAGCCGAACATCAGGGCGAGCACCGCGACGCCCGCGCCGACGAATTTCGCGACCCGGCTGCCCGGATTCGGACCCGTTCGCGGCGCCACCCACGGTGGCATGGGCTGCCCGGCCAGTTGCGCTGGCTGACCCGGGTAGAACGGGGCTCCGTACCCGCCCGGCTGCCCCCCGCTCCCGGCGCTGGACTGCGGCCCGTACCAGACAGCGCCGGGATGTTGTGCCGAGTAGCCGGGTGGATAGGGGTGCCCACCGGGCGGCGCGGTGACGGGCGCGGCGCCGAGCCGGGGGGCGAGCGGCGCCGCGGGGCCGGCCGACGACGGAGCGTCCGGGGCCGAGGACGGCGACACCTCGGTGCGGTCGGCCGACGACGGAGCGTCCGGGGCCGAGGACGGCGACACCTCGGCACGGTCGGCCGGGGTGTCGGCGGACAGCGCGGCACTGCGGTCCGTACCGGGGGTAGCGGCCGAAGAGTCGGACTGGGTGCGCTCGGGGCGAGACAGATCGACAGTGGGATGCGACGGCTCGGCGTCCCCGGGGGTCTGCCGACGCTGCGGGTCGGACTCGTAGTCGGTCATGGAACCACCTTCTCCCCTACCACTTCGATCAGCCTGAAGCCCAGCTGTGGATTGGCTGAAATTACACCTCGTCACCGTCCGGTGCCGGCGCCAGGGGCAGCCGGACCCGAAAGGTCGCGCCTCCGCCCGGAGTCTGCGCCACCTCCACCGTGCCCTGATGGGCGGCGACCAGGGCGGCGACGATCGCCAGGCCCAGCCCGGTCCCGGTGTTGCCACCGGCCCGTCGGGTCCGGGCCGCGTCCACTCGGTAGAAGCGCTCGAACACCCGCTCGGCCTGCTCACCGGAGAGCCCCGGCCCGGTGTCGGCGACCTCCACCACCGCCAACTGATCGGGCTCGGAACGCAGCCGTAGCGTCACCGAAGCCCCCGGTGGGGTGTGCGTCAGGGCATTAGTCATCAGGTTGCCGATCACCTGCCGCAGTCGTGCGTCGTCGCCGTAGACCACCAGCGGCCCGGCGCCCGGGATGATGTCCAGTTCGATCCGCCGGTCCGGCGCCACCGCCCGGGCCGCCGCCACCGCGTCGGCAGCCAGCACCGGCAGCTCGACCGGGGCCGGCGACAGCGGACGCTCCCGGTCCAGCCGGGCGAGCAGCAGCAGATCCTCCACCAGCAGCCCCATCCGGGCCGCCTCGTCCTCGATCCGACGCAGCAGGTCGCCGGTCTGCTCAGGATCCCGCGCAGCGCCCTGCCGATACAGCTCGGCGAAGCCCCGGATGGTGGTCAGTGGGGTACGCAGCTCATGCGAGGCGTCCGCGACGAACTGCCGCATCCGCTCCTCGGATCGACGGGCGCGGGACTCGGACGCCTGGGCGTGCGCCGCGGCGTCCCGAGCGGTGGTTTCGGCGGCGCGGGCGGCGGTCTCCGAGGCGGCGCGGGCGGTGAAGGCCGCCTCGATCTGGGTGAGCATCATGTTGAGCGCCCGGGACAGCCGCCCCAGCTCCGAGGTCGGTTGTGGGTTACCCGCCTCGGGGTCCGGCACCCGGCGGGTCAGGTCGCCGCCGGCGATCGCGGCGGCGGTCTGCTCGATCTCGTCGAGGGGCTTCAGGCTGGCCCGGACGATGCCCGCGCCGATCGAGGCGAGCAGGAGCAGCACCGACGTGCCCACCAGCAGGTCGATCCAGACCAGCCGCTTGACGGCTCGATCCACGTCGGTCAGGTGCCGCCCAACGACCAGCCAATCTCCGCTCGGCAGCTCCGTGTACAGCATTCGCCAGTGCACATCGTTGCCCTCCGCGCGCACGGTGAACGGCTCACCGGCCAGGCGCCGAAACCCCGCGGCGTCCGCCGGCACCGGGGGCAGGTCCCGACTCTCGAACCGGTCTTGGTCGTACCCGCCGTTGGCCAGCCCGGTTCTGGCGCTCGTCACGACGATCAAATAGTCCGTCGGAAAGACGGTTAGACGATCCGACACGTTGAACTCGCCGCGGGTTTCGAGGTTCCTGGTGGTGACCCTCAACCCCTCGTCCACCTGATTGATGAGGTAGCTCCGGAGGAAGACAGCGGTCAACGTGCTGATCACCAGGAGCGCGACCGCCACCAGAGTGAGGACCGCGGCGATCAGCTTGACCCGGAGCGGGATCCGGCGCAGCCCGGCCTTCGCCTGCGAAACGGCGTTCACGCTGCCGGCTTGCGGAGCACGTACCCGACCCCGCGGAGGGTGTGGATCAACCGGGGCTGGGTGTTGTCGACCTTGCGCCGAAGATACGAGATGTACGACTCAACGATGTTGTCGTCGCCCCGGAAGTCGTAGTTCCAGACGTGATCGAGGATCTGCGCCTTGGAGAGCACCCGGTTGGCGTTCAGCATCAGATACCGCAGCAGCTTGAACTCCGTCGGGGAGAGCTGCACCCGCTGCCCCGCCCGGTGCACCTCGTGGGCCTCCTCGTCGAGTTCGAGGTCGGCGAAGGTGAGCCGGGCCGGGGCCTGCTCACCGCTGACGCTGCGGCGCAGTACCGCCCGGATCCGGGCGGTCAACTCCTCCAGGCTGAACGGCTTGGTCACGTAGTCGTCGCCGCCCAGGGTCAGGCCGCGGATCTTGTCGTCGGTGGCGTCCCGCGCGGTCAGGAAGACGACCGGGGTACGGGCGCCCCCCTCGCGCAGTAACCGGATGACCTCGAACCCGTCCAGGTCCGGCAGCATGATGTCCAGCACGACCAGATCGGGGCGGTGGGTCTTCGCCGTGCTCAGCGCGGCGCTACCACTTGTCGCGGTCGCCACGTCGAAACCAGCGAAGCGCAGGCTCGCGGAGAGCAGCTCCAGAATGTTCGGGTCGTCCTCGACGACGAGCAGTCGGGCCTCGGTCTGGGTAGCCGCCATACGACCATCATCCGCGCCCCGACTGCGACATGCCTGGGTAGTTCCTGAAAAGACGCTGTGAGTGGAGGCACCGGCCACCCTGGGCGGCCGCGGCAGGACCATGGGAGGCTGCCCGGCGGACCGGCGACCGGGCCGGCGCCAACCGGAGGTGGACAGCATGATCATCGGCTCGCGGTACAACGGCCCGTCGGGCTCGGGGAACGGCGGGTGGAGCGCGGGTACGTTCGCGGTGGCCGCCCAGAACGCTGCGCTACCGATGCCCGGCAGTCGCCCCCGACCCGACGCGGATCCGGTGGAGGTGACCCTGCGCCGGCCGCCACCGCTGGAGACGCCGTTGACCCTCGACGCGGGCGAGGTCCGCGATCCAGCCGGCCACCTCATCGCCGAGATCGCGACGGTTGCCGCCTTCGACCCGGTGGCGGAACCGGTGGATCTGGCGACCGCCCGGGCTGCCGCAGCCGACTACCCCGGGCTGGTCAACCACCCGTTTCCCAGCTGCTATGTGTGCGGCCCGGAGCACGCCGACGGGCTGCGGATCTTTCCCGGTCCGCTGGCTGCCGGGCGCACCGCCGCCCCGTTCCGGGTTCCGGCGGGAGCGGACGTGGTCACCGCCTGGGCGGCGCTGGACTGTCCCGGGGGCTGGTCGGTGATCGCCCCCGGCCGGCCTTACCTGCTGGGCCGGATCTCCGCGGTGGTGCTGGCCGCACCGCGCCCCGACGACGAGTGCGTGGTCACCGGGGTGCTGTCGCGCGCCCAGGGCCGCAAAGCCGAGGTGCACAGCAGCTTGTTCGCCCCGGACGGCAGCCTCCTCGGCTACGCCCGCGCCACCTGGATAAAGGGATAGCCGACCGGCACCGGTCCGGGCAGAATCCCAGGCCACGGTGAGTTTGCGCCGCCCGGTCAAACTGGCGACGGTGATCCTGACACAACGCTGGGAGAAGAATGACGGACGGACGGTCGAGCCCCGACACCACCGGCGAGATCCTGGTCTCCGGGCTGACAAAGATCTACGGCAGTGTTCGCGCGGTCAACGGCCTCTCCTTCCGGGTGGAGCCGGGTCGGGTCACCGGGTTCCTGGGCCCGAACGGCGCCGGCAAGACCACCACCCTGCGCATGCTGCTGAGCCTGGTCACCCCGACGGCTGGCCAGGCCACTATCGGCGGGCAACGGTATGCCGACCTGCCTGACCCGCTGCGGCACGTCGGCGCGGTGCTGGAGGCGTCCAGCGCGCACAAGGGGCGTACCGGCATCAACCACCTGCGGATGATCTGCACCGCCGCCGGGCTGCCCCGCTCCCGGGCTGACGAGGTGCTGGCCCAGGTCGGTCTGGCGCCAGCGGGCCGGCGCAAGTTCAAGGGCTACTCGCTGGGCATGAAGCAGCGCCTGGGCATCGCCGCGGCGATGCTCGGCGACCCCCGGGTGCTGATTCTGGACGAGCCGGCCAACGGGCTCGACCCGGAGGGCATCCGGTGGATGCGCGGCTTCCTGAAGGGCCTGGCCGCCGAGGGGCGTACCGTGCTGGTCTCCAGCCACCTGCTGTCGGAGATGCAGCTCCTCGCGGACGATGTCGTCATCATCGCAGCGGGCCAACTGGTCCGGCAGGGCCCGGTGGATCGGGTCATCGGCTCGATGGCGCAGACCACCCGGGTCCGGGTGCGCACCCCACAGGCCGAGACGCTACGCACCGCGTTGGAGCAGGCGTCGGCGACGGTGGAGGTGGATGACCAGGGAGCGCTGCTGGTCGTCGGCGCGGACGGGCCGACTGTCGGCCGGGCCGCCCTGGCCGCCGGCGTCGAACTACACGAACTCGCCACCGAACGCCCCGACCTGGAGGGCGTCTTCCTGGAGCTGACAGCCGGAAGGGCAGGCATCCGATGAGTAACCTGATCCGAGCCGAGCTGTTCAAGATCCGCACGACCAAGACGTGGTGGATCATGGCTCTGATCTACCTGCCGCTGTGGGGCATCGCGCTGCTTGTCAACTGGGGGCAGACCGAGGTGCTCGCCCGGGACCTGTTCGGCGACGTGCCGGCGGGACAGGCCGAGGCGGTGGGGGCGGTGTCCCAGCCGGATGCGCTGGCGGCCAACCTCTACACCAACGGCCAGTTCCTCGGCCTGCTGATGGTGATGCTGCTCGGCATCATCGTGGTAACCGGTGAGTTCTTCCACCAGACCGTGACCACCACCTTCCTGACCACTCCGCGGCGCAGCGCGGTCGTCCTGGCCAAGCTCGCCGCGACCGCCTGCCTGGCGCTGATTTTCTGGCTGGGGACGACCAGCGCGAACCTGCTCGCGGGGATGGCGATCCTGGAGCAGGTCGGGGTGGGCGCCCAATGGGGCGGCGCCGTCTGGGAGGCCGTTGCGCTCAACGGGCTGGCCTACCTGCTCTGGGCGTTTTTCGGGGTCGGCCTGGGGACGCTCATCCGCAGCCAGATCGGCGCCACCGTCACCGGGATTCTGCTGTATCTGGGGGGCACGATCGGGGCGCTGACCGTGCTCACCGTGGCGGCGAACAGACTCGGTGACTGGGTCAACAACCTGCAGGTGCTGGTGCCGTCGCTGGCCTCCGCACTCATGATCACCGGTGTCGACATCCCAGGGGAGCCGCCGCGCTGGGCCGGCGCCGCCGTACTCATCGGCTATGGGCTGGTCTTCGGGCTGATCGGCATCCTCACTATGCGCCGGCGGGACATCTCCTGACGGATCCATCAGGTGGACGGCGTACCTGCTCTTCGGGCGGGTACGTCCGTCCGCAGCCAACGGGCTCGGGCCGGGTACCAGGAGTCGGCGGGAGGCACCGCGACCGGCAACCGCCTGGCGTTTTCTGTGAAACCCCCCACGGAGCCGAGTCGGCAACTCCTATCGGTTTGGTACGGCGTAGCCTGGAACCTGACTCGTGTGTCCGGGGACCCCCGGCGTTCGGCGTAACCCACAAACTTGCGTGAAAGAGGCGATTACCGGCCGTGTCGACCCAGCAGACCTCGCAGGAGAACCCACTGGCGGGTTTCGGCCCGAACGAGTGGATCGTCGAAGAGATGTACCAGCGGTTCCTGACCGACCCCACCAGCGTCGACCCGGCCTGGCACGACTTCTTCGCCGACTACCGGCCCACCCCGGGCCCGGGAGAGACGCGGGATGGCGAACCGGCCGCGAAGCCGGAGCCCGACGGCCGGCCGGCACCCTCGGCCGCCCCGCCCGCTGCCACCCCGGAGCGCGGATCGACCAAGCCCGCCCCCAGCAAGCCCGCTCCCAGCAAGCCCGCCGCGAAGCCCGCCGCCGCGAAGCCGGCCGCCAAGCCCGCCCCCACGAAGCCGGCCACCACACCCACCGCATCCGGCCCGCAGACCGCACCGCTACGCGGGGTCGCCGCCAAAATCGTCCAGAACATGGACGCCTCGTTGAGCGTGCCGACCGCGACCAGCGTGCGCGCAGTTCCGGCCAAGCTGCTGGTGGACAACCGCATTGTGATCAACAACCACCTCGCCCGGGGCCGCGGCGGGAAGGTCAGCTTCACCCACCTGGTCGGATACGCGCTGGTCCGCGCGCTGGCGATGCACCCGGAGATGAACAACTCCTTCGCCGTCGTGGACGGCAAACCGGCGTTGGTCCGCCCCGAGCACATCAACCTCGGAATCGCGATCGACCTGGTCAAGCCGGACGGCAGCCGCAACCTGGTGGTGCCCTCCATCAAGGCCTGTGAACAGCTGGACTTCCGCCAGTTCTGGCAGGCGTACGAGGACGTGGTCCGGCGGGCTCGGAAGAACGAGCTGACCATGGAGGACTACAGCGGCACCACCATCTCGCTGACCAACCCCGGCGGCATCGGCACCGTGCACTCGATGCCACGACTCATGACCGGCCAGAGCGCGATCATCGGTGTCGGGGCGATGGAGTACCCGGCGCCGTACCAGGGCATGAGCGAGGGCACCCTCGCCGAGTTGGCGGTCAGTAAGGTCATCACGCTGACCAGCACCTACGACCACCGGATCATCCAGGGCGCGCAGTCCGGCGAGTTCCTCAAGGTGATGCACGAGGTACTCCTCGGCGAGCACGGCTTCTACGACGAGATCTTCACGTCGCTCCGCATCCCGTACGAGCCGGTGCGCTGGATGCGCGACGTCGCGATCGACGGCGAGGGTCAGATCAACAAGACTGCCCGGGTCCACGAGCTGATCCACGCCTACCGGGTGCGGGGCCATCTGATGGCCGACACCGACCCGCTGGAGTTCAAGATCCGCAAGCACCCGGACCTGGACGTCCTCCAGCACGGGCTCACCCTGTGGGACCTGGACCGCCAGTTCCCGGTGAACGGGTTCGCCAACCGGCAGCGGATGAAGTTGCGCGATGTCCTCGGCGTGCTCCGGGACACCTACTGCCGCCGGGTCGGCATCGAGTACATGCACATCCAGGACCCGGAGGAGCGGCGCTGGATCCAGCAGCGGGTCGAGCGCAAGTACGAGAAGCCGGCGGTCAACGAACAGAAGCACGTCCTCAACCGGCTGAACGCCGCGGAGGCCTTCGAAACCTTCCTGCAGACCAAGTACGTCGGCCAGAAGCGCTTCTCGTTGGAGGGGGGCGAGTCGCTGATTCCGCTGCTCGGCGAGGTGTTGGAGGCCTCCGCCGAAGGTGGGCTGGACGAGGTCGTCATCGGCATGGCGCACCGGGGCCGACTCAACGTGTTGGCCAACATCGTCGGCAAGCCGTACGAGAAGATCTTCTCCGAGTTCGAGGGACACCTGGACCCGCGCTCCACGCAGGGCTCCGGCGACGTGAAGTACCACCTCGGGCAGAACGGCAAGTTCACCACCCCGGACGGCGAACACTCGGTCAAGGTCTCGGTGGTGGCGAACCCGTCGCACCTGGAGGCCGTTGACCCGGTGCTGGAGGGCATCGTCCGGGCCAAGCAGGACCGGATCGACCTCAAGTTGGAGGGCTACACCGTACTGCCGCTGGCGGTGCACGGTGACGCGGCCTTCGCCGGCCAGGGAGTCGTCGCCGAGACGCTGAACCTGTCCCAGCTCCGCGGCTACCGCACCGGCGGCACGGTGCACGTGGTGGTCAACAACCAGGTCGGCTTCACCACCGCACCGGAGTACAGCCGCTCCAGCCTCTACAGCACCGACGTGGCCCGGATGATCCAGGCGCCGATCTTCCACGTCAACGGTGACGACCCGGAGGCCGTGGTGCGGGTCGCCCAGCTGGCCTTCGCGTACCGACAGACGTTCAACAAGGATGTCGTCATCGACCTGGTCTGCTACCGCCGACGCGGGCACAACGAGGGCGACGACCCGTCGATGTCGAACCCGGAGATGTACCGGATCATCGACTCGAAGCGGTCGGTTCGCAAGCTCTACACCGAGGAGCTGATCGGGCGGGGCGACATCACCGTGGAGGACGCGGAGGAGCTGCTGCGCGACTACCAGGCGCAGCTGGAGCGGGTCTTCAAGGCCACCCGAGACGCCGCCACCGCACCCCGTCAGCTCAGCCGCCCGCAGCGGAAGGACGAGCCCGAGCCACCGGTGGAGACCGCCACCGACGCCGATGTCATCCGGACGATCGGCGAGGCGCACCTCAACCTGCCGGAGGCCTTCACCCCGCACAAGCGGATCCAGCAGCTGCTCGACCGGCGGGCCAAGATGGCCAGCGAGGGCAACATCGACTGGGGCTTCGGCGAGATCATCGCCTTCGGTGCGTTGCTGCACGACGGGGTCACCATCCGGCTCGCCGGGCAGGACTCCCGCCGCGGCACCTTCGTGCAGCGGCACGCCTCCGTCGTGGACTCCGAGACCGGCGACGACCACCTGCCCCTGGAGGCACTCACCGTCGGCGGTGAACGGTCCCGGTTCTTCGTACACGACTCGCTCCTGTCCGAGTACGCGGCGATGGGCTTCGAGTACGGCTACTCGGTGGAGAACGTCAACGCGCTGGTCTGCTGGGAGGCCCAGTTCGGTGACTTCGTCAACGGCGCCCAGTCGGTGATCGACGAGTTCATCTCCTCCGGCGAGGTGAAGTGGGGTCAGCGCTCCGCGGTCACGCTGCTGCTGCCGCACGGCCACGAGGGCCAGGGCCCGGACCACACCTCCGGCCGCCCGGAACGGTTCCTCCAGCTCTGCGCCGAGGACAACATGCGGGTGGCGATCCCGACGACCCCGGCGAACTACTTCCACCTGCTGCGTCGCCAGGCCCTGTCGCCGAAGCGCAAGCCCCTCATCGTCTTCACGCCGAAGTCCCTGCTGCGGCACCGGCTCTGCGTCTCGCAGGTCGAGGACTTCACCAACGGCACCTTCCAGTCGGTGCTGTCCGACGGGGGCGCCCCCGCCCCGGAGCAGGTGCAGCGGGTGTTGCTCTGCTCGGGCAAGGTCTACTACGACCTGTTCCAGGCCCGGCAGGATCGCGGTATCACCGACACTGCGATCATCCGGGTCGAGCAGCTCTATCCGATGCCGATCGAGGAGATTCGGGCCGCGCTCGCGGCGTACCCGAACGCGGTGGACTTCGCCTGGGTCCAGGAGGAGCCGGCCAACCAGGGCGCCTGGTCGTTCGTCGCGCTCAACATGCTGGAGCACCTGGACGGGGTACGGCTGCGCCGCATCTCCCGCCCAGCGGCCGCCGCCCCGGCGGTCGGCTCGGCCAAGATGCACGACGTCGAGCTCTCCGCCCTGCTCGACGCAGCTCTCCCCCGCCCGTAGGCACCACCCAACCCGTACTGGTGGGGGCTGGGACGACCGTCCCGGCCCCCCACATCACGACGTGACCGAGGAACGCATGTACTTCACCGACCGAGGGATCGAGGAACTGACCGAGCGCCGCGGCGACGAGCAGGTCAGCTTCGAGTGGCTCGCCGAGCGCCTACGCGACTTCGTCGACCAGAACCCCGAATTCGAGACCCCGATCGAGCGCTTCGCCACCTACCTGGCTCGGCTGGACGACGAGGACGACGAGTAGGGCCGCAAGCACCCCCGGGAGCCGTCCCACAAGGCCCCGGGAGCCGCCCCACAACTCCCCGGGAACGGCACGAACTCCCCCGGGGAGTTTGTGGTGCACGACGAACACCCGGGCCCCGGGCCGGATGACCGGGCCGAAGGACCCAGGCGGACAGCCCGACGAGCTCCTAGAGTGGATCTCGTGGCGCGGAGTGTGTATCTGACCAGCGTGAGTTCCGGTGGCGGCAAGTCCACCGTCGCCCTGGGACTGGCGGAGCTGTTGTCCCGACAGGTTGGCCGAGTCGGAATCTTCCGGCCGTTGGTCCGAGGCGACCAGCCGGACCCGATCCTCGCCCTACTGAGCAAACGCTACCGGGTCGGCCTGCCGATCGAAGACCTCACCGGCACCACCTACACCGAGGCCACCGGGATGGTCGCCGAAGGACGGCGGGAGCAGCTCGTCTCCCGCATCCTCGAGCGGTACCGCGCGGTCGAGCGGCAGTTCCCGGCGGTGGTCGTGGTGGGCAGTGACTTCGCCGACGACGGCGACGGCGCCGGCCCACGGGAACTGGCCTTCAATGCCCGGCTCGCGACCGAGTTCGGCAGCGTCGTGGTCCCCGTGGTGGACGGGTACGAGCAGGAGACCGCCACCATCGCGGCAGCGGCCCGGGGCGCGTACCACGACCTCGCGGACCTCGGCGCGACGGTGCTGGCGGTCGTCGCGAACCGGGTGACCGGTCCGCTCACCCTGCCCGAGTTGCCGGTGCCCGCGTACCTGATCCCCGAGGTGCCCAGCGTGTCGGCGCCGACCGTTGCCGAGGTGGCGACGGCGCTCGGCGCCACCCAGCTCGTTGGGGATGACGCCGCGCTCAGCCGCGACGTGCTCGACTATGTCGTCGGCGCGGCCCACGTGCCCACGCTGCTCGACCACCTGACCGAAGGCGCCCTGGTGATCATGCCGGGGGATCGGGACGATCTCCTGGTCGCCACCAACGCCGCGCACGTCGCGGGACAGGTCGCGCTCTCCGGGCTGGTCCTCACCCTCGGTGAAACGCCGGACCCGCGCACAATGCAGCTGGTCGAGCTGCTACGGCCGGGCCTCTCCGTGCTCTCCGTGCCCAGTGACAGCTACGACACGGTGGCCGCCTGCAACCGGATCGAGGGCCGGCTCAGCGCCAGCAACCCCCGCAAGGTGGAGGCCGCGCTGGGCGCCTTCGAACGCTGCGTGGACACCGACGACCTGTCCCGCCGACTACGGGTCACCCGTTCGCAGCGGGTCACCCCGCTGATGTTCGAGTACGACCTGATCGACCGTGCCCGGGCACAGCGCCGGCATGTGGTGCTGCCGGAGGGCAGCGAGGAGCGGATCCTGCGGGCCGCCGAAATCCTGCTACGCCGGGATGTAGCCGAGCTGACCCTGCTCGGCCGGCCCGACGATATCGCCCGGCGGACCCGGGAGTTGGGCGTCGACATCGCCGGCGCACGGGTGATCGATCCGTTCACCAGCGAATGGCGCGACGAGTTCGCCGACGGGTACGCCCGGCTCCGCGCCCACCGGGGCGTGACCCCGGACCTCGCCCACGACATCGTGCCCCAGCCGAACTACTTCGGCACGATGATGGTGTGGGCCGGGTACGCCGACGGCATGGTCTCCGGCGCCACCCACACCACCGCTGCCACCATCCGCCCCGCCTTCGAGATCATCCGCAATCTGCCCGATGTCTCCATCGCCTCCAGCGTCTTCTTCATGCTGCTCGCCGACCGGGTACTCGTCTACGGCGACTGCGCGGTCAATCCCGACCCGGACGCCGCCCAGCTCGCCGACATCGCGATCTCGTCCGCCGACACCGCCGTCCGGTTCGGCATCGAGCCGCGGGTGGCGATGTTGTCGTACTCGACCGGCAGTTCGGGCGCCGGCGCCGATGTGGAGAAGGTCGCGGAGGCCACCCGACGGGTTCGGGAGCGCCGACCGGATCTGCTGGTCGAGGGGCCGATCCAGTACGACGCGGCGATCGACCCGACGGTGGCGGCGACGAAGCTGCCCGGCAGTACGGTCGCCGGGCGGGCGACGGTCTTCGTCTTCCCGGATCTGAACACGGGCAACAACACGTACAAGGCGGTGCAACGGTCTGCCCGGGCGGTGGCGGTCGGACCGGTCATGCAGGGGCTACGCCGGCCGGTGAACGACCTTTCCCGGGGTGCGACCGTCCCGGACATCGTCAACACGGTGGCGATCACCGCGATCCAGGCCGGAGAGGCAGGCAAATGAGCCGGGTGCTGGTACTCAACTGTGGGTCGTCGTCGGTCAAGTGGCGACTCTACGACGGCGACGAAGTCCTCGACCGGGGCGCCGTCGAGCGGATTGGTGAACCCGGGGGCGGGCCGGCGGACCACGGCACCGCCATCCGGGGGATCCTCGCCGAGCTCGACCTGACCGGGCTGGCCGCCATTGGCCACCGGGTGGTGCACGGCGGCCGCCGCTTCGGCGAGCCGGTCCTGATCGACGACGCGGTGCTCGCCGCGATCCGAGAGTTGGTGCCACTCGCCCCGTTACACAACCCGGCCAACCTGGCCGGCATCGAGGTCGCCCGGGCGACGCTGCCCGGAGTCCCCCAGGTCGCCGTCTTCGACACCGCCTTCCACACCACGCTGCCCGAGTCCGCCGCCACCTACGCGATCGACCGGGCGACGGCCGACCGGTACGGCATCCGGCGGTACGGCTTCCACGGCACCTCCCACGCGTACGTCTCCCGGCGCACGGCGGAGGTGCTGGGTCGTCCGTACGCCGACACCAACACCATCACCCTGCACCTGGGCAACGGCGCGAGCGCCGCCGCCGTGGCCGGCGGGCGCAGCGTGGCCACCTCGATGGGGATGTCCCCGCTTGAAGGGCTGGTCATGGGCACCCGGAGCGGCGACCTGGACCCAGCGGTGATCTTTCATCTGCGGCGGGAGGGCGGGCTGGGCGTAGCCGACATCGACGACCTGCTCAACCACCGCAGCGGCTTGTACGGGCTCACCGGCGCCAATGACATGCGCGAGGTGCTCGCCCGCCGGGCGGACGGCGACCAGGCCGCCTGCCTCGCCTTCGACGTGTACTGCCGCCGGATCACCAGCTACGTCGGGGCGTACTACGCGTTGCTCGGCCGGGTGGACGCGGTGACCTTTACCGCCGGCGTCGGTGAGCACGCCGCCCCGGTCCGCGCGGCGGCCCTGGCCGGACTGGAGCGCCTCGGGATCACGGTCGATCCGGAGCGCAACGCCGGCAGTGGCGACCGGGTCATCTCGCCGGACGGGGGCGAGGTGGCCGTCTGCGTCATCGGCACCGACGAGGAGCGGGAGATCGCCCGTTCCGCCCGGGAGGTGGCGGGCCGACGATGACGTCGCTCAGGCGGCGTGGTCGACGACCACCTTGCCGAAGACATCGCCGGAGTGCAGGCGGACGAAGGCCTCCTCGACCGCGGTGAACGGCACCACCCGGTCCACCACCGGGCGCAGCCCCCGCTCAGCGCAGAAGGCCAGCAGCGCGGCCAGCTCGTCCGGGGTGCCCATGGAGGTGCCGAGGATCTCCAGCTGCATGGCGAAGACACGGCGCAGGTTGACTTTGGGTTCGTGCCCGGCGGTAGCGCCGGAGACCACGATCCGGGCCATCGGCGCGGCTGACTTCAACGAGTGGTCGAAGGTCGCGGCACCGACTGTCTCGATCACCAGGTCCACCCGCTCCGGCAGCCGGGCGCCCGGTTCGACGGCGGTGGCGCCGAGCGCCGCGACCCGCTCCCGCTTGGCGGCGTCCCGGCTGGTCGCATAGACCCGCTTACCCATCGCGGCGGCGAGCGCGACGGCCGCGGTGGCCACGCCTCCCCCCGCTCCCTGCACCAGCACGGCGGCGGCCTCGTCCACCCGGCCGCGAGTGGTGAGCATCCGCCATGCGGTCAGCCAGGCGGTGGGCAGGCAGGCGGCATCAGTCGCCGCCAGGCCCGCCGGCAGCGGTAGCAGGTTCGCCCGGGGTACGGCGACCCGTTCGGCCAGCGTGCCCGGGAAGTGCTCGGAGAGGATCGAGACCCGGCGGGGGTCGCTCGGGGTGGGGAGCACCGGGTAGACGACCACCGGGTTGCCGTCCGGGTCAACGCCGGCCGCGTCGCAGCCCAGGATCATCGGCAGCTGCTCCGTGCGTAGTCCGACGCCGCGCAGCGACCATAGATCGTGGTGATTGAGCGAGCTGGCGGTGACCCGGATTGTCACCCAGTCGTCGCCGTGGTGCGCGGGTTCCGGCCGCTCGCCGACGGTGAGCGCGGCGAGCGGGTTGGCGTCGTCGAAGCGGGAGGCGAAGGCGGCACGCATGATCGGCACGGTAACAACCCGGGCGGGCGACCAGAAGGCCCATCGACGTGTGCGAGGCCACTCGTCGGGGCTACGCCCTCGCACCGCACGGATCCTGACCGCCACGCCGACCGGGTTACACCGCCACGCCGCGCGGATCCCGCCGGCGCGCCGCCCGCGGCTACCGGGTCACGCCGTCGCGCCGGGCGGCCTCCGCGACCGCCTCGGCCACTGCGGGGGCGACCCGCGGGTCGAGTGGTGACGGGACGATCGCCTCGGGTGTGAGCGAGTCGGCGACCACCCCGGCAATCGCGTCCGCCGCTGCCACCTTCATGCCATCGGTGACCCGGGTGGCCCGGGCGTCCAGCGCGCCGCGGAAGACACCGGGGAAGGCGAGCACATTGTTGATCTGGTTGGGATGGTCGCTTCGACCGGTGGCGACCACCGCCACGTGCCGGGCGGCCACCTCCGGCTGCACCTCGGGGGTGGGGTTGGCCAACGCGAAGACGATCCCGCCCGGAGCCATGCCGGCCACCGCCGCCTCGGGGATCTGGCCCCCTGAGACCCCGATCAGCACATCGGCGCCGCGCAGCGCCGCGGCCACGTCGCCCCATCGGCCGTCACCGTTGGTCAGCTCCGCCAACTCGGCCTTGGCACTGGTGAGACCTTCGCGGTGCGGCCCGATGATGCCGCGGGAGTCACAGACCACCACCTGTTCCGGGTGCACTCCGCCGGCGACGAGCATCTTGGTCACCGCCACCCCGGCGGCACCCGCGCCACTGATCACCACCCGAAGGTCGCCGAGCTTTCGGCTGAGCAGCACCGCCGCGTTGCGGAGCGCGGCGAGCACGACGATCGCGGTGCCGTGCTGGTCATCGTGGAAGACCGGGATGTCCAGTGCCGCGTCGAGGCGCCGCTCGACCTCGAAGCAGCGCGGCGCGCTGATGTCCTCCAGGTTGATGCCGCCGAAGGAGGGGGCGAGGGCCCGTACCGCCGCCACGATCTCGTCCACGTCTTGCGTGTTCAGACAGATCGGCACCGCGTCCACCCCACCGAACTGCTTGAAGAGCACGGCCTTGCCCTCCATGACCGGCAGCGCGGCGTGTGGGCCGATGTTGCCGAGCCCCAACACGGCGGAACCGTCGGTGACGACCGCGACGGTGTGCCCGGCCCAGGTGTAGTCATCCGCGAGCCGGGGTTCGGCGGCGATGGCCGCACAGACTCGGGCCACCCCCGGGGTGTACGCCAGGGAGAGGTCCTCCCGGCTGGTCAGCGGGACGGTCGAGGCGACGGCCAGCTTCCCACCCTGATGCAGTCGGAAGACCGGGTCCGCAGGGTCCACAGTGGACGATGACATTGGTGACTCCAGGATCTGTCGATACAGCTGGACCGGCCGGTCCGGGCGCGAGGTGGGCGCTGACCGGCGGCGCGAGGTATGGGGGTCACCCGGGACACCTGCCGAGCATAGTGCGGCGCAGTCCACCCGGATGTGAGTAGGGTCATACTCTACGGCGGCGCAGCAGCCGAGGCCGCGGCCAGTAGCGTGCCACCACCCGCCCCCAGATGTCCGCCCCACCGTACGCCCGTGAGTCGTCATTGATCAACGGGTTGTCGCCCACGAGCCACCAGCCCTCCGCGGTCAGACCAACCGCTCGCTTGACCACCAGCAGGTCGGGGCGGCTCCGAAAGACCGCGACCACCACGTCACCGGCCCGGACACCACGTTCCCCACGGCGCACCAGCACCGCGTCGCCGTGCCGCAGGGTCGGCGCCATCGAGGGGCCTGTCACCAGGACGGCGGAGAGCGACCACCGGGCACCCGGCGTCGGGCGCGGCGGGGACGGGGGCATGCCGTTCACCTCCACCAGGCACGGCCTCCAAGTAATGTCGTGCTCGATCATCGCAAACTTCCCAGGAGGCTCCTGATGCGACTTCCACGCATCCTCACCCCCCGAGTGACCGCCAGCGCCCACTGCGACCTGCCCTGCGGCGTCTACGACCCGGCACAGGCCCGGATCGAGGCCGAGTCGGTGAAAATGATCTGCGAGAAGTACCAGGCCAACACCGACCCGGAGTTCCGCACCCGGGCCATCCTGATCAAGGAGCAGCGGGCCGAGTTGGTGAAGCACCACCTGTGGGTGCTGTGGACCGACTACTTCAAGCCGGCCCACTTCGAGAAGTACCCGCACCTGCACCAGCTCTTCAACGAGGCCACCAAGCTGGCCGGCGCGGCCGGCGCCAAGGGCGCGACCGACCCGGCGAAGGCTGACGAGTTGCTGCAGAAGATCGACGAGATCTCGAAGATCTTCTGGGAGACCAAGAAGGCCTAGGTGAAGCGTCAACGGCGACGGCCGGCGCGCCGGCCGTCGCCGTGGTACCCGCGTCGGGGTACCGGGTAGAGTTCCCTGGCGGGCCGCCATCCCCGATCCGGGTAACGGGCGTCCCGGGGGGATGACGCGTGACTCCGACGACCGGCCAACCCGCCAGCGACGACGTGGTGCACCTGACCGTGCCCGCGGACGGCGGCTACCTGAGCGTGCTCCGCACGGCCACGGCCGGGCTCGCGGCCCGGCTGCAGTTCGCCCTCGACGAGATCGAGGATCTCCGCATCGCGGTGGACGAGGCGTGCGCCATGCTGCTTTCGATCGCCACCCAGCACGCCGAGCTGGAGTGCCGGTTCTCCGTAACCGACGACGCACTCGCCGTCGAGGTCACGGTGCCGACCTCCCGCGGTGCGCGACTGCCGGCCGAGTCCTCCTTTGCCTGGAAGGTGCTCACCGCACTGACCACCTCGGCCGCCGCGACCGCTGACAACGACCGCGCAACCATCTCCCTGCTGACCCGTCGCGTCGCCGGCTAGGTCGCACCGGTCGCGTCGCTTCCGCCAGGACCGAAGGCTGCCAGCGCCCGCACTCGAAGACGCCTCACTCGAAGCCCAGGGCACGGGTCGTCGGGGTACTGAGCAGCAGGGCGGTGACGCCGAGGCCCAGTGCCATCAGTGGCCCGCCCAGCCAACCAAGCCCACCCTGGATCATGAACCATCCGATCGGCAACAGCATGAGCTGAAGCACGATCGCCGGCGCTCGGGCACCCGCCCGACACCGGGCGAGCGCCCCGCCCAGCGCCCAGAGCACGGCTGCCGCACCAGCGGCGAACACCGTCAACAGCAGCGCCGAGGCCAGGTCAACACTGGGCGCCGTGAGGTTTGCCCAGAGCAGCCAGCCAGCGATCAGACCGACGGCGCCTGCCTCACCACGTAGCGTCAGGACGGCCCACCGGAGCGGGCCGGGTATCTGGTTGGCGGCGATCGTCACGCGACCACGATACCGATGTCGTCACGCGGTACAGTGCCGCCCATGCGGGCCGTCCTGGTGGTCAACCCCAAGGCCACCACCACCAGCGAGCGCAGCCGGGATGTCCTGGTCCGGGCGCTGCGCAGTGAAGTCGACCTGTCGGTGCGCTACACCCGACGCCGGGGGCACGCCACCACCCTGGCCCGCCAGGCGGCCGAGGAGGGCGTCGACCTGGTCGTCACGCTCGGCGGTGACGGCACGGTCAACGAGGTCGTCAACGGGCTGATGTCCGCGCTGCCGACGACGGGGCCGACCGGGAACGCGCCGGCCGAGCAGCTGCCCGCCCTGGCAACCGTGCCGGGCGGTTCGACGAACGTCTTCGCCCGCGCTCTCGGCCTACCCCGGGAGTGGCCGGACAGCACCAGCATGATCCTGGAAGGGCTGCGGCTGAACCGGCACCGCACGATCGGCCTGGGACGGGCGGACGAGCGCTACTTCACCTTCTGCGCCGGCTTCGGAGTTGACGCCGCGGTGATCCACCGCGTGGAACGGTCCCGCCGACGCGGAGAGATCTCCACGCCCAGCCTGTACCTCCGATCAACCCTTGCCCAGTACTTCCTCGCCTCGGACCGCCGGCACCCCGCTATCGCCCTCCAGCGGCCGGACCAACCCACCGAGGAGCAGCTCGCCACAGTTATCGTCCAGAACACCGCGCCCTGGACGTACCTCGGCGACCGGGAGGTGAACCCGAATCCGGAGGCATCGTTCGACCTCGGCCTGGACGCTTTCGCACTGCGGCAGCTCCGAGTGACCAGCACGACACGGACGATCACTCAATTCTTCGGCCGCACGCCGGGTCCGCGCGGCAAACAGGTACTCCGCCTCCACGACCTGACCGAGTTCACCTTGATCGCCCGTCACCCACAGGCGTTCCAGCTCGACGGTGAGTACCTGGGGGAGCGCGAAAAAGTCGAATTCACCGCCGCACCCGCAGCGGTGCGAGTAATCTGCTAGTCCTCGGGTACTCCCCTCGGTTGAGCCGGCCCGTCCGATGACGATTGGCGCCACGTTGGGGTGAGTGACGGAAATGTCAGCGAAATCAGTGCCGCCGTACTATATTGATCCCCGACTGTGGTACTCCGAGTATCCGGAGCCTCGGGCAAATCAGGACAAACGGGTTGTGGGCTTGCTCACCGCGTGAAGTTTTCCGGAGCGTCACCCTTGACATCGCGAGCGTTCGTGAAAGTATTCACAAGCGACTTGAGTTTCCGGAACATCGCCTGGATTCGCTCAGCAGAATGAGTGGATCCAGTAGGTCGACGGAGCCAACAGCCTGCTCACGCACTGCCAGCAAGCCGGGCGCGAACCGTTACGGCCGGCGCTGCGGATGCATATAGCAAGCCATCTGCCACCCATCCAGAATGAGGAGTGTTGCCGCCATGGACTGGCGTCACCATGCTGTCTGCCGCGACGAGGACCCCGAGCTGTTCTTCCCGATCGGGACGTCCGGTCCGGCCCTCCTGCAGGTGGAGCAGGCCAAAGCCGTCTGCCGGCGCTGCCCGGTGACGGACCAGTGCCTGCAGTGGGCCCTCGAGTCCGGCCAGGACGCAGGCGTCTGGGGCGGGATGAGCGAGGAGGAGCGGCGCGCCGTCAAGCGTCGCGGCGGCCTCCGGATGCTGCGCGCTCACACCGCCTGACCACCAACCGAAAGCGAAACGCCCCGGTCGGCTCGACCACCGGGGTGTTTCGCTGCCCGGTCGGTGTCAACCGAGACCCGCCACCAGCGGGGCGACACCACAACAGGGCCTAGTCCAACACCGCGTCAACCCGACGAAGGACCAGGTCAACCAGCTCGGGAGCATCGGAGAGCGGAGCCGCCACCGCCACCGCACCGGCCTGCCGGGCCGAGACGGTCACCGCGTCATGGAACAACCCGGGCGCCAGAAAATACGCGGCCACTGCCACCCGTCGCGCGCCCCGTACGCGCAGGCGGTGCACCGCCACGCCAGCGGCGGGCGGAGCAGCCGAGGCATAGGAAACCCGGGTCGGAACAGCCAAGGCTGCCCGCAGCGATGCCGCCACCCGTCCCACCGAGGCACGGGCGACCGGATCCCGGGTGCCCGCAGCGGCCAGCACCAGCCCGTCGTAGCCACCGGGCTCGGCCTCGGCCAGCCGACGGCGCAGCCCAGCCAACAACGCCGGATCGACCCCCCGGACAGCGGGACCGAGCACGTCGGTCACCCGTACCCCCAGCTCGGGAACCGCCTGGCGGACCGCCGCGACGGCCGCCGGGATGTCCACCCGCCGGTGATACGCGGCGGTCAGCAGCAGCGGCACCAGCACCACCCGGGAGAAACCCGCGCCAGCCAACTCCCGTAGCGCCTCCGTGGGCCCGGGACGGGTGTGGTCCAGCCAGCTCGGCACCACCCGCCGGCCAGGCCGAGCAGCGGACACCGCCGCGGCGAGCGCCCGTGTCGCCGCGGCGGCCCGCGGGTCCCGGCTGCCGTGCGCGACCAGGAGCACCGGGGCCCCGTGGCCCCCGGCCCCGCTCAACCGTGCAGGCCGCACTCGGCCTTCTCGAACATCGCCCACCGGCCGGCCCGCGGATCCTCCCCAGCCTTCGTCCGCCGGGTACAGGGCCAACAGCCGACCGAGCTGTAGGACCGGCCGAACAGCTCGTTGACCGGCACCTCCCAGCGGGAGATGTAGGTCTCCACATCAGCCTGCGTCCACGCCGCGATCGGGTTGACCTTCACCTTGCCCCGACCCTCGTCGAAGGTCACCACCGGGGTGTTCGCCCGGGACGGCGACTCGTCCCGGCGCAGCCCCGCGGCCCACGCGTCGTACCCCACCAGGGCCCGCTCCAGCGACTCCACCTTGCGCAGCTGACAGCAGTCATCCGGGGAGCGGTGGAACAGCCGCGGCCCGTACTCGCCGTCCTGCTGGCCGACGGTCAGCCGGGGTCGGATCGAACGGACGTTCACCGGCATCGTGCGGGCGACCTGGTCCCGAACCTTGAGCGTCTCCGGGAAGTGCAGCCCGGTGTCCAGGAAGACCACGTCAACGCCGGGTGCGACCCGGGAGAACAGGTGGACGAGCACCGCGTCGGCCATCGAACTGGTGACGCAGAACCGGTCCCCGAACGTCTCGGTCGCCCACCGGGCCACCTCCAGCGCGGGGGCGTCCGCCAGGTCCCGGCCGGCCGCCTCCGCCAACGTGCGCAACTCCCGCCGGCTTGTTTCGGCGGCGGCCGGTTCGCCGGCCCCGACCAGGCCGAGATCGGCCGCCCAGCGCGGCCCACTCACCGGAGCACCGCCTTCGCCAACAGGCCGTGCAGCCGTACGGTGAAGACCCGGGCGCAGGCGTGGCACTCCCAACCGCCGTGCCCCGCCTCGTTCGGCCGCAGGTCCTCCTCCCCGCAGTACGGGCAGTACAGCGGGGCGGAACGGGTGTCACTCATCGCAGCTCCCCCTCGTCTGCCCGGATCACCCAGCTGGCGAACGTCTCGCCGTCGGTACGGCCAGCCAGGTAGCGCCGAGCCAGCTGCTCCACGTACTCCGGAAGTTCCGCCGCCGTGACCCTCAGGCCCCGCGGCTTGCGGCCGAACCCCGCGGCCCGGTCCTGCGCCATACCCAGACCACCGCCGAGATGCACCTGGAAGCCCTCCACCTGACGGCCGTCCGCGCCGACCATCAGCTGGCCTCGGAGCCCGATGTCGGCAACCTGGGTACGGGCGCACGCGTTTGGGCAGCCGTTGAGGTGGATGGTGATGTCGGCGTCGAAGTCCCGCAGCCGCTCCTCCAGCCGCGCCACCAACTCCGCGCCCCGCGCCTTGGTCTCGACGATGGCCAGCTTGCAGAACTCGAGGCCGGTGCAGGCCATGGCGCCACGCCGCCACGCCGATGGCCGAGCCGACAGACCGATCTCACCCAGCGCCTCGACCAGGGACTCCGTCCGGTCCGGCGGCACGTCCAACACCAACAGCTTCTGGTACGGAGTCAGCCGAACGCGATCGCTGCCGTGCGCCTCGGCCACGTCGGCGAGCCGGGTGAGCTGGCTACCCGAGACCCGGCCGACCGTCGCAGCGGCCCCAACGTAGTTACGCCCGTCATGCTGCTCGTGCACCCCGATGTGGTCGATCTGCTGTGCCGGCAGCTCGGCCGACGGTCCGTCCAACAGGGCCCGACCCAGATACTCCCGCTCCAGCACCTCCCGAAACTTCGCCACCCCCCAGTCGGCGACCAGGAACTTCAGCCGGGCGCGGTGGCGCAGCCGTCGGTACCCGTAGTCGCGGAAGATGCCCACCACCCCCGCCCAGACGTCCGGCACCTCGTGCAGCGGCACCCAGACACCCAGCCGCTGGGCGAGCATCGGGTTCGTGGACAGGCCGCCACCGACCCAGAGATCGAAGCCGGGTCCGTGCTCGGGGTGTACCACCCCGAGCAGGGCGATGTCGTTCGTCTCGTACGGCGTGTCCACCAGCCAGGAGATCGAGGACTTGAACTTGCGGGGCAGATTGGCGTACTGCTTGTCACCGACGTAGCGGCGGACGATCTCGTCGATCGCCGGCGTCGGATCGATCACTTCGTCCTGGGCCACGCCAGCGACCGGGCTACCGAGCACGATCCGGGGGCAGTCCCCGCAGGCCTCGGTGGTCTGCAGGCCGACCGACTCCAGTCGATGCCAGATCTCCGGCATGTCCTCGACCCGGATCCAGTGGTACTGGATGTTCTGCCGGTCGGTGAGGTCGGCGGTGTCCCGGGCGAACTCGCGGGAGATCTCGGCCACCACCCGGAGCTGGGCCACGGAGAGCTGCCCGCCGTCGATCCGCACCCGGAGCATGAAGAACTCGTCTTCAAGCTCGTGCGGCTCCAGCACGGCGGTACGCCCACCGTCGATACCGGCCTTGCGTTGCGTGTACAGGCCCCACCAACGGAACCGACCGCGCAGGTCCTGTGGGTCGATCGAGGCGAAGCCCTGGTGGGCGTAGATGTTCTCGATCCGGGCCCGGACGTTGAGTGGGTCGTCGTCCTTCTTGATCCGCTCGTTGCCGTTGAGCGGCTCATGGTGACCGAGGGCCCACTGGCCCTCCCCGCGGGGGCGGCGGGGGGGCCGGGCCGATTGGGTCGTCGAATCCTCGGGCCGGGTTGGGTTGCGCAGCGCCATCGTGGCGTCCTCCATTGTCTGCGGTGCCTCGTGGCCGCTGCGCCGAGCGCGGTGGCCGACCCCGGCACGACAGTTGGGCTGGGGCGGAGTAGCCGGCGCGGAGCGCCCGAGACAGCTGGGTCGGGCGTCGTCAGTGGGCCGGACAGATCGCGCTGCGCGTGCGGCCGAAGTCGACGTGGCGACGGGCCACGAAGTAGCGAACAACGGCGGCAGCCATGACGTTATGCTGCCACGGCGTCACCGAAGCAGCCAAGGTTCGCGTGCGGCATCCCACATCACGGTCGGCGGTGTTCCGGTCCGGCCCCGGTGGGCTCGCCGCTGTGCGAGGCTCAGCGGCATGGGCACGCGAACCGTGCCGCAGCTGCCGGTGTGGCTGCCGCCGGCGCTGCTGACGCTCGCGGTCACCCTCACCGACGTGGCCGGGGCACAGCTCTGGCGAGATGAGTTGGCGACGTGGAGCGCCGCCACCCGCCCGCTCGGCGACCTGGTCCGGCTCGCCGGCACTATCGACGCCGTTACCGGGCCGTACTACCTGCTGATGCACCTTTGGGTGGCCGGAGCGGGCGATTCGGTGGCCGCCCTGCGGCTGCCGGCCGTGCTCGCCATGACCGCCACCGCGGCGCTGACCGCGCTCCTCAGCGCCCGGCTGTATGGTCGGCCGGCCGGACTGCTCGCCGGCCTCCTCTTCGCGGTGCTGCCCAGCACCTCCCGGTACGGGCAGGAGGCCCGCCCGTACGCGCTGGCCACCGCCCTCGCGGTCCTGGCGACGCTACTGCTGGTCACTGCCGTGCACCCGCGGCCGACGGGACAACGGGCCCGACGTCGGCTTCGCTGGGCCGGCTACGCCGTCGCGCTGGCCGCGCTGGGCCTGACCCACCTGGTCGCTCTCACCCTGCTCCCGGCCCACGCGGTGGTGGTGCTCGCCGCCCGGCGGCGGCACCCCGACAAGCACCTCGTCGGGTCCTGGCTGCTGGCGCTCATGCCCGTGGTGCTGTTGGTCGGTCCGCTGCTCTGGGTCGCCCACGGCCAGCACGCCCGCCAACTCGACTGGGTGGACCCGGCCCGCCCCGCCGATCTCGCCGCGTTGGCGGGCGGGGTGACGCAGAGCGGGGTGGTCGGTGGCCTGCTGGTCGGGCTCGCCGCACTCGGTGCCGCAGCGCTGGGGCGCGCGGCGCTACTGCCCGGGTTGGCCGTGCTCCTGCCGGTGCTGCTGGTCTTCGCCGTCGGCGCGGTTGTCCCCCTCTGGGTACCCCGATACCTGGTCTTCGTGGTGCCGTTCGGCTGCCTGCTGGCCGGTGTCGCCCTGACCCGGGTGCCGTTTCTACCGGCGCTGACCATCGTGGCCCTGGCCGGAGCGCTCGGCCTGCCGGCCCAGACGGCGCTGCGGCGGACCCACGAGTGGCCCCGTTCGGCGCTGGTCGACTACGCCGGGGCGGCCCAGATCGTGGCGGATGGGCAGCGCCCCACCGACGCGGTCGTCTACTCGCCCCGGGAGGGCTGGCTCTTCCTCGACCTGGGCCTGGCCTATCACCTGGGCGAGCATCGCCCCCAGGACGTGCTGCTCTCCGCCAGCGCCGCCCGCCGGGGTGACCTGTGGGCCGCCGAGTGTGCCCGACCGGCCCAGTGCCTGGCCGACGCGGATCGGGTCTGGCTGGTGCTGGCCGGTCGGCACCACGACCCGCTGGCCGCCGTACCCGGGGCGAAGGGGGCGGCGCTGCGCGACGGGCGGATGGTCGAGCAGGTCTGGCACCCCCCTGGCCTGACCGTCGCCCTGGTACGCCGTTAGCCGCCGCATCGCCGGCCGGCACCCCGCGGTTGGCCGGCGCCGCAGCACCCAGGTCACGCCGTCAGCCGACACGGAGCTCCCCGGGTGGTCACAGCCGGTTGAGGGGAAGGACGAGCAGCGCCTCAGTGCCGCCGCTGGCGCCCGTCCGCAGTTCGATCGTGCCGCGCAGTTCCCCGGTGACCAGCGCACGGACGATCTGCAGACCGAGGCTGCCGCCGCGCTCAGCGTCGAAGCCCGGCGGCAGTCCACCACCGTTGTCGGCCACCGACACATACAGGATCTTGCGAAACCGATGCGTCGAGACCACCACCTCGGGGGAGAAGCCGGCGGCTCCGGACTGCTCACCAGCCTCGTCATCGGCGGGGAACCCGTGCTCGACGGCGTTCAGCAGGAGCTCGTTGAGCACCATCACCAGCGACGTGGCGAGTTCGGCGGTGAGCACGCCGAAGCTGCCCTGACGGCGCATCCGGACGGTCGACTCGGTCGCCGCCACCTCGGTCGCCGCGCTCGCCACCCGGTCCACGATCCCGTCGAACTCGACCACCTCATCGTTGGACATGGAGAGCGTCTCGTGTACCAACGCGATTGAGGCGACCCGGCGCACCGACTCCTCCAGCGCGATCCGCGCCTCCGGCATGGCTACCCGGCGGGCCTGCAGCCGCAACAGGGCGGCGACCGTCTGGAGGTTGTTCTTCACCCGGTGATGGATCTCCCGAATGGTCGCGTCCTTGGTCATCAACGCCCGGTCCCGACGCCGGACCTCGGTGACATCGCGGACCAACACCAGCGCGCCGATCGGCACTCCGGCGGGGATCAGCGGTAGCGCCCGGGTCAGCATGGTCGCCCCGCGCGCATTGATCTCACGGCGGGGCGGCGCCTCGCCCCGAAGCGCGGCAAGCACCGCGTTGGCCGCGTCGGTCCCCTCCAACGGGTCGTCGGCGAGGCGGCGGTGCAGCGCCGCGAGGTCCTCCCCCACCAGGTCCGATGCGTAGCCGACCCGCCGGTATGCCGACTGCGCGTTCGGGCTCGAATACGTCACCCTGCCGCCCGCGTCCAGCCGCACCAACCCATCGCCGACCCGGGGAGCCGAGGTGGTCTCCCCCGGGTGCCGGGGCGGCGGAAAGGTGCCGTCGGCGAGCATCTGCGCCAGGTCGTCCGCCGTGGTCAGGTAGTTCAGCTCCAGCTGGCTGGGGGTCCGGGCGGTCGACAGGTTGGTGTCCCGGCCGACCACGGCGATCACCTCGGCCTGCTCACCGTCGTCGGTCCGCAGCCGTACCGGGATCGCCTCGTGCCGCGCGGGCACGTCCCCGTACCAGACCGGATCGCCCTCCCGCCAGATCCGGCCCCGCCGGTAGGCGACCTCCAGGTGGTCCACCTCCGGCCCACCGGTGATTCGACCTACCTGATCATCCTGGTATGCGGTGGGCGCGGTGGTCGGTCGAACCTGGGCCACGCAGAGGAATGTTCCGTCCTCGCCCACCGGTACCCAGAGCAGCAGGTCGGCAAAGGACATGTCAGAGAGCAGCTGCCAGTCGCCCGCGATCCGGTGCAGGTGGTCGATGTCGGCGGGACGCAGCTGGGTGTGCTCGTCGGCGAGGTCGCGCAGCGTGGACACGCCGCCCAGCCTGCCACGCCGGGGCTCACATCGTCGCGGTGACCTTCTTCAGGCCCCGGGGCGCGTCCGGGTCCTCGCCTCGGGCCAACGCGAGCGCCAGGGCCAGGCGCTGCAGCGGCAGGATGTCCAGCAGCGGTGCGTACCGCTCGTCAACCTCGGGAACGGCGATCCGCGTCGCGGTGGGCACCTCCGCCGAGCCGACCACCACCACATCGGCGCGGCGCTCGCCGAGCCGTGGCAGCACCTCCCCCATTGCCTGGCCGCCGGGGCCGGATCCGACCACCGCGAGCACCGGCACGTCCGGATCGGTCATGGCGAGCGGACCGTGCAGCAGATCGGCACCGGAGAACGCGAGCGTCGGTAGGTACGAGGTCTCCATCAGCTTCAGCGCGGCCTCGCGCGCGGTGGGGTACGCGTACCCCCGGCCGGTCGTGACCAACTGTGCGGCGAAGCGGTAGCGGGGGGCGAGCTGGGCAGGCGTCGGATCGGCGAGGGTGTGCGCGGCGAGTTCGGGCAGCATGTTGAGGACGGTCTGTTCGGCGGCCGGCAGTACGCCGTCGCCAGCCCGGATGCCCTCCACCAACATGAGCAGGGCGAGCAGCTCAGCCGTGTACGTCTTGGTGGCGGCCACTGCTCGTTCATGCCCGGCGGCGATGTCCACGCTCAGCTCCGCCGCCTGGGCCAGCGGCGAGTCGGGCGCATTGGTGACCGCGAGGGTGAGCGCGCCGGAGTCCCGGGCGGCCTGCAGCACCGCGGTGAGGTCCGGGGAGCCGCCGCTCTGGCTGACACCGACCACGAGCGCGGCGGAGAGGTCCGGCCGGGCGCCGTACGCGGTGATGGAGCTGGGCGAGGCGAGCCCGGCGGGCAGACCCAACCGGATCTCGGTCAGGTAGGTGCCGTAGAGCGCGGCGTGGTCTGAGGTGCCGCGGGCGGTGAACACCACATGCCGCGGTCGGTGCGCGGCGATGGCGGCGGCGACCCGGGCGATCGGCCCGGCATGCTCGGCGGAGAGCAGGCGGGCGTACGTGGCCGGCTGCTCGTCAATGTCGGCGGCCATGCCGGCCCCTGGACGCGTCACAGAAACTCCTCCTGGTGCGCGATTCCCGCGCGCTTATGTTCAGTCTTGCACTTTTTAGCGCCGAAGCGCAACACAACGAACAGCAGCCCGCAGTCATCCCTAAAAATCCTCACTATCACCTACGCTGACCGACCGGAGCGCATACCACCACGGCGGGAGAAAAGGTGTCCCCGGACAAGCGAGACCTGCCGGCGGCGGAGGAACTGACCCTGGCCCGACTAGCCCTCACCGAGGGCGATCTGGCGCACGCCGCCGCCCACATCGCGGGGGCGCTGGCGCAGGCGCCGACCCTCCCCGAGGCCCACGAGTTGCTCGCCCGGCTCGCTGCCGTTTCTGGCGACGGACTCGCCCTCTTTCCCCTGCACCAGAACGTCTTCGTCGGGACCGTCGTCGCCCGGGCCCACCTACTCGCCGCCGCCGGCCGGCCCGCCGAAGGGTTGGACCTGCTCGTTGCGGCCACTGGCCACGCGCCGGCCGAGCCGTGGGCCGAGGTGCCCTGGGTGACCGCGCCGGACCTGGCCGAACGCCTCGGACCCGAGCGCACCGCCCAGATTCTCATGCAGATCTGCGCCGCGACCGCCGACCCGGTTCCCCGAGCCGGCCGAGCCGCCCTCACTCCATACCTCGCCCTGGCCCGCCACGCGGTGACCGCCCACCAGGGACACGCGCTGCTGTTCGGGGCCGCCTCCGCACTGGCCCGCCGGCTCGGCGAGGTGGCGCTCGCCGTCCAGTGGGCATCCCAGGGGTTACGCACCAAGCCGTCGAAGATCGGCGAGGTGTGGCTCGGGTACGCCTATCGAAGCGCGGGGCGGATCCCAGACGCTCTCGCGGCGCTGGAACGTGCCGTCGCGCACGACCCGGACGACCTCGCCGTCTATGCCGACATCGCCGGCACCCTCGGCGACCACGGACGGCTGGACGAAGCACTCGACTGGATCAACCGGGCACTCGCCCGGGACCCGACGTTCGACTGTGCGGTGCACACCGCGCAGCGGCTGCGCTTCCGGCGCGACGGCGATGTCGCCCACCTGGTCGCACTGGCGGATTTCATCCGGGAACACCCCGAGGATTCCCACGAGCACACCGACCTCGCCGAATCCTGCGCCGGCCAGCCCTGGCTCGGGCAGATCACGCCGGCAGTCGGCCCCGCTGTTGACGCGCTCCGGGCCAACCATGCCGGCGGGCAGCTGAGAGCCACCATCCGGCTCGGGTCGCCGGTGCCGCCGAGCGCCCTACATACCCTCACCCGGGCCGCGCCCGGCCTGCGCGTCCAGCTGACGCGGGGTCCGGGACCGGACCCGCGCGAGCCCCGACGAGCGGTGGACTGGCGCCTGTGGCGACACGACGGCACACCCGCCATCGAAGCCCCCTCGCCGCTGGCCGCGGACCACCTCCGGCAGTTCGTGCATCCGGCGTGGCCCCACCCACCGGCGGCGTACGACGCCGGCGTCGCCCTGGCCACCCTGGACCTGACCGACCTGCTCGGTCTGCTGGCCCATCCGCCGGCCACCCCACCGACCACGCTGGGCCGGGTCCTCGACGAGCAGGACCCCTCTCTCTGGGTCCGCAGCGTTCAGGTATGGGCCTGCCTCGGGCTGCTGCACCACCGCACCGACGAGCCGTGGCCGACCTCCACCCGCCGGTCGGTCCTGCTGGACCTGGCCTGGGGCGTCGAGGACTGGGCCACCGAAGCCGCACTCTTCGCCCTGGTCACCGTCGCCTGGGTCGACCCGACAGTCCGCCCCGAGGTCGCCGCGGTGGTCGCCGAACGACTCACCGATGTGGTTGAGGTGATGCGAACCCGCCCGGTCCCGATCGCCCGGTCCCTGGCGCACCTGGCCCTGGCCACCCCGGACCTGGCCCCGGAGTCCCGAGCGCTGGCCCAGGCCCTGGCCGGTGGCCGGCCACCAACTCCAGCAGCGACCGGACGGCTACGCCGTCTCTGGCGAGGCCTTACGACGATCTTCCGCCGCCGCTGACCTCGCCGGGCCGAGGCTGGGTCAGCGGTGGGTGTCCGGACGCTGGCGCTCCGCCTCGCCGGCCGGCACCGGGATGTTCTCGGTGCGCAGCGGAATCTCCCGGATGAGCCAGGCGAGCATCGGTACGACGACGGTGAACAGCAGGGCCCACAGGAACACGTGCGAGATCGCGTCGGCGAGGCCACCGAGGACCAGTTCCCGGACCGCCTCCGGTAGCTCCCGAAGCTTCGCGAGGTCCATCGCCGCCCCGGCCTCACCGCCACCGAACATCCCGCCGGCGGGGGAGCTGGCCAACCGGCTGGCGAAGACGGCCCCGAAGAGCGAGATGCCGAACGAGCCGCCGATTGACCGGAAGAAGGTCGCCGCACCGCTGGCCGCGCCCAGATCACGCTGCTCAACGCTGTTCTGCGCGATCAGCATCGTCGTCTGCATGAGAAAGCCCATGCCGACGCCGAGCACGAGTAGGTAGAGCGAGGACTCCGCCACCTCGGTCTGCGCGTCGAGCCGCGTCAGCAGGACCATGCCAACACTCATCACCGCACCGCCGATGATCGGGAAGACCCGGTACCGACCGGTCCTGGTGATCGTCCGTCCCACCACCAACGACACCACCAGCATGCCGAACATCAGCGGCAGCAGAAGCAACCCGGATTCGGTGGCTGAGGCGCCCTGCACGGTCTGCTGGTAGAGCGGCAGAAAGCTCATCGCCCCGTACATCGCGAAGCCGAGCAGGAAGCCGATCACCGAGATCAGCGCGAAGTTGCGGTTCGCGAAGAGCGACAGCGGCAGGACCGGCTCGGTGGCCCGCCGCTCGACGACCGCGAAGAAGGCGAGCGAAGCCACCGCGAGAACCACCAGGCCAACGATCTGTGGCGAACGCCAGGCGTACTCGTTGCCGCCCCAGGTGGTGATCAGCACGATCGCGGTGATCCCGACCGCGAGGAGTGCGGCACCGAGCCAGTCGATCCGGTGCTCGGTGCGGTGCCGGGGCAGACGCAGGGTGGCGACGAGCAGTACCAGCGCGGCCCCGCCGAGGGGCAGGTTGACATAGAAGGCCCAGCGCCAGGAGAGATGGTCGGTGATGAAACCGCCGACCAGCGGGCCAGCTACCAGGGCGATCGCCATGATCCCGGCGATCATCCCCTGGTAGCGGCCCCGCTCACGGGGCGGCACCAGATCGCCGATGATCGCCAACACACCGACCATCAGGCCACCCGCGCCGAGGCCCTGCACCGCACGGAAGGCGATCAGCTCCATCATCCCGTCATCCGGCCCGCCGAGCAGCTCGGAGCCCGCCATTCCGCAGAGCGCGGACCCGACCAGGAAGATCACCACCGAGGTGAGGAAGATCGGCTTCCGGCCGAAGAGGTCACCGAGCTTGCCCCAGATCGGAGTGGAGACGGTGGTCCCGAGGACATAGGCGGTAACGACCCAGGTGAAGTGGTCCAGCCCGCCGAACTCACCCACGATCCTCGGCAGGGCGGTGCTGACGATCATGTTGTCCAACATCGCCAGCATCATGGCGATCATCAGGCCGAAGAGCACGATCCGAATATTCGGTCGCCTCAGCGCCGGGGCTGCCTGGGTTGCCTGGGTCATACGTCGTTCCCCTCGGGGTGGTGAGCTTACTTGCCGACCGGCTAGCCACCTTACTAGCCGTACGGTAAGTTGGGGTGCCGACGACAGTCAAGCGGATCAGGTGATGACAGTGCGGGAGAGCACCGGCAGCACGCGGGAACGAATCAAGACCGTCGCCCTGGAGCTCTTCACCGAGCAGGGCTACGAGAAGACCTCGCTCCGCGAGATCGCCGAACGGCTCGACGTGACGAAGGCAGCGCTCTATTACCACTTCAAGAGCAAAGACGAGATCGTCAACAGCTTCGTCGAGGACCGCCTCGATCAGCTGGATGACCTCGTCGCCTGGGCCAAGGCGCAACCCGCCACGCTGACCACCCGACGGAACATCATCGGTCGGTACGCGGACACCATGTGCGCCGGGCAACACTCGTCGGTGATGCGCTTCTTCGAGCAGAACCAGACCGCGTTACGGAGTCTCGCCGCCGGCCAGCAGATCCGGGAGCGGATGTTCCAGCTGGCCGACCTGCTCTGCGGCGACGACTCCTCCCCCGAGGCCCAACTCCGGGCCACCCTCGCGCTCTTCTCCGTACACAGCAGTTGGTTCGGGGTACGGGCGCCCGGCCTGACCGACCAGGAACGAAGGGGGGTCGCCCTGAAGGTGGCCGATGAACTCATCACCGCCATCGGCCCACCCACGACCGACGACCCCCGCTAACCCAGCCGCCAGCTCAGGCGGGCAGCGAGAGCCGCATTCCACGCAGGAGCACATCGGCCACCGGCGACCAGTCCAACTCCGGTGCCCGAATGAACCCCCGCCGCAGATAGAGCCGCTGTGCCGAGGCGGCGAGGCCATCCCGGATGCAGATCACCAGCGCCGAACAGCCCAACTCGGTCGCCCGCGCCACGCACGCCTCCACCAGAGCCGCGCCAACCCCCCGGCCCTGCGCTGCCGGGTCCACGGCGAGCATTCGGAACTCCGCCTCACCGGCTCCGGAGAGCTCGGCAAAACGAGTACCGGGCAGCACGAAGAGGACCGAACCGAGCACGGCTTCGGTGCCGGCGTCCACGGCAACCAGCACCTCACCGTGCTCCACCCGAGCCGGGACGTCGGCGAGCACAGCCGCGTACCCGTGCTCGCCCTTGAGCTGTCCGTCCGCCTCGTAGGCGGCGACTGTCAGCCGGGCGACCGCGGCATGGTCGGCCGGCTCGACGGGACGGACCAGGACACTCAACCGATCACCGCGATCAGGTCGCCGTCCTGCACCACGTCCCCCTCGTTGACCGCCAGCTCCTGCACGACGCCGTCGGACTCGCTGACGACCGGGATCTCCATCTTCATCGACTCCAGGATCACCAGCGTGTCCCCCTCGGACACGGTGTCCCCGGCCGACGCGACGACCTTCCAGACGTTCGCCACCATCTCGGCGCGGATCTCCTCGGCCATCTCCACAGCCCTTTCTCTCGCGACTGTCCTGCCGACGTATCCAATCATGAGCCGGGCCGGGACGGGTGGCCACGCCAAGACCCGATCCACAGCCAGTTTCGCGCCGGGACGCCCGAGCACCCCCGAGAAGCAGCGCGCGTGCCCTCGCCACGGCGGCGCCGCGGGGCGGGCCCGCCGGCCGACGGCAGCAGCACTAGGGTCGGACGCGTCCGGTTTTCCCGTCGCGGCGGTCGTGCTGCCGCGGCGCCCACGAACCACGAGGAGGTCACCATGGCCAAGAGGGCCCGGAAGAAGAAAGCCCGTAAGAAGGGCGCGGCCAACCACGGCAAGCGCCCCAACTCCTGAGTCGCCGCCACGACCAGGCCCAGCCGGCTCGGCCAGCGGGGACAACGGTGGCCCGGACCGAGGTCGGTCCGGGCCACCGCGGCGTCACCCCGGTCGGTCAGTCAGCCAACTCTCGCGACTCGCTACTGCCGAAGACCACGAGTTCGGCGATCTTGCTGCGAAGCCGCTCGCGAAGCTGGTCCGGAGCGGTCTCGTTACCGCAGCAACGGGCCACGAGCGCCTGAACCTCCTGCTCGATGCCGTATTCGCGCAGGCATGGCCCGCACTCGTCGAGATGGTGTCGGATCAGCTTCCGCCGCTCCTCGGCGCACTCCAGGTCCAGGTAGAGATAGACCTCCGCCAACACCTCGCGGCAGTCCGTCTCGTGCGGCTCTCCACAGCTCACGTCACACCCCCCGGCCGGTCGAGCCCTTGGCCGACGACGCAGAGCTGAAGCCCCGCTCGGCCGCGTACTGCTCCAGCAGCTTGCGCAGATTACGACGACCGCGGTGCAGGCGTGACATCACCGTGCCGATCGGCGTACCCATGATCTCGGCTACCTCCTTGTAGGAGAAGCCCTCGACGTCGGTGAGGTAGACCGCCAGCCGGAACTCCTCGGGTAGCTGCTGGAGGGCCTGCTTGATGTCGCTGTCCGGCAACCGATCCAGTGCCTCCGTCTCCGCGGAGCGCAGCCCGCTGGAGGTGTGCGACTCGGCCTCGGCAAGCTGCCAGTCGGTGATCTCCTCGGTCGGCGCCTGAATCGGCTGCCGCTGCCGCCGCCGGTAGGAGTTGATATAGGTATTGGTCAGGATTCGATACAGCCAGGCCTTCAGGTTGGTGCCCTGCTCGAACTGGTGAAAGGCCGCGTACGCCTTCAGATACGTCTCCTGGACCAGGTCCTCGGCATCTGCCGGGTTGCGGGTCATCCGTAGGCCGGCTGCGTAGAGCTGGTCAACGAAGGGCATCGCATCCCGCTCGAAGCGGGCCCTGCGCTCGTCCGTCTTCTCGGTGGTCAACCGCACATCCCCTCGCGTCGGCTGTTTCCTCGCCGAGGATACGTGTACCCGCTCGCCGACAGATTCACTTCCGCCCAGGTGCCCGACCGAGACCCCGGCTACCGACGGCACCGCTGCCCAGTCCGGCCCCTCCAGCACACGGTGTAGCCGCCGCGTGTCCCGATCGTCCAGCTCCCGGGCCTGCGTCTCGACCGGCATCGGCCACCCCCTCGTCGGAAAAGTCGTCCGCGGGGTGTAACGCAGGTCGGCGGGGCGGGAATTCCAGCCATCGGCCCCCTTTCCTGGTCCCGGCCCGACCTCGGCGGGGACCGGAACTGGGACCAGGAAGGGCCCGGGAGGACCGGCGCCGCCGCCGGGCTGGGCGGGCGGCGCCATCCAAAGCAACGAGAGTCTCCCACCGCGGTCACGCCTCATCGGTGCGGTCAGGCGGTGCGGCCCCACGCGACGACCCATCCGGGGGGCGGGTCCAGCCACCGGCTCGTAGCCAGTCGAGGACCACCGTCGCCGTGCCCAGCGGATCCCTGCGCAGCTCATGCCGCTCCCCCGGCCGGGTGATGACGTGCACCGTCGACACCGCGGCGACCGGTATCCCGAACGGATCCCGGTCGCCGTTCACCACCACCGTCGGCACGTTGGCCGGCAGCTCGGCGGCGCGAGAACGCTCCGGTCGGCCCGGTGGGTGCAACGGAAACGCCAGGGCCACCACGCCGGCTGCCCCCACCGCGTCGGCGGTACGGCAGGCCACCCGGGCGCCACTGGAGCGGCCGCCCACCACCAGCGGAACCTTGGGACACCGCGCCCGAAGTGCGGACAACACCACCGTCCAGGCCGCGTCGAGCTGCCGCGCGGGCGCGGGCGCGCGCCGCCCCGCGAGCCGGTAGGGCTGAGTCACCCGGGCAACGACCAGACCGGCGGCCAGCGCGGCGTCCCGCAGCGCGAGCAGGTCCGGCGCATCCACCCCGCCGCCCGCCCCATGACCGAGCACCAGCAGGGCGGACGGCGAACCGACGGGCCGGTCGAGGTCCACCCCGGCCGGCCCGTGCGGGGTGTTGATCTCCTCGGTCGGCGACACACCACCATTCTGACCGTCGCAACACTGCTCCGGGCACGCGGCGCACCGACCCCTAACCGCCGAGCGGCACCGGGGTCAGCCGCCGGCCCCGGACCAGCGGCCGGGCGGCGTCCGTGAGCGCGGGCTGACCCTCGCCACGCCAGGCGACGAGCATGGCCCGGCGCTCGCGCGGGGTGGTGCCACCCCACACGCCGTAGCAGTCACCGACCTCCAGCGCCCAGGCGAGACAAGCCCCCTGGACATCGCAGGTGTGACAGAGCGCGATAGCGGCGTCCGCCGGCTCGTTTGGCGCCGGAAAGAAAGTTTCCGGGTCAACGCTCTGGCACAGGCCTCTGGTACGCCATGCCTCGTCTTGCTGGCGCTCGTGCAGCGCCCGCAACAGGCGCGTGTCACGTCGTGCCGCAGCAACCTCGTGTGGACGGGGCATACGTGCCCTGGTCATCCACCCACCTCCCCCGTGGGACCGGAAATCTCGGGCGCAACTCGCCGCATGTGAATCGACGCCCACCACCGGCGATCTGGTGTATCGCACTTTTTGACGTCGATACAAGGGGTAGCGGGAAAAAGCTAAAAAAAACAAGAAAGTTTTGCTCTTAAAACCGACAAATCACCTGACCCTAAGTCACGGATACGTCAGAAAAGTGTCTCCTCTCCGAGCCCGCCGCCACGCCGGTGCGGCACCGACGCGGTGACCCGTTCGACGAGGCCCGGGCCGTCGTTACGGACATTGCCAACCGCCGGCCCGACCGGACGGATCTCCAACCCGGCCAGCCACTCCAGCGACGGCGGGGCGAGCAGATCCACCGGCCCGTCCATGGGCCCCAGCCAGGCACCCCACCGCTCGGTGGGCAGCAACAGCGGCATCCGGTCATGCACCTCGGACAGGTCACCACGGGCGGCGGTGGTCACGATGCCGCAGGTGAGCAACGGACCGTCGGGGCCCTCCCACACCGACCAGATGCCGGCGAAGACGACCGCCGAGCCGTCCCGGGGAGTCAGGTAGTACGCCTGTTTGCCACCCGGGTGACGGACCCACTCGTACCAACCGTCCGCCGGCAGCAGACAACGGTGACGGGCGAAGGCACGGGCGTACGCCCGACTGGTGGCCACCGTCTCAGCCCGAGCGTTGATCATGCGAGCAGCGCCGGCCCGGGAGCGCGACCAGGCCGGGACGAAGCCCCAGCGCCCCAGGGAGAGTGTCCGCTGGCCGGCCGCGGTGGCCCGAACCAACGGCACCGGATCGGTGGGGGCGACGTTGTAGGCTGCGCTGAGCCGACCGCCCGTTTCGTCGTACGCCTCGAACATCGCGCTCAGGTCCCCCGCGGACCGGGTCGTCGCGTATCTCCCGCACACACCCGACACGCTAGCGCCCCAACCGGTCGCCCGCCGTCCCGCGAACCGAGCGAACAACCGGGGGTAGCCGTCAGTAACGGTTCGTGCAGGCGGCAGAATGTAATCGTGGGACATCTGACCGCTACCCGGCCGCTGCGGCCGTGGACCGCGCCGACCGCCTCGGATCCGGTCTCGACGGCGCTGCGCCTACCCGGCTCCAAGTCACTGACCGCGCGTGCCCTGGTGCTCAGCGGCCTGGCTACCGGCCCATCGACGCTTGCCCGGCCCCTACGGGCCCGGGATACCGAGTTAATGGCCAACGGGTTACGGGCGATGGGTGCGCACGTCTCGATCAGCGACGACGAACGCTGGCTGATCCGGCCGCACCCGCTGGCCGGACCGGCACACATCGATGTCGGACTCGCCGGCACGGTGATGCGCTTCCTGCCCCCGGTGGGGGGCCTCGCCGACGGTCGAATCACCTTCGACGGCGACCCGCAGGCCCGCCAACGTCCGCTCGGACCGCTCCTGGACGCACTGCGCCACCTCGGCGTCCGGATCACCTCGCCGGCCTCCGGGAGTCTGCCGCTGACCGTGCTCGGTGCCGGAAGCATTCGCGGCGGCGAGGTCGTGATCGACGCCAGCGCCTCCAGTCAGCTCGTCTCCGGGCTGCTATTGGCGGCGCCCCGCTTCGACCGGGGGGTGGTCGTTCGACACGTCGGCCCACCGGTGCCCTCCGCGCCCCACCTGCGGATGACGGTGCAGATGCTGCGAGCCGCCGGTGCCGCCATCGACGACACCATCCCCGACGTCTGGACGGTCGAACCGGGCCCACTGACCGGCCGGGGCTGGAAGATCGAACCGGACCTCTCCGGCGCGGTCCCCTTCTTCGCCGCCGCACTGGTCACCGGTGGTGAGGTAACCGTGACCGGCTGGCCGGGCGGCAGCGTCCAACCAGTCGAGCGGCTCCGCGGGCTGTTACAGGAGATGGGGGGCGAAGTGTCGCTCTCCACCGCCGGGCTGACCGTGCGGGGCACCGGCAGCGTGCACGGCCTGACTGCCGACCTCTCCGACGTGAGTGAGCTGACCCCGGCGTTGACCGCGCTGGCGATGCTCGCCGACTCCCCCTCCCGGTTTACCGGGATCGCCCACATCCGGGGGCACGAGACCGATCGAATCTCGGCACTCGCCCGCGAGTTCACCGCGCTCGGCGCCGACCTGACCGAATCCCAGGACGGGCTGGCGATCCGACCCCGGCCGCTCCGCGGCGGAGTATTCGAGACCTACCACGACCATCGAATGGCGCACGCCGCCGCGATCGCCGGGCTGGCCGTGCCCGGCATCGAGCTGAGCGACGTTTCCTGCACCTCGAAGACGATGCCGGAATTCCCGGCGCTATGGTCGGCGATGGTAACCGGCAAGAGCTGAGGGGAGCTGTCCTGGCGACGAGGCGGCGGGAGTACGACGAGGACGACGTCCGGATTCGGCCCGGCAGGTCGTCACGCCCGCGTACCCGAAAGCGTCCGCGCCACGCGGACGCGGTCGAGGGGTTCGTCATCGCCGTGGACCGCGGCCGCTACACCTGCGTGCTGGCGAACGTCGACCCGAGGCAGGCACCGGTGACCGCGATGCGGGCCCGGGAGTTGGGTCGCAAATCCGTCGTGGTGGGCGACCGGGTCGGGCTGGTTGGCGACACGTCCGGCGCGCCCGGGGCGCTGGCCCGGATCGTGCGCATAGCCGGCCGCAGTTCGGTGCTGCGACGTACCGCCGAGGATGACGCGACCACCGCCGAAGGGCGACTGGAACGGGTCGTCGTCGCCAACGCCGACCAGCTCGTGATCGTCAGCGCACTGGCCGATCCGCCACCCCGGACCGGCTTCATCGACCGCTGCCTGGTGGCCGCGTACGACGCCGACATCGAACCGCTGCTCTGCCTCACCAAGGCCGACCTCGCCGGACCGGAGGAGGTGCTCGGGTACTACGCCGAGTTGGCGCTGCCCTCCGTCCTGATCTGCCCCGACTCGACCCTGGACGCGCTACGCGGTCTCCTGGCCGGACGGATCTCGGTACTGGTGGGGCACTCCGGCGTCGGCAAGTCGACACTGGTCAACCGCCTGGTCCCCGCGGCCACCCGGGCAGTCGGCCAGGTCAGCGCGATCGGTCGGGGCCGGCACACGTCAACCAGTGTGGTGGCGCTCCGGCTGCCACCGGTCGCCGACGCCGCCGAGGGCTGGATCATCGACACCCCGGGGATCCGCAGCTTCGGGTTGGCCCACGTCTCCGCCGAGAGCCTCCTACACGGCTTCCCCGACCTCGCCGAGGGGGCAGCCGACTGCCCGGCGAACTGCCCACACACCGCCGGTGAGCCGCTCTGCGGGCTGGGCGCCCGGGTCGCCGTCGGCCAGGCCGACCCACGCCGGCTGGCCTCGTACCGGCGGCTCCTCGCCTCGCGCACGGGCGAGAGCGAGCCACGCACCAAGCCGGGTTCCCGAGACCCGGGTAGCCCGCCGGCGGAGAGTTGACCAGACCGGCACTACTGTTCCCAGGATGAAGGGTTACGCCGCCGACATCACCCTCGCCCACCGCCTCGCGGACGCCGCCGACGCGGTCTCCACCGCCCGGTTTCGCGCCGTGGACCTGCGAGTGGACACGAAACCAGATCTCACCCCGGTCTCCGACGCCGACACCGCGGTCGAGCAGGAGATTCGGGCTCTACTCGGCGCCGAGCGCCCCGACGACGGCCTACTCGGCGAGGAGTACGGCGAGCAGCCCACCGGCCGACCAGGCGGGCGGCAGTGGGTGATCGACCCGATCGACGGGACGAAGAACTTCGTTCGCGGCGTACCGGTGTGGGCCACGCTCATCGCCCTACTCGAGGGGGACCAACCGGTCGCCGGTCTGGTCTCCGCACCGGCCCTGGGGCGGCGCTGGTGGGGGGCGCTCGGCGAGGGGGCGTACGCGGGCCCGGACCAGGCGTCCGGCGCGCCGATCCAGGTATCGGCGGTGGCCGAGCTGACCGACGCCAGCTTCTGCTACTCCTCGCTCGACGGCTGGGAGGAGCGCGGGCGGCTGCCGGCGGTCCTCCAGATCATGCGGGACGCGTGGCGCAGCCGGGCGTACGGCGACTTCTACGGATACATGCTGCTGGCCGAGGGCGCGCTGGACATCATGGTGGAGCCGGAGCTGTCGCTGTGGGACATCGCCGCGCTGGTACCGATCGTGACCGAGGCGGGCGGCGCCTTCACCGACCTGGCCGGCCAGCTCGCCCCGGGGGCCGCCGGCCCCGGCGGGATCAGCGCGGTCGCCACGAACGGTCCGCTGCACAGCGACGTCCTCGCCCGCCTGGAGCGAGCACCTGCGCGCTGATCTCGGTCAGCCTCTATCCTCGCGCTGTGGTTTCCTCCGGTTGGTGCTTCCTCGCGGCAATGATCATCGCGTACGGGCTCGCCAACCTACTCCAGTCGGTCGCGGCGGCCCGCACCACCGTGCACCACTCGTTCGACCCGGGGTTGCTGCTGCGACTGGCCGGACACCGCACCTACCTGCTCGGTCTGGGCTGCCAGGTCGGCGGTTTCGTGCTGGCCTTCCTGGCCCGACGGGATCTGCCGCTCTTCCTGGTGCAGGCCAGCATGGCGGCGGGGCTCGGCGTGACCGCCCTGCTCGGGGTACTCCTGCTGAGGTGGCGACTACCCAGGGCGGAGGTCGTCCTGCTGGTGCTGCTCGTCGCCGGGATCGCCGGACTGGTGCTCTCGGCCCGGCCGGCACCCTCGCGGCAACTCGGCACCGCCGGCCTGGTAATCCTGGCGGCGACCCTGGGCGTGATCGCCCTCCTGGGCTTCTTCGCGGTACGGCTGCACGGCGCGCCCGGATCGGTCGCGCTCGGCTCCCTCGCCGGCCTGGCCTTCTCCGCCGCGGCGGTGGCGGCCCGACCACTTGCCTCGACCCACTCGGCGGAGGAGTTCCTCGGCAATCCGCTGTTCTACCTGCTGGTGGCCCACTCGGTCATCGGCCAGCTGTTACTCGGCCTGGCGATGCAACGCGGGTCAACCACGGCCGCAGTGGCCGCGATGGACGCGGCCGGAGCGGTGCCGGCAGCCATCATCGGGCTACTGCTGCTCGGCGACCAGATCTGGCCGGGACGGGAGTGGCTGGCCGCAGCCGGCTTCCTGGTCACCCTCGCCGCCGTGCTCGGGCTGACCCGATACGCGGAGCCGCAGCACCAGCACGCCGCGACCGGTAGGCGGGAACGGGTCGTGGTCAGCGTTGGCCGGGCCAGCTCAGCGCCGCCGGGGCGGTTGAGCGCTCAGGCGGCCTCAACCGGGGCGCGACAACGGACCACCCGCTCGTAGAGCCGCTCCAGGGCAGCACCGGTCCGCTCCCACGTGTAGCTACACCGCACCCGGTCCACCGCGGCGTGCCCGTACGCGAACCGCCCGGCGCTGTCGGCCATCAGCTGACGCAGCGTCACCCCCAGGGCACGTACGTCCCCCGGCGGAACCAGCCGTCCGGTGACCTCGTCCACGACGGCGTCGGCGATCCCACCCATCGCGTACCCGACGACCGGCACGCCGCAGGCCATCGCCTCCAACGACACCCGGCCGGCCGACACGTAGCCCGACGTACACGCCACCACGTCCGCCGAGCGGTACCAGGTGGCCAGTTGCTCGTGCGGCACCGCCCCCACCAGAGTCACCTGGTCGGCCACCCCGTTGTGTTCGGCCAGTTCCAGGAGTTGGCGTGCCTCGGCGTGCCCAGCGAGCCGCTCGCCTGGCGGGCCGCCGACGATCACCAGTTCCGCGTCGCCGATCATCCGGATCACCCGGATCAAATCCTCCTGGCCGTGGCCAGGGTCGAGGGTGGTCACGGAGAGGATCCGCGGTCGCGCCGCACGCGGCGCCGCCTCCCCGTCCGGGTGGAACAGCTCCGCGTCCACCCCTGGTGGGACCAACGCCACGGAGGCACGTTGCAGACCCAGTCGGGCCAACTCGTCCACCTCGTCGTTGGACTGAGCCACCGCGATGTCCACCACGCGAACGAGTGCCCGCTCCAACGGAATTCGCTCCGGTGGCGCCCCGTAGCGCGTACCGAGACGGCGCAGCTGTTCCAACCCGAGCGAGTGGAACGTCTGCACGATCGGGATGTCGGTCTCGCGAACGGCGTGCGCGGCGGCGAGCCCACCGAGCCAGTAGTGCCCGTGCACCAGTTCCGGCACCCAGTCGTCCGCCCACCGACCGGTCAGCCAACGGCCGTACTCGGCGACGTGGCCAACCAACTCGCCGGTGGGCACCGCCGCGGCGGGACCGACCGGGACCCGCTCGACCAGGTAGCCGTCCGCCGTCGCCGTCGCCGCCTGGTCCGGGGCGTCGTGGCGCTCGTAGAGCCGGACGTCGTGCCCCCGCCCGGCGAGTTCGGCGGCGACCCGGGCGATGTGCTGATGGGTTCCGACTGACAGGCCACCGGCACGCCGGGACGGGTCGGCGTGCGCGCAGACGAGACCGACGCGCATGGTCACCTCCAGGCATCGTCACAGTGGCGGGTCCTCCCGGTCAGAGGGTCCCATTACCCCGGGGTCGGGGAGCCGAAACTGGCGGATCGGCGGCGGAGCGCCACCAGCACCACAGACTGACGACAGCGGCCGGAGCGACGGTTATGAGACGTGGGGCAGCGGGTAGAGCATCGGCATGCGCGACGACGAGTACCCGACTCCGGTGTCCGACCCGGAGGCGATGGGCCTGCCTGACACCGCCGACGACGACTCGACGGCGAAGGACGATGTCCGGACGGGACGGGAGGCAGACGGCCCGGACCCGGCTCAGCTACCCGGAGACCGGATACCGGTCGCGGTCGACCGGTTCGGGACCACCGCCGACGAACAGCTCGACGGCGAGTCGTTGGATGCCAAACTCGGCCGGGAGCGGTACGAGCGGCCGGCGGATGATCCGTTGTCCGGCCCGGTGGACCCGGACATCGCCGCCGAGGCGAACAGCCCAGAGCAGGCCGCCCAAGCCCAGCTCGACGCGGACGTGTTCGAACCGGGGCCCTCCTCCGATCCGAGCTCCCCGGTCTCCCTCTACGACCACGGCCTGCTCGGTACCGGGGCCGACGCCCAGGTGGGTCGGCTGGTTGAGCCGGACGAGGGCATCCATCCCGACCAGGAGACCGACTCGGTCGCGTACGACGCGGGTTCGGCGGGAGGCGGTGCGAGCGCGGAGGAACTGGCGGTCCACGAGACCCGCCCGCCGCCGGCGGTCTAATCCCGCGGCAGTCGGCCATCGATCCGGGTAGCGACCCTGGCGTACGGTGAAAATTGCCACTATTCCGCACCGTGACCCCCTGCCGGGAAGGGCCATGACGAACGTAGACCCGGACCTACCGCGCACGGCTACGCCCCCGGAATCCTGCCTGTTGATCGCCGTCACCTTCGACCAGGGAGAGGTGACCCGGCTCCGCCACTCGGCCGCCGCGTGCGCGCACGCGGCGGGCCTACGGGGCCAGCGGCTCAACGACTTCGTGTTGGCGGTCAACGAGCTGACCACCAACGCGGTTCGCCACGGCGGCGGCCGCGGGTCGCTACGGATGTGGCAGCAGGCCGGGAGCCTGGTCTGCGAGGTCTCCGATCATGGGGACGGGGTCAGCAGCCGGCTCCTCGGAGTCCACCACCGCCCGGCCCCGGAATCGGTCGGTGGCTGGGGGCTCTGGCTGGCCCGCGAGCTGAGCGACACCATGGACGTGGCGTCCGACCGGGCCGGCACGGTCGTCCGCATCACGACCCTCCTGCCGATCCCACACGCCGCTCCCGACTAGCCGGGGGCAGGGTGGCTCAGCCGAAGAGCGCGCTCACCGACTCACCGTTGTGAATCCGGCGAATCGCCTCAGCCAACGCAGGGGCCACCGACAGTACGGTCAGCATGGGGATCCGCTTCTCGGTGGGGATGGGAACCGTGTTGGTGCAGACGATCTCCCGCACCTCCTCCTGCTCGCTCAACCGCTGCACGGCTCCGTCCACGAGGAGACCGTGGGTACAGGCCAGTCGGATCGAGCGGACCCCCAACTCGCGCAGGTGGCCCATCAGCTCGACCACCGTGCTGCCCTTGACAATCTCGTCGTCCACCACGATCACGTCTCGGCCCTGGACCTCGCCGATGATCGTGCTGATCTCCACCCGGTCGCCCCCGAAGCGCTGCTTGGCACCGGCGGCGACCGGCGTGCCGAGCTGCCGGGCGAAGACCGCCGCCTCCTTGACGTAGCCCAAGTCGGGCGAGACCACCACGGTGTTGCTCAGATCATGCGCCTGGAAGTGGGCGGCTAGTTCGCGTAACGCGTGCAGGTGATCGACCGGGATGCCGAAGAAGCCGTAGACCTGCGGCGAATGCAGGGTCATCGTGAGCACCCGATCGGCGCCGGCCGCGGTGAGCAGGTCCGCGACCAACCGGCCACCGATCGAGATTCGCGGCGCGTCCTTCTTGTCGGAGCGGGCGTACGCGTAGTGCGGTAGCACCACGCTGATCCGACCGGCGGAGGCTCCTCGGGCCGCGTTGACCATGAACAGCAACTCGACCAGATGCTCCTGCACCGGCGGGACCAGTGGCTGGATCAGGAAGACGTCCCGCTCCCGGCAGTTGGCCTGTAACTGCACCTCCAGGCAGTCGTTGGCGAACCGGGACACCCGGGTGGGGTACAGGGGCACCCCCAGGTGGGTGCAGATCTCCGCACCGAGGTCAGGGTGGGCGCTTCCACTGAAAACGGCGAGTTGGCGCACAGCCACCGATTCTACGACCCGATCAGCTCCAGCGCTCGCCAGTGAGTTTCTCGTAGACATCGACGTAGCGGGCACGGGTGGCGGCAACGACCTCACCCGGCACCTCCGGCGCCGGGCTCTGCTTGTCCCACCCGCTCCTGGTGGCCCAATCCCGCACATACTGCTTGTCGTACGAGAACTGGGCGCGCCCCGGCTGGTACGACTCGGCCGGCCAGAACCGGGACGAGTCCGAGGTCAGCAGCTCATCGCCGATCGTCAGCGTGCCATCGGTAGCCCAACCCAACTCAATCTTGGTATCGGCGATCAGAATTCCGCGGTCGGCGGCGAGCTCGGCTCCCCGTCGGTACACGTCGAGGGTGACCTGACGCAGCCGCTCGGCGGTCTCCGCGCCAACCTTGTCCACCACCTCACCGAAGGTCATCGGCTGGTCGTGCTCTCCTACCGGCGCCTTGGTGGAGGGAGTGAAAATCGGCTCCGGCAGGGCGGCCGCCTCGACCAATCCGCGCGGCAGTTCGATCCCGGAGACCGTTCCGGTGCGCTGGTACTCGGCGAAGCCGCCACCGACCAGATAGCCCCGGGCGACGCACTCCACCGGAACCATCTCCAGTCGCCGGCACCGAATCGCCCGACCGGCGAACTCCGGCGGCACGTCGGTCGCCGAGAGCACGTGGTTCGGCACCAGCTCGGCGAGCTGGTCGAACCACCACAGCGAGAGCGCCGTGAGAAGTTTGCCCTTCTCCGGGATCGGCGTCGGCAGCACGACGTCGTAGACAGAGACGCGGTCCGAGGCGACCAGGATCAGGTCGTCGCCGTCAGCGTAGACATCCCGGACCTTGCCCGAATGCAGAAGTTCCACGCGAGCTAGTACATCACGCGGCCCAGACCGGCCCGCGCCGGCGGAGCGCGGTCCGCAAGACTGACCGAAACGCGCGTCGGGGCGCCGCGGCCGCTGGTGGACTCAGCGCCGGGGCGCCGAAGCCACTGGTCGACTCAGCGCCGGGGACCGCGCCGACCACGGAGGAGCCGCAGGGCGAGCAACACGATCACGACGACCACAACCAGGCAACAAAGGAACCCGAGGAAACCAAAGCCCCCGCGGCGGCGCCGGGCGGCCTCGATCACCAGCTCACCCGGGCCACTGGCCGCCCAAGCCGCCACCGGGACAAAGACCGCCAGTACGACCGCACCGAGGACCGTGCTGAGCCGGCTCCACCACTTCGCGAATGCAGACATGACCCCATCCTGGCCGACCCGCGCAAGCCGGGTACGGCGAAGGCCCTGGAGGAAACCTCCAGGGCCTTCGAACGAGTAGCGGGGACAGGATTTGAACCTGCGACCTCTGGGTTATGAGCCCAGCGAGCTACCGAGCTGCTCCACCCCGCGTCGGCTTCACTACTGTAGCCCATCCGATCCGGCCATGATCCGCACCCCCCCTGCCCAGTATTTACCCAGTACATCCACGACCGGTGTTGTAGATTCGCGTCGATCCACGACCACCTCTGTGGACCGTCCGAACATCGGAGTCGCTTTGCGTAAGCTCGTCTACTTCGTCGCCGTCACGCTCGACGGCTTCATCGCCGCGCCCGACGGATCGTTCGACTTCTTCCCCCTGGAGCCCGATCTAGCGTCCTACCTGGTGGCCGAGTGGCCCCAGACGCTGCCCACCTTCACCCACGCCCAGCTCGGTGTCGCATCCCCGGCCACCGGTCGCTTCGACACCGTGCTGATGGGCCGCGTCACCTACGAGCCGGGCCTCAAGCACGGACACACCAGCCCCTACGACCACCTGAAGCAGTACGTCTTCAGCCGCTCGCTGGCCCCGGCCAGCTATCCGGACGTGGAGATCCTCTCCGGCGACCCGAGCTCCTTCGTCCGCCAGCTCAAGGCACGGCCCGGCCGGGACATCTGGCTCTGCGGTGGCGGACAGCTCGCCGGCCAGCTCCTCGACGAACTCGACGAACTGGTGCTCAAACTCAACCCGATCGTCGCCGGCAGCGGTATCCCACTGATTGACCGGGGCTTCGACCCGCACCGCTTCACGCTCACCTCGACGCGACCCCTTGCCGGTGGTGTGGTCGTTGCGCACTACACCCGACAAGCCGGCGGCCCTGCCTGACAAACCTCATCAGGATCGGCCCGCCGGACCGGTCCACCAATACGCGAAAGCCCCGGAGGATCCCTCCGGGGCTTTCGAATGAGTAGCGGGGACAGGATTTGAACCTGCGACCTCTGGGTTATGAGCCCAGCGAGCTACCGAGCTGCTCCACCCCGCGTCGGCTCGTAAACGTTAGCGCACTACCCCGGGCCAACGCAAAACGGCCTCCATCGAGCACCCACAACGACGCCCCCCGGGATTCCCGGGGGGCGTCGTTGTGGCCTACGTGCTGGGGTCAGCCGCCCGGCGACGGTGCCGTGGTCGGCGTGGCGGCGGGCGGCGACCCAGCTGCCTGCTCGAAGGCCGCGGTCGCCTCATCCAGCGCCTGCAGCGCCCGGCCGTAGCGCTCGAAGTCGCCGGATTCCTGCGCGGCCCGGAGTTCCACGATCGCCGCCTGAACTTGCTGGGCTGCCTCCGCCAAGTCGCCCGTGAGCGGGGGCGGGGTTGCGCTCGGAGTCGTCGGAGTCGCGGTCGGTGTCGGTTCCGGGCTCGGAGGCGTCTCGTCGTCGGAGGGCGGAGGCGACGGTGCGCCGGCCTGTTCGCCCTGCTCGACGAGCTGTTTGATGCCGTCGGTGAGGTTGTCGGCCAGGACGACGAACGATCCACCGTCGCCGTAGGAGAGGAGCACCTTCTGCAACAGGGGATAGGCCTGCTGTTGGTTGCTCTTCACATAAACCGGCTCGACGTAGAGCATGCCGTTGCCGAACGGCAGGGAGAGCAGGTTGCCGTACTGGACCTGCGCCTGGTTCGACGAGAGCAGGTTCAGCTGCTGCCGGATCTGGGCGTTGTTGGTCATCTGCTGGTGCACCTGCACCGGGCCGGAGATCCGCGTGTCTTCCGGTAGCTCGTACACCTCAAGCCGCGGCTTGCCGTCCACGTACGAGCCAGACATCAGCGCCGCGAGGTTCTGCCGTCGGTTCGGCGTCACCGCCGAGGTGAGCTGGAACCGCGGCTCGTCCTGCCCCGGCATCTGGGTGAAGAGGTAGTACGGGGGCTGCTTCTGACCGCTGTCCGGCGCGTCCGGCACGTTCGGCACCTGCCAGAAGTCCTGCCCGGAGTAGAAGTCACCGGGGCTGGTCACGTGGAACCGGGTGTATACGTTCCGCTGCACCTTGAACAGGTCAGCCGGGTAGCGGAAGTGGGCGCTCAGCTCGGTCGGAATCTCCGTCTTCGGCTTGATCAGGTCGCCGCCGAAGGCCTTGTTCCACGCCCGGAGTACCGGGTCACCATCGTCGAACTCGTAGAGGGTGACCGTGCCGTCGTACGCGTCAACCGTCGCCTTGACCGAGTTCCGGATGTAGTTGATGTTTTCCCGGGCCTGCTGGAAGGTGCCCCGGTTGGTGAGTTCGTCGGTGGTCTCGGTCTGGAGGTTGATCCGCTCAGCGTAGGGGTAGGTCGCGGCGGTGGTGTAGCCGTCGATGATCCACGTCACCCGGCCATCGATCACCGCCGGGTACGGGTCGCCGTCCACGGTGAGGAACGGGGCGACCTTCTCCACCCGCTCCCGGGGGTTACGAACGTAGAGCAGCTTCGAGTTCTCGTTGACCGCCTCGGAGAGCAGGAAGTTCGACTCCTGCTCTTTGATCGCGTAGAGCAGCCGGCGACCGAACGAGCCGACGTCAACACCGCCGGAGCCGGTGTAGGTGTAGTAGGACTCGGATCCGTCCTCGCCGACCGGCCGGTCGAACTCGGCGGGGTTGGCCTCCGGGTTCGCCTTACCGACGATGGCGTAGTCGCCGGCCTCCATCCGCTCGCCGTAATAGATCCGCGGCTGGCTGGCCGGGATCTGGTCAACCTGTGCGGCACACCCCTCCTGCGACCGCTCCCCGAGGAAGCCGGAGACGAAGTACGGCTGGCCACCGCAGACCACCCGGTTCGCCGGGGCCGCGACCAAGCCATAGCCATGGGTGTAGACGGTGTGTCGGTTGATCCAGTTGCTCTGCTGCGTGGTCAGCTCGCCATAGTTGATCTCACGGACCCCGACCACGTAGTCCTGGGTCTCCCCGTCGACGGTGTAGCGGTCGATGTCGAGCTTGGGACCGAAATCGTAGAAGCCACGGACCTGCTGAAGCTGGGTGTAAGTCTCGCTGACCAGCTGCGGATCCAGCAGTCGGGCATTCGGCACCACCGCGGTGTCGGTGGCGAGACTCGCCGGTGGTTGCAGGTTGCTCGCCGCGTATCGCGAGGTATCGGCCTCGCCCAGACTGAAGGCCGCCCGAGTCGCCTCGATGCTGCGCTCGATGTATCGCGCCTCCTTGTCTCGGGCACTCGGCTTGACCTCGAAGGTCTGCACCGCCCACGGATAGATGCCACCGATGGCGACCGCGGAGACGCCGAGCAGGGCCAGCGAGATGCCCGGCCAGACCAGGTTCCGCATCCAGGCGTTGGAGAAGACGAGGACCGCGATCGCCACGACGACCGAGATGTAGGCGAGGATCTCCTTCGCCGGAAGCAACGCGTTGATGTCGGCGTAACCGGCACCGTAGACGTTGGCGCCGTCGTTGTACTCCAGCAGCATCGTTCGCCGGTCGAGCACGTACGCGACGGCCTTGAGCAGCACGAAGAGCGCGATCAACGTGCTCAGGTGAGCCCGCGCCGCGGTGCTCATCCGGTCCCCCACGCCCTGGAGCCGGATCCCGCCGAAGACATAGTGCACCGCGAGCGCCCCGAGCAGGGCCAACACCACGGCGGTGAAGGCGACGCCGAGCAGATAGCGCCAGAACGGCAGGTCGAAGACGTAGAAGCCGATGTCCACCCCGAACTCCGGGTCCTTGACTCCGAAGTTCCCACCGTTACGGAACAGCAGCCACTCGCTCCACCTGCCCTGCGCCGACAGCCCCGCGAAGAGGCCGACCACGACGGCGGCCACCGTGAACCAGATGCCGAGCCGAGGGCTGAGCAGCATCCGGTATCGCTCCAGGGTGGCCTGCTCCGGCGACTGCGGTCGCAGCCGGGGCCGCAGTCGGTGCGCCAGCCAGAGGTTGCCACCGACGATGGCCGCCATGGCCAGGCCGACCACGAGGAAGAGCAGCAGCCGGGTGACGAGCACCCCGCTGAAGACCGCGGTGTAGTCGACCTCGCCGAACCAGAGCCAGTCGGTCCACGCCTGCACCCCCCAGCCGAGCAGGGTGAACAGTACGAACACCCCGACCAGGACACCAATCGTGACGCGTCCGCGTCGGCTCATCCTCGGCATGGGGGCGCTGCTACGCATAACCACTGTTGGCTCCGCACGTTCGATTGATCGGCTCCGACCAGGTCACCAGAGTACGGGGTCTTCCCAAAACTGTCGTCCGCGGTCACGCCGAGTGCCGGCGGTTGGGTCAGCAGCGGGTCGGTTCGCCCCCTGATCGCAGCTCCCCGAGGGCGGTCAACGCGTCATCCAACGTCGCCACCCTGAGCAGCGGCAGGTCGGGCTGGCGGTTGCGGACCGCCTCGGCGCAGTTTTCGGCCGGGACCAGGAAGGCGGTGGCGCCGGCCTCCTTGGCACCGACCAGTTTCTGGGGGATACCGCCAATCGGGCCGACCTGGCCCACGTCATTGATCGTGCCGGTGCCCGCAATGATCTGCCCACCGGTCAGATCCTCCGGGGTCAGCTTGTCGATGATGCCGAGGGCGAACATGAGCCCGGCGCTCGGGCCACCGATGTCCGCCAGGTCGATCGAAAGTGTGAACGGGTGCGGTTGCTGCTGCTCGATCCCGATCCCGATCCGGGGCCTGCCGTCCTGCTCCTGGGTCGTGATCCGCGCCGTCCCGGGTGTCCCGTCGCGGGTGTAACCGATCTCCAGGACGGTGCCGGCCGGCTCGGCCTGGATCAACTCGGTCAGCCGGACGGCCACCGGGACCGGCTGACCGTCAACCGAGGTCACCACGTCGCCGGGACGGAGCAGACCGGCCGAGGGCCCGTCCGCGGCCACCGTCTTGACCTGGACCGTCACCGGGAATCCGAGCTCGCGCAGCGCGACCGTCTCCGCGCTGGACTGAGAGGCCTCGAAGTCCTCCGCATTGCGCTCCTCGACCTCCTCGCGGCTCTCCCCCGGCGGGTACACCAGTTCCCGCGGCACCACCGCCTCGTCGTCGGAGAACCAACCCTGGATCGCCCCGCGCAGCTTGACCGAGGGCTGCACCCCCACCGTGGTCAACCGCAGCTCCCCCGCCGAAGTGAAGGTCTCCCGGTCCTTGACCTGGATGACCTCCTTGCCGTCCTCGGTGCCCAGCGTGTTGACGGTGGGGCCGGGGCCCAGCACCACGTACGGAATGGGCGCCGCGAGCACGCCGATGCCAAGCAGGGCGACAAAGACGGCACCGAGCAGGACGGTCATGCCACGACGTCTCATGCGGCAGAGCGTACCGACCGGGTGCGCTGGCCCCAGCGGACCTGCCAGGACTTCACCGTTGACGCGACGCCAGCCGACGCGACCTGGGGCGCGGCGCGCGTACCGTAGACCCCGTGCCTGATATTCCGTTCGGTTTCGCGCTCCCCGGTGGCCAGCCACCAGACCCCAACGACCCCGCGCAGATGCAGCAGTTCATGTCCCAGCTGCAGCACCTGCTCGCCGCGCCCGGCAGTGGACCGGTGAACTGGGACCTGGCCCGCCAGGTGGCGGCGAGCCAGCTCAGCGCCGGTGGTGATCCGGCTGTCTCGCCGTACGAGCGCAACGCGGTGGAGGAGGCGCTGCGGCTGGCCGACCTCTGGTTGGAGTCGGGCTCGGCGCTCCCGTCGGGCATCCGCGCGTCGGTGGCGTGGAACCGGAATGAGTGGATCTACAAGACCCTGGACGTGTGGCGCAAGTTGTGTGACCCGGTGGCCAGCCGGATGGTCGGCGCCATGGGTGACCTGGTGCCGCCGGAGGCGCGGGCCCAGCTCGGCCCGATGCAGTCGATGGTGGCCACCCTCGGCGGGGCCCTCTTCGGGGGCCAGCTGGGCCAGGCCCTCGGCTCGCTCGCGGCCGAGGTGCTCTCCGCCGGCGACATCGGGTTGCCGCTCGGCCCCGCCGGCACGGCGGCACTCGTCCCGGCCAACATCCGGGACTACGGTGCCGGGCTGGAACTGCCGGAGGACGAGGTACGCCTCTACGTGGCCCTGCGCGAGGCCGCCCATCAGCGCCTCTTCGAGCACGTACCGTGGCTGCGCGGACACGTACTCAACGCGGTGGAGATGTACGCCTCGGGCATCCGGGTCAACCGGGAGGCGATTGAGGAGGCGATGGGCCGCGTCGACCCGACCGACCCGGAGTCGATGCAGGCGATCGCGCTGGAGGGGATCTTCACCCCGGAGGACAACCCGGCCCAGAAGGCGTCGCTGGCCCGGCTGGAGACGGCCCTCGCGCTCGTCGAGGGCTGGGTCTGTCACGTGGTTGACAGCGCGGCCGGGGAGCGGCTGCCCAACGTCGTCCGGCTCGGGGAGGCGTTCCGGCGGCGGCGGGCCGCCGGAGGTCCGGCCGAGCAGACCTTCGCCGCCCTGGTCGGCCTGGAGCTTCGGCCGCGGCGGCTACGCGAGGCGGCGGCGCTCTGGGCGGCTCTCACCGAGCACCGGGGGATCGCCGGGCGGGATGCGCTCTGGGGTCACCCCGACCTGCTGCCCTCCGACGACGACTTCGCCGACCCGGTTGCCTTCGCCCAGGCCCGGCTCGATGCGGACGAGCTGGAGAGCTTCGACTTCAGCGCACCGGGTGGCCCGCCGGAGAAGGCCCCCGGCGAGCCCGACGGGGAGGACCCACCCACCGCCACCAGCTGACGCTCCGGCCCCGCCGGGGTCAGCGCAGGATGCCGGCACGGTCAGCGCAGGATGCCGGCGCCGGCGAGCAGGGTGCGGGTGGCATCCCAGCCGGCCAGGGCCGGGTCAAGTCGGGCCAGGTCGGCCGGGCCGCGCAGCCGATGCCACCCCGCGGTGACGGCGAGCTCGGCGGGGTGTGGCGCCGCCGCACGTACCGCTGCGGGCACCGCCCGATCCAGGTCCAGCGCCGGTAGCCACGCCGGTAGGGGCAGTCGGGCCGCCGCACCGAGCAGGCCGGTGTCGGCACCCACCACCGGGGCCACGGCCATCGGTCGGGTGGTGAGCGGCCGGAGCAGCTTGCCGATGGTCAGCCCCGGCAGGTCCGGGGCGTCCCCGGCGACAACGGCCACCTGGTCGTATCCGTGCCCGGCCTCGGCCCGGTTGACGCCGGCCGACTGGCTCGGCTGGGCGGTCCGCCCGCAGCTGGCGAGGACGGCCGCAACGGTGGGACGCGGGAGCTGGTAGACGGTGGTGCCGGGCCAGACCACGGCGTCGGCCAGCCACCGGTCGGCCTCGGCCACGGCAACGGCGGTCTCCACCTCGTTCAGGGTGGCGAGTAGGTCAACCACGTCCTCGGCGAGCGCCGTCCGCCAGTCAGTCGGGTCAATCTCCGGCGGCGTCCAGGAGACCGGCGCGAGCAGGGCAACCACCAACCGTCGTACCACGCACCGACCCTACGCCCCGCCGACAGGGCTCAGGAGGAGGAGACGGCCGCGACGCCCTCCAGGTAGCCACGGGCCCGCTCGGTCTTCGGGTACCGGCCGACGAGCTGCCAGAACCGGGCGTTGTGACTCGGGACGATCAGGTGGGCCAGCTCATGCAACAGGACATAGTCGATCACCCAGTCCGGCATGTCCTGCAGCCGGTGGGAGATGCGAATCGTCCGATCGGCTGGGGTGCACGAGCCCCAACGGCCGGTCTGATTGGTCACCCAGCGGACGCTTGCCGGGATCGCGTCACGCCCATGGTCGGCCAGGTAGAGGGCGATCAGTCGAGTGGCACGGGCGAGTAGTTCGTCGTCGGATCGGACCAGCCGGCCCTCCCGGGCGGCGAGCCGAGCAAGCATCCGGTCCACCCACTCGCTCTCCTCGGCTCGGGAGAACTGGTCTGGGATCAGGACCACGACCCGCTCGCCGTCGCGGTACGCGGACACTGTGCGTCGGCGGCGCGGGCTGCGCCGCACCTCGACCACCGGCTTCCGCGGTGCTGCCATCAGCCGGCCGCGCCGCCTCGGATTCCTGCCACGAGGAAAAGTTACTTCGTGGTGGCCCGGGGTCCGCAAGGGTCAACCCGCGACACGCGCCCGAAAAATAAGCGTTGGTCGCCAGGAGTCCCGAAAATTTTCCGCGTTAGGGTCCTCGGGAAATAGCTCGAAGGCAAGCCCCACACCAGGTGATCACGTTGGCTCCCGTCACCTGTGGGCACCCTGCGCCGTTTTTCAGGGCATCCGTCCGGCGTGTCCCCACCAAACTCACTTATCCAAGCTTATTCGCCGTGCACACTCTCGTCGTCAACTTGCTCACAGTGTCGATGAGGAGTTGACATGGAACCCCCCAGCCCTGGGTAGGGTCCGCGGACCAGTGGTCACGCCTGTGACCACGACGGAAGGCCCAGCGCCGGCGCCCTCATGGCCCGCCGCTGGAACCCCGCCGGATGAGCGTTCGCCGGTGGACGAGACGAGGAGGCACCCGTGGCCGACCAGGCCCAGACTTACAACGGCTACTGCGTCAAGTGCAAGGAGAAGCGAGACTTCGAGGGGCGCGTCGAGGTTTCCAAGACCGGGATGAACATGGCCAAGGGCAAGTGTCCGGTGTGCGGCACAACAGTGAACCGCATTCTGGGTAAAGCGAAGGTCTAACGCCTTTTATGGGTGGTGGAAGGATCCCTTCCACCACCCAGCCAATGTCGGTTGCCGGACAGGCGGGTCCACGGCCTGTGGAGAACCAGGCACTTCCTGTGGAAAACCCCGGGCCAGGCTCCGCGCACCTGTGGACAACGTTCGACGGAAAGCTCAGACACGATCACTATTCGTACTCATGAGCCTTACCGCCCTGCCCCGGCCAACCCTGCTGCCCGGCCTCACCCGCCTCTGGCGGGACCGACACACCTTGCAACTGGGTGTCGATCCGAGCCGAGCCGTCCTGCTTGAGCTGGCCAACCCCCGCACCGCCCGCCTCCTCGACCTACTCGACGGCGCGCATAGCGAGCGGCACGTCCTGGACCAGGCCAACCGAATCGAGGTGGGGCGACACGAGGCCCGCACCCTGCTCGAGGCGCTCCGCGCCGCCGGCCTGGTCGTACCCGCTCACACCCTCCTACCCCGCGACCTGACCGGACCGCCACGAACCCGGCTCGCCGCCGAGGCCGGCGCTCTCGCCCTGGCCAACCAGCGAGGCGCCGGCACGCCCGCACAGGTACTGCGCCGCCGTCGCACGGCGCGGGTGCTGGTAACCGGCGCCGGTCGCCTCGGCGCTCCCGTCGCCGTCGCACTGGCACAGGCCGGGGTCGGGCACGTGCAGCCACGCCTGGCCGGCCCGGTGGCGCCGGCGGACCTCGTCGGCACCGGAATACCCGCCGCCGACCTCGGCCAGCCGCTCACCAGCGCAGTCCGGGACACCCTCCGCCGCACCGCCCCCGGCACCGCCACCGGCCCGCTCCGACCCGGTCGGATCGACCTCGTGCTGCAGTGCGGTATGGACCGCCCGGCTCCCCTGCTCGCCGCCGCCCACCACCAACGCCGGCAGGTACACCTGCTGCTCGACCTCCGGGAGGGCGTGCCGGTCGTCGGCCCGCTGGTCCGGCCACCAATCGGTCCCTGCCTGAACTGTCTCGACCTGCATCGAAGGGACCGCGACCCGGGCTGGCCGACGCTCGCCGCCCAGCTCGCCAGCGGCACGCCGGAGTGGGCCTGCGCGACGACAACGCTGCTCGCCGCCGTGGCGCACGCCACCAGCGAAGCCCTAGGCCAGCTCGATGGCGGCGTCCCGGCCACCGGCAGCGGTTCCGTCGAGGTCACCGCCGACGGTCGGCTACGTCGCCGGCATTGGGCACCCCACCCCTCCTGTACCTGCTCCGGTCGCGGAACGTGAGACGTCGCGGTCGCCACGGGGCTGGTCGGTCCGCCGCTGCACGGCGGGGTCCACCGCCCGCCCGGATCCGCGGAGGCCTGGCACCCACCGCCGGAAGGGGGCCCGGCCCGCCCGCACGGCAGTCGCGGGCCGGCCCGGTCGGTCACAATAGCCAGGTGACCGAAATCCCGCGCCGGGCCGTCTCCCGGACCGCCAAGCTCGCCACCCTGCCGCTCGGCTTCGCCGGCCGGACCGTCCTCGGTGTGGGCAAGCGCGTCACCGGGCTCGCCTCTGACGTGATCTCCGCGGAGATCCAGCAACGTACCGCCGAACAGCTCTTCAGCGTCCTCGGGCAGCTCAAAGGCGGCGCGATGAAGTTCGGCCAAGCGCTGTCGGTCTTCGAGGCGGCGCTGCCCGAGGAGATGGCCGCCCCCTACCGACAGGCGCTGACCAAACTCCAGGAGGCCGCGCCGCCGCTGCCCGCCGCCTCCGTACACCGGGTGCTCGCCGAGCAACTCGGCCCGGACTGGCGGGACCGGTTCGTGGAGTTCGACGACGCGCCGGTCGCCGCCGCCAGCATCGGGCAGGTACACCGCGCGCGGTGGCGGGAGCCGGGCTACGACGCGACCGGCGCGCCGCACACCCGCGACGTGGCGATCAAGATCCAGTACCCCGGCGCGGGGGACGCCCTGCTCGCCGACCTCAAACAGCTCTCCCGGCTCGGTGGAATGTTCCGGGCGATCCAGCCGGGGCTGGACATCAAACCACTCCTCGCCGAGCTCCGGGAACGAATCACCGAGGAGCTCGACTACGAGCTGGAGGCCGAGTCGCAGCGCGCCTTCGCCACGGCGTACGCGGACGACCCGGAGATCTACATCCCGGCCGTGGTCGCCGCGTCACCCCGAGTCCTCGTGACCGGATGGGTCGCGGGAACTCCGCTGTCGCAGATCATCCGGGAGGGCTCCGAACAAGAGCGGGACGAGGCAGGCCGGTTGATGGCCACGCTGCACCTCTCCGCGCCGATGCGGGCCGGGCTGCTCCACGCCGACCCGCATCCGGGCAACTTCCGGTTGCTGCCCGACGGCCGGCTTGGGGTGGTGGACTTCGGCGCGGTGGCCCGGCTACCCGAGGGGACCCCCGAGCCGATCGGCCGCATCGCCGGACTGGCCTTGCGGGGAGATGCCGAGGAGGTGATGGCCGGCTTGCGTGCCGAGGGCTTCGTCAGCAACAGCGCGGCGATCGACGGGCCGGCGCTGCTGGACTTCCTCCAACCGATGCTGGAGCCGGTCGCCGCCGAGGAGTTCCGGTTCACCCGAGCCTGGCTACGGGCGGAGGCGGCCCGGCTGGCCAGCCCTCGCTCGCCCGCGTACCAGCTCAGCCGACACCTCAACCTACCCCCGTCGTACCTGCTGATCCACCGGGTCACGCTCGGCTCGATCGGGGTGCTCTGCCAGCTGGAGGCGAAGGCGCCGTACCGGGGAATCCTGGAGCGCTGGCTACCCGGCTTCGCCCCAACAGCGTGATGCGGTGACGGGCGCATCCGGCGGTAGCCGAACGCGCCCGTCTCAGCGGTGTTGACCAACGGGCCCGCCCCCCACCTGAGGGGCGGGCCCGCTGTCTAACCGATGCCCAACTCGCGCGCCGACCGCGTGCGAGCGGCCATGGCGATGGTACGGGCGGAGCGATAAGCCTCAGTGCTCGCGGTGGTGCGACCGGCCTGAGGCCGGAGCATTCGAGCCCTCGACAACACTTCGTTCAGTAATTGCAGTTCGAAACTGTTCGATTGCCTGAGCATCCTCATCAACTTTCTCGTGGCCGGCGCGAAGACCGGCGAAGGGTGGAACGGATCGGGTGGTTGTCAGGCCGCCAGCCGGACCGCGTCGCGCCGGGCCAACCCACTGGCCTCCAGTCGCGCCTCGGCCTCGACCCGGAGCGTGGCGTCTCGGGCAACATCTTCCTTACGGGGACGGCCTCGGGGCCGCTTACGCGGGACCACCGCGCCACGCTCGAAGATCTCGCCACCCCAGACGCCCCAGGGCTCAGCTCGCTCCACCGCGCCGGCGAGGCACTCGACGCGCAGCGGGCAGTCCCCGCAGAGCGACTTGGCCACCTCAAGCTCGGCGGGCGAGTCAGAGAACCACAGGTCGGGGTCGAACTTCCGGCAGGGCAGGTTCGCCTCCAACTCGACGCTCAGGTCGAGTGGGGCCAACGCCAGACTCATCGCCCGGTCACCTCTCTCTCACTTTTTCGATCTCTTGGATCGCATTTCCGACATACTTCGACGGGACAAAAACGAAGGCCGCGGATCCCGGTATGCGGGTTCCGCGGCCTCAAGGTGAGCCGGTGGTCTGTATCAGACCGGTCTACCTCGAGGTGGAACACCGCGGACGTCCATGCGCCGCTTGGCGCCATCAACGCCCTTGCCCGTGAAACCACTGGTCTCCTGGGTGCCGTATGGCGCCAGCGCGAGAATCAGCTCGGCCTGGGTCTCGACCTGGTGCACCTGCGGAACCGACGGTCGCGCAGCGGTGCGGGCCACCTGGACGGCCGACAGGGGAGCGACGCCAGCAGGGGACACCACCGGACGCGCGTTGTTGTAGATCTCCATTGGGGCCACCTCCCTGACTTCCCTCGTGCCGACCGAATCACGCCCGTGAGCAGCCCGAATGCGGCCGCTCACGAGGTATGCCCCGAGGCTATGCCGCGCCCGGGGGCGAGGGCAAACGAATTTACGGCAAGATTTCTGAAGTTTTCTCCGGGCAGACCTCATCCACCGTCGCGCCGGCCACCAGGGCCAGCACCGCCTCCCCGTAGAGCCCCAGCTTGCGGGCCCCGATCCCCGCGATCGCGGTGAGGTCGCGGGGCTGCTGCGGGCGCCGCTCCGCCAACGCGACCAGGGTCGCGTCGGTGAACACCACATAGTCCGGTACCCGCTGACCGCCGGCCACCCGACGCCGCCACTCGCCCAGCCGCCCGTGCAGCTCCTTGTCCATGTCAGACGGGCAGGCGGTGCACCGGCCCAGCTTGCGCTCCGCGCCAGCGAGCAGCGTCGTACCGCAGACCCGGCAGGAGACGATCTGGGTACGCCGACGTTCGGTTCGCCGTACCCCGCTCGCACCGACCCGCCCACTGGTGCCGGAGGAGTCCAGCCGGGGCAGGAAGCGACAGGGCCGCCGGGGACGCCCACCCGGTGAGCGGGCTGAGGCGTACGACAGCCAGAGCCACTCCCGAGCCCGGGTGATGCCCACGTAGAGCAGCCGGCGCTCCTCCTCCACCTGCTCCGGTGTCTTCGCGTAGGTGGTGGGCAGGGTGCCCTCGGCGAGGCCGACCAGGAAGACGGCATCCCACTCCAGACCCTTCGCCGAGTGCAGGGAGGCGAGGGTCACACCCTCGACCGTCGGCACGTGCTGAGCGGCGGCCCGTCGGGCCAGCTCGTCGGTGAAGTCGGCCAAGGTGGCCGGCCGCTCGACCGCGGCAGCCGGCCCGATCGGCAGCACCGGGGCGCTGGCCGCGTACTCCTCGGCGAGTTGGACCAGGGCGGCGAGGGCCGCCCACCGTTCCCGGGCGGCGCCACCAGCCGGCGGCGCATCCGGTGCCCACCCCACCGCGGCCAGGGCCTCGACCACGGCCGCCGACAGCGGGGTGTCACCGGGAAGGGAGCGGGTGGCGGCGCGCAGCGCGACCATCGCCTGCCGTACCTCGGGGCGCTCGAAGAACCGCTCCGCACCCTGCACCTGGTACGGCACCTCGGCCTCGGTCAGCGCTTCCTCGAACGCCTCGGACTGCGCGTTGGTCCGAAACAGCACGGCGATCTCCCGGGCCGGAGTACCAGCGTCCACCAGGGCACGGCAGCGGGCGGCGACGGCGGCGGCCTCAGCCGGCTCGTCGGTGAAGATCCTCAACTCGGGCTCGGGGCCCGCCGGGCGCTGGCCGACCAACTCCAGCCGAAGCCGCGCCTCAGCGCCCCGAGCCGGCGCGATGACCGAATTGGCCAGCCCGACCACCTGGGGGGTGGAGCGGTAGTCGCGCACCAGGCGAACCACCGTCGCGCCCCGGTGCCGACGGGGGAAGTCGACCAGGTAGGACGAGGTCGCGCCGGTGAACGAGTAGATCGTCTGGCTCGCGTCACCCACCACCGTCAGGTCGTCACCACCGCCGAGCCACGCCTCCAGCAGCCGCTGTTGCAGCGGGTTGACGTCCTGGTACTCGTCGACGACGAAGTGCCGGTACTGGGCGCGTACCTGGTCGGCCACGTCCGGGTGCTCTTCGATTCCCCAGATCGCGGCGCGCAGCATGTCCTCGAAATCGATCACTCCGCCGGCGCGTTTGACCTTCTCGTACGCGGCGAAGACATCGGCCACCTTCGCCGGCTCGTACGGAGTGTCCCGCAGCGCCCGGGCGGCCGCGACCGCGTACTCCCCGGGCTCGACCAGGGACGACTTCGCCCACTCGATCTCGCCCGCGAGGTCCCGGACGCCGGTCCGGTCGGAGCGGATCCCGACCTTCGCCGCGGCGAGGGTGACCAGCCGGACCTTGCTGTCCAGCAGTTCGGGCATCGCCCGACCGGCGAGCAGCCGGGGCGCGAAGTAACGCACCTGACGCAGCGCCGCGGCGTGGAAGGTGCGCGCCTGCACACCCGGCACCCCCAGCGTGGTGAGTCGGCCACGTAGCTCGGCGGCGGCCCGCGCGGTGAAGGTGACCGCGAGCAGGTGCCGGGCCAGGATCTCCCCGGTCAACGTCCGGTGCGCGATCCGGGAGGTGACCGCCCGGGTCTTCCCGGTGCCGGCGCCGGCCAGGACGCAGACCGGGCCGGCCGGGGCGGTTACCGCCGCCCGCTGCTCCGGGTCGAGGCCGGCGAGCACCCGGTTGGATGCTGAGTGAGACACCACAGCGAGGAATTGTTCCAGCCGCTCCCAACGTTGGGGTGGTTAGCCTGGCTCGAATCACGACCAACCCCTTGGAGGTCTGCCGATGTTGACGATGTACTCCACGCCTTGGTGCGGCTACTGCCACCGGCTGAAGTCACAGCTGGACCGGGAGGGCATCGGGTACGAGGTGGTCGACATCGAGCAGGAGCCGGCGGCCGCCGAGTTCGTGATGAGCGTCAACGGCGGCAACCAGACCGTGCCGACGCTGCGCTTCGCGGACGGCAGCGCGCTGACCAATCCCACTATTCGGCAGGTCAAGGAGCACCTGTCGGAGATCTCCGCCTGACCGGTGCGCCCCCGACGGGCGCCGGCTGGGCCGACGGGCTCAACCGGCGCCCACCCCACAGGTAGCTGCTGGCCAGTAGGGTGACCAGGCCCACCACCACGAAGAGCAGCCGGTAGTCGAAGACGCCGACGAGCAGTGCGCCACCCCCGATTGAGATGGCCCGCGGGCCACTGACCACCGCATCGGCGCCGGCGGCGACCCGGCCGATCAGTGGTGCCGGCGTACGCCGCTGGATCAGCGTGTGCAGGCCGACCATGGTGAGCGGCAGCGACACCCCGGCCAGCAGGAGGGCGGCGCAGCCCAGCCACAGGTTGGGGTGGGCGAGCGTCAGCGCGGCCGACCCGAACAGCGCCACCCCCACGGCGAGCGCGCCGACCTCTCCCACCCGCCGGATCACGCCGGCGGAGACCAGCCCACCAACGAGGCCACCGACTCCCTGCACGGTGACGAGCACACCCACGAACGCCGCGTCGCGGCGAAGGCCGTGGTCAACGTAGGCAAAGATCAGCGACTCACTGAAGCCCATCACCAACGAACCGAGACCGTAGCCGAGCAGTGCCCGGCGCAGCGCCGGCTCGTCGGCCAGGTACCGCAGGCCCGCGCCGAACTCGGCCGACCAGCGCGACGGGTGGCGCGGTCGGCTCGCCGGGCTGGACAGCTGGGTGCAGCCCCGAGGGCAGCAAGCCGCTCCGGCTCGTCGGCCGGGACAGCTACGCCCTGGTCGCGACCGGGGCGACTCGGCGACTCGGAGCGGGCCCACCAGCACCGCCGCGGCCACGAAGCCGACTATCGCCACGCCGGCCAACAGCCCGCCGCCGACGGCGGTGTAGAGGGCGGCTCCCGCCAGCGGGCCGAGCAACCGCAGTCCCTGCCGCACCGTCTGGAGCACGCCATTCGCGTCGGCCAGCAACTCTGCCGGCACCAGGTGCCGCAGCAGACCGCTGAGCGCCGCGTTGAGGGTGATGTACGACAGGCCGTAGAAGATCGCGACCAGGTAGATGAGCCAGAGGTCGGTACGGTCTCCGACGGCGAACAACGGGGTGAGTAGGGCGGCCGTGACCAGGTTGGCGGCCACGAACAGGGGCTTGCGTGGATACCGGTCGACGACCCAGCCGACCAGGGGTGCCAGCGTCATCGGGGCGATGATCGCGAAGGTGGTGGCCCCGGCCAGTCCACTCGACCCGGTCAGTTCCTTGACCCAGATGGCGAGCGCGAGCAGCAAGATCGACTCGGCGGTCATGCTGGCCACCAGGCCAGCGAAGAGCAGCCGGAAGTCCGGGCGGCGCAGGACGGTACGCATCTGCCCTCCGTCGGAAGTGGTACACGGTATGCCGCCTTTGGCCGAGACACGCCCCCACCGGAACCTCCGGTGCCGGCCGCGTCGTTCCATACTGAGGGTTAGGGGCGAAATTCAGAGAGTTACCGTCGCATCTACGACGGTCTACGGAAAAGAGGGCACGTGCCTCCAGTCGCACCCAGCCCTATCCTGCGGCGCCGCAGGTTGGGCTCCGAACTGCGTCGGCTGCGCGAGACCACCGGTCTCACCGGGGACCAGGTGGTCGAGCGGGTCGGCTGGGCCTCCGCTTCCAAACTGTCTCGCCTGGAGAATGGCCGCAGCCGGCCAGACCCGCAGGATGTCCGCGCACTGCTCGATCTCTACCGGGTGGACGTAACGCTGCGGGAAGAGTTGCTGACCATCACCGGTGAGGCCGGCGACATCCGTGGCTGGCTTCGGAACTACCCGGTCATGACCCCACAGCAGCGCGGCTTCGCCGAGTTGGAGGCGGGCTGTGTGGAGATCTCGGAGTATCACCCGCTACTCGTACCGGGGCTACTCCAGACGGCCGGCTACGCCCGCATTCGAATCGCCTCCGCCCGGGATGTCGACGAGGCGGCTGGCGAGCCGGATGGCACCGAGGACATCGAGACCGAGGTGGGCGCCCGGCTGGCCCGTCAGTCGCTGCTTACCCGGGGACCGGACGCGCCCCGCTACACGGCCGTACTCGAGGAGACGGCGCTCGGGGGTCGAGCCGGGCCGGCCGACGTGCTCCGGGAGCAGCTCGCGCAGCTCTACGAGTTGGCCATGCTGCCCAACGTCACGCTGCAGGTGCTGCCTCGGGACACCCAGGCGAGCGGGTGGTACCTGCCGCCGACGGCGTTCTCCCTCTACCGGTTCACCGACCCGCAGGATCCCGAGACCCTGGCGATCGAAAGCGGGTTCTTGAACACCATGTCAACCGAGGCAAAAATCCTAAATCGCTATAAAGTGGTCTTTGAGTGGTTATGCACGGCAGCACTCCCCGCATCGGAGACTCTCTCCTGGCTCAATCAGGCCAGGGGACAGCCATTCGAGGCAGCACCCTCGTCGGCATCGGCGTTCGGGGCGGCAACACCGCCGGCCCAGCGTCGCCGGCGCCCCGGGCGATTGACGGAACGCTGACCCACCGGCACCCAGCGTCGGTCCGTGCGGGCACTACTCGTCCATCGGCCGGTTCACACAGGAGTGCAACCATGAACGAAATCCACCACACGCCGACCGCCTGCCCCGACCTGGCGCGGGTTGCGTGGCGAAAGAGCACCCGCAGCCAGACCTCAAACTGCGTCGAGGTAGCGCCGACGCCAGCCACGGTGGCCCTCCGGGACAGCAAGGACCGGGGCGGTCCGGTGCTGCTGTTCGACCGAGGTGAGTGGCAGAGCTTCCTGGCCGCGGCCAAGGAAGGCCAGCTCGACCGAATCTGACTCGCCTCCGTCGGGGCCGCCGGTGCGTAGGTACACCGGCGGCCCCGCGTCGTCTTCGAACGCCGGGGCGGCGGTCAGTTCGGGCGCCCGGCCCGAGCGTCCCTCGCCCGATCGGCCAGTCTGCCGACCGATCGCGGCATTTCGGTTGCCAGGCCCGCTACGCGGCGTAGCATAACCCGCAGTGACGTGGAACTTCCACTCCGTTCCCGATCGTCGCGGCACTCATCCGGAGACCGACATGCGGTTCCTGATCGTTCGCACCGATGTCCGCGCGGCGGCTGACGTGGACCTCACCACCGCCTGGGCCGACGGAGGCCGGCTGCGCGACGAGACCGTCGCACCCGAGCCACGCCGGCAGGTCGTCCACGCCGACGACCGCGAAGCCGCACTCCTGCTCGCCCGGGCCCTCGCCGCGGTCGGCGCGGTCCGTGCCGGCCGGCAACGGGTCAAGGTGCTCCCGCTCGACGAACCCCCGTCCGCCTGGCCGAGCTGGCCGGACGACCGCGGCGGCTGAGCGGTTACCCGTCCGTCGGAACCGGCCCGGCTCCCCGCCGCGCGCCTCGCCCCAGCCGGTCTCGACGGCACGGTCCCCGGCCCGTGACCGTCGCGGCAACGGCGGTCGCGGGCCGGGACCACGTTCGGACCAACCACCAGCGCCCGGTGCCGCCCTCCCGCAACCGCCCGGTGCCGCCCGCCGTCAACAGTGGCCGTCGAGCCAGTAGCGCAGCAGGAAGGACGCGATCGAAGACGACGGCGGCAGGACCAGCCGGGCCTCCTCGACGGCAACGCTCTGCCCAGCCAGCGCCGCGCTGACCTCGGAACGGGTGAACCAGCGGGCCGCCGTGATCTCCGCCGGGTCGACCCGCACCGGGTGCCGCGGGTCTGCCACCGCCTGGAAGCCCAGCATCAACAAACCGGGGAACGGCCAGGCCTGGCTACCCACGTACGTGATGTCCGTGACCGGGACGTCCACCTCCTCGCGTACCTCACGCAACACCGCCGCCTCGGCCGACTCCCCGGGCTCCACGTAGCCCGCGAGGCAGGAGAAGCGCAGCTCACCCGGCACCCGCGGCCAGGCGGCATTGTTGCCCAACAGGCAGCGCCCATCCTGGCCGGACCCCCCGTCGTGCACCAGGACGATCATCGCCGGATCGGTCCGCGGCCACATCCGCTCCCCCGCCGGGGCAACCCGGGACCAACCGGCCTCATCCATCGTGGTGGCCTGCCCGGTCCGCGGGGAGTACCGGTGCCCACGGTGCCAGTTGAGCAGGGCCAGACCGGTGGTGAGCAGGCCCGCGTCCCGGTCGGTGAGCAGGTGGCCAACCTCCAACAGGTGTGCCGCGCGGGTGCCGGGGAGCACCGGCAACGGCGCGTCCACCGTAAACACCGGTACGCCATCGGGCTCAACGCCGAGGAAGATCGCCCGGGCGGCCGCCTCCTCCGGCACCTCCTCCGGGTCAACCAGCACCAACGCCGGCGACTCCGGACCGGCGGACACCAACGCCCGCCCCGCGTTGCCGCTGTCCAACACGAGCACCCGGCACCGGCCCCAGGCCTGACCCAACCACTCAGGATCGGTACGCCGATGCGCGGCCCGGTCCAGAGTGGAACGGGCCAGCGCCGGGGCCGGTCCACCGTCCGTCACGGAACCGCCGGTTCGGTCACAACCTCGGCGAGCGTCCCCAGCTGCCCAGCGATCCGCTGCGCATCCCCCAGCACGACGGTGACCGCCCGGGCCGGGGCGAGGTACCGGGTCGCCGCGTCGGCGACATCAGCCACCGTCGCCTTCGCCAGCCGAGCCGCATGTTCGGCCAAGAAGTCCAGACACAGGCCACTACTGGCGTACGCGCTGGTCAGCGCCGCCAGCCCGGCCTGGGTGGAGATGCCGAGCTGGAGCGTGCCGAGGGCGTACTGGCGGGCCTGCTCCAGCTCCTCCGCGCCCGGTGCGACGCAGGCCAGCCGACCCAACTCGTACTGGGTCTCCAGCAACGCCGCCCCGGTCACCTCGGTGGCCACCTCGGCGGCGGCGAGCAGGACCGACCCGGCAACCGAGTGCTCGACCAACGAGTACGGTCCATACGTGTAGCCCTTCTCCTCGCGGATGTTCTCCACCCATCGGGACGAGAAGTAACCTCCGAAGATCAGGTTCGCGAGCTGCAGGGCGGCGTGGTCGGGGTCGGTACGCGGCACCGCCGGCAACGCGATCCGCAGCGACGACTGGACCGATTCGGGGCGGTCAACGAGGAGCAGCGGCCCCGGCTCCAACGGCGGCGTGGCCGGTAGCTCGACAACCTGACCGGCGCCACGCCACCCGCCGAGCGCCTGCTCGGCCGCGTCCAACGCCCGTTCCGGCTGGACATCGCCGACCAGCACCAGGACCGCACCGGTCGGATGCACCCGCTGGTCATGCAGCTTCCGCAGCACGCTCGGACGCACCGCGCGGACCTGATCCGGGGTCGGTGTCTGCACCGCGTACGGATGCCGGCCGTAGATCCGCTTGAGCAGGGCGGTGCGGGCCAGGTGCCCCGGCTGGCACTGGGCCAGCTGGATCCGGTCGACCAGCCGGTCCCGCTCGGTGGCGACCTCGTCGGCCGGGTAGGCCGCCGCAGTCAGCACTCCCGCCAGCAGCTCCAACATCCGGTCCAGGCCAGTCGCCAAGCCCGCGCCGGAGAGCATCAACCGGTCTGGGTCCACCCCGGCGGAGAGCCCGCCGCCGACCTTCTGCAACTCCGCGGCGATCTGCACCCCGGTCAGCGTCGTCGTACCGGAGAGCAGGGTCTGTGCGAGCATCGCGGCCCGGGCCGGATGCACCCGCCCGAACGGCATCCCGAGCCGCAGCTCGACCAGGGGCACCGCCGGCCGCCGGACCGCGATGACGGTGAGACCGTTGCCGAGCGTCCGCTCGGCCTGCTTCGGCAGCTTCAGTTTCCGGGTCGGCCCGAGCGGCGGCAGGACGCGCGACGCGGTCGTCATCGCGGCGCTCACTGCTCCGCCCCCGCGAGCACCTCGACGGTGGCCCGACGCTGTGGGCGCAGGGTGGCGGCGGCGGCACGAACCGACTCCGCGGTGACCTCGCCGACCAGGCGGGGCAGTTCGTTGAGCAGACCGGGCTCGCCGCGTTGCTGCTCCAGGACGGCCATCCGTAGGGCCCGCCCCAGCACCGCATCCGTGTCGCGCAACAGGTGCGTGGCCATCCGAGCCTGGGTACGGGCCAGCTCACCCTCGGCCAGCCCGTCGGTGGCCAGCCGGTCCAACTCCTCATCCACCGTCTGCAGCACCTTGTCCACGTCACCGTCGGGTGGCAGGTGCGCTTGGAGCAGGAGGGCCGTCGGATCGCGGACGTCGAATGGGTCGCCCATGAAGCCCAGGTAGCCGCCGACGCTGGTGACCGACCGGTCCCGCTGCACCAGCCGTTCGACCAACCGGGCGGCGTCCCCGTCGGTGAGCACCTCGGCGAGCACCGCGTACGGGAGGTAGCCGGCGAAGTCGCCGATCGGGTCCGGCACCCGCCAGGCGGAGGCGACCGCTGGTAGCGGGGCCAGTCGATCGGTGTACGACACCCGCCGCTCGGCGGCCAGATCCGGCTCGGTGAAGCTTGGCCGGACCGGGGCCGGACGGGCCGGCACATCACCGAAGTGCCGCTCGACCAGCTCGACCGCCTCGGCTACGTCGATGTCACCGCTGACCGCCAGTACCGCGTTGCCGCTGGCGTAGTAGTGCTGGAAGAAGTCGGCGGCGTCGGCCACCGTGGCCGACTCAAGGTCGGTGAAGGACCCGTAGCCGTCGTGCGCGTTGGGAAAGGTGTCGAAGAGCACCGGTGGCAGGGTGAGCCAGGGGAACCCGCCGTACGGCCGGTTGAGCACGTTGACCCTGATCTCCTCCTTGACCACGTCGACCTGGTTGCGCAGATTCTCCTCGGTCAACCGGGGGCCGCGCATCCGGTCCGCCTCAAGGAAGAGAGCCCGTTCGAGGGCGTTGCCCGGCAACGTCTCGTAGTAGTCGGTGTAGTCCAGGTGGGTGGAGCCGTTGAAGGTGCCGCCCGCCCCCTGTACGTGCCGGAAGTGGGCCAGCTTCTCCAGATTCTCCGAACCCTGGAACATCAGGTGTTCGAAGAGGTGCGCGAAGCCGGTGCGCCCCTCCGGCTCGGAGCGAATACCGACGTCGTAGACGACTGCCACCCCGATCACCGGGGCGCTACGGTCCGGGGTGAGCACCACCCGCAGACCGTTGTCGAGTGTGAATCGCTCGACGGGATACCTCGTTGCTGGAATCGTCGCTTTGCGGGTGGTCGACACGCGTCGACCCTAACCCGTCCGCGCTGACACACCGACGGCCTCCCGCCGGACTCAGCCCACGGTCGCTGTCGGTTCCGGACTACGCAACTCGACCGGGGCCGCCGGCGCGGCCTTGTCCGGCACGGCGTGCCACGGGCTGAAGACGACGATCAGGGCGAGCACTACCCCGACCCCGGCAACCGCCGCCACCAACAGTAGTTCCCGTACCGCGTCCAGGCCGCTTTGCCCCGTCATGCGTACCCCTTCCACCCTGAGCGGACGGCGGTGTCATCCCCCTCGGACCAGCCTCGCCGGCCGTGCCGCCGGATGCAATCGACATTCGGACCCATCCGCCGCTGATTACTGACTCAGCCAGCGCTGGTTCCCTCCGCCCCACGTTCCGGGACCGAGGCGATCAGCGCGGTGAGACCCACCGCGTCAAGCAGGTCCACCGGCCGCACCGTCACCCCGTCCCGGACGTAGTGAAACGCCGCACCGACCTGCGCAACCGAAACCCCCGCCAGCTCCGCCCAGGCCAGGCGATAGACCGCGAGCTGCACCGCTGCCGCGGCGGCGGCCGCTCCGGTGGGCTGCCGGCCGGTCTTCCAGTCCACCACGTCGAACCGTCCGCCGGGCCGACCGAAGACCGCGTCCATTCGGCCCCGGACGACCACCCCGGCGATCACCGTCGCGAACGGCACCTCGGCCTCGACCGGCGTCCGATCCGCCCACTCACTGGCCAGGAAGTGTTGCTGGAGTTCGGTAAGCGCCTCGTCCGGTGCGGCGTCCGCGTCCGCCGCACCGGGCAACTCGTCCACATCGAGTAGCCGGCCAGCCCCGAACCGCTGCTCCAGCCAGGTATGGAAGGCGGTACCCCGACGGGCGTACGGATTTGGCTCGGTGGGCAGCGGGCGACGCAGTGACCGGGCCAGGGCCGCCGGGTCCCGTCGCAGCGCCACCAGTTGGGTGACCGAGAGCGCGGCGGGCAGCACGACCTCGATCGGGCCGGTCTGTCGGGTCAGCTCGGCCCGCTCGGCGAGCAGCAGATCGGCCTCCCGGCGCCAACGCGCCACCTCCGGGTCGTCGCCACCCAGGTCGTCGCCACCCGGGTCATCGCCACCCAGGTCGTCGCCACCCGGGTCGCTTACGCCCGGCACCGGAGGGCCGGCCACAGCCACGCCGCCGGCTGCCGGACGGGTCGGCACCCCAGCGGTCAAGTAGCGCCGCACCAGGGTTGCCGCCTCGGTGAGCGCCGGTCGACGGGCACCCAACGGGTCAGCCGGCCACTCCGCCCGGAGCACCACCTCGGTCGTGGGATTCACCGCGTCTGGGGCGGGCTCCGCGGCCCACTCGTCAACCACCTGGCCAGCGCCCCCGTCCCGGCAGGCCTGATGCAGGTCCCGTAGGAGCGCGGAGGGGCCCCGCGGGCGTTTGGTGCCCTCCCCCCACCAGTACCCGGAGCAGAGCAGCAGCCGGCGGGGACGAGTCACCGCGACGTACGCCAACCGCCGCTCCTCCCGCTCGTCGTGTGCCCGCCACGCTGCGGTGAAGTCCGCCAGAGCCTGCGCCACCCCGCGCTGTTCCTCCGCCGCGGCCAGCGCCAACACCGGCAACCCGGCAGCGTCGCCGCGCAGCGGGAACGGCAGCACCCCCAGCCCGCCCAGCCAGTGATCGGAGTTGCGCACCGGACCCGGCCACACCCCGCGACTCAGCCCCGCCACCGCCACGATGTCCCACTCCAGGCCCTTGGCCGCGTGCGCGGTGAGAACCTGCACCGCCCCCTCGACCACCTCCACCTCGCCGGGGGCGAGCCCACGCTCCTCGTCCTCCGCCGCCGCCAGGTAGGCCAGGAAGGCCGAGAGCGTGGCACCCGGCGTCTCCCCGCTGAACCGGGCCGCGACGTCACCAAGCGCATCCAGGTGCCCCCGGGCCAGCCCAGCGTCACCGGCCTCGTCCCGGCCGGCGCGCACCGCCACCTCCACATCCAGGCCGATCGTCCGCTCGACGTCCGCGAGCAGGTCTGGCAGCGACTGGTCCAGCCGGTAACGCAGCAGACCCAGTTCCTGGGCGGCGGCGCGGAGCCGGGCATAGCCCTCCGCCGAGTACGCCGGCGCCGGCCCCAGGTCGGCCAGGGCCTCCACCAGAGTCGCCTCGTCCAGCACATCCGGGACGATCTCCGGCTCGTCATCCGCGGCGAGCTGCCGGCGTGCGGCGGCGATGGCCCGAGCCCGACGGTGTAGGGCCACCAGGTCCCGCGGCCCGATCCGCCACCGGGCACCGGTCAGCAACCGAAGCAGCGCCGCCCCGTCGGTCGGGTCGGCCAGCACCCGCAGGGTGCAGACCACATCCCGCACCTCCGGGGTGTCCAGCAGGCCGCCCAGCCCCACCACCTCGACCGGCAGGCCCCGGGCCCGCAGCGCCGACTCGATCGCCGGAATCTGGCTGCGCAGCCGGACCAGCACCGCGGTGGTGGGACGCGCCACGACCGGAAGGTGCTCGGGCAACACCCCGGGCATCCCCGCCGCTCCCTGCCAGGCGCGCAGCAGGCTGTCGGCGATCCAGTTCGCCTCGTCCGCGTAGGTGTCCAACAACGCGCAGTGGACGGTGCCGGCAGCCACCCCGCGGGGGGTGCGGTGCGGGATCGGCTCCTTGACGCTGAGCGCGGCACGCAGCTCCGGCACCCGGGCGCCGGCGGCGCGGAGCGGGGTGGCGAGGGCGTTCGCCACCGCCAGAATCTCCGGTCGGTTGCGCCAACTGGTGGTCAGGGTACGTACCTCGGCCGGAGCGCCGTCGGCCTGGGCGAACTCGGTGCGGAACCGGTCGAGGGTGCCCGCACTCGCCCCACGCCAGCCGTAGATCGACTGGCAGGGGTCACCGACCGCGGTCACCGGGTGCCCGCCACCGAAGAGCGCGTTCAGCAGCACCACCTGGGCATGGCTGGTGTCCTGATACTCATCGAGCAGCACCACCCGGTAGCGGTCCCGCTCGAGCTCACCGACCACCGGGTGGTCCCGGGCAACCCGGGCCGCCCGAGCCAGCTGGTCGGCGAAGTCCATCGCCTCGAAATCCTCCTTGCGCCGGGCGTACGCCCGGACCAGCGGCAGCAGCTTCAACCGGACCTGCGCGAGGGTGAGCGCCCGGCGCACGTCGGCGTAGACCCGGCCGGGGCGGGACTGCACGTCGGCGAAGAACCGTCCGGTCCAGGCCGCCAGGTGGTCCGGCTCGACCAGGTGCTCGTCCAACTCGCCGGCCAGGGCCAGCACCGCGTCGGTGATCGTGCTCGGCATCCGGTCCACCTCGGACATGTCGCCGTCGTAGGTACGCACGATCAGGTCAACGAGTTGCCAGCGGGACGCCTCGGTGAGCAGCCGGGTGGCGGGCTCGTACCCGGCGCGCAGCCCGTGTTCGGTCACCACCCGCCCGGCGTACGAGTGGTAGGTGGCGACCGTCGGCTCGCCGGACAACGGATCGTCGAGCGGGTGTCGCCCGTTGCGCCCGAGCCGGCGAACGAGCTGGCCGAGCCGGGTCCGGACGCGGTGCGCCAGCTCCCCGGCGGCCTTGCGGGTGAACGTCAGACCGAGCACCTGCTCCGGTTGGACGTACGCGTTGGCCACCAGCCAGACCACCCGGGCGGCCATCGTCTCGGTCTTTCCGGAGCCGGCGCCCGCGACGACGAGCAACGGCTCCACCGGGGCGGCGATGATTGCCGCCTGTTCCCGGGTGGGCGCCGGCAGTCGCAGCAGCTTCGCCAACTCGACCGGGGTGTACCGGGGCCCGGCATCGGCCCGACGGGGAGTCGGGGTCGCCGCGCTGAACAGGGTCGGCTGGGTCACGGGCCCTCCGGTGGGCGAGTGCTCGGTGGTTCGACGACCTGGCGCCCCTGCCCAGACACCGGGCAGCTGGTGCGCACCGGGCAGACTCGACACTTCGAGTTGGCGACCGCGGCGAAGGTGGCGGCGGCCATCGTCTCGGCGGTCCGCCGGACCAGGGCGGTCGCCCAGCCGGCCGCCGGCCCCTCGCCGGCCGGCGGTTGGGCCTGTTCCCGGGCTTCCTTGGTGCCGGTGCCGAGCTGCACCAGGGATGCGCCCCCGGACTCGGTCCCGAACTCGGCGAACGCGCCCGCCTCGACCGCCGCCTGGTACGCGCCCAGCTGCGGATGCTCGGCGAGGTCCGCTGCGGTCACCGCGGTCGACTTACCGGTCTTGAGGTCAACCACCACGAGCCGGCCGTCCGGGTCAACCTCCAGCCGGTCCACCCGGCCGACCAGGTCGACGGGGTGGCGTGGGTCGTCCAGCCGGACGGCGAACTCGTGCTCGATGGCGAGCAGCCGACGCGGGTTGGTGGCCAGCCAGCGCAGCAGCTTGTCCACCATCGCCTCGGCGCGGGCCTGCTCCGGGCCGACCAGCCAACGGGCCGCCAGCTCGATCGCGTCGAACCGGGCCGCCACGTAGTCGAGCAGCGCCCGCCGGTCCGAGCTGGCGTTCTCAGCCAGCATCGCGGCGGCGTGCACCAGGTTTCCCACCCCCTGCGCCGCGCTTGCCGGCGCAGCACCGCCGTGACGTTCGAGCAGCCAGCGCAGGCTGCACCGCAGGGCGCTCTCCATGCCGGACGGGGTGACCCGCACCGGCTCGCCGTCGGCGGCCAGCGGCCGTTCGTCGGAGAGCGGACGCAGCCCCCACCAGTCATCCGGGTGCGCCCCGGCGACCCCCTCGGCGGCGAGCCGGGCCAGCTCAGCCGCGGCTGCCCGCCGCCGGGGCACCGACGCGCTCGGGTCGGTCACCGCGGTACGCAGCTCGGCCACCAGCGACGCCAGCGTGAGCGCCCGGGGCGGCCGGCTGAGCGGCAACGTGGCCACCCGGGCGTCGTCCGGTCCTGCGCCCTGGTCGGCTCCTACGCCTCCATCCGGTCCCGCGCCCGCGGCCGGTGGCGCAGCTCCGTCCGCGCCCGCGCCCTCGGTGGGTGGTGGGTCGGCCACGTCGAGTTCGTGCAGGAACCGGCTCGGCTGCTCGTCGTGGTCATCGCCACCGACGGCGGCGCTGGCCACGGCGCTGACCAGCAGCCGGCGTCGGGCCCGGGTCACCGCGACGTGGAAGAGCCGCCGCTCCTCGTCCAACAGGGCCGAGGTCTGGCCAACGACGGAGACCCGCCGCCCCTCGCCGGCCGAGCGGCCGGCGAGCACGTCCACGAGGCGCTCCGATCCCAGCAGACTGCCCCGCAGCCGCAGGTCGGGCCAGACGCCCTCCTGCACTCCGGCGATGGCGACCAGATCCCACTCCAGCCCCTTCGCGGCGTGCGCGGTGAGCAGCCGGACCGCGTCGCCCCGGTCAGCGGTCGGGGCGAGAGTGTCGGCGGGCAGGTCCTGCCCGAGCACGTGATCGAGGAAGACCTCGACCCGCGCCCCGGGCAGCCGGTCGGTAAACCGGGCGGCGGCGTCGAAGAGCACCAGCACCGCGTCCAGGTCCCGGTCGGCGGCCTCGGCGCGACGACGCCGGGCGATCTCCCCCTCCCCGGCCGCCGCCGGCGTGCGGGCCAGCGCCGCCGACCAGAGGTCGGCGAGGCCACTGGCCCGCCACACCGCCCAGAGCACCTCCTCGGCGGTGGCACCCGGTCGGGCGGCCGCCTCCCGGGCAACCGCCAACAGACCGGCCACCGTCTGCGCCGGCTCCGCCCACCGGCGGTCGATGCCGGCCAGTTCGGCCGGGTCCCGCAGCGCCTCGACGATCAGCTCGCCGGAGGGTCGGCGGTCGCCGGCGGCCAACGCCATAACCCGCAGCCCCTGCCGCAGCCGCCGTTCCGCCAACGGATCGGCCCCGCCCAACGGTGAGTGCAGCAGGGCGACGGCCGCCTCCTCATCGAGCCGGTCCGGGGCGAGCGCACAGCGCAACAGCAACAGCAGCGGGGCAACCGCCGGTTGCAGGTGCAGCGGCAGGTCCTCGCCGTGCACGACGGTGGGCACCCCGGCGGCGTGCAGGGCACGCCGCAGCGAGGGCAGCGCTCGCCCGGTGGAGCGCACCAACACGGCCATCTCCGACCAGGGCACCCCGTCGAGCAGGTGCGCCGCCCGCAGCGCATGCGCCAGCCAGGCCGCCTCACTGGCGGCCGAGCGGAACGTATGGACCTCCGCCGTGCCCACCGCCGCTGCGGGTAACGCCCGGGGCCGCCGATGCGTAGCCGGGCCACGCAGCCGGCGGGCCAGCCGCGCGTGCGCCGCCAGCAGTCGGGGACCGGCCCGGTACGACGTGGTGAGGACGACCCGCGCCGCCGGCGCCCCGGAGGCGGTCCGGAATCGGTGCGGGAAGGTCACCACACCGGCCGGGTCGGCACCACGGAAGGCGTACGTGGAGGAGTCGGGGTCGGCGAGGACGACCAGCGCCTTGCCGCCCCCCGCCACCGTCGTCAGCAGCTCCTGCTGGGCTGGGTCGGTGTCGGCGTACTCGTCCACGTAGACGTGCGCCAGTCGGCGCCGCTCCGCGGCCAGCAGCGCCGGATCGTCGAGCAGCATTCCGGTGGCGGCGCGGACCAGTTCGGCCGGATCGTAGGCGATCGAGCCGCGGTTGCCGACATCGCGCAGCGCCAGCACGGCGACGTACTCCCGGAGGAACCGGGCGGCGGCCGGCCAGTCGGCCCGGCCGAGCTGCTCACCCAGCCGAGCCAGCTCCACCGGACCGACGCCCCGCTCGGCGGCCCGCATCAGCAGGTCCCGCAGCTGGCTGGCGAAGGCGCGGGTACGCAGGGCCGGGCGCAGGTCCTCCGGCCAGCCCACCGGATCGGCGTCCGGCTCCTCGCCCACCAGGTCCAGCAACTCCCGAATGATCAGATCCTGCTCGGGGCCGGTGAGCAGCCGGGGCGAGGGTTCGCCGCGCTCCGCAGCGGCCCGACGCAGCAGCCCGAACGCGTACGCCGGGAAGGTGCGTACCAGTGGTTCCCGCAGCACCCGGTGGCCCGCGCCGGCGATCCGGGACTCGATGCGCTGACGCAGGCCGGTTGCTTGTCGACGACTGAAGGTGAGCACCAGGATGCGCTCGGGATCCACCCCCTCGGCCACCCGCGCGGCAACCGCCTCGACCAGGGTGGCGGTCTTGCCGGTGCCCGGCCCACCGAGCACCAGCATCGGCCCGACGGCGTGTCCGATCACCTCCGCCTGCCGGGGGTCGTCGAGCCGCTCGCCCAACCGATCGTGCTCGCCCAACCGATCGTGCTCGCCCAACAGGGCACGGTCGCCCGCCGGAGTGAACGCCCCCGCCGGCCCGCCGGACCGGCGTACCAGCCGGTATGCCTGCATCCCCTCATCCCACCAGATCCGGCCGACAGATCCACATCCGCCCACGCCCACCGGACGCCCTGACCTACCGTGCCACGCCGGCGGGGCGGCGAGGCCGGGGCTACCGCCGACCTGGCCACAGCGCAAGACCCCGGGCGGTGGCCCTCAGCTCAGCCGGGACTCCAGGAGATCGAGGGCCGCGGGGACAGTCGCCACGACGGGGAGCAGTTCCAGGCCCGCCGGCTTCAGGAAGGTCTGCTTGGCCAGACCACCCAGCCAGTCGAAGAGCGGGCGGTAGAAGCCGTCGGCGTCCACCAGCGTCATCGGCTTGCCGTGCAGCGTCAGGGTGGCGGTCGTCCAGACCTCGAAGAGCTCGTCCAGCGTGCCGAGGCCACCGGGGAGGGTGAGGAAGGCATCCGACTTATCGATCATTATGGTCTTACGGTCAGCCATCGACTCGGTGACCAACAACTCGTCGGAGGCGAGGTCGGCGACCTCCAGATCGACCAGGGCCTGCGGGATCACGCCCAGCGTCCGCCCGCCGGCGGCCCGTGCGCCGGCCGCCACCGCCCCCATCATCCCGACCCGGCCACCACCGCTGACGAGCGTGTGACCCCGACGGGCCAGCTCCGCGCCGGTCTCGGTCGCCAGGTCCAGAAAGCGTTGGTCAAGCGTGCGGGAAGACGCGCAGAAGACACAGATCGCTGCCATGGTCAGCCCCGCCCCCCCTCGTCCGCCGCGGCCCGCTGCTCGGCCGCGGTGACGGCGACGGACTCCTCGCGGATCGCCTCCTGCTCGGCGGAGAGCACCGCCTCCGCCTCGACGATGTGCCGCACGGCCGCGTTCACGTCGTCGGTGAGGCAGATCAGATCAAGATCAACAGCCCCGATCTTACCCTCGACCGCCATCGTGTCCCGCAGCCAGTCGAGCAACCCGCGCCAGTAGTCAGCGCCCATCAGCACCACCGGGAACCGGGTCACCTTGCCGGTCTGCACCAGGGTGAGGGCCTCGAACAGCTCGTCCATCGTGCCGAAACCACCAGGAAGCACCACGAACGCCTGGGCGTACTTGACGAACATGGTCTTCCGCGCGAAGAAGTACCGAAACTCGATCGCCACGTCGACCCAGTCGTTGATGCCCTGCTCGAAGGGGAGCTCGATGCCCAGGCCGACGGAGAGCCCGCCGGCCTCGCTGGCCCCCCGGTTCGCCGCCTGCATCACCCCCGGCCCCCCACCGGTGATGACCGCGTAGCCGGCCCGGGCCAGCGCCCCACCCAGCTCCTCGGCCAGCTGGCACTCCGGGCTGTCCGGCAGGCTCCGCGCCGAACCGAAGACGCTCACCGCTGGCTGCAGGTCGGAGAGGGTGTCGAAGCCCTCGACGAACTCGGAGAGGATCCGCAGCGCCCGCCACGCGTCCCGGGTCTTCCAGTCACTGCGCTGGCGGGAGTCGAGCAGCCGCTGATCGGCGGTACTGCCGCCGATCACTGACCGACGTGGTGCCCCGGTACCCCGGTGCTGGTCCCGCGGGGCCGCGCCGGCCGCCTCCCGCCCGTTGCTCTCACTCATGCAGGCAACCGTAGTGGAGATGCGCCGACGGGCGGGCGGACAGGGCCGTTCAGGCGACCGAGAGCCAGCGACGCAGCACCGCCGCACCGTCGCGGATCTTCCCGATCTCGACGTGTTCGTCCGGGTGGTGGGCGAGGTTGGGATCCCCGGGGCCGAAGTTCAGCGCCGGGGTGCCCAACGCCGCGAAGCGGGCAACGTCCGTCCAGCCCAGCTTGCCGATTGGTGCGGTACCGACGGCGGCCAGGAACTCCTGCGCCGGCGCGGCCTCCAGCCCCGGCAGCGCGCCGGCCGCCAGGTCGGTGATCGCCACCTCGAAGTCGGCGAACACCTCGCGCACATGCGCCTCGGCCTGCTCCGGGCTGCGGTCGGGGGCGAACCGGTAGTTGACCTCGACCGTGCAGCGGTCCGGCACCACGTTGCCGGCCACCCCGCCGTTGATGCGCACCGCGTTCAATCCCTCGCGGTACTCGCAGCCATCGACCGTCACCCGGCGGGCCTCGTACGCCCCGAGCCGGCGCAGCACCTCCCCGGCGGCGTGGATCGCGTTCACGCCGTGCCAGGAGCGCGCCGAGTGCGCCCGTACGCCGCTGGTGCCGACGGTCGCCCGCAGCGTGCCCTGGCAGCCCGCCTCGACGATCCCGTGCGTCGGCTCCAGCAGCAGCGCGAAGTCGGCCGTGAGCCACTCCGGGTGGGCCTCGGAGACGAGGAAGAGACCGTTGTACGTCGACTCGATCTCCTCCGCCTCGTAGAAGAAGTACGTCACGTCGTACCGCGGCTCGGTCAGGCTCACCGCGAGGTGCAACGCGTACGCGACCCCGCTCTTCATGTCCGAGGTGCCGCAGCCGTACATCAGGTCGCCGCGCACGGTGGCGGGAAAGTTGTTGTTGATCGGGACCGTGTCGAGATGGCCGGCGAGCACCACCCGCTGGTCCCGGCCGAGGCTGGTACGGGCCATCACGGTGTTGCCGTACCGATAGGTGGTCAGGTGCGGCACACCGCGCAGCACATCCTCGACACAGTCCGCGATCGCCTTCTCGTTTCGGGAGACGGACTCGATGTCGACCAGGGCGCGGGTCAGGGCCACCGGATCAGCGAGGACCTCGGGGGTCAACGGGTTCTTCATAATCCGCACGGTACCGTCACAGAGGTGACCACTACGCAGTCTGCCTGGGGCATCGGCCTGGCCACCGTAACCGCTGACGACCAGGTGCTCGATACCTGGTACCCGACCGGCAAGCTGGGCCTCGGCGAGTTGCCGCTGGTCCCGGGCGAGGATGAGGCGGATGTCCTCGACCTGCCGCCGGGCGCGGTCGGCGACCGGGCGCTGCCGGGTCTGCGGACCGTCCAGCTGGTGACCGTCCTCGGCTCGCTGGCCGACCCGATCAAGGACGCCGCGGACGCGTACCTCCGGCTGCACCTCCTCTCGCACCGGCTGGTGCGGCCCAACGAGCTCAACCTCGACGGCATCTTCGGCAAGCTGGCCAACGTCGCCTGGACCTCGGCCGGACCCTGCCCGCCGGAGCGGGTGGACGAGCTGCGGGTCATCGAGCGGTCCGCCGGTCGCCACCTGAGCGTCTACGGGGTGGACAAGTTCCCCCGAATGACCGACTACGTGGTGCCCTCCGGGGTCCGCATCGCCGACGCGGACCGGGTCCGGATCGGCGCCCACCTCGCCTCCGGTACGACGGTGATGCACGAGGGCTTCGTGAACTTCAACGCCGGCACGCTCGGCGCCTCCATGGTCGAGGGACGCATCGTGCAGGGCGTGGTGATCGGGGACGGCTCCGACATCGGTGGTGGCGCCTCGATCATGGGCACCCTCTCCGGTGGCGGCACCGACAAGGTCCGCATCGGCGAGCGAAGCCTGATCGGCGCGAACGCGGGCGTGGGCATCTCGCTCGGCGATGACTGCGTGGTCGAGGCGGGCTGTTACATCACGGCCAGCTCCAAGCTCACGCTGCCGGACGGCCGGGTGGTGAAGGCCCGCGAGCTGTCCGGCGTTGACGGTCTACTCTTCTGGCGCAACTCGGTCACCGGCGGGCTCGAGGCGAAGCCGCGCACCGGGCAGGGCATCGCGCTGAACGCCGCGCTGCACGCCAACGACTGACGGGACTCAGCCCGGCGGTGGCTCGGCGAGGCGCACCACCAGGTCAGCCCGGTGCGCCGTGCTCGCCACCAGCGCGGCGTTCACCTCGTCGGTGCCGCCCGCCCAGGCCCGGGCCTGGGCGGGCGAGCGCCCGTACGTTTCGTGCCGCGCGGTGAGCCGGCGCCGCCGCTGCTCCGCATCGAGATCCAAGAACCACACCTCGTGCAGCAGCGGCCGGACCTCCTCCCACGGCCAATCCGGCAGCAGCAGGTAATTACCCTCGGTAACCACCAGCCGGACCGACGGCGGCACCTCGACCATCCCGGCCACCGGCTCCTCCCACTCCCGCCGGAACTCCGGCGCGTAGACCGAGGTGGGCTCGGGGCGCCGCAGCCGGCGCAGCAGCGAGACGTAGCCGTTGGCGTCGAAGGTGTCCGCGGCGCCCTTCCGCTCCGCCCGGCCCAACCGGACAAGCTCGGCCTGCGCAAGGTGGAACCCGTCCATCGACACCAGCCGGGCCGCCGGCCCAACGGCGGCGACGATCTGCGTGGCCAGGGTGGACTTACCCGCGCCGGGAGCACCGGTGATGCCCAGCAACTGGCGGGAGCCGGTGTCGGCGAGCGCGCGGGCCCGCGCCACCAACTCGGCGACAGGTACCACTCGGGCCGACCCCATCAGCGGAGGACCGGCTCGCTGATGGTGAACCGTGCCTGCACCGCCGCCTGCACCGACTGGGGTCGCGGGTCCAGATCGAGCTCGGGCACCCCCTCGGCAGTGGCCGAGTAGGGCCGGGCGGCCAATGTGGCTGGCCGATCGACGCCAGCGTCGGCGAGCTCGACCAGCGCGGTCACCCGGGCGCCGAGGGCCTCCGCGTACTCGTGGGCCCGCCGCAGCGCGTCGGCGATCGCCGCGTGCCGGGCCTCGCGGTAGACCGGGCTGTCCGGACGCAGCGACCACCACGGCCCCGACACCTCGACCTGGTCCTGGTCAGCCAGGCGCAGCAGCAACTCGCCCAGGGTGGTGAAGTCGGTAACCGTGACGGTGGTGCGCACGCTGCCGTGATATGCGCGCACCCGTTCCCCCGAGCGGCGTAGCTCCGGGGAGACCCGCAGCTCGCCGGTCTCCCGCCGCTCAATCATCGAGCCGTACCCGTCGAGGAGCACCCGGACCGCGGCCGCCCGCTCGGCCAGCCGGCTCAGTGTGGCCTCCCGGTCCCGGTCCCGGGCCAGCACGGCCACGGCGAACCGGGCCCGCTCCGGCGCGACCTCCCGGAAGGACTCCCCGCGAACCGCCACCACCGGTCCAGCCACCATGTGCACACCCTAGCGGCGATCCGACGGCGCCGGCAGGCCCACCGGCCGCGCGCCACGCCCAACCAGGCCGCGCGTCACGCCCAACCGAGCCGCGCGCCACGCCCAACCGCCGCGCGTCACGCCCGACCTGGTTGCGGCAGCCCGGCGGTGTAGCAGACCCGACCCTCACGCAGCTGACAGCCGCCCAGATAGCCGCCGGCCGCGCCGACCTGCCGAAGCCAGCCGACCTCCGCGGTGTGGTCCCCACCGACCGGGAACTCACGGACCTGGACGGCGTACGCCCGATCGGACAGCAGGCGCCGGATCGCCCCCGCCTCGTCGTAGCGCGCGGTGAGCCGCTCCCGGTCATCGGAGCGCAGGGCCTCGACCAGCTCGTCCAGGTAGGCCCGCACCCCGGTCAGCTCCCGCAGCACCTCGTCCCGGTTGCCCAGCAGCAGGTTGGCCGTCCGCTCCGCCGGGGTGGCCGCGACCCGGGTGCCGTCGCGGAAGCTGCCGGCGGCGAGGGCGAGAACGGCATCCGGTGCGGCTGCCCGACCGCTCGCCCCGGCCAGCGCCCCGGCGAGCAGGTGCGGCACGTGCGACGCGAGGGCGACGGCCCGGTCGTGCGCGGCCGCGGCCAGCGGCACCACCCGAGCCCCGAAGACAGCCAGGAGCAGCCCGGTGAGCCAGCGGAACGGGGCCGTCGCGGGCCCCGGGCACAGCACCCACGCGGCGCCGTCGAGGAGCGTCGGCCTGGCCGCCGCGAGCCCGGCGAACTCGGCGCCCGCCATCGGGTGCCCCGGCACGAACCGGTGCAGCAGACCGAGGCGGGCCGCTACCGCGGCCACCTCGGCCTTGGTACTACCCACATCGGTGAGGACGCAGTCGGGCCCGCTGGCCGTGGCGACAGTCGACAGGGTGGCCGGCAGGGTCGGTAGCGGCCCGCACAGGAATACCAACTCCCGTCCGGCGACCGCCGCCTCAATGGTCTCCGGGACCGGCACTCCCCGCTCACGCGCCTGGTCCCGGGTCGTTGGGTCCGGGTCCCAGCCGGTGACGTCCAGCCCGGCGTCGTGGAGCCGAAGCAGGATGGACCCCCCGATCAGACCGGTCCCCACGACCGCGGCCCGGACCCCGCGGTACGCCGCCCCGGCCGCGGTGCTCCCAGCATCGGTCACGGTCGCACCCGCCGCTCTCAGCCGACCAACCGGTCGGCGACCGCCGCCACGTGCTGGTCGGACGCGGTCAGCGCCACGCGGACATGTCGAGCGCCGGCGGGCCCGTAGAGGGCGCCCGCCGCCACCAGGATGCCCCGCCGGGCCAGCCAGTCGACCGTGGCCCAGCAGTCCTCATCCCGGGTCAGCCACAGGTAGAGGCCGGCCTCCGAGTGCTCGACGGTGAACCCGGCGGCGGTGAACGCGGCGCGCAGCACGGCCCGCCGAGCCCGGTAGCGCTCCCGCTGCTCGGTGGCGTCCCGCTCGTCCGCCAGGGCGGTCACCATCGCGGCCTGCACCGGCGCTGGCATGATCATCCCAGCGTGCTTGCGTACCTTGAGCAGCTCGGCGACGAGCGCCGAATCACCGGCGACGAAGCCAGCCCGGTAGCCGGCGAGGTTGGACCGCTTGGAGAGCGAGTGCACCGCCAGGACGCTGTCGTACGAATCTCCGCAGACCTGCGGCGACAGCACCGAGACCGGCTCGGCCTCCCAGCCGAGCGGTAGGTAGCACTCGTCACTGGCGACGACCGCACCGCGCTCCCGGGCCCAGTCGACCACCTTGCGCAGGTGGGGTGCGGGCAGTACCCGCCCCGTCGGGTTCCCCGGCGAGTTCACCCAGACCAGGCGAACCCGGGGGGTCGGACCGAGGGCGGTCAACGAATCAGCCCGCACGACAGTCGCCCCGGCGAGCCGAGCCCCGTCCTCGTAGGTCGGGTACGCCACCGACGGCACCACGACCACGTCCTGTGATCCGATCCCGAGCAGCGTGGGCAACCAGGCAACCAGTTCCTTCGACCCGACCACCGGAAGCACGCCGAGCCCTTCCGGGTCGGCACCGCAGGCCCGCGCCGCCCAGGCCGCCATCGCGGCCCGCAGCGCCGGCGAGCCGGCGGTCAGCGGGTACCCGGGGGCGTCCGAGGCGTCCGCCAGCGCCTGCCGGATCGACGGCGGCACCGGGTCAACCGGCGTACCGATGGAGAGGTTGATCAGGCCCCCCGGGTGCGCCGCGGCCAGAGCGGCCGCGGCCTCCAGGGCGTCCCAGGTGAACTCCGGCAGCCGAGCCGAGACCGGCGTGGGCCGGTTCAGTTCGCCTCTCCACGTGGCGCCTGCGCCGCGACGAAGGTGGCGTCCTTCTCCACCTTGCCGATCTTCGAGGCGCCGCCGGGCGAACCCAGGTCCTCGAAGAACTCGTAGTTGGCCGCGGTGTAGTCCTTCCACTGCTCCGGCACGTCGTCCTCGTAGAAGATCGCCTCGACCGGGCACACCGGCTCACAGGCACCACAGTCGACACACTCGTCGGGGTGGATGTAGAGCATCCGGTTGCCCTCGTAGATACAGTCGACCGGGCACTCCTCGATGCAGGCCTTGTCGAGCACATCCACGCACGGCTCGGCGATGATGTAGGTCACCGATCTTCTCCTCCGCAGACACGCCGCGATCATCCGCGACGGGTATGAGCCTAGTATCTCGTCGGGGAGGAGGTCGATCGTGCTCCAACCAGAGGATGTGGGACAGCGGGTGGTGGTCCGCCGAATTGTGGGGATTCGCGCCGGCCGGCCCCGCTTCTCCGATGCCCTCGGCGAGTTGGCCGAGCTGAGCGAGAGCCATCTCACCCTCGTCACCGCGCAGGGTCGGCTTGTGGTGCCGAGGGCCGAGGTCCACCGAGCGCGACGAGTACCCCCCTCCCGCCGGCCGGCAGCTGCCGCGGTGGCGACGCTGGAGCACGCGGCCGACGCGGCCTGGCCCGCACCGACCCGGGCCCAGCTGGGCGGCTGGCTGCTGCGCAGCGCCGACGGCTGGACCGGCCGCGCCAATTCGGCGTTACCCGTCGGCGACCCGGACCGGCCGCTGCCCGCCGCGATCGACGCGGTGCAACGCTGGTACGCCGACCTCGGTCGACCCGCCCTGATCAACACGCCGCTTCCGCTCGCCGCGCCGGTCAGCGCGGAGCTCGACGCCCGGGGTTGGCGCGGCGGCTCGCCGGTGCTCGTCCAGACGGCACCGCTGGCCGCGCTGCCGGCCGCCCGGCCCGACATCGCCGACGTACCGCCGGTCGAGCTGACCGCCGCGCCGTCGACGGACTGGCTGGCGGTCGCCGCCAACCGCAAGGGCGACCTGTCGGCCGCCGCCCGGCACGTACTCACCGCCGTGCCCCAGATCCGCTTCGCCCAGGTACGCGTTGCCGGCCGGCTGGTCGCCATCGGCCGGGGAACTGTCACCGGGGCGGACCGTTGGCTGGGCCTCAGTCTGATCGAGGTGACGCCCGAGGCACGCCGGCGAGGGCTGGCCCGGCAGGTGGTCCGCGCCCTGGCCGACTGGGGTACGGCGGCCGGCGCGACGAAGGCCTTCCTCCAGGTCGAACAGGACAATGCCGAAGCGGTGCCGCTCTATCGAGCGCTCGGCTTCACCACCCATCACACCTACCGAACCCGAACCGCACCTGTCGACTGACCCGGGTCAGCGGCGGACCGGCTTCTGCGGCTTCGCCGCCTTCGACTCGGCGTACCGCCTCAATGCCTGGGAGCGGTGGTCCAGGCCGAGCGCGACGGCCAGCAGATAACCCAGCAGTACCCCGACACCGGTGACCGCGGCGTAGAGCCAAATCTGCGCGAAGAAGGTCCCCGCACCGTCACCGAACGGGTTCTTCCCCACCAGCAGCGGCCCGACCAGTATGGTCAGCGCCAGCGCGACGCCGACCGCGGCGGCGATATCCGCCCCCCACCCGGCGGCAGGCCGGCGTCGGCTCCAGACGAAGGTGACCGCGGCCAGGCCCACCCCGATCACCACGAACATCCCGAGGGACACCCGATCAGCCGCGGTCGTGTCCGCATCGTCGAACCCCACCCAGATAATCAACCGAGCGACCATGTTCACCACGAACAGCGCACCCGCCAGCCCGCCGGCCACCCGCCACCGCTGCCTCATCGCACCCTCCCGCCATACCGCCCGCCACCACTCGTACGGGTCGTCCTGGCAGGAATGTCTACCACCGGAGGACGGGTGCCGTCAGGCCCCGGGCCGGCCAGTCGGCGGGGCGGCCAGGATCTGCCGGAACCCCAGCACCGCGAAGGTCATTGCGCCGGCCACGACGAGCAGCAGGTCCACCCAGGTGCCGGCCAGCAGCACGTCCCCCTCCGAGGTGCGGATCCCGGCGACTGCGACCAGGAAGAACCACGGCACGGCGGGCAGCGCCACCGCCCACCGGCGTCCGACAGTAGCCAGGGCGAACCAGCTCAGGGCCACGTTCAACCCGACCGCGACCAGCACGGTCACACCGATCAGATGGTCGCCGACGCGCAGCGGGGCGAGCAGGAGCTCCAGCACCGCGCTGAGGGCCCCGCCGGCGACGGCCAACACGCCGCCGGTGAACCGCAACGCCCGGTTGGCCAGCCGGGCGTTGCCCCGAGCCGGCGGCGGAGCGCTCTCGTCGGGCAGCACCGACACCGGCATGGCGGGAAGACTCACCACTGGCCGGTCGCGCCGACCGGGGCCCGGTTGACGCCGTCGGCGCGAGTCCGGTCCGAGCCCTCCCCGACCGAAGCCCGGTCGTCCGAGCCCGCCCCGACCGGCAGCCCGGCGAAGAGGTCGTCCTCCCACCCGTACGGGCCGAAGCCGGGGCCCTTGTCACCGCTGGCGAGGGTGTAGTACTCCACCCCCATGAACTCGCTGCCGAAATTGCCGGCGATCGAGTACAGCCAGGAGTTGTCCGGAATCTGGGTGGCGTGCGCGCGCATCGCCGCCTCCTTCGCGGCGTGCTGCCCGCTCGCGTCGATCCGGGCGGCGATGCGCTCGTCCGGCGTACAGAACGGCAACTCCACCGCCTCCTGGATACCCGCGAACGGGTTGTCCGACGAGCCGGCGAAGTGGGTCATCCCGGCCTCCAGCACACTGCGCGGCATCGCCGTCCAGTAGACCTTCGCCGGAGCGAACCCCTCGGCGGCGGCCAACTCGTGTGCCCGCATCGCCACCCGGTGGGCCTGGATGTGATCCGGATGGCCGTAGAACCCGTTATCGTCATAGGTGACCATGACCTGGGGCCGAAGCTCCCGCATGAGCTCTACCAGCTGCCCGGCGGCTACATCGAGATCGGCCTGCCAGAAGGCGCGCGGGTGCTCGTTGGTGGCCAGGCCCATCATCCCGGAGTCGCGATAGCGGCCGGCGCCACCGAGGAATCGGTGGTCGGTGACCCCGAGCGCGCGGCAGGCCGCCGCCAGCTCCCCGATCCGGTAGCCGCCGAGTTGGTCAGCTTCGGCCGCGGCGAGCTGCGCCAGCTCCGGCACGTGCACCTCACCCTCCTCACCCAGGGTGCAGGTGACCAGCGTGACGTGGGCGCCGGTGGCCGCGTAGTGGGCCATCGTCGCGCCGGTGCCGATAGCTTCGTCGTCGGGGTGCGCATGGACCAGCAGGAGCCGGCGATCGGGCAGTGTCGTCACGTCCGTCACTCTATCCGGCGGTTCTCGCAGCCGACCCGGATGCGTCCGGGCAGGTCCGCCACATCACCCACAGCACCGCCCTACGATCCGACGTGTGGACTTTCCGGAGCTGGCCGCACGGACCCGTCGGTTCCGCCACGGAGCGCCGCGGGCGATCTCGGTGGCCGACGACGGCTCCCGGGTGCTCTTCCTTCGCTCCAGCGGGCCGACGGACCCCACCGAGGCGCTCTGGCTCCTCGACGTCGACACCGGGCAGGAGCGGCTCGTCGCCGATCCGGCGGCGCTCCGGTCGGAGGATGCCGACGACCAGCTCAGCCCGGGAGAGCGCACGCTGCGGGAGCGGTTGCGGCTGAGCGCCGCCGGCATCGGCTCGTACGCCCTCGACTCGGCTGGCCGGGTGGCGATCTTCGCTCTCGGTGGCCGGCTCTTCCGGGCCGACCTGATCCACGGGGACGTGGTCGAGGTGGCCGCCGCCGGCCCGGTGCTCGATCCCCGCCCCGACCCGACCGGGCAGCGGCTGGCGTACGTGACCGACGCCGCGGCCGGGGTCCGCCGGGGCGAGCTTCGGGTGGTCGAGCACGACGGCACCGACACCATGCTCGCCGGCGAGGACGCGGGGGTCATCTGGGGGCTGGCCGAGCACGTCGCGGCAGAGGAGTTCAACCGGTTCCGGGGCTACTGGTGGGCGCCGGACGGCCGCTCGGTGCTCGCCGCCCGAGTAGACGAGTCCCGACTGGACCGGTGGCACCTGCATGATCCGGCCGAGCCGGCGACCGCGCCGACCACCGTCGCCTACCCCCGGGCGGGCGGAAACAACGCCGAGGTCAGCCTGCACCTGCTCGACCTCGACGGCGGCTGGGTCGACGTGCACTGGGACCGGGAGACCTACCCGTACCTGACCGCCGTGCACTGGACCGACGGCGGACCGCTGATCACCGTGCTGCGCCGCTCCCAGCAACACGGACTGGTGCTCGCGGTGGACCCACGCACCGGGGAGACCCAGGTACACGCCGAGCTGGCGGACCCGCGCTGGGTAGAGCCGGTCCCCGGCACTCCCGCCCACCTGCCGGACGGGCGGGTGCTGGTCGGCGGGGAACTGGCCCACGACGGCTACGACGCACGGTGCCTCTTCGCCGACGGAACGCTGCTGACGCCGCCGTCGCTCTACGTGCGCCGGGTGGTGGGCCGGCTCCCGGCCCGCTCCGGCACCGGAGCGGCCGACCTGCTGGTGGAGGCGGCCGAGGGCGAGCCGAGCGAACAGCACCTGTTCCGGGTCCGCACCACGGTCGGCGGCGGGATGGACCTCCGCCGGATCACCCCGGACTCCGGCTGGCACGTCGGTGTCGTGGGCGGGGACGTGTTGGTGGTGGGCAGCGCCTCCCTGGACCACCCGGGTCTGCGCTGGACGGTCTGGCGCGGTGACCGGGAGGTGGCGACGCTGCGGTCGTTCGCGGCCACCCCACCGTATGCTCCGCTGCCATTGTTGGAGCGGGTGACCGATCGGCGGCTGCCGGCGGCGGTGCTCTACCCGGAGAACCACGTCTCCGGCCGCCGACTGCCGGTGCTGCTGGACGTGTACGGCGGCCCCGGCCACCAGGAGGTGCTGGCGGCGCGGTCGGCGTGGTTGGAGCGGCAGTGGTGGGCCGACGCCGGGTTCGCGGTGGTCGTGATCGACAACCGTGGTACGCCGGGGGTCGCGCCGTCGTTCGAGAAGGCGATCCACCGGCGGGTGGCGGACATGGTCCTCACCGATCAGGTGGAGGGGCTCACCGCGCTCGCCGACAAACATCCGGACCTGGACCTCGACCGGGTGGCGGTGCGGGGCTGGTCGTTCGGCGGCTGGCTGGCGGCGCTGGCGGTGCTGCGCCGCCCGGAGCTGTTCCGGTGTGGGATCGCCGGGGCGCCGGTGACCGACTGGAGCCTGTACGACACCGCCTACACCGAACGCTACCTGGGCCTGCCCGAGGACGGGATGGACGTGTACGCCCACCATTCCCTGGTGGAGTTGGCCGCCGCCACCGAGCAGGCCCGGCCGCTGCTGCTGGTGCACGGGCTGGCCGACGACAACGTGGTGGCGGCGCACACGCTGCGGCTGTCGGCCGCGCTGGTCGCCAACGGGCACCCGCATTCGGTGCTGCCGCTGACCGGCGCGACACACATGGCGGCGGGCGGTGTCGGTGAGCAGCTGCTGCGGTTGGAGCTCGCCTTCCTCCGTACCCACCTGGGATGAGCACCACCCCCGGCGGGTACGGAGAATCGGGTCAACCCGCGCGGTGCCGCCCGTTGCCCGCGCCGGTCACTCCGCCTGTTGCCTGGCCCAGTCGGCGATCCGTCGCGCGCTCTCCTCCTCGGAGAGGTCCTCCACCCGGGTCAGGACCGACCACCGTACGCCGAACGGGTCCCGGATGCTGGCGAAACGGTCACCCGAGACGAACGTGGACGGGGCTTCCCGGATGACCGCGCCGGCCGCCTGGGCCCGTTCGACCACGGTGTCAACGTCCGGGCAGTAGAAGCCGATGGAGTAGCAGTCCTGCTCCCCTTCGGGTGCCGCGACGAGCCCATACTTGGGCATCGGCTCCCCGATCTGCAGCAGCCCCTGGCCGAAGTCGAGGACGGCGTGGGCCACGACGCCACCCAGCTCGGTCACGTCAACCACCCGCGCACCGAAGACTTTCTGGTAGAAGTCGATGGCCCGGCGGGCGTCCGGGATGGCCAGGAAGGGAGTCAGGCTGGTAGCTCCGTGCGGCGTGCCGTTCGTGGTGTGTTCGCCGTCGGCGGCTTGGTTCGGATCAGTCATAGGAGTTGACCATAGGTAGGCGCAGCACGCACGGGCTTGAAGATTCGCGACAGGAATCCGAGCTGGGTACGGCGAGCCGGCGGGGTGTCCTCTATCCGGCGTGGCTGCCCACGTTCGCCCGCCTTCCGGCACCAGATTCGGTGGCACAGTTGGTGCGCTGGTTCTGGATTCCGGAGTGGTGTCTCCCGGCAGGGCAGACCTCCCGACAGCAGCTGATCGCCTTCCCCGCCTGCAATCTCGTGGTCGAACCAGCCGTGGTCGGCCTCGCCGGGCCAACGACCGGCAGCTCGTACCGCGAACTCACCGGCACCGGCTGGGCGGTCGGAGCCCTACTCCGGCCAGCGGCGGTGCCCCACTTCGCCACCGCACCGGCGGTGCTACGGGACCGGTACCAACTCCTGGACCTCCCGGCACTGCGGGAGCGAGTGGGGCGAGCGATGCTCGAGCCGGATGATCCACCCGCCCGGCACCGCCAGGCCGTGGACGCGTTCGCGACGTGGCTTTCCGACACGGTGCCGCCACCGCGGCACGAGGCGCTGTTAGCCAACCGGATGGCCGATGTCATCGATGCCGATCCGACGGTGCGCACAGTAGAGGATATCGCCCGTCACCTACGTCTGTCCGCCCGATCGGTGCAGCGGCTCGCGGCCCGGTTCATCGGGTTGCCGCCGGCAGCGATGATCCGCCGCCGCCGGCTACAGGAAGCCGCCCAGCGTCTGCGGGATGATCCGGAGACGACCCTGGCCGATGTCGCCGCTGACCTCGGCTACAGCGACCACGCCCACCTCGCCAACGAATTCCGGTCGGTCCTCGGTCTCACGCCGGGCGCGTACCGACGGCGGACGGATGCGGCTGGCTCCCCTAGGGTCGAGCTATGACCGAGTTCGATGCGGCCTCCACCGCTGTCCAAGCCGCCCTCGACGCGGGCGCCCGGTACGCGGATGCCCGGGTGATGCACCGGCGCTACGAGTCCATGACGGCCCGCAACGGCGACATCGAGGAGCTGACCCAGGACGAGAGTGTCGGGCTGGGCGTCCGGGCACTGGTCGGGTCGAGCTGGGGCTTCCACGCCGTCCCCGACCTGTCCGACCCCGCCGCCCGCGACGCCGGCCGGCGGGCGACGCGGATCGCCGCGGCCAGTGCCCGCGTCCCGGGCCCGCCGATCGATCCGATCCCGGCCCAGCCGGTCACCGCGAGCTGGGCCTCGACCTGCGCGGTGGATCCGCTCGGCGTGCCGCTGTCGGCCAAGGGCGACCTGCTGGTCGAGGCGACCCGGCTGATGGCCGAGCACGGCGCCGACCTCGCCGAGGGCCTCTACCAGATCTGGGACACCACGAAGTGGTTCGTCTCCAGCGAGGGCCACCGGATCGACCAGCGCATCCGCGAATGCGGCGGGGGCATCTCGGCTACCTCGATCGGCGCCGGAGAGACCCAGCGCCGGTCGTACCCGAGCTACCGGGGCCAGTACGGCACCAGCGGGTGGGAACTGGTCGACTCGCTCGACCTGACCGCGCACGCGGCACGAATGGCCGAGGAGTCCCGGGCCCTACTCACCGCACCGGCCTGCCCCGCCGGCGAGACCGACCTGATCCTCGGTGGCGAGCAGCTCGCCCTCCAGATCCACGAGTCGGTCGGGCACGCCATCGAACTGGATCGGATCCTCGGCTGGGAGGCGGCCTTCGCTGGTACCTCCTGGCTGGAGCTGGCCCAGCTCGGCTCGCTGCGGTACGGCTCGGAGCTGATGACCATCACCATCGACCCGACGCTTCCTGGGGCGCTGGGCAGCTTCGGCTACGACGACGAGGGTTCCCCGGCGGTCCGCCGGGACGCCGTACGGGAGGGGCGCTGGGTGGGCGTGCTCGCGGGCCGCGACTCGGCCGCCGTCGCGGGCCTGGACTACGGCGGCAGCGTCCGGGCGGATGGCTGGGCCCGGCTGCCGATGGTGCGAATGACCAATGTCGGGCTGGAGCCCGGTCCACACAGCCTGGACGAGATCATCGCCGCCACCGACGAGGGGGTGTTGATGGACATCAACCGGTCCTGGTCCATCGACGACAAACGGCTCAACTTCCAGTTCGGCTGCGAGGTCGGCTGGGAGATCAAGAAGGGGAAGCGGGGCCGAATGCTGCGCAATCCCACGTACACCGGGATCAGCCCGCTCTTCTGGCGTTCGATGGACATGCTCTCCGGCGAGACGGTCGCCTGGGGAACACCCAACTGCGGCAAGGGTCAACCAGGGCAGGTGGGGCACACCGGCCATCCGGCCGCACCCGCCCGCTTCCGCGGCACCCGGGTGGGGGTGCGCGCGTGAGGGCGACGATCCGGCCGAGGTCCGAGCTGGACGTGGCCGGCCAGGTGATCGAGCTGGTCCACCGGCTGGCCGGGCCGGCCGCCTCGGCGGAGGCGACGGTTACCCGGGCCGAGCTGGCGCTGACCCGGTTCGCCAACTCGTTCATTCACCAGAACGTCGGCGAAACCCACCACACCGTACGGCTGCGGCTGCACCTCGCCGGGCGGACCGTCGCCAGCAGTGGCAGCGTCGGCACTTCGGACGGGCTGCGGGAACTCGTCGAGCGCACCCTGGCGGCGGTACGACTCGGTCCACTCGACCCGGCCTGGCCGGGGCTCACCCCACCTACCCCGATTCCGCCGGGGGCCCCGGTGGACGAGGCGACCGCGTACGCGGAGCCGGGTGATCGGGCCGAGCGGGTCCGCGCCTTCGTGGCGGCGGCCGACGGGCTGGAGACGGCCGGCTACTGCCGCACGGCGCACCGTTCGTCGGCGTTCGCCAACTCGGCCGGCCACTCGGTCCGGGGCCAGATCGCCGAGGCGGCGATGGACGGCATCGCCCGCAGCGGTGGCGCGGACGGGGTGGCCCGGCTGGCCGCCGACCGCCTCGCCGACCTGGACGGTTCCGTCCTCGGCGCCCGCGCCGCCGGCAAGGCTCGGGCGGCTACCGACCCCGTCGAGCTGCCGCCTGGCCGGTACGAGGTGGTGCTGGAGCCGGCCGCCGTCGCCGACCTGCTCCAGCACCTCTCCGCCTACGGCTTCAACGGCAAGCGGCACCACGAGGGCCAGTCCTTCGTCGAGCCCGGCACGGCCCAGTTCGACCCGATGGTGACCCTGGTGGACGACCCACTCGACCGGTCCGGTCCGCCGTTCGACGTGGAGGGCACTCGGCGGGCGGCGTTGACCCTGGTGGACGCGGGCGTGACCGCTGCCGTCGCACACGATCGGCGCACCGCCGCCCTGGCCGGTGTCCCCTCAACCGGGCACGCCGTCCCCGGCGGCGCCGCCTGGGGCCCGGTCCCCCGCAACCTGCGCCTCACCGCCACCTCGGCCGAGGTGCGGCAGCCCGGGTCCGGCGACGCCCGCACCGCGGCGGTCGTCGACCCGGACACCGCCGCGCTGCTCGCCGGCGTCCGCCGCGGTCTGCTGGTCAGCGACTTCTGGTACACCCGGATCCTCGACCCGAAGAGCCTGGTCAGCACGGGCCTCACCCGCAACGGGGTGTGGCTGGTGGAGGGGGGCGTGGTGACTCGGGCGGTACGCGACCTCCGGTTCACCGAGTCCTACCCGCGCGCACTCCGTCCCGGGGCGGTACTCGGCGTCGGGCACACGCCGGCCCGCCAGCCGGACCGGGTGGACGGGGTCTGGTGGGAGGCACCGGCGCTGCGCCTCGCCGGGTGGAACTTCACCGGCGGGGCCTCCGGCTGACCGGCGCCGTCGAACGAACGGATGGGCCTCGATGCACTGACAGGCCTTTTCAAGAACGGGGACACACGGGACACTGCCTTGCGCGGACGGCCCGCAAAGATCGGCGTAACGTGTGTCACCTAGCTGCGCCGTTTCTCCGGCGCGGTCGTTGGTGTGCGCATGACGTTGGCAAGCGGGTGCGGCCTGGTTGCCTACCGAACTTGATCCGCCGCCCATCCGGGGCCCGTCAGGGAGACGACTGGAATGACATCAACGGCAACGAGGCCGGGAGGACCGGGCGCGCGTCCACGTGCCGCCATCGCGGCGCGAACGTTGCGTACCGACCGCTGGTGGGTGCAGCCCGTCGGCATCGCCGCGATCCTGCTCTTCTTCATCGTCTATTCGACAATCCGCGTCTTCATGGCGAAGTGGTACTACGTGGAGGACTACCACTACCTCACGCCGCTGTACTCGCCGTGTCTGACCGACTCGTGCGTACCCGGCTCGTCGCACTTCGGCACCCCGTTCGGGGAGTTCCCCTTCTTCCTCCCACTCGGCATCGTCGCCTTCCCGATCGTCGCCGGGTTCCGGGTGACCTGCTACTACTACCGCAAGGCGGGCTACCGCTCGTTGTGGGCGTCCCCGCCGGCCTGCGCGGTGACCGAGCCACACCAGAAGTACACCGGGGAGACCCGGTTTCCGCTGTTTGTCATGAACTGGCACCGGTACTTCTTCTACCTGGCCTTCGTGGTCCTGCTGATCAACATCTACGACGCGTTCCTCGCGTTCCGCGGGCCCGACGGAGCCTTCGGGGTCGGTCTGGGCACGTTGATCATCCTGGTCAACATCGTCGCGCTGGCCGGCTACACGCTCTCCTGCCACGCCTGCCGGCACGTGATGGGTGGGCGACTGAAGCACTTCTCCCGGAACCCGGTGCGGTACCGCTTCTGGACGTTGGTCTCGAAGCTGAACGTCCGACACGGCACGTTCGCCATGGTGTCGCTGTTCACGGTGCTCTTCACCGACTTCTACATCATGGCCGTCTCCGCCGGCTGGTTCACCGACCTGCGGTTCATCAACTAGAGGGCCCCCGACATGACCACTACCACGCGAATCGAACGACACCACTACGACGTCGTCGTTATCGGCGCCGGCGGCGCCGGGCTGCGGGCGGCGATCGAAGCCCGGCTGGCCGGCAAGAAGACCGCGATCATCTCGAAGTCGCTCTTCGGCAAGGCGCACACGGTGATGGCCGAGGGCGGCGCCGCCGCCGCGATGGGGAACGTGAACAGCCGGGACAGCTGGCAGGTGCACTTCCGCGACACCATGCGCGGCGGCAAGTTCCTGAACAACTTCCGCATGGCCGAGCTGCACGCGAAGGAGTCGCCGCAGCGAATCTGGGAGCTGGAGACCTACGGCGCCCTCTTCGACCGGACGAAGGACGGGAGGATCTCCCAGCGCAACTTCGGCGGGCACGAGTACCCGCGCCTCGCGCACGTGGGCGACCGCACCGGCCTGGAGCTGATCCGTACCCTCCAGCAGAAGATCGTCTCGCTCCAGCAGGAAGATCGGCGCGAGCACGGCTCGTACGACGCCCGGATCCGGGTGTTCGCCGAGACCACCATCACCGAGCTGCTGCTCGACGGCGACCGGGTCGCCGGCGCCTTCGGCTACTACCGGGAGTCGGGCGAGTTCATTCTCTTCGAGGCGCCGGCCGTGGTGCTGGCCACCGGTGGGGTCGGCCGCTCGTACAAGGTCACCTCGAACTCCTGGGAGTACACCGGGGACGGCCACGCGCTGGCGCTGCGCGCCGGGGCGACGCTGATCAACATGGAGTTTCTCCAGTTCCATCCGACCGGCATGGTCTGGCCGCCCTCGGTGAAGGGCATCCTGGTCACCGAGTCGGTCCGCGGGGACGGCGGGATCCTGAAGAACTCCGAGGGCAAGCGGTTCATGTTCGACTACGTGCCGGATGTGTTCCGAAAGCAGTACGCCGACAGTGCGGCCGAGGCGGACCGCTGGTACGAGGACCCGGACAACAACCGGCGGCCACCGGAGCTGCTGCCGCGCGACGAGGTGGCCCGGGCCATCAACAGCGAGGTCAAGGCGGGCCGGGGCACCCCTGCTGGCGGCGTCTACCTGGACATCGCCTCCCGGCTGCCGGCGGAGGAGATTCGCCGTCGCCTCCCGTCGATGTACCACCAGTTCAAGGAGCTGGCCGATGTCGACATCACCCGGGAGCCGATGGAGGTCGGTCCGACCTGTCACTACGTGATGGGTGGCGTGGAGGTCGACCCCGACTCCGGTGCGGCCCTCGGCCATGTCCGCGGGCTGTTCGCCGCGGGTGAGGTTTCCGGCGGTATGCACGGCTCCAACCGGCTCGGCGGTAACTCCCTGTCGGACCTGCTGGTCTTCGGCAAGCGGGCGGGCGGGCACGCCGCCTCGTACGCCGACGGGTTGGCATCCCGGCCCCGGGTCCCGGTGCCGGCGGTGGAGACCGCGGTGGAGACGGCCCTGGCCCCGTTGCAGCGGGACACCGGCGAGAGCCCGTACGTCCTGCAGCAGGATCTCCAGGCGGTGATGGGCGACCTGGTCGGCATCATTCGTCGGGAGGGCGAGCTGGTTGACGCGCTGGCCCGACTCGGCGAGCTTCGCGAACGCGTGGCGAAGGTGAGCGCGGCGGGCGGTCGGCGCTACAACCCGGGCTGGCACCTCGCCCTGGATCTCCGCAACATGCTGGTGGTCTCCGAGTGCACCGCGAAGGCAGCGCTGGAGCGGCGGGAGTCGCGGGGCGGCCACACCCGTGAGGATCATCCGACGATGGACCCGGCCTGGCGACGGGTCAACCAGGTCTGCTCCCTGGAGGGCGACATCGTGCACCTGGACCGCAAGCCGCTACCGCGGATGCGGCCGGAGCTGTTCGCGCTCTTCGACCGCGCGGAGTTGGCCAAGTACCTGACCGACGAGGAACTGGCGGAGTTCGACGCCCTCACCGAGGAGGAGCGCTGAGGAATGGGAACTGAGAAGAGCCAGGCGGCCGGCGCACCGGCCACGAAGCGACAGTTCCGCATCTGGCGGGGCGACGAGACCGGCGGCGACCTGAAGGAATACCTGGTCGAGGTGAAGGAGGGCGAGGTCGTCCTCGACATCATCCACCGACTGCAGAGCACCGAGGCGCCGGACCTCGCCTGCCGCTGGAACTGCAAGGCCGGCAAGTGCGGCTCCTGCTCGGTGGAGATCAACGGCAAACCGAAACTGGCCTGTATGACCCGAATGTCGACCTTCACCGCGGATGAGACGATCTCGGTCACGCCGCTACGGACGTTCCCGATCGTTCGGGACCTGGTCACCGATGTCTCGTTCAACTATGAGAAGGCCCGGGAGACGCCTGCCTTCGCACCGCCCCCCGGTGTCACCCCGGGCGACTACCGGATGCAGCAGGTCGACGTCGAGCGCTCGCAGGAGTTCCGCAAGTGCATCGAGTGCTTCCTCTGCCAGACGGTCTGTCACGTGATCCGGGACCATGAGGAGAACAAGCCCGCCTTCGCCGGGCCGCGGTACTTCATTCGGGCCGCCGAATTGGACATGCACCCGCTGGACGCGCGGGACGACCGCAAGGAGTACGCGCAGGCCGAACAGGGCTTGGGCTACTGCAACATCACCAAGTGCTGCACCGAGGTCTGCCCCGAGCACATCAAGATCACCGACAACGGGATTATCCCCATGAAGGAGCGGGTAGTCGACCGGAAGTATGATCCTCTTGTTTGGCTCGGTAACAAGATCTTCCGGAGGGGTCAGGTGCCTCAGACCAGCGTGACCAGCGAGCACTCCCCGGGCGCCGTGCGCACCCCCGCGGCCGGCCCGCCAGGGTTCCACTCGCACGCGGGAGCCTCGCACGACCCGGAGGCCGAGGCGCAGGCGCAGGCGGGTGTCAACTGGCACCGCGAGGTGCCGAAGCCGACCGCCCCGACACTTGACGAGACCGGCAAGCTGCCACTGACCGAGCTCACCTTCGACCGACCGGCCGCACCGTCGCCGTTCGGCGAGGACGTGAGTTTCCCGCTGCCGCCGGAGCACCTGAACTACGCCCACCCGGAGCAGGACAAGCACTGAACACGGCAGCAACGATGACAGGGCCGGCGGCGAACTCCGCCGGCCCTGTCCGTTTTCGGGTTGCCCTTCCGGTTCTGCTGCGGGTCAACCAGTGGCCAGCAGTGGGCGGAGCGCGGCGACGATCGGAGCATCGGCGGGTAGCCAGGTGACGCTGTCCAACTCGGCGGCGGAGAGCCAACGCAGTGCCGAGTGCTCCAGGGCCTGCGGCTGGTCGCCGGGGAGCAGCCGGGCCAGATACACCTTCAACACCGAGCGGCCGTGGGCCATCCGAACACTCCGGCCGACCCGCTCGCCGATCTCCACCCGGACGGCCAGTTCCTCGGCGCACTCGCGCAGTAGCGCCGCGGTCTCGCTCTCCCCCGGCTCCACCTTGCCGCCGGGGAACTCCCACCGGCCCGCCACCTCCGGCGGGGCTGACCGTGCACAGGCCAGCACCCGGCCGTTCTGGATGATTGCCGCGCCGACGACCACCTTCGGCTCGGGTCGCTCGACCCGGCCGCCATCGCTTGCCTGTTCGGTTCGCACGAGCGTCCAGCGTGCCAGATCAATCGTCGGTTTGGGTACCGTGACCAACCCATCAGGCCAGGAAGACCCAGAAGTGTGGCCGTGGACACAGCCCCCACCAAAGGACAGACTAAGTCCACCGATAAGACACGGAAAAGCGACGATTGGGCTACAAGACCGCAACGATGCCGGGAGGTGTGGTGGTACGCATGCCGTTCGGGCGGGGTAAGCAAAACTATCTCAACGATGCGCTGACTCTGCTGCCCGGTTGGACCCGGGAGGGCGAAGGGATCCGACGGACGCTCCCCATCGACGACTCCCAGCACGCGGCCCTCACCGAGCGGGTGAAGGTGGTCGCCGACGCGCTGCACCTTCGCCCCGACATCAGCCGCCACGCCGACCAGACCGAGATTCGAGTCGGCCACGACACCGTACCGCTGACCGAGGGCGAGGTCCTACTGGCCGCCCGCATCGAGGACGCGTACCGCGCCGTCACCGAGCGCTGAGGCCACGACGATGGGCCGTCAGTAGCCGACGAGCGTCACCGCGGATCATTTCGTCAGGATTCGATGTGCTCGCCATGCCTACGCTGAGGCCATGGCGAACGCGACGTACGACCGCAAGGAGCAGCTGCAGCAGATCCAGAGCGGGCTGCTTGAGGGCGAGCAGATCATCGCCGTCTACGACGCCGTCGGCACCGGTACCGGCTTCATCGGCGTGACCGACCGGCGCGTGATCATTCAGGACCGCTCGTTCATCGGCAAACGCTACGCGATCACCAGCATCCCGTATGCGAAGATCACCAGCGTGAGCGTGGTCAGCAACAAGTCGTGGGGCGGCTCGTTCTTCTCCACCGGCGCCATCGCCATCCACGTCGGCACGCACACCTACGAGGTGGAGTTCCGCGGCTCCCAGAAGAGCCACCACGTGCACAACGTGATCCTGCACTACATCAGCTGACCCTCCCACCCCGAACCGGGTACGGCGGCCTCTTGGGGTCGGGTCAGGAGGCCGCCGCGGGCCTGCCGGTGGGGTCAGCGCTGGTGGCGCCTGGGCTGGGACGACGGGTCAGGACCTGCGGGCCCGTGGCGGTGATGGCGATCGTGTGTTCGGAGTGGGCGGTACGGGAGCCGTCGGCGGAGCGGATCGTCCAGCCGTCCTCATCAAATTTGATCTTGTCGGTGGAGGCGCAGAACCAGGGTTCGATGGCGATGGTGAGGCCGGGGTGCAGCTTCAGGCCGCGACCGGCGCGGGCGTTGTTGGCCACGTGCGGGGCCTCGTGCATGGTGCGCCCGATGCCGTGCCCACCGAACTCGCCGTTGACCTGGTAGCCGTAGGAGGCGGCGACCTGACCGATCGCGGCGGAGATGTCGCCGAGCCGGCCCCCCGGCTGGGCGGCGGCGATGCCGGCTTCGAGGGCGACCTCGGTGGCCTCGATCAGCTTCAGGTCAGCCGGGGCGGGGGTGCCCACGATGAGGGAGACCGCGGAGTCGGCGACCCAGCCCTGGATGCTGACCGCCATGTCGATGCTGAGCAGGTCACCGGCGCGGAGGAGATAGTCGTGCGGCAGGCCGTGCAGCACCGCGTCGTTGACCGACAGGCACAGGACGTTACGGAAGGGTCCGCGGCCGAAGGAGGGAGCGTAGTCCCAGTAGCAGGACTCGGCACCGCGTTGCGCGATCCGACGGCGGGCGTGGTGTTCGAGGTCCATCAGGTTGACGCCGACCGCGGCGACCTCGCCCAGTTCGGCGAGCAGCTCACCGACGAACTGGCCGGTGACCGCCATCTGGCCGATCTCCACGGCGGACTTCAGCTCGATCACGACGCCTCCCAGGCAGCGGTATTTTAATACCGTATTTTTATACCACCCCCGGGGGAGAACACCGGAGGCTATCCTGCCGACATGGTTCGCCAACCCCTGACCGCCGAACAGATCGCCGCGGGTCAGCGCCTCGGGGTCGCCCTCCGGGCCGCGCGGGCCGACCGCAGCCTCGTCGAGGTGGCCCTGGCGGCCGGCATCTCCCCCGAAACCCTACGCAAGATCGAGTCGGGTCGACTGCCCGCACCGGCGTTCGGCACCGTGGTCTGCCTCAGTCGCGCCCTCGACACCCCCCTCGCCGACCTGGCTGACGCCTGGCTCACCAACCCGTCCATCCGCCAGGCATCCTGACCAACAGCGGCGAGGCCGACCGGCGGTCGGCCTGCCCCGCTCCCGCTGGTCGCCTCCCGGCCAACCAGCCCGGCCGCCACCGCCAGCTCGACATCGACATATCCCGAACCTACGATCGGAGCCCCGCGCACCACCGCGCGAACCTTCGACGCTAGCGCAGCGACCCAGGGCTCGGCGCGCAAAGCCGGACAGACTCCGCCTTCGGGTGAGACGAGCTGTTTCGCAGAACTGAGACTCAGAGTTTGCAAGACTGTGAACGATGATCAGATTTGGTCTGAAGTAGTCGCCCACTCGGTTGCGAATTCGTGATGCCCGTCTGCGCATCAATCGAAGGAGGCTTCATGGCCCGCTTGATCCGATCCCTCTGTGCCTCCCTCTGCGCCGTGGTGATCTTAATTACCGTCCCCTCGTACACCACTGCGAGATCACCATCTTCCGGTGGGCCAGGAGGGGGGGCCGACAGTCAGGCAACGGACGTTTACGACGTGACGCGCCGCTATGTGACGAAGTTCTATCCTCGATGGTTCACCCACCAGCAACAGCTCATCCTGGTCCCCAACCTGCTTTTCGGGCCAGACCGGATGTCCCCAATATTTCGCTCCGTCGTAGCACCCAATGACGACACGCTGTACACCTCTGCGCTCATCGGCGTGCGGAACGAGCCAGCGGTCCTGGAGATCCCGGACACCATGGCAACTTACGGCGTACTCATCACAGACGTCTACGGGAACATCATCAAAACAGACATCTCGACAACCTCTGGCGGTCGCTACGCCTTTACCGGACCCGGCTGGAGCGGAACCCTTCCTCCGGAGTTGACCGAGATCCCGCTCCCGGTGACGAACCCGCTTATGATTATCCGGAGCAACAGATTCTCACCCGACGGGGAAAACCAGATCGCGCTGGCCGAAGAGTTCCGGCGATCCCTCCGCATGGGCCCCCTGCTGGCGTACGAGAGGGGCGTACTGGCAGAGACCCTGATCGTCCCGGTGTCTTTCTGGGCTCGCTCGTTCAAACTCGATGCGGACAGGATGATCAGAGATAACCCACTTCGCTTCCTGCGAGAACTCCAGCGGGGAGTTATGGATATCCGGACACCACCGCTCACCGGCGACAACAGGGCGCTTGCGGAGGAGTTCGACCGACTGTTCGCTACCGGGAGGTTCGAGGACGAGTTCGCGCGAGCGACCCAGGACGCACAGGCCGATATCATTTCGAACTATCTCAACAATACCGATCGGAACAACTGGATCAACTTCCGAAACATCGGCTTCTGGGGAACCAACTATCTCGACCGATCCTCGATCACCGAATTCTGCCAGTACTGCAACGACATCGAGAGTTCGGCGTACTACGACGTCTTCCGAGACAGCGATGATCAACAACTCAACGCCGCCTCCGGTGGCTATGTCCTCACTTTCGAGAGGGATCAGATACCCCAGGCCCGCGAGTTTTGGTCCGTCACCTCCTACATATCCGAAACAATCACCCTGCATCGCAACCCGGAGGACAAGTACGTCGTAGCGGGCTATACGCCCGGGCTCGAGACCAACGAGGATGGATCGATCAGCATCTACGCAACGCCAACTCCTCCAGTAGGAGTGAGCATCGCCAACTGGCTACCCGTTCCCGATGGGCCCTTCAGCATGATGCTCCGCGTCTACGGCCCGGAGGGAAGCGTGGCCGAGGGAACTTATGTCCCGCCGGCGGTCCGAAAGATCAATCCATCTGGACGGAGCGGAGGCGGTCCCCGTGGGAAGGGTTGAGCCTCCCTCGTAACGAGTACGCACCGCTCACCTCCACGAAGGATCGTGTTGGGGCGGGAACCGGAAGGCGCCCTCCGGGCCGGACTGACGGAACCCTGTCGAGTTCGCGTCAGTCCACCGGGGGGCGTTTCTGGCGCGCGCGCCTGCCGCCGGGTCGCCCACTCCACCTGCCAACACGGGTACAACACCAACCGCGACCACCACGCCAGACAGCTGCCGGGCGCGTCATCAATCCAAAAGCTCAGTGTCCGCTAACCAGGGTTGCTGTCCGCTGGTAGTCGGCGTCCCGGGCGTACTCCACGCACAGGTCACGCAAGGTCGCGGCCTCCGGCGCCCCCGACTGTTCCACCTTTGTCAACAGTTCCGCAGCTCGCCACCAGTTCGACGGCACCACCCGCCCGGACGCCACAGCCTGCACCCCCAGAGCGACCGCCTCGTCGGGCTGACCGGCGGCGACCAGGGCAAGGCCAAGATCGAGACGAGCTGACGCGGACCGGCGAGGCCGCGCTCCCCCATCTCCGTGCGGGTCCAAGTCAGCCAGCACCGCCCGCGCTACCTGCTCGGCACCGGGTCCCCCGCCCACGCCAACGTCGTGGCCGTATAGGCGGCAGCCTTGGCCGGGTCGTAACGATAGTGGTGCTCGGCCCGCTCCGGAACGGGCAGATTCGCCGTCAACCGCTCCACCCGGTCCAGCACTCGACGGGTCGCACCGACCTCGCCCATCCGTGCCCACGCGCGCGCTTCCTGAGCGATCGCCTGGATGCGAGCAGAGCTGCCCTTCGGGGCAACCCGCTGAGCTTGGTTGGAAAGATCGAGCGCCCTCCGGTAGTCACCTTGAGTCAGCACGTCCCAGGCCTGGGTTTCCAGGCACCATGCCTGGATCTCACCGTGCTCGGCATGTTCGGCAAGGTCCCGCGCAGCTCGCAGGTGGGCAGCCGCAGCGACCCGCTGCCGAAGGTCAATGTGAACGGTCGCCCGCAGTACCGCCATCCAGGCACCAGCGACCAACAACCGCCGTTGTTGAGCAAGCGTGACCCGTCCATCCAGTAACCGCCGCACAACGGCGAGGTGCCGCCGCACCAGCGGCAACAGGTCCGCCGGAGCCAACGTCGGATAGGAACTGGCCAGGTCGTCAACGCCCTGCTCGATCCGGTCGAGCACCTCTCCACTCACATCACTGGCGGCGACTCTCGCCCGGAGTTCGCCGGCCTCGGCCGCATGGTCGATCGGCGCGTCAACCAGGCGAGCCAACACACCTTCCGCGCCGAGAATCCGGTCCAGGTGGCGCGCCGTGTCGAGTGTCGGAGCCTTGATCCCTGCCTCCAGCTCCTGCAGATGACTCTTACTCCGATGAGCGAGCTGCCCGAGGGATCGAAACGACAGACCACGCCGCTCCCGGAACTCACGCAGTGCTACCCCGAAGCGCGGGTCGACGGACGAGGCCATAGCGCCACTCCAAGCTCAACAGGCCCGGCGAACTCACCCAGCCGGCCATCACATTGACGGTAACCCGAACGTCATGCATCGGTACCCCTCGACACGTCACCGGCCGGCCTCGACGCCCTCAGCCCCGACGCTGACTCCCACAACCCTCTGGGGCCGCCAGCCGGCCTCCTCCTCGACCTCCGTACCGCGCTGTTGAGCCCTATCATCGAGCCCCGTGGAGGGAACATTCTGGATGGTCGCCGCACCGGTTTGCGGCCTGCTGGGCTGTCTGTCTATCTGCGCCGTCCTGGCGGCGCTGGCGACCTGGCCCAGGAAGGGCGACCGAGGACGGTAGCCCGCTCACGTTCATCCGCGAGCGCATCGCCGCCCACAAGGGCCGGCCAGGTGGAGCTTCAAGAGGCGGCGGCTGGCCGTGGTTGGCGCAGCAGGGCCGGCGGCCAGTGGGGCTGGCCCACCGGCCGCCGGCCGCCGGCCGCGATCAGTCGCGCCGCTCCCCCACCCGGTACGTGACCAGGTTCGGGTCGGCACGGAGCTGGCGCTGCGTGAATTTGATGGTGTCCCACCCCTTGTCCGAGTACAGCCGGGTCTGGTCGGCGTACCAGGGCGAATTCGGGTTGGCCGACTGCGAGTAGGTGAGGATCTGCCGGCCCGACGGCCCGTCCCTACCCAGCTCGACGGCCATCAGGAACGAGGTGCCGTGCAAAATCTTGGGATAGCCGACGCCGGGCGTAAACCCACTGATGATCATGTTGAAGACACCGGCGTCGTGGTGGCCACCGTGGATCGGGATGTGTTCGGCGCCACGCGGCTCGGTCTGGATGTCGCCGAGCCGGGCGTCGAGCGGAATGCCGTCCAGCTTCTGGACGGCGTTCGCGAGCGCGGTCCGCACCTCCGGGTCGTCGACGGCGAGCCGGCTCGGTGTGGTCAGCGGGGCGGTCGGGTCGAACGGGTCGGCGAAGCGCAGGCCCGCGGCCCGAGCGAACTCGGTGAACAGGTGTGCGCCCCGGCTGTCCAGATCAACCCGCAGATCCCACCCGCGCAGGGCGGCGCAGGCTGCGGTCAGGTCGACGGTGGCGCCGTCGGAGGTGATCGCCGTCGGCTCCGCCTCGCAGCTCCGGACCAGGTCGTCCCGGACCAGTTCGCCGCCGTAGGCTCGGTTGCCGAGCGTCACATCCCACAGGTTGCTGGTGGTGAAGCCCCTCCCGGGAAGTCCATCGGTGCCGGCGCGGCGCTGCTGCACCTGGTGCACGCCGAGTCGGGTCCGCAGGCTGCGCTGGGTCTGCTCGTCGCCGACGATGCGCGGGTAACCCTCCAGCGGATGCTCCGGATTGGCCAGCCAGTGGCTGTCGTTGGAGTTGGTCACGTAGTCACTGCGAACCAGGGTGGGCAGGTTGGCCGGGCCGAGGATGCCGGGTACCGCCGCGTCCGGATCCCGGCCCAACTCGCACGAGGAACGGGAACCGTCGAGGACAGCCTCGCCCGTGCTCTCGTACAAGTCCTGGAAGGAGGCCGGAACGCAGGCGGCGGCCAGGGAGTCGGTTACCCGGGGCACGACCGAGTGATCGGCGTAGAGGGCCTGGCCGCGACGGTCAACGGCGATGACGTTGACCCAGGGCAGGAACTGCCGCTGGTCCAACACCGTCCGCAACTCACCCACCGACCGAGCCTGTCCCATCGCCAGCCAGCCATCGAGCGCGCGGTTGTTGGTGGCATTGGCGTCAGTGATCGCGTACGCCGTGGTGGTGGTCCAGTCGAGCGCACCGGGCACCACGACGACCGGACCGAAGTGGGTGTCGTAGAGGGTCCGGCTGATCGGCCCGTCGGGAGTCTGGATGGTGACCGTACGGGCGGTCATCTTCCGGGGCTGGCCGTCGTGGCGGTAGCTGGTCGGGTCACCGGGTACCAGGGACAGCCGGTGCCACACGTATCTTCTCGCGGTGGAGACGGTATGGCTCCAGGCGACCTGGCCGTTGTGGCCGATCTGGATGATTGGGCCACCGACCAGTGCCGCACCCTCGACGTCGTACCGGCCGGGCACCTTGAGATGCATCCGGTAGAAGCGCTCGGCGCCGTCCCACGGGAAGTGCGGGTTCGCCAGCAGCATGCCGGCGCCGCTGGTGGTGGCGTCCCGCCCCAAGCCGTACGCGTTGCTGCCCAATCCGGTCGGCGTACCGCTAGAGCCGGCGACGGCTGCCGCCGGCGGGGCACTCGCCGACGCGCTGTTCCCGCTGGCGGTAGGGGGCGCTGCGGCAACGATGCCGTCGGCCAGGGCACCAGAGCTGGCCAGGACCATCTGGGCCCAGTGCGCCCGCCACATGTCCAGCTTGCTGATCGGGCGTACCCACTCCTTCCCGGCACAGGCGGGGTCGTTGATCGCCTTCCCGTCCCGGAGGTACGCGTTGTAGCCGGCGGCGAAGCCGCGGATCTGGTCGCGTACCTGCCTGGAGGGTGCACGGACACCATCGCGGGGACCTTTGAGCAACTTCTCGGCAACCTGGTCGTCGATGGCCTTCTGATGGAACAGGTCGCTGCTGACGTTACTTGCCTCCGCCCCGAACCAGCGGGACCGCTCGGCGCGAACCGTCACCATCTGCTCCGCGATCAGGCAGACGTTGTCCTCGGCTTGCACATAGCCGGTACCGAAGCCGAGGCTGGCGAAGTCACGGGCGGTGATGTGCGGTACGCCGTACGACGCGCGCTGGATCAGGGCCGAGTAGCCATCGCCGTTCGCGACGGCGGTGCTGCCGGTGACAGTGAGGCCGGCGGCGAACAGTCCGACGACGGTAGCCGCGGCGGCGAGCCGGCGCCGGCTCATCGGTGGGCTCTATTCACGGTGCGTCCTCCCACGTGGCACTTTGTCCATGCCCGACAGACGCTAGTGGTGGAGAACTGCCCCGACATCAGTAGCTGACCATGAACTTTCGTCAGGGTTCACCCCGAGGGGCCGCTCGACGATGATGATCAAATGGACGACCTCAGTATCCGTGATCGGGTCCCCGCCGACCTGCAAAGCTGCATCTCAGTCCTCGCGGACGTGTACCGGCGGGACCGCTACCCGCTGAACTGGCCCGCCGACCCGTACCAGTGGCTCTCTCCCGACAACACCCGCCACGCCTGGATCGCCGAGCGCGGAGGCACCATCGTCGGCCACGTCGCCCTCCACCACCCCGTCGCCGCGACCGATCCCGCCTTCACAACCGACCCTGCCGCCGCGACCGGCTCTGTCGCTGCGACCGGCTCTGCCTGCTCAACCGGCCCTGGCTCCGCGGCCGTGGCCGAGGTCAGCCGCCTGTTCGTCGCACCGGCCGCCCGTCGCCTCAACACCGCGACCAGGCTCCTGCACCACGCCCGCCAATGGGCCACCGAGCACCAACTCGACCTCACGCTGGAGATCGTCGACGACCCCGGGTCAGCCGCCGCCATCGCCCTGTACGAGCGCACCGGCTGGCGACACACCCACACCTCCACCGCCGCCGCCTGGACCAACCCCGAAGGCCGACCCGTACGGCTGCGCCGCTACAGCCTCCGTGACCACGGGGTGCAGACGTTGCAGGAGAACTAGCGTCATTCCCGCAGCACCACCAGCGGCGGCGCGTTCCAACACCTGCTCAACCGGCACCTTCGGGGCGACTGGTCGATCCGGCAGGAGACGCTGGGGCAACTCGGCAGCCGCTACATCTGAGGGCAGCTACGCTTCCGCTTATCTTGCTGCGACAGTGGACCGCTGAGTGGCAGGTCGGCTCTGACCACAGCGTTGGGAACCCGCTGCACACAGCGGTGGGCCGGAGACCTCAGCCAAAGAGAGTGGCGCCACCAGCGATACTAGGCGGGTGACCCTGCTGGAGATACGCATCGCACTCCTAATCCTCGGAACGTTAATCTTAAATGGTTTAACCATCGTGCTCGTTGTAGGTGCGGCCGGCTGGGCATCCCTGCCTATTCCCCTGATGGGAATCCTGACCGCGATGCAACTCAGAGACGCACTATTGCGGAGAGACCGGAGCAGCCCTACGGTCCTCTCCCGCTGGCGCAGAAACGCTTAGACTGGAGTTGGCCCAAAAATGGGCGTCCCAACTGGGACGAGGCCAACCCAGACCGTAGCAGCGACCGGTGCGGCGCAACCTCTCCTTCGGCCAGGCCGGGCGGGCCTCGCTGCCGGCGAACCGCTGCCTCAGCTCAGCCTGATCGCCAGGGCAGCGCCGGGAAGCCGGCGCCTGCTTGGCCGCATAACGTGTGCGGTACGTGCAGTTATGTTGGGATCAGGCATCTCCGGCACAGGGACGGACCGATGACCGACGACCGCGACGCCGACGGAGCCATAAGCTTCATCTTCGAAGCCGGCGTCCTCAAACGTGCCGCCCGCACCGGCTGATGGTTCGCCGGCGTCACGCAGCCCGAGTCCATCGCCGACCACTCGTTCCGCACCGCGCTGATCGGTTTGATGCTCGCCGCCATGGAGGGCGCTGACCCGGCCCGGGTGTCGATGCTGTGCGTCCTGCACGACACCCAGGAACCCCGAATCACCGACATCCCCCACATCGCCAAGCGCTACCTCACCGCCGCACCCAACACCACCGTCACCGCCGATCAGGTCGCCGCCGGCCCACCAGCCGTCGCTGACCTCATCACCGCCGCCGTCGCTGAGTACGAAGCGGGCGAGTGAGGCCCATCACCTCAGGCGAATAGAGCCATCGCTCGAAAGGTCTGTGCAGGGGGGCCGGGCGAAGGTCCTTCCGCGTTCACGACCTCGGGTAACTGTCCGGCCGCTGCCGGCTGTCCACGTCGCGGCTTGTTCCTGTCAGCATCGCTGTCGGACTGTCGCCACCGACGGTGTGCGAGGCTTGGGAGCCCCGCAGCCGGCGGGGCTCCCCGGACTCGGCCCGACTCGAACGGGCTGCCACCCTCTCCATGTTGCGGGCATGGTCATCCGGAGCCACCATGCCTTGAGCGAGGACACCGGAATCAACCAGGTGAAGTACTCACGGCAACGCTAAATTCAGACGTTGAAGCGGAGCTAAGAGCCACTGTCCCGTTGCTGGCGGCGACACCGTCCGACACCTGGTCACTCGACCTCCCGGGCTGTCACGGGTGTTCGCTGTTTGACGACGTTCCACGGTGTCTTGTGCCCCCTGTGTGCCCCGAGCCCCCTGTCGGTGTGTCTGTAGTTGACCCCTGTTGACCAACCGGACGGGCACGCGGCGGGGCACCGACCTCCGGGTCTGCGAGCATGCGGTCACCGCTCGATGCGCAGCTTGGGAAGACACCGAGCTGCTGTGCGAGTCACCACCGTCATGGTTGCCCGTGGATGCACCGTCACCCTGGCGAGCGTTAGGCGTTGATCGCCACCTAGCATCATCTCGTGGTTCCGACTAGCGCGAACTCAGCTGGCGGGCTGCCGCCTCGGCGCCTCCCGCTGAAAGTCAACATCGCAAGCGTATTGTTGATTCTTCAGGCGTCGTTGCTCATATTCGCGGCGATTTCCGCCGCATACTCTCAAGGGGAGATCGATACTGCTGTAAACGATGCAGCGGCTCGTTCCAGCACCCCGGTAGACAGCAGTTCGATCGCACTCAAGGCGTCCTACTTTCATTTCCAGGCTCAGCTTACCCTGTGGTATTCATTCTTCTTCGCGCCCGCATTGGTTGGCGTCGCGTTGTGGGTCAGGACGGGTCAACAGAGTGCGCGAGTAGCCACCCTCGCGACGAGCATGCTTAGCATGCTTTGCTGTTGTGGGGCCGGGGGATGGTTATGGCTAGCTGACGAACCAACAGGGATTGATGAAGCATTGCCGGACGCATTCGGTCGAATATCTCCAGCATGGGTTGAATTGGGTCAACTCGGACTCGCAGCATCCTTTGTGCCCGCATTTATCACAGCCGCACTGATCTATAGTGCGCGTACCGTTGCCCGGACCTCGCCAGAATCGGACCAGTGACCTCTTCGGCGTCAAGGAATGATCTCGGTTGCCCGGTTCCGAAACCTCCTGTCGTCGGTCACGAGCGGGCATCGTTCGAATACGGCGGTTGCTGCGAGCAGGGCGTCTCCGGTGTGATCAATGTTGCCGGACTGCACTGCCTCGAACACGTCTGCGTCGTCTACTACTCGGCACCAACTGACGCGAAAGTAGTCGGCGGCGGCAGCCCCGGTGGAAACGAGTCGACCGAGGGCAACCATCACCAACAGCAGATGTTGCCGGCGGTCTACGTCCGGGATCTCGGCCAGCTCGTCAATGGTCAGGAACATCGACGAAGGGGTCAATGGCGTTTGAATCCAGGAGAGCGGGAGCACCCGCCACGGATGAGCTGTGGTCGATTGAGGGCGTGTCGACGTACCTCCGGGTTCAGGTGAACTTCTCGCGCTACGCGTCCAGGACATCGACCACGTCAGCCGTACGGTGCGGATCGAATGGCAAGCTGCGCCGCAGTCCAAGGTCCGAACCGAGCCGAAGACCCGCCGGTCCCGTCGAACGGTCCCGCTACCAGAGGTGGTGTCGACGGCTCTGAGTGAACACTCGGAACAGTTCCCGCCTGCTGACGAGGGCACGATCTTCACCACCCGCTTCACGGGTCCGTACCGGCACGACTATTACGGCTCGCTGATCTTCTCGGCGGCGGTGAAACGGGCCGGACTGCCGGAGGGCACCACGAGTCACGACCTGCGGCACCACTGCGCGTCGGTCCTGCTGATGCAGGGCGAGTCGGTCACTGTTGTCGCCGAACGCCTGGGGCACGAGAACGCAAGCCTCGTCCTGTCGACCCACGGTCACCTGATGCCGGACTCGGAGAAAGCACCCGCCGCGCGGTTGACGACGCGTGGGGTTGTGCCCCGGGTGCCCCAGAGCGACAGTCCAACCGCCTGAGCTTGCGGAAACAGGCCGGTTTCACACGTTGAAGCGGAACTCCACGACGTCGCCGTCCTGCATGATGTAGTCCTTGCCCTCGATGCGGACCTTGCCCACCGCCTTCGCGGCGCTCATCGACCCGGCCGCGAGCAGGTCGTCGTAGGAGACGACCTCCGCCTTGATGAAGCCGCGCTGGAAGTCGGTGTGGATGACCCCGGCGGCCTCCGGGGCACTCGCCCCGACCGGCACGGTCCAGGCCCGCGCCTCCTTGGGGCCGGCGGTGAGGTACGTCTGGAGCCCCAGCGTGCGGAAGCCGACCCGGACGAGTTGGTCCAGCCCGGGCTCGGCCTGCCCGATCGACTCCAGTAGTTCGCGGGCTTCCGCCTCGGGCAGGTCCACCAGCTCCGATTCGATCTTCGCATCCATGAAGACGGCCTCGGCGGGGGCGACCAGGGCCCGCAGCTCGTCGAGGAACTCGGCGTTGGCCAGTTCGGCCTCGTCGACGTTGAAGACGTACAGGAAGGGCTTGGTGGTCAGCAGGTGCAGCTCGCGCAGGTGCTCCAACGCGACACCGGCGGCGGCCGCGCCCGCGTACAGGGTGGTGCCGTTGTCGAGCACCTCCACGGCGGCCTTGGCGGCGGTCACCGCGGCGGCCCGGTCCTTGCGGAGCTTGGCCTCCTTCTCCAGCCGGGGAATCGCCCGCTCCAGCGTCTGCAGGTCGGCGAGGATCAGCTCCGTGTTGATCGTCTCGATGTCGTCCGCCGGGGCGATCTTGCCGTCGACGTGCACAACGTTCGGGTCGGAGAAGGCGCGGACGACCTGGCAGATCGCGGCGGCGTCCCGGATGTTGGCGAGGAACGCGTTGCCCCGCCCCTGGCCCTTCGAAGCGCCCCGGACCAGCCCGGCGATGTCGACGAACGACACCGGCGCGGGGATCACCTTCTGCGAGTCGAAGATCTCGGCGAGCTTGCCCAGCCGCTCGTCCGGCAGGCCGACCACACCGACGTTGGGCTCGATGGTGGCGAAGGGATAGTTCGCCGCGAGCACGTCATTCTTGGTCAGCGCGTTGAAGAGGGTGCTCTTGCCGACGTTGGGCAGGCCGACGATGCCGATGGTGAGACTCACGACGAGCCAGCTTACGCCGCCGCCACCCGGCACCCGGCACCCGGCACCCGGCACCCGGCACCCGGCACCCGGCACCCGGCACCCGGCAGATGATTCCTGCTGCCGCCTCAGTCCAGCAGGCGCGGGCCGATGGGTGTCTCCCGGATGCTGCCGTCCGGACCGCGACTGACCTCGTACGCCGACGCACCCGGCCGGTCCGCCACCGCCTCGACCAGCCGCTCACCCCGGTAGAGCAAACCGACGCCGTCGTCGGTGCACCGGCTGGTGGGCAGCGTGCCGTCGCCGACCAGCCGGTGCATCAACGGGCGCCGCTGGTCTTCACTGTCGTAGTGCACCCCGTTGCCGTACGGCAGCCAGCCCAACCCGTCGGTGAAGCCGCGCAGGGTGGTCCCGAAGCTGTCGGTGGCGCCGCCGGCGTGCCAGCAGATCGAGCCGGCGGACACCCCGCCGAGCACGACCCCGGCCTCCCAGCACTCCCGCAGGATCTCGCCGAGGCCGTGCACCCGCCACACCGCCACCAGGTTCGCCACGCTGCCGCCGCCAACCCAGATCACGTCCTGCGCCCGCAGGTGGGCCCGCACGTCCTCGACGTTCGGCATCGGGAACAGCGCCAGGTGGGACATCCGGAACCGGCTGCCGGCGAACCCCTCGTAAACCCGGGCCAGGGTGGCCGGCTGGTCCCCCTCGGCCTGGTTGAGGAAGCAGATCCGCGGCTCCGCCGCGCCGGCCAGGTCGGCGGCCAGGTCGAAGACCGGGTTGGTCCGCCGGGGCTGGCCAGCGCGTCCGGGCGCGAAGATGCCCATGCTGGTGGCGAGGATGGTGGGTTCGGTGGCGGCCACGGTCTTCCTTTCCGTCGGGTGCGTCGCCCATCCTGCCCCGAGGGCGGCCTCGGTCAGTCCCGGGGGCGGGCCTGGCGGGGGATGACCGGCTCGATCCGCGGCGTTTCCGGGGGCAGTTCGGCGGCGGCGGCGAGCGGCAGGGTGAAGCGTGCGTCGGCCGCCGGCCCGACCGCGTGCGACTCGCGGAGCATCCAGCGAACCTCATCGACGGTCCACCCCAGCCCCGGCCGGGCAGCGATCTCGCCGAGCAGCCGCAGCGCCGCCCGGGTGTCATCGTCGTAGAAGCGCACGCACCAGTGGTGCACCCACATCCCGAGGGCACGAAGCCGATCGTTGTCCAGGGAGCGGACGAGCCGACCGCTGGCGGTCTCCTCGAACGCCCGCTCCGGGTTTCCGGAACGGTCCCGGTCCAGCGCTCCGACCGCCGCCGGGGCGACCACCCGCATCCGGGTGAAGAAGCCCTGCGTGACCGCCGGATCCAGCGGCGGGTGCCCCTCCCGTGTCAGTGCCCGCCCGCCCGCCCCGCTCGCCATCGCCGCACCCTTCTCCCGTGATCTGGTGTGCGAGACGGTACCGACCAGGACCGACCGTCCCTGCCTCGGGCACCCCCGTACGCCGGCGTCCGATTCCCGCCAGCCGTTCGGCTCCGGACGGAGGCATCATCGGTGCGTGGACCTGGACTTTGAACGGTGTTATCGGGCCGTTGACAGCCGTGACCAGCGGTTCGACGGCTGGTTCTACACCGGTGTGCTCACCACCGGCATCTACTGTCGGCCATCCTGTCCGGCGACCACCCCGAAGCGAAATAACGTGCGGTTCTTCCCATCTGCTGCCGCGGCGCGGGGGGCCGGGCTGCGGGCCTGCCGCCGATGCCGGCCGGATGCGACCCCCGGTTCACCGCAGTGGGATCTCCGGGCGGACCTGGTGAGTCGGGCCATGCGGCTGATCGCCGACGGCGTGGTCGACCGCGACGGGGTGCCCGGTCTGGCGGCGCGGCTCGGCTACACCGAGCGCCACCTGCACCGGCTCCTCCGCACCGAGTTGGGCGCCGGCCCGCTCGCGCTGGCCCGCGCGCAGCGCGCGCAGACCGCGCGGACCCTGATCGAGTCCACCAACCTCGGGCTGGCGGAGGTCGCGTTCGCCGCCGGGTTCGGCAGCGTACGGCAGTTCAACGACACGCTCCGCGCGGTGTACGCGGTCCCGCCGTCCGAACTGCGGGCCACCCGACGAGGTCCAACGACACCCGCGGGACCCGGCACCATCACGGTACGGCTGGCCTACCGCCCCCCACTGCACGTCGGGGCGCTGCTGGACTTCCTCGCCCCGCGGACACTGCCCGGGGTGGACGAGGTGCGCGCCGGTACCTACCACCGGGGCCTGCGGCTGCCCCACGGCACCGGCACGGCGGCGCTGACCCCGACGGAGCGGCACGTGGTGGCGACCCTGCGCCTGACCGACCTGCGGGACCTGGCACCGGCGGTGGCCCGGTGCCGGCGGCTGCTCGACCTCGATGCCGATCCCACCGCGGTGGACGCCGCCCTGGCCACCGATCCCGCACTGGCCCCGATGGTCACGGCGGAACCCGGGGTCCGGGTGCCCCGTGCGGTCGACGGTTTCGAGGTGGCCGTCCGTGCGGTCGTCGGCCAGCAGGTCTCGGTGGCCTCCGCCCGCACCACGCTCACCCGGCTCCTGCGCCAGCTCGCCACCCCGGTATCCGAGGCGGGAGGCGGGGAGTTGTCCGGGTTCCCCGCCGCCGCGGAGGTGCTTGCCGCGCCGGATTCGGCCTTCCGGATGCCGGCCGCCCGCCGGGAGACGCTGCGTCGGCTTGCGGCGGCGGTGGCCGCCGGGGAGATCGACCTGGAGCCGGGTGGGGATCGGCAGGAGACCCGGCGGCGGCTGCTGACCCTCCCCGGGATCGGGGCGTGGACCGCGGACTACGTCGCGCTCCGCGCGCTCGGCGACCCGGACGTCCTACTTCCCACCGATGTGGCCGTTCGCCGGGGCGCCGCCGCCCTCGGCCTCCCCACCAGCCCCGACACCCTGTACTCGTACGCCGACCGCTGGCGCCCCTGGCGCTCGTACGCGCTGAGCCGACTCTGGAGAGCAGCATGAACATGATCGACGCCACCGTCGCCGACACCCCGGCCGGCCCGCTCGGCATCCTCGCCGGACCGGACGGGGTGGTCCGAGCCGCCGGCTTCACCACCGACCTGCCCGCCCTGCTCACCCTGGTCCACCCACGCCTGCGTGGCCCGTTGCGCCAACGACGCGACCTCGGCCCGGTCACCGCCGCCGTCACGGCGTACCTGGATGGGGAGCTGACCGCGGTTGACGGGGTTCCGGTCGAGCAGCACACCGACGGCGCGTTCCTGGCCCACGCCTGGAACGTGCTGCGGGACCTGAAGCCGGGCGATCCGGTCACCTACACGGAGCTCGCCGGGCTGGCGGGTCGCCCAGCAGCGGTCCGCGCCGCCGCGGCGGCCTGCGCCCGGAACGCTGCCGCGCTCTTCGTCCCCTGTCACCGGGTGCTACGCACCGACGGAACGCTCGGTGGCTACCGCTGGGGCCTGGATGTGAAGGAGTGGCTGCTGAATCATGAGCGGCAGTTGACAACAAGCTGACACCGGCGACGGTCCTAAAAGACGTAACGTCGGGTAGTGCCCGCGGAGGTTGACGGTTATCCGGGCCCCACCACGGGCCGACATCCGCTCGACAGCCTCTGGCGGCTGCGGCACTACCTGCGCCCATACGCACCGGAGTTCGCCTGGCTCTTCCTCGCCGGCCTGGCCGCCGTGGCGGCGGGGATCGCCGTACCGCTGGTGGCCCAGCGGGTGGTGGACGGTCCGGTCGCTCGGCAGGATCCCGCCGGGCTGTTCCGCCTCGCCGGCCTGGCGCTGCTCTTCGGGCTCGCCGAAGCAGTGCTGATCTTCATCCGCCGCTGGGTGCAGTCCTCCTCCTCGCTGGGGATCGAGACGGCCATCCGGGCCGACATCTACGCCCACCTGCAACGGTTGCCGGCCAGCTTTCACGACCGGTGGCAGTCCGGCCAGCTCCTCTCCCGGATCACCACCGACCTTTCGGCGATCCGTCGGTTCCTCTCCTTCGGCCTGCTCTTCCTCGCCCTGAACCTGGTCACATACACCGTGGTGGTGGCGCTGCTGATCCGGCTACACCCCATGCTGGGCCTGGTCGTGGCGGTCAGCGCCATCCCGCTGTTCCTCGTCGCCCGGCGGTTCGCCCAGGCGTACCACGCCGCCTCCCGACGGATGCAGGACCAACAGGGCGACCTGGCCACGCTGGTGGAGGAGACCGCGCAGGGGCTACGCACGGCGAAGGCATACGGGCGCGGGCCGGAGCTGGCCGCCCGATTCGCCGTCAGCTCCCGAGCGTTGCACGACACCGCGGTCGGCAAGGGACGGCTGCTCGCCGACACCTCCGCCCGGCTCGACCTGGTGCCGAACCTGACCCTGGGCATCGTCCTCGTCGCTGGCGCGGGCGCCGCCGCGGCCGGCACGCTCACCATCGGCGAGCTGGTGGCCTTCGTCAGCCTCCAGCTCCTGCTGATCTGGCCGGTGCAGGGCCTGGGGTGGATCATCGCGGGCGGGCAGGAGGCGGCGACCGCGGCTGACCGGATCCGGGAGGTGTTGGACACCCCACCCGCGATCCTGGACGCTCCCGACGCCGCCGCCCCACCCCGCGCCCAGCTCCGCGGTCGGTTGCGGTTCTCCGGTGTCTCGTTCCGGTACCCGGATGCCCGCGAACCCGTGCTGCGCGACGTTGACCTCACCATCGAGCCGGGCGAGACGGTGGCGCTGGTCGGCGCGACCGGCTCCGGCAAGAGCACCCTGCTGTCGCTGGTGCCCCGGCTACACGACGTGACCGGCGGCCACATCACCATAGACGGGTACGACGTGCGGCACCTGCAGCTGGCGACGCTGCGCCGGCTGGTCGGGGTGGCCTTCGAGGAGCCGACGCTCTTTTCCATGTCGGTGTGGGAGAACGTGACCCTGGGCCGACCCGACGCCGGCGACGAGGAGGTCTGGGCCGCGCTCACGCTGGCGCAGGCCACCTTCGCCTACGACCTGCCGTGGGGGCTGGCGACCCGGGTCGGCGAGCAGGGCCTGTCCCTCTCCGGCGGGCAGCGGCAGCGGCTCGCGCTCGCCCGGACGGTGCTCAGCCGCCCCGCCCTGCTCCTGCTCGACGACCCCCTGTCCGCCCTCGACGTGCACACTGAGGCGCTGGTCGAGACGGCGCTCCGCCGGGCCCTGCCCGACACGACAACACTGGTCGTGGTGCACCGACCGGCCACGATCGCGCTCGCCGACCGGGTCGCCCTGCTGGAGGCCGGCCGGATCACCGCGCTGGGCCGGCACGCTGACCTGCTCGCCACCGTGCCGGCGTACCGTGCCCTGCTCGCGGCCGAACCGGGGCCGCCGGCGGGCGATCCGACCCCCAACGGCCTGGTGCGCTCGTGACCGACGGCGACAATCCGGGCGGTGACCCGCGGTCGGCCGTCCCCGTGCGGAGGCCACGGCCGGCCCAGGAGAACTGGCGGGGCATCGCGGTCGACCCGGACGCCGATCGCAGCCGCGCCGAAGACACCGATCCGGCGGCGGTGGCCCGGCTACGCGCCCGCAGCCGGGCGCTGCTGCGCAACCTGCTCCACCCGCACCGCCGACAGCTCGCCGTCGCCGTCGCGCTGCTACTCATCCAGAACGTGGCGGGAATGGCCGGACCGTATCTGGTGATGCTCGGCATCGACCGGGCCATTCCGCCGCTGCAGGCAGGTGACGCCGGACCGTTGACGTACATCGCGGCCGCGTTCGTCGTCGCCACGGTCGCCGAGTACGCTGCCCGCCGCGGCTTCCTGGTCCGCTCCGCCCGGATCGGTCAGGCGGTGCTACTCGACCTCCGACGCCGGGTGTACCGGCACTTCCTGCGCCTGTCGGTCACCTTCCACGAGCGGTACACCTCCGGGCGGATGGTCTCCCGGCTCACCAGCGACCTGGACTCCATCGGCGAGTTGGTCGGCGGCGGCATCGACAGCCTGGTCCTCGCCGCCCTGTCAATCCTGTCGGTGGCGGCGATCCTGCTCTGGCTGGACCTTCCGCTGGCCGCTGTGACACTACTGGCGTTCCCGTTCCTGTTCTGGCTGTCCCGCTGGTTCGCCCGCACCTCGGCCGTCGCGTACCGGTGGACCCGGGACACCATCGCCCTGGTTATCGTGCACACTGTCGAGTCGCTGCGCGGGATCCGGGCGGTGCAGGCGTTCCGCCGCGAGCCGCGCAACCAGCGGATCTTCACCCGGGTCAACGACGACTACCGACGGGCCAGCCTGCACGCGTTCCAGCTGATCGCCACCTACTCACCCGGGGTCAAGCTGATCGGCAACGTGACCATCGCGGCGGTGCTCTGCTACGGCGGGTGGCGCGTCCTCAACGGTCACGCGGAGGTCGGGGTGCTCGCCGCCTTCCTGCTCTACCTGCGTCGGTTCTTCGAGCCGATGCAGGAGCTGAGCCAGTTCTACAACTCGCTGCAGTCGGCCACCGCGGCGCTGGAGAAGCTCGCCGGGGTGCTGGACGAGCGACCGGAGGTGCCGGAGCCGGCCCGCCCGGTGCCACTGCCGGCCGTCGGGCGCGGTGCGGTCACCTTCCACTCGGTCTCCTTCGGGTACTACCCGCAGTCCCCGATCCTGCGCGGGCTGGACCTGGACATCCCCGCTGGACAGACAGTCGCGCTGATCGGACCGACCGGCGCCGGCAAGTCGACCATCGCCAAGCTGCTCGCCCGTTTCCACGACCCGAACACGGGCGCCGTTTCGCTGGGCGGCGTGGACCTGCGGGACGTCGCCGACGCCGACCTACGGCAGGCACTCGTCCTGGTCACGCAGGAAACCCACCTCTTCGGCGGCACGGTCGCGGAGAACATCCGCTTCGGCCGGCCGGACGCCGACGACGACGCGGTGGCGGCGGCGGCGAAGGCGATCGGCGCGGACGAGTTCATCACCGCGCTGCCCGACGGGTACGCCACCCAGGTGCATCGCCGCGGCAGCCGGCTCTCAGCCGGTCAACGGCAGCTCGTCGCGTTCGCCCGGGTGTTCCTGGCCGACCCGGCGGTGCTGATCCTCGACGAGGCAACCTCGTCCCTCGATGTCCCGACCGAACGAGCGGTCCAGCGGGCCCTGGCCACCATTCTGCGCGACCGCACCGCGTTGGTGATCGCGCACCGACTCTCCACCGTCGAGATCGCCGACCGGGTGGTGGTGCTGGAGTCGGGACGGATCGTCGAGGACGGTCCACCGGCGCGACTGGTCCACAGCGACGGGCGGTACGCCGCGCTACACCGCCAGTGGCTCGACTCCCTCAGCTGAGCAGGGGGCGGTTCGACGAGTCGCACCCCGCCGGGTTGGCACGCGATCGCCGCCCAGCCGCCCCGAGACGGGGCCAGCGGTGATCGACCAGCGCTCCATTGTTCGACCGTTTCCAGTCGCCACTCAGAAGCCTCCTCGCCGCTGCCCCGCCACTCCTCAGCTGGTTTCGCCGGCCACACTGAACGACCGGAGCCGATCAACCGCCAGGGCGGTGAAGCCGACCGCGATCAGCGTGCTCATCACCGCCGCGACCGGCACCGAGACATCGGTGCCGAGCAGCTCGGTCGGGGCGAACCGGTCGGCGAGCGCGATCACGTACTGCTGGATGGAGAGCACCTTCGTACCGCTGACGAAGTTGCCGAGCAGCCCCTCCCAGATCAGCACGTAAACCAACCCGAGCAGCACCGGGCGGCGCGTGACCAGGCTGAGCGCGAGGAAGAACGCGCAGTAGGCCAACGCGCCGATGGAGGCGGCGGCGGCGAGCGCCAGACCGACCCGGACCGAGCTGGCGAGCACACCGGCCACATACAGCGGCACGGCAACGGTGACCGCGGTGACCCCGGCCGCCACGGCCAGCTTGGGCAACACGATCTGCCAGCGCGGCAACGGCTTGGTGAGAAGGTGCACCACGGTGCCGTCATCGATCTCCGCGCCGAGCACCCCGGTCCCGACGATCAACGCGATCACCGGCAGCACCACGGCCAACCCGAGACCGACCAGCACCGGCGGCCCCCACTCGCCGGGATCCACCCCCAGCGCGCGGGAGAGCACCGCGAGCAGAATCAGCAGCACCGGGAGCGGGAACAGCAGCAGGAAGCGACGCCGCCCCAACAGCCCCCGGGCGGTGATCCAGGAAACAGTCGACATTGGTCAGGCCTCCACCAGGTAGGAGAACACGCTCTCCAGGGACTCGTCCTCGGGCACCAGCTGCCGCACCCGGATTCCCCGGGCCGGGGCGACCTTGGGCAGCACCCGGGTGAAGGCACCGTAGTCGCTCACCCGCACGGTCAGCCCGGCCTGGCCCAGCTCCACGCCGGTCACCGACGGCTCCGCCATCAGCGCCACGGCGAGCGCCCTGTCGTCGGTGGAGCGGACCGCGAAGACGTGGGGCCGGTTGGTCATCAGTCGGCGGATCGTCCGGAAGTCGCCGGAGGCGGCGAGCCGGCCGGCGACCATCACCTGCACCGTGCCGGAGAGCTGCTCGACCTCCTCCAGGATGTGCGAGCTGAACAGGATGGTGCGCCCGGCGCCGCCGAGGCGGTGCAGCAGGTCCATCATGTGCAGCCGCTGTCGCGGGTCCATCCCGTTGAACGGCTCGTCGAGCAGCAGCACCTGCGGATCGTGGACCAGCGCCGCCGCCACCCGCGCCCGCTGTCGCATGCCCTTGGAGTACGTGCCGATCCGGCGGGACTGCGCCCCCTCCAACTCGACCAGGGCGATCGCCCGGCGAGCCGCCTCCGCCGGGTCCGGCAGCTGGTGCAGCCGTGCGCTGGCCAGCACGAACTCGTACGCGGTGAGGAAGGTGTGCACGGCCTCCCGTTCACTGACCAGGCCCAGTCGCCGGTAGACCTCGGGGTTACGCCAGGTGGGCGCCCCGTCCAGGGTCACCGCGCCACGGGACGGCGCGAGGAAACCGGCCATCATGTGCAGCAGCGTCGTCTTGCCCGCACCGTTGGGGCCGAGCAGCCCGGTGACCCCCGGCCCCAGGATCATGCTGACGTCGTTTACGGCGACCACGTTGCCGTACCAGCGGGAGACCCCCGCCAGATCCAGTCGGCTGCCCGTGGGGGCCGACGTCGACCTCGGCTCCACACTGGTCACGCTCATCGGGTGGCCACCTTCCGGTAGCGGGCCAACAGGAGGACGACACAGCCGGCCACGAGCAGCACGGCCGCGAGGGCGTAGAGCGGACCGAACCCACCGATGGGCAGCCCACCCCCGCCCTCGAAGAGCAGGTCACCGAGCGCCCAGGTGCCCACGCCGTTGACCATGGTCATGGGGGAGGCGAGGAAGGCCAGCTCATTGATCGTCTGCGCGGGCAGGATGGCAAGGATGCCGACGATCGGCGTGGTCATCAAAAAGACCGCGACGATCCCGCCGGCGGCGAACGCCCGCTTGCCGGTGAGTGCGGCGATCAACAGGCCGATAGCGCCGAAGACCGCTGCCCAGAGACCGGCGTAGAGCAGGCCCGGCAGCAGGTCGAGCAGCTCGTTCCAGACCCCCCGTGGCCCCTCCTCGGTGGTGAAGGCGGCGCCAAGGAACATCACCAGCTGCGGACCGCCGAGTAGCAACCAGAGCGCGGTAACCAGGGCGAGGAGCTTGGCCAGCGGATAGTCCGACCGGGCCAGCGGCCGGGAGAAGTACAGCGGCAGCACTCCGCTGCGCAGGTCGCGACTGACCAGTTCGGGGGCGGCGACGGCGGCGAAGAAGATGATCAGCCAGCTCATCGTGTCGGCGAACTGCGCGTACGTGATCACCACCTGACCGATCTGGCTCCGGACGGCGGCGACCACCGCGGCGACCACGATCACGATGCCCACCACCAGCCAAGGGAAGATCTTCGCCTTGGCGCTGCGGCCGAAGCCGAAGACCGTACGCAGCCCGTGCAGGTAGAGCGCGGCGAAGACCGGACCACGGCCGAGGCGGGGGCCCTCGTAGCGCTGGTAGCCGATGTCGTGAATGACTCCGGTCGACTCAGACATGGCTGGGCTCCCTGGTGGCGAACAACTCGGCCACCCGGTGACGACGCTGGTCCAACCGATGCAGCGGCAGGTCCAGCTCGGCGACCGCGCCGAGGATCTGATCGTAGGTGTCGTCATCGGCCAGCTCGACGAGGAGTAGGCGGCCGTCCCGGCGGACCGGCAGCCGCAGCGCGGCCAGGTGGGCGGCCAGTTCCTCGGTGCCCTCGCTGACCTCCACCGCGAGCACGTCGGTGGCCGAGGTCATGGCGTCGATCCGGTCGGCCCGCAGCAGCCGGCCGCCGTCGATGGCGACCAGCGTGTCGCAGATCCGCTCGACCTCGCCGAGCAGGTGCGAGCAGACCAGCACCGAGATGCCGAACTCGGTGCCGATCCGGTGGATCAGGGCGAGCATCGCGTCCCGCCCGGCCGGGTCGAGCCCGTTGGTGGGCTCGTCGAGCAGGAGCAGGTCCGGGTCGTGCACCAGGGCCTGCGCGAGCTTCACCCGCTGCTTCATGCCGGTCGAGTAGCCGCCGACCGGGCGGTAGCGCTCCTCGTAGAGCCCGACGTGTCGCAGTGCCTCGCTGGCCCGTTCGCGGGCCACCGTCCGTGGCAGGCCGCTGACCCGGCCGAGGTGGGTGACCAACTCGGCGGCGGAGAGGTCGGGCGGCAGGGCCTCGTGCTCGGGCATGTAGCCGACCCGCGCCCGGACCTGGTCGGGCTGGGTGGTCGGATCCAGGCCGAGGACCCGGACCTGCCCGTTGGTCGGCGGGAGCAGGCCGAGCAGGATCTTGATCAGGGTGGACTTGCCGGCGCCGTTCGCGCCGACGAGACCGACGACGCCGGGCTCGACCACGACGGTCAGATCAGCCAGCGCGGTGACCCCACCCCGATAGGTTTTGGTCAGCGACTCGGTCGCAATGAGTGCCACGCTCCCAGCCTAGGCAGGCGCCGCCCGCTGCCGACACCCGACGCGCCCCTGATCAATCCCGTAGGGGGCGGCAGTCGTAAGGCTCCGGTAATTTCACCCACCGACCCCGGCCGGCAGACTGAACGTATGGCCTCAAGACTGCTGCGCGCCCCGCTCACCTGGGTCGCGGTCACCGTTCTCGCCGCCGGCACCGCCTTCGGTCTCTACTGGTTCCAGCCGTGGAAGCTGGTCACCGACACCGAGGTGAACGAAGAATTGTCGGTCGTGGCCACCGATGCGCCGTCATCGCCGGCCAACTCCACGCCAGGCGAAGGCTCCACTCCGGACGAGGACTCCGCCTCGGACACCGGCCCGGTAGTCGTGCGCAGCGGCGAGTTCGTCACCCACGAACACGACACCAGCGGCACCGCTCGGATCATCCGCACCGCCGATGGCAAGCTGCGGTTGGAACTGGTCGGCCTGGCAACCTCCAACGGTCCTGACCTGCGGGTGTGGTTGACCGACCAGCCGGTGCGGACCGGCGAGGCCGGGTGGCACGTGTTCGACGACGGCCACTGGGTCGAGCTGGGCCGGCTCAAGGGCAACCGCGGCGACCAGGCGTACGACATCCCGGCCGAGGTGAGGCTGGACGAGCTGACCAGCGTGTCAATCTGGTGCAAACGGTTCGCGGTGTCGTTCGGCGCCGCTCCCTTGGCCACTGCCTGAATCCGGCCGCACCCCCGTCTCCTGGAGTGGCACTCGACCGATCCCCCGGTTGGCTGAGAAACTAGTGCCGAACAGTGATTTGGGGGGTTCATGAGTAACGGTTGGGTGCCGCCCGACGAGGTGCTGCGGGACGCGCCGGCGTACTCGCCCCGCCCGGGTGAACTGGCCGACCTGGAGCTGCTCCTCACCGGGGCGTACACCCCGCTGACCGGCTTCATGACCCGCGCCGACCTGGTCTCGGTGCGCCGGCGGGGCCGGCTGGCCGACGACGTTTCCTGGTCGGTGCCGGTAACGCTCCAGGTGCCCACGGCCCTCGTCGAGCGGCTCGACGTCCACGATCCGGCCCGCCGCACGTTGGTACTGACCGACGGCGAGGGGGCCCCGATGGCCGCGCTGGAGGTTGCCGACGTCTGGCCGGTCCGCGACGGGGTGACGGGGGTCGGCGGTCCGGTTCGCCGGCTCGGTGACGGCGGGCACGGCCCGTTCCAGCGGCTGCGTCGCACCCCGGAGGAGATTCGCTCACTGCTGCCACCCGGCCGGGTGCTCGGGGTGGTCGCCAACCGGCCGCTACACCGGCCGCAGCTCGCCCAGATCGCCCACGCGACCCGTACCCTCGGCGCCCACCTGCTGGTGTTGATCCCGATCGGTGAGGACGGCGGCGAGTTGCCGCCGGAGGCCCTGGTTCGCAGCGTCTTCGCCGCCCGGGACCGAATGCCGCCAGCGACGCTGGTCGCCGTTCCGCTACCCCGCCGCCGCGAGGAGATCGCCGACGCGTTGCTCCGGGCGCGGGTCTCGGCGGCGTACGGGGTGACCCATCTGCTCTCCACCGGCGAGACGCTCTCCGGTGCCGGGCTGCGGGTGCTGGTCCCACGGGAGTTGGCCTACGACAACCGCGACGGGCAGTGGCGGTGGCGGGAGGACATCCCGCCGCGCAACCGGCGGCAGGCGCTGACCCAGGCCGAGATCGACGACCTGCTGGACCGGGGTTTCCCGCTGCCGGAGTGGCACACTCCACCGGCGGTGGCGAAGGAGTTGGTGCACGCCCGCCCACCCCGCCGCTACCGAGGACTGGTCATCTTCCTGACCGGCCTCTCCGGTTCCGGCAAGTCCACCATCGCCCGTGGTCTCACCGACGCCCTGCGGGAGCAGGGTGAACGGACGGTCACCCTGCTCGACGGCGATATCGTGCGCCGGGAGCTGTCGGCGGGGCTCGGCTTCAGCAAGGCCGATCGGGACACGAACATCCGCCGGATCAGCTGGGTGGCCGCCGAGATCGCCCGGCATCGGGGGGTGGCGATCTGCTGCCCGATCGCCCCCTACGAGCAGGCGCGGACCGCCGCTCGAAGGATGACGCTGGCCACCGGGGCGGGCTTCCTGCTGATCCACGTCTCCACCCCGCTGGAGGTCTGCGAGCAGCGGGACCGCAAGGGCCTGTACGCACGCGCCCGCGCCGGCCTGCTGACCGGGATGACCGGAGTGGACGACCCGTACGAGGAGCCGACCGACGCTGACCTGACACTCGACACGACCGACCTGTCGGTGGAGGAGGCGGTGCAGGCGGTCCTGCACCAGCTGGCCGAGACGGGCTGGGTCGAGCCCCGCCACCCGAGCGGATAGTTTCCCGGGAAGGGCCCGGAACCGGGGCGCGGGGGGCCCGGGACAGGGCCCCCCGCTGGGAAGGGACGGCTGGCTGTACGCGACAGCCGGGAAGCTGACGGGCGGCACACGTCGTGGGCGACCACGGTCAACTTTCCTGGACTCGACTGGCATCTCGTCCATCTGGGTCAACGAGGCGCGCCGAAGAAAGTCGCGCCACCCGCCGGCTCGACCCCGCCCCGCCGACTACCCATCGGTAGTCGGCGGCCCCGTCGGTCGGGATTGGTCAGGCGAGCTTGCGGGCCAGGTTCTCATCCAACGCGTTCATGAACTCGTCGGTGGTCAGCCACGGGGCGTCCCGCGAGATGAGCAGCGCGAGGTCCTTGGTCATCTGACCGCCTTCGACGGTCTCGATGATGACCTTCTCCAGCGTGTTGGCGAACTCGACAACCGCCGGGGTGCCGTCCAGCTTGCCCCGGTGGGCCAGGCCCCGGGTCCAGGCGTAGATCGAGGCGATCGGGTTGGTCGAGGTCTTCTCGCCCTTCTGGTACTGCCGGTAGTGCCGGGTGACGGTGCCGTGCGCGGCCTCGGCCTCGACGGTACGGCCGTCCGGGGTCATCAGCACGGACGTCATCAGGCCGAGCGAGCCGAAGCCCTGTGCGACGGTGTCGGACTGCACGTCACCGTCGTAGTTCTTGCAGGCCCAGACGAAGCCGCCCTCCCACTTGAGCGCCGCGGCGACCATGTCGTCGATCAGCCGGTGCTCGTAGCTGATGCCGGCCGCCTCGAAGTCGGCCTTGAACTCGGCCTCGTAGACCTCGGCGAAGATGTCCTTGAACCGGCCGTCGTACGCCTTGAGGATGGTGTTCTTGGTCGACAGGTAGACCGGGTAGCCACGGTCGAGGCCGTACCGCATGGAGGCGCGGGCGAAGTCCCGGATCGACTCGTCGAAGTTGTACATGCCCATGGCGACCCCGCCGCCGGGGAAGTTGGCGATCTCCATCTCGACCGGCTGGGTGCCGTCGGTCGGGGTGTAGGTGATGGTGACCTTGCCGGGCCCGGGGACGACGAAGTCGCTGGCCTTGTACTGGTCGCCGTGGGCGTGCCGACCGATGATGATCGGCTTCGTCCAGCCGGGCACCAGCCGCGGCACGTTGGACATGATGATCGGCTCACGGAAGACGACGCCGCCGAGGATGTTGCGGATGGTGCCGTTCGGCGACCGCCACATCTTCTTCAGCCCGAACTCCTCGACCCGCGCCTCGTCCGGAGTGATCGTGGCGCACTTGACGCCGACGCCGTGCTCCTTGATCGCGTTGGCGGCGTCAACGGTGGCCTGGTCGTCGGTCTCGTCCCGGTGCTGGATCGAGAGGTCGTAGTACCGCAGGTCGACGTCGAGGTAGGGCAGGATCAACTGCTCCCGGATCTGCTTCCAGATGATCCGGGTCATCTCGTCGCCGTCGAGCTCTACGACCGGGTTGTTTACCTTGATCTTCGCCATCGGCCGGCGCTCCTCTCGGGGGACACATGCTCAAGCAGTACGAGCGTACTGCAAACAATTCCGGTCTCCCCAGCCGGCCTCATTCCAGGGTCCCCGAGCCCTTGGTGAGGGCGACGGCAGGCCCGCGGCCGGGTGGCCACGGGGCCTGCCGTCGGGATGATCACATGCTGGCGACGTCGCCCTGCTTGGCGCGAACCGCCTCGGCGGCCTCCTTCAGCGCGGCCAGCTCATCGGCGTCCAGGTCGGTCTCGACGACCCGCCGAACTCCCTGCGCGCCGATCTCCGCCTCCACCCCGAGGTAGACGCCGGAGATGCCGTACTCCCCGTCCACCCAGGCGCAGACCGGCATGACCTCGCCGGAGTCCTCGGCGACGGCCTTCGCCATCCGGGCGGCGGCGGCCGACGGGGCGTAGTAGGCCGAGCCGGTCTTCAGCAGCGCCACCACCTCGGCGCCACCGTTGCGGGTCTTGACCACCAGCTCCTCGATCTGCTCCGCGGGCATCGCCTCACGCAGCGGCTTGCCGGCCACGCTGCTCTTCGACGGCACCGGGACCATGGTGTCCCCGTGCGAGCCCAGCGTCAGCGTCCGCACCGACGCCACCGGTACGCCGAGCGCCTCGGCCACGAAGTTGGTGAATCGGGCGGTGTCCAGCATGCCCGCCTGGCCGAGCACCCGGTTGTGCGGGAACTGGGTGGCGATCTGGGCCAGCGCGGTCATCTCGTCGAGCGGGTTGGAGACCACGATCACGACGGCGTTCGGCGCGTACCTGGCGACGTTCTCGGCGACCTGCCGGACGATCTTGGCGTTAGTCTCCAGCAGGTCCATCCGGCTCATGCCCGGCTTGCGCGGCAGACCGGCGGTGACAACGACGACATCCGAGCCCTCGATGGCCTCGTAGCCCTCGCCGTTGGGGCCGGTGGTCACGCCAACCAGCTTGGTCTCGAAGCCCTCGATGGCCCGCGACTGGTTGAGGTCCAGGGCTAGACCCGCCGGCTTACCCTCCACGATGTCGGTGATCACGACGGTGTCGAAGACGTCGTACTCGGCCAGACGCTGCGCGGTGGTGGAGCCGTAGAAGCCGGCCCCGACGACAGTGACCTTCTTACCCATTGACGTCCCACTCCCTGATACCAGTCGGTTTTTCCGGACCGTATCAGCCATCCTGGCACCGATCCGGTCAGGGGCGGACGGTTATGACCCCGATGCGCGCGCTGCGGTGCCGCTGCGGGACGTCAGCCGCGTTCGGCCCGCTCCACGACGTTGGTCAGCAGCATCGCGCGGGTCATCGGCCCCACTCCGCCGGGCATCGGGACCAGGGCCCCGGCCACCTCGGTGACGCCGGGATCCACGTCGCCGGTGTAGCGGCCCTTACCATCGGGGCCGATAACCCGGGTGATCCCGACATCCACCACGACCGCGCCCGGCGTGACCATGTCGGCGGTGAGTAGCCCCGGCACCCCGGCCGCGACGATCACGATGTCCGCGGCCCGGGTGTGCGCGGTGAGGTCGAGGGTGCCGGTGTGGCAGAGGGTGACGGTCGCGTTCTCGCTGCGCCGGGTGAGCAGCAGCCCGAGCGGGCGGCCGACCGTGTTACCGCGACCGACCACGACGACCCGGGCACCTCGCAGCGCCACGTCGTGCCGGCGGAGCAGCTCGACGATCCCGCGCGGAGTGCAGGGCAGCGGCCCCGGGTAGCCGAGCACCAGCCGGCCCAGGTTGACCGGGTGTAGACCGTCGGCGTCCTTGTCCGGATCGATCAGCTCCAGCACCCGCTGGGTGTCGAGGTGGCCGGGGAGCGGCAGTTGCACGATGTAGCCGTGACAGGTCGGGTCGGCGTTCAGGTCCGCCAGCACGGCGTCCACCTGCTCCTGCGTGGCGTCGGCCGGAAGCTCCCGACGAAGCGAGGCGACGCCGACCTCGGCGCAGTCCCGGTGCTTGCCGTTGACGTACGCCTGGGAGCCGGGATCGCCGCCGACCAGGACGGTGCCGAGACCGGGAGTGACACCCCGTTCCGCCAGAGCCTTCACGCGTACCCGCAGCTCGTCCTTGATCTGGGCTGCGGTCGCCTTGCCATCCAGAAGCGTCGCCGTCACCTCCAGATCGTCTCACGCCGGCCGCCGCGCGGAGCCGACGACCCGGGCAGCCGGCGGCGCGGCGCTGTTGTGACGGGGGGCACCCAGGGCTGCCAGTCACGTGCAATAAGTCACTCTGAGTAGCCTCAAATGACCCAAACCTGCACGACCAACTGCGGGCAGGGGCACGCCGGACGGGTCGGCGACGGCGGGTTCGGTGGTGCCGTTGCGGGTCGACACCCCCCACCCGGTCACCGATTCGTGAGACAAACGTGCAGTTCAGCCGCGGATCTGTAGCACGGAGGGCCGCCCCAGACAAGCCTCATCACCACCCTCCGTTACGGCTTCGCAACCCTTCCGTTGTCGATCGCTGACCGGCGGCCTACCGTTGCCGGTCGTTGCGCAGCGTTACCCAACGTCGGGTCCTGTGCAGCGTGAGGATGAGGAGGCTTCATGCGCGTTCGTAGACTCGCCGCCTGGACGGCCCTCCCGCTGGCGGTGACCCTGGGCCTGACGGCCTGCGGCTCCGGCAGCGGTGGTTCCGGCGGGACCGACCCCAACGCGGCCGTGCGGATCGAGATCGCCGAGCCGCAGCACCTGGTTCCGACCAACACCACTGAGACCAGCGGCTCGCAGGTGCTCGCTGCCCTGTTCAGCCCACTGGTCGACTACGACGACGCCCACCAGGCGTACGAGGTGGCAGCCGAGTCGGTGACGTCCGAGGACAACATCACCTGGACGATCACACTCAAGGACGGCTACACCTTCCACAACGGCGAGCCGGTCACCGCCGACAACTACATCGACGCCTGGAACTACGGCGCCTACGCCCCGAACGGCCAGGGCTCGAGCTACTTCTTCGAGAAGATCGCCGGCTACGAGGACCTTCAGGGCGAGACCCCGGCGGCGCAGACGCTGTCCGGCCTGGAGAAGGTTGACGACCTGACCTTCACCGTCACCCTGTCCGCGCCGTACTCCGACTTCCGGACCATGCTCGGGTACAACGCCTTCTACCCCCTGCCGAAGGCCGCGTTCTCGGAGCCGGGCGTGCTCGACGAGGGCTACGAGCAGGCACCGATCGGGCAGGGCCCGTTCCAGATGAAGGGCACCTGGCAGCACGACGCCCGGGTCGAGGTCGAGCGGTACGACGCCTTCCCCGGCGAGCAGCCGAAGGTGGCGGGCGTCGAGTTCCGGATCTACCAGCAGCCCGCCGCCGCGTACGCGGATGTCCTCTCGGACAACCTCGACGTGATCAAGGCGATCCCGACCGAGAACCTGTCGACCGCCCCCACGGACCTGGGGGAGCGGTTCCAGACCAGCCCCGCGTCGTCCTTCCAGTTCCTCTCCTTCCCGACCTACCAGGAGGAGTTCAGCAACCCGGACGTGCGTAAGGCGATCTCGATGGCGATCGACCGGGAGGAGATCACGAAGGCGGTCTTCAAGGACTCGCAGACGCCGGCCCGCTCGTTCGTCTCCCCGGTTGTCGCGGGCTACCGCGACAACACCATCGGCGACGCCGGCACCTTCGACCCGGCCAAAGCCAAGGCGCTCTACCAGAGCGTGGGCGGCCCGAGCCGGCTCGAGATCTCGTACAACGGCGACGGCGGCCACAAGGACTGGATCGACGCCACCTGCAACCAGCTCCGGGCGAACCTGGATGTGGAGTGCGTCGGCAGCGCCGAGCCGAAGTTCTCCGACCTGCTGACGAAGGTCAAGGCGGAGCAGCCGGTCGGCCTGTTCCGGATGGGTTGGGTCATGGACTACCCGTCCATGGAGAACTACCTGGGCCCGCTGTACAGCAGCAACGGCTCTGCGAACTTCTACGGCTACGAGAACCCCGAGTTCGACAAGCTGGTCGCCGAGGGTTCGGCGGCGGCCTCCGAGGAGGAGGCGATCGCGAAGTACCAGCAGGCCGAAGACCTGCTGGCCGAGGACCTGCCGGTGATCCCGCTGCGCTACGGCCAGCACGTCTTCGGGCACTCGAGCAAGGTCACGAACGTGGAGTTGGACCTCTTCAACCGGGTCGACCTGCTGAAGATCGAGGCAGTCCAGTAGTTCGGTAACGAGCGGCGTGGTCGGGTCACCGGGTAGCTGGTGACCCGACCACGCCTCCCCTTCGCCCTTTTTCAGAGAGACTGCCTAGTATGGTCCGCTTTATTCTGCGACGACTGCTCCAGATGGTCCTCGCCTTCTTCGGGACCACACTGATCGTCTACGCGCTGATGTTCGCCGGTCAGGGTGACCCCATCCAGGCGCTCGCCGGCGAACGCCCGGTCACCGAGGCCCAACGGGCGTACCTGACGGAGAAGTTCCACCTGGACCGGACCGGCATCGACGGCTTCTTCTACCGCTACTTCGACTACATCCGGAACCTTCTCCAGGGCGACCTCGGCGAATCCCTCACCGGACGGCAGATCGGCGACATCCTCGCCGCCGCCTGGCCGGTGACGATCAAGTTGGCCCTGATCGCGATGGCGGTTACCGTGCTCGTCGGGGTCACCGCCGGTGTGCTCGCCGGAGTTCGCCGGGCCAGCATCTTCGACAACTCGACGCTGCTGCTGACCCTGGTCGTCCTCGCCGTGCCGACCATCGTGCTGGCACCCATCGCGCAGTACCTCCTCGGCGTCCGGTGGCAGCTCTTCCCACCCACCGCCGGCGCCGACCCCGACTTCTACTCACTCCTACTGCCGGGGATCGTCCTCGGTTCCCTCTCCCTGGCCACCGCACTGCGGCTGACCCGGACCGCCGTAGCCGAGAACCTGCGCGCCGACTACGTCCGCACCGCCCGGTCGAAGGGCCTGGTCAAGCGACGGATCGTCGGCATTCACGTGCTGCGCAACTCACTCATCCCGGTGGTCACCTTCCTCGGCGTCGAGTTGGGCAACCTGATGGGCGGCGCGATCATCACCGAAGGGGTGTTCAACATCCCCGGGGTCGGTTTCAACCTCTTCCGCGCCATCCGCACCGAGGACGGTCCGCTGGTGGTGGGGATCGTCAGCGTGCTGGTCGTGGTCTACCTCATCGCCAACCTGGTGGTGGACGTGCTCTACGCCGTACTCGACCCGAGGATCCGCTATGAGTGATTTCGAGACGGTGGCCGCGTCGGAGGATCCCCACGCCCGGCGCGGCCCCTCCGGCGAACCCAACGCGCCGAACCAGATCGGCGGCACCTCCGTCACCCCCGGCCGACCGCGCAGCCTCGCTGGCGACGCCTGGCGGGACCTACGGCGAAAGCCGATCTTCTGGATCAGCTCCGCCCTGGTCCTGGTGGTCACCGCGATGGCCGCCGTGCCCGCGCTGTTCACCACCGCCGACCCCGCCGACTGCCTACTCTCCCGGCAGCACGCCGGCCCCTCCGGCGGAGCGATCTTCGGGTACGACTTCCAGGGCTGCAACACGTACGCCCGAGCGGTCTACGGCGCTCGCGCCTCGCTCCTGGTCGGCGCCCTCTCGGCGCTGCTCACCGGACTGATCGCGCTCACCGTCGGCATGCTCGCCGGCTACTTCGGCCGATGGATCGACGCCGTCCTCTCCCGGGTGATCGACATCGTGCTCGGTATCCCACTGCTGCTCGCCGCGATCGTGCTGCTCAAGCGAGTCGCCAGCGACAGCGCGACGATCCGGATCGCGGCCGTCATCTTCGTCCTGGCGGTGCTCGGCTGGACGACGACGGCCCGGGTGGTCCGCTCGTCGGTGATCACCGCGAAGGAGCAGGACTACGTCTCCGCCGCCCGGATGCTCGGCGCGAGCAACAGCCGAATCATGTGGCGACACATCCTGCCCAACACGCTCGCCCCCGCGATCGTGGTGCTGACCATCGCCCTCGGATCGTTCATCGCGGCCGAGGCGACGCTCTCCTTCCTCGGCATCGGGCTCAAGGAACCCACGATCTCCTGGGGCATCGACATCAACAACGGCCGGGTGCACATGCGGGAGTCGGCCACCCCGCTGATGGTCCCGTCGACCTTCCTCGCGCTGACCGTGCTGGCGTTCATCATGCTCGGCGACGCGATCCGAGACGCCTTCGACCCGAAACTCCGGTGAGCCCCATGCGCGGGAACCGGCCCACCCGTGGCAGCGAGCGAAAGGCAGGCGCTGTGTCCCAGTCCGCAGTCCAACCCACGCCCGCCTCCCCCACTCCGGAGGGCGGCCACCTGCTTGAGGTACGGGACCTGCACGTCGAGTTCCGCACCGGAGAAGGTGTGGCGAAGGTGATCAACGGTGTCTCGTACCACCTGGACGCCGGGGAGACCCTCGCCGTGCTCGGTGAGTCCGGCTCCGGCAAGTCAGTCACCGCCCAGGCGATCATGGGCATCCTGGACACCCCGCCCGCGGTGATCCGCTCCGGGCAGATCCGCTACCAGGGCCGCGACCTGCTCGCCCAGTCCGAGGAGCAACGCCGGCAGGTGCGCGGCACCGAGATCGCCATGATCTTCCAGGATGCCCTCTCCGCACTGAACCCGACCTTCCCGGTCGGCTGGCAGATCGGCGAGACGCTGCGCCAACGGGCCGGGATGTCCCGCGGCGACGCCCGCCGGCGGGCGATCGAACTGATGGAGCTGGTCAAGATCCCGGCCGCGGCCAGCCGGCTCGGCGACTACCCGCACCAGTTCTCCGGCGGCATGCGGCAACGCGTCATGATCGCCATGGCGTTGGCACTGAACCCGAAGGTTCTCATCGCCGACGAGCCGACCACCGCGCTGGACGTGACCGTGCAGGCCCAGATCATGGACCTCCTGTCCGACCTGCGCCGAGACCTCCGCATGGCGATGATCCTGATCACCCACGACCTCGGCGTGGTAGCCGGCGTCGCCGACCGGATCGCCGTCATGTACGCCGGGCGGATCGTCGAACACGCCGACGTCCGGTCGCTGTACAAGACACCCGCCCACCCGTACACCAAGGGGCTGTTGGAATCGATCCCCCGGCTGGACTTCCACGGCCAGCAGCTGTCCACCATCCGGGGCCTGCCACCGAACCTGATGCGGATTCCCTCCGGCTGCCCCTTCCACCCCCGATGCCCGTACGTCCAGCAGGTCTGCGTGGACGTCGTTCCGCACGACCTGGTCCTCGGCGACGGCCGGACCAGCGCGTGCCACTTCGCGCAGGAGGTCCGCGATGACCGCGCCCGCTAGCCCGCCGAAGAAGGTACGCGGCGAGCCGATCCTGGCCGTCGAGAACCTGGTAAAGCACTTTCCGATCACCCGGGGCGTCGTCTTCCAACGCCAGATCGGAGCGGTCCGTGCCGTGGACGGGGTCAGCTTCGACCTGCGCCGTGGGGAGACCCTCGGCATCGTCGGCGAGTCCGGCTGCGGGAAGTCCACGTTGGCCCGGCTGCTGATGCGGCTGGAGATCCCGACCTCCGGAGTGGCGACCCTGGAGGGGCGGGACCTCTTCGCCGCCCGCGGCGGGGAGTTGCGCCGGCTACGCCGCAACATGCAGATGGTCCTCCAGGATCCGTACACCTCGCTGAACCCGCGCATGACCGTCGGCGACATCATCGGGGAGCCCTTCGAGATCCACCCGGAGGCGGCGCCCAGGGGCAGCCGACAGCGGCGAGTCCAGGAACTGCTGGACATGGTCGGGCTCAGCCCCGAGCACATCAACCGGTACCCACACCAGTTCTCCGGCGGCCAGCGACAGCGCATCGGCATCGCCCGCGCGCTCGCGCTGCGCCCCGAGGTGATCGTCTGTGACGAGCCGGTCTCCGCGCTGGACGTCTCGATCCAGGCACAGGTGATCAACCTGCTTGAGCAGCTGCAGGACGAGCTCGGCCTCTCGTACATCTTCATCGCCCACGACCTGTCGGTGGTACGGCACATCTGCGACCGGGTCGCGGTGATGTACCTGGGTCGGATCGTCGAGCTCGGCACCGAGGAGGAGATCTACCAGCGGGCCACCCACCCGTACACCCAGGCGCTACTGTCGGCGGTGCCGGTGCCCGACCCGGAACAGCGGGACAACCAGAACATGATCCGCCTGATCGGCGACGTGCCGAGCCCGGCGAACCCGCCGAGCGGCTGCCGGTTTCGCACCCGGTGCTGGAAGGCGCAGGATGTCTGCGCCACCCAGGACCCGGACACCGTGCCGCGCGCCGCCGACCCGCACCCGTCGGCCTGCCACTTCGCCGAACTCCGCGAACCGGCGTCCCCCTCCTGACGACCGCATCCCAGGGCGCCGGGATCAACCGGTCCGGCGGGCGCCGCCCGTGGCGCCCAGCTTCCTGGTGCCCACCCGAGGGTTTCGATCTGCGAGGCACCCGACTTTCGATCTGCGGGGCCTTCAGCTTTCGATCTGCGGGGCTCCAGGCTTTCGATCTGCGAGGGGCTCGGGTAGGCCGGCTACGACGCCGACGTGACCGCCCACGTCGTCGCGGTCGGCGGCACCGAGGACGGCGCCCAGCAGCCCGGGGAAGCGGGCGTCGAGGTCGCCGCCACGAAGTTCGACGAAGCAGCGGGTGCCTTCCTGTCGGGTGCGGGTGATCCCAGCATCGCGGAGCACGCGCAGGTGATGACTGAGGGTGGACTTGGCGACCGGCACGCGAAGTTCGCCCCACCCGCGTTCCCGGCCATCGGCGAGCACCCGCACCAGGCCGACCCGGATGGGGTCGTTGAGGGCCCCCAGCACGTCGATCAGGGAGATCTCGTCCGGGTCGGGATGTCGTGCCTTTCTCATGGCGACCATGCTACCTTGTTCGACGTTTTACGAACATCGAACATTGGGGTGACAGTGAACGCCAGACCCTGCACCGATCTCACCGCACACGTCGTTGTCGTCACCGGGGCCGGATCCGGCATCGGCCGCGCGACAGCACACGCGTTCGCCCACGCGGGCGCCCGGGTGCTGGGTGTCGGCCGCCGCAAGGACGCGCTCGCGGAGACCGCCGCCGGACACCCCGCGATCGCCGTCCACCCGGCCGACCTGAACGAGCCCTCAGCACCGCAGGAAGTGGTTGACGCCGCAGTCGACCGCTGGGGACAACTGGATGTCCTGGTCAACAACGCCGGCGCCACCAAGATCATGCCGTTGGCACACACCACCGCCGCGGGCATCGCCGCCCTGTTCGACCTCAACGTCGTCGCGCCCAGCCTGCTGGCGCACGCGGCCCTACCGCACCTGCGCCGAAGCCGCGGATCGATCGTCAACGTCTCCAGTACCTACGGCCACCGACCCCTGCCAGGCGCCGCCCACTACGCGGCCTCCAAAGCCGCCCTCGAACAGCTCACCCGGAGCTGGGCGGCAGAACTCGCGGCGGGCGGGATTCGGGTCAACGCCCTCGCTCCCGGCCCGACCGAGAGCCCGGCGCTGGCCGCCGCCGGACTCTCCGACGCGGCCATCGAGGAGATCAAACGAGAAGAGGCTGCCCGCATCCCCCTCGGTCGCCGCGGTAATCCCGAGGAGGTCGCCGCGTGGATCCTGCGCCTGGCCGACCCGGCCAGCACCTGGCTGACCGGGCAGGTCCTCACTGTCGACGGCGGGCTGGAACTGACCTGACCTCGGTCAGTGGAAGAAGTGCCGGGTGCCGGTCAGGTACATGGTCACGCCGGCCGCCTCGGCGGCGGCGATGACCTCCTCGTCCCGGATCGAGCCGCCGGGCTGGACGATCGCCCGCACTCCGGCGGCGAAGAGGATCTTCGGCCCGTCGGCGAACGGGAAGAACGCGTCGGAGGCGCACACCGCCCCGCGCGCCCGTTCGGCACCGGCCCGCTCCACCGCCAGCCGGGCCGAGTCGACCCGATTGACCTGCCCCATGCCGACGCCGACGGTCGCGCCGTCGCGGGCCAGCAAGATCGCGTTGCTCTTCACCGCTCGAACCGCCCGCCAGGCAAAGGCCAGGTCCCGCAGGGTCGCCTCGTCGGCGGCGTCGCCGGTCGCCAGCTGCCAGGTGGCCGGGTCGTCGCCCGTGGCGTCCACCCGGTCCCGCACCTGTACCAGCATCCCACCGGTGACCGGTCGCCACTCCGCCGACGCCGGGGCGTAGGCCGGGGCGCGCAGCAGCCGCACGTTCTTCTTGCCCCGCAGCACCTCAAGCGCGTCGGGTTCGAACTCCGGCGCGACAACCACCTCGGTGAACACCTCCGCCACCTGCCCGGCGAGCTCGACGCCGACCGGCCGGTTCACGGCGATCACGCCACCGAAGGCGGACACCGGGTCACAGGCGTGTGCCCTACGGTGCGCCTCGGCGACGTCCGCGCCCACCGCGATGCCACACGGGTTGGCGTGCTTGATGATCGCCACCGCCGGCTGGTCGGGGAAGTCGTTGGCGGCCCGCCAGGCGGCGTCGGCGTCAACATAGTTGTTGTACGACATCTCCTTGCCGTGCAGCTGCTCGGCCTGGGCGAGCCCGGCCGGGCTCGACGGGTCGGTGTAGAGGGCGGCCGGCTGGTGCGGGTTCTCCCCGTACCGCAGCACCGCGTCGCGGCGCAGCGCCAGGCCGGCGAAGCCCGGCCACGGCGCGTCCTCCTCGACCAGTTCCCGCGCGCACCACTCGGCGACAGCCACGTCGTAGTCGGCGATCACCGCGAACGCCCGGGCCGCGAGCGCCCGGCGCTGCGCCAGGGTGAAGCCACCCGCCCGTACCGCCGCCAGCAGCTGGGGGTAGCCCGACGGGTCGGTCACCACGGCGACCGAGGCGTGGTTCTTGGCGGCGGCCCGCACCATCGCCGGGCCACCGATGTCGATCTGCTCGACGCACTCGTCCTGCCCCGCCCCGGAGGCGACGGTGGCCTGGAACGGGTACAGGTTGGACACCAGCAGGTCGATCGCTCCGATGCCGTGCTCGGCGAGCTGCCCAACGTGCGATTCCTTGCGCAGGTCCGCGAGGAGACCGCCGTGGATCTTGGGGTGCAGCGTCTTGACCCGGCCGTCGAGGATCTCCGGGAACCCGGTCACCGAGTCCACCGCGGTGACCGGCACACCGGCACCGGCGATGGCCGACGCGGTGCTTCCGGTCGAGACGATCTCCACGCCGGCGTCGTGCAACGCCTGGGCCAGCTCGGCCAGACCGGCCTTGTCGTAGACGCTGACCAGCGCCCGCCGGATCGGGCGGCGCTCGTCCTGACTGGAACTCACGGAACCGTGACCTTTCTTCCGGTGATCGTCCAACCTGCACGGACCAGGCGGCCCACCTGCTCGACGAGCTGGCGGCGCTCGGCCTCTTTGATGCGCTCGGTGAGCGTCTGCTCGTCGTCGCCGTCCCGGACCGGCACCGCGACCTGGGCGACGATTGGGCCGGTGTCCGTGCCCGCGTCGACGAAGAAGAGGGTGGCCCCGGTGATCTTCACCCCGTAGGCGAGCGCGTCGCGGGGCCCGTGAATGCCGGGGAAGGCCGGCAGCAGGGTGTTGTGGGTGTTCAGATAGCGGTCGCCGAACGCGGCGAGGAAGTGCGGGCCGACCAGCTTCAGGAAGCCGGCGGAGACGACCAGGTCGGGGGTGTGCTCGGCGACCCGCGCGGTGAGCGCGGCGTCCCAGTCGGAGCGGGTCGGATAGTCCTTCACCCGCTCAACGAAGGTCGGCGCCCCCACCGCCGCGGCCCGGTCCAGCCCGGCGATGCCGTCGCGGTCCGCCCCGACCGCGACCACCCGGGCCCCGTACCCGGGATCGGTGCCGGCGTCGAGCAACGCCTGAAGGTTGCTGCCGGAGCCGGAGACGAGAACGACGATACGGGCGGCAGACGCGGGCGCAGGCACCGGACAACCCTATCGGGGTGGCCCGGCCGCCGGTCCGCTGGGCGGCAAGCCGACGCTGAACCCTCGACCGGACCCGGTACGCTGCCGGTCGCTCCCACGCGCACCGATGGCGACAGTCGTCCCGATGCCGCACCCGTTCGAAGGAGTATCGAGAGATGCAGCCCGCGATCCCGCCCCAGTCCTCGAACTCCTACTGATTTACCGGGGAAACCATGCAGCCCGACCCATCCACCCCGCAGTCCGACCCATCCACTCCACCGGCCGACCCATCCACCCCACCAGCGGACCCGTTCCACCCACCAGTCGACCCGTGGGCGCCACCGGCCGACCCGTACGCCCCACCGGCTACCCCGGTTTCCAAGCAGCCGTACCCTCCGCCGCCGGTGAACCCGTACGCCGCGCCCACCACACCGCCGAGCCCACCACCACCGGACCCGTACGCTGCGCCCACCGCTCCGCCGTACCCGGGGCCCTACGGTGGGGTGCAGCTGTACCCGAACGCGGGTTACCCGCTCCCGGCGGGAAGGCAGAACTCGCTCGGACTACTGTCCATGATCCTCGGCATCGCGTCGGTCCCGCTGGCCTGCTGCTATGTCGGCCTTCCGGTGGGCATCGCCGCGGTGGTGACCGGATGGCTCGGCCAGCAAAAGGTCGAGCAGGGGCTCGCGGACAATCGTGATCAGGCCATGGCCGGGATGATCTGTGGAGCGATCGGGGCGCTGCTGGGCCTGGGCTGGGGTGTCCTGAACATCATCGGGCTCGCCCTCTAGTCGCCTCGACGGGTCAGCCGCGGGACAGGAACCGGGCCGCCACCACGCCGCCCAGCACGCCGGTCCCGGTCACCACGGTCGCCACCACCGCCACCTGCCACGGCACCGGTCCGACCTCCGCCAGCCGGCCCGCACCGAGCGGGCCGGCGGACGCCGCCGCCGCGGCCCCCACCAGTAGGCCCACCACCGGGCCGGCGAGCACCACCGGGCGCAGCAGCGGCCCCCACTCTCCCCGGGCACTGTCGCTGCCGGACCGCAGCACCCGACGGGTCAACGACCAGCCCGCCACCATCCCGACCAGAACCGGCGCCGCGAGCAGGCCCGTCCCCAGGCCGTCCACCGGTCCACCGGGGAGGCCCGCCACCAGCGGCAGGGCCGGCAGTGCCCCCACTGTCACCTCGCTGGTCTGCACCGTGGTGTCGACGCCAACCGCAAACCCGGGGCCGAGCAGGTAGCTGGTTGACCAGATCGCCGCGTTCGGGGCGTACGCCAGGTTGACCAGGGTGATCCCGGCCTGCCCCGCCACCCCGGTGTGGTAGGCCGCGATCAGGTCGGCCGCGTCACCGCCACCGGTCGCCACCGCCAGCCCCGCCACGCCGGCCCCCGCCGCAAGTAGCAGCAGCGCCGCGACCAGACCGGTCCGGATCCCCTCCCGCAGCGCTAGCGGCGCCCGCGCGGCGAGCAGGTCACCGAGCCCGCTCGTGCGAACCGCCCCGACGAGGGCGGCAACGGTGGCGACCGCGGCGAGGGTCAGGCCGGTCCGTACCGGCGACACATCCAATGTCCCACCGGCTACCAGCAGGGCGGCGAGCACTCCGAGGAGGGTGTAAGCGATCCCGACCGCCCCGGCGGCGACGAACGCACGCTTCGGTGACCTGCTGCCCCGGGCGCCGATGGCCCGGGTGACGTGCACTCCGGCCCGGATGAGTCGCCAGCCGGCGAGCAGGGTCACCGCCAGCGGGGCGAGCCCGAGCGGACCGGCGTCCGTCGTCAGCGGGACGCCGTGCCCGAGCAACCAGCCGGCCAGCCCGACCCGGACCGCGTCCGGCAGGTTCGACGCACCCGCACCGAGTTGGAAGAACCAGAGCACAACTGCCACCGGTAGCCAGGAGGTGAGCGCCGCACCGACCGCGGCGACGCCCGCGGCGACGGCCAGCGGCGGACGGCTCGGCGGCCCGCCCGCCCGTGGCGCGGGTACCCGGCGAGCCGGCCCGGGTCGCCCCGGCGGACGGGCGCCCATCCGGGGGGCTCGGCCGGGCTGGTCGGGGGTGACAGAGGACATCAGGTCTACTCTGACATGCCGTGGGGGTGGCAGCAGGTCGATAAACCCCCCGGGCGGGTTCGAGTTGCGCGATCCACCGTCTCCTGCCTCCGATCCGGTCTAGCCTCGGCCACAGGACGCCACCGTGGCCGACCGGTGGGTCAAGTGGGGACCTCCACCACCGGAGGTGTTGACCGTGCCCCCGCAGCCCGGCGGGCGCGGCACCGATGCGAGGAGGCACGCCGTGACCGCTGCATATCCGCCGTCCGGCACGGCGGCGGGCAAGGATCGGACGACGCTCTGGGGCGTACTCGGCATCGTCGTCGGCCTGCTCTGCTGCGGCGTACTCGGGATCGTCTTCGGCTACCTGTCAATCCGCGATGCGCGGCGCTTCGGTAACTCGCCGGTGCTCGGTTGGTTGGGCATCGCCTTCGGCGTGTTCAACATCATCGCCAACGGCTTCTTCTACCTGGGCGGCAGTAATCCGTTCAGCTGAGTTGACGACCGGAGGGACCAGCCGTGGGCGGCTGACCCCTCCAGCGGTCGTCGCCGGGGCTCAGCCCGCGGACATGATCTCCCGCATCAGCCGGGCCGTCTCGGTCGGAGTCTTGCCGACCTTGACGCCGACTGCTTCCAGCGCTGTCTTCTTGGCCTCCGCGGTGCCGGCCGAGCCGGAGATGATCGCACCCGCGTGCCCCATCGTCTTCCCGGGCGGTGCGGTGAAGCCGGCGATGTAACCGACCACCGGCTTGGTGACGTTCGCCTTGATGAACTCGGCAGCCCGCTCCTCGGCGTCGCCACCGATCTCACCGATCATGACGATCGCGTCGGTGTCCGGGTCGTTCTCGAACGCGGCCAGCGCATCGATGTGCGTGGTGCCGATGATCGGGTCACCGCCGATACCGACACAGGTGGAGAAGCCGATGTCGCGCAGCTCGTACATCATCTGGTAGGTCAGCGTGCCGCTCTTGCTGACCAGGCCGATCCGGCCGGCGCCGGTGATGTCGGCTGGGATGATGCCGGCGTTGGCGGCGCCCGGCGACACGATCCCCGGGCAGTTCGGCCCGATGATTCGGGTCCGCTCACCCTGCGCCACGTTGTACGCCCAGAAGGCGGCGGTGTCGTGTACCGGCACGCCCTCGGTGATCACCACGGCGAGCGGGATGCCGGCGTCGATCGCCTCGATCACCGCACCCTTGGTGAACTGCGGCGGCACGAAGATGACCGTCACGTTGGCGCCGGTCTCCCGCATCGCGTCGGCGACGTTCGCGAAGACCGGCAGCTGGGCGCCGTCGAAGTCAACGGTGGTGCCCGCCTTGCGCGGGTTCACCCCACCGACGATGTCGGTGCCCGCGGCGAGCATCCGCCGGGTGTGCTTGGAACCCTCGGAACCGGTCATCCCCTGCACGATGACCTTCGAGTCCTTGGTCAGCCAGATCGCCATTGTCAGACCCCCGCAGCGGCCAGCTCGGCGGCCCGCTCGGCCGCACCATCCATCGTGTCGACCCGCTGGATCAGCGGGTTGTTCGCGCCGTCGAGAATCGCCCGACCGGCCTCCGCGTTGTTGCCGTCCAGGCGGACGACCAGCGGCCTGGTCACCTGCTCGCCCCGCTGCTCGAGCAGGGCCAGCGCCTGCACGATGCCGTTGGCGACCGCGTCGCAGGCGGTGATCCCGCCGAAGACGTTGACGAATACGCTCTTCACCGCGGGGTCGGAGAGCACGATCTCGAGGCCGTTGGCCATCACCGCGGCGCTCGCACCGCCACCGATATCGAGGAAGTTCGCCGGCTTCACGCCGCCGTGCCGCTCACCGGCGTACGCGACCACGTCGAGGGTCGACATGACCAGTCCGGCGCCGTTGCCGATGATGCCGACCTCACCGTCGAGCTTGACGTAGTTGAGGTCCTTCTCCTTGGCGGCCTGCTCAAGGGGGTCCACCGCGGCCTGGTCAACCAGCGCCTCGTGGTCCGGGTGCCGGAACGCCGCGTTCTCGTCCAGGCTGACCTTGGCGTCGAGCAGGAGCAGCCCGCCCTCGGCGGTCTTGGCGAGCGGGTTCACCTCGACCAGCGTCGCGTCCTCGGCGACGAACGCCTGCCACAGGTCCACCGCGATCTCAACGGCCTGGTCGGTAACCTCGGCCGGGAAGCCGGCCTGGGTGACGATCCGCCGGGCCGTCGCCGCGTCCACGCCGACGTTCGCGTCGATGGGCGCCTTGACGACCTTCTCCGGCGTCTCGGCGGCCACCTGCTCGATGTCCATCCCACCGGCGACACTGGCGATGCAGAGGAAGGTGCGGTTCGCCCGGTCCAACAGGTAGGAGAAGTAGTACTCCTCGGCCACGTCCGCGGTCACGGTGATCATGACCTTATGGACGGTGTGCCCCTTGATGTCCATGCCGAGGATGTCGGTGGCCCGGGCCACCGTCTCCTCCGCGCCCTCGGTCAGCTTCACCCCGCCGGCCTTGCCCCGGCCACCGACCTTCACCTGCGCCTTGACAACCACCCGACCGCCGAGGCGTTCGGCGATCGCGCGGGCCTCCTCCGGGGTCGTGGCGACGCCGCCGGCGAGCACGGGCAACCCGTGCCGCTCGAACAGGTCCCGCCCCTGGTACTCGTACAGGTCCACGATTGCGCGTCCCGTCCCGTCTCCGCGGCGCGCCGTCGCGCCGCCACCAGCGTATGGAAAACAGTTTGACGCCTGTCATCAGTTGTAACAGGCCATTGAAGTCAGCCTAGCGAGGTCGACACCACCAACGACCAAGCGGGTACGTGGTGTGCGGTTCTACACAGCTGACTGGCCCGCACCCGCCGTTTGGCCGAGTGTCAACCTTCCGGACGATGTTTTCCCCGGCACGTAACCCCGGGGGTTCAGGCCTCGTTGAGTCAGATGTCGAAGCGCTGATCAGCGCGGCGACGAGACGGCCGATGCCCTGTCGGTCGAGGGGTGGCGGCGGGGCATCGTGCATAGAGGGGCCGGGCGTGTGAGGGGTGCGTCCGGCCTCTCCCCCTGCCCGCCCGCGAAACCCCCCGGGCCGATCGTCAGGCGACGGCCTGCGCCACGTTCTGCCGGACCCAGTCCACGATCGACCCCGTGGTGGCCCCCGGAGTGAAAATCTTCGCCACGCCTATCTGCTGCAGTTCCGGGATATCGGTGTCCGGGATGATGCCCCCGCCAAAGACGACGATGTCTCGCGCGTCTCGCTCGGTAAGGAGCTCCAACACCCGCCGGAAAAGGGTCATGTGCGCCCCGGACAGAACGGAAAGTCCGACCGCGTCGGCGTCCTCCTGGATCGCGGTCTCCACAATCTGCTCCGGGGTCTGATGCAGACCGGTGTAGATGACCTCCATCCCGGCGTCCCGGAGGGCACGCGCGACGACCTTTGCGCCGCGGTCATGGCCGTCCAGGCCCGGCTTGGCGACGACGACCCGAACACGAGAGCTCATCTGCGCATCCCTTTCACCGGCTCCGCGGCTTGACCTTAACGAACGGTAACCCGACCGGTCCGGGCCGCGGAATCCGGGCCGCCGAACACCCCCGCCACCTCGGTGCCCGTCCAGCCAGCGGAACCAGGGATGCCCCGAGTAAGTCAAGTCGGACGGCTCCACCTTTCGGTCACCCTACGCGACGAACGGGATGAGATTGGGGACACCTTCACCGGCTTAGGCCCAGGACAATAGTGGATACAAACGGACAGAACATCACACCAATTTAGCGATGCGGCTTGTGACGGACGTGGTGGTTGGTTACCGTGTCCAACGGTTGTCATCAGGTCCATGGACGGGTGACGACGCGGTCGGCGGAGTTCATCCAGCTTCGCGAACCCCGCCCGATCGCCTCGATACCCCGACAACGGAGGGTGTGCGTGCGCCAGCGCCTGTCGTCTGAGCCCGATAGATATCGCGGCCGCCGCCGCGTACCCACCCCACCGCGGAGCCGCTACGCCGCAGTGGTTACCACTGCCCTCGTCGGCGCCAGCGGGGTCGCCCTCTTCGCCGGCAGCGCCCTTCCCGACGCCAAGAGCGTCAGCCCGACAGTACTGGACGAGCTCAAGGCGGCTTCGGCGCTGAGCGAGGACGCCGCAGAGCGCGCCAACGCCGCCGACCGCTCGTCGCGGGACGGCGAGCGGTTGAGCTCGGAGGCGGAGTCCGGAGTCTGGTGCCTCCCGCTGAAGGACTACGACTTCAACTCCCCATACGGCGTTCAGGGTGAAGAGCTGCATACCGGCGTGGACCTGGTCGCCCCGGAGGGCACCCCCTACGTCTCCGTCCATGACGGCACCGTCACCAAGGCCGGCTGGTTCGGCGGCTACGGCTACACGGTGATCGTCGCGCACGCCGACGGCAGCGAGGCCATCTACGGCCACTCCTCCACCCTCAGCGTGCAGGAGGGACAGCAGGTCAAGGCCGGCGACCAGCTCGGCCTGGTTGGCAACACCGGCCTCTCCTACGGCTCCCACCTACACCTTGAGGTCCATGTCAAGGGCGAACCGCTCGACCCGGTGCCCTGGCTGATGGAGCGCGGAGTGGACATCAAACTCCAGATGGAACCTTTCTACAGCGATGTAGCCATTCCCTGACGCTGTGTAGTGCCCTACCGCCGCCCGGATCGAAGGATCCGGGCGGTTTTTCTCTCTCCACCAGCCGGCGAAGGTGTTTGGGGTCACTGCCAACAGTGTGACTGAACCCACGTACGAGCCGGGGTCGCTGCCGCCGCTATTCGCGACACGGGCCGACATAGCTCCGCTGATCGCACCGGACCGAGCCCGCCCGCCGGCCCCTCGTCTCCGGCCGGCTCCGGACGGACCTCAGGATGTCGAGGTCACGTGCCCCTACGAGCAGTGAAGGTCCGCTGTGCAGAACGACACCTCCCGCTCGCGCAGGAACACCGCCCCGGCCCGCCATCGGCGACCGATCAACACCCGAGGTCGGATACTGCGGGCCACGGCCACCGCGGTAGCCGGACTCGCCCTCGCCGGAGTCGCGTTAACAACGATCACCGGCGATGACCAGGACGCCACCCCGAACGATGCCGTCAACGTCGACCTGCAAGCCCAAGCCGAGGCCCGGGCCAAGGCCGAGGCCGCCGCTGAAGCCGAGGCCGCCGCCCGCACCGCGGCAGCCGCCCGCGCCGATCGCTCCGCCCGAAAGTCGGCGAGCAGCAGTCCGAGCCCGATCGCCTCGGCGAGCCCGAGCGCCTCGGCGAGCCCCACGGCGCAGCCCTCGGCCAGCACGACACCGAAGGTGACAGCCAAGCCGACAACCACCGCGTCGACACCGACCTGGGTCATCCCGATGGCTGACGCCACCATCACCTCCTGTTACGGCCCCCGGGGAGGAATGCTGCACGCCGGCATCGACTTCGCCCTGCCCGCCGGCACCCCGGTCCGCGCCGCTTTCGGCGGCACCGTGACGAAAGCCGGCGACGCCGGTGACGGGTACGGCATCTCGGTCGTCATCGACCACGGCACCGGATATCTGACCCACTACGCCCACCTGAGCACCGCGAAAGTGAGCATCGGCGACCCGGTCGACGCCGGTGACACCATCGGCCTGGAGGGCTCCACCGGCGACTCCACCGGCCCGCACCTGCACTTCGAGGTGCATCAGGGCCAGCTGTGGAACCAGATCGACCCGGCGCCGTTCCTCCGCGAACGCGGCGTCGACGTGGCCTGCTGACCGAGCGCCTCCCGGGGCCGACGGCGGCCGAACAGCACCCGGGCCGTCCGCTCAGAGTCGATCGATCGGTGCGTGCCGGAGCACCAGCCAGACTGTCTGGTCGCCGAAGTCGATCTGGGCACGGGCGCCAGGGCCGTGTCCTTCCACCGCGAGCACCCGACCCAGCCCGTACCGCTGGTGGTTGACCCGGTCCCCGACCGCGACCCGCGGGGGCGCCGACGGCAACTCGCTGGCCGTGGCGAGGCGGCTACCGTCCACGCCGAGCCGACGCGCCAGCTGCGTGGCCTTCGGCGTGCCCCCGGTGAAGCCGCCCTGCCCCCGGTCCGCGCGACCGCCCACGCCCCCACCGCCGCCGGCCCACGAGGTGTACGAGCCCTCGGTGCGCTCCCAGCGCACCAACTCCACGGGCAGTTCCGCAAGGAACCGGGACGGCGCGTTGTAGGCCGGCTGGCCCCACGCCGAGCGGGTGACCGCCCGGGACAGGTAGAGCCGCTGCCGGGCCCGGGTGATCCCCACGTACGCCAGGCGCCGTTCCTCCTCCAGCTCATGGTTGTCGCCGAAGGTACGGGCGTGCGGGAAGACCCCGTCCTCCAAACCGGTCAGGAACACCACCGGAAACTCCAGCCCCTTGGCGGTGTGCAGCGTCATCAGGGTCACCACCCCCTGGTGCTCCGGGTCGTCGGCGGGCAACTGGTCCGCGTCGGCCACCAGCGCGACCTGCTCCAGGAAGCCGGCGACGGTGGCTCGCTCGCCCTCCTCGCCCAGGCCCTCCACCCGCTCCGTGTACTCCCGGGCCACGCTGACCAGCTCCTGGAGGTTGTCGACCCGGCCGGCATCCTGCGGGTCCAGGCTCTCCTCCAGCTCGGTCAGGTACCCCGACCGGTTGAGCAACGCCTCCAGCACCTCCTCGGGTGCGCTGGTCTCCGCGACCTCCCGGGCACCATCGAGCAGCGCGATGAACTCCGCGATGCCGTTCGCCGCCCGGGTGGAGATGCCCGGCGCGTCCTTGGCCCGGCGCAGAGCCGCGCCGAAGGAGATCCGGTCCCGGCTGGCCAGCGCCTCGACACACGCCTCGGCGCGGTCCCCGACGCCCCGGCGTGGAGTGTTCAGCACCCGACGAAGGCTGACCGTGTCGTCCTCGTTGACCAACGCCCGCAGGTAGGCCAGGGCGTCCCGGACCTCCTTCCGCTCGTAGAAGCGGACCCCACCGACGACCTTGTAGGGGAGGCCGACGCGGATGAACACCTCCTCGAAGACCCGGGACTGGGCGTTGGTGCGGTAGAAGACCGCCACGTCCCCCGGCCGGGTGTCACCGTCGTCCACGAGCCGGTCAATCTCCCGGGCCACCCAGTCGGCCTCGGTGTGCTCGGTGTCGGCGACGTAGCCGACGATCGGGTCACCGGTCCCGGCCTCGCTCCAGAGCCGCTTGGGCTTACGGGAGGTGTTTCGGTCGATCACGGCGTTGGCCGCGTTCAGGATGGTCTGGGTGGAGCGGTAGTTCTGCTCCAGCAGGATTGTCCGGGCATCGAGGAAGTCCCGCTCGAACTCCAGGATGTTGCGGATCGTCGCGCCCCGAAACGCGTAGATCGACTGGTCGGCGTCGCCCACCACGCAGAGCTCCGCCGGGTCGAGCCCGTCGGTACCCGACACCAGCTCCTTGATCAACACGTACTGGGCGTGGTTGGTGTCCTGATACTCGTCAACCAGCACGTGCCGGAACCGACGCCGGTAGGTCTCCGCGACGTGCGGATGCGACTGGAGCAGGTGCACCGTGGTCATGATCAGATCGTCGAAGTCCAGTGCGTGCGCCTCCCGGAGCCGCCGCTGATAGAGCGAGTACGCCTCGGCGAGCGCCCGCTCGTTCGGCCCCTTGGCCCGGGCGGCGAACTCCTCGGGGTCAACAAGTTCGTTCTTCAGATTGGAGACCTGGGCGGCCAGCCCCCGCGCTGGGTAGCGCTTCGGGTCTAGGTCCAGCTCCCGGGTGACCAGCTGCATCAGCCGACGGGAGTCGTCGGCGTCATAGATCGAGAAGGTCGACTTCAGGCCGGCGTGTTCGTGCTCGGCCCGCAGGATGCGGACACACGCGGAGTGGAAGGTCGAGACCCACATCAACCGAGCGCGCGGCCCGACCAACTGGGCCACCCGCTCCTTCATCTCGCCCGCGGCCTTGTTGGTGAAGGTGATCGCGATGATCTCGCCTGGGTGCACCTGTCGCTCCGCGAGCAGGTACGCGATCCGATGGGTGAGCACCCGGGTCTTGCCGGAGCCGGCCCCGGCCACGATGAGCAGCGGTGACCCGGCGTGGGTGACCGCCTCCCGCTGGGGGCCATTCAGCCCGTTGAGCAGCTCCTGCGGGTCGAGGCGCACCGGAGTGGGCCGGCGCGGCGGAGCAGGGTCGGGCGCGGACGAGGACACGGGAAGGTCAAAGAGAGGATGCATCGCACGGCGAGTCTATGCCGTCGCCCCGACGAATCCCTTCGGCCACGGCCCGGATGTGCGACGGCGCGCCCGCCGCGCCCCGGTCCTCCCCTTCGGGTGGCACCGGCCTCCCCGGCCCGGGCTTTCCTTGCGCCCTCAGGCGGGAGCGGGCATACTCGGGTCCGTGTTCGATCAGCGCGACTACTTTTACTACGGCCCGGAGAGTCCGGTAGCCGTGGGTCACGCTTGATCAACCAAGACCTACGAAAAGGCCCCGGGCTCGCGAGCCCGGGGCCTTTTCGTCTCGGGATCCGGGCACCAGCGCCCGACACCCGAAGGGTACGACGATGATGACAGGCGTGGCGGAGCAGAACGGCAACACGGACGGAACGAATGGCGCGGCGGGCACCGATGGCCGCGACGCCGGCACGAAGGAACCGTTGGCTGCAGCGCAAATCGCGAATATCCGGCAGCGGATCGACGAGATCGACGGCGCCCTGATCGACCTCTGGCAGGAGCGGGCCCGGCTCTCCCAGCAGGTCGGCATGACCCGGATGGCCTCCGGTGGCACCCGCCTGGTGCTCTCCCGGGAGCGGGAGATCCTGGAACGCTTCCGGTCCGCGCTGGGGGCGGATGGTACCCAGGTCGCTCTCCTGCTGCTTCGTGCCGGTCGTGGCCCGCTCTGATCCGGCGGCCGGGTAGCGGAACGGAACCGGGGCGTCGGCCAGGAATGGCCAACGCCCCGGTCACCGTAGCGCCGCTACCGCTGCGCGTGCACCACGTCCCGAACCTCGGCGAAGTGGCAGGCACTCGGGTGGGCCGAACTCTGCCGGACAGCCAGCGCCGGCTCCTGCTGGGCGCAGATCTCCTGTGCCTTCCAGCAGCGGGTCCGGAACCGGCAGCCGGAGGGCGGGTTGGCCGGCGACGGAACATCGCCGGTCAGCACGATCTGGTCCCGCAGACCCCGAAGCTTCGGATCCGGCACCGGCACCGCCGAGAGCAGCGCCTGCGTGTACGGGTGGGTGGGGTTCTCGTAGATCTGGTCCTCGGTACCGATCTCAACGACCCGACCGAGGTACATCACCGCGACCCGGTCGGCGATGTGCCGAACCACGGACAGATCGTGTGCGATGAAGATGTACGAGAGCCCCAACTCGTCCTGAAGCTTCTCCAGCAGGTTGATCACCTGCGCCTGGATCGACACGTCCAGGGCGGAGACCGGCTCATCACACAAGATGATCTCCGGGTTGAGCGCCAGGGCGCGGGCGATACCGATGCGCTGGCGCTGGCCGCCGGAGAACTGGTGCGGGTACCGGTTGATGTGATCGGGGTTCAGGCCGACCAGATCCAGCAGCTCCTGAACCCGGGCCCGCCGCTTGGGCTTCGCCAACACCTCGGGGTGCACCTCGAACGGCTCGCCGACGATGTCGCCGACGGTCATCCGCGGGTTGAGCGACGTGTACGGATCCTGCATCACCAGCTGGATGTTGCGCCGGCCACGACGCCGCTCGGCGCCACCGACCTTCGCCATGTTCCGGCCCTGCACGAACAGGTCACCGGAGGTGGGCGTCTCCAGCCCCACCAGCATCCGGGCCAGGGTCGACTTGCCACAGCCGGACTCGCCGACGATGCCGAGAGTCTCGCCCCGGCGCAGCTGCAGGTTGATCCCATCGACCGCGCGGACCGCGCCGATCTGCCGCTTGAAGAGGATCCCCTGGGTAAGCGGGAAGTGCTTCACCAGGTCACGGGCCTCCAACACGATGTCAGACATCGGCCTTGACCTCCTTCCAGAAGTGGCAGGCGGAGCTTCGGGACGGCGCCACCTGATACAGCGGCGGCACCGGGTCCCGACGGCAGGCGTCCTGCGCGTACCGGCACCGGGGGTTGAAGGCGCATCCCTTCGGGATGTCGGTCAGCAGCGGCGGCAGCCCCTTGATGGCGGAGAGTTCCTGGCCCTTGAGGTCCAGGCGGGGAATCGACTCCAGCAGACCCTTGGTGTACGGGTGGGAGGGGCTCTCGTAGATCTCCCGGACCGGAGCCTCCTCAATGACCCGGCCGGCGTACATCACCGAGATCTGGTCCGCCACGTCGGCGACCACACCCATGTCGTGGGTGATCAGCAGCAGGCCCATGTTCCGTTCCCGCTGCAGCTCGGCGAGGAGGGACATGATCTGGGCCTGCACGGTGACGTCCAGGGCGGTGGTCGGCTCGTCGGCGATCAACACCTCCGGGTCGAGCGCCAACGCCATGGCGATCATGACACGCTGCCGCATACCGCCGGAGAACTGGTGCGGGTACTCGTTCACCCGTTGCTTCGCCGCCGGAATCTTGACCAGGTCAAGCAGCTCGACGGCGCGCACCTTGCTGTCCGCCCGGGACATGCCCCGGTGCTTACGGAACAGCTCGCCGAGCTGGAAGCCGACCGTGAAGACCGGATTCAGCGCGGAGAGGGCGTCCTGGAAGATCATCGCGATCCGGTTGGCGCGGACCTTACGCCGCTGCGCCTCCCGGAGCTTGAGCAGGTCAACACCGCGGTAGCGGATCTCCCCGCCGGTGACGAACCCGGGTGGGCTGTCCAGGATGCCCATGATCGCCTGAGCGGTGACGCTCTTACCGCAGCCGGACTCACCGAGAATCGCTCGGGTCTCGCCGGCCCGCAGGCTGAAGTTGACGCCGTTGACCGCGCGGGCGATGCCGTTGCGAGTGCGGAACTCCACCTGCAGATTCTTGACCTCAAGCGGCAGGGCATCCGCGTCAAGGCCGGGCAGGGCGTCCAGCTTGACGTTCACATCAGTGCTCATGGCGCTCACCGGAACTTCGGGTCGAGGGCGTCACGCAGGGCGTCACCCATGAGAATGAAGGACAGCACCGTGCCAATCAACAGTCCGCAGGGGAAGAGCAGCAGCCACGGATCCTCCAGGAAGTAGACCTGGTGGGCCGAGATCATGATGCCCCAGGACTGCGTCGGCGGCTGGAGCCCGATACCGAGGAAGGTCAGCGTGGCCTCCGCGGCGACGAACGAGCCCAGCACGATCGTGGCGTACACCAACATCGGCGCGATCGCGTTCGGCAGGATGTGCCGGAACATCAACCGGCCGTTACCCGCCCCGACCGCCTTGGCGGCCTGCACATAGTCCAGGTCCTTTGAGGAGATGACGCTACCGCGGATGATCCGGGCGATCGTCGGCCAGCTCAGCAGGAACAGCACCAGGGCGATGGTGAAGATGTTCTGCTGCTTGATCACGGTCAGGAAGACGATCGCGCCGAGCAGGAACGGCAGCGAGAAGAAGATGTCCATCAGCCGGGAGATGAGCCCGTCCACCCAGCCGCCGTAGTAGCCGGCGAGGAGGCCCATCAGGCCGCCGAAGAGCACGATGCCCCCGGTAGCCATGATCGCAATCACCATTGATGGCCGGGCGCCATAGATGGCGTGCGAGTAGTAGTCGCAGCCCTGGATGTTGAAGCCAAACGGGTGCTCCCAGCTCGGCGCGATCCGAGACTGGTCGGTGTGGCACGCCCGCGGGTCCTGACCGGTCCAGAGCTTCGGGAAGGCCGCCATCGTGCTGACCACCACGATGTAGAGCACGGCGAGCATGAAGACCGGGTCGCGGACCAGCTGCCGGCGGGCATCCGCCCACAGGCTGGCGTTGCGCTCCTTGCCGCTCTTGCTCGTCTTCCCGGGGGCACCGCCGACGGCGGTGCCGGCACTCGTCGCGTCACTCATGTCCCACCTCGTTTCGCTTCGCCCTGCCGCGGATCGCCGGTGTCACCGGCCCCCGGTTACTGACCACGGTGCCGTCACTCATAGCGGATCCTCGGGTCGAGCACGGCGTACAGGAGGTCAACCAACAGGTTGGCGAGCAGAACGACCAACACCAGCATGGTCACCACGCCGATGACCACGGACGACTCTCCCTCCCGGGCGGCAGCCGTCACCAGCCGACCGATACCGGGCACGTTGAAGATGGTCTCGGTAACCACCGCACCGGCCATCGCCGAACCGATGTCGACGCCGAGGTACGTGATCACCGGGATCAGCGAGTTACGCAGCGTGTGCACGCCGATGACCCGCTTGTTGGCCAAGCCCTTTGCCCGGGCGGTCCGGACGAAGTCCGCCCGAATGTTCTCCATGATGCTGGTCCGGGTCAGCCGCGCGGTGGTGGCGAGCGCGACCGAGCCGAGCACCATGCCGGGAATCAGGAGGCTGGCGAAGGGGTAGTCCGGCTTGAAGCCGGGGCTGAAGAACCCGTACGCGACAACGTCGGGGAGCCACTCCTGATCACGCAGAATGTTGCCGAACTTGACCCCGATGAACTCTCGCACCACCACGCCGAGCACGAAGATCGGCACAGAGATCACGAAGACGGTGCTGATCTTCACCAGGTTGTCGGCGAAGCTGCCGCCCCGCAGACCCGCCCAGACGCCGGCGGCGATACCCACGACCGCCTCGAAGACGATCGCGATCACCAGCAGCTTCAGGGTGTACGGAATGGCATTGGCAACCAGCTCGGTTACCTCCTGCTCCCGCAGGTCGATGCCGAAGTCGAAGCTTAGGAAGACTCCGCTCACCCGGTCGAGGAAGAGCCCGAAGCAGGGGTTGCCCTTCTGCTCGAGGCAGGGGTCACCGTAGCCGAGGCGTTCGGTGATCGACTGGAGTAGGGCCGGCGGCGGGGTCCGGTCGCCGAAGATGGCACGGACCGGGTTCCCACTGAACTGAATCGCCAGCGAGGTCATGTAGTGGAGCAGGAACATGGTGCCCAGCACGGTCGGAATGAACTGGAGCAACCGTCGAATGACGTAGCGCCCCATGTCGGGGTCTCCTCTCGGCGCTGATACGGCGGCAACGATCACCCTGGTGGGGTGACCGTTGCCGCCACATCCTGGTTACGGCGGGATCAGATAGCCGAAGCTCAGTTCTACTTCAGCGCGGTCGCACCGTAGTCGGCGCCCGCGACCTTGTTCCAGACAAAGTTGTCGACGTGCTCGCTGTAGATCGCCGCTTCCTTACGCCAGAACATCGGGATGACCGGCAGTTCCTCGGCCAGGATGTCCTCGGCCTGCTGGTAGAAGGGGATGGCCTCCTCCACGCTCGGGGCGGAGTCACCCTGCTTCAGCAGGCTGTCAAAATCAGCGTTGCTGAAGGTGGTGTAGTTGCTCTTGGCGCCGGTGCCGTAGGTCGGGGTCAGGTAGGTCTCCAGGTACGGGTAGTCCGGACCCCAGCCGAGCCGGAACGGGCCGGTGAACTCCCGGTTGTCCGCCTTCTCCAGGTACTCGGCGAACTGCAGGTTGACCTTCAGTTCGTAGTCGATGCCCAGCACGGCCTTGATCTGGTCGCCGACCGCCTGCAGCCAGGCGTCGTGGCCGGCGCCCGCGTTGGCCCACAGGGTCAGCTTCTTCCCCTCCGGCCAGCCGCCGGCCTCTTCGAGCAGCTTCTTGGCCGCCTCGACGTCCTTCGTGCAGTAGGTGCAGACACCCTCGCGAGCACCCTGGAAGGTCGGCGCGACGAAGCCGGTGGCGGGAGTCCACCGGCCGTCGAAGACGGCGTCCACGATGGACTCCCGGTCGACCGCCATCGAGATCGCCTGACGGATCCGCTTGTCCTGGAAGCTCTCGTCGTACAGGGGCAGCCCGACGTAGTTGAGGCTGCCGCTCGCCTGCTCGTACAGCCGGTCGCCGTAGCTGGCCTTGGCCTCCTTGAAGCGCGCCGGCGGGATCGTGTACATCACGTCCAGCTCGCCGGCCTGGAAGGCGGCGTAGGCCGCGTCCACGTCCCCGAAGATCCGGTAGTTGATCGCAGCGGGCTTACCCGCCTCGCCCTTCCAGCTGTCGCTACGGACCAGGTTGATCTCGACGTCGTGCTTCCAGCTACCGTCGATCTTGTATGGGCCGTTGCCGATCGGGGTCTCGTTACAGGCATCCGTGTCGTCCAGGCAGGCCTGGGCCATCGGCGAGAAGCCCGGGTAGCCAACCACGATCGGGAAGCCGCTGAACGGCTCGCTGAGCTCGACGGTGAAGGTCAGGTCGTCGACCTTCTTCAGGCCGGACAGCGTCTCGGCCGTCGGCTCCGGGGCCTTCTCCGGGCCGTCACCGTCCGGGTCCTTGGGCAGGACCTCGTCGATACCGGCGATCCGCGTCATGAAGGAGCCGTTGTTCTGGGCGTTCGGCGCGTAGGCGGCGAAGTTCCACGACCGGATGAAGGCGTCGGCGTCGACCGGCTCACCGTTGTCGAAGGTGTAGCCGTCCTTCAGCTTGATCGTCCAGAGCTTCTGGTCGTCCGAGTCGATCGACTCGGCCAGATCCATCTCTGGATCACCGGTCTCGGCGTTGTACTTGACCAGACCGCGGTAGAGCTGGCGAACCACATAGATCGACGGCTCGTCGTTGGCATTCGACGGCAGCAGGTACGCCGGCTCGGATGCATATACCCGAAGCGTGCCGCCGGCGGCGTCGTCGCCAGCATCGCTCGAGTCGCTGCCACAGGCGGTGGCCAACATAGCGGTGGCGGTCGCCGCGACCGCCACCTTCAGGAATTTCCCACGCATGGGAGTGCCTCCTCAGGCGCTCAGCTCACGAGGGGGTGTGAGGTGCCTGCCACTGTGACACCAGACGCGCGCTAGCGGGAAGGCGTGTTATCAACCCGATACCCGGCCGGGACGGTGTGTACATCCACCCATAGGTGTGTACATCGACCCCGGGCAAGCGTGGTAAGAGTCGGAAAAACTACATCGACAGTAGCCAGTCCTGTCACGTTGAGCAACCCGTCGTCACAGCCGATCGTCGGCTCAGACGAGCCGACGATCCGCCGCCCAGCGCGACAACTCGTAGCGGCTGGACATCTGGAGCTTGCGGAGGACGTTCGACACGTGCGTCTCGACCGTCTTGATCGAGATGTACAGCTCCCTGGCGATCTCCTTGTACGCGTACCCCCGAGCGAGTAGACGCAACACCTCCCGTTCCCGGTTGGTCAACAGGTCCAGCTCGGGGTCCGAGACCGGCACGTCCGGCCGGGCGGCGAAGGCGTCCAGTACGAAACCGGCCAGCCGGGGACTGAAGACGGCGTCGCCCTCGGCGACTCGGCGGACCGCCGCCGCCAACTCGTCCGGTGAGATCGTCTTGGTGACATAGCCCCGGGCGCCAGCGCGGATCAGCCCGATCACGTCCTCGGCCGCGTCCGAGACGCTGAGCGCGAGGAACCGCACGTACGGGTGCGTACGCCGGATGGCCTCAAGCACCGCCCGGCCACCCCCCTCCGGCATGTGCACATCAAGCAGCACCACATCGGGCTCGGTGGCGGCGATCCGACTGACCGCCTCCGCCACCGTGCTCGCCTCGCCCACCACGTCGACATGCGCACCCAGCTCGGCACGGACTCCGGCCCGGAACATCACATGATCGTCAACGAGGAAGACCCGCAGCCGCCGCGCGGCCACACCCGCCTCCACCACTGAATCCGGCGTCTGGTCCGCCATCACCTACTCCTCTCCGCCGTGGACCCGTCACGGGAGATCGGCAGGATCAACCGGATCTCGGTCCCTTCCCCGGGCCCGGAGCGGATCTCCGCCCGGCCACCGTGTCGCTTCATCCGGCCGATAATCGAGCCCCGAACGCCGTGCCGGCGTTCCTCCACCGTAGCCGGATCGAAACCCCTCCCCCGATCCCGGACGAAGACACTGACCTGCTCCGGTTCGACCTCGGCGTAGAGCGAGACGGTCTGCACCCCAGCATGCCGGCCCGCGTTCACCAACGCCTCGCGAGCGGCGGCCACCAACGCGCCGACCCGCTCGTCGGTCTCCCGGTCACCGACGACCACCGTCTCCACCGTGACCGCGTAGGTGTCCTCCACCTCGGCCGCCACCAGCTCCAGCGCTGCCGCGAAGCGCTCCGTCGGCGAGGCAGTCGGCCGGTAGAGCCAGTTGCGCAGCGAGCGCTCCTGCCCCCGGGCCAGCCGCGTCACCGTCTTCCCGTCGCCGGCGTTGCGTTGGATCAACGCGAGGGTGTGCAGCACCTGGTCATGCACCATGGCAGCCAGTTCGGCCCGTTCCTGCTCCCGGATCCGCCCTTCCCGCTCCGACCGAAGCTGGTTCCAGGTTCGCCAGAGCACCGGCGCGGCCACCACCCCGACCCCCGCCAGACCGACCAAGGCGAAGATCACGCCGTTGAGCACCGCGTCGAAGTTCTGCGTCGGGGAGTACACCGCCGCGACCCCGATCACCCCCACCGCGACCAGGATTCCGCCGCCGATGAAGCGAAGCACGAACGCCCGCCGGTCACTCTCCTCCACCACCGCGCTCAGCCAGGGCACCGGCAGCGTCCCGTCCCACTGCCGTCGCCGCTGCGGTGCGGACTGGTGCCAGATCAGCCCGGCCCCGACCGCGATGATCGTGACAAGCCAGCCGGCGGTGCCCGCAACACCGGTCGCACCCACCGCATCAAAGAAGATCACCTGGAAGATCAGCACCCCCAGGCCGATCGCCACAAACGGCAGCAGCTGAGCCACATCACGACGGGGCGGGGTGGCGGTGTCCCCCGGTCGCAGCGGCACCACCGCCCAGAGGGCCGCGTACAACAGCAACCCGAGGCCGTTGAAGCCGAGCAACACCAGGAACGCGACCCGGACCCAGAGCACCGGGATGCGAAGGTGCCCGGCGATCCCCGCCGCCACCCCAGCAGCGATCCGGTGCTCGCGGGCGCGATAGAGGCGCGGGGGGTTGGTCACGACACTGATCGGGGCTCCCTAGCTAGTCGCGGCGGTTCTTCCGGCGAGCGGCACGCGCCGCTGGTTCCGATCGTCACACGCCAGGTAAGCACTCGACCACGGGGGCGTCCCGGAGATCCTGCTGCCCTGATCTCAGGGTGAGGTCAGGGTCTCCGCCGGAGGCCGACGAGGCGACGAGGGAGCAGGATCGAGGTCATGACCGAGGAAGCCGCCCAGCACCAGCCAGCCGCGGCGACGCCACCACCTGCGGCGCCGGCGGGTGAACCGCCACCACCCACGGGTCCGCCCACCCCGCCGCCGCCCGGGAGCCCGCCCACCCCGCCGCCGCTCGGGGGCGGCGGCTTCACCTCGCGGTACGGGCTGGTCCGTCCGCGCGACGGCCGCTATCTGGCTGGCGTCTGCGCGGCGATCGGCCGGGCGACGAACACCGATCCGGTGCTGTGGCGGGTGCTGCTCGCGGTGCTCGGCTTCTTCGGCGGCGTCGGCATCCTGGTGTACATCTCCGCCTGGCTGATCATCCCGGGCGAGGGCGACACCGCCTCACCGGTCGAGTCGATGTTGGGTCGGGGACGCTCCAGCATGTCCCCGGTCACCGTGATCGTGCTCGGCATCCTGGTGGCGGTCAGCTTCGCCTTCATCGTCACCGACGCGTTCCGGGCCATGCTGCTCGGCGCGGCGATCCTGATCAGCGGGGCGCTGTTACTCAACCGCGAACGTCCGGGCCAACCCGGCCCGCCCGTTGCCCCGCCGCCGGCCTGGCCGACCTCGGCACCGCCGCCGCCCTGGCCAACCTCGGCACCGCCGCCGGCCTGGCCGACAGCGCCCGAGGCTCCACCTGGCGGCGTCCGCCTGCCGTTCGCCCCACATGGGCCGTACGCCTCACCGACCCCGCCGCCCGCACCACCGGCCCCGCGGCCGGAGCGGAAACGACCGCGGGAACGCTCCGCGCTCGGTGGGGTGACCTTCTCGCTGGTCTTCCTCGTCCTCGGGTTGCTGACCCTCCTCGATCTGACCGGCGTACCCGCCCTCGGCGCGTCCGCGTACTTCGCGGCCGTCCTGGCCACCATCGGCCTCGGCCTACTCGTCGGCGCCTGGTTCGGCCGGGCCCGCTGGCTCATCGCGCTCGGCCTGATCACCGCCGCCGCACTGGGGGTGGCCACGGTGGCCGAGTCCGACCGGTTCCGAACGGTGAACCAGGCGGTGACCTGGGCGCCGGCCAGCCATGCCGAGCTCGCCAACCGCTACGAGAACCTCTCCGGCAACTCACTACTCGACCTACGCTCGGTGGATTTCACCGGAAAGCGCAGCGAGGTCACGGTGACGGTCACCGCCGGGAAGGCCACCGTGATCTTGCCCCCGGACGTCGACGCCACCGTCACCGCGACCGTCACCGTCGGCGACGCGGTCGTCTTCGACCAGGGCGTCGCCAAGCGCAGCGGCTCCACCGGTTCGCGCCACGAAAGCACCGACCTGGGGGCGGACGGCCCCGGCGGCGGAACGCTACGCCTCTCCGTTCACGTTGACGTCGGCACGCTGGAGGTGACCCGGTGAAACCCCATCGCACCGACTCGGTGTCGTTGATCTTCGGGCTGATCTTCCTTCTCCTTGCCGCCTGGTGGCTGGTCGCCCGGTTGCTCGAACTCACGCTCCCCCCGGTGGGCTGGTTCCTGGCCGGCGCGCTGCTACTGATCGGTGTACTGGGGCTGGTCGGGGCGCTTCGCGCGGCCCGGTTCGGCAGCCCGGCCGCTCCGGAGGCGGAGGCGCCGCCAACCGGTGCGACGCCGGAGCCCGGGCCAGCCGAGGGGGATCGGCGCTGAGCGCAACGCCGGCTCGACCCGGCTCGGGGCATATGCTGGCCGGTGGCGCCCGCCCCGCCACGCACTCGCCGGTTCGACCCGGCAGCGCGCCCACGGGCGATGCCGAGCGACCCGACGCCGATCGCGCCGATCTCACCGACCCGTCGTCCCGACCGTCAGGAGCTTGTCCGACATGACCCAGTCCCCCGCCGTGCCTCCCACCGGCCGCTCCGGTCCGGTCCGTATCGGCGAGCGCGCCGCCCGTGTCCTCGTCTCGGAACTCGCCCGGATCAACGCGCCGAAGGCCGCCCTGCTGGTCGACGCCAGCCTGGAGTCCCCGGTACTCGCCGCGGCGATCGAGGCGCTGTTGCCCGGTGACACGCTCACCGTCGTACCGGCCGGCTGGTCGGACGCCGAGATGCTGCGCGCGCACGTAGCCGCCCAGGGCCCCTGGGTCGCCGAGCGGGTCCGGGTCGTTGACGCGCTGGCCGACGCCGAGGCCGCAGCGGTGGCGATCATCGGTGAACCGCTCACCGGGACGATGGAGGAGACCCGCGCCACCCTCGACGGGCTCGGCAAGTACCTCGACAACGGGGCCACGTTGAGCCTCGCCACCCCCGCCATCGCCAGGCGCACCGGCGGCGCGAGCGACGAACTGGCCCGCCAGGCCGCGCTGCACGGCGTCGGTAGCGACCTGCTGCTGCGCAACAACCCACCGCTGCGGGTGCACCGGCTCCGCTTCAGCCCGGCCACCGCGGCGGCGGCGGTGGGGCTGGCCCCGGCGTACCGACCCGCCAGCGTGCCGCTGACCCGCACGATGCACATCGACAGCAACGGGGTGGCCGCCGCCGGGATCGCCCTCGGGCTGGCGGCGGTGGCCCGTGTCGCCCGGCCGACCTCCAAGCTGTGGCTGCTGCCGGCCCTTGCCGCCGCACCGGTCGCCGCCTTCTTCCGGGACCCGGAGCGGGAGGTGCCAGCGGATCCGTCCGCGGTGGTCGCCTCGGCCGATGGCAGGGTGCTCTCGGTACAACGCCTCTCCGACGAGCGGTTCGGCGACGGCGAATGGCTGCGGATCGCCGTGTTCCTGTCGGTGCTCGACGTCCACATCAACCGCTCCCCGGTGGCGGGCAAGGTGGTCGACCACTTCGTGACCGACGGCGGCTTCGCCAACGCGATGAAGCCCGATGCGGAACACAACGTCGCCGCGTACACGGTGTTGGACACCACCAACGGAACGGTGGTCGTGGCGCAACGTACCGGATTGATCGCCCGGCGGATCGTGCAGCGGGCGCCCATCGGTTCGCTGCTGGCCAAGGGCGAGCGGTTTGGGCTGATCAGGTTCGGCTCACGCACCGATGTCTACCTGCCGGCCGAGGCGGCGCAGCCACTGGTCGGGCCCGGCGACCGGGTCGTCGGCGGGTCGTCGGTCATCGCCCGCTGGCACTGACCGCGTCGCACGGGCGCCGGAAGGAGCGGTGGCGGGGCGCCGGGAAACCACGGTGCCCCGCCGGGAAGCCGAATCAGACGGTACGGCGCTGCCGCAGCCAGAGCACCGGACCGCTGAGCAGGTAGCCCACCACGACCAGGGCGAAGGTGAGCCGGATGTCGACCAGCGCGCCGACCAGCGGAGCCAGCCAGACCCAGGGTGGCAGCTTCACCAGGCGAGCGAGCTTCGCGTACGGAAAGCTGGAGACCATCGCGAAGGCGAGCAGCGCCACCCCGCCGAGCAGGACCAGCCCGGACACCGGCAGCCCGATGGCGACGGTCAGGGCCAGCATGGCGGCCGCCATGGTGGTGGGCACCCCGCAGAAGAAGCGGCTGTCCTTCGGCGAGACATTGAACCGGGCGAGACGGATCGCGGCACAGGACGCGACGAGCGCACAGGCCACCGCTGCGGCGGCCGGGGGCACCGAGCCAGCCAGGGAGGCATAGACCACGACCGGGGCGGCGAGGCCGAAGGAGCACATGTCGGCCAACGAGTCCATCTGGGCGCCGAACGGGCTGGCCACGCCGAGTCGGCGGGCGAGGGCACCGTCGAGACCGTCGAAGGCGACGCAGGCGATCAGGCAGAGCGCCGCGGGCCGCACCTCGCCCTGCATGGCCAGGAAGATCGCCAGCATGCCGAGGGTGAGGCTGGCGAGGGTACAGCCGTTGACCAGCACGAATTTCATCCGCCGGGCCGGCGTCCGGGCACCGGGAAGGAGCGGAGTCGAGATCGCCACCGCTTCGTCCACCGGCGGCGCCGGGGCGACAGCAGGGCTGACCGGGACGATCGCCTCCACCTCGGCGTCGTACCGCGGGTAGCGGCGCTGCGGGAACCGGCGCTCGATCAGCGGCCGGTCAACGCCGCCACGGAGGCCACCGTCCGGGCGGCCCGCCCGAACCCACAGCACCTGACGGGCGATTGTGCCGCTGCGCCGCAACGGGCCTGCCCATCGACGCCCTGCAGGACGTGGACTGTCTGTCGTACGACGCCGGCGCCAGGGGGCTCTCGGCACGTTCCCTCCATCACCGGATCGGCGCACCGCCGCGGTGGCAGGGCGTCCGGCTGTCTCGTGCCAGACCTTCTTGGCCCGGCAGCCGTTTTGCGGGGTACACCATCGCACAGGCAAACGGGGCTTGGCGATAGCTGCCGGCGGTACTTAAAACTCCCTTAAACCGCGCGAACCGCCCTCATACTCCTAATCCGGATCGCATCGCCCGTTACACCGTTAACTCCCCACACTCAAATGTACCGGAGTCCAGCGGCATCACATGATGAGCACTCTTCAGCGTCCGCAATGCCCCAATTACAGCTAAATTGGGATCGCATTTCCAACCGAGTCACCCGCCCGGGGCCAACACACACCGGACCAGGATGGTCAGCGGAGCTCAGCGACCGTCCGGGCAGCGATATCGCTGAGCCGCAGCCCGCTGAGCTCGTCAACGCCAAACCAGCTCGCCCGTGCGGTTGACCCCCCAGCCAGCTCCAGCACCCGCGCCTCGGTCGGCTCCTCCACCACCACCGTGTAGATGGCCCGAACGGTGTGCCAGTCCAACGGACGCCCCTCCGGCCCGACCCTGCTGGGGTGGTGAAAGCTGTCCACACCGATCAATCTGACGACCCGTCCGACCTGACCGGACTCCTCCACCAACTCGCGGAGCAGCCCCGTCTCCGGCGCCTCACCGTAGTCGGTGCCACCGCCGGGCAGGTGCCAGCTGCCAGCGCCCGGGTAGCCCTCCGCGATCAGCGTCAGCAGCACCCGCCCAGCCGGGTCGGTGACCAGCCCGTACGCACCGAAACGGTGCCGCAGAGCGGTCGGCCCCGGAGCCGTTGCCGCCGGAACCGTTGCGGCCGAGGTCATCGGCGCCGGAGCCATCGGCGCCGACGGCAGCACCCGGGACGACCCCGAAGGCAGGGGCGCGCCCGACAGGCCGAGCAACTCCGCCGTGAACGGCAGCACGGGCGCCGCCGCCGCTGATTCGGGCGTGAACCACCCCAGCCTGGCACTGCCACCGCCCTGCTCCGGCCGGAGTACGCCATCCGTCGCGGTCACGTCGAACACCAGCCGATCGGTGTGCAGCCCGGATCCGGCGGCGTAGGTGGCCACATCGGCTACCGCCGCCCGGACCCCGGCCACCGTCACGGCCAACCCGGTCTCCGCGGCGAACCCGCGGACGACCGTGGCGGCGGGATGCTCGGCGTGCCGAAGGTCGCCGCCCGGCAGCCGCCAGGCACCCCGATCCGGGCTCCCGTCCCCACCCCGTACGAGTAGCACCTGCCCACCGTCATCCCGCAGCACCCCATATGCCGCCGTCCGCCGCTGCTGCACCCTGCCCCCGCCCTACGCCGAATCGATGAGAAGTTGCCGCGACCGACGATAGCTGCGGGAACGTCAGGCTGGGGCGGTCAGGTCAGCCGAGCGGCCTGGACCGCCTCGGCCGTCACCTCGGTCAGCCGATCGGCCGGGAGGGCGCCCAGTTCCTCCTTCGCGAACCAGCGAGCCTCGCAGGTGGAACCGCCGACGTCGATCACGGTTGGCGGGGCGGGGCGGTCGACCACGACCCGGTAGAAGGCCCGAACCCCGTGCCAGTCGATCGGGTAGCCCTCCGGACCGAGCGAGGCGGCGTCCCGGTGACTCGCCACGCCGAGGAGCTCAACCAGCCGCCCGGTCTGCCCGGTCTCCTCAACCAGCTCACGGATCAGCGCCGCGCCCGGCTGCTCACCGTAGTCCGTCCCGCCACCCGGCAGGTGCCAACAACCGGCACCCGGGTACCCGTCCGAGACCCGGGTGAGCAGGACCCGCTCGTCGGGGTCGGTGACGACGGCGTACGCGGCGAAGCGCTGTGCCCGATGCAGACCGTCGGGCCCCTCGACCGCGTAGAAGGACGGAAACTCGGGCGGTTCGTCCGGCACGATGTCCGCCGCCGAGGCGGGCAGGCCGAGGGCGCGCGCCGTGAACGAGCGTAGGGGCAGCTCGCGGGCCTGCTCAAGGGAGAACCAGCGGACCAGGTCGGTGGGCTGGTCGGCGCGGTCGGCGAGCGTCCCGCCCCGCACCGAGACCTGGTAGAGCAGGCGGTCGGTGTGGATCGTAATGCCCCGCTCGGGCAACGCTCGCATGTCGGCGAGCACGTCGGCGAGGGTGGCCACGCTGACCGACAGCCCGGTCTCGGCGGCGGTCTCCCGCACGACCGTGTCGCAGGGGTCCTCGCCGTGGTCGACCGCGCCCCCGGGCAGCGACCAGGCGCCGGGGGTCCCGGAGCGCTGCGACGCACGGACCAGCAGCACCTGACCGACCGAGTTGGTACAAACCGCGTACGCCGCAATCCTACGAAGCGGCTCCAGCATGAGGGTCACAGAGCCAAATTCTCCCCGTTCCCCGCCACCAACGCCGAAAAGGGTCGGAATAATGACTCCCGGCTCGCGGGCAAGGGGCAGATCAGGGTAAGGCCCGGGAAATCACCGAGGTCGGCCGGAGCCGGGCGACGCACCATGAGGAGATGACAAGCACCGGAACTGCCCAGCCCCCGTACAAACAGCTCCGTCGCCCCACCACCGACCGAATGATCGCCGGAGTGGCCAGTGGCGTCGGCCGCTACTTCAACCTCGACCCCACGCTGATTCGGGTCATCTTCGCGGTGACCGGCCTGCTCACCGGCGGGATCGCGGTGCTCGCGTACCCGATCATGTGGTTCCTGATCCCGGCGGAGCCGGCGGGCGCGCCGGCCTGGCCGCACCCGACGGCACCCGGGGCGACCACCGCCACCCCCACCTGGCCGGGGCCGCAGCCGCCGGCTCCCCCCGTCAGTTGAACGCGACTCACTCCCACTCGATGGTGCCCGGCGGCTTACTGGTGACATCCAGCGCCACCCGGTTCACCTCAGCGACCTCGTTGGTGATCCGGGTGGAGATCCGGGCAATCAGGTCGTACGGCAGCCGCGACCAGTCGGCCGTCATCGCGTCCTCGCTGGAGACCGGGCGCAGCACCACGGGGTGCCCGTAGCTGCGTCCGTCCCCCTGCACACCCACACTGCGTACGTCGGCCAGGAGGACCACCGGGAACTGCCACACGCCGCGGTCCAGGCCAGCAGCGCTGAGCTCCTGCCGGGCGATGAAGTCGGCCCGACGGAGCACATCGAGCCGCTCCCGGTCCACCGCGCCGATGATCCGGATCGCGAGCCCCGGACCGGGGAACGGGTGCCGCCAGACCATCGCCTCCGGCAGGCCCAGTTGGAGGCCGAGTGCGCGAACCTCGTCCTTGAAGAGCGTGCGCAGCGGCTCGACCAGGGAGAATCCGAGATCCTCCGGAAGCCCGCCAACGTTGTGATGGCTCTTGATGCTGGCCGTGCCCGCACCGCCGCCGGACTCCACCACGTCCGGATAGAGGGTGCCCTGCACCAGGAACTCCACATCGCCGTGGGCGGCGATGTCCCGGGCAGCGGCCTCGAAGGTCCGGATGAACTCCCGGCCAATGATCTTGCGCTTCCGCTCCGGATCGGTCACCCCGGCCAACGCGGTCAGGAACTGGTCCGCCGCGTCAACCACCCGCAGCTTGATTCCGGTGGCGGCGACGTAGTCCTTCTCCACCTGCTCCGCCTCGCCCGCCCGAAGCAGACCGTGGTCAACGAAGACACAGGTCAACTGGTCGCCGATGGCCCGGTGCACCAGCGCCGCGGCGACCGCGGAGTCAACGCCGCCGCTGAGACCGCAGATGACCTCCTTGGCACCCACCTGCTCCCGGATCCGGGCCACCTGCTCGTCGATGATGTTCTCCGGCGTCCAGGTGGGCTCGATGCCGGCGATGTCGTAGAGGAAACGGGTCAGCATCTCCTGGCCGTGCGCCGTGTGCCCGACCTCCGGGTGGAACTGCACCCCGGCCCGGCGCCCGGCCCGATCCTCGAAGGCCGCCACCGGGGCCCCCGCTGACTCGGCGGTCACCGCGAAGCCAGCCGGCGCCTCCGTCACACAGTCGCCGTGGCTCATCCAAACCGGAAGATCATCAGGGAGATCGCGCAGCAGCATCCCGGCTTCCGGCCGCTGGCGCAACACCGTGCCGCCGTACTCCCGATTGCCGGTCTGCGCGACCGTGCCCCCGAGTGCCTGCGCCATCGCCTGGAAGCCGTAACAGATGCCGAAGACCGGCACCCCGGCCTCGAACACGCCGGCGTCGACACCGGGCGCGTCGGGCGCGTAGACGCTGGACGGGCCACCCGAGAGGATGATCGCTGCCGGGTCCTTCGCCAGCATCTCGGCCACCGACATCGTGTGCGGGACGATCTCCGAGTAGACCCGGGCCTCCCGCACCCGACGTGCGATGAGCTGGGCGTACTGGGCTCCGAAGTCCACCACCAGGACAGGGCGCGGGGTGCTCATGTGCAGAAAGCCTACCCACCGACACGCCCGACGCCGACCCGGGACCCGAGTCGGCGCAGCGGCCCCGCCGACCGCGCCGTGCCGCGGTCTCCCCCGGTGCTACCGCAGCGCACCAGGGGCATGCGCCGGCACCGCCGGATGGCGCGGGGCCACCGGGGTCAGCCGCACGTACGGGGCGCCGAGCGGAGGGCGGGGATCCGGCTCCCCCTGGTTCGGCCAGAACGACATGGCCCGCTCGGCCTGGGCGGTGATGGTCAGGCTTGGGTTCACCCCGAGATTGGCCGAGACCGCCGCGCCGTCAACGACGTGCAGCCCGGGGTGCCCGTACACCCGCTGCCACGGGTCCACCACGCCGTCCTCCTCGGTGGCGCCGATCACCGCGCCGCCCAGGATGTGCGCGGTCACCGGGATGTTGAACGGTTCGGTGAGCGCACCGCCCGGCACCCCGTTGATCTCCTCGGCCAGGAGCCGAACCGCCCGGTTGCCGGCCGGTATCCAGGTCGGATTCGGCTCCCCGTGACCCGGTTCGCAGACGAGTCGACGACCGCCGAGCCCACGGCGTAGCCGGGTGGTCAACGAATTATCCGCCGACTGCATGACCAGGGCGATGACCGTGCGCTCGGACCAGTTGCGGACCGACAACATCTGCGCCGCCGCACGCGGCCGCCGCACGAGCGCGCCCAGCCAGCGACGTATCCGGCGCGGGCCGCCGTCTACCAACAGGGTCTGGAGCAGCCCCATCGCGTTCGAGCCCCGGCCGTAGCGGACCGGCTCGATGTGGGTCTGCGAATCAGGGTGGAACGAGCTTGTGATCGCCACCCCCTCGGTGAAGTCGACCCCCGCCGCCCGCGCCGCCCGTCGGGACACCGACGCGCCGAGAACCGCCTCCGAATTGGTACGGGTCAACGCGCCGAGGCGGGACGAGAGCCGCGGCAGCGCCCCAGCCACCTTCATCCCGTGCAGCAGACGCTGGGTACCCAACGCACCGGCGGCGAACACCACCTGGTCGGCGTGGATCACCTGCGAACGCCCCCGCAGCCAGGAACCGGTGCGCCGGGTCTGCACCGCGTACCCGCCCCCCTCGACCGGCGTGACCGCGGTCACGGTCGTCAACGGATGCACCTGTGCACCGAGCCGCTCGGCCAGCCACAGATAGTTCTTGGCCAGCGTGTTCTTCGCGCCGTACCGGCAACCCGTCATGCAGGCGCCGCAGTGCGTGCAGCCGGTTCGCTCCGGCCCCGCCCCGCCGAAGTAGGGATCGGGCACCCGCTGTCCCGGCTGGCCGAGGTGCACGCCGACGGGGGTGGCCCGGAAGGTGTGCCCGACCCCCATCCGCTCCGCCACCGCCCGCATCGCCCGGTCCGCCCCGGTGGTTCCCGGGTACGTGCTGACGCCGAGCATCCGCTTCGCCTGATCGAAGTGGCGGGTCAACTCCTCCCGCCAGTCGGTGATGTCCCGCCACTGCGGATCTTGGAAGAAGGCGTCCAGCGGCTCGTACAGGGTGTTCGCGTAGACCAGGGAACCGCCGCCCACCCCGGCGCCGGAGAGCGCCAGCACGCCACCGGCCCGGCGCCGGCCCGCCCGCAGCAGGGTGATCCGCTGTATGCCGTAGCAGCCCAGCCACGGTGCCCAGACGAAGCGGCGCAGCTGCCAGGAGGTCTGTGGGAAGTCGCCGTCGGCGAAGCGTCGGCCCGCCTCCAGCACCCCGACCCGGTAGCCCTTCTCGGCCAGCCGCAGCGCGGCGACGCCCCCGCCGAAGCCGGACCCGATGACGACCACGTCGTACCGCATAGCTGCATCATTACCGACCGGTAGCAATCGCGCCAGAGGCAGCTCAGCCCGGTTCGGGGAGAGCGGGCCGGGTGGTGCCGGAGAGCCAGGCGTCGAAGAAGTCGTCGAGCTGCGCCCCGGAGACCCGCTCAGCCAGTTCGATGAAGTCACCGGTGGTGCCGTAGCCGTCACGCCGCTCGGCCGTCCAGGCCCGCAGGATGGCGAAGAAGGCGTCGTCGCCGACCGTCCGCCGCAGCGCGTGCACGGTCAGTGCTCCGCGCTGGTAGACGGCGGTGCCGAACATCTGCTCCGGCCCCGGGTCCAGGGCCGGCAGCGACCAGTCCGTCACGGCGTAGAGCTCCTCGAACGCGCGCTGCAACGACCGACCCTCCTCGTGCTCCGCCCAGAGCCACTCGGCGTAGGTGGCGAAGCCCTCGTTCAGCCAGATGTCCCGCCACCGGGTCACCGCCACGCTGTTGCCGAACCACTGGTGCGCCAGTTCGTGGACGACCACATCGAAGTTGGGCCGCCCACCGAGGAAGAAGGCAGGGCCGTACACGGGACGGGACTGCGTCTCCAACGCGTACCCCACCCGTGGGTCGGCGACCACCACCCCGCCGTAGGAGTCGAACGGGTACGGCCCGAAGCGGTCGGCCAGGAAGTCGGCGATCTCGCCCGTACGGGCCAGCGAGACGGCCTCCGGGCCGGTCTCCGCGAGCGACTCCGGCACGGCCGTGACGATCGGCTTCCCGGCGTGGGTGCCGGTCTCCACCCGGTAGGCGCCGATCACCAGGGTGGTCAGATAGCTCGCCATCGGGGCCCGCTGCGCCCAGCGCCAGGTGGTCCGGCCGTCGGCGCTGCTCTGCTCCCCGGGCACCCCGTTGCTGAGCGCGGCGAGCCCGTCCGGGACGGCGACCTCGATGTCGTACGTCGCCTTGTCGCTCGGGTGGTCGTTCACCGGGAACCAGGCGGCGGCCGAGTAGGGCTGGCCGAGCACGATCGCACCGTCCTCGGTGTGCAGGAAACCACCGCCGCCCAGCGGACCGTTCGGCCGGGTGCCGGGGCGGCCGGCGTACTCGACCGTGACGGTGAAGCGGTTGCCCTGGGCCAGCCCCCGCGCCGGCGTCACCACCAGCTCGTCGCCGTCGCGGTGGTGCCGGGCCCGGTCCCCATCCACCCCGACCGCCGTGACCTCCAGACCCTGTAGATCCAGGTTGAACCGGGACAGCGGTTGGGTGGCGACGGCGGTGACCGCCGCCTGTCCCCGGAGCCGGTCGCTGGCCGGGTCGTAGTCGACGGCGAGCCGGTAGTGCTCCACGTCGTATCCGCCGTTGCCCGCGCCCGGCACGTACGGGTCACCCAGCTCGGAGGCGCCCGGGCGGAAGTCGTCGCCCGGGCTCGCGGAGGAGCAGCCGGTGAGCAGGGCCGCCGCCACGACGGCGGCGGCGAGGCCGGGTCGAACCCGGGCGGAGGTGGAACGCACCGGTCGAGCCTAACCACCCGACCGGCGCGATGATGTCCCTCCGCGCTGGTTAGCGATCCAGGACCAGGCCGACCTTCTGGAACTCCTTGAGGTCACGGTAGCCGCACTTGGCCATCGCCCGGCGCAGCCCACCGAAGAGGTTGAGCTGGCCATCCGGCTCGTCGGCCGGGCCGTACAGCAGCCGTTCCATCGAGCCGACCGGCTCGCCGGCGGCCTCGAAGGCGCCCCGGGGCAGTGCCGGGTGGCTGGCGGCCGAGTGCCACCAGGCGCCGCCGGCCGGCGCCTCCGGGCAGAGCGAGAGCGGCTCGCCCAGCATCACCGCGTCGGCGCCGCAGCCAAGCGCCTTGGCGATGTCACCGGAGGTCCGAATATCGCCGTCGGCGATCAGGTGGACGTAGCGGCCGCCGGTCTCGTCCAGGTAGTCGCGGCGCGCCGCCGCGGCGTCGGCGATCGCGGTGGCCATCGGCACCCGGATGCCGAGCACCGACTCGGTGGTTGACCAGTCGTCACCGCCGATCCCCACGATCACCCCGGCGGCGCCGGTGCGCATCAGGTGCAGGGCGGTCTTGTAGTCGGTGCAGCCGCCGACGACCACCGGTAGGTCGAGGTCGGCGATGAACTCCTTGAGGTTCAGCGGCTCGTCGGTGGTGGAGACGTGCTCGGCGGAGACGATGGTGCCCTGGATCACCAGGATGTCCACCCCGGCGTCGAGGATCACCGGGGCGAGCGCCAGGGTGTGCTGCGGCGAGACACGTACCGCCACCGTCTGGCCGCCGGCCCGCAGCTCACGAACCCGCTCGGCGATCAGGTCCGCGCGGATCGGCTCGGCGTACACCTCCTGAAGCCGCCGGGTGTGGTGCAGCCCGGTCGCGCCGGCGCGGGTGGGGCGGGGCGACGGGCCGGTGGCGTCCGCGCCCAGGCTCGCCAGCTCCGCGAGCACCTTCGCCGGGTTCTCGTACCGGGTCCACAGACCCTCCACGTTGAGCACACCGAGGCCGCCGAGCTGGCCGAGCCGCACCGCCGAGGCCGGGCTCATCGTCGCGTCGGAGGGGTGGCCGACGCAGGGGATGCCGAACGGGTACGCGTCGAGCTGCCAGGCCGTCGACACGTCATCGACGTCCCGGGTACGGCGGCTCGGCACGATCGCGATGTCGTCCAGGTGGTAGCCGCGCTGCGCGGTCTTGCCCAGCCCGATCTCGACCACGTCACGCATGAGGACTCCAGACGGTAGGGGGTGGTGGGGTCAGCGGGTGTGGTAGTTGGGCGCCTCAGCGACCATCTGGATGTCGTGCGGATGGCTCTCCTTGAGCCCGGCCGCGGTGATCCGAATGAGCTGTCCGCGCTGGTGCAGCTCGGCAACGCTCTCCGCGCCGGCGTACCCCATCGCCAGCCGCAACCCGCCGACCAGCTGATGGGCGACCTGGGCGAGCGGGCCACGGTACGGCACCTGACCCTCGACGCCCTCGGGGACGAGCTTCTCGTCGCTGGTGACATCCTGCTGGAAGTAGCGGTCCTTCGAGTACGACCGGACCTGACCCCGGGACTGCATCGCGCCCAGCGAACCCATCCCCCGGTAGGCCTTGTACTGCTTGCCGTTGATGAAGATCAGCTCACCGGGGCTCTCCGCGCAGCCAGCGAGCAGGCCGCCCAGCATCACCGTGTCGGCACCGGCCACGAGCGCCTTGGCGATGTCGCCGGAGTACTGGATGCCACCGTCACCGATGACCGGAACGCCGGCCGGCCGGGCCGCCCGGGCCGCCTCCATGATCGCGGTCACCTGCGGCACACCGACACCGGCCACGATCCGCGTCGTGCAGATCGCCCCCGGCCCGACCCCGACCTTGACCCCGTCCACACCGGCCTCGACGAGCGCCTTCGCCCCCGCGTACGTGGCGACGTTACCGCCGACGACATCGACCCGGACATCCTTCTTGATCCGGGCCACCATCTCCAGCACCGCCCGCTGGTGACCGTGCGCGGTGTCCACGATCAATACGTCCACGCCGGCGTCCACCAGGGCGCGGGCCCGCTTGTACGCGTCCTCGCCCACGCCGACGGCGGCGGCGACGCGAAGCCGGCCGGCGGAGTCCTTGGTGGCGTTCGGGTACTGCTCGCTCTTGGTGAAGTCCTTGACGGTGATCAGGCCCCGCAGCTTGCCGGCGCCGTCAACGATCGGCAGCTTCTCGACCTTGTGCTGCCGCAGCAGGCCGAGCGCGTCCTCCTTGCTGACGCCGACCGGGGCGGTGACCAGCGGGGTCCGGGTCATGATCTCGCGGACCGGCGTGGCCGGGTCGGAGACGAAGCGCATGTCGCGATTGGTGACGATGCCGACCAGTTGCCCGTCGCCGTCCACCACCGGCACCCCGGAGATCCGGTACTGCCCACAGAGCGTGTCCACGTCCTGCAGGGTGTCGTTCGGGCCCGCGGTCACCGGATTGGTGATCATGCCCGACTCGGAGCGCTTCACCAGATCGACCTGGAGCGCCTGGTCCTCCACGGAGAGGTTGCGGTGTAGCACGCCGATTCCGCCCTGGCGGGCCATCGCGATCGCCATCCGGCCCTCTGTCACCGTGTCCATCGCGCTGGACAGCAGTGGGATGTTCAGCTCCACGGTGCGGGTCAGCATCGTGCGGGTGTTCACCCGGCTCGGCACGACATCCGACTCGCCCGGCTGGAGCAGCACATCGTCGAAGGTCAGACCGAGTGGAACCACCCGCGCCGAACCGGCGGGCAGCTCCGGCAGGTGACCGCCCAGCTCACCGCTTTCGGCCTCGGTCGGTTGAACGGTGCTGGGCGAATTTTCCACGGTTGCTCTCCTGAGCTGGTCGAACGGGCTTCAGCGAGGTGGCGCGGGCGGGCACCGGCAGAAACCGGGTAGCGGCGCTTCGCCCATCGTACCCATCGACTGGCCGCACCCCTGCTGCCGGCGGGCCGGGTGGGTATACCCGGGGCCGGGCAGGTCACGCCGGCCCAGGGCGGGCGGCGAACGGGCGTTGGGTCTACGGTGAGAGGGTGCACGACGAGCCCATCGATCCCTTCAACGGAGAGCCAGCCGACTCAGTGGCGGGCCAGCCCGATTCCGGCGACGCGGAGCTCGACCCATTGAGCGACGCCGAGCGGCAGGAGGTGCTGGAGGACCTGGCCGACCTGGAGATCTACCAGGCGCTGCTGGCGCCGATCGGCGTACGCGGTCTGGTGATCAAGTGCGAGGACTGCCGGGAGCCGCACTACTTCGACTGGGATCTACTTCGCGGCAACCTGCGCCACCTACTCAGCTCCGGGCACCCCCGGGTGCACGAGCCGGCGTACGACCCCGACCCAGATCACTACGTGACCTGGGACTACGCCCGCGGGTACGCCGACGGGGTGCACGACACCCTGAGCGAGGGCACCGACGAGGAGCCGGGCTCCAACCGCTGATCCTGGCGCTCGACCAGGTCTCGGGCCTGGTCGAGACCGGTCCCGACCGGGCGACACCCGGGTCCGGGCTGATCGACTCCCGGGCCTCGGGCTGATCGACCGACACGTCAGCGACGCATCAGGCGACCAGTCCGGCGCGGAAGCCGGCGGCGACGGCGTGGGCACGGTCCCGGGCGCCAAGCTTGCGGAAGAGGCGTCGGGCGTGGGTCTTCACCGTGTCCTCGGAGACGAACAGCTCCCGGCCGATCTCGGCGTTGCTCTTGCCCTCGGCCATGCCCAGGAGCACCTGTAGCTCCCGCTCGGTCAGCCCGACCGCCGGCCGTGACTCCCGAGCCGGGCCGCCGGCGGGCACCGCGACGGGCTCACCCGCCGGGTCGGCGGGGTCGTCGCCGCGCTGCACCGGTACGACCGTGGGCCCCCCACCGGCCCCCTCGACGGCCCCGGCCGGCCAAGCCGACGGTGGGTCGACGGGAGCCCGGCCGCCGGGGGTAGCGCGGGCCGACCCGCCCACCGAAGCCGCGTCCCGGGCCGGATCGACCCGGTGGCGGTTGGCGGCCCGCCCGGGGGCGGAGAGCAGCAGCAGCGCCTTCGCCACCGAGCTGGTGAGGTCGTGGTCGGCGCCCTGAATCAGCCCCCGGGCACCCGCGCTGATTGTCGCCGCCGCCGACTCGGACTCCTCGACTCCCAGCAGCACCACCGCCGCCTGCGGTGCCCGGGCCAGGACCCGGCGAACGAACCCCGCGCTGTCTGGCCGGGTCAGCGCCGTATCAACCAGCACCACGTCGGCGGGGCGTTCGGCGAGCCGCAGCATCACCTCCGGGTCGGAGACGGCAGTCCGCACCGCTCCAGATAGCCCCAGCCGCGCCGCGGCGGAGGTCAGGTGTTGCGCCGCCAAGGGCGTCCGAACGCACACGAGAACCGTACGCACAGTGGTCTCCTCTCCGTCAACGAGCAGACCATGGCGGAGTCCGGTCGGGAGGGGGTTCCCGCCAATCCTTCGAACTTTTCCGACAGTTGGGGCATTTGCCGCGAGTTGTCCGCGGTTCCCGGTCCTGGGGGACAACCAGATGGACAGACAACACGATCAACCGGGCCACACCGAGGCACTGAGCGTCTCCAAGAGCGCGGCACCCCGACGCTCTCGCCGCGTCCTACCCAGCCACGATGCGTGGTTTGTACTCCACCGCGAACGTCCGCCCGTTTCGGGCGGCCGCCCTGCTACCAGGCGTGCTGGGAGCGTCCGGATGATCCTCTTCCTGGCTCCCGGCAAGCCTGGCTTCACCAGGGAGGCTGGCTCATCTCAACCTGGCGGACAGGGATGCGCCAAAGCGAGCGCCGTTGCTACTTCGTGGGTTGGCGGGTTCCGGGGCAGTCGCCCCGACCGCCCATCGGCGTGTGTGGTGGGCAAGAGCTGCCAGGCCTTACCCCGACGCGGGCCCCGCAGGTTGAGCACTGTGACTGAGGCGACATAACTGGGCTCCCTTCTCGGGTGAACTACCGAACCACCAAACCTTCGTTACTCCCCGGGGCGGCAGTGCGGCGGGCACAGCCAACCCGACCGGCATGCCAACCGGACCTCGACACACCCGGGCCCGGCTCCGGGGCCTCTCCACCGGCAGCTGGGCTTTCCCCCTCACGGCGGCGTCAACCCCCGCGTTCACGCCGCTGCCACGCCAGGTCAAGACCCCGCCCTGGGCGCGGTCCCGGTCGGGGCGCAGACCCAGGGGCAGGAGCAGCCGCGAGACGGCGCACCTGGCGGGTCAGCCAACGGTGACGCGCACCGTGTGCCAACCGGTCGCGCCGTCCGGAGCCACCGGTGCGCTCCGGCCGGTCTGGGTCTCACCGGTCACATCGGTGGCCCGAACCTGAAGCGTGTGCTCCCCCGGCGTCGCGTCCCACCGCCACGACCACTGCACCCAGGTATCCACCGAGACCGTCGGCGCGAGGTCCGCCTCCCGCCAGGGCCCCTCGTCCACCCGGACCTCCACCCGCCGGATGCCCCGGTGCTGCGCCCAGGCGACACCGGCGACAACCACCTCCCCCGCCACCAGCCGACTCCGCCGTCGGGGCGTGTCGATCCGCGACTGGGTCTTCACCGGGCCCTGCGCCGACCAGCCGCGCGGCACCCAGTACGCGTCGAAATCCGCGAAGCTGGTCAACTCCAGCTCGGTGACCCACTTACAGGCCGACACGTAGCCGTACAGGCCCGGCACCACCATCCGAACCGGGAAGCCGTGCTCGACCGGCAGCGGCTCACCGTTCATGCCGACCGCCAGCAACGCGTCCCGGCCGTCCCGCAGCACCGCCGTGGGGGTGCCGCAGGTCCAGCCGTCAACGGACCGCCCAACAACCTGATCCGCGCCCTCCAGCGGCTCCGCCTCGGCCAATAGATCCCGCAACGGCACCCCCAACCAGCGGGCATTGCCGATCAGGTCACCACCTACCTCATTGGACACGCAGGCCAACGTGACATACCGCTCGACCAGCGGCCGGGCCAGCAGGTCGGCGAAGCTGAGGGTGATCGGGTTGCGGACCCGGCCATGGATGCGCAACCGCCAGGTGTCCGGATCCACCTGCGGCAGCACCAGGGCGGTGTCGATCCGGTAGAAGCTGGATCTGGGCGTGACGTAGGAGGCGAGTTGGGCCAGGTCCAGGTCGGCTCCGGCCGGCACCGCGGCGGCCGGCGAGGCCGGGGCCGGCAGCACGACCGCCGCTCGGGCCGCCGACACTCCCCGCCGGCCACTCAGCCACCGGCCGCCGACGCCGGCCACCGACGCCGCCCCGAGCAGTAGCCCACTCGCGGTGAGGAAGCGTCGCCGGGACTCCGCACTCGGTCCCGCGGCCTGCCCCCGGTCAGCTGACCCGGCCACCGGCGCGCCGGAGTCGGCCGGTGGGGTGGGTGCGGACCAGCGCCATGGATCCAGCTCCAACGGGCCCCGGATGAACGCCCAGAGCACCAACCCACCGAGGCTGCCCCCGGTCAGCGCCGGCAGGGCGTCGGTGAGATCCGCATCGGCCCGGGTCAGGGCGGCGAACGCCCCCAGCGCCGTAAACGCCATGACGCCGGCCAGCCCGTACGCCAGGTGCCGCCGGGACAGTACGCCGAGCAGCGCGGCGAAGCCGGCCAACAGCAGGGCCGTACCCACCAACAGGGCGACCTTGTCGTAGCTGCCGAAGAGCGCGATGCCGAACTGTTTGAGTGGCTCCGGCACGGTGTCGACCACCAACCCGCCGACGGCTACCAGCGGAGCGGAACGGGGGCCGGTCAACACCGCGACAAGCTCCGCCGAGCCGATCGCCACCGCAGCGGCGATCACCCCGGCCGAAGCGGCGTGGCGACGGGTCGTACTGGTCACGCGGACCAGTGTTGCCAATCTCGGTCCACGGCGGTAGTCACGTCAGCGTTCCGTAAGCAGTCCGGAAGACGCGTCGGGGCGCGTCGCCACTGTGGACGACGCGCCCCGACCGAGCGTCCGGCGTGGGTCAGAAACCCGGGCCGTGCTGGTGACCGTGGCCGTGACCAGCCGCAGCCGGCTCCGGCTCCTGCGGCTTCTCCACCACGAGGCTCTCGGTGGTGAGCAGCAGGCCCGCGATCGACGCGGCGTTGGCGACCGCGTTGCGGGTCACCTTCACCGGGTCGAGGATGCCGGCCTTGGCCAGGTCGACGTACTCGCCCGTCGCTGCGTCGAGGCCGTGGCCCCAGTCCTTGTCGACGACCTTCTGCACCACGACGTAGCCGTCGTGGCCGGCGTTCTGGGCGATCCAGCGCAGCGGCTCGACCAGCGCCTTGCGCACGATCGATACGCCGACCTTCTCGTCCCCGACGAGGCCGAGGTCATCGTCGAGCGCCGGCAGGACCTGGGCCAGCGCGGCACCACCGCCGGGCACCGTGCCCTCCTCGACCGCGGCCTTGGTGGCGGCGATGGCGTCCTCGATGCGGTGCTTGCGCTCCTTCATCTCGACCTCGGTCGCCGCGCCAGCCCGGATCACGGCGACGCCACCGGAGAGCTTGGCCAGCCGCTCGGCGAGCTTCTCCCGGTCCCACTCGGAGTCCGAAGCCTCGATCTCCTTGCGGATCTGGGCGACTCGGTCGGCGGCGTCGGCGGCCTTGCCGCCGCCGTCAACGACGGTGGTGTTCTCCTTGTCGACCACCACCCGGCGGGCGGTGCCGAGCACCTCCAGCCCGACCTGGTCAAGCTTGTAGCCCAGCTCCGGGGCGACCAGCTCGGCACCGGTCAGGATCGCCATGTCCTGCAGCATCGCCTTGCGGCGGTCACCGAAGCCGGGAGCCTTCACCGCGCAGACCTTCATGGTCTTGCGGAGCGCGTTGACCACCAGCGTGGACAGCGCCTGACCCTCGACGTCCTCGGCGATGATCAGCAGCGGCTTGCTCTCCTGGAGGACCTTCTCCAGCAGCGGCAGCAGCTCCTCGATCGCCGAGATCTTCTGCGTGGTGATGAGGATGTACGGGTCCTCCAGGACCGACTCCTGCCCCTCCGTGTCAGTGACGAAGTTGGGCGAGATGAAGCCCTTGTCGAACTGGAGACCCTCGGTCACGTCCAGCTCGGTGGCGAGGGTGGAGCCCTCCTCGACGGTGATGACACCGTCGCGGCCGACCCGCTCCATCGCCTCGGCGATGAGCTCACCGATCGTGGCGTCCTGCGCGGAGACGGTCGCGACGTGCGCGATCGCCGCCTTGTCCGACACCTCGACGGCCTTGCCGAGCAGCGCCTCGGAGACCTTGGTGGCCGCCGCGTCGATGCCCCGCTTGAGGCCGGTCGGGTTGGCGCCGGCTGCCACGTTCCGCAGGCCCTCCCGGACCAGCGCCTGGGCCAGCACGGTGGCGGTGGTGGTCCCGTCGCCGGCGACGTCGTTGGTCTTGGTCGCCACCTCCTTGACCAGCTGCGCGCCGAGGTTCTCGTGCGGGTCGGTGAGCTCGATCTCCTTGGCGATGGTCACGCCGTCGTTGGTGATCGTGGGTGCGCCAAACTTCTTGTCCAGGACGACGTTGCGCCCGCGGGGGCCGAGGGTGACCTTGACCGCATCCGCGAGGGCGTTGACACCGTGCTCCAGCTGGTGCCGAGCGTCGTCCGAGAAGCTCAGGATCTTCGCCATGAATGTCCCTTCGAAGCGTCGTCGCCCCGGCCCGGCGAGCCGGACCGGGGCGACGACACTGCTCGGTTACCTACTTCTCGATGACCGCGAGGACGTCGCGGGCGGAGAGCACCAGGTACTCCTCGCCGGCGTACTTGACCTCGGTGCCGCCGTACTTCGAGTAGAGGACGGTGTCGCCGACCTTGACGTCGATCGGCACGCGGTTGCCCTTGTCGTCGATCCGGCCCGGGCCGACAGCGAGGACAGTGCCCTCCTGCGGCTTCTCCTTGGCGGTGTCGGGAATCACGATGCCCGACGCCGTGGTGGTCTCAGCCTCATTCGCCTGGACCACGATGCGGTCCTCAAGCGGCTTGATCGCAACCTTGGTCGCGGTAGTCACGGGCATACCCTCCTGGGGTACTTGGTTTCGTTACCGACCGGCAAACCGGCCAGCTCAATCTGCCACATGCCACCGGGCGGGGCCGTCGTCGCGGGTGCCGGTCCGCCTGGCGTTAACCTGCCGGGCACCAGGGCCCGGAGGTTGGCACCCTCAGGTCGAGAGTGCTAATCGCAGGTTATTCCTCGGCTAGCACTCCGTCAAGGAGAGTGCCAACGAACCGCCCAGCGCGTCGCGCGTACCACGTGCATGGGCCGGCGCAGGCCCGGCAACACCCCAACTCAGACGCTCGCGGACCAGCCGGAAGAATGGCGGGGTGGACCTCGGACAGCTGGCGCGGCTGCGTACCCCCGCGGGGTCGGCGGCGCTGACGGCGGCCACCGAGGTGGCCGGGGGTGACCCGCTGGCCGCGGCGACGGCGCTCCGCTCCGCCGGGTTCCCGGCCGACCTGGCCGCGGCGGCGCTGACCCAGGCCGAGCTACGCCGACGTGCGGTGGGCAAGTTCGGTTCGGTAGCGGCCGACATGTTCTTCACCCGGGCCGGCCTGGAGCAGGCCACCCGCCAGGTGGTGGCGCGGCGACGCGCCGAACGGCTGCGCGCCAGCGGCGTCCGCGCCCTGGCCGACCTCGGCTGCGGAATCGGCGCGGACGCGCTCGCCGCCGCCCGGGCCGGGCTCCGGGTGTACGGGGTGGAGGCCGACCCACTCACCGCCGCGACCGCCACCGCGAACGCCGAGGCGACCGGACTCGCCGAGCGCTTCACCGTCAACCAGGGGGACGCGACCACCTTCGATCTGCGCCGGGTGGACGGGGTCTTCTGTGACCCCGCCCGCCGGGCCTCCGGTCGACGGATCTTCGACCCGAACGCCTACTCCCCGCCGTGGGACTTCGTGCTCTCGCTGACCGAACGGGTGCCGCGGACGGTCGTCAAGGTGGCGCCCGGCCTGGACCACGCACTGATCCCACCCGGCGCGGAGGCGGAGTGGGTCAGCGTCAACGGCGACCTGGTCGAGGCCGCCCTGTGGTGCGGCGAGTTCGCGACGGTGGCCCGCCGCGCGACCGTGCTGCGAGAAGAGCCGCCGACCGACACCACCGGCCGGGTCGATCCCGCCGCGCACCGCACCAGGGTGCACGAGCTGACCAGTTCCCGCGTCGCCGAGGCCCCGGTCGGGCCGGTCCGCCGCTATGTCTACGACCCGGACCCGGCGGTGGTCCGCGCGCACCTCGTCGCCGAACTGGCCGGCGCCCTCGACGCCACCCTCGCCGACTCGACGATCGCCTACCTGTACGCCGACACTCCCACGCCGACCCCCTTCGCCCGCTGCCTGGAGATCACCGACGTGCTGCCGTTCTCGCTGAAGCGGCTTCGTGCCCTGCTGCGCGAGCGGCGGGTCGGCCGAGTGGAGATCCGCAAGCGGGGTTCGGCCCTCGAGCCGGAGCAACTCCGCCGCGATCTGCGGTTGACCGGCGACCAGCCGGCCAGCCTCGTGCTGACCCGGGTGGACGGCGCCCCCACGGTGCTTATCTGCCGTCCGGCCACCAGCTAGCGTGATGGGGTGGCACGACGACAGGCTACGCCGGCGACCACGCTGCTGAACAAGCGGAAAGTCAGGTACCGCACCCATCCGTACGACGTGCCGGCGGACGCCCCGAACTACGGAGCACTTGTTGCGGCGACGCTCGGCCTGCCGGCCGACCGCGTGTTCAAGTCACTGGTAGCCGTGGTCGATGGCGCGCTCACCATCGCGGTCGTCCCGGTGACCGGAGAACTCGGCCTCAAAGCCCTGTCCGCCGCCGTAGGCGCCAAACGGGCCGTGCTGGCCGACCGGGCAACGGCCGAACGTGCCACCGGGTACGTACGCGGCGGCATCAGTCCACTCGGACAGCGGCGCAACCTGCCGACCGTGCTCGACGAAAGCGCCCTTCACCACGAGACCATCTACGTCTCGGCTGGCCGCCGGGGGCTCCAGCTGGAACTGGCGCCACAGGATCTGGTCGCCCTCACCAACGCCCGAACGGCACGGATCGCCGCCACCTAGACCAGCTGGACAACCCGCGCTCTGGCCTGGTGCCCTGGCCGGATGCGGGCTGATCGCGCCACCCTCCCGAAGCGCCGGCTACGTCCGACGCGGTCTGGCGGCTTGCCGCCCAGGCCTGTCCGCGAGTGGACCGGCGACCGGCCCGGCTCAGGTTCGTCGGGTCATGATGTGCAGGGTGGCGGCGAAGCCGAGGGCGCACCACGCGGCCAGGACCGCGTACGGCGCGGCCGAGACGCCCTCCGGGCCGGCGGTGAGGGAGTCGCGAACCACCTGCGCCATGTGCTGGAACGGCAGCACCTGGTGGACCGTCTGCAGCCACTCCGGGAGCCGGTCGGCGGGGAAGTTGATCGGCGAGAACATCAACGCGATGAAGACGATGAGCTGGGTCACCATGTTCGTCACCGGTGGCGCGGCCGCGTAGGCGATCGCGAGGCCGACGGTCGTCGCGGCGAGCGCGACCAGGACCGCGGCGGGTACGGCCAGCCAGCTCACTCCAAGGGTGAGATCAAAACGCAGTACCGCGACCAGTAGCCCGAGGAGCAGTCCCGGCGCCCCGACGACCAACCAGGTGGTGACCTCCGAGAGCACAACCGCGGTCCGCGGTACGGGCAGTGTCTGGTTGTAGGTGAAGGTGCCCTCGGTCTTCGCGGTGGCGACCAGTTGCGGTGCCATCACCATGCCGATCGTGATCAGGCCCAGGGTCGGCGCCCCGGTGGCGAGGTAGCGCGCGGTGGCCGAGTCGATCTGCGGCAGCAGGAAGGCGAACCCGAGGACGATCCCCACCGAGAGGAAGATCTGGACGACCAGCACCAGCGAGAGCAGGTAGCGCAGCCGGATCGCCGACCAGCGCAGCAGGAGCAGGTAGCTACGAAACCAGGGTCGCATCAGGGTTGGTCTCCGGGTTCGCGGTCAGGGTGAGGTAGAACTCTTCGAGGCCGACGGGGTTGAGCGAGAAGCGGCCGGTTATCGACGCTGCCCAGGCCACCGCGAGCTGCGCGTGCTCCGCGGCGAGGGTGATGGTGAGCCGGTCGCCCGCCCGGCTGGTGCGCAGCGCCCAGGCCGGCACGGCCGGTGCGTCGGTCCCGCTCATCTCCAGGCGCAACTGTCGGTCCGGGGCCAGCGCGGCCGGCGGGCCGGTGGCGGTGACCCGGCCGTGGTTGAGGATCACCACCGTGTCGATCACCCGTTCGGCCTCAGCGATGTTGTGGGTGACCAGGACGACTCCGTGCCCCGCCGCGGCCAGTTCCCGAACCTGTGCCCAGAGCAGGCGCCGGCGGGCCGGGTCCACGTCGTTGGTGGGTTCGTCCAACATGACCAGCCGACCCGGCTCGACGACCGCCATGCAGAACGCGGTGAGCCGCCGCACCCCGCCGGAGAGGCGTTCGCCGGGCTGGTCCGCCCACTGCTCGATGTCCAGGGCGGCGAGCAGTTCGGTGGTCCGACGTCGCACCGCCCGGCGGTGACCACCGCGGATCCTGCCGATGCTCTCGATCGCCTGGCGGACGGTGACACCGGTGAGTGGGGCGTGGGCCTGCGGCTGGAACGAGCAGACCGAGCGCGCCCAGGCGGGCTCGGCGACCGGGTCGCGGCCGAGCAGGGTGATCGTGCCGCCGGTTGGTCGAGCCAGGCCGACGACCTGGTTCAGCAGGGTGGTCTTGCCAGCGCCGTTGTGTCCGAGCAGGCCGAGGAGTTCACCGTCGGCTACCGCCAGGCTGATGCCGTCGTTGGCGCGCACCCCACGGCGATAGACCTTGGTCAGGTTGTTGATGTACAGCATGAGACTCCGAATACCGATTAGTATCTAGATACCAGACGGTATGTAGATACTGGGTCGTATGTCAATGGGGTAGGTTCGGTACCCATGGCGGAACGACTCACCCGGGCACAGCGACAGGAACTCACTCGGGCCCGCCTCCTGGACGCCGCGGAGGCCCGGTTCGGCGACCGCGGGATTCACCAGACCTCACTGGATGAGATCGCCGCCTCCGTCGGCCTGACCAAGGGCGCCATCTACGCGAACTTCAGCAGCAAGAACGACCTCATCGCGGCGATCCTGGAGCGCAGGGTCGGCGGCCACGAAGAACCGCACCCGATCCAGTCCCTGGCCACCTGGGCGGCTCGCCTCGGCGACAGCTACGAGTCCAACGTGGACAGGGACGAGAACCGCCGCTTCGCGCTGGCGCTCATCGAGTTCTGGCTCCACGGCATGCGCAACGAACCCGCGCGAGCGCTCCTGGCCCGATGGCTCCAGACCGCCCGCGAAGCCACCGCCCAGGACGCCGCCACCCTGACCGGCGTCGATCTCCCCCTCCCCGCCGACCAGCTGGCCACCCTGCTCCTGGCGCTCGACATCGGGGTGGGCCTCCAGCGCCTACTGGACCCCGAGTCGGTGCCGGCCGAGGTCTACACCGCCGGCGTCCAGGCGATTCTGGGGCGCGAACACCCGAAGTGACCCCCGCGCCGGTGACCGCACCGGGCAGGGACACGGCAGATCGGGCCCGTCACAGTCCAGAGACCACGACGTTGCCGAATTGTTACTGCCGACAACAAACTCATGACCTCGACACTCTTGTGTCCTCCAGGGATCGCGGAATACGTTGCCGGACACAACAAACCATCCCCCAATCCCCCACCTGGAAAGGACCCTGCAGATGCGCAAGGGTTTCCTCGCCGCTGCCGCCGTCGGCCTCCTGGCCACCGGCAGCATGGCGGCCTGTGGCGACAACTCCGACGAGGAGTCGGCCGGCAAGACCCCCAAGGTCGGCGTGATCCTCCCGGACAGCAAGTCCTCCGCCCGCTGGGAGGGCGCGGACCGCAAGTTTCTGGAGGAGGCCTTCAAGGAGGCCGGCGTGGAGGCCGACATCCAGAACGCGCAGGGTGACAAGACCGAGTTCCAGACCATCGCCGACCAGATGATCACCCAGGGGGTCACCGCCCTGATGATCGTCAACCTGGACTCCGGCACCGGCAAGGCCGTCCTGGACAAAGCCAGGTCGCAGGGGGTCGCCACCATCGACTACGACCGCCTGACCCTCGGCGGCTCCGCGGAGTACTACGTCAGCTTCGACAACGAGGCCGTCGGCAGGCTCCAGGGCGAGGGCCTGATCAAGTGCCTCACCGACGGCGGCGTGCCGAACCCGTCGATCGTGTACCTGAACGGCGCGCCGACCGACAACAACGCCACCCTGTTCAAGAACGGCTACGACTCGGTCCTCAAGCCGAAGTTCGACGCCGGCGAGTACCAGCAGGTCGCGGACGACTCCGTCCCGGACTGGGACAACGCGCAGGCCGCCACCATCTTCGAGCAGCAGCTCACCAAGTCCGGCGGCAAGATCGACGGGGTGCTGGCGGCGAACGACGGGCTCGGCAACGCCGCCATCTCGGTGCTGAAGAAGAACAAACTCAACGGCAAGGTCCCGGTCACCGGCCAGGACGCCACCCCGCAGGGCCTACAGAACATCCTCGCCGGTGACCAGTGCATGACCGTCTACAAGGCGATCAAGCAGGAGGCCCAGGCCGCCGCCGAACTGGCCATCTCGCTGGCCAAGGGGGAGCGGAAGGAGACCGGCCAGACCGTCAAGGACCCGGAGAGCGGCCGGGATGTGCCCGCCGTGCTGCTCACCCCCCAGGCGATCTACCAGGAGAACGTCAAGGACGTCATCGCCGACGGCTTCGTGACCAAGGACGAGGTCTGCACCGAGGCGTACGCCGAACTCTGCGCGAGCGCCGGCATCAGCTGACCGCCGGCGTGGCCGTCGCCCGGCACGGGCCACCCCGTGCCGGGCGACGTGTCGCCGCATCCGGTGGTACGACGATCTCCCCTCACGTGCGTTAAGGAGTCCCCGTGTCCGCGACCCCCCTGCTGGAGCTGCGCGGGATCGACAAGAGCTTCGGTCCCGTCCAGGTCCTGCGTGACGTCGCTCTCTCCGCCTTTCCCGGGCAGGTGACCGCGCTGGTCGGCGACAACGGCGCCGGTAAGTCCACCCTGGTCAAGTGCATCAGCGGCATCTACCCGACCGATGCCGGCGAGTTCCTCTTCAACGGCCGCCCGGTGAGCATCCACAACCCCCGCGACGCCGCCGCGCTCGGCATCGAGGTCGTTTACCAGGACCTCGCGCTCTGCGACAACCTCGACATCGTGCAGAACATGTTCCTCGGCCGGGAGAAGCGGCGCAGCCTCGTGCTCGACGAGCCGACCATGGAGCAGATGGCTGCGGACACGCTCGCCGGGCTCTCCGTCCGCACCGTCAAGTCGCTCCGCCAGCAGGTTTCCAGCCTCTCCGGAGGCCAACGGCAGACCGTGGCGATCGCCAAGGCGGTGCTCTGGAACAGCAAGGTCGTCATCCTGGACGAGCCGACCGCGGCGCTCGGGGTCGCGCAGACCGCACAGGTGCTCGAGTTGGTTCGCCGGCTGGCCGACAACGGCCTCGCGGTCGTACTCATCTCCCACAACATGAACGATGTCTTCGCCGTCTCCGACCGGATCGCCGCGCTCTACCTGGGCCAGATGGTCGCCCAGGTGAAGACCACCGACATCACCCACGCCCAAATCGTTGAGCTGATCACCGCCGGCCGCTCCGGTGCGCTCGGGCTCAACGCGGGCAACGGATCGAACGACACCGGCGGGGAGCCCGCCGCCGCCCCGGGAGCCGCCCGATGACCAGCGCCGCCCTCCCCGACCAGGAATCCGTGGCCACCCCCGCCGCCGTGCCCACCCTCACCAGCCACGTGCGCGGCTACCTCAGCCGGGTGCGCGGTGGGGAGATCGGTGCCCTACCCGCCGTCCTCGGCCTGATCGTGCTCTGCACCGTCTTCGCGATCATGCGGCCGTCGTTCCTCACCACCGCCAACTTCGCCAACCTGTTTACGCAGGGGGCAGCGGTCACGCTGATCGCCATGGGGCTGGTCTTCGTCCTGCTGCTCGGTGAGATCGATCTCTCCGCCGGCTTCGCCAGCGGAGTCTGTGCCGCGGTACTGGCCAATGTGGTCACCGTCCTCGGCTACCCGTGGTACGTCGCGGTGCTCGCCGCGGTGCTCACCGGAGTGTTGATCGGCAGCGTGCTCGGAATGCTGGTCGCGAAGATCGGCATTCCGTCCTTCGTGGTCACCCTCGCCGGCTTCCTCGCCTTCCAGGGCATCGTGCTGCTGCTGATGGAGGAGGGCAGGAACATCTCGGTCCGCGACCCGGTGCTGGTGGCGATCGCGAACCGCAACCTGCCACCGGCTCTCGGCTGGGCCCTGGCCGGGCTCGCCGTCGCCGGCTACGCCGCGGTCCAGACGACGCGGTACCGCAGCCGTGCGGCCCGGGGCCTGGTCACCGACCCACTCACCGTGGTTCTCGCCCGGGTCGTCGGGCTGGCCACCGTGCTCGGCACGACGGTCTACCTCCTCAACCAGGAACGCAGCTTCAACGTCCTGATCAATTCCCTGAAGGGCGTACCGATCGTGGTGCCGCTGATCGCGGTACTGCTGATCGCCGGAACCTTCGTACTGCAGCGCACCAGCTACGGCCGGCACGTCTACGCGGTCGGCGGCAACAAGGAAGCAGCCCGCCGAGCCGGCATCAACGTCGACCGGATCCGCATCTCCGTCTTCGTGATCTGCTCCGCGATGGCCGCGATCGGCGGCATTGTCGCCGCCAGCCGGGCCAACTCGGTCGACCCGAACACCGGTGGCAGTAACGTACTGCTCTACGCCGTCGGCGCGGCGGTGATCGGTGGCACCAGTCTCTTCGGTGGCAAGGGTCGGGTCCTCGACGCGGTGCTCGGCGGTGCGGTCGTCGCAGTGATCGACAATGGGATGGGTCTGATGGGCTACAGCTCAGGGGTCAAGTACGTGGTAACCGGGGTGGTCCTACTCCTCGCTGCCAGCGTGGACGCGCTGTCCCGGCGCCGGGCCGCCGCCAGCGGCGGCCGCTGACCGGACCGGCCCGACCAGGCCACCGACGCCGCCCGCCACCGCACTGAGGAGCAGTACGCCGCGATGCGCGCAGGACCCAGCCAGGACGAGATCCGTCGGCAGAACCTCGGAGCGTTACTGCGGTACGTCCATATGCACGGGGCGACGTCCCGGGCCGAGCTGACCACCACGCTGGGGCTGAACCGCAGCACCATCGGCGCGCTCACCACCGACCTCGCCGCGGCCGGCCTGGTGAGCGAGGGGGCACCGAAGGAGACCGGCCGGGCCGGACGACCGTCGCTGGTCGTCCGGCCCGAGTCGGCCCGGGTGTACGCGTACGCGTACAGCATCGAGGTGGACCGGCTGCGGGCCGCGCGGATCGGTCTCGGCGGCGGGGTGCTCGACCGGCGGGAACTGGCGCGTCCGCGCGGCATCACCGCCGCCGAGGCCGCGCCGTTGCTGGCCCGGGCGGCGCGGGAGATGCGACAGTCCGTGCCCGCCGACGCGATCTGTGTCGGCGCGGGCGTCGCCGTCTGCGGCCTGGTCCGTCGGGACGACGGACTGGTCCGGCTCGGCCCGACGCTGGGCTGGGTGGACGAGCCGATCGGTGCGGCGATCGGTGCCGAGTTGGGGCCGGACGTTCCGGTCGTCGTCGGCAACGTCGCCGACATGGCGGCCTTCGCCGAACACACCCGCGGCGCCGCCACCACCTGCGACAACCTGATCTATCTGTACGGCGATGTCGGCGTCGGCGCCGGCATCATCGCCGGCGGGCGTCGGCTGACCGGGCACGGCGGCTACGGCGGCGAGGTCGGGCACATGGTGGTCCGGCGGGACGGCACCCGCTGCGAGTGTGGGTCACGCGGCTGCTGGGAGACGGAGATCGGCGAACACGGTCTGCTGCAGGCGGCCGGCCGCTCCGACACCCAGGGCCGAGAAGCGCTGCTGGCAGTCTTCGAGGCCGCCGACCGGGGCGACGCCCGAGCCCAGACCGCCGTGCGCACCGCCGGCGACTGGCTCGGCTTCGGCGTGGCCAACCTCGTCAACATCTTCAACCCGGAGTTGGTCATCTTCGGCGGTGCCATGCGGGACCTCTACCTGGCCGCCGCCGCCCAGGTACGCAGCCGGCTCAACGCCAGCGCACTGCCCGCCTGTGTGGAACACGTCCGGCTGCGCACCCCCGAACTCGGCGACGACGCCGCCCTGATCGGCGCGGCCGAACTCGCCTTCGAACGGCTCCTCGCCGACCCGCTCGACGTCCACTGAACCCAGTCCCCGAGTGGACTGGGCGGCGCTGGGGTCAGCGATCGACCGGCGTGAAGTCCCAGGAGTACGGGGGACGCGCGACCAGGGTCACCGGCGGGTCGGGCAGGGGACGGGGGTTGCCCCGCCACTTCGAGATCACCACGACCCGGTGATCGGTGGAGGAGAAGACCTCGCTGGAGACGTGCAGCGGGTCGTGTTCGAACTCCGGCAGGGCGGTCTCACACACCCAGGTGATCAGGTCGGCCATCCCGTACGGCTCGGCCCGTACCTCCCACATCCGCACGATCATGTCTGCTCCTCCCCGGTAACACTGACTGTCGTCAGTGGCATCGCCGAATCGGCGGGCAGGTCCAGGCAGCTCGGCGCGACACCGGCGGCGACCAGGTGTGAGCCGAGCGCGGCGACCATCGCGCCGTTGTCCGTACACAACTTCGGGCGGGGCGTCCGCACCCGGATGTCGTACTTCGCCGCGCGCTGCTCGGCCATCGCCCGCAGCCGCGAGTTGGCCGCCACTCCGCCCCCGATCACCAGGGTCTGCACCCCACTCGACCGGCAGGCATCCAGTGCCTTCCCGATCAGCACGTCGCACACCGCCTCCTGGAAGGAGGCGGCGACGTCGGCGACCGGGATGGGTTCGCCGGCCCGCTGCCGACGCTCCACCCAACGCGCCACCGCGGTCTTCAACCCGGAGAAGGAGAAGTCGTAGCGGTGCGCTGCCAAGTCCTTGGCCGCGGTCAGCCCCCGGGGGAACGCGATGGCCGCCGGGTCACCGGCGCGGGCCTCGCGATCGATGTACGGGCCACCGGGGAAGGGCAGCCCGAGGAGGCGGGCGACCTTGTCGAACGCCTCGCCGGCCGCGTCGTCGATCGTGGCGCCGAGCGGGGTGACACCGTGGGCCAGGTCGTCGACGAGCAGCAGCGACGAGTGCCCGCCCGAAACCAGCAGGGCGATCGCCGGCTCGGGCAGCGGCCCGTGTTCCAGGGTGTCCACGGCAACGTGCGCGGCCAGGTGGTTCACGCCGTACACCGGCTTTTCGGCGGCGACCGCGTAGCCCTTGGCCGCGGCGACCCCGACCAGCAGCGCCCCGGCCAGACCGGGGCCGGAGGTCACCGCGATGGCGTCGACGTCAGCGAGCGTCACCCCCGCCTCCGCCAACGCCCGGTTCATGGTCGGGACGATCGCCTCCAGGTGGGCCCGGCTGGCCACCTCGGGCACCACGCCGCCAAACCGGGCATGTTGCTCGACGCTGCTGGCCAAGGCGTCGGCGAGCAGGGTGTGGCCCCGGACAACACCGACCCCGGTCTCGTCGCAGGACGTCTCGATCCCCAGGACCAGGGGTTCGTCAGCCATCGATCAACTCCTCGTCCCGGCGCATGACCAACGCGTCGGTGTTGCTCGGCTGGTAGTACCCGCGCCGCACCCCGATCGCCTCGAAGCCGTGCGCCGCGTAAAGCTTCTGCGCCGGGGCGTTGTCCGCGGCCACCTCCAGCAGCGTGCCGCGCACCCGCAGTCGCGCCGCCTCGGCCAACAACGCGCGCAACAGCAACCGCCCGACCCCCCGCCGCTGCGCGGACCGGCGGACGGCGATGTTCTGCACCCATGCCTCCTCGCCGGCGATGGCGGTGAGCCCCGCGTAGCCGAGCAGGGCCTCCCCCTCGGTCACCACCAGGTAGTGGTGCCCGTTGGCGAGTTCGTTCCAGAACATGGCGGCAGACCACTGCTCGACACCGAAGAGGTCCGCCTCGATCGGCAACACCTCGGCGATGTGCCACCAACGGAACCGCTCCAGCTGGAGGCCACGCCCCCCGCCACCCGGTTCGCCGCCCCGGTTCGCTTCCCCACTCACGGCAGGACCGACTTGCGGCCCGCCGCCGCGACCGCGTCCGGGCGGCGCAGGTAGAGCGGGGTGAGCGGCTCATCGGGGGCACCGGCGGCGATCCGCGCCGCCGCGAGCCGCGCCAGGGCCACCGGCATCGGGTAGCGGGGCTCGTCGGCGACCGGCAGCTCCAGCGTCGCCGCGTACCGGTGCGCGCCGTCGCCGACCGCGGCGACAACCGCCAGGTCACGGGCGCGCGCGGCGGCGACCGCCGGAGCGGAGACCTCGGGGCCGACGACCCGTTGGCCGGCCCCGTCGTACACCGCCCAGTAGATCTCCCGGCGACGCGCGTCGGTCGCCGCCAGGACCGGCTCGCCGGCGGCGGCCGGGAAGCCGACGGCGTCCAGCGAACAGACCCCGTAGGTTGGCACGCCGAGCGCCTGCCCCATCGTGGCGGCGGTGACCAGCCCGACCCGCAGCCCGGTGAACGGGCCCGGCCCGAGGCCGGCGACGATCGCACCGAGAGCGGAGGGGCGCACACCGACGTCGGCCAGGACCGCGTCCACCTGTGGGGCGAGCAGCTCGCCGTGGGCTCGGGCGTCCACGGCACAGCGCTGCGCCCGCACCTCGACGCCGGCCGCCGTGACCTGCGCCAGCGCGGCGATCACCGCGGGAGTCGAGCTGTCCACCACGAGTACGAGCACGGTGAACCAGCCTAGCCGCCCGGCTGCCGGGACCGGCCCCACCCCGGCAGAGCGATCAGGCGGCGGCGCGTTCCCAGTCGATCGTCGGCAGACCGGCGTCGGCGAGCGCCTTGTTGGCCGCGCTGAACGGGCGGCTGCCCAGGAACCCCCGCGGGTTCATCGGGCTGGGGTGTCCCGCCTCCAGCACCACGTGGCTCGGGTTTGTCACCAACGCCGCCTTCTTCCGGGCATATCCACCCCAGAGTAAGAAGACCACCCGGTGATCCACCGCGTTCAGCGCCCGAATTGTCGCGTTGGTGAACTCCTCCCAGCCGCGGTTGGCGTGGGAGCCGGGGCTGGCCTCGCGAACCGTCAGCACCGAGTTGAGCAGCAGCACACCCTGCGCGGCCCAGCCGGCCAGATTTCCACCGGCCGGTCGCGGCACGCCCAGATCGGCGCCCAACTCCTTGAAGACGTTGCGCAGTGAGGGCGGCGTCGGCACGCCGGGGCGGACGCTGAAGCTCAGCCCGTGTGCCTGCCCGGCCCGGTGATAGGGATCCTGGCCGAGGATCACCACCCGGGTCTCCGTCGGCGGGCAGAGCCGGTAGGCCGAGAAGAGGTCCGTCATGGGCGGAAAGACGGTCTGGGTGGCGTACTCCTGCGCGACGAAACCGGCAAGCGCCGCAGTGCGGGCCGGGTCGAGCTGCGGGGCGAGCGCGGACCGCCACCCCGGTGACAGCAGGGCCAGCAGATCCAGGGTGGGTGCGTCGTCGGGCATCGGCGGCCTTTCCGGTCGGGGCGTCCCGCGCACTCTAGTCGCCGGCTCCGACACCACCGGCCACCTCCCCGCGAGGCTCCTCCGGGTCGCCACCGCAACCCCAACCAGGACGGCCCGCCCCCTACGGGACCGGTCGATGGTGTCAGCTGTCGATGAATCCGGGGGTGCCGGTCAACCGCGCGCTCCAGTCGCCACCGACCGGTTCCAGGTCGACCAGCCGGGTGTCGTCGTCCCGGCGGTCGATCCGAACCCACAGGTGCTCCGCGACGAGCTGCTCGGCGAGCCCCTCGCCCCACTCGACCACGGTCACCGCCTCGTCCACCGACGCGTCCAGATCCAGGTCGTCGAGCTCGGCACGGGGGTCGCTCGCATCACCCAGGCGGTACGCGTCGGCGTGCACGAGGGGCACCGAGCCACCCCGGACCGGATCGGGTTGGTGTACCCGCGCGATCACGAAGGTGGGGGAGGTGACCGCCCCGGCCACCCCCAGGCCGGCGCCGATGCCTTGGGTGAGGGCCGTCTTGCCGGCACCGAGGGGACCTGTCAGCAGCAGCAGGTCCCCCGCTCGGAGGAGGCCGGCCAGCCGGCGGCCGAAGGCGTGCGTGTCGGCGACGGTCGGCAGGGTGAATCGGATCGGCCTTCCGGGGTTCACAGCTCCTCCAGAAACCGGATCAACGCCGCGTTCACCTCGGCGGCGTGTTCCAACATCACCACATGCCCGCTGTCGGGGATCTTGACGAACTCGGCGTGCGGCAGCCGGCGGACGATCTCCTCCGAGTGCGCCACCGGCGTGATCATGTCTTTCTCCCCCACCAGCACCAGCACCGGCGCGCTGGCGAGCGCCGCCAGAGCCGGAAACCGGGAGTGGGTGGCGAGCGTTCGCAGGTAGCGGGTGACGGTGTCGGCGGAGGTCCGGGAATTCATCTCCTCGACGTAGGAGACCAGAGCCGGGCTGGGGTGACCGGTGCCGAAGCCATACCGGCGGGTGAGCAGCCAGGCCACGTTGGAGGTGGACCGACGCGCTCGGTCGATCACCGGGCTCCCGTAGCGGGCGGCGTTGCTCATCAGGTGCAGCACCGGCGGACCGACCCGGCCCAGCAGCGCCGGGGCGACCAGCTTGGTCTCGGCGAGCAGCCCGCCGGAGGTGGCCAGCAACACGGTGCCCACCACCCGGTCCCCAAACAGCTCCGGGAAGAGTTCCGCGAACGCCATGATGGTCATACCACCCATCGAGTGGCCGACCAGCACCAGCGGGCCCTCCGGCGCGGTCTGGTCGAGCACCGCGCGCAGCGTCCGACCGAGTGCGGTCAGGTCGTACTCGCCGGTTTCCAGCTGGCCGGAGCGCCCGTGCCCCGGCTGGTCGTACGCCACGATCCGGTGCTCACCCCGGGCGGCGAGCAGCTTGCGCTGGAAGTGGAAGGTCCCCTGGTCCAGGCAGAATCCGTGCACCAGCACGATGGTGGGGTTCCCGGTAACCGGCCGGGCCGGCTCGACCACCTCCACGTGGATGTCGGTGCCGTCCGGCATCTCCACCCGCAACGCCTCGTCGAACCGCCGCTCGCCGAAGTCCTCGCCGGCGTACCGGTCGGTGGGGTCAGCCTTCAGCCGACGGACCAGCGCGCGTTCGGTCGCGACGCCGGCGACGAGACCGGCGGCCGCGACACCGACGGCGGCCAACGCGCCGATCGCGGCCCGGGGGTGGCTGGCCCGGGGCAGCGGAACCCGGAACCGGGACGCCGTCACGAACGCTCGCCGTCATAGCAGCGGGGCACCCGGGTGCTGCCGAAACGGGTGACGATCTCGTAGTTGATCGTCCCGACCGCCTCGGCCCAGTCGTCGGCGGTGGGCTCCCCGTTCTGTCCGGTGCCGAAGAGGGTGGCCACGTCGCCCGGCGCGACCGGATCGTCGCCGCAGTCGAGCACGAACTGGTCCATGCAGACCCGGCCGGAGATGGTCCGCCGAACGCCACCGAGCTGCACCGGGCCGCAGTTGGACGCGTCCCGGGGGACGCCGTCGGCGTACCCGAGCGGAATCACGGCGAGGTTGCTCGCCCGTTCGGTGGTGTACGTGTGGCCGTAGGAGACTCCGGCCCCCGCCGGTACCTGCTTGGTGAGCATGACGCGGGCCCGGGCGGTCATCGCCGGCCGCAGGCCGAATCGCTCTCCGGCCACCGGCGAGAGCCCGTAGACGGCCAGCCCGGGACGGACCAGGTCGAAGTGGGCGTCCGGCCGGGTCAGCGTGGCCGCCGAGTTGGCCAGGTGGCGGTAGCGCGGACGCAGCCCCGCCTGCTCCACCATGCTCAACCCCTCGTGGAAGACGGCAAGCTGCCGGTCGGTGGTCGGGTGTCCGGGAGCGTCGGCGTACACGAGGTGGCTCCACACCCCCACCACCTCGACCGCGCCGTCAGCCTGCGCCTTCGCCGCGGCATCGAGCAGCTCCGGCCACTGCGAGACGGTCGCGCCACCCCGGGACAGCCCAGTGTCGATCTTGAGATGCAGCCGGGTGGGACGCCCGGCCACCCGGCCCGCCTCAACCATCTCGTCGAGCTGCGCCACGCTGGCCGCACTGAGATCAATACCGGCCAGCACCCCTTCGTGCAACGGCAGGCCCGGCGCGAGCAGCCAGGCCAGGATCGGCACGGTAAGCCCGGCCCGGCGCAGGGTGAGCGCCTCGTCGAGGGTGCAGACCCCGAGCCAGTCGGCACCACCATCCAGCGCGGCGTGGGCGGCCGGGACCATGCCGTGGCCGTACCCGTCCCCCTTGACCACCGCCATCAACTCGGCGGCGCTACCGGAGCGCAACCAACTCACGTTCTCACGGATCGCGTCAAGGTCGACGCGTACCTCGGCCTGCCACATGCCCCCAGCCTACTGAGTTGATCAGAAATTGGGCCCGGCCCAGGTCGATCCACCGATCCACCCGAGCCCGGCCAGCACCGGGCGCAGGGCGACGGCGACATCGGGCGAGGCCACCGGGCCGCCCCGCGCCGCCTCCCGGCCGGCGAGCCCGTGCAGGTAGGCCGCCGCGGCGGCGGCCCGCTCCGGCGCGAGACCCGCAGCCAGCAACGAGCCGAGCAGCCCAGACAGCACGTCGCCCGTACCGCCGGTGGCCAGGGCCGCGGTCCCGGTCTGGTTGACATAGGCCCGGCCGTCGGGCGTACCGATCACCGTCCGGTCGCCCTTGAGTAACACCACAGCGTTCATCCGGGTGGCCAGGCCCAACGCGGCAGCGACCCGGTCGTCGCCGGGAGCCTCGCCGGAGAGCCGGGCGAACTCCCGATCATGCGGGGTGACCACGACCGGGGCGTCCCGCCGCCGGAGCTGGTCGGCGAGGGAGCCCGTACCGAGCAGGGTCAACGCGTCCGCGTCGAGCACCGCCGGCACCGGTGCCGCGAGCACCGCCCGCAGCTCACCCGCCGCCTCGTCGCCGGTACCCAGCCCGGAACCGCACACCCACGCCTGCACCCGACCGGCCTCGGCGACCCGGTCGGTAGCGATCACCGACGGGTGTTGGCGCAGCACCTCCGTCCGGGCGGTGCCGGCGTAGCGGACCAGGCCGGTCGGGCCGGCCAACGCACCGGCCACCGAGAGCACCGCGGCGCCGGGGTAGCCGGCCGAGCCGGTGGCGAGACCGACCACACCCCGGCTGTACTTCTCTGTCGCCGGTCCGGGCCTGGGCCACCAGTCGGTCACATCCGCCCCCTCGGTGATCTGCAGCGCCGCGGTGCCACGCAGCCAGGGTTCCAGCCCGATGTCGACCAACTCAACCTGGCCGGCCAACGGCGCCGCCGCGCCCACCACCAGCGCGGGCTTCAGGGCACCGAAGGTCACCGTGACGTCGGCGTGGATCGCGGCCGGCTGACCAGCCGCGGTCAGCGGCACCTGCCCGGTGTCGACCGACACCCCACTCGGTACGTCCACCGCGACCACTGTCGCCCGGCCACCGGCCCGCCCGCGACACTGCGCAAGGCCCGCCGCGAGCTGCGCCGCCGGTGCCCGGAGCCCACCGCTGCCACCGATCCCGACGATGCCGTCGAGCACCAGGTCCACCCGGGCCGGTGGGCGGTCGACCAGCCGACCACCCGCGGCCCGCAGCGCCGCCAACGCCTCGGCGTGCGCCCGGCCCGGAGTCAGTAACAGCGCCGACACCGCCGCCCCGCGCCGGGCCAGCCGGGCGCCGGCGAAGAGCGTGTCACCGCCGTTGTCGCCCGAGCCGACCAGCAGCAGCACCGGGGCGCCATAGACACCACCCCGGTCGGCGAGGAGCTGCGCACAGCGGCGGGCGAGCCCCGCAGCGGCCCGCTGCATCAACGTCCCGGGCGGGAGCGTCGCCAACAGGCCCGCCTCGGCGGCGCGTACGTTCGCCACCCGCCACACCGGTCTCATCCCACTCCGTCCCCGTGCCCGGCTGGACCGGGCACGCCACCGATCAGCGTTCCGCGACCACCATGGCCGACGCGATCCCCCCGTCGTGCGACAGCGACAGGTGCCACCGGTTGGCCCCCCGCTCGACCGCCGCCGCCGCGACCGTGCCGGAGACGGTCAACCACGGCCGGCCATCCGGATCCGGCACGATCTCACAGTCGTGCCAGCTCAGCCCGCTCGGTGCACCGAGCGCCTTGGCCACCGCCTCCTTCGCCGCGAAGCGGGCGGCGAGCGACTCGGGCGAACGGGCGTTACCAGAACTGGTGTACCGCTCGGCTTCGGTGAAGAGCCGGTCGGCGAGCAGCGGTGTCCGGGTCAGCGCCCGCGCGAACCGCTCCACCAGGACCACGTCGATGCCGACCCCGACGATCATGCGCCCACCCTACCGGCGCGGTGCCCGCGCATGCTGCCGTTGCCGCCACTCGGTACACCCACCGGGCCGTGGTGCGTGGGCCCGTCGGCCGCGGGGCCACCACGTTCCCGGCGCCCTCGGTACTCACTCGACGGTTACGGACTTCGCCAGGTTGCGGGGCTGGTCTACGTCGTGGCCCCGAGCAGCGGCGATCTCCGCGGCGAAAACCTGCAACGACACGGTGGTCACCAGCGGCGCAAGCAGGGTCGGCGTACGCGGTACGTAGACCAGGTGGTCGGCGTACCGGACGACAGACTCGTCCCCCTCCTCCGCGATCACGATGGTCCGGGCGCCCCGGGCCCGCACCTCCTGAATGTTGGAGACGATCTTGTCGTGCAACATGCCGCGGCCGATCGGCGACGGCACTATGCAGATCACCGGGGTGCCCTCGTCGATGAGCGAGATCGGGCCGTGCTTCAACTCGCCCGCGGCGAAGCCCTCGGCGTGCATGTACGCCAGTTCCTTGAGCTTCAGTGCGCCCTCCAGGGCTACCGGGTAGCCGACATGCCGACCGATGAAGAGCACGGTCGACTCGGACTTCAGCTCCCGGGCCAGCTCGCGTACCGGCTCGATCCGCCCCAGCAGCTCGCGCAGCTTGCCCGGAACGTCCTGGAGCTGGGACACCACCGCGGCGACCTCGTCGGCGAACTTGATCCCGCGCACCTGGGCCAGGTGCAGGCCGATCAGGTAGCAGGCGACGAGCTGGGTCAGGAACGCCTTGGTGGAGGCGACCGCGATCTCCGGCCCACCGTGGGTGTAGAGGACCGCGTCGGACTCCCGGGGAATGGTGGAGCCGTTGGTGTTGCAGATCGCCAGGATGCGTGCCTTCTGGTCCTTGGCGTGCCGCAGCGCCATCAGGGTGTCCATCGTCTCGCCGGACTGCGAGATCACCACGATCAGGGTGGACCGGTCGAGCACCGGGTCTCGGTAGCGAAATTCGCTGGCCAGCTCCACCTCGCAGGGGATCCTTGTCCAGTGCTCGATCGCGTACTTGGCCACCATTCCGGCGTGGTACGAGGTACCGCAGGCGACGATGAAGATCTTGTCCACGTCGCGCAGGTCCTGATCGCTGAGGCGAACCTCGTCGAGCATGATCTCGCCGGTCTCGGCGAGCCGGCCCAGCAGCGTGTCGGCGACGGCCTGCGGCTGCTCCGCGATCTCCTTGAGCATGAACCAGTCGTAACCGCCCTTCTCCGCGGCGGAGGAGTCCCAGTCGATGTGGAAGTCCCTGCCGGTGGCGGGCCGGCCGGCGAAGTCGGTGATCTCGATGCTGTCGGCGGTGATCAGAACGATCTGATCCTGACCCAGCTCGATCGCTTCGCGGGTGTGCTCGATGAACGCCGCGACGTCGCTCGCCAGGTAGTTCTCGCCGTCGCCCCGGCCGACGACCAGGGGCGAGTTCCGCCGCGCGCCGACCACCGCGCCCGGAACGCCGGCGTCCACGGCGAGCAGGGTGAAGGCGCCCTCCAGGCGCTGACAGACGACCCGCATGCCGGCGGCGAGCAGCTGCGGCCCCTCCGGATGCCCGGCGGACCGCAGGTCGGCGAGGGCCGCGGCGAGCAGGTGGGCGGTGCACTCGGTGTCGGTGTCGCTGCCGAACTGGATCCCGTCGGCCTCCAACTCGGCGCGCAGCTTCGCGAAGTTCTCGATGATGCCGTTGTGGATCACCGCAACCCGTCCGTCCGGGGAGAGGTGCGGGTGGGCATTGCGGTCGGTGGGGCCGCCGTGGGTGGCCCAACGGGTGTGGCCGATTCCGGTGACCCCATCCCCGATCCCGATCGGGGATGCGGCGCAGGCCTCCGGATCCCGCGCGGACCGCTCGGCGAGGACCTTCTCCAGGTTGGCCAGCTTGCCGGCCTTCTTCTCCGCCAGTAGTTCATCCGCGCAGATGATGGCGACGCCGGCCGAGTCGTAGCCGCGGTACTCCAGCCGTCGCAGCCCATCGAGCACGATGCCGAGCGCCGGGCGCGCGCCGGCGTAACCCACGATTCCACACATGGGTGGCAGCCTAACCCAGTTTCACTCATCCGTGGTGCTCGAAAGGCGGGTAAACAAGCATCCGATTTGAGTGAATGGTGCGAGCGGCTACCGAGCGTCACGAAAGACGATCTACGACCGCGGCAGGGTTGAACGGACCCGGACAGTCCGTAGGCTGACAGACGTGACGACCGCCCATGTCGATGCCCTGGTAGCCCGAATGCGCCCCTTCGGGACGACGATCTTCGCCGAGATGTCCGCCCTCGCCGGCCGAACCGGGGCGGTCAATCTCGGCCAGGGCTTTCCGGACACCGACGGCCCACCCGAGATGTTGGCCGCCGCGGCGGAGGCGCTGCGCGGCGGGCAGAACCAGTACCCGCCCGGCCCTGGCATCCCCGCACTCCGCACCGCCGTGGCCGCGCACCAGCAACGGTTCTGGGGCCTGGAGTACGACCCCGACGGCGAGATCGTGGTGACCGCGGGCGCCACCGAGGCGATCGCAGCGGCGATCCTGGGCCTCTGTGAGCCCGGCGACGAGGTGGTCTGCTTCGAGCCCTACTACGACTCGTACGCCGCCTCGATCGCGCTCGCCGGCGCCCGTCGACGCCCCGTGACGTTGCGCCCCGGAGCAGCCGGCCGGTACGCGGTCGACCCGGACGAGCTGCGCGCCGCGTTCGGGCCGCGTACCCGGCTGGTGCTGCTGAACTCCCCGCACAACCCCACCGGCAAGGTCTTCACCCCCACCGAACTGGCCCTGGTGGCCGAGCTGTGCCACGAGTACGACGCGTACGCGGTCACCGACGAGGTCTACGAACACCTCGCCTTCACCGATGCCACCGCTGGCCACGTGCCCCTCGCCACGTTGCCCGGGATGCGGACGCGGACGCTGCGGATCTCCTCGGCCGGCAAGACCTTCTCCTGTACCGGCTGGAAAGTCGGCTGGGCGAGTGGGCCGGCGTCGCTGGTGTCGGCGGTCCTGCGGGTCAAGCAGTTCCTCACCTTCGTCAACGCCGCGCCGTTGCAACCCGCGGTCGCGGTGGCGCTGGGCCTGGCCGACAGCTACTTCACCGAGTTCCGGGCCGGGATGCAGGCCCGCCGGGACCAACTCGTCACCGGCCTCGCCGATGCCGGGTTCGGGGTCGGACCACCGGAGGGCACCTACTTCGTCACCGCCGACGTGACACCGCTCGGTGCCCAAGACGGGGTGGAGTTCTGTCGCGCGCTGCCGGAACGCTGTGGCGTGGTCGCGGTCCCGACCCAGGTCTTCTACGACGACTCGGAGGCCGGCCGGCGGCTGGTCCGGTTCGCCTTCTGCAAACGCCCGGAGGTCCTGGCCGAGGCCGTCACCCGGTTGCGGCGGCTGGCCCGGTGAACGCGCCCCGCCGGCACCCATCGCCGGCGGGGATACACCAGGTCAGCTGACCGGGCTGGCGGTACGAACCTGTTCGGCGATCCGCTCGGCCACCGCCCGCGCCGTCGTCTCGGTACCGGCCTCCACCATCACCCGGACCAGTGGCTCGGTGCCCGAGGGACGCAGCAGGACCCGGCCGGTGTCGCCCAGCTCGGCCTCAGCCCGCGCGACCTCGGCCCGTACGGTCGGAGCCGCCGCACCCACCGTACGGTCACCGACCGGCACGTTGATCAGAACCTGAGGCAGCGGAGTAACCACGGCTGCCAGCTCGGCCAGGGACTTGCCGGTCCCCGCCATCCGGGACATCAGGTGCAGGCCGGTCAGCACGCCGTCGCCGGTGGTCGCGTGGGCGGGCATCACGATGTGCCCGCTCTGCTCGCCACCGAGCGCCAGGCCGGAGGCGCGCAGCTCCGCCAACACGTACCGGTCACCGACCTTCGTCTCGACCAGCCGAATCCCCTCCCGCGACATGGCTATCCGCAGGCCGAGGTTACTCATCACGGTCGCCACCAGGGTGTCGTCGGTGAGCGTGCCGGCCTCCCGCATCGCCAGTGCGAGGATCGCCATCACCTGGTCGCCGTCCACCTCGTCACCGTCGGCGCTGACCGCCACGCAACGGTCGGCGTCGCCGTCATGGGCGATGCCCAGCTGCGCGCCGTGCTCGACGACGGCCTGCCGGAGCGCCGCCACGTGGTTGGAGCCGCACTCGTCGTTGATGTTGAGGCCGTCGGGCTCCGCGTGGATCGCGACCACCTCGGCGCCGGCCTCCCGGTACGCCGCCGGTGCCACCTCGGCGGCGGCACCGTTGGCGCAGTCCACCACGACCTTGATCCCGTCCAGCCGGTGCGGCACGGTGCCGACCAGGTGCTGCACGTAGTGGTCGGCGCCGTCGAGCAGGTCGTGGACCCGGCCGACCCCCGCCCCGACCGGACGCTCCCAGGCGGTCGTCGCGTTCGTCTCGACCGCCGTCTCGATCTTCATCTCGATCTCGTCCGGTAGCTTGTGCCCACCGGCGGCGAAGAGCTTGATGCCGTTGTCCGGCATGGGATTGTGCGAGGCGGAGAGCATCACCCCGATATCGGCCTTGGCCTCCGCGGTGAGGAACGCCACCGCCGGGGTCGGCAGGACGCCGACCCGTACGACGTTCGCGCCGGCACTGGTCAGCCCGGCCACCACCGCGGCTTCCAGCATCTCGCCGCTGGCCCGGGTGTCCCGGCCGACAACGGCCAGCGGGGGGTGGCTCCGATCCGCTTCGGCGAGGGTGTGCGCGGCGGCGACCGCTACCGCGAGCCCCAACTCGGGGGTGAGATCCGCGTTCGCCCGTCCCCGTACCCCGTCCGTGCCGAACAACCGACCCATTCCCGTCAAACCTCCGATGCGACTGCCGATGGTGAAAAACGGGAACGGCCGGGCCACCTCCATTCGCAGGAGGCGGCCCGGCCGTCCGTCAGAAGTACAACGAGCAGCTGATCGTCAGCGCTTCGAGTACTGGGGAGCCTTACGGGCCTTCTTGAGGCCGTACTTCTTGCTCTCCTTGACCCGCGCGTCCCGGGTCAGGAAGCCGGCCTTCTTGAGCGCCGGACGGTCGTCCGGCTCGCTGGCGATCAGCGCGCGGGCGATGGCCAGCCGGAGCGCACCGGCCTGACCGGTGGTGCCGCCGCCCCGCAGGTTCGCGATGACGTCGAACTCCTCCGCCTTCTCGGTGGTGACCAGCGGGTCCTTGATCAGCTGCTGGTGCACCTTGCTCGGGAAATACGCCTCAAGGTCCCGGCCGTTGCAGGTGATCTTGCCAGTGCCCGGGACGATACGGACCCGGACGATGGCCTCCTTGCGGCGACCCACGGTCTGGATCGGCCGGTCACCAAGGGGCGCGCGGACGACGGGCGCCAGCGCCTCGGCGGCCTCGGGGGCGACCTCGGTGGCGATGATGTCGGTCATGCTGCTTCCTTCGCCCGCGCTCACTGCGCGATCTGCTTGATCTCGAACGGCACTGGCTGCTGCGCGCCGTGCGGGTGCTCGGCACCGGCGTAGACCTTCAGCTTCTTAATCAGCTTCCGGCCCAGCTTGTTGTGCGGGAGCATGCCCTTCACGGCCAGCTCAACGGCCCGCTCGGGGCGCTTGGTCAGCAGCTCGTCGTAGCCGACCTGCTTGAGGCCGCCGGGGTAACCGGAGTGCCGGTAGGCGATTTTCTGCTGCCGCTTGTTACCGGTCAGCGCGACCTTGCCGGCGTTCACGATGACGACAAAGTCGCCCGTGTCGACGTGCGGCGCGAAAGTCGGCTTGTGCTTGCCGCGCAGCAGCGTGGCGGCGTGGGTGGCCAAGCGGCCCAGCACGACATCAGAGGCGTCGATAACGTGCCACTGACGCTCGATCTCACCCGGCTTCGGGCTGTACGTACGCACAGGTTTACCTTGTCTCGTCGTCGGTCTGGGGCCTGCGCGCCGGGTGACCATGACTTTCCGGCCGAGCCAGCGCGCACGAACGACCAAGCGCACCTCAGACGGCACGCCCCTAGATGTCGCACAACAGCAGGTAACGATACCCAACGTCAGGCCAGCCGGCAAAACGGGGTCCGGTCGGCCTGCCGGGCTGGGCCGGGACAGGCTGGCTTCCCACCCACGGCGCTGGTCGATGATGACCGAAATCACACCCGAGCCGAGGCCAGCCGGGCCCCCGGGCGCAGGTACACAACCCACGTCAGCACGGTCAGCAGCAGGAAGAAACCGACATAGAACCACAGCGCGGGCTGGATGCTGCCGTACGCCGACTTCGCCCACGCGTAGCAGATCGGGACCAGGAAGCCGCCGAAGGCCCCGACCGCGGAGATGATCCCGAGCGCCCCGGCCGCCTGCCGGCGCATGGCACGCATGATCTCCGGCGAACCACCAAGCTCCTCCCCCCGCACCTGGAAGATCCGAGAGATCATCCGGTACGTCGATCCGTTGCCGACCCCGGTGGCCACGAACAACAGCATGAAGGCCAGGAAGAAGAGCTCCAGCCAACGCTCCCGTACCGACCACAGCGCCAGGTACGCGCCGCCGGTCATCAACACGAAGCTGGCCACGGTGATCCGGGCGCCACCGACGGCGTCGGCGAGACGACCGCCGAAGGGTCGGCAGAGTGAGCCCACCGCCGCACCGAGGAACGCCCAGGACAACGCGATGTCGGGCCGACCGAAGACCCCGTTGAGCAGCGTCGGGAAGGCCGCCGAGTAGCCGATGAAGGAGCCGAACGTGCCGACGTACAGCAACGACATGATCCAGGTGTTCCGGTCCCGCAGCGAAGACCAGACCGGCCCCACGTCCGCCTTGGCCTCGACCAGGTTGTCCATGAACAGGTAGGCACAGACCGCCGCGATCACCGCGAGCGGGAGGTACATCAGGCCGGCTCGGGCCAGCGCGAGGCCACCGCCCAGCACGATCACCTGCGGCACCAGGAACTGCACGACGGCGACCCCGATGTTGCCGCCCGCCGCATTCAGCCCAAGCGCCCACCCCTTCTCCCGCTCCGGATAGAAGAACGAGATGTTCGCCATGCTGGAGGCGAAGTTCCCGCCGCCGAACCCGGCCGTGGCCGCGATCAGCAGCAGCGGCACGAATCCGATCTCCGGGTGCTGCACCGCCCAGGCCAACCCGGCAGCCGGAATGATCAGCAGCAGGGCGGAGATCACGGTCCAGTTCCGCCCACCGAAGACCGGCACCGCGAAGGTGTACGGCAGTCGCAACAGTGCGCCGACACCGCTGGGCACGGCGGTCAGCCAGAGCGCCTGGCTCGTGGTCAGCGTCCAGCCGACATCGTCCAACCGGACCACCACGATGCTCCAGAGCAGCCAGACGGAGAACCCGATGTGCTCGGCGAAGATCGAATAGATGAGATTGCGCCGGGCGACAGCCCGACCGACGGTCCGCCAGAAGTTCTCGTCCTCCGGATCCCAGTGGCCAATCCAGCGGCCCCGGCCGCGGTGCAGGTCGATCTCCTCCGCCGTGGTCGTCGCGGGCACGCTCGTCGTCATCAGGCGCTCCTTCCGGCCGGGCCGTCCTGGCCCGCCGGCCGCACCGGTTGGTCGGTGTCGAACGGGCCCGGCTGGAACCTAGGAAGCCGGCGTTACCGCAGCGTTCGTCGCTGGATTCGGGGAGGCAACGGTGCGCGCACCGAGCTGGACACCGACCGGTGAGGAGCGCTCGCAGCAGGGCGAGCGGCAGGTGACTCAGAGCTGTTGCAGGATGCGCAGCGCCCGGCCGACCCGACGCATGACCTCATGGTCGGCCACGTCCACGCACTCGGAGAACCACTGCTTCATCGGCGAGGAGAGCCGGTCCGGCATCACCACCCGCTCGCCCATCGACACCGCGAGGGGGGAGTCCCGCAGCAGCGCCGTCTCCACCACCTCCGCCACGATCACGATCGGCACCGCGGTGGAGTTGTAGACGTCGGAGCTGACGACCAGCCCCAGCCGCTCCCGGGCCCCCGAGATCCGCCAGACCTCGCCCCTATGCAGCACGCGGACGGCCACCGCGGAGCAGGTCGTTGACCAGCCCCACCTCGTGGGCGTCAGCGAGCGCGGGGGTTTCCCAGTCGAGACCGGCGCGGCTGACCGCGTCAGCGTGGGCGGAGAAAACCGCCCGCAGCGTCTTCTCCCGGGCGGCCTGGTCCATCCAGGCGGACAGAGAGAGCCCCTCGCGTCGGGCGAACCACCGGGCCTGCTCGATCGTCTCGTCGGCGAGCGACAGGGTCACCTTGGCAGTCATGCCGGCAGCCTACCCAGGGGTACGACCATCAGTCAGCCCGCCGAGGTGGTGCGCCCGTCTTGACCGGACCGAAACACGCGGGATCCGGGCCGGAAACCCCCTGCCGGCACGCTTCACCGGCATGACAGACGGTACGCGCCCCGCTACCGCATCCGGACAACCCGACTCCGAGGCGGCGACGCACTGCCCGTACTGCGCGCTCCAGTGCGGGATGACCCTGCGCGAGACGGCCGGCGAGGTGGCCGTCCTCCCCCGCTGGTTCCCCACCAACCAGGGCGGGCTCTGCCAGAAGGGCTGGACCGCCGCCGAGCTGCTGGACCACCCGGATCGCCTCACCACCGCGCTACTTCGCGACCCGGCCGACGGCGAGCTGCGCCCGACGAGCTGGGACGCGGCCCTGGACCGGATCGTCACCGGCATCCACGCCGTCCAGGCCAACCACGGGCCGGACGCGGTCGCCGTCTTCGGCGGGGGTGGCCTCACCAACGAGAAGGCGTACGCGCTGGGCAAGTTCGCCCGGATGGTGCTCCGAACCCGACACATCGACTACAACGGGCGTTTCTGCATGTCGTCGGCGGCTGCCGCCGGGATGCGCGCCTTCGGTGTCGACCGGGGTCTCCCCTTCCCCCTGGCCGACCTGGGCACCGCCGACACCCTGCTGCTGGTCGGCGCGAACCCGGCCGAGACGATGCCCCCACTGGTGCGCTGGCTGACCGCGCAACGCCGCCGCGGGGGGCGGCTGATCGTGGTGGATCCGCGCGTCACCGCCACCGCCCGCCAGGCCGACCTGCACCTACAACCACTACCCGGCACCGACCTGGCGGTGGCCAACGCGCTGCTGCACATCGCGCTCGCCGAGGGGTTCGTGGACCACAGCTACGTCGCCGGCCGCACCACCGGCTTCGACGAGGTTCGCCGGGCGGTGGCGGAGTGGTGGCCAGCCCGCGCCGAGGCACTGTCCGGGGTGTCGGTCGCCGACCTGGAGACGACCGCACGTGCGCTGGGCGGCGCCCGCCGGGCGATCATCCTCACCGCCCGCGGCGCCGAGCAACACGCCAAGGGCGTCGACACCGTCACCGGGTACGTGAACCTGGCGCTCGCCCTCGGCCTGCCCGGCCGCCCCGGCTCCGGTTACGGCTGCCTGACCGGGCAGGGCAACGGCCAGGGCGGCCGGGAACACGGCCAGAAGGCCGACCAGCTTCCCGGCTACCGCCGCATCGACGACCGCGCCGACCGAGAGCACGTCGCCGCCGTCTGGGGCGTGCCAGCGGAGGAGCTACCGGGGCCCGGGATGCCCGCCTACCGGCTGTTGGACTCGCTCGGCACCCCGGACGGGCCGAAGGCGCTGCTGGTGTTCGGCTCCAACCCGGTGGTCTCCGCGCCCCGGGCGGCCCGGATCGAGCGCCGCCTGCGCGACCTCGACCTGCTGGTGGTCGTCGACTTCCTGCGCTCCGAGACGGCAGCCCTCGCCGACGTGGTGCTGCCGACCGCGCAGTGGGCCGAGGAGGACGGCACCATGACCAACCTGGAGGGACGGGTCCTGCGTCGGCGGGCACTCCGCACACCACCGCCCGGCGTCCGTACCGACCTGGAGCTCCTCGCCGCCCTCGCCACGGCGCTGGAGCAGGACCCCGGACACCCGGCCGACCGGGACCGAGGGCCCGCCCTCTCCCCCGAGCCACAGGTGGTGTTCGAGGAGCTCCGAGCGGCCTCGGCCGGCGGGCTCGCCGACTACGCCGGGATCAGCTGGGAGCGAATCGACGCGCAGGAGGGCGTGTTCTGGCCCTGCCCGGAGCTCGACGGGCCGGACGCCCCCCGGCTCTTCGCCGACCGGTTCCCCACCCCCGACGGGCGTGCCCGATTCCACGCCGTGCAGCACCGACCCGCCGCGGAGCAGGTGTGCGCCGCCTACCCGCTGCACTTCACCACCGGACGGGTACTAGCCCAGTATCAGTCGGGAACGCAGACCCGCCGGGTACCCGCGCTGCGCCGGGCCGCGCCAGCGGCCTTCGTCGAACTGCACCCGGACGTGGCCGACCGACTGGGCGTGACCGATGGCGAGCCGGTCCGGGTGCGCTCCCGCCGGGGCGAGCTGGTCGCGCCGGCCCGGCTCAGCCCGACGATTCGGCCGGACACCGTCTTCGCCCCGTTCCACTGGGGTGGGACCGCCCGCGCCAACACGGTCACCAACGACGCCGTCGACCCGATCTCCGGGATGCCGGAATTCAAGATCTGTGCGGTCCGAGTGGAGAAGGTGGCGGTGACGTGACCGACCGAATCGTGATCGTCGGCAATGGAATGGCCGGCACCCGCCTCGCCGGTGAACTCTCCGCGCGCGGCGGGGACCGAAAGGTCACCGTGCTCGGGGCAGAACCACACCGGGCCTACAACCGGATCCTGCTCTCCACCCTGCTGACCGGAGCGATCGGGGAACCGGAGGTGCAGCTGACCGAGGTCGCCGGGCACGGAGTCGACCTGCGCACCGGGGTCCGCGTCACCGCGATTGACCGCGAGGACCGTACGGTCCGCACCGACCGGGGCGACCAGATCCACTACGACCACCTGGTCCTGGCCACCGGCAGCCGCTCCGTTGTCCCCCCACTGACCGGGCTGACCGGCGGAGAACTGCCGGACCGGGTGGTGTCGTTTCGCACCCTCGATGACTGCCGCCGCATCCTCGCCGTAGCTGACCGGGCCCACCGCGTGCTGGTGCTCGGCGGCGGGCTACTCGGCCTGGAGGCGGCCCGCGGGCTCGCCGGCCGCGGGCTCGAGGTGACGGTGGTGCACCCGGTGCCGTACCTGATGGAGCGGCAACTCGACCCGGCCGCGGCGGCGGTGCTCGCCGGTACGCTCGCCGGCCTCGGGGTCACCACCCAGCTGGCCGTGCCGGCCACCGCCGTGCTTGCCGGCCCCCGCGGCGTCCGCCTCGAGCTGGCCGACGGCCGGTCGCTCGACGCCGACCTGCTGGTGCTGGCCTGCGGCGTACGCCCGGACACCGCGCTCGCCACCGCCGCCGACCTGGCCGTACGGCAGGGGGTCCTGGTCGACGACCGGCTGCGCACCAACGACCAGCGCATCTCGGCCATCGGCGACTGCGCCCAGCACGGCGAGACCCTGACCGGCCTGGTGGCCCCGGCCTGGGCGCAGGCACGGGTGCTGGCACAGCTGCTCAGCGGCGCGGACCCGTCGGCCCGGTACCGGCCGAGACCGGTGGTGACCCGGCTCAAGACCGCCGGCATCGACCTGGCGGCGATGGGGGACCCCGGCGACGGCCCCGGTGAGGAGCTGACCTTCACCGACCCGGCCGCTGGCACGTACGCCCGACTGCGGATCAACCACGAACGGCTGACCGCCGCGATCCTGCTGGGTGACAACCCGTCCGTCGGTACGGTCATCCAGCTCTTCGACCGGGGACAGCCGGTGCCCAGCGACCGGCGGTCGCTGCTGCTTGGCCGGGCACCCGGCCCGGGGTCGGCGGAGCCGGCCAGCACACCGGCGCTGATGCCGGCCGCGGCGACGGTCTGCCACTGCAACAACGTCAACAAGGGAACACTGGTGGAGAGTTGGCGCCGCGGGGCGCGGACGGTCGACGAGGTGGTGGCGGCCACCCGCGCCGGTACGGGCTGCGGCTCCTGCCGGGACGCGGTCGCCGGCATCGTCGACTGGCTCTCCACAGTGGAATCGGTGGAGGTGGGGCGATGAGGAAAGGTCGACTGGTCGTCATCGGCAACGGCATGGTCGGGCAACGCTTCGTGGACGCGTTGCGCGCCCGCGACAGCGACGATCGGTGGCGGGTAACCGTGCTCGGCGAGGAGCCCCAACCCGCGTACGACCGGGTGCGACTCTCTGCCCTCTTCGACGGGGTGGGCGCCGCCGAGCTGAACCTGCACACCCCGGATCCGCGGGTACGGCTGCGGCTCGGTGCGGCGGTCACCGCGATCGACCGGACCCGACGCGTCGTGACGACGACCGCCGACGAACACCCGTACGACGCACTGGTGTTGGCCACCGGCTCGTACCCCTTCGTGCCGCCGATCGACGGCATCGGCCTGCCGGGCGTCTTCACCTACCGCACCCTGGACGACCTGGCCGCGATCCGCGCGCACGCCCGGGGCCGCCGGCGGGGCGCGGTGATCGGCGGGGGCCTGCTCGGCCTGGAGGCGGCGAACGCGCTGCGGCTACTCGGGCTCGCCACCAGCGTCGTGGAGTTCGCACCGCGGCTGATGCCGGTGCAGGTGGACACCGCCGGCGGGGCACTGCTGCGCCGCTACGTCGAGGAGCTGGGCGTCGCCTGCCGCCTCGGGGTCGCCACCAGCGCGCTGCACCCCGGCCCGGACGGCGTGGTGGCCCAGCTGGAGCTGGCGGACGGCGGTCGGGTGGACGCCGACCTGGTCGTCGTGGCGGCTGGGATCCGCCCCCGGGACGAGCTGGCCCGCGCCGCCGGCCTGCCCCTCGGCAGCCGGGGTGGGGTGCTGGTCGACCGCGCCGGCCGCACTGCCGACGAGCGGATCTGGGCGGTCGGCGAGTGCGCCGCCGTGGACGGCACCTGCCACGGTCTGGTCGCCCCCGGCTACGCGATGGCGGAGACGGTGGCCGACCGACTGGTCGGCGGGGCGGCCACCGTCCCCGACGCGGACACCGCCACCAAGCTCAAGCTGCTCGGCGTGGACGTCGCCTCCTTCGGCGACGCGCACGGCACCACCCCGGGCTGTCTCGACGTGACCTTCACCGATCCGGCCACCCGGGTGTACGCGAAGCTGGTCCTCTCCGACGATGCGCAGACGCTGCTCGGCGGCGTGCTGGTCGGCGACGCCGACGCCTACCCGACGTTGCGGGCCAGCGTCGGTCAGGCGCTGCCCGCCGCGCCGCTCGCGCTGCTCGCCCCGGCCGGTGCGGGCACCGGGGTGGCGGCGCTCCCCGGCTCCACGCAGGTCTGCTCCTGCAACGCGGTGACCCGCGCCGACCTGGACGCGGCGATCGCCGGCGGCGCGGCCGACGTGCCGGCGCTCAAGGCGGGTACCCGGGCCGGGACCAGCTGTGGCTCCTGCGTACCGATGCTCCGGCAGCTGCTCGACGCCGCCGGCGTTGGGCAGCCCCGCGGGCTCTGCGAACACTTCGAGGTGAGCCGCCAGGAGCTCTTCGACCTCATCCGGGTCCGGGGGATCCGCACCTTCTCCAGCCTGATCGCCGAGCATGGCCGAGGCGATGGCTGTGACATCTGCAAGCCGGTGGTGGCGTCGATCCTGGCCTCCCTCGGCACCGGGCACCTCCTCGACGGCGAGCAGGCGTCGCTACAGGACACCAATGACCACTTCCTGGCCAACCTGCAGCGGGACGGCAGCTACTCGGTCGTGCCCCGAATCCCTGGCGGCGAGATCACCCCGGAGAAGCTGATCGTGCTCGGCGAGGTGGCCCGGGACTTCGCGCTCTACACAAAGATCACCGGCGCGCAGCGCATCGATCTGCTCGGTGCGCGGGTGGAGCAGTTGCCGCAGATCTGGCGCCGGCTGGTCAACGCGGGCTTCGAGTCCGGCCACGCGTACGGCAAGGCGCTGCGGACGGTGAAATCGTGCGTCGGGTCCACCTGGTGCCGGTACGGGGTGCAGGACTCGGTCGGGTTGGCGATCGTGCTGGAGCTGCGCTATCGCGGGCTCCGCGCCCCCCACAAGATCAAAGCAGCCGTCTCCGGCTGTGCCCGGGAGTGCGCCGAGGCGCGCGGCAAGGACTTCGGCATCATCGCCACCGACGCTGGCTGGAACCTCTACCTCGGCGGCAACGGCGGATTCCGGCCCCGGCACGCCGACCTCTTCGCCACCGACCTGACCACCGAGGCGCTGGTACGGCTGGTTGACCGGTTCCTGATGTACTACATCCGCACCGCGGACCGGCTGCAACGTACCGCCGCCTGGATCGAGGCGATGGACGGCGGCCTGGAGCACCTCAGCGCGGTCATCGTGGACGACTCGCTGGGGCTCTGCGCCGAGCTGGACGCGGCGATGGCGCGGCACGTGGGGTCGTACTCCGACGAGTGGCGCGACGTCCTCGAGGATCCGGCCCGGCTGAGTCGGTTCACCTCCTTCGTCAATGCTCCCGAGGTACCCGACCCCTCCATCCGGTTCACCGAGGAACGTGGACAGCGAGTACCGGCGGGGACCAGGGAGACCGAGAACCGACAGCCGGTCGGGCTGGGAACGCCGCGGGTACGGCGATGACCGGCCAGCCGCGGGGGTGGACGGTGGTCTGTCCACTGACCCGCCTGGACCCGGGTCGGGGGGTGGCCGCACTCGTTGACGGTGTCCAGGTGGCGCTGTTCCGTACCGCCGCCGACCTCTTCGCCATCGACAACCGGGACCCGGTCACCGATGCGTACGTGCTCTCGCGCGGCATCGTGGGCAGCCGGGGCGGCGCGCCGACAGTCGCCTCCCCACTCCACAAACAGACATACGACCTGCGTACCGGAGACTGCCTGGACCTACCGGGCGTCGCGGTCCGGTGGCACGAGGTGCGGTGCCGGGCCGGGCTGGTCGAGGTACGGCTGCGAAAGGAGGCGTAGATGCGCGACGAACTGGCCGGCTTCACCGTCGGGGTGACCGCCGACCGGCGTCGGGAGGAACTGGCGACGCTACTCCAGCGGCATGGGGCCCGGGTGGTCTTCGCGCCGGCCCTTCGGATCGTGCCACTCGCCGACGACACCGAGCTGCGCGCGGCGACGCGGGCCTGCCTCGATCGGCCACCGGATGTCCTGATGGCCGACACCGGGATCGGGATGCGGGGCTGGCTGGAGGCGGCCGAGGGCTGGGGGCTGGCCGAGCCGCTGCGCGCGGCGCTGCGTGGAGCGTACGTGGTGGCGCGCGGTCCGAAGGCCCGCGGCGCGATCCGAGCCGCCGGCCTGCACGACCAGTGGTCGCCCGGCTCGGAGAGCTGCGCCGAGGTGGTGGAGCACCTGCGTGACCGGGGGGTGGCCGGCCAGGTGATCGCCATGCAGCTGCACGGCGGAGCGCAGCCCGAGTGTACGAGGGCGCTGATCGCAGCCGGCGCGACCGTGATCGCGGTGCCGGTCTACCGCTGGGCCCCGCCGACCGACCCGACCCCACTACATCGACTGATCGACCTGGTCGCCGACCGGATGGTGGACGCGGTGACGTTCACCTCGGCGCCGGCCGCCGAGGCGTTGCTGCACGCCGCCGGGGACCGGACCGACCGGGTTCTCGACGCGTTCCGGGGTGCGGTGCTGGCGAGCTGCGTGGGGACGGTAACCGCGGAGCCGCTGCGGCGGCGGGGGGTGCCGGTCAGCGCTCCCGAGCGAGCCCGGCTGGGTGCTCTGGTCCGAACGATCGTGGCGGAGCTACCGCGGCGCGCGGTCACCCTGAAAGCCGCCGGTCACCTACTCACCCTGCGCGGGCACGCCGCCGTGGTCGATGGTGAGCTTCGACCGCTGGCGCCGGCCCCGATGGCGGTGCTGCGGAGGCTGGCGGCGTCCCCGGGGCGGGTCCTGTCCCGAGCGGCGCTACTCCAGACGCTGCCGCGCGGGGCGGATGAACATGCGGTGGAGATGGCGGTGGCGCGGCTACGCGCCGGGTTGAGGGCCCCCGGGGTGGTACAGACAGTGGTGAAGCGCGGCTACCGCCTCCGGGTCGACTGACGCGGAGCCGCCGCAGCCCCGGCCCGCAGCTAGGTGACGGGCCGGGGCGCGCAGACCGGTGCCGGGCGTGCCGCTCCACCGGCGCCGGCTCACCCGACCGGAGTCGGGTAACCGCGATCGTGCTCCGCCTGCAGGCGGCTCATTGCGTGCTCGACGACGGTCACCAGCACCTGTTTGACCGAGTCCCGGCTGCGCGCATCGGTCAGTACGAGCGGCACGTCCGCCGGGATGGCGAGCGCCTCCCGCACCTCCGCCAACTCGTAGTCGGGGGCACCCTCGAACCGGTTGAGCGCGACCACGTACGGCAGTTTACGGTTCTCGAAATAGTCCAGCGGGGCGAAGGCATCGGTGATCCGGCGGGTGTCCACCAGGACGGCCGCGCCGACCGCACCACGGATGATCTCGTCCCACATGAACCAGAACCGAGTCTGGCCGGGCGTGCCGAACAGGTACAGGATCAGATCCTGCGCCATGGTGATCCGGCCAAAGTCCATGGCGACTGTCGTCGTCTCCTTGCCCGGCACCTTGGACGGATCGTCGATGCCGACACCGGCTGCGGTCATGACCGCCTCGGTGGTCAGTGGTGTGATCTCCGAGATCGCACCGACCAGCGTCGTCTTTCCCACACCGAAGCCGCCGGCGACGACGATCTTCGCGGAGATGATCTCCCGGCTCGCCCTGGCGGGGTCATAGTTCGCGAAGTCCACTTAGCACCCTTCCAAGCAGGTTCATCCGCTCCACAAACCCCATCGTGGGAGCGGCAGTGTGTAGCGTCAGCAAGCCCTCGGCCACCATGTCGGCCACCAGCACCCGGGTGACACCGAGGGGCATCCGGGTGTATGCGGCGATCTCCGCCAACGACTGCGCCCGGCCCTCACAAATCCTCGCGATGCGGTGCTTGTCGTGCCCCGCGAAACGTGACTCGGCAACCGCCGTAGCGCTCGCGGACAGCACCGCCTCCAGGGTGATGTCCTGCCGCGGCTCCGTCCGGCCGCGAGTAACCGCATACGGACGCACCAGCGCCCCCCGCGGTTCGGTCCGCCGGCCTTCCATCCGCTGTCACCTCCCCTCTCGCCCGACCAGCGCCCCTTCGGCGACGGATCTACTCTCCTCAGGTGGCGCTGTCCGGAGCCCGGTGATCACGAAGAAACCGCGTCCCGAGGCAGCGGCACCAGTGCGGCACCGACCCGTTCCACCAGGAGTGCCATCTCGTAACCAACCTGGCCGACATCGCAACTGCGGGCAGCGAGTACTGCCATCGACGAGCCGTCACTGATGGACATCAGGAAAAGGTAGCCGCTGTCCATCTCGATGACCGTCTGCAGCACTCCGCCGGCGCTGAACATGCGGGACGCACCGTCGGTCAGGCTCACCACGCCGGAGGTGATCGCCGCAAGCTGATCCGCACGGTCCGCGGGCAGATCCCGGGACGAGGCGAGCAGCAGCCCATCGGCAGACACCGCAACCACGTGGGCGATGCCCGCCACGCTGTCAGCGAAGTTACTGAGCAGCCAACCCATGTCCTGCATGGTTGCTGGCCTGTTCATCAGCTCGTCTCCTTGCTCGAAGTGCTGTTGGGGTCCGAGCCGGCCGCACGGCCCCGCTGCACGCCACGGTGATATGCCGACAGCAGGCCGCGGACTTCGTCCGGCGTCCGGCGGGTCCGTTCCCGGGTCTGGGGCTCGATCCCGCCGGGTACGAGTTGTGCCTTTGGCACCCGCTTCGGCAGACCGGAACGGGTGGTACCGCCGTTGGTCGGCTCGGCAGCCTGGGTGGCCCGGCTCCACCCCTCATCCGCGATGGTGCGCCACGCATCGCCACCGGAGGCACTCGGCGGCGACGCCGGCGGCGCGCTGGCCGGCGGCACGGCGGAGGCAGGAGCGGCGGGTGGCGGCCCTGCGGGTGGCGGCCCTGCGGGTGGCGGCCCGACGGGTGGCGGCCCGACGGGTGGCGGCCCGACGGGTGGCGGCCCGACGGAAGCGGCGGAGTACGACGGCACCGGGGTGGCGGGTGGCGGCCCGGCGGGAGCGGGAGCGGGAGCATACGACGGCACCGGGGTGGTGGGGAGCGGAGCCGTCGTCATTCCGGGCACCCGGGTGGGTAGCTGCGGCTCAACCGGAGAACTCGCCGCCCCAGACGGGTCCGGGGCCGCCTTGTCGAAATCCGGCCGGGTGAAGATGGCGGTTGCGTCGTTGCCGTGCGTCCGGAACCAGACCGCCTCCATCTCCCGGAAGATCGGCGCCTCCGCCGGCGCCTCCGCCGGCGGCGCGGACAAGGGCGCCGCATCGATCGAAGCGGTGGCGGCCAGATTCGCGCCGAGCCCACCGGTCAGCGTGCTGTCGGTGCCGAGCGAACCTGCGGGCGGCGGGACGACTGGCGATGGTGGGGTAGCGGCCACGGTAGGGAAGGCCGCAGTCGCAACCGACGACTCACCCGAGGGTTTCCGTTGGGGCAGTGGGTGCGACGCGGTGGGCGCTGCACCCAGCCCTCCGGCGACGCTGAGGCTGGGCTCGGTCCCGGTCACCCCGACGGTTTGGTCCGGCACCACGCCGGCGACCACCGGCGCCGGCCACGGAGCCGGCTCGGGCTGCCGCTGCTCCGGCAGGATGGTGCCGCCCCCGGCGACCACCGGCGCCGGCCACGGAGCCGGCTCGGGCTGCCGCTGCTCCGGCAGGGTGGTGCCGCTCCCGGCGACCGCCACCGGTTCACCGAAGCCGACCGGGGTGGACGGGCCCTGCTCCACCGCCAGCGGCTGACGAGGTGGGGCGAGCTGGGCTGGCCCCCGCCCAACGGGCAGCACAACCGCGGCCGTCGGCAGGGTCACCTGCGCGACGATGCCCCCCTCGACGTTGCGGCGCAGCTCGACCCGAATGCTGTGCCGCTCAGCGAGCCGCCCCACCACGGCCAGGCCCATCAGCCGGAACGCCGTGACATCGACGCCCTGCGGCTCCGCCAGCCGCTGGTTGAGCGAGTCGAGCTGCTCGTCGGAGAGGCCGAGACCACGGTCCTCGACCTGGATGAGCACGTAGTCGCGGATCCGCCGCCCGTCAGCGACCACGGTGGTGTTCGGCGGCGAGAAGCGGGTGGCGTTGTCGAGCAGTTCGGCGACGAGCCGGACCGCGTCGTTAACCACGTGGGCGGCCACCGACACGTCCGTGTCAACGGTGCCGAACTCGATCCGGTTGTAGAGCTCGACCTCGGACTGTGCCGCCCGCAGCACGTCCACCAGGAGAGCGTCCTCCCGCCGAGGTGCGGTCGAGTCGGCTCCGGCGAGGACCAGCAGGTTCTCGTCGTTGCGGCGCATTCGGGTGGCCAGGTGGTCCAGTTCGAAGAGCTGGGCCAGCCGCTTCGGGTCCTCCTCACCACGCTCGATCGCGTCCAGTTCCCCGATCATGCGGTCAACCAGCGTCTGACTCCGCCGGGCCAGGTTGAGGAACATCGCTGAGACGCTGGTCCGCAGTGCGGCCTGCTCCGCCGCCACCCGGACCGCCTCCCGGTGCACCACGTTGAAAGCGACGGCGACCTGACCGACCTCGTCCTGGTTGGTGAGCCGGATCGGATCCCGGATCCCCCGGACGATCTCGTCAACCCCGCCCTCGTCAACCGCCTCCATGCTCTGCAGGCGACGCACCGCTTCCGGCAGATCGTGGTTGGCCACGGCCAAGGCGCCCTCCCGCAGCCGGTGCAGCGAGTGGTTCAGCGAACGGGCCAGCACCACGGCGAGGGTGATGGCGATGATCAGGGTCAGCAGGACCAGTAGCAATTCGATGACAGCCTGCCGGAGGACGTCCGAACGGTCCTGCTCGGTGTCGGCGAGCAGCTCCGCCTGGAGCCGGGCCTCGGTCCACCGCATGAGGTCGTGGACGGCACCGACGGCGGCGCTGGCCTCCTCCGCGCCCACCAGGGACTGCTGCCCGACCGAGCGGCCGATGTCCACGGCGACGGTGTCCGACAGCGTGACCGCGTCGCCCGAGATGGTGTTCTCCACGAACGAGCGTTGCTGCGGCTCCGCCGCGAGGGCGAAGCGGAGTAGCGCATCCTGCTGGCTGGTCAACGTCGCCACGAAGGAGGAGTACTGCTCCTCGTCGAAGCCACCGGCGCTCAACGCGGTGTAGGCGACGGACTCTTCCTCGGCGACTGCTGCCTTGGCCCGGGCGAAGGCCGCGACCGCCCGCCGGGCCTCTGCCAGCCGCTCGTCGCCGGGGAGCTGGGCAAGGCCGTCGCCGTACGCCACCAGGTCGGTCAGGATGACGCCGTAGCGCAACGCCGACTCGGCGACCGCCATCTGCTTACGTTCCCGCACCTGCTGTCGAATCGCGTCCAGCGTCTCAAGGTGTCCGTCGATAGCCGCCACCCGGTCGCTGACAGCGGCGGGCAGCTCGTCGAAGAGCTCGCGCTCCTCCCGGTATGCCCGTACCCGCTCGTCGGTACGGCGCACCTGCAGGTTGTAGGCGTCGGCGGCTGCTTCCGCCTCTCCCGTCGATGCGATATAGACCGCAGCCGCCATTCGTTCGGTATGCAGGTCCTGGGTAAGGGCCGAGATGTCGATGGAGAGTTCGGTGAGCGCTTTGGCCCGCGTGGCGTCGTACGCACCCTCGCCGACTGTGATCAGACGAACAGTTGCCAGCGCGATGACTGCGGCGACCGGCACGACCAGGATCAGCGCCAGCTTCGAGCGGATTCGCGCATTGTGGAGCTGAGGCAGCCGGCGCCGCTTCGGCTGCGGAATGCCGCTCCTTGCGGACAGGGTCGTCGGTCCGGTGCTCACGACATCGCCTCCGTCATTTCACCCACGCCTGAACCGCCGACCCATGTCTGGTCCAGCAGAAGAGAAACCATGCGCGGCACGGCCGCGATTTCATCAGACGAGACGAGTTTTGGGAAGTCGAGCTGGAGGTGAAAGGGCCAGATGACGGCCAGCCGATGCGACAGTCCACAGATGCTACCAATTCAACACCGCCCTGAACAGGCAATGTAGACGTACATTGCTGCACCAATACGGTTTGGAATCAGGCGCAAACTTTACGTGACCCCAGCATGTGAGATTTTCGTCCCGAAACGCCTCCGCCCGGCCCGCTTGACCACGGGGGCCCGACATTGGCAAGGTTCTCCAGGCTGCGCGCACACCGTACGGGAAGTGATCGACTCCCAACGATAACGGACGATCCGCTGGCTCCCGTGCCGTACCTGGAGGACAACGTTGAGCCCCATCCGCTCCGCAACCGCGGCACTCACCTCGGCCGTCCTGGCCGCCACGCTCACCGCCTGCCAGCTCGGCACGGAGGAGCAAGATACCAGCCCGATCATCATCGCCGCCGACCTCGAATTGTCCGGGCCCGGCGCACCACTGGGCAAGACCTACCAACGGGCGCTCGAGCTCAAAGCCGAACAGCTCAACGCATCCGGCGCGCTCAACGGACGGCAGATCGAGCTCCGGGTCAGGGACAACCGCTCCGAGGCGAGCGAGTCCCTCCGCAACGTCACCGACTTCAGCGCCGACCCCCAGGTCAGCGCGATCGTCATGGGCGGTTGCAACGAATGCGCGATGGACGCGGTGGAGACCGTCAACGGGCAGCAGATGCCGACGGTGGCGCTGGCCGCCGCCGAGGCCATCACCAGCCCGGCAACGGAGCGCCGGTACGTGTTCAAGCTGGCTCCGAGCGCCCCTGACAGCGCCGAAGCCCTCGCTGTCGAGCTTCGCCGCAACAAGATCAATGAGGTGGGGGTACTGCGCAGCGACGACGCCTACGGCGAAGAGGGGCTCACCGCCCTCGAGGCCGCGCTGGACAAGGCCGACATCAAGGTCTGGGGTGTCCAGACCGTCCGCGCCACCGACACCGATGTCTCCAGCCAGATCACCGCGCTGGCTGGGGTACGACCCAGGGCACTGGTGCTCTGGACCCGCGCCGAACAGGCTGACCTCGCCGTCGTCGCCGCGCGAAAGGCCGGCTTCGAGGGCGCGCTCTACTTCGATGCCTCGGCCGCGGGCGAACTCTTCCTCGGCCCGACGGCCCAGGCCGCGGAGGACGCCACGATGGTCTTCACCCAGACCATGGTGATCGACGACGTGATCGCCACCACCCCGGCGAAGGCGGCCCGGCGACAGTGGTTCCAGGACTACACCGCCCGCTTCGGTGGATACCACGGCTCCTCCTCGTTCGCCGCCGATGCCCTCCAGCTCATCACCGATGCCGCGGTGCGGTCCGGCAACATCGGTGGGGAGCCCGACCGGGAGGGCATCCGGGACGTGCTGGAGACCACCCAGCTGGATGGTCTGTCGGGTCCGATCCGACTGACTCCGGACAACCACTCCGGCCTCATGCCGCAGGCACTGACCACACTGGTCGTGCGCAACGGCCGCTGGCATCTGGCCGGGTGACACCCCGGCCCGGCCCGGTGTGGACCGGGCTGGGCCGGGCCGGGCCGGTCCACACCGGCTGGGTCACCGAGCCGACGTGGTCGCGCGAACCCAGGGCAGGGCGAGGCGTTCGACGAGGTAGAGCAGGGAGTAGAGCCCGATGCTCATCGCGGCGATCAACACGATCGCCGCCCAGGCCGTCGCGGTCTCCCCGATTCCGTTGTACTGCAGGATCTGGTAGCCCAGGCCCGGCTGGTCCGAGTAGAACTCCCCGATCACCGCCCCGATGGCCGCCAGCGGCATCGCCACCTTGAGGCCGACGAAGACCTGCGGTAGCGCGGCCGGGAGGCGCACCTTCCGGAACGACTGCCACCAGGAGGCGTGCAGCGACCGCGCCAGTTCGGCGAGGTCCGCCGGGGTGGTCGTCAGACCAGTCGAGGTGGAGAGCACGATCGGGAAGAAGCAGAGCAGGAACACCATCGTCAGGACCGGCTTCGCACCCCAGCCGAAAGACACCACGAGTAGCGGGCCAAGCGCGATCTTCGGTACCGCGTTGACGGCGACGAGCAGCGGTGCGAACATCCGCTCCAGGTGTCGAGACGCGGCCAGGGCAATTCCGATCAGCACCCCGGCGGCCGCCGAGAGCAGGAAACCCACCACCGTCATCAGGGTGGTGATCCCGAGCGCGGGTAGGAGCACACCGCTCCGATCGGCCATCGAGGCCCCGACGGCCTGCGGTGACGGCAGGGCAGCCGGGTGCACCAGGCCGAACCCGGTGGTGACCAGCCACCAACAGGCCAGTGCGATCACCAGTCCGAGGAACGGAAGCCCGGCGGCCCCGACCGGAATCGCACGCCGTCGGCGGGCCGGCGCGGACGGGTTCCCCACCCCCGCCGACGGTCCCTCAATACGGGTCCGGGTCTCGGTCACCGCCTCCTCCTTCCTGCCGGCTGCGGGCCGGCACACGGCGGGGGTGTGGACCGGGTCCCGGTCCACACCCCCGAATGGTGGTCGATCAGGCCTTCGGGGTGAGGCTGAAGTCGATGACCTGGTCCGGCTCGAGCTCCTGCGTGAGCTGTCCCGCACCACGCAGGATGGCGATGCTCTTCGCTACCCGGGCACTGTCCAGCGTGCCCAGCGTCGCACCACTGTTGCTGGACCGAACGTAGCCGGCCATCAGCTCGAGCTCCGCCTGGGCGGACTCGACGTTCGTCGAGTCCACGTTCTTCTTCAGCAGCTCGGCCGACTCCTTCGGGTTCTCCAACGCGTACTCCAAGCCCTTCAACAGGGCCTCGCTGAACCGCTTGACCATCTCCGGCTTTTCTTCGGCGATCTTCGCGGAGGTGATCAGCACGTTGCCGTAGAGGTCCTGCATGTACTCGCTGTACGGCAGCATGAACGCCTTCTTCTTGGCGATCGCCTCGATGGTTGGCTGGCCCACGACGAACTGCCCGATGCCGTCGACCGTGCCGGCGGCGAGGGTGCCCATCAGGTCCTGCGGCTGACCGTTGACCCAGGTCACCTTGCTCGCGTCCACGCCGGCCAACTCCGCGTACGTGGGGAAGAGGTTACGGACCACCGAGGTGGGGGAGTCCGCGATCTTCTTGCCCTCGAGGTCCTTCGGCGTGGCGATGTTCGTACCCTCGACGGTGGCGATGCCGGCCATAGTGCGCTGTTGGATCGCGGCGACGACAACGAAGTCCTTGGCCTCGCCGTTGCCGAACTGGAGCAGGCTACCGGTGAGGTCGACCGGCCCGAAGTCTGCCTGGCCGGCGGAGACCGTCTGAATAGTACTCCCGGTGCCCTGTCCCGGCTTGATCTCGACGTCAAAACCCGCGTCGCGGAAGAAGCCCTTCTCCTGCGCCACCCAGGCGTAGGAGTCCCGGCCGAAGTTCCCGAAAGAAGTGAGGTAGGTGACCTTCTCCAGCGCGTCGTCACCCCCCTCAGTGGATTCCGAGTCGCTGCTACACGCCCCAACCGTCGCCAGCGCAGCGGCCATCGTAGCCGCGGCGACCGTACGGGTCAGCCTTCTCATCTGTACACCTTGTCCTTTCCGACCGGGGCCGAGCGCCACCGGAGGGTAGTCGGGTGGCGGCGGCCCGAAGGATGAAGCCAGCGCCGCCATCGTCAGGGGACTCTTCGGGGGCACAGCGTACGAGAAAACCGCCGCCGCGCCACCAGGCATATCGGGTTGCGGAACGGACACAACTAATCCCACCCCAGCCAGCATCATTGCCACCCCCGACCGGTACTCTGTCGCTTGATCACTGACCGTCAACTCAGGAAGGTCCGCGGATGATCCGGCTGTCCGGGGTATCCCGGAGCTTCAATGGCCGCTCCGGCCAGGTCGAGGCCCTGCGTGACATCGACCTTGACATCGGCGACGGCGAGTTCGTTGCCGTACTCGGCCGCTCCGGCTGCGGCAAATCCACTCTGCTCCGACTCATCGCCGGGCTACTCCCGGTTACGGTCGGGGAAGCCACCGTCGCTGGCGCGCCGGTCACCCATCCCCGGCCGGACGTCGCGATGCTGTTCCAGCGACCGGCCCTACTGCCCTGGCGCACGGTGCTCGACAACGTCCTCCTCCCGGTGGAGATCTTCGGTTGGAAGCGGGCCCAACACCGCGACCGGGCCCGGCAGCTGCTGGAGCTGACCGGCCTCGCCGGGTTCGAGAAGCGGCTGCCACACGAGCTCTCCGGCGGCATGCAACAGCGGGTCTCGCTCTGCCGCTCACTGATCGGCGAGCCCCGGGTGATGCTGATGGATGAGCCCTTCTCCGCCCTGGATGCGCTCACCCGCGAGGAGCTCTCCGGCGAGCTACAACGGGTGCACATGGAGACATCGGCGACGGTCGTCTTCGTCACCCACTCCATCGAAGAAGCGGTCCTGCTGGCTGACCGGGTGGTCGTGCTCAGCCCTCGCCCCGGCCGCATCCGCGACCTCGTTGACGTCTCCATCCCCCGCCCGCGCACGCTTGGCCGCAACGCACATCTGGCCGATGTCGCCCGGGTCAGCGCCGACCTGCACGAGCTGCTCGCGGAGCAGGAACCCGGATCGGTGGAGGCGCCCTGATGCGCGTCTCGGTATTCACCGAACCACACCGTGGCGCCAGCTACGAAGACCAGCTCCGGTTCGCCCGCCACGCGGAGCACTGCGGCTACGACGCCTTCCTCCGCGCCGACCACTACCGGGCGATGGGCGACGACCCGGCGCTGCCCGGTCCCACGGACGCCTGGCTGACGCTGGCCGCGCTGGCCCGCGAGACCAGCCGGATCCGGCTCGGCACGCTGGTCACGTCGGCCACCTTCCGGCTACCCGGCCCACTGGCCGTCATGGTGGCGCAGGTCGACCAGATGAGCGGTGGCCGGGTCGAGCTGGGTATCGGCGCCGGCTGGTACGAGCGGGAGCACACCGCCTACGGGATTCCCTTCCCCGGCGTCAGGGAACGGTTCGACCGGCTGGCCGAGCAGCTGGAGATCGTCACCGGCCTGTGGCGTACCCCTCCGGGAGCCGGGTTCAGCTACTCCGGAGAGCATTACCAACTCGTTGACGCGCCAGCACTGCCGAAGCCGGTCCAGCGCCCCGGTCCACCGGTGATCGTGGGCGGTCGCGGTGCGAAGCGTACCCCGGACCTGGCTGCCCGGTATGCCGACGAGTTCAACATGCCGTTCACCTCCGTCGCCCAGACGGCGGCGGCGTATGAGCGGGTCGGGGAGGCATGCGATGCCACTGGCCGGGCCGAGTCCGGGCGGCAACCACTGACGCTCTCGGCGGGGATTGTGGTGGCCGTCGGCCGCACCGACGCCGAGGCACGCCACCGTGCCGCTCCCCTGCACCGACCCAGCGCCCTGCCCCCGGAGGATCCGGTCGTGGGCTCGCCCGCGCGGCTCGTCGATCGCATCGGCGAGTTCGCCGCGATCGGAGCGAGCCGCGTCCACCTGCGCCTCATCGACCTCGCCGACCTCGACCACCTGGAGCTCATCGCCGCCGAGGTGCTCCCCCAACTGGATGGACCACAATGACCACAACCGACCTTGAGCTGGGCCCGGTGGGCCAGGAGATCGTTTTCGAGAACGACCGGGTACGGGTCTGGCACATCAGACTGGCACCCGGTGAGCGGCAGCCGCTGCATCGGCACGACCACCCGTATCTGGTGGTGGCGATCCAGGGTGCCAAGAACGTCGTGCAGACCATCGACGGCGACCGAATCGACGCCGATGAGCCAACCGGCGGCGTCGTCTACCGGGATCCGGGAGCGGTGCACATGCTGACCAACACGGGCGACACGACCTACCTGGCCCGGCTGGTCGAGCTCAAGTAACCCAATGCCGGGGCGGGCTACCGCACCCGGCCCGGCGTGCCAGTGGCGCCCGCCCGCGCCGGGACCGTAACCTGCCCGGCATGGCGTTTCGGACCTTGAGCAAGCTACTGCTCACGGCGCTTGGGGTAAGTCTGCTGGCCGGAGCCGGGCAGCTCGGCGTCGCATTCGGCTTCGGCATCGTGCGCTTCTCCGGCGCCTTCACCGACGCGAGCGTCAACCAGTGGCCAGCACAACTCGCCTGGGTCGCCTGGTTTGCGGCGAACGCCGCTGTCACCGGTGCCGTCTGTGCCGAACGGCTGGCGCGCCGGGGAGCCCCACTGATCAGCGTTCGTCGGCGGGCCGCCGTGGCGGGCGCCGCCGCGCTCGGTGCCATGGTCGTCGCGCCGCTGGGAATGCAGTCGGCCCGAGCTGCCGACGTGGGTGCCGTGGAACCGGTCTGGTCTGTCGCCGCTGGTGCACTCCTCGGCGCGGTGCTCGGCGGGGGTGCGGCGCTGGCCGTCCTCATACGACCCCCGCTGCTCTGGAACATGGCGATCGTCGCCGGCCTGGTCTGGTTCCTCGCCCTGGCCTCGGTTGCCCCGTCGCTGAACGACACCGGCCCACTGCGGGCAGTACGCCTCGGGGTGTGGGAACCCTCCTGGCTCGACCCCGCCGCGGCGGACCGCCTCTGCCTGCTGGGCCTTCCGGCGGCGGCGCTGCTGGCCGGAGTCGGCGCCGGCGGCCTCGCCCGTCGACGCGGGCAGGCCACATCCGTCGGCGCGCTGACCGGGCTGCCCGGGCCGATGCTGTTAGCCGGCGCGTACCTGGTGGCGGGCCCCGGGGCGGATGCGGACCAGTACCAGACCACGCCGTACTACGCCGCCCTGCTCACGGTGGTCGCCGGCGGACTCGGCTCGGCCGTCGCCGCGACGCTGCGCTGGCCACTGATCGAACGCCCGGTCGAACGAGCCACCACGTTACTGCGCTGGCCACCGAGGAAACGCCCACCGGCAGCCAAACCCGAGCCAACACCGGGCCCCGAACCGCTGCTCGCCCCCGCGCCGACGGTAGTCCCCCCGATATCTCCGGCTCCGGCCGAGGTCGACACGGCCGCGCCGACCACCGGCAGCCCCGTCCCGGCGGCCCGACCGCGTCCGGTAGCGGACGAGGCCGACCCGGGTGCCGCGGACGACCAGTTGGTGGCCGGCGCGACGCCTCCCGCCCCGCGCCGCCGAAACCTGTTCCGACGCAGTCGCTCCCGGGCCGACGAGGTGGCGGAGCCGACAGCGGAGGTCCCGCTACCAGCACAGGACGAGGAGTTCGTTGACTGGGTGACCGGTCTGAGCGAGCCGGTCCCCAACAACGAGCCCAATCGGGAAGGCGCTCGCCGCTCGTTGCGCTCTGTCGGCCGGCATCACGCCGACTGACCAGCCGCCCCCGTCTCGACGGGCCCGGTCAACGCGGTGCCCGATGACCACCGCGGCACCCCGCCTGCTGCTCGGGGTGCCGCGGTGGTCAGAGATCACGCAATCGGAAGGTAGACCCGACCGCCGGACTCAACGAATTCCTCCGACTTCTCCTTCATACCGCGTGCGGCGTACTCCTTCAGCTCCTGGGTGATCTTCATGGAGCAGAACTTTGGTCCGCACATCGAACAGAAGTGGGCCGTCTTCGCTGGCTCAGCCGGCAGGGTGGCGTCGTGGTAGGCGCGCGCGGTCTCCGGGTCCAACGCCAGGTTGAACTGGTCCTCCCAGCGGAACTCGAACCGCGCCTTGGAGAGCGCGTCGTCCCACTCCTGGGCCCCCGGGTGACCCTTGGCCAGATCGGCGGCGTGCGCGGCGATCTTGTAAGCGATCACGCCGGCCTTCACATCGTCCCGGTCCGGCAACCCGAGGTGCTCCTTCGGGGTGACATAGCAGAGCATCGCGGTACCGAACCAGGAGCTCATCGCCGCGCCGATAGCGGAGGTGATGTGGTCGTACGCGGGCGCGATGTCCGTGGCCAGTGGGCCAAGCGTGTAGAACGGCGCCTCGTGACACCACTCCTGCTGCAGGTCCACATTCTCCTTGATCTTGTGCATCGGCACGTGCCCCGGACCCTCGATCATCACCTGGACGTCGTATTCCCAGGCGATTTTTGTCAGCTCACCGAGGGTACGCAGCTCGGCGAACTGTGCCTCGTCGTTGGCGTCCGCGATGGAGCCGGGGCGCAGCCCGTCGCCAAGCGAGAAGGTCACGTCGTAGCGGGCCAGAATCTCGCAGAGCTCCCGGTAGTTGGTGTAGATGAAGTTCTCCTCGTGGTGGGCGAGGCACCACGCTGCCATGATCGAACCACCGCGGGAGACGATCCCGGTCACCCGCTCCACGGCGAGCGGCACGTAGGCCAGCAGCACCCCGGCGTGCACGGTCATGTAGTCGACGCCCTGCTCGGCCTGCTCGATGACCGTCTCCCGGAACACCTCCCAGCTCAACTTCGCTGGATCGCCGCCCACCTTCTCCAGGGCCTGGTAGACCGGCACGGTGCCGATCGGCACCGGAGAGTTCCGGACAACCGCCTCCCGGGTTTCGTGGATCCGTTTACCGGTCGACAGATCCATCACCGCGTCCGCGCCCCACCGGGTCGCCCAGGTCAGCTTCTCCACCTCATCGGCGATCGAGGAGGTGACCGCCGAGGTGCCGATATTCGCATTGATCTTCACCAGGAAGGCCTTGCCGATGATCGCCGGCTCGCACTCCGGGTGGTTGACGTTCAGCGGCAGCACGGCCCGCCCGGACGCGATCTCCTCCCGCACCAGCTCCGGCGCCACCCCCTCACGGATCGCCACGAACTCCATCTCCGGCGTCACCACCCCGGCCCGGGCGTACGCGAGTTGGGTCGGCCGCTGGCCGTCCACCCCCGCCAACGGGGTACCGGCGCCGCGAACCGGGGCGACATCCCCCCGGGACGCGATCCACCTGCCGCGCATCGGCGGTAGCCCCGCCTCCGGGTCGGAGCCCGGTCCCGAGGTGTCGTAGAGCCGCACCGGCGGGTTGTCTCCGGCGAGGTCGACCTCGGCGAAGGGCACCTGGATGTCCGGCCGCGACCCCTCGACGTAGACCTTGCGACGTTTCTGCATGACAGCCTCCCTATAGGTCAGACGGACCAGCTGAAGTGATCGAGTGGTCCGCGTCCCGCGCCCAACTCCCAGCCCCGAGCGCCGATCAGCGCCCGGGTCACATATTCCTTGGCCGCCGCGACGGCTACCGGCACCGAATCACCGAGCGCCAGCCGGGCGGCGATGGCCGCCGAGAACGAGCACCCAGTGCCGTGGTTGTGCCGGGTCGATACCCGGGCCGCCCGGAGCTGGGTGGTGACGTCCTCGCCGTGGAGCACGTCCACCGCCGCTTCATCACCGTCGGTGTCCCCGCCGGTGACCACGACATACTCCGGTCCGCCGGCGGCCAGTGCCTTCGCCGCGACGATCATCTCCTCGACCGTCTCGACCCGCGCGCCGGTGAGGGCCGCGGCCTCCGCCCGATTCGGCGTCGCCACCCGGGCGAACGGCAGCAACCGCTCCACCGCCGCGACCGTGCCCAGCCGGCGCCCACTGGTCGCCACCAGCACCGGGTCGACGACGAGATGCGGCAGTCGATCCTCCCCCGCCGCAACAGCGACCGCGTCGGCGATCGCCGGGCTGCCGAGCGTACCGGTCTTCACCGCCCGCACCGTGAAGTCGGTGAGCACGCTCTCCAGTTGGTCGGTGACGGTCTGCGGGGGCAACGACAGCACGGCGTCAACACCGCAGGTGTTCTGCGCGGTGACGGAGGTGATGACGCTGGTGCCGTACGCCCCCAGCGCCGCGAAGACCTTCAGGTCGGCCTGGATGCCGGCGCCCCCGCCGGAGTCCGAGCCAGCGATGGTGAGGACGGTGTGGGGCGTCATCGCACACCTGCGCTGGAGACGGTGTCGAAGGCTCCCTGAAGGGCGGCGGCCACGGCGCCCGGGTCCTCGGCCCGCATGATCGCACCCAGGACCGCCACCCCGGCGGCTCCCGCCCGCACACAGTCGCGCACCTGCCCGGACGTCTCGATCCCGCCCAGCGCCACCACCGGGACCGGACTGGCCTTGAGCAAGCTTGCCAGCCCGGACGGAAGCAACGGTGGGCCGTAGCCGGGCTTCGTCGGCGTCGGATATACGGGGGAGAGAGTGGCGTAGTCCTCAACCGTGAGCCGGCCCAGTTCCGCCTCGTTGTGGCAGGAACGGCCGATCAGCCCGAGTCGCGGCGGCGGGTACGGACCAGCCGCCGACAGGTGCACCGCGTCGCCGCCGAGCGGGTCCGGGCCGGCAACGACCAACGTGCCACCGACCGGGGTGAGGACCTGACGCAGCTCATCGGCGAGGGCGGCTCGCTCAGCCCGGGGAAGATCTCGCTCCCGCAGCACCACCCAGCGCGTACCGCCGGCCACGGCCGCGGCGACAACCTCGACAAGCGGTCGCCGCGCCATCCGGCGATCGGTGAGTACCACCAGGCCGGTCGGCCCGGTCACAGCTCTGGCCGCCCGTCGTCCGGAGTCGAGGCGAGGGCGTGGAAACGGCGCGGTATCCGGCCGGCCTGGTACGCGAGCCGGCCGGCATCGACCGCGTACCGCATCGCCGTCGCCATCGCCACCGGATCGGCGGCCCGAGTCACCGCGCTGGCCAGCAGCACCGCGTCGCAGCCCAATTCCATGGCGAGCGCCGCATCGGAGGCGGTGCCGATCCCCGCATCCAAGATCACCGGCACCGCCACGCTCTGCCGGATGAGCCGGATGTGGTGCGGGTTCGACACCCCGAGCCCCGACCCAATCGGGGAACCCGCCGGCATCACCGCCGCGCAGCCGACATCGGCGAGCCGACGCGCCAGGATCGGGTCGTCCGAGGTGTACGGCAGCACGGTGAAACCGTCGGCGACCAACTCCTCCGCGGCCCGCAACAGCTCCACGCCGTCGGGCAGCAGGGTGCGCTCGTCGCCGATCACCTCAAGCTTCACCCAGTCGGTCTCGAACGCCTCCCGGGCCAGCTGGGCCACCTTGACCGCCTCACCCGCCGTGTAGCAGCCGGCGGTGTTGGGTAGCAGCCGGACCCCGCAACGGTCGACCAGGTCCAGTAGGCCACCCGAAGGGCCCCCGGTGGTGTCCACCCGGCGCAGCGCCACGGTGACCAGGCCGGTGCCGGAGGCTCGGATCGCCTCTTCCAGGACGGTGAGGTTGGCGGCCCCGCCGGTGCCGAGGACCAGGCGCGACGGGATCGGTACTCCACCCAGTTCGAAAGTCACCCCGCTCACCCGCCCTGCGCGGCGCTGAGCACCTCGACCCGGTCGCCCTCGCACAGCAGGGTGACCGGCCAGCCACCCCGCGGTACGACCTCGCCGTTGACGGCGACCGCCAGACCACGCTCCTGTTCGGTCACCGCCCGGACCAGGTCCGCGAGGGTGGAGCCGGTGGGCAGGCTGCGCCCAAGGCCGTTCACCATCAGTTCCACGACTCCTCCAGTGGGGTCGGCCGGGGCACGGCGGATCCGCATGCCGGGTCGGCGGTGGCGGGTGGACGGGAGCGCCCCGGACCGAGGCGCTCCGGGGTGAAGGCGGCGAGTAGCGGATCCGGCGTACCGGTGCTGATCAGGTCGGCGATCAGGTCGGCGGTGACCGGGGTGAGCACGACCCCGTGCCGGTGGTGCCCGGTCGCGGCGAGCACCGCCGGCCGCCCGGGCAACGGACCGAGGATCGGCGCGTTGTCGGGGCTACCCGGACGGAGCCCGGCGACCGCCTCGACCAGCTCGTACTCAGCCACCTCGGGTACCAGGTCGGTGGCGGCCCGGAGTAGCCGCAACACCGCACCGCTGGTCACCATGGTGTCGGTGCGCTCCTCCGAGGTCGCCCCGACCACCACCTCCCCGTCCGGCCGCGGGACGAGATAGACCTGTTCCCCGTCGGCGAAACCCCGGATCACGTGCTGGAAGCCCGGCGCACCGGGAGCACGGAGCCGAAGCACCTGGCCCTTGACCGGGCGGACGGGCAGCCCGGTCAGGGCAGCGGAGCCACAGCCGGCCGCGACGACCGTGGTCCCCGCTGTCACCTCGGTCAACTGCTGGACCGGCGTCGGCACCAGCACTCCCCCGGCCCGCTCGGTGGCGGTGCGCAACGCCGACACCAACCGCCGCGGGTCCACCTGGTGGTCGGTGCCGGCGTAGGCGCCACCCCGCATCCGGGGTGACAGCGCCGGCTCCCGGTCTCGAAGCTCGGAGGGGCGCAGTGGGGTGACCGGCAGCCCCAGCCCCTGCTGGTACGCCCAGAGCCGACGGGCCACCGCAAGATCGTCGGTGGTGAGCCCGACCATCAGGGTGCCCTCGCTGCGGTAGCCGACGTCGGTACCGGAGGCGGCGGCCAGCTCGGCGGCGAACGCCGGCCAGCGCGCCGCCGACTCGGTGAGCAGGCCAGTCAGCTCGTGCTCCCCGAAGTACGCCTCGGCGACCGGCGCGAGCATCCCCGCCGCGGCGTGCACCGCACCCGAGCCGGGATCCGGGTCGTGTACGACGACCCGCAGCCCGCGGGCCGCGCACCGCCAGGCGATGGCCAGGCCGATCGGCCCGGCCCCGACCACCGCGACGTCGGGGGTGGACAGCGAGTTCCGGTTGCCGCCCCGGGGGGTACCCGGCAGTTTGCTCACCACGTCAGCGCCTTGATCAGTTCGGCGGTGGTCCGGGCGGGGTCGGCGGCGTGCGAGAGCGCGCCGATCACCGCCACTCCGTACGCGCCCGCGGCCCGCAGGGCCGGCACGTCCGCTGCGGTCACCGCCCCGATGGCGATCACCGGCACGCTGACCGCGGCGGCAACCGCCCGTACCCCCGCCACGCCGATCGCGGGCGGCAGGCCGTCCTTTGAGGTGGTGGAGTGGACCGGCCCGACCCCGAGGTAACTGGCCCCGGCGACGACCGCCTCGACAGCGGTGTCCGCGTACCGGGCGGTGGCGCCGAGGACAGCGGCGGAGCCGAGCACCGCGCGGGCCGCCCCGACGGGCAGGTCGTCGGCGCCCACGTGTCCACCGGCGGCACCAACCGCCAGGGCCACGTGTAGCCGATCGTTCACCAGGCAGGTCGCACCGTACGGGGCGCAGAGCGCGGTCACCTGGCGGGCCAGGTCGTACGCCTGCCGGTCGGTCGCGTCGTCGGTCACGCGGACCTGGACGACCAGTTCGGTACGGGCCACCGACAAGGCGGCCCGCACCACGGTGAGCGGGTTGCGCCCAGGTCTGGTGTCGGTAATCAGATGTAGACGCCCAAGGGACGACACGGCAACTCTCCTCCCTGCGCCGGCACTACCCGGATCAGGTTCAACGGTCGGGGGCTCTCAGCCCCCCTCTCAGCCCGGTTTACCGGGCTCCCGTGGGTTACTACCCACCACCGTACGGCAGGCGCCGTGTGGCTGCCAAGACGGCGTCCTCGGCGCAAGTGTGCGGACCGGCCGCTGCCGGAGCCGGCCCGGACACGAATCGGCCTCCCACCATTGAGACGATGGGAGGCCGAGATTCTCCACTCGCTAGCTGTCGAGTACCGCCCGCAGGGCGGCCAGGTCGTCGGCGTCGGGCACCCAGGCACCCGCCGCCGCGTTGGCCCGTACCTGGTCGGGGGTGGTGGCACCGGCGATCACCGAGGCCACCGCGGGCTGGGCGGCGAGCCCGCCGATGGCGACCTGAAGCAGGCTGAGGCCGCGCTCGGCCGCGTAGGCCTCGAGCGCCTCGATGGTGTCCCAGTCGGCGGCGGCCAGCCGGGCCGCGTACCGGCCGCCACCGGCGAGGCGACTGCCCGACGGCGCGGCCTCGCCGCGCTTGTACTTGCCGGTGAGCAGGCCGTTGGCGAGGGGAAAGAAGGGCAGCAGGCCCAGCCCGAACCGCTCACACGCCGGGACAACCTCGGCCTCGACACCCCGTTGGAGCAGCGAGTAGTGGTTCTGGGCGGAGATGAACCGGGTCGACCCGCGCGAGCTGGCGGTCCAGTCCGCGTCGGCGATCTGCCAGCCGTCGAAGTTGGAGTTACCCAGGTAACGCACCTTGCCGGCGGTGACCAGATCGTCCAGTGCGGCCAGCGTCTCGTCGATCGGGGTGCCGGGGTCCGGCTCGTGCAGCTGGTACAGGTCAATGTGGTCGGTCTGCAGCCGACGCAGCGAAGCCTCCACCGCCCGCATGACATAGCGACGGGCACCGCGGGCACCGTAGTCCGGTCCGTTATGGCCGTCCATGTCCATGCCGAACTTGGTGGCGATCACCACATCGTCCCGGCCTCCCTTGAGTACCTGGCCGAGGAGTTCCTCGGAGCCACCCGGCGGAGCACCATAGATGTCGGCGGTGTCGAAGAAGTTGATCCCGGAATCGAGGGCGGCCGCCACCACCGCCCGGGTCCCGTCCAGGTCGACCCGGCGGCCAAAGTTGTTGCAGCCGATGCCGACCGCGGACACCACGAGCCCGGAGTCGCCCAACCGGCGGTACGTCATCTCAGTCACGAAATCCACCCTATGCCGCCCGCGCTCAGGCCACCTCCCAGACCGGCTCGGCGGCCTCCACCACCTCGCCGTCCCCTTGGAACAGCAAGAATCGATCAAACGAACGGGTGAACCATCGATCATGCGTCACCGCCACCACCGTCCCGGCGAACGCGGCCAGCCCCGATTCGAGCGCCTCCGCCGAGGCCAGGTCCAGGTTGTCGGTCGGCTCGTCAAGCAGCAGCAAAGTCGCCCCGGACAACTCCAGCAGCAGCACCAGGAACCGAGCCTGCTGGCCGCCGGAGAGCGTACCGAACCGCTGGTCCCCCTGCCCGGCCAGCTCGTACCGGGACAGCGCGGCCATCGCCGCGTGCCGATCCATGCCGGCGCGGTGTTCGTCGCCCCGCCAGAGGATGTCGACCAGCGTCCGCTCCATCAGCTCCGGCCGGTCGTGGGTCTGGGAGAAGTGGCCGGGCCGGACCCGGGCACCGAGTCGGGCCACCCCGTCATGCCCGACGGGTGTGAGCCGCGTACCGCCGTCAACCGGCTGATTCGCCGGATCGGGGTCGGTTCCGCCCCGGGCGATCAGGCGGAGGAAGTGCGACTTCCCGGTCCCGTTGGCACCGAGCACGGCGACCCGGTCGCCGTACCAGAGCTCCAGGTCAAAGGGGTAGGTCAGGTCATCGAGCGCCAACTGCTCGCAGATCAGGGCACGCTTACCGGTGCGGCCGCCGGCCAGCCGCATCCGGATGTCCTGCTCCTTCGGGGGTACGGGCGGCGGCCCGGCCTCCTCGAACTTCCGCAACCGGGTCTGGGCGGCCTGGTAGCGGGAGGCCATACCCGAGTTGTACGCGGCCTTCTGCTTGTACATCAGCATCAGTTCCCGCAGCTTCTGGTGTTCCTCGTCCCACCGCCGACGCTGCTCGTCGAGACGGTCGTGCCGGGCGACGCGGGCCTCGTGCCAGCTGGCGAAGCCACCCGGGTGCACCCACGCGCCACCGCCCTCGACCGCCACCACCCGGTCCGCGGTGCGGGCCAGCAACTCACGGTCGTGCGAGACGTACAGCACCGACTTGCCGGACTCCCGCAGCCGCGCCTCCAACCAGCGCTTCCCGGGCACGTCGAGGAAGTTGTCCGGCTCGTCGAGCAGGAGCACCTCTTCCGGACCACGCAGGAGCAGCTCCAGGGCGAAGCGCTTCTGCTGGCCGCCGGAGAGCGTCCGGACCGGACGGTGCCGCGCCGTGTCCCACGGCAGGTCGAGCACGATCGTGGTCACCGTGTCGAAGAGCACCTCCGCGTCGTACCCGCCCGCCTCCCCCCAGGCGGCGAGCGCGTCCGCGTACGCGAGCTGGGCCTTTCCGGCGGCGGTGCTGTACTTGCCGCGCACCTCAGCCGCCCGCATCGCCGACTCCGTCCCGGCGACCCGCCTACCCGCCTCGCGCAGCCGGGGCGGGGCGAGGGAGAGGGCCAGGTCGGCGAGGGTTGACTCGTCGCCGATCATCCCGATGAACTGACGCATCACCCCCAGCCCACCGGCCCGGGTGACCACGCCGCGCTGCACCGGCAGGTCGCCGGCGACCATGCGCAGCAGCGTCGTCTTGCCTGCGCCGTTCGGCCCGACCAGGGCGATCTTGGCACCATCACCGACCCGGAACGACACATCGCCGAAGAGCTGTCGCCCGTCGGGCAGCCAGTGCCCAACGGCTGCCACATCCACGTAACCCACGTTGGCATCCTGCCGGGCCAGCCCGGCCGGGCCAACCCGTTTTACCGGACCAACGCGCGCTAGGGGACCAACCCGTCCTACCTGGTCACCCGCAGCACCCGGTAGCCCTTCTGGCTCGCCGGCCGCGCCACCTGCCAGCCCCGCTCGGACAGCCAGCGGTGTAGCGAGTCACCACCAAGGTGCCGGGCGACAACCAGCCAGGCCACCCCGTCCGGCGCCAGCCGGGGCAGCCAGCGCAGCAGGAGCTGGTGCAGCTCGTTCTTGCCGATCCGGATCGGCGGATTCGACCAGATCTGATCGAACGTCACCGCCGCTGGCACCGCGTCCGGCGGGGCGACCCGGACCCGGGCCGCCGCCCCGACCCGCGCGGCGTTGGCCGTGGTCAGCTCACGAGCCCGCTCGTTGACGTCGACGGCCCAGACGGTGGCCGACGGCACCGAGGTGGCGAGCACACAGGTGATCGGTCCGAAGCCGCAGCCGAGGTCGAGCAGGTGACCGGTGCTCTCCGGCGCCGGTAGCTCGGCCTTCCGCAGCAGCACCGCCGTCCCCGGATCAAGCCGCCCGGCGGAGAAGACACCGCCGGCGGAGGCCAGCGTGTAGTCGCGGCCGGCCGCGGCGAAGACCACCTCCCGGGGTTGGGCGGCAGTCGCCGGTTCAGTGGTGAAGTAGTGGTCGCCGGTCACACCGTTGATTCTCGCACCGGCCCCGCCGGCGCCCCGCCTCAGGCCGGGGGCGGCACCCGCAACCGGCGGGTCCGGGTGGCCCGCCGGCCGTACTCGGCCGGGTCATCCGGGTAACCCACCTCGACCAGGGTCAAGCCGTGTGCCGGGGCGACGTTCACCTCACTGGCGCGCTCCCGACGGGCGAGCAGCCCGGCCGGCCAGTCAGCGGGGCGGCGGCCATCCCCGACGGCCAGCATCGCACCGACCAGACTGCGCACCATCGCCTGGCAGAAGGCGTCGGCCTGCACGGTCGCCACGAGAATCCCGTCCGGGGCACGCCGCCAGTCCAGCCGGGTCACCTCCCGCAACGTCGTCGCGTTCTCCTTACGCCGGCAGTACGCGGCGAAGTCGTGCTCCCCCACCAGCCCGTCGGCGGCGGTGTTCAGCGCCGCCAGGTCGAGCCGGCTCGGCCAGGGCAGGGTGTCGTGGCGCCGCAACGGCTCCGCCCCCCAGGGCGCGTCTGTGACGCGGTACTCGTACCGCCGGAAGGTCGCCGAAAAACGGGCGTCGAAGTCGGCCGGCGCTCCCGTCATCGCCCGAACCCGGACGTCGGTGGGGAGCAGCCGGGCCAGCCGCCGCAGCAGGGTGTGCTCGTGCTGGTGCCACAGCTCGGTCCGCAGGTCGACGTGGCAGACCTGCCCGGTGGCGTGGACGCCGGCGTCGGTCCGACCGGCGACGGTCAGCCCGGTCGCCGCGCCGGCACCGAGCACCAGGTCAAGCGCCGCCACGAGGGCACCAGCGACCGTACGTCGCTGCGGCTGGACCGCCCAGCCGGAGAAGTCGGTGCCGTCATACGAGACATCCAGCCGTACCCGGGTGCGCTCCTGCACTCGTGTCCCCTTCCGCGCGTCGGGCCCGACACCCGGGTGGGTGTCGGGCCCGACGGGAGCCTGGCCGATCAGGCCTTGTTCTGCTCGTTGTTCTCCTCGACAGCGAGGTCGCTGTCCGCGCGGGCCGCAGCGGTGTCACCCGAGACCGAGACGGGCGCCTCGGCATCCTGGTCGCCGCTGCTCGGCGCCGGGGCCTCCGCGGCTGGGGCGAGGGCCTCGACCTTGTCCTGCTGCGCGGCCTTGCGGCCGGCGGTCTTCTTGTTCGCCTTCGGCTGCGCGACCGCCAGCTCCTCGACCAGCTCGATGATCGCCATCGGGGCGGCGTCACCCTTACGCGGACCGGTCTTCACGATCCGGGTGTAGCCACCGTTGCGGTTGGCGTACCGGGGCGCGATCTGGTCGAACAGGGTGTAGACCACGTCCTTGTCCTTGACAACCCCGAGCACCCGACGCCGGGCGGCCAGGTCACCGCGCTTCGCCTTGGTGATCAGCTGCTCCGCGAGCGGGCGCAGCCGCCGGGCCTTGGTCTCGGTGGTCTGAATCTTGCCGTGCTGGAACAGCGACATGGCCAGGTTGGCCAGCATCAACCGCTCGTGCGCCGGGCTACCGCCGAGGCGGGCACCCTTGGTGGGCGTGGGCATTCTCGGTGCTCCTCGTCAATCCTCAGCCGCGCTTACAGCTGCTCAGTCTCGCGGTAGTCCTCGGTGTCGTAGTCGGCCTCACCGAAGGCGTCCACGACGTTCGCCGGGTCGAAGTTCGGGGCCGAGTCCTTCAGCCCCAAGCCCATCCCGGCGAGCTTCATCTTGACCTCGTCGATCGACTTCTGGCCGAAGTTCCGGATGTCGAGGAGGTCAGCCTCGGTACGCCCAATGAGCTCACCAACGGTGTTGATGCCCTCGCGCTTGAGGCAGTTGTAGGAGCGGACGGTGAGGTCCAGCTCCTCGATCGGCAGCGCCAGATCCGCTGCCAGCTGGGCGTCCTGCGGGGACGGCCCGATGTCGATGCCCTCCGCGGTCTCGTCCAGCTCCCGGGCCAGGCCAAAGAGCTCGACCAGCGTGGAACCGGCCGAGGCCAGGGCAGTGCGGGGCCCCATCGACGGCTTCGACTCGACGTCGATGATCAGCCGATCGAAGTCGGTCCGCTGCTCGACCCGGGTCGCCTCGACCCGGTAGGTGACCCGGAGCACCGGCGAGTAGATCGAGTCGACCGGGATCCGACCGATCTCGGCACCCGCCTGCTTGTTCTGTGCCGCGGTGACGTAGCCACGGCCCCGCTCGACGGTCAGCTCCATGTCGAGCCGGCCCTTGCCGTTGAGGGTGGCGAGCTTCAGATCCGGGTTGTGCACCGAGACGCCAGCCGGGGGCTGGATGTCACCGGCGGTCACGTCGCCCGGGCCCTGCTTACGCAGGTACATGCTGACCGGCTCGTCATGCTCGGAGCTGACGCAGAGCTCCTTGATGTTCATGACGAGCTCGACCACATCCTCCTTGACCCCGGGGATCGTGGTGAACTCGTGCAGCACACCATCGATCTTGATCGAGGTCACCGCCGCACCGGGGATGGACGACAGCAGCGTCCGGCGCAGCGAGTTACCCAGGGTGTAGCCGAAGCCGGGCTCCAGCGGCTCGATGGTGAACCGGGACCGGGTCTCGTTGATCGACTCCTCGGAGAGCGAGGGCCGCTGGGAGATGAGCATCTCTTCTCTTTTCTTCCGGGGCGCCCGCCATATGACGCCCACGACACACACCGTTGTGGTGGCCCGCCCCGGGAGGGGGCGGACCACCACCCGAGCACCTACTTGGAGTAGAGCTCGACGATCAGCTGCTCCTGGACCTGGGTGTCGATCACCTGGCGGCTCGGGAGCGAGTGCACGAGCACCTTCATCTGGCTCGGAATGGCCTCCAGCCACGCCGGCACGCTCTTGGAGCCGGCCTCGGCCTGCGCCACCAGGAACGGGGTGAGCTCCTTGCTCTTGCCCCGGACCTCGATGATGTCGTGCTCCTTGACGCGGTACGACGGAATGTCGACCTTCTTGCCGTTCACCGTGAAGTGACCGTGCTTGACCAGCTGCCGGGCCATGTCCCGGGACTTGGCGTAGCCGGCCCGGTAGACCACGTTGTCCAGCCGCGACTCGAGGATCTGCAGGAGGACCTCACCGGTCTTGGCCTGCTTCGCCACGGCCTCGTCGTAGTAGCCGCGGAACTGCTTCTCCAGCACGCCGTAAACCCGGCGGGCCTTCTGCTTCTCGCGGTGCTGGAGCAGGTACTCCGTCTCCTTCGTGCGGCCACGGCCGTGCTGCCCGGGCGGGAACGGCCGGGACTCGAACGGGCACTTCGGGCCATCGCACTTGCTGCCCTTGAGGAACAGCTTCATCTTCTCCCGCCGGCAACGGCGGCAGTCAGCACCGGTGTAACGAGCCATCTCTTCCTACCTCTCAGACCCGGCGACGCTTCGGCGGACGGCACCCGTTGTGCGGCTGCGGGGTCACGTCGGAGATCTGACCGACCTCCAGGCCGACGGCCTGCAGCGAACGGATGGCGGTCTCCCGGCCGGAGCCGGGGCCCTTGACGAACACGTCGACCTTGCGCATGCCGTGCTCCATCGCGCGACGCGCGGCGGCCTCGGCGGCCAGCTGCGCGGCGAACGGAGTCGACTTGCGGGAGCCCTTGAAGCCAACCTGGCCGGCGGAGGCCCAGGAGATGACCGCACCGGTCGGGTCCGTGACGGACACGATGGTGTTGTTGAAGGTGCTCTTGATGTGCGCCTGGCCGTGGGCGACGTTCTTGCGTTCCTTGCGCCGGACCTTCTTGACGGCGGCTCCGGCACGAGCCTTCGGTGGCATAAGTCTTCTGCGCTCCTATTACTTCCTGCCGGGCTTCTTCTTGCCGGCGACGGTCCGCTTCGGGCCCTTGCGGCTGCGGGCGTTGGTCCGCGTCCGCTGACCACGAACCGGTAGACCCCGGCGGTGCCGGATACCGGCGTAGCAGCCGATCTCGACCTTGCGACGGATGTCCGCGGCGACCTCGCGGCGCAGGTCGCCCTCGACCTTGTAGTTGGCCTCGATGTGGTCGCGGAGCTGCACGAGCTCCTCGTCCGTGAGGTCCCGGGCGCGCTTGTCCGGCGAGATGCCGGTGGCGGCGAGCGTCTCCAGGGCGCGGGTGCGACCCACGCCGAAGATGTAGGTGAGCGCAATCTCCAACCGCTTCTCGCGGGGGAGATCCACGCCGACTAGCCGTGCCATGTGCGGGCGTACTCCTCGTGGTTTCTGGCGGAGGTGTGGTCCCGTCCCATCCCGCTACCGACCTCCCCGTCTCCGACGCCGATACCGACGCCGGCGACCGGTTCGGTCGCTGCCCGAGCGGGCCCCGGCCTCCGACCGGGGGTTAACCACGACGAGGTACGCGCTGCGCACTCCCTGCGGCTGGAACGAGCATGTGCTGTGTTGTGACGGAATCTGCGGCCGGGGCCGGTGTCGACCGGTCGCGTTGTCACGACCGGCCGGACAGTCAGCCCTGGCGCTGCTTGTGGCGCGGGTCGGTGCAAATGACCATGACCCGGCCGTGCCGGCGGATCACCCGGCACTTGTTGCAGATCCGCTTGACGCTCGGCTTGACCTTCACGGTTGCCTTACTTCCGATCTGGCCCGGCGACGCGACAGGCGCGACTCCGGGCGACGATGACGGACACGGGATCACCCGGCCGCCGTCAGGCTTACTTGTAGCGGTAGACGATGCGCCCTCGGGTCAGGTCGTACGGCGAAAGTTCGACGACGACCCGGTCCTCCGGCAGGATGCGGATGTAGTGCTGCCGCATCTTGCCGCTGATGTGAGCCAGCACCTTGTGCCCGTTGGCGAGCTCCACCCGGAACATGGCGTTCGGCAGGGGCTCGATAACCCGGCCCTCGATCTCGATGGCTCCGTCTTTTTTCGGCATGTCCTCCGCTGTCCTGACGTCGGTTGCTCCGGACGGCCCACAACGTCTTTCACGGGATGACTGATCGAAATCAGGTGACCCGCGCCAGCCGCGGCTCCAGCACCCGCCGAAGCGCGGGCGGGCATGCCGGAGTGGACGCTGTGCGCCGATCAGAAAGTGTACGCCGGCCCGTACGCCGTCGCCAAACCGACCACCCGACCGGGCAGTTGACCTCATCGAACCGGACGATCGAACAGTCATCGCCCCCGTCGGAGTGCTGGAAGGCGAGCCGCACCAACCCGTCACCCCCACCGGAGGCCCAGGCCGTCACGAGTCTGGACCGCGGCGGCGGCGTGGTCAATGCCCGCCAGGGCCCCGATGAAGATGCCGCCGCCCGCCGCGACGCCGAGCGCGTCGGCAACCCGAGGCCGGGCAACTCCTCGGCCGAGCCGGCCGCTCCCGGGCTGGCGCCACGCTGCCCACGGGCTGTCCCGGGCTGCTCGCGGTCAGCTGGCTGCTCGCGGGCCTGAGCTGGGTGGTCTCGGGCTTCAGCCGGCAACCGCTGGTTGCCGCGCGGTCACCAGGTCACCGAGGCGCTCCCGCCCTCCGTCAACCGCGGTGAGCACCCACACCCCGTCCGGCAACAGTGCCATGCTGTGCTCCACGTGCACCGCCCGGGAGCCGTCCCGCGTCACCACCGTCCAGCCATCGGCCAGCTCTGCCGTCCGGGGCGAGCCCAGCGTGATCATCGGCTCGATGGCCAGCGCCATCCCCGGCACCAACCGGGGGCCCCTACCCGGGCGGCCGTGGTTGAGCACGTGCGGATCCTGGTGCATCTCGGTGCCGATTCCATGACCGCCATACCCGTCGACGATGCCGTACCGCCCGCCCTTGCGGACCGCCGTTTCGACGGCGTGGGAGATGTCGGTGAGCCGTCCCTTGCCACTGGCAGCGCCGCGGGCGGCCGCGGCGATGCCGGCCCACATCGCGTCCTCGGCGACCGCGGCCATCCTCAGTAACGCCGGCTCCACGTCGCCCACCGCGACGGTGATGGCCGCGTCCCCGTGCCAACCGTCCAGCACCGCACCGCAGTCGAGGGAGATGATGTCTCCGTCCCGGAGCACCTGGGTGGGGGCCGGAATACCGTGCACAACCTGCTCGTTCACCGATGCGCAGATCGAGGCCGGGAAGCCGTGGTAGCCCTGGAAGGACGGGGTCGCCCCCGCCGCCCGGATCGTCGACTCGGCGATCGCGTCCAACTCCGCGGTGCTGACCCCGGGAGCCACCGCCTCCCGCATCCGGCGCAACGCCTCCGCCACCACCAGCCCGGCGGCGCGCATCTTCTCGATCTGGTCCGGGGTCTTCAGCTGGATATCCAGCTGGGGACGACGCATCGGGGTAAACCTCTCTCACCGAAAAGCGGGCACGCCGCCACGTACCCCGCTACCGGGGCTCTATCCGCGGTGCTGGGACTCAGCCGCCGTAGGACCGCAGAGCATCGATTGCCCGAACGGTGACATCCTCGACCGGGCCGGTGGCGTCGATACCCACAAGCTTGCTCTGGGCACCGTAGTAATCCACCAATGGCGCGGTCTTGTCCGTATACTCCCGCAACCGGGTGGCGATGGTCTCCGGCTTGTCGTCGTCGCGCTGGAACAGCTCGGCGCCACACCGGTCGCAGCGCCCCTCCTGACTGGGGGCGTCGAACTCGACGTGCCAGACCTTGCCGCAGCCCCGGCAGGTACGCCGGCCGGAGAGCCGCCGAATGACCTCGTCGTCGTCAACCACCAATTCCAGCACCAGGTCCAGCGCGGCGCCCAGGTCAACGAGGAGCTTGTCCAGCGCGACCGCCTGTGGGGTGGTCCGCGGGAAGCCGTCGAGAAGGAACCCCGCACCGGCGTCCGGTTCGGCGAGCCGGTCCCGGACCATGCTGATGGTCACCTCATCCGGCACCAACTCGCCGGCGTCCATATACCGCTTGGCCTGGACCCCGAGGGGCGTGCCCTGCGAGACGTTGGACCGGAAGATGTCCCCGGTCGAGATCTTCGGCACCGCGAGGTGCGCGGCGACGAACTCTGCCTGCGTGCCCTTGCCCGCGCCCGGCGGGCCAACCAGAACGAGTCTCATCTACCGCAGGAACCCTTCGTAGTTCCGCTGCATCAGTTGGCTCTCGATCTGCTTGGTGGTCTCAAGGCCGACACCAACCATGATCAGCACTGCGGTACCGCCGAACGGGAAGTTCAGGTACTGCTGACGGTCGAGCCAGATGAAGAAGAAGTTCGGCAGGATCGAGACGACGGCCAGGTAGAGCGCGCCCGGCAGGGTGATCCGGCTGAGGATGAAGTCCAGGTAGTCGGCGGTCGGCTTGCCCGGACGGATGCCCGGAACGAAACCGCCGTACTTCTTCATGTTGTCCGCGACCTCGGTCGGGTTGAAGGTGATCGAGACGTAGAAGTACGTGAAGAAGATGATCAGCAGGAAGTAGACCACGATGTAGATCGGGCTGGTCGGGTCGACCAGGTTGTTCTGGATCCACACCTGGGTCCGGCCCGGGTTGTTCTGGTCGAAGAACTGCAGGGCCAACTGCGGCAGGTAGAGCAGCGACGAACCGAAGATGACCGGGATGACACCAGCCTGGTTCACCTTCAACGGGATGTAGGTGGACGTGCCGCCGTACATCCGCCGGCCGATCATGCGCTTGGCGTACTGCACCGGGATCCGGCGCTGCGACTGCTCGATGAAGGTAACCGCGGTGATGATGACCAGCACCAGGGCGATGACGAGCAGGAACTTGGCCCAGCCCTGACTCTCCTTGATCGTCCAGCCCTCGGCGGGGAGCCGCGCCGCGATCGAGGTGAAGATCAGCACGGACATGCCGTTGCCGACACCGCGGCCAGTGATCAGCTCGCCGAGCCACATCACCACACCGGTGCCCGCGGTCATCGTCATGACCAGGATGCTCAGAGTCAGCCAGTCCGGGATTCCGGTGTTTTCCGGGATGATCGGGAACTGGTCGCACTGGTTCTGGAAGAGCTGGCCCGAGCGGGCGAGCGCGACGAACGCCGACGCCTGCAGAACGCCGAGCCCAAGGGTCAGGTAGCGGGTGTACTGCGTGATCTTCGCCTGGCCGGCCTGGCCCTCCTTACGGAGCTGCTCCAGCCGAGGGATCACCACGGTCAACAGCTGCAGGATGATCGACGCGGTGATGTAGGGCATGATGCCCAGCGCGAAGACCGAGAGCTGCAGCAGCGCCCCACCGGAGAAGAGGTTGAGCAGGTTCAGTACGCCGGTGCTGCCCTGGGTCGCGTCGATGCACTTCTGCACGTTGGTGTACGACACACCGGGGCTGGGCAGCGCGGCACCGAGGCGGTAGATCGCAATGATGCCGATCGTGAACAGCAGCTTCTTGCGCAGGTCAGGCGTACGGAACGCACTGAGAAAGGCAGACAGCAAGTTCTTCCTCCTGCGCGAAGGCCGCGTGGCCTTTCGCCAACACGGGCACCATCAGACTGGCGACCTAGACGACGCCGAAGTCACACCTTAACAGGCTTGCCCAACACCACACCACTGGGTGCCTACATGTCTCGTTCCGTCAGGCCGCGGCATACGCACCTGACAGACGAGGGAGCGAACCTCCACGGCCTCCCACATCGGGGCCCGGAGCAGCTTGCGCGCCCATCCGACGACCAGAGAGCGACGCGCCGATTTATCGAGCCTATAAGCTTCTATTGACCCCGGCACCACCCGTACGCTAGCGTGCAGAATTGTTGAAAACTATAGCGAACGGCTACCGGCGGCTCCCGCGCACCCCGACCTGACTCCGACCTCGATCCCCTGATCTGGGTCTCGGCCTCGGTCCGGGTCTCAGGCTCGGTCTCGCCACCGCCGTCACGCTGGTGCTCGCCACAGTCCAACCGGACCTCAGCCACGCCTCCACCCTGGCCGGTGAAGTCCGCGTCAGGTGCGCCACGCGAGCACGAAAGTGGTATCGCTGACCATTCCCGCATCAGGGCTTCGAGTCCGCCGGACCGTAACGCGGCAGCACCTGGAAAGAGGGTTACCCAGCCCGTCGGTCAATTCGAAATATTTCTACCGCGACCAACCCGGCCACATTTCTCGAAGCTACCGCAGGCGTAGCGAACGCGGGCCACAAGACCACGGTCTCACTCTTTCGGGAAACAAACCCGAAAGCGGTCGCGGTCGGCATTACCAAAACGCGGTGCGACTCACTGGTCATTCAATCGGCCAATCACAGGGCAGCGGGTTCAGGACGCTTCACGTTTCCCACGAACCAGGCCCACACCACATAACGACGGCCAACGAGTCGCGGCGGGGGCATGGTCGGTTTCCCCAACCATGCCCCCGCCGCAGACCTCTTACAGCTCGGTGATCGAACCACCGGCGGCAGTGATCTTCTCCTTGGCCGACGCGCTGAACGCCTGCGCCGAGACCTGGAGGGTAACGCCACCGAGGTCACCGGTCCCGAGGACCTTGATCGGCTGCCCCTTGCGCACCGCACCGGCATCAACCAGCTCGGCCGGGCCAACCTGGCCACCGTTCGGGAACAGCTCGGCGAGCCGCTCCAGGTTGACGACCTGGAAGGTCACCTTGAACTTGTTCTTGAAGCCCTTCATCTTCGGCAACCGCATGTGGATAGGCATCTGCCCACCCTCGAACGCTGCCGAGATGTTCTTCCGGGCCTTCGACCCCTTGGTACCGCGACCGGCGGTCTTGCCCTTGGAGCCCTCACCACGACCCACCCGGGTCTTGGCGACCTTGGCACCCGGCGCCGGACGCAGGTGGTGGACCTTGATCGTCATTACTCGACCTCCTCGACCTTCACGAGGTGGTTGACCGTGAAGATCATGCCGCGAATCTCCGGACGGTCTTCCTTGACCACCACGTCGTTGATCCGCTTGAGCCCGAGCGAACGCAGCGAGTCCCGCTGGTTCTGCTTGGTCCCAATCTCGGACCGGACCTGGGTGACCTTCAGGCGAGCCATCAGGACGCCACCTCCGCCCGCGACGCCAGCATGGCCGCCGGCGCGACGTCCTCAACCGGCAGGCCCCGCCGGGAGGCGACGGCCTCAGGGGACTCAAGCCCCTTCAGCGCCGCCAACGTGGCGTGCACGATGTTGATCGGGTTGGACGACCCGAGGCTCTTCGAGAGCACATCGTGAATGCCGGCGCACTCCAGCACGGCACGGACCGGGCCACCGGCGATGACACCGGTACCGGCCGAAGCCGGCTTCAGCAGCACGACACCGGCGGCGTCCTCGCCCTGCACCGGGTGCGGGATGGACTGACCGATCCGCGGCACCTTGAAGAAGTGCTTCTTGGCCTCCTCGACACCCTTGGCGATCGCCGCGGGCACCTCCTTGGCCTTTCCGTAGCCCACACCGACGGTGCCGTCGCCGTCGCCCACGATCACCAGGGCGGTGAAGCTGAAGCGACGACCACCCTTCACGACCTTTGCGACGCGGTTGATTGCGACGACCCGCTCGAGGTGCGGGGTCTTCTCGACGGGCGCGTTTCCGCGGCCGCCCTCACGGCGGTTGTCGCGGCGACCACCCTCGTTGCCACCGGACCCGCCGCCACGGCGCTGTTGACCTGGCATCAGCAGCCTTCCTTCTCTCTCGTGACGGGGTTTGTCAGAACTCGAGCCCGGCTTCGCGGGCGGCGTCGGCCAGCGCGGCGACCCGCCCCGCGTACCGGTTGCCACCGCGGTCGAAGACGACCTTGGCGATACCAGCGGCCTTCGCCCGCTCGGCGAGCAGAACGCCGACCTTGCCGGCCAGAACACTCTTGTCGCCCTCGGTGCCCCGCAGCGAGGCATCCAGGGTCGAGGCCGACACCAGGGTGTGCCCCTTGGTGTCGTCCACGATCTGGGCGACGATGTGCCGCAGCGAACGGGTGACCACCAGGCGGGGACGCGCGGGCGTCCCACTGACCTGCCGCCGGACCCGGAAGTGCCGGCGCGCCCGCCCGACGGCGCGCTTGGCGGCGACACCGCGGCGACGCTTGAGCAGCGTGGCGCTCACTTCTTACCTGCCTTTCCGGCCTTACGGCGGATCACTTCACCCTGGTACTTCACGCCCTTGCCCTTGTAGGGCTCCGGCGGACGGATCTTCCGGATGTTCGCGGCGACCTCACCGACCAGCTGTTTGTTGATGCCGGCCACGTGGAACAGCGTGGGCTTCTCCACCGAGAAGGTGATGCCTTCCGGCGCCACCACGGTGACCGGGTGCGAGAACCCGAGCGCAAACTCGAGGTCCTTGCCCTTCGCGGTTACCCGGTAACCGGTGCCCGCGATCTCCAGACTCTTCCGGTAGCCCTCGGTCACACCGACGATCATGTTGGCGACCAGGGTACGGCTCAGTCCGTGCAGTTCCTTGGCCGTGCGCTCGTCATTCGGGCGAGCCACGTTCAGCTGCCCGTCCTCCGCCCGCTCGATCGTGATCGGCTCGGCGACGGTGTGCGAGAGTTCGCCCTTGGGGCCCTTGACCGTGACGGTCTGGCCGGCGATCGTGACGTCAACGCCGGCTGGCACCGGGATCGACTTACGTCCAATACGCGACATTTCTACCTGTCTCCCGTTACCAGACGAAGGCGAGGACTTCCCCGCCAACGCTCCGCTTGCGGGCCTGCCGATCGGTGAGCAGCCCCTGGGACGTCGAAATGATCGCCACGCCAAGCCCGCCGAGCACCCGCGGGAGCTCACCCGACTTGGCGTACACCCGGAGGCCGGGCTTGGACACGCGCTTGATGCCGGCCAGGCTCCGCTCGCGGTTCTGGCCGTACTTCAGCTCGACGACCAGTCGCTTGCCGACGGCGCTCTCCTCGGGCTCCTCGACCAACCAGGTGCTGATGTACCCCTCGGACTTGAGGACCTCGGCGATATTCGCCTTGATCTTCGAGTAGGGCATCGTCACCCGGTCGTGGTACGCCTGGTTGGCGTTACGCAGACGCGTGAGCATGTCTGCGATCGGGTCGGTCATCGTCATTAAACTCGTCAACCTTTCTCGCCGGGGTTCCCGGGCGATCCCGGGCCTACGGCGAAGAGACAGTGCAGCTGACGCGCGGAGCGCGCCGGGCTATTACCAGGAAGCCTTGGACACGCCGGGCAGCTCACCGCGGTGGGCCATCTCCCGGATGCAGACCCGGCAGAGACCGAACTTGCGGTAGACCGCCTTCGGACGCCCGCACCGCTGGCAGCGGGTGTACGCGCGAACCGAGAACTTCGGCTTCGCGGCCGCCTTGAGGATCAGCGCCTTCTTGGCCATCTCAGTTCTCCTTGAACGGGAAGCCCAGGAACTTGAGCAGCGCCCGGCCCTCATCGTCGGTCGTGGCGGTGGTGACCACCGTGATGTCCATGCCCCGCTGGCGATCGATCTTGTCCTGGTCGATCTCGTGGAACACCGACTGCTCGGTCAGACCGAACGTGTAGTTACCGTTCCCGTCGAGCTTGCGCCCGTCGAGACCGCGGAAGTCACGGATACGCGGCAGCGCGATGGAGAGCAGCCGGTCCAGGAACTCCCACATCCGGTCGCCGCGCAGCGTGACCTTCGCGCCGATCGGCATGCCCTCCCGCAGCTTGAACTGCGCGATGGACTTGGTGGCCCGCCTAACCTGCGGCTTCTGGCCGGTGATGGTGGCCAGATCGCGGACGGCGCCGTCGATCAACTTGGCATCCCGGGCGGCCTCGCCGACACCCATGTTGACGACGATCTTGACCAGACGCGGCACCTGCATCGGGTTGCCGTACTTGTACTGCTCCCGCAGCTGGCCCACGATCTCGTTACGGTACCGCTCCTTGAGGCGCGGCATGTTCTTGGTTTCGGTAGCCGTGGTCATCACAGGTCCTTACCGGTGCTACGCGCGATGCGGACCTTCTGGCCATTGTCATCGATCCGGTAACCGACTCGGGTCGGCTTGCCGTCGGAGTCCAAGACCATCACGTTCGAGACGTGGATCGGAGCCTCCTGGGTGACGATGCCACCGGTCTTCGCGCCACGCTGGGTGGTGCTGATGCGGGTGTGCTTCTTGACCCGGTTCACGCCCTCGACCAGGACCTTGTCCTGCCGCGGGTAGGCCGCGATGACCTTACCCTTGGCACCCTTGTCCTTGCCGGCGATGACGACGACCGTGTCGCCCTTCTTGACCTTCACGGTCACAACACCTCCGGCGCGAGAGAAATAATCTTCATGAACCGCTTGTCCCGCAGCTCCCGGCCAACCGGGCCGAAGATACGGGTGCCACGCGGATCCCCACCGTCCTTGATGATGACGGCGGCGTTCTCGTCGAAGCGGATGTACGAGCCGTCCGGCCGCCGCTTCTCCTTGGCGGTACGAACGACGACCGCCTTCACGACATCGCCCTTCTTGACACCGGCGCCCGGGATCGCGTCCTTGACGGTGGCCACGATGACGTCGCCGATGCTCGCGTAGCGCCGACCGGAGCCACCGAGCACCCGGATGCACAGGATCTCCCGGGCACCCGTGTTGTCGGCGACGCGCAGTCGCGACTCCTGCTGAATCACGTCTATCTCCTATGTCTGCCGGTTCTCCGGCCGCACACGGCGGCCGGAGCCTGGCGGAACCTGCGCCCGACCGGAACCGGCCGAGCTCGAGCCTTCGCTACTTGGCCTTCTCGAGGATCTCCACGAGCCGCCACCGCTTGGTGGCAGACAACGGCCGGGTCTCCATGATCAGGACCCGGTCGCCGATGCCGGCCGAGTTCTGCTCGTCGTGGACCTTCAGCTTGCTGGTGCGGCGCATGATCTTGCCGTACAGCCCGTGCTTGACGCGGTCCTCGACCTCGACGACAACGGTCTTGTCCATCTTGTCGCTGACCACGAGGCCCTCACGAACCTTCCGGCGGGCCCGCGTGGTCGCGGTGGTGTTCTCGCTCATCCTGCAGTCACCTCAGTCGGCGCGGCCGAGAGCCCCAGCTCGCGTTCACGCATGATCGTGTAGATCCGGGCGATCTCCCGACGAATGACCTGCAGCCGCCGGTTGTTGTCCAGCTGCCCGGTTGCGGCCTGCACGCGGAGGTTGAACAGCTCCGCCTTAGCCTCGCGCAGCTTCGTGACCAACTCCTCCTCGGAGAGCTCACGCAGCTCGGCGGCCTTAACGCCCGCTGCCATCAGGATTCACCCACTTCGCGTGTAACAATCCGGCACTTCATCGGGAGCTTGTGAATCGCGCGACGCATCGCCTCACGCGCGATCTGCTCGTTGGGGAAGGACATCTCGAAGAGAACCCGCCCCGGCTTCACATTCGCGACCCACCACTCGGGAGAGCCCTTACCGGAACCCATCCGGGTCTCCGCCGGCTTCTTGGTGAGCGCCTGGTCCGGGAAGATCGTGATCCAGACCTTGCCACCACGCTTGATGTGCCGGGTCATCGCGATACGCGCCGACTCGATCTGGCGGTTGGTCACGTAGGCCGGCTCGAGAGCCTGGATCCCGAACTCGCCGAACACCACCCGGTTACCGCCCTTGGACGCGCCACTGCGGTCCGGGTGGTGCGGCTTGCGGAAGCCCTTCGGGGGCTTGCGCGGCATCAGCATCTGTCAGCCCTCCTGCTGCGTTTCTGCCGGCTGGGTGGCGGCCGACGCGATCGCGCCAGCGTCCACCGACTCGCCGCTCGGCGTCTCGGCCGCCTGCGCGATGGTGGTCGCGGCGGCGCGGCCGGCCTCGGTGCCACCAGCGGTGGTGCCGGACGAACCAGACCTACCCCGACGCGGACGCTCCGAGCGGTCGCCGCGCTCCCGGCGCGGACGCGACGGAGCCTCGGCCGGGGTCTCCCGGCCCGGCACCGCGTCGCCCTTGTAGATCCAAACCTTCACACCGATCCGGCCGAAGGTGGTCCGGGCCTCAAAGAAGCCGTACTCGATGTTGGCCCGTAGCGTGTGCAGCGGGACCCGGCCCTCGCGGTAGAACTCGGTCCGGCTCATCTCGGCACCACCGAGCCGCCCCGAGACCTGCACCCGGATGCCCTTGCAGACCGGGTTCTTCATCGCCGACTGCATGGCCTTGCGCATCGCCCGACGGAAGCTGACCCGGCTGGACAACTGCTCGGCCACGCCCTGCGCGACGAGCTGCGCGTCCGACTCGGGGCTCTTCACCTCGATGATGTTGAGCTGGACCTGCTTGCCGGTCAGCTTCTCCAGCTCGCCGCGGATCCGGTCGGCCTCAGCACCCTTACGGCCGATCACGATGCCCGGTCGGGCGGTGTGGATGTCGACGCGGACCCGGTCCCGGGTGCGCTCGATGTCAACCTTGGAGATTCCCGCCCGCTCCAGGCCCTTGGACATCATCCGCCGGATCTTGACATCCTCGCCGACGTAGTCCTTGTAGAGCTTGTCCGCGAACCAGCGCGACTTCCAGTCGGTCGAGATGCCGAGCCGGAACCCGTGCGGGTGAACCTTCTGACCCATTACTCGGCACCCTCCGTCTTGCTCTCGGTCGCAGCTGGCGTGGTCTCCTTCGCCGGGGCCGCCTTCTTCGCCGCCGCCTTCTTGGGCGCAGCCGGCGCGACCGCCTCAACCACCACCGTGATGTGACAGGTGCGCTTCCGGATCCGGTACGCCCGGCCCTGGGCGCGCGGCTGGAACCGCTTCATCGTCGGGCCCTCGTCCACGTACGCCTCGCGGACGAGCAGCGCATCGGGGTCCAGCCGCTCGTTGTTCTCCGCGTTGGCGATCGCGCTCGCGAGTACCTTGTACACCTGCTCGCTCGCGGCCTGTGGCGCGAACTGCAGCACCGTGAGCGCCTCCTTCGCGGGCAGGCCGCGGACGAGGTTGACCACCCGGCGCGCCTTCATCGGCGAGATGCGCACGTACCGCGCAACCGCCCGCGCGCCCGGAAGCACCGGAGCGTCGCCCTTTCCTGGCATCGCTGTAACCCCTTGTTCCTCTATCCGTATGCCCGCGGCGTCAGCGCCGACGGCTCTTCCGGTCGTCCTTCTCGTGACCCTTGAACGTGCGGGTCTGCGCGAACTCGCCGAGCTTGTGCCCGACCATCGCCTCGGTCACGAACACCGGGACGTGCTTGCGTCCGTCGTGCACAGCGATCGTGTGACCCAGCATCTCCGGGATGATCGTCGAGCGCCGCGACCAGGTCTTGATGACGTTCTTGGTGCCCTTGTCGTTCTGCGTCTCCACCTTCTTGAGCAGGTGGTCGTCGATGAACGGGCCCTTCTTCAGGCTGCGAGGCATCTCTTATCTCCCTCAGCCGCGCTTACGCGTGGCGTAGCGACGGCGGACGATCAGCCGGTCACTCGGCTGGCCCTTACGGCGGGTACGGCCCTCGGGCTTACCCTGCGGGTTGACCGGGTGCCGGCCACCAGAGGTCTTACCCTCACCACCACCGTGCGGGTGGTCGACCGGGTTCATGGCCACACCACGGACGGTCGGGCGCTTGCCCTTCCACCGCATCCGGCCGGCCTTGCCCCAGTTGATGTTTGACTGGTCGGCGTTGCCGATCTCACCGATGCTGGCCCGGCAGCGCACGTCAACGCGGCGGATTTCACCGGAGGGCATCCGCAGGGTCGCGTAGGCGCCCTCCCGGCCGAGCAGCTGGATTCCGGTCCCCGCGGAGCGGGCCAGCTTGGCGCCGCCCCCCGGACGCAGTTCCACGTTGTGGATCGTCAGACCGACCGGGATGTTCCGCAGCGGCAGGTTGTTGCCCGGCTTGATGTCGGCGCCCGGACCCGACTCGACGATGTCGCCCTGCTTCAGGTCCTTCGGCGCGAGGATGTACCGCTTCTCGCCGTCCAGGAAGTGCAGCAGCGCGATCCGCGCGGTGCGGTTCGGGTCGTACTCGATGTGCGCGACCTTCGCCGGCACGCCGTCCTTGTCGACTCGCTTGAAGTCGATGATCCGGTACTGGCGCTTGTGGCCGCCACCCTGGTGCCGGGCGGTGATCCGGCCGTGGGCGTTCCGCCCACCCTTCTTCGGCAGCGGAGCCAGTAGCGACTTCTCCGGCGTGGACCGGGTGATCTCGGCGAAGTCGGCGACACTCGAGCCACGCCGGCCCGGCGTCGTCGGCTTGTACTTACGGATAGCCATTGTCTACACCCCTCAGCTGACCGGGCCGCCGAAGGCCTCGATGCGGTCACCGTCAGCCAGCTTCACCATCGCCCGCTTGGTGTCCTTGCGCTTGCCGAACCCGGTCCGGGTCCGCTTGCGCTTGCCCACGCGGTTGAGCGTGTTGACCGTCAGGACGCGGACGTTGAAGATCTGCTCAATGGCGATCTTGATCGCGGTCTTGTTCGCGTCCGGGTGCACCAGGAACGTGTACCAGTTGCGGTTCAGCTCGCTGTAGCTCTTCTCCGAGACGACCGGCGCAATGATGATGTCGCGCGGGTCGGCGATCGTGCTCACTTGCCACCCTCCTCGGTGGTCTCAGCGGGAACGCCCAGGAACTCCTCCAGGGCCTCCTTGGTGAAGACCACGTCGTCGGCCAGCAGCACGTCGTACGTGTTGAGCTGGCCGGACTCGATCAGGTGCACCCGCGGCTCGTTGCGCAGCGACACCCAGTTCACCTCATCGGTGCTGCTCAGCACCACCAGCACCCGGCGTGCGTCGGTCAGCTTCGCCAAGGTGGTCAGAGCCGCCTTCGTTGACGGCTTCTCACCGGCGACGAACGCCTCGACGACATGCACCTTCTCCGCGCGGGCCCGGTCCGAGAGGGCACCCCGCAGCGCGGCGGCCTTCATCTTCTTCGGGGTGCGCTGGCTGTAGTCGCGCGGCACCGGGCCGTGTACCACGCCGCCCCCGGCGAACTGCGGAGCGCGGATCGAGCCCTGGCGGGCCCGGCCGGTGCCCTTCTGCTTGTAGGGCTTCTTGCCGCCGCCGGCGACCTCGCCCCGCGTCTTGGTCTTGTGCGTGCCCTGTCGAGCCGCCGCGAGCTGAGCCACCACGACCTGGTGCATCAGCGGGATGTTGGCCTGCGCGTCGAAGATGTCAGCGGGCAGCTCAACGGAGCCGGCCTTGGTACCTTCGACGGTGAGGACATCAACGGTGGTCACTTGGCTGCCCCACCCTTCTTCGCCTTGGCCGCGGTGCGGACCAGGACCAGCGCGCCCTTGGGGCCAGGGATGGCACCCCGGACGAGCAGGAGATTGTTCTCGGTGTCAACCGCCTGGACGGTGAGGTTCTGGACGGTGTAACGCACGCCACCCATCCGGCCGGCCATCCGGGTGCCCTTGAAGACACGTCCCGGCGTGGCGCAGCCGCCGATCGAACCCGGCGAGCGGTGCTTGCGCTCGACACCGTGACTGGCGCGCAGGCCGTGGAAGCCGTGCCGCTTCATCGGGCCGGCGTAGCCCTTGCCCTTGGTCTTTCCGGTCACGTCGACCGAGATCCCGGCCGGGAACTCCTCGACCGTGACCTCCTGGCCGAGCGAGTACTCGGTGGCGTCGGTGGTGCGCAGCTCGACGATGTGTCGGCGCGGCGCGACTTCGGCCTTCGCGTAGTGGCCGCTGATCGGCTTCTTGACCTTGCGCGGGTCGATGGCGCCATACGCCAACTGAACGGCCGCGTAGCCGTCCTTTTCCTGGCTACGGACCTGGCTGACGACACACGGGCCGGCCTGCACCACAGTCACCGGGACAACACGGTTGTTGTCCCAGACCTGGGTCATGCCGAGCTTCGCGCCCAGGATCCCCTTGACTTGCCTGTCCATTTGTCCGATCCCTACAGCTTGATCTCGATGTCGACGCCAGCCGGCAGGTCGAGGCGCATGAGCGAGTCGACCGTCTTCGGGGTCGGGTCGATGATGTCGATCAGCCGCTTGTGCGTGCGCATCTCGAAGTGCTCGCGCGAGTCCTTGTACTTGTGCGGCGAGCGGATAACGCAGAAACGGTTGATCTCCGTGGGCAGCGGCACCGGCCCTGCGACCTGCGCCCCGGTGCGCGTCACCGTCTCGACGATCTTCCGAGCCGAGGAGTCGACGACCTCGTGGTCATAGGCCTTGAGCCGGATGCGGATCTTCTGTCCCGCCATAGTGGCTTCTGTTCCTTCTCTCGATGCCGCTGTGTTGCGGACGCCCGTGCCGAGTGGCACCGGGCCCGCTTCGCCGACCCCCGCGGTCGGGCGTGTCGCGCCCTTGGTTCAGAGTCCGCCCCGGGATTCCGGAGCGATTCTGCCGCGGTGGGTCATCACGTCAATCGCACTATGGCGACCTAGACGCCGCGCGAGGGTGGTCAGCGAAGAATCGCCGACCACCCTGCGCCCGACTGGTTCCCCCGCCCGGAGGTTCGGCACTGCCGAACGCAAACGGGCGAACCATCGTTACGCAACCTGACTAGTATGCCGCACGAGCGGCGGCACACCTAATCGGGGTTACCTAGCTCACTGAATGATCTTGGTGACGCGACCCGCGCCAACCGTGCGGCCACCCTCGCGGATCGCGAACTTGAGGTTCTCCTCCATCGCGACGGGCTGGATCAGCTTCACGGTCATCGTGGTGTTGTCGCCCGGCATGACCATCTCGGTGCCCTCGGGGAGGGTAACAACGCCGGTAACGTCCGTGGTCCGGAAGTAGAACTGCGGACGGTAGTTCTGGAAGAACGGCGTGTGGCGGCCACCCTCCTCCTTGGAGAGGATGTAGACCGTCGCCTCGAACTCGGTGTGCGGGGTGGCGGTGCCCGGCTTGATGACGACCATGCCGCGCTCGACGTCCTCGCGCTTCACGCCACGCAGCAGCAGACCGACGTTCTCACCCGCACGCGCCTCGTCCAGCAGCTTGCGGAACATCTCGATGCCGGTGCAGGTGGTCTTCGTCGACTTCTCGCGGATGCCGACGAGCTCCACCTCCTCGTTCGGCTTCAGCACGCCACGCTCGGCGCGACCGGTGACGACCGTGCCCCGGCCGGTGATCGTGAAGACGTCCTCGATCGGCATCAGGAACGGCTTCTCGGTCTCGCGCTCCGGCTGCGGGATCGAGGTGTCGACCGCGGTCATCAGCTCCATGAGCTTGCCGGCCCACTCCGGGTCGCCCTCAAGGGCCTTCAGCGCGGACACCCGCACGACCGGCAGGTCGTCACCCGGGTACTCCTGCGAGGAGAGCAGCTCACGGACCTCGAGCTCGACGAGCTCAAGGAGCTCCTCGTCGTCAACCATGTCGCTCTTGTTGAGCGCCACGACGATGTACGGCACGCCGACCTGGCGGGCCAGCAGCACGTGCTCGCGGGTCTGCGGCATCGGGCCGTCGGTCGCCGCGACCACGAGGATCGCGCCGTCCATCTGTGCCGCACCGGTGATCATGTTCTTGATGTAGTCGGCGTGCCCGGGGCAGTCGACGTGCGCGTAGTGCCGCGCCTCGGTCTGGTACTCGACGTGCGCGATCGAGATCGTGATACCGCGGGCCTTCTCCTCCGGCGCCTTGTCGATCTCGTCGAACGGCATGTACGGGTTCAGGTCCGGGTACTGGTCGTGCAGGACCTTGGTGATGGCCGCCGTCAGCGTCGTCTTACCGTGGTCGATGTGACCAATGGTGCCGATGTTGACGTGCGGCTTAGTCCGCTCGAACTTCGCCTTCGCCACTGGTGTCCTCCTGTGGACTTTCTTGGTTCGTTCGCCCCGGCGCGCCGGTCGGCGCTTAGGACTCTGTCGACAGCCTTTCCGGCCTGACGGCCGGGAAGCCATTTGTGAGCTCTGCGGCGATGAAGCCTACAGGCCCAGATTCATGCCCTCCGACCGAGGTGGTCACGGGCGGGAGACCCTCCCGCGACCGCCCCGGCTCATCAACCGGCTCAGGCGAGTGTCACTCGCCGGTCGCCTTGGCGATGATCTCCTTCGCCACCGAGGCCGGGACCTCGGCGTAGGAGTCGAACTGCATGCTGTAGCTAGCCCGGCCCTGGGTCTTCGACCGCAGGTCGCCGACGTAGCCGAACATCTCCGACAACGGCACCAGGGCACGGACGACGCGGGCACCGCCGCGATCCTCCATCGCCTGGATTATGCCTCGACGGGAGTTAATATCACCGACGACGTCACCCATGTTCTCCTCTGGAGTGGTGACCTCAACGGCCATCATCGGCTCGAGCAGTGCCGGATCGGCCTTGCGGGCCGCGTCCTTCAGCACCATCGAACCGGCGATCTTGAACGCCATCTCAGACGAGTCGACCTCGTGGTACTGACCGTCCACCAGCGTCAGCTTCACCCCGACCAGCGGGAAGCCGGCCAGAATGCCGTACTGCATGGCATCCTGCGCACCCGCGTCCACCGAGGGGATGAACTCCCGGGGGATGCGACCACCGGTGACGGCGTTGGCGAACTCGTAGGTTGGAGCGTCGTTGTCCAGGGGCAACGGCTCCAGACTGATGATCACCCGGGCGTACTGGCCGGAGCCACCGGTCTGCTTCTTGTGGGTGTACTCAACCTTCTCCACCTTGCGGCGGATGGTCTCGCGGTACGCCACCTGCGGCTTACCGATGTTCGCCTCGACGTTGAACTCGCGGCGCATCCGGTCCACCAGGATGTCCAGGTGCAGCTCACCCATGCCGGAGATGACCGTCTGCCCGGTCTCGTCGTCCAGCTTGACGCGGAAGGTCGGGTCCTCCTCGGCCAGCCGCTGGATGGCGGTGCTCAGCTTCTCCTGGTCGGCCTTGGTCTTCGGCTCGATGGCCACCTCGATGACCGGCTCCGGGAAGGTCATCGACTCAAGGATGACCGGGTTCGCCGGGTCGCAGAGGGTGTCACCGGTGGTGGTCTGCTTGAGGCCCTGAACCGCGATGATGTCGCCAGCCTTGGCGGAGCCGCGCTCCTCCCGCTTGTTGGCGTGCATCTGGTAGATCTTGCCGATCCGCTCCTTGCGGTCCTTGGTGGAGTTGACCACCTGCGAACCGGTCTCGACCACACCGGAGTAGACCCGGACGTAGGTCAGCTTCCCAAGGTGCTTGTCGGTCTGGATCTTGAAGGCGAGACCGGAGAACGGCTCCGAGGTGGACGGCTTCCGCAGCAGCGGGGTCTCACCGTCGGTCGCGGTGCCCTCGATCGCCGGGACATCCAGCGGCGACGGCAGGTAGTCGACCACGGCGTCGAGCATCGGCTGGACGCCCTTGTTCTTGAAGGCGGAGCCGCAGAGGACCGGGTTGGCCTTACCGGCGATGGTCGCCCGGCGGATGGCAGCCTTGATCTCCTCGATGGAGAAGTCCTCGCCCTCCAGGTACTTCTCCATCACCGCGTCGTCGACGTCGGCCAGCGTCTCCATCAGCTTCTCGCGCCACTCGGTGGCGACGTCGGTCAACTCGGCCGGGATCTCCTCGACCGCGTAGTCCTCGCCCTTCTGGGTTTCCCCACGCCAGGTGAGGGCACGCATGCCGATCAGGTCAACGACGCCGATGTGCTCGGACTCGAGCCCAATCGGGACCTGAAGCACCAACGGGGTGGCGTTGAGCCGGTCCACCATCATCTGGACGCAGCGGAAGAAGTCTGCACCGGTCCGGTCGAGCTTGTTGACGAAGCACATCCGCGGGACGTTGTACTTGTCGGCCTGACGCCAGACGTTCTCCGTCTGCGGCTCCACGCCGGCGACTCCGTCGTAGACCGCGACCGCACCATCCAGAACCCGCAGCGACCGCTCGACCTCGACCGTGAAGTCGACGTGGCCGGGCGTATCGATGATCTGAATCGTGTGGCCCTTCCACTCGCACTTCGTGGCGGCGGAAGTGATCGTGATACCGCGCTCCTGCTCCTGCGCCATCCAGTCCATGACGGCAGCGCCCTCATGAACCTCACCGATCTTGTAGGTGATACCGGTGTAGAACAGGATTCGCTCGGTGGTAGTGGTCTTACCGGCATCGATGTGCGCCATGATGCCGATGTTGCGTACGTTGGCGAGCGCGTCTGCGGCGGCCACTTCAATCCCTACTTATCGTCGTCTCGACACAACTGGTGTGGTTCCGGCGCCGAGACGGCGCCGGAACCCGGGTGTTACCAGCGGTAGTGCGCGAAGGCCTTGTTGGACTCGGCCATCTTGTGGGTGTCCTCGCGCCGCTTGACGGCGGCGCCGAGGCCGTTGCTCGCGTCCAGCAGCTCGTTCATCAGCCGCTCAACCATGGTCTTCTCGCGCCGGGCACGGGCGTAGGTAACCAGCCAGCGCAGGCCCAGGGTGGTGGCGCGGGCCGGACGAACCTCGACCGGCACCTGGTAGGTGGCGCCACCAACCCGACGGCTACGCACCTCGAGCGTCGGCTTGACGTTGTCCATCGCCCGCTTGAGGGTGACCACGGGGTCGGTGCCGGACTTCTCCCGGCAACCCTCCAGCGCCGCGTAGACGAGGGTCTCGGCGAGCTGGCGCTTGCCGCGCAGCAGGATCTTGTTTACCAGCTGGGTGACCAGCGGCGAGTTGTACACCGGGTCAGCGACCAGTGGCCGCCGCGGAGCGGGTCCCTTACGCGGCATGTCAGCTCTTCTCCTTCTTCGCGCCGTAGCGGCTACGCGCCTGCTTGCGGTTGCGGACACCCTGGGTGTCCAGCGAGCCACGCACGATCTTGTACCGCACACCGGGGAGGTCCTTCACCCGGCCACCGCGGACCAGCACGATCGAGTGCTCCTGGAGGTTGTGACCGACGCCCGGAATGTAGGCGGTCACCTCGATCTGGCTGCTGAGCTTGACCCGAGCGACCTTACGCAGCGCCGAGTTCGGCTTCTTCGGGGTGGTGGTGTACACCCGGGTGCACACGCCCCGCCGCTGCGGGGACCCCTTCAGGGCGGGGGTTTTCGTCTTGGTCGTCTTGGCCTGACGGCCCTTTCGGACCAGCTGCTGAATGGTGGGCACCGGGTTTCTCCGCTCCCTTCGGTCGCCAGCAGGCAACCGCGCCGTCTGCTTCTAGCCGGCCGGATGGACGGCTCTCCTACACTCCAACCAGGGCCACCTGCCGGGGTCCCAGCACCCGCGGTCGGGCGTGTCGCCGATTCGCGGTTTCCCGGTCGTCACTCACGGGCGAAAACCGGGTTTGGTCACCGGCGCGAGGTGGCCGGATCTCTGGTTGTCGTCGTGCACCGTGAGAACACCCACGAAGCGAGATCACAGCGCACGCACGAACTGCCCAGGCATGCCTGGGCACAAGAAGAAAGGGTACCTACCACAACCGCGCAGGTCAAAACCGGGCGGCCAGCGGGCTCACCCACCGGTCGAGACCGTTCGGCCTGCGCGCCCGTGCCGGGCACCCACCGAGTGTACCGGCTGCACCCGGCGACGATTCCGCGGCCCTCGGTTCCCCACGCCCCGCGCAATCAGCCCTAAACGATCAGGACAACCCCACGAGCAGTGCCAACCCAAGCCCACCCAGGTTGAGCAGCAGCCCGGCACCACCGCAGCTCACTCCGGCCCAGGCCAATCCCCGCCCGGAGAACCGGACCGCCGGCGGCGGCATCGGCCGACGGATCTGCCGCAGCCCGAACAAGCCGACACCAACAGCGCCCGCCCCGGTAAGGACGCCCAACATGGCGAAGGCTCCCGCAGCCCACGCACCGTCCCCACCCGCCCCAATCACGCCGAAACCGACCACCGGCAACGAGACCAGAATCGAAACAATCCCCACGACCAGGGACCCCACCGCGAGACCGGAGGTGACCGCCGGCACGTCGAGGTGCACAACCCCGAACGGCGTACCCGGCACCGGATGAATCTGACTCGGCCGACCCAGCGCCTCCCGCGGTGGCGGCGGAGACACCACCGGCAGGGGGCCCCAACCGGGCGTTGCGGTCGGTGGCGTGCCCGCCGGACCGGACGGCGCTGGTGGCCGGGCCCACGGGTCTGGCGTCGGCGCCCGCAGCGGTGATGGCGGGGGCGCCCCCTCGACTGGCCCCTGCGGCCCGCCGGGTGCCGTCGGGTCGGTGCCCTGTGGGCGTGCCGGATCGGTCACAGGTCCTCCAGGTCGGCAGTCGACGCCCAAGCGCCGAACATCGGTCAGGCTACCGCTGCGCGGCCCGCGGGCGGTGCCCGACTTGGTCAACGCTGCCAACGGTCAGTCCATGTTCGGGGCGAAATCCTGGCCGTAGGGAGCCTCCGCCAGCCGAATGACACCCATCACCACCAGGACGGTCAGCACAACCATGGTCAGCACCAGGCCGGTCCAGGCCAGTCGCTCCCCCCGTCGCAGCCACGCCGCTCCGGTGAGAAACCCCCCAGACCGGTACGCCTCACGACGCGCCTGTCGCGCCAACACGAGTGCCACGGTGGCCGGCACCACTCCCCCGACGAACAGGCCGGTCAGGGCCCCGAACAGCCCGAGCGCGAAGACCGCCCGCGCCTTGGTTGACCGCACCGGCTCGGGGTCCTGCGGGTGCCGGGGCAGCCCCAGCAGGGCGACCGGGGTGGGCTCGGCAGCGGTGCTCATGCCCCCATCATGCCCGGACCTGGATAGGAACAGACCTCGAGCCGGTTACCCAGCGGATCACGAAACCAGAACCAGATCACTGGCTGGTCCGGGGCCTGATTCAGCTCACCGACCTCGGCCCCCCGCTCGATCAGCCACCGCCGGGCGGCGACGGCGTCGGGGGCGTGAAAGTTGAAACCGGACCACTCGCCTCCCGCCGGGTTGATCAGAGTCACCGGCGGGCCCTCGGGGGCCTGGAGCACCACGATGTGCGAGGTGCGGAAGCGCTCGGGCCAGCCCAGGGTCTCCTGGTACCACTGCGCCACGGCATGTGGATCATCAACCTTGACGAAGACGGTGTCTACCCTACGCAGCGGACTGTCGGACATGCCGAGGACGGTAGCGGCCGGCACCGACACCGACACCGACACCGACACCGACACCGACACCACCGAACACGACGCGGCCCCCGGCAACGCCGGGGGCCGCGTCCAGCACGGGGTCTAGCGGTACGACCCGAAGTCGAAGTCGTCCAGCGGGACCGCCTGGCCACTGGCCGGCCCGAAGCCGTAATCGGTCTCCGGGTAGCCGGTCATCGAGTAGACCTTGGCCTTCGCCTCCTCGGTCGGCTCGACCCGGACGTTGCGGTACTTGCTGATGCCAGTACCAGCCGGGATGAGCTTACCGATGATCACGTTCTCCTTGAGACCGATCAGCGAGTCGCTGCGGGCGTGGATCGCCGCGTCCGTCAGCACCCGGGTGGTCTCCTGGAAGGAGGCCGCCGAGAGCCAGGAGTCGGTGGCCAGGGAGGCCTTGGTGATACCCATCAGCACCGGACGGCCAGCGGCAGGCTCGCCGCCCTCGGAGACGAGCCGGCGGTTCTCCGACTCGAACAGCGCCCGGTCCACGAGTACGCCCGGCAGGAACTCGGTCGAGCCGGAGTCGATCACCGTCACCCGCTTGAGCATCTGCCGGATGATGATCTCGATGTGCTTGTCGTGGATGAGCACACCCTGCGAGCGGTAGACCTCCTGGACCTCCTGGGTCAGGTGGACCTGGACCGCACGCGGACCGAGGATGCGAAGCAGCTCGTGCGGGTCGATCGTGCCGACCGTGAGCTTCTCGCCGACCTCGACGTGGTCGCCGTCGTTGGCCAGCAGTCGCACCCGCTTCGAGATCTTGTCGTAGGCGATCTCGTCGCTGCCGTCGTCCGGCACCACAATGATCTTCCGGGACCGCTCGCCATCCTCGATCCGGACCCGACCAGGGGTGTCCGCGATCGGAGCCTTGCCCTTCGGGATACGAGCCTCGAAGATCTCCTGGACCCGGGGCAGACCCTGGGTGATGTCCTCCCCAGCGACACCGCCGGTGTGGAAGGTACGCATCGTCAGCTGCGTACCCGGCTCACCGATCGACTGGGCGGCGATGATGCCAACCGCCTCGCCGACGTCCACGGTCTTGCCGGTCGGAAGCGAACGGCCGTAGCAAGCCCCGCAGACGCCCAGCTTCGACTCACAGGTGAGCACGCTGCGGACTCGGACGGACTCCACTCCGGCGGCGACGATCTTGTCCACCAGAATCGAGTTGATGTCCGCGCCCCGCTCGGCGACGACGGTGCCGTCCGGCCCCTTGATGTCGTCAGCCAACGTGCGGGCGTGCACGCTGGTCTCCGCGTGCTCGTGCACGGCCAGCGAACCGGCGTCGCCGGCGTGCTGGCCCACCTGCATCGGAATAGCCCGGTCGGTGCCGCAGTCCTCCTCGCGGATGATCACATCCTGCGAGACATCCACCAGACGACGGGTCAGGTAGCCCGAGTCGGCGGTACGCAGGGCGGTGTCCGCCAGACCCTTACGGGCACCGTGCGTGGAGATGAAGTACTCCAGCACCGACAGGCCCTCCCGGTAGGAGGCCTTGATCGGACGCGGAATGATCTCACCCTTCGGGTTCGCCACCAGGCCACGGATCGCGGCGATCTGCCGGAGCTGAAGCAGGTTACCGCGGGCCCCCGAGTTGATCATCTTCCAGAGCGGGTTCTCCTGCGGTAGCGCGGTGTCCATCTCCTTGGCGACCTCGTTGGTCGCCTTGGTCCAGATCTCGATGAGCTCACCGCGACGTTCCTCGGCGGTCATCAGACCACGCTGGTACTGCTTGTCGATCCGGTCGGCTTCCTTCTCGTACCGACCAAGGATCTCCCGCTTACGCGGCGGCGCGAGGACGTCCTCCATCCCGATGGTCACGCCGGACCAGGTGGCCCAGTGGAAACCGGCTTCCTTGAGACCATCCAGGGTGGCCGCGAGGGCGACCTTCGGGAACCGCTCGGCGAGGTCGTTGACGATCGCGGAGAGCTGCCCCTTGCGGATCTCGTAGTTCACGAACCGGTAGCCCGGCGGCAGGGTCTCGTTGAACAGAACCCGGCCGAGCGTCGTCTCCACCGTGATCGGGTCGCCCTCGACCCAGCCCTCCGGCGCGGTCCACGGCTCGGCACCGGGGCCACTCTCGACCCCGACGAGGCCCCGCAGCCGAATCTTCACCGGCGCCTGCAGGTGCAGTTCACCGTTGTCGAACGCCATCCGGGCCTCGGCGTCCGAGCTGAACGCCCGGCCCTCGCCCCGCTCACCCGGAGTGAGGTGGGTGAGGTGGTAGAGACCGATGATCATGTCCTGGGTGGGCATGGTCACCGGCTTGCCGTCAGCCGGCTTGAGGATGTTGTTGGACGAGAGCATCAGGATCCGCGCCTCGGCCTGCGCCTCGGCGGACAGCGGCACGTGGACCGCCATCTGGTCACCGTCGAAGTCAGCGTTGAACGCGGTGCAGACCAGCGGGTGGATCTGGATCGCCTTGCCCTCGACCAGCTGCGGCTCGAACGCCTGGATACCCAGTCGGTGCAGGGTCGGCGCCCGGTTGAGCAGCACCGGGTGCTCGCCGATGACCTCCTCGAGCACATCCCAGACGACCGGCCGCTGCCGCTCGACCATCCGCTTGGCGGACTTGATGTTCTGGGCGTGGTTGAGGTCCACCAGCCGCTTCATCACGAACGGCTTGAACAGCTCCAACGCCATCTGCTTGGGCAGGCCGCACTGGTGCAGCTTGAGCTTCGGACCGACCACGATAACCGATCGGCCCGAGTAGTCGACCCGCTTGCCGAGCAGGTTCTGCCGGAACCGGCCCTGCTTGCCCTTGAGCATGTCGGACAACGACTTGAGCGGACGGTTACCCGGACCGGTGACCGGTCGACCACGACGGCCGTTGTCGAACAACGCGTCAACGGCCTCCTGGAGCATCCGCTTCTCGTTGTTCACGATGATCTCGGGAGCACCGAGATCGATCAGCCGCTTAAGCCGGTTGTTCCGGTTGATCACCCGGCGGTAGAGGTCGTTCAGGTCGGAGGTCGCGAAGCGGCCACCGTCGAGCTGCACCATCGGGCGCAGGTCCGGCGGGATGACCGGGACGCAGTCCAGCACCATGCCGAGCGGCGAGTTGCTGGTGTTCAGGAACGCGGCGACCACCTTGAGCCGCTTGAGCGCCCGAATCTTCCGCTGGCCCTTACCGGTGCGGATGGTCTCCCGCAGGCTCTCCGCCTCGGTGTCGAGGTCCATGTTCTGGACCAGGGCCTTGATCGCCTCGGCCCCCATCCCGCCGGTGAAGTACTCGCCGAACCGGTCGCGCAGCTCCCGGTAGAGCAGCTCGTCGGTGACCAGCTGCTTCGGCTCCAGCTTGCGGAAGGTTTCCAGCACCTCGTCCAGGCGGTCGATCTCGCGCTGGGCCCGGTCGCGGATCTGGCGCATCTCGCGCTCTCCGCCTTCCTTGACCTTGCGCCGGACGTCCGCCTTGGCGCCCTCGGCCTCCAGCTCGGCGAGGTCGGCCTCCAGCTTGCCCGCCCGCTTCTCGATCTCCGAATCCCGGCTGTTCTCGGACTGCCGCTTCTCGGCGAGAATCTCGTTCTCGATCGTGGCCAGATCCCGGTGACGCGCGTCGGCGTCCACACTCGTCACCACGTACGAGGCGAAGTAGATAATCTTCTCGAGGTCCTTGGGGGCAAGATCCAGCAGGTAGCCCAGCCGGCTCGGCACGCCCTTGAAGTACCAGATGTGGGTCACCGAGGCAGCGAGCTCGATGTGCCCCATCCGCTCCCGGCGGACCTTGGACCGAGTCACCTCAACGCCGCAGCGCTCACAGATGATGCCCTTGAAACGGACTCGCTTGTACTTACCGCAGTAGCACTCCCAGTCCCGCTGAGGACCAAAGATCTTCTCGCAGAAAAGCCCGTCCTTCTCCGGCTTGAGAGTGCGGTAGTTGATCGTCTCCGGCTTCTTGACCTCGCCGTGGGACCACTGCCGGATGTCGTCGGCGGTGGCGAGGCCGATGCGCAGCTCGTCGAAGAAGTTGACGTCGAGCACGTTATATCCCTCGTGTCGTGTCTGATCTCTAGCTAGCTCTCGGCGGGGTTGCGGGCCGGCCGGCCCGCAACCCTCGCCACTCACACCTCTTCGACCGAGCTCGGCTCACGCCGGGACAGGTCGATGCCCAGCTCCTCCGCGGCCCGGAACACCTCGTCGTCGGTCTCCCGCATCTCCAGGGCCACACCGTCGCTGGAGAGCACCTCGACATTGAGGCAGAGCGACTGAAGCTCCTTGAGTAGCACCTTGAACGACTCCGGAATGCCCGGCTCCGGGATGTTCTCGCCCTTGACGATCGCCTCGTAGACCTTCACCCGGCCGAGGACGTCATCGGACTTGATGGTCAGCAGCTCCTGCAGTGCGTACGCGGCACCGTACGCCTGCATCGCCCAGCACTCCATCTCACCGAAGCGCTGGCCACCGAACTGCGCCTTACCACCCAGCGGCTGCTGCGTGATCATCGAGTACGGACCGGTCGACCGCGCGTGAATCTTGTCGTCGACCAGGTGGTTGAGCTTCAGGATGTAGATGTAGCCGACCGCGATCGGGTCCGGCAGCGGCTCACCGGAGCGACCGTCGAAGAGTTGGGCCTTACCGGACGAACCGATCAGCTGCTTGCCATCCCGGTTGGCCCGGGTGGACGCGAGCAGCCCGGAGATCTCCTCTTCGCGGGCACCGTCGAAGACCGGGGTGGCCACGTTGCTGTCCGGCTCGGACTCGTCGGCACTGATCGCCTGGAGCTGCCGCTTCCACTCGGCGTCGTCACCCTCGACCTTCCACCCGGTCTTGGCCACCCAACCGAGGTGCGTCTCCAGCACCTGGCCGATGTTCATCCGGGATGGCACACCGAGCGGGTTCAGCACGATGTCGACCGGGGTTCCGTCCTCAAGGAACGGCATGTCCTCCACCGGCAGGATCTTGGAAATGACACCCTTGTTGCCGTGCCGGCCGGCGAGCTTGTCGCCGTCCTGGATCTTCCGCTTCTGAGCGACGTAGACCCGGACCAGCTCGTTGACGCCCGGCGGCAGCTCGTCGCCGTCCTCGCGGGAGAAGGTACGCACCCCGATGACCGTGCCGGTCTCGCCGTGCGGCACCTTCAGCGAGGTGTCCCGGACCTCGCGCGCCTTCTCGCCGAAGATCGCGCGGAGCAGCCGCTCCTCGGGGGTCAACTCGGTCTCACCCTTGGGCGTGACCTTACCGACCAGGACATCGCCGGGGACGACCTCGGCACCGATCCGGATGATGCCCCGCTCATCGAGGTCGGCGAGCATCTCCTCGCTGACGTTCGGGATGTCGCGGGTGATCTCTTCCGGCCCAAGCTTGGTGTCCCGGGCGTCAACCTCGTGCTCCTCGATGTGAATCGAGGTCAACACGTCCTGCTGCACGAGGCGCTGCGACAGGATGATCGCGTCCTCGTAGTTGTGGCCCTCCCAGGTCATGAACGCCACGAGCAGGTTGCGCCCGAGCGCCATCTCGCCGTCGTCGGTACACGGACCGTCGGCGATCACCTGGCCGGCCTCGACCCGGTCCCCCTCGAACACGACCGGCTTCTGGTTGACGCAGGAGCCGGCGTTGGAACGGCGGAACTTGTGCAGCAGGTAGGTGCGGCGGTGGCCGTCGTCCTGGTGCACGGTGATGTAGTCGGCGCAGAGGTCCTCGACGACACCGCCGAACTCGGCGACCACCACGTCACCGGCGTCCACCGCGGCCCGGTACTCCATGCCGGTACCGACCAGCGGCGCCTCGGCCTTGACCAGCGGCACCGCCTGACGCTGCATGTTCGCGCCCATCAGCGCGCGGTTGGCGTCGTCGTGCTCGAGGAACGGGATCATCGCGGTCGCGACCGAGGTCATCTGTCGCGGCGACACGTCCATGTAGTCCACGGCCGCCGGGGCCACGTCCTCGGTCTCGCCACCCTTACGACGGACCAGGACGCGATCCTCGGCGAACGAGCCGTCCGCCCGCAGCGGTGCGTTGGCCTGCGCCTTGACGAAGCGGTCTTCCTCGTCCGCGGTCAGGTAGTCGATCTGGTCGGTGACCCGACCGTCAACGACCTTCCGGTACGGCGTCTCGATGAAGCCGAACGGGTTGACCCGGGCAAAGGTGGACAGCGCGCCGATCAGCCCGATGTTCGGGCCTTCCGGCGTCTCGATCGGGCACATCCGACCGTAGTGCGACGGGTGTACGTCGCGGACCTCGAATCCGGCCCGCTCCCGGGACAGACCACCGGGGCCGAGAGCACTCAGCCGACGCCGGTGGGTGAGGCCCGCCAGCGGGTTGGTCTGGTCCATGAACTGGGACAGCTGCGACGTGCCGAAGAACTCCTTGATCGCCGCCACCACCGGACGGATGTTGATCAGAGTCTGCGGCGTGATCGCCTCGACGTCCTGCGTGGTCATCCGCTCCCGAACGACCCGCTCCATCCGGGACAGGCCGACCCGGACCTGGTTCTGGATCAACTCACCCACGGTACGTAGCCGACGGTTACCGAAGTGATCGATGTCGTCGGCCTCGTAGCCCTCCTCCCCGGCGTGCAGCCGGCAGAGGTACTCGACGGTGGCGACGATGTCGTCCTGGGTGAGCACCCCGGTGTCGATCGACAGGTCCAGTTCGAGCTTCTTGTTGAACTTGTACCGGCCGACCTTGGCGACGTCATACCGCTTCGGGTTGAAGAAGAGGTTGTCGAGCAGGGTCTGGGCGTTCTCCCGGGTCGGCGGCTCACCCGGACGCAGCTTGCGGTAGATGTCCAGCAGCGCCTCGTCCTGGCTGGCGATGTGGTCCTTCTCGAGCGTGGTCATCATCAGCTCGGACCAGCCGAACCGCTCGCGGATCTGCTCCGCCGTCCAACCGATCGCCTTGAGCAGCACGGTGACGGCCTGCCGACGCTTACGGTCGATGCGCACCCCGACCGTCTCGCGCTTGTCGATGTCGAACTCCAGCCAGGCACCCCGACTGGGGATGACCTTCACGCTGGAGAGGTCGCGGTCGGAGGTCTTGTCCGGCTGCTTGTCGAAGTAGACACCCGGCGACCGGACGAGTTGGCTGACGACGACGCGCTCGGTACCGTTGATGATGAAGGTGCCCTTCGGCGTCATCATCGGGAAGTCACCCATGAACACCGTCTGGCTCTTGATCTCGCCGGTGGTGTTGTTGGTGAACTCCGCGGTCACGAAGAGCGGGGCGCAGTAGGTGAGATCCTTCTCCTTGCACTCCTCGATCGAGGCCTTGACCTCGTCGAAGCGTGGGGCCGAGAAGGAGAGTGACATAGTGCCGGAGAAGTCCTCAATGGGACTGATCTCGTCGAGAATCTCCGCGAGACCCGAGCGCGCGTGCGGATCGTCCGCCGACCGGCCCTGCCACGCCTCGTTGCCAACCAACCAGTCAAAAGACTCGGTCTGAATGGCAAGGAGGTTGGGGACCTCGAGGTGTTCGGTAATCCGACCGAAAGAAACTCGGCGGGGAGCGAAAGCGCTCGACGTACGACTGGTCTTCGCAGGGCGGGAAGCTGCCAAGATGCGTCCTTCCGAGGACCGGTGCTGCAGAACGGCTGGTACGCGCGCACTCCAATAACCCCACCAGAAATATCCACAATCGGACATTTCCGAGCAGGGGTAAATTCGGAAGGCAGCGCAAACTAGCAGTGTAGCCGAGAGGCTGGCCGCTGTCCAGCCAACCCCGCAGGTCATCGCGGAACGCGCCTCGGAACCTCATGCCGGGCCGCTCGGAACGCGACACTCCCACCGGGCCACCTTGCGGCCGTCGGGCGACTCGCCGAGCCCGCACCCACGTGGCGACCGTTGCAAGCGCGGAAAGTCTTGCTGGTTTCAGCGTGCCTGCCGGGCCCGGCCGCGTCAAGAGCCGGCTACCGCCAGCTGCGACCCACCGCTCCCCGTCGGCGCCGGAGACCCGGCGCAGCTGCGTGGGCGGACCGACAGGCCAGGCTCCAACCAACCGCGCCTACCGCCCAGCTCGGCTGGGCGGTAGGCCACCAACACGGGCGGGCGGCGATCCGCTGACCGGATCGCCGCCCGTCGTGCCGCAGGGTGCCCCGGCACACGTACACCAGACACCCCACCGGGGTTAGCACAAGGTCACTTGAGGGTGACCTTGGCGCCCTCGCCCTCGAGCTTGGCCTTGGCCTTGTCGGCGGTCTCCTTGTTGGCCTTCTCCAGGATCGCCTTCGGCGCGGACTCAACCAGGTCCTTGGCCTCCTTGAGGCCCAGGCCGGTCAGCTCACGCACGACCTTGATGACCTGAATCTTCTTGCCACCGTCGGCCTCGAGGATGACGTCGAACTCGTCCTGCTCCTCCTCGACCGGGGCAGCAGCACCGGCGGCCGGGGCGCCAGCGGCCACGGCGACCGGAGCCGCGGCGGTGACCTCGAAGGTCTCCTCGAACTGCTTCACGAACTCAGAGAGCTCGATCAGCGTCATCTCCTTGAACGCGTCGAGCAGCTCGTCGGTGCTGAGCTTCGCCATGTCTGGCGTCCTTTCTCAAGTGGTGTTGCTAAGAATCGTGTGCACCGGGGCAGCCTCAGGCCGCCTCGGCGCCTTCCTTCTCGCGCTTGTCCTGCAGGGCAGCCGCCAGGCGGGCCGTCTTGGCCATCGGCGCCTGGAACAGCGACGCGGCCTTGCTCAGGTTGCCCTTCATGGCACCGGCCAGCTTGGCCAGCAGCACCTCGCGGGACTCCAGGTCGGCGAGCTTCGTGACCTCGGCCGCAGTGATGGCCTTGCCCTCGAAAACACCGCCCTTGATGACCAGCTTCGGGTTGGTCTTCGCGAAATCGCGAAGACCCTTGGCCGCCTCGACGACGTCGCCCGAAACGAAAGTCAGCGCGGTAGGACCGGTGAACAGCTCATCGAGCCCGGAGATACCCGCGTCCGCCGCGGCACGCTTGGCCAGCGTGTTCTTGGCGATCGTGTAGGTGGTCTCCGTGCCGAGCGAGCGCCGCAGCTGGGTGAGCTGGGAGACCGTCAGACCACGGTACTCGGTCAGCACGGTCGCGCCCGCGTTGCGGAAGCTCTCGGTCAGCTCGACGACGGCCGTGGCCTTGTCGGCCCGGATCGGCTTGTCCGCCATGTCCCTCCTCTCTCGTTACTCCAGGCTGGTCACCGTCATCGGCGGTAGCCGACGGCGGATCCGGAGGAACACCGCAACGAGAAAAGCCCCGGCGCAGGGCGCACGGGGCGAAAGGCTGGGCCTGGAACCACAGTCGGCGGACCGTGGGAGACAACCTGTTTTCGCTTGCCGCCCTGCGCGGGTCGCCCGTCATCGCGGAACCTTCGACCGTGCCGAGGCACGGTGACCAGCGGTCTCTGGGTGGAACTTCGCGACAAGAATACGCGATCCCCGCCGGGGCCGCCACACCGCCCCACCCGGCCTGCCCCAGCCCCCACACGTCAAGGTCCTCGGTGGCGACAAGTCAGCCAGAAAGCCGAACGGGGCCCCACCAGCTGGCAGGGCCCCGTTCGAACGCAGTCGTGCTCAGCCCTCGGCGGAGCCCTCCTGCAGGTTCTTCACCACGTTCGGGTCGACCGGAACACCCGGGCCCATCGTGGTGGTGAGGGTGACCTTCCGCAGGTACTTACCCTTGGCCGCGGACGGCTTCACCCGCAGGATCTCGTCGAGGACCGCCGCGTAGTTCTCCACCAGCTGGCCCTCGGAGAACGAGGCCTTCCCGATGATCAGGTGCAGGTTGGAGTGCTTGTCCACCCGGAAAGCGATCTTACCGCCCTTGATGTCCGCGACCGCCTTGGCGACATTCATCGTCACCGTGCCGGTCTTCGGGTTCGGCATGAGACCGCGCGGGCCCAGGATCCGCGCGATCCGACCAATCTTGGCCATCTGGTCCGGCGTGGCGATCGCCGCATCGAAGTCGAGCCAGCCGCCCTGGATCCGGGCGACCAGCTCGTCCGTGCCCACCTCGTCGGCGCCGGCGGCAACGGCCTCCTCGGCCTTCGCACCGGCGGCGAACACGATCACACGCGCGGTCTTACCAGTGCCGTGCGGCAGGTTGACCGTGCCGCGAACCATCTGGTCCGCCTTGCGCGGGTCGACGCCGAGGCGCATCGCGACCTCGACCGTGGCGTCGAACTTGACGGAGGTGCTCTCCTTGGCCAGCTTGACGGCCTCGGCGGGGGTGTACAGCTTCGACCGGTCGATGGCCGCAGCCGCCTTACGGTAGTTCTTGCTGTGCTGCATCTGTGGTTACTCCTGTGGTCTCTGGCGGGCCGCGGTGCTCGCGAGCCCTCCCACAAACGGGATCGGCGGGTCGGCGTGGGTCAGTCGACGACGTTCAGGCCCATCGACCGGGCGGTACCGGCGATGATCTTCTCGGCCTGGTCGAGGTCCTTGGCGTTGAGGTCAGCCATCTTCTTCTCGGCGATCTCCCGCAGCTGAGCGCGGCTGACCTGGCCGACCTTCTCCAGGTGCGGGACGCCCGAGCCCTTCGCCACACCAGCGGCCTTGATCAGCAGTCGGGCGGCGGGCGGGGTCTTCAGCACGAAGGTGAACGTGCGGTCCTCGTAGACGCTGATCTCGGCGGGGACGATGTCGCCCCGCTGGGACTCGGTCTGGGCGTTGTAGGACTTGCAGAACTCCATGATGTTCACACCGTGCTGACCCAGCGCGGGGCCAACCGGCGGCGCCGGGGTGGCCTGGCCCGCCGGCAGCTGAAGCGTGAACGTCTTGACGAGCTTCTTCTTCGGAGGCATGTCACTTCCTGGGACGTGAAACGGGAATTCGCACCGCCAGTCGGGGCATGCACGGTCAGCATGCCGCGTAGACGGCGACGTTCTAGGGTAGCGCACGCCGACTGCCGGCCTTCCGGGGTCCGGCTGCCAGCCGCCCTGGCCAGAAACGAGTACGTCGGCGGTGGGTAGCTACCCACCGCCGACGTACTGAAGATCAGATCTTGGCGACCTGGTTGAAGTTCAGCTCCACCGGCGTCTCTCGACCGAAGATCGACACCAACACCTTGAGCTTCTGCTGGTCGGCGTTGATCTCGCTGATCGTCGCCGGCAGGGAGGCGAAGGCACCGTCGGTGACGGTGACCGAGTCGCCGACCTCGAAGTCGAGGACCTTGACCTCGGGCTTCGCCTTCTTCTCCACGGCCTCGACCGCTGGCGCCAGCCACTTCAACACCTCGTCGAGGCTCAGCGGCGCCGGCCGGTCGGCCCGGTCGGTGGCGCCCACGAAGCCGGTCACCCCAGGCGTGTTCCGCACGCAGGAGTACGACTCCGCGGTGAGCTCCATTCGCACCAGGATGTAGCCGGGGAAGACCTTGGCCTGGATCTGGGAACGCTTGCCGTTCTTGACCTCGACCTCATCCCGGGTCGGCACCTCGACCTGGTAGATGTAGTCCTCCATGTCGAGGGAGGTGATCCGGGTCTCAAGGTTGGTCTTGACCTTGTTCTCGTAGCCGGCGTACGAGTGCACCACATACCAGTCGCCCGGCGCGTAGCGCAGCTTCTGCCGCAGCTCGGCGACCGGGTCGAACTCGTTCTCCTCGGCCGGCTCGCTGGCGCTGGCGGAGAGCTCCGGCTCGCTGGCGGCCTCAACCGACATGTCACCAGCCGCCGTCGCGACCGTGGACTGCTCGTCCACAGGCTCGGCGGTCTCGTCGTACTCAGGCACGCTTGCTCACTTCCGTCACTATCAGCACAGTCAGCCGGTCAGCTGGGGTTACCGAAGACCCACAGCACACCCTCGGCGAAGGCGAGGTCCAGGCCAGCCACGATCGCCAGCATCACGGCGACGAACACGATCACCACGGAGGCGTAGGTCAACAGCTCCTTGCGCGTCGGCCAGATGACCTTACGCAGCTCAGCCACGACCTCGCGGATGAATCGCGCAACTCGACCGATCGGGCCAACCCTGTCACCCTGGGCACGGCTCTTCGGCCGGTCAACCGACTCGGCCCGAGACGAGCCGCTCGCGCTCTCACCCCGGGAGGCCGACTCATCGTCGGCGCCGGCATCGCCGGTAGCGTCGAGCTCGCCGTCCAGACGCTCGTCGTCGGCATCCTCGCCGCGCCGCTTGTTGTCGGCCACATCGCCCTCCGTCGCGGGATGTCGGTTCGCACGCCGTCACAGCATACGCGGCGTCTGGTCACGCCGGCCGGCCCGACCGTCCGCGACGGGCCGTAGCCAGCGGTCCGAACTTGGGGCCCGAGTGCCTCGGAGCCGCCCTGCCGATACCACCACCACGGGCCGGACGCCGCCGGCGACGACGCGACCCACGAAACGATCAGGCCTGAGGCGCAGGGGTGACAGGACTTGAACCTGCAGCCTGCGGTTTTGGAGACCGCTGCTCTGCCAATTGAGCTACACCCCTATGCGGCGGACGTCACCTCACCCCGCCAAAACGGCCGGGCAGGGTCACGTGCCCCACGGCGGACCAGTGTACGGGTAGTGGCACGACTTTCCCAACCGGTCCGCCCCCGGCACGTCAAAGATCGGTCAGCCGGACGTCCGGATGGTCGCCCTCGCCTGCGACAACACCTTCTCCCCGCCGCAGGTCGCGGTGATGTCGATCCTGGTCAAGCCCGCATCGGTGACCTCCCGAACCGCCGCCGTCACCTCGATCTCGGTGCCCTGCTCATCGTCTGGGACAACGACCGGCCGGGTGAATCGGACCCCGTAGTCGACCACCGCGTCGGCAGCGCCGGCCCACTCGGCGACGGCCCGGCCCACCAACGCCATCGTGAACATCCCGTGGGCGATCACGCCGGGCAGCCCGACCGAGGTCGCGATCCGGTCGCTCCAATGGATCGGGTTGAAGTCTCCCGAGGCGCCCGCGTAGCGGATCAGGTCCGCCCGGGTTACCTGGAATGTCTTGGTCGGCAGCTCCATCTCAGCCCTCCCCCCGTACGACAATCTTCGACCAGACGGTGACCACCGACTCACCTTCCGGCGTGGTGACCTCGGTGCGGGTGGTCAGGAACCCGTGCCCGCCGCGGGTGCGGACCTCCTCGATGGTGTTGACGCAGACCAGCTCGTCCCCCGCCACAACCGGGCGGGTGTAGGCGAAGCGCTGATCACCGTGGACGACCCGGCTGTAGTCGACGCCGAGGTCCGGATCCGCCACGATCTGATGGGTGGCGGCCATGGTGACCACGACCGGAAAGGTCGGCGGGGCGACCACGTCCGGATGGCCGAGCGCACGAGCGGCGATCGGGTCGTGATGGGCCGGTTCGGTAGCGCCGATCGCGGTCGCGAACTCACGAATCTTCTCTCGGCCCACCTGATAGGGGGCGGTCGGCGGGTAGGTCCGGCCGACGAAGGAGGGGTCCAGGGACATGCCGCGAACCTACACGCAGAACACGGCCGCCGACCCACCCGACCGGCGGCGGTAGAGCCACACGGGTCGGCGGATCGGCGACCGTGGATAGATCAGCGGCGGACCGCCAGGATCAGCGGGTCTCGCGGTGGATCGTGTGCCGGCCGTCCCGCGGGCAGAACTTCTTCAGCTCGATACGGTCCGGGTCGTTACGCCGGTTCTTGCGCGTGATGTAGTTGCGCTCCTTGCACTCCACACACGCCAAAGTGATCTTCGGCCGGACATCGGTCGCCTTCGCCACGGCGGAGTGCCTTCCTCGTAAATGGGTGACAACTACGGACGCATCAGCCTACGCGCTAAGCACGTGGACATGCAAAGCGGGCGCCGAAGGCGCCCGTCCTATCATCCGCCGGGTGAGGCCCGATGGACGAAAGTAGCGGTGGCCGGACTTGAACCGGCGACACAGCGATTATGAGCCGCTTGCTCTGCCACCTGAGCTACACCGCCGGGTGGGTCCAGCCGGACCCTCTGAGCCCCCTTACGGAATCGAACCGTAGACCTTCTCCTTACCATGGAGACGCTCTGCCGACTGAGCTAAGGGGGCCTGCGCGACCACTCGGTGGCCGTGCAGAGGTAAGCGTACACGGCGGGATCGCGGAGCTGAAATCGGATCCCCCGGTGGCCGGTGAGCCCAGCTCACGGCACGACCCGCAGCCGCGGCGGCTCCCCCGCGGCCGCTGTTCCCGACTCCAGTTGGGCGCCGAACCACGCCTCCAGCCGCTCATAGGGCAACGGACGGCTGAACAGGAACCCCTGCCCGTACTCACACCCGATGTCCTGGAGAAGCTCCAGGGTCAACTCGCTCTCCACCCCCTCGGCCACCACGGCGAGGCCGAACTGCTGGGAGAGCGTCACCACCGCGTTGACGATGGCCAGGTCACCTGGGTCGGTCGCCATCCCCTGCACAAACCGGTGATCAACCTTCACCTCGTGCACGGGGAGCCGGCGCAGGTGGGCAAGCGACGAGTTACCCGTACCGAAGTCATCCACCGACAGGCGGACGCCCAGATCACGCAGGCGCCGCAGGGTCGGAATGGGGCGGTCGGTGCCGTCCAGCACCCCGGACTCCCGGATCTCCAACGTGAGCCGCTGCGGCGGCACCCCGTACTCCCCGAGCAGTTCCCGCACCCGCTCCGGGAAGTGCTGGTCGGTCAGCGTACGCGGGGAGAGGTTGACCGCGACGGAGAGCGGGTGACCCCCGGGCGCCCAGTCACGGCTAAGCCGTAGCCCCTCCCGGAGCACAAACTCGGTGAGCCGCCCCAGCTGACCGGTGTACTCCGCAACCGCCACGAAGTCCTCCGGCGAGACCGCCCCGTGGGCCCGGTCCTCCCAGCGGGCAAGGCACTCGACGCCCACCAACCGCCGGTCGGGCAGGGTGACCTTGGGCTGGAAATACACCTCCAGCTCCCCGTTGGCCAGGGCCCGCCGCAGGTCGCCGGCGAGACCGAGCCGCCGCAGCGACCGGGACTCCAACGCCGGGTGGAACAGCTGGACGTTCCCGGGCGCGGACTGGGCTGCCCGTACGGCCAGGTCGACCCGTTGCAGCAGCGCGGCAGACCCCTCGCCATGTTCCGGGTGCACGGCGACACCCACCGCCGTATCCACGTCGAGGGTCAGCCCGTCAAAGGTCACCACGGCCCGGATCTGCTCCCGCATCCGCGCCGCCAGTTCCAGGGCCGCAGTCGACCCCGCCAGCCGAAGGGTCACCAGAAACGCGTCCCCGCCGACCCGTCCCACCAGTGCCGAGGACGGCGCGCAGGACCGAAGCCGCGCGGCGACCTGGACCAACACCTTGTCCCCGGCAGCCCGCCCGAGAGACTCGTTGACCTCCCGGAGTCGATCAACCGAGAAGAGCAGCAGCGCCACCACCTCACCCGGCGCCCGGATCTTCACCGCCTCGTCCAGCGCCTCGGTGACCCGCCGCCGGTTGGGCAGCTTGGTAAGCGTGTCGTGGTAGGCGTCGTGCCGCAGTCGGTCAACCAGCCGGGAATTCTCGAGCGCGACCGCGGTGTGCGCGGCGACGGTCTCGAAGACAGGGACATCATCCGGCGTAAAGAAAACTCCTTCGCTGAGCCGATTGACGACCTCCAGTGTGCCGATCACCGCCGGACCCGACCGTAACGGGACGACGATCACGTCCTTCACCCCGTGGCCGGTCAGGTCTCCCCAAGCGTCAGCGGAGTCCGGGAGGGCTCGCCCGACGGCAAGGGTCACACCGGATTCCCGGACCTGTTCCCGCAGGTCTGCTGGGGTGGGCGCAACATCGAGCAGACCCCGGTCGCCCATCCGAGCGCTGAGCAGCACCTCGGGAAACCGCCCCTGCGCGGGGAGCCACAGGGTCGCGTACTCGGCCTGCATCAGGGCTCGGATCCGGCCCAACAGCTGGTCGGCGACGGCGCCCTCCCGACCGCCCTCGGTCATCGCCCGAGTCAGCTCGTACATGCTGCTCAAGGTGCGGTGCTGCCGGAGGAACTGCGCATACGAGCGGTAGACCACCACCATCGCAACGGCCAGCACCGCAATCAACAGCACTGACCACCAGGTCGACTCCAGCGCCAGCAACAGGATCAGGCTGATCGCCACGTTGATGGAGTTGACCACCAGCGGCACCGGGGACCTGCGGAACAGCTCCCAGCCCGCCTGCCAGCCGTGGAGCAGACTCACGACACCACTGATCGCGGTCAGGGAGACAACCGAGTTCACGGTGACCGCGGCGAACAGGACCGCCCAGGTCCGGGGCCCTACTCCGTCCACTCCCGAGAGCCCGACCAGGACCACGCCGCCCAGCGAGGCCGCCGCGCCCTTGCAGGCCACGTTGAACCAGACCTTCACCGCGCCGAGCCGACGCCAGAGCAGCCCGACCAGGGTGGACAGCACGATGAGCGCCACAACCGTAAAGGGCGGCAGGTAGTAGAACGCCAGCACGAGTGGGATCTCGGTGACGACCACCTCGAGCGCCTCCCGGCGCACGACGATCTGCAGGACCCCGGCACCAGCCGCGATCATCACGACGAGCAGGGCGGCGGCGATAGCCAGGTCACCGGGGGGCGGCTCGGCTGCGAGCGCCAGGAAGATACTCCCAAAGACCGCGACCATCGCCAGCGGGGCGATGATCAGCCAGACCTGCTCGGTGGTCCTACGCACCGGCAGTGGACTGCCTGACATTCCGCCCCCTGGTTGACGGTGCGGACGCTACCTGCCTACTGCGATGCCAGCCTCCACGGCTAGACCCAAATAAAGTCGGCGAGCTGCACCCCCGAGTCCAAGGCCAGGAGGCCACCGAGCGCGGCCAATACCGCGAAGGTGAGGGCACTTCGCCAGCGACGTGACAGTCCAGACATCGGTGAACTCCTGCCGGGAGGGGATCCGCGAATGTTGCCGGTGTCACGATGGTGCCATACGTGAATCCGCCGGCAAAGCCGACGGGGGACGGATCTAGAAAACGACAGATCTGGGCAAAAGCATCCTTTTGCCGCTACAGAAGGAATGATCCTGACCTACCTTGATCTGCCACGAATCTCGACGCAGCAACTGGGTACGGTTCCACCGTTCGTGGGTAATCGATCACATGTCAAACAAGGACAGATCGGTAGACGCGGAACACGCTCGGCCAGCAGGGGTCGATGACGCCACCGTCGAAGCACTGGGCGGCTTGAGCGAGGCGTTGGAGACAGTCCACCGGGCACGTGGTCACCTGTATTCGGCACACCAGCTCATCGGGGAAGCAGATCTCACCCTCGACCGGGTGGTACGGCTGCTCCGCGAGGCCGGGCACGACGACACGGCCGACCGGGTCGAGCACGAGCTGCTGGGCCGCAACGTGCTACCCGGACGATGGACATTCCAGGTCGTGGAGGAGTTCGACGACGGCTACCACGCCACGTTCCAGGAGATCGAGCGGGACGCACGGGAGCGCCTGGCCGGTGGGCGGCGGCACATCTACGAGGCGGAGATGAAGCAGCGGCGCCGTACCCACGGGTTGCGGGGGCACGAGGCCACGCCGGAGGCGGGAACTCCGTAACGTGGCCTGGTAGCGCGGCTCGGGCAGCGCCACGCGATCATTCATCGATCGACCGGGACCGTCGTGAGCCCGACCCGAGTGGTGCGTAGCGGCGCGGACCGGAGCGCCAGCAGCCCGGCGCCGCTGGTGGCCACCGCGCAGATCACCACCGCCACCACCGCACCACGGTGTTCGACGACGGTGCCGAGCACGTTGAGCATGACCAACGAGGCCAGGCTCTGCACCAGGGTCAGCAGGGCCTGAATACGGGACAGGTGCGTCTCCGGGGTCGTCCCCAGGATCAGGGGCCCGATGTGCGCGGCGAAGAGACCACTCCCGAGTCCCAGCACCACCGCCGCGCCGAGGGCTACAGCGGCGGTCGGTGCGAGCGCCAACCCGAGCACGCCAACGCTCGCTGTCAACAGGCCCCAGGCGGAGAGGAGACCGGGCCGGCCGAGCGGGCCTCGGCGCGCGACAGCCAAGGTGACGACCAGCATGCCGACGCTCTGCGCCCCAAGGATGAGACCGGCAGCCTCCGCTCCCCAGCCTTCCGCCCGCGCGAGCAGCGGGACCAGTAACGACAGCACCGGGAGCAGGAACGCCGCCGCGGCCCCGGTCATCGTCAACCCGGGACGCAGGAGCGGATCCCGGAAGCCGACGCGGAGGCTGTCGAAGGCGTCGCGGACAACCCCGCTGCCCGCCGGCGGTGGCGGGCCACCGTACCGCGGCCGGATGACGATCAGCAGCATCAGTACCGCGGCGAAGGTCACCGCGTTGACCAGGGCGGCCCCCGCCAGCCCGGCCAACCCGACGAGAACCCCGCCGAGCGGACCGCCGCCCACGGCCACCAGCTGACCGCCGGCCTGGCGTAGCGCCAGGGCCCGCGGCAGTTGGTCCGGGTTGACCAGCCGTCGCGGCATCGAACCGGACGCTGGCAGATAGAAGGCGTCGGCGACCCCCACAGCAACCCCGGCGGTGAGCAACAACCAGGGCGGCGCGCCAAGATGGTAGGCCGCTGCCGCCAGGGCGACCGAGAAGACGAGCATCGCCGCATCGCCGGCGATGAGCACTCGGCGTGCGCTCACCCGATCCCCGACCGCCCCACCGATCAGGAGCAGCAGCACCCGCGGCAGCGTGATGGCGGTGAGCACCAGACCGGCGATGGCACCGCCATGCGCACTCGCCTGCCAACCGAGGGCAAAGTAGAACAACGAGTTACCCAGCAGCGAGGCGAGGATCCCGACGAGCCAGAGCAGGTACGAGGTGGGCAGTTGGGGCCTCCGGCGGCGAGGACGCGGATCTGGACCACCGGACAATGCCGGATCTTGGCCGTTGCCACAAGGCCGGCCAGGAACGGCCGTACCGCGGGGCTACCGTAGGTGCGTGACGCTCTCGCTGGCGATCTCGCCCTGCCCCAACGACACGTTCGTCTTCCACTCGCTGGTGCACGGGCAGGTCCCCGGCGCCCCCGCGGTCACGGTGACCTACGCCGACGTGGACGTGACCAACACGGCCGCCGAGCGGGGCGCCTTCGACCTGGTGAAGGTGAGCTACGCGGCGCTACCGTGGCTGCTCGACGACTACCACCTCTTGCCCTGCGGTGGAGCACTCGGCCGGGGATGCGGACCCCTGGTGCTGACCCGACCCGACCCGACGCTCGCCCCTGCTGCGGCACCCGAGGGCTCAGGCAGCCGGGTGACCGGGGCCCCGGACCGGGCCGACCTCACCGGGGCCACGGTTGCGGTACCCGGTGACCGGACCACGGCCTACCTGCTCTTCCGGCTCTGGTCAGCCGGGCGGCCACCCGCCCGGATCGAGGTGGTGCCGTTCCACGAGATCATGCCGGGGGTCGCCGCCGGCCGATACGACGCCGGCCTGGTGATCCACGAGGCCCGGTTCACCTACCCCCGGCACGGGCTGACCGCCCTGGTCGACCTGGGCGAGTGGTGGGAGGCCGACACCGGCCTCCCGATCCCGCTCGGCGCGATTCTCGCCCGCCGCGGCAGCGTGGATCCCGAGGCCGCCACCGGATGGATCCGGGAGTCGGTCCACCGCGCCTGGGCGGACCCGGCGGCCAGCCACGACTATGTACTGAGGCACGCGCAGGAGATGGAGCCCGACGTGGTCAAGCAGCACATCGACCTCTACGTGAACGAGTTCACCGCCGACCTGGGCGCAGCCGGGTACGCCGCCGTCAACGCGCTGCTGGGCCGGGCCGCCGACGCCGGCCTGGTGCCTCAGACCTCCAACTCACGGGCGACCGCGTGGACCAGCTGAGCGATCTTCTGCGCGGTCTTCCGGTCCGGGAACCGGCCACGGCGTAGGTTCGGCTGCACCTTCGCCTCCAGAACTTTAATCATGTCTTCGACGAGGCCGTGCAGCTCCTCCGCCGGGCGACGACGCAGCTCCGCCACCGACTGTGGGGCCTCCAACAGCTTGACCCCCATCGCCTGGGTGCCCCGGCGGCTGTCGACCACGCTGAAGTCGACCCGCTGCCCACCCTTGAGGTCGGTGACACCTGCCGGAAGCGCCGCCTTGGGCAGGAACACGTCGCCGCCCTCGTCACTGGTGACGAACCCGTATCCCTTGGTCGCGTCGTACCACTTCACTCGACCCGTCGGCACTTGAAAACCTCTGCTTCACTCACGACGTCTACTGCTCTAAGGCTAGCCGGACCGCGGCGTTGGGCGCCGCTGGGAATCCAGTGAGATCATCGCGCACCGGCGCCACCCCGGCCGCGGCTGCCACGGGTACGGCGGTCACCGATGCGGTGGGGGCGACTGGCCGACCGAGGGGCGGAGCGGGCACCCGTCGGGCTAGCGTGGAAAGACGATGACCAACTCACTCGCCGACCACCTGCGTGCGCTGCCCGACCAGGCGCTCGCGGCCCTGCTCCAGCAGCGGCCGGACCTGGTCGTACCGGTCCCCACCGACCTCGCCGCGCTCGCCATCCGAGCCCAGTCCCGGGTATCGGTGGCCCGCGTGCTGGACAGCCTGGACCGGTTCACGCTTCAGGTCCTCGACGCCGCCCGGCTCACCCGCGACGCAGCGGCCGACACGACCAGCCTCGACGTGATCCTCGCCATGGCCGCGGCCAACGCCCGCCCGCCCGACCCGGCCGCCGTCCGCGAAGCGGTGCGACTACTCCGATCCCGTCTGCTGTTGTACGGACCCGACGAACACCTACATGTGATCGGCGGCATCGACGAAATCTCCCCGTACCCCGCGGGGCTGGGCCGACCGGCAGCGGAGCTGGACTCGCGGGCGGCGGCCCTCTGCGCGGACCCGGCGAAGCTGCGGCGCACCCTGCTCTCGGCCCCGCCGTCGGCGCGGGCCATCCTCGATCGGCTCGCCGCCGGTCCGCCGGTCGGCAGCGTGCCACCGGGGGCGTTGCAGGCCCCGCCCCTGGGCGCCGAGGATGTCCTGCCCCCGGACCCCACGAACGGCGGCCCACCCACCGGCTCACCGGTGCGCTGGCTGGTTGACCACCGGCTCCTGGTTTCGGTCACCACCGGTGGGGGTGGCCGGCCCGGGACTGTCGAGCTGCCCCGGGAGGTGGGGCTCCTGCTCCGCCGGGATACCGGCACGCTCGGACCCATGCCCACCGACCCGCCACAGGTCGCGGCCCCACCCCGGGAACCGAAGGCGGTCGACTCAGCCGGGGCCGGCCAGACCATGGAGGTGGTCCGCCAAGCCGAGGCGCTGCTGGAACAGCTCGCCGCGGAGCCGGCCTCGGTGCTTCGCTCCGGTGGCCTGGGCGTCCGCGACCTGCGCCGGCTGGCCCGCGCCCTCGGCCTGGACGAACCGACCGCCGCGCTGCTGCTGGAGACGGCGCACGCCGCCGGACTGACCGGGGAGCTGGAGGCGCCCGGGATCGCCGCGCCCCGGGCCGGCGCCGAGCAGCAGGTGCTGCCGAGCGCCGGATACGAGGCCTGGCGCGCCGGTTCGCTGGCGCAACGGTGGGAGCAGCTGGCCCGGGCCTGGCTGACGATGACCCGACAACCCGGGCTGGTCGGCAAACGCGACGACCGGGACCGCCCGATCACGGTGCTCTCCCCCGAGGCGGAACGCGCTGGGGCGCCGATCGGCCGGCAGACGGCGCTCGGTGTCCTCGCCGACCTGGAGCCGGCGACCGCACCCACCCCGGACGAGGTGTTGGAGCTGCTGGACTGGCGAGCGCCCCGGCGCAGCCGGGGACGGGAGGCGGCACACCGGGAGGTGCTGACCGAAGCGGCCACGCTGGGCGTGACCGGGCTGGGGGCGCTCACCTCGTACGGGCGGCTACTGCTCGCCGCCACCGCCGGCGAGCAGCGGGACGCGGACGACCCGCTGGGCCTGCACGCCGACGGCGAGCCGTCAACGGCGGTACGGGCGCTGGACGGGCTGCTACCCGCCCCGGTTGACCACTTCCTGGTGCAGGCCGATCTGACCGTCGTCGTACCCGGACCGGCTGACCCGCCCCTCGCCGCCGAACTGGACGTGGTGGCCGAGCACGAGTCGGCCGGTGGGGCCAGCGTGCACCGGGTGACCCCGGCGAGTGTCCGGCGGGCGCTGGACGCCGGCTACTCGGCAGACGACCTACACGGGTTGTTCGCCCGGCGATCGCGGACCCCGGTGCCGCAGGGGCTCACCTACCTGGTCGACGACGTCGCCCGCCGGCACGGCGGGCTGCGGGTCGGCGCCACCGGGGCGTACCTACGCAGCGACGATGAGGCGCTGCTGGGCGAGGTACTCGCCGACCGCCGGTTGGAGGTGCTGGCGCTCCGCCGGCTCGCGCCGACCGTGCTCGTCACTCCGGGCCCGGTCAACCGGATGCTCGCCACGCTGCGCGAGGCTGGCTACGCGCCGGTGCCCGAGGACACCACCGGTGCGGCGGTACTCACCCGGCCCAGGACCCGCCGGGCGCCGGCGCGCTCGCCGGGCACCGCCGCCCGAATCGTTGACCCAGCCACCGCCCCGAGGCTCCCGATGCCCCGGCTCCTCGGCATGGTCGAGCAGATCCGGCGGGGCGACGCCGCCACCCGGGCCGCGCAGCGGGCACCGGCGTCGCTCCGCGGCCAGGAGGGCGCCGGAACCGCGCACCGCCACACCGACGCGCTGGCCGTACTCCAGCAGGCGGTTCGGGACAAGGCGCTGGTCTGGGTGGGGTATGTCGACGCACACGGGGCGACCGCCTCCCGGCTGGTCCGTCCGGTGTCGATCGGGGCGGGTTACCTACGGGCGGAAGACGAGCGAACCGAGATGCTGCACACCTTCGCCCTACACCGGGTGGCAGCAGCGGTGCTGGCGGACTGAACGCCGCGACGGGTCAGCGCCGGCCGCGCGGGAAGAGGACGACAGGTCAGCGCCGGTCACGGCGGAACGTGCCGACCACCGCGACCACCAGCAGCAGACCGAACGCCGTACCGGCGGTCTCGCCGACCGAGTCCACGAGGCCCTGCCGCTGCACCAGCAGACCAAACAGGAACCAACCGAACAGGAGCACCCCGCCAGCCACGTAGGCGACCATGGTGCCGGCGGAGACAGGCGGATCGGGTCTCCGCGGCGTCTCGGTCATCACGTCCTGGTCGACGGTCATTCCGCCCTCCCCGCCATCGACGAACCTGGAGGATCCAGGGTGACACTCACCGTGGCTGTGGGCCAGCACCACCACCGGCCGGTCCGGCCCGGGCGTTGCGCCCGCCCCCGTTGGCGGCTCCGCCGCCCCGACCGACGCGGGCCCCCGACCCCGCCGCCCTCGGCCGCGGATCGAACGCGTACGCACCGGCGCCGACCAGCGTGACGACCGTGCGGGCACGGTCCGGAAGGCGGCCCGGAAGCAGGAACGTGAGACCCACCCGCATTAGTCGTCACCCTGCAAGACGTACCAGTGCCCCGCCAGGTTGCATGCGCGCCCAAAAATCCTGCCTCCGGTGCGGGGCGTGTAACACTGGATGGTCGTCCCGTGGCCTTATGCCCGGCACGACGGCCGGCATCCGAAGATCAAGAGAGGCGCTCACGTGAGTGGTGGACCCCTGATCGTGCAGTCGGACAAGACCCTGCTGTTGGAGATCGAGCATCCCGATTCGCAGGCCTGCCGGTTGGCGATCGCGCCGTTCGCCGAGTTGGAACGCTCACCGGAGCACGTACACACGTACCGGCTGACCCCGCTGGGCCTGTGGAACGCCCGGGCTGCCGGGCACGACGCCGAGGGCGTCGTCAACGCGCTGATCACGTACAGCCGCTATCCGGTGCCACATGCCCTGCTGGTCGACGTGGCCGAGACGATGGACCGGTATGGCCGGCTGCAACTGATCAACGACCCGGCGCACGGCCTGGTGCTGCGGGCCGTGGATCGGGTGGTGCTGATCGAGGTCGCCAAGAGCAAGAAGCTCGCCGGGATGCTCGGCACGAAGCTCGACGACGACACCATCGCGGTGCATCCGTCCGAGCGCGGCCGGCTCAAGCAGGCGCTGCTCAAGCTCGGCTGGCCGGCCGAGGACCTGGCCGGGTACGTCAATGGTGAGGCCCACCCGATCGAGCTGGCCGAGGCTGGCGGGGACGGCGGAAAGCCGTGGACGCTGCGCTCCTACCAGCGGGAGGCGGTGGAGGCGTTCTGGGCCGGCGGGTCGGGCGTGGTGGTGTTGCCCTGCGGTGCGGGGAAGACCCTGGTCGGGGCGGCGGCGATGGCCGAGGCGAAGGCGACCACGCTGATCCTGGTGACGAATACGGTGGCGGGGCGGCAGTGGAAGCGGGAGTTGGTGGCCCGTACGTCGCTGACCGAGGCGGAGATCGGCGAGTACTCGGGTGAGCGCAAGGAGATCCGTCCGGTCACCATCGCCACGTACCAGGTGTTGACGTCCCGACGCGGTGGCGCCTTCACCCACCTGGACCTGTTCGGGGCACGCGACTGGGGTCTGGTCGTCTACGACGAGGTTCACCTGCTGCCCGCACCGATCTTCCGGTTCACCGCCGACCTGCAGGCCCGTCGCCGGCTGGGGCTGACCGCCACCCTGGTTCGCGAGGACGGTCGGGAGGGGGACGTGTTCAGCCTGATCGGTCCGAAGCGGTATGACGCACCGTGGAAGGACATCGAACAGCAGGGCTGGATCGCCCCGGCCCGGTGCACCGAGGTACGGGTGACGCTCACCGAGGCCGAGCGGATGGCGTACGCGACGGCGGAGGCCGAGGAGCGCTACCGGATGGCGGCGACCACCCGGACCAAGCTGCCGGTGGTGAAGGCGCTGCTCGACCGACACCCGGGCGAGCAGACCCTGGTGATTGGCGGGTACATCGACCAGCTGCACCAGCTGGGGGAATATCTGGACGCGCCGATCGTGCAGGGGTCAACCACGAACCGGGAGCGGGAGCGGCTCTTCGACGCGTTCCGCTCCGGTGAGCTGCGGACCCTGGTGATCTCGAAGGTGGGTAACTTCTCGATCGATCTGCCGGAGGCGGCGGTGGCGGTCCAGGTGTCGGGCACGTTCGGCTCCCGGCAGGAGGAGGCGCAGCGGCTCGGTCGGGTGCTCCGGCCCAAGGCCGACGGCCGGCAGGCGCACTTCTACACGGTGGTGTCCCGGGACACAATCGACACCGAGTACGCCGCCCACCGGCAACGCTTCCTCGCCGAGCAGGGGTACGCCTACACGATCGTGGACGCCGACGATGTCCTCGGCCCCTCGCTCCCCTCGGTCGACTGACCCACCCGATCAGGGCTCGACCACCACACCGTACGCCGACAAGGCCCTAAACTCCGCCCGGTCGGGCGGAGTTTAGGGCCTTGTCCATGTCGGAGCGAAACCGGCGGAGAAGGCACTCCTCCTCAGCCCAGATGTCGAGCATCAAGGCATAGCTCGACCGGAAAGTCCGCAATCTACCCTTGATGCGGCGCGACTCTAGCTATCGACCATCCGCGATCACGCTACTGGTTGACGAACCAGGTCATCGCCCCCGCCATGGGGCCCTACCACCCATTGCCGACGCAATCGACACACCTCTACACTTCACTCTTTATCGATATTCGTCGACAGTCGGGACCATGAACATGCGCAAGCGAAGTCTCGCCCTGGCCTCCGCCATGACGGTGATTGGCCTGACTCTACCCAGCACGACCGCAGTCGACAGTGCGGCTGGGCGCAGCTTGCCCATCCCCGTCGATCCCCGCGGTGTCGGACTACAGCCGTTCACGGTTCAGCCGGCCACAGCCCACCCCATCGACACCGCAGCGGTGCCGCGACATCCCTTCATGGCCGCCAACGGCACCAGCAACATGCATGGCGACGCCTACCAGACCGACGCGTACCACAATCCCGGCCCTTCTGGGCGCGACCTGACGGTGAGCAGCCGGTTGCAGGGCGGAGTGTGCCTTACGGTCACCTTCGACTCCAAGGGCCGGATCGTCACAGTCTGCATCACCCCGGGCCAGGCACCTCGGCTACTTCTCCTGGATCCGAACACCCTCGACACGATCACCGCCCTGAGCCTGCCTGGTGCCGCCAGCGCCAGCCCCACCGATGCCGTCGGTGGCGCGTACTTCTACCTCGACAACCACGACCAGGCGATCATCCCGACCAACACCGGCGAAATCCTGGTCGTCGCCGTCCAGGACGACCGCCTCGTACCCCAACGCAGCTACGACCTCACCCCCGCCATCGGCACCAGCGGCATCGTGTCGGCCCTGCCGGACTGGTCGGGACTGCTCTGGTTCGCTGCCAAGGACGGCACCGTCGGCACCCTTGACATG